>CAWEET010000026.1:0-40732 GCA_963808165.1 uncultured Gammaproteobacteria bacterium | reverse complement strand
GCGGGAAACGAGACTCGAACCCGCGACCCCAACCTTGGCAAGGTTGTGCTCTACCGACTGAGCCATTCCCGCCGAACGAGCGCCGTATTCTAGGCAATTGCCAGAATGTGTCAAGCCTGTTTCTAAGGTTCCCGGGGCGATTGTGGCCGCGACTGTTGGCCTCGCAGGCTGGGCCAGGCTGCCCGCAGGTATAGCAACATGGACCACAGCGTCAGCACCACGGCGATGTACAGCAATATCTGCCCTATCGTGTAGATGGGAATGCCGAAAAGGTCGTCGCGGTAGATGAGCAAGGCAATCGCCGTCATCTGGCCGGTCGTTTTGAACTTGCCTATCGCGGACACGGCGACCTTGGTCCGGTCGCCGATCTCCGCCATCCACTCGCGCAAGGCCGAGATCGTGATTTCGCGCCCGATGATGACTGCTGCAGCGATCGCCATCCCGATCGCCGGGTCGGCTTGCACCACCAACACCAGCGCCGTGGCAACCATCAGTTTATCGGCCACCGGGTCGAGAAAGGCGCCCAGCGCGGTAAGAAGTTGCAAGCGCCGTGCGAGATAGCCATCCAGCCAATCGGTGATCGCCGCCAGAACGAATACGGCAGTGGCCGCTTCGCGCCCCCAGTTGACCGGGAGATAGAATAGGACGATGAAGACCGGGATCAGTACGATCCTCAGTACTGTCAGCAGGTTGGGAATATTGTTAATCGAGTTCATTTGTTGCCATGAAAGGCTGCGTAGATCTCCTGCGCCAGCTTTTCACTGATCCTTCCACGGTACTGATGTCTTCAATCCCTGCGCGCGCCAGGCCCTGTAAGCCACCGAACTGCTTGAGCAAGCGCGCACGACGCTTCGGACCGATACCACTGATGTCTTCCAGCACCGATCGGGTCTTGGCCTTGCCGCGGCGCTGGCGGTGACCGGTGATGGCGAAACGGTGCGCCTCATCACGAATCTGCTGCACCATGTGCAGGGCCTGCGAGTCAGCGGGCAGTATAAGAGCCGCACTGCGCCCCAACAAGAACAGCTGCTCCATTCCGGGGCGGCGATCCGCGCCCTTTGCGACGCCGAGCAGTGTCACGCCTTCCACGCCGAGTTCCGCGATGATTCCCGCGGCCGCGGAAAGTTGTCCTGGCCCGCCGTCGATCAGCAACAGATCCGGCAGCCTGCCCTCGCCTGCCAGCACACGCTTGTAGCGCCGCTGCAGGGCCTGGCGCATCGCCGCATAGTCGTCTCCCGGCGTGATGTCGCGGATGTTGAACCGGCGATAGTCGGCCTTGCTGGGGGTGCCATCGACGAACACCACGCAGGAGGCCACGGTCTGATCCCCTTGCGTATGACTGATATCAAAACACTCCATGCGTGACGGCTGCGCGTCGAGTGCCAGCGCCTGCTGCAGCGCGTTGAGGCGCGTCAGCGCACTGGCCGTGGAGGCCAGGCGTGAGGCCAGCGCCAGCTGTGCATTGTCAACCGCCATCTTCAGCCAGCGCGCGCGTTCACCGCGTGGCCGTGACTGAATCCTTACCTGACGATCGGCCTGCAGACTCAACGACTCTTCCAGCACCGCCCGGTCGTGCGGTTCGGCATTCACCAGAATCTGCTGCGGCACTGCCTTGCCGAGATAATACTGAGCGACGAACGCCGAGACGATCTCGCTCGGCTCGGCGCCGTCGCCGGAACGCGGAAACAGGCTCTTGTTGCCGAGGTTGCGGCCCTGGCGTACGTAGAACAGCTGCACGCAGGCAATGCCGGCCTCGGTCGCGACAGCGACGATATCCAGGTCGCCGCGTTCACCGCTGACATACTGTTTTTCCTGCACGGCGCGCAGCACGCTGATCTGATCCCGCAGGTGCGCCGCCTCCTCGAACTCCAGCCGCTGCGCGGCCTGCTCCATCTTGTCCACCCAGCGTCCGACCACGTCCGAGGCCTTACCCTCGAGAAACAGCTCAGTGTCGCGAACATCCTGTGCATAGGCATCCGGTTTGATGAAACCGACACAGGGTGCCGTGCAGCGCTCTATCTGATATTGCAGACAGGGTCGCGAACGGTTACGGAAATAGCTGTCCTCACACTGTCGTACAGGAAAAAGCTTCTGTAAGAGCTGCAGCGTCTCGCGCACCGCACTGGCGCTGGGATACGGCCCGAAATATCGCCCCTTGGCGCTGCGTGCACCACGGTGGAAGGCCAGACGAGGGAATTCCTCGTCGGAGAGGAACAGGTACGGATAGCTCTTGTCGTCACGCAACAGCACGTTGTAGCGCGGCCTGTGCTCCTTGATCAGATTGTTTTCGAGCAGCAGCGCCTCCGCCTCGGTGTGCGTGGCGGTGATCTCGATACCCCGGATCTGGCTCACCATGCTGGCGATGCGACGATTGCTGGCCCGACTGAAGTAACTGGTGACGCGCCGGCGCAGGTTCTTCGCCTTACCCACATACATCACCTCGCCTTCCGCATTGAGCATGCGGTACACACCCGGCCCCTGGGTCAGGTTGCGCAGAAACGTCAGGTGATCGAAGGCGTCGTCTGGAGCAGTCACCCCGTCAGTTTACTGCGACATGGGAAACCCGGCAGCCGTGCGGCCGCCGACCGGCGCTCGACCCCGATCGCAATCACTCGGGCATCCGCGCACCGACGCCGTCGACCCTCGGGACGCCTGAATCCTTCCGTGGAGGCTCGACTGCCGCTTTGATGCGGCAGCCGCCCACGTACCGAACCCGCCGCGACGCGATTCAGTCGCGGCCGGCTCGCAAGTCGGAGCCATCGGGATCAACCCAGGATCTCGCGTGCTCGCTGAAAGACCTGCGCGAACATCTCGGCGGTCAGGCGTTTGGTCTGGGTGTTGTAGCGACTGCAGTGATAGGAATCGATCAGGACAATATCGCGCGGCAGGGCGTGTTCGGCGGCATGGGCGAAGCGGAAATCCTTCTGTGCCAGACCGAACCCCGCGACCACCGACCGATGCGCGATCGAACCCAGCGCGACGACAACGCCGCCACCACGGAAGCCGTCCAGTTCGGCGCTGAGGAAATCGCGGCAAGCCTTGATCTCGCCTCCGACGGGCTTGTTCTGCGGCGGCAGGCATTTGACCGCGTTGGTGATGCGACAGTCCAGCAGGCGCAGACCGTCGGTCGCCGACAGCGACTGCGGCGCACTGGCGAAGCCGTATCTGTACAGCGTCTCGTACAACAGGATGCCGGCGAAATCACCGGTGAACGGACGGCCCGTGGCATTCGCGCCGTGCATCCCCGGGGCCAGGCCGATGATCAGCAGACCCGGGTCTTCGGCGCCGAATGGCGGTACCGGCCTGCAGAAATAATCCGGGTGTTGCGCCTTCACCTCGTCGAGAAAACAGGCCAGCCGATCACAGCGACGGCAGCCGGCATCAAAGACCGCGGCACTCACTGGGCGTTCTCGAGCAGCCCGTGACGCATCGCCAGATGCGTCAGCTCGACGTCGTTCGATACACCGAGTTTTTCGTACAGCCGATGTCGATAGGTACTCACCGTCTTGGGGCTCAGAAACAGTGCATCCGAGATCTGCTGTGTCCCCTGACCGCGGGTGATCATCATCATGATCTGCATTTCGCGTGCGGACAGCGTGCTCAACGGTGAAGACTCGCCCCGATTCCTGAAGTTGGCCAGCGTGAGTTTCTGCGCCACCTCGCCGGATATATAGTGCTGGCCCCGCATGACCGCCCGGATCGCCTCGAACATCTCTTCGGAACTGCTCCCCTTGGACAGGTAGCCGCGGGCACCCGCATCCAGCAGCTGGTTCGGAAACGGCTCCTCGCTCAACACGGTCACCGCGATGATCCTGACATCCGGGGCGAACTGAAGAATCTTGCGCGTCGCCTCTATGCCGCCGATGCCCGGCATGTTGACATCCATCAGAATCAGATCCGGAGGGTCGGCACGGACCGCGCTGATCACTTCTTCGCCGCTTGCGAACTCGCCGACCACCACCATGCCCTCCTGGGTGTTCAGGATGCTGCGCACCCCCGCGCGGAACAGATCATGATCATCGACCAGCGCGATTCTGATCATCGGCCGGGCACGACGGCAGAAATGAGGCTGTCACTCGGATTCACGGCTGGGATGTTAGCACGCGACCCGCGGCCACTGTCGCGCCTCGTCCGGTTGGCGCGTCTGCACATGCGGCCCACAGAAAAGGCGGTCGCCACGATGCCCTGGCGTCGAAATTTCAAGCAGAGGCGTCTCGAGTTCAAAGGGAAAGGATCGACTACCGTACCGACATGATCAGCAGGACGACCAGCCCGACTACCGCCGCGAGCGGCAGCAAGACGGCCTGCCAGTCGCCCTTCTCCGCCTTCGGGCTGTTGCCCGACCAGTGTTTGTAGGCCGGCCACAGCACGAACAGCATCATGATGCCGGCCACCACCGCGAGAATCTTCATCCAATCCATCAGCGCTCTCCAGATCTCAGACAGAAAAAACCCCGGCACCGGGCCGGGGTCCGATCGGCCTACAGGCCTCGTTCATTCATCGCTCATGATCCCGAGCAGCTGCAGCAGGCTGATGAAGATGTTGAATATGCTCAGGTACAGGCCGTAGGTCGCCATGATGTAGTTGGTTTCCCCACCGTTCACAATCCGGCTGGTGTCGAACAGTATGAAACCGCTCATCAGCAGGATGATGCCGGCGGACACCGCCATCGACAGTGCCGGCATCTGCAGGAAGATGTTACCGATCATCGCGAGCACTACCACCATCATACCGGCAAACAGGAACCCGCCCATGAAGCTGAAATCACGCTTCGAGGTTAGTGCGTAGCCGGACAGGCCGAGGAAGATTATCCCGGTACCGGCGAAGGCCGTGCCGATGATCTGCGGGCCGTTGGGCAGCGACAGATACATGGTCAAGACCGAGCCCAGGCCGAATCCGAGCAGGCCGGTAATCAGGAAAATGACTCCGATACCCTTGGTCGAATTGGCGGTGCGCGGCAGCACGAAGATACCCAGCACCATAGCGGTGATCACCGCGACCAGATAGGCGATCGGCGGCACGCCAATTGCCATCGAAGCCACCGCCATCAGGGCGCTAAAACCGAGCGTGGCGGAAAGCAGCAGGTAGGTGTTCTTCAGCACCTTGTTGCTGGACACCACCTCGCTGCCACTGTGGGCGACAACATTCTCGTAACGGTTCATTGCACATGCCTCCTGGGCAGTTGTTGCAGTTGAAATCAACAAATCAGACCGAGCAGTGGCCCGAAAGTTTCACGAAGGATAACCCATTGCCGCGGCCATTCCAAAGGCAGTTCGAGACGTAAAGTCTGTTGTATTGTATGGAAATTCCGGTATCCTTCGCGTCCGCGGCAAACTCCGGAGGGGTGGCAGAGCGGTTGAATGCAACGGTCTTGAAAACCGTCGTGGGTTAACGCCCACCGTGGGTTCGAATCCCACCCCCTCCGCCATATAATGTCTTTATCCTACTGTTTTAGAATCATTAATCATTTCTCGATCGCTTCTTACCCCGTTTCTACCCGCATTGCATCTTCTATGTGAGGGTATCTCACGGCTAGTTCGGCCATCCGGCACCGCCTTTTTAGTGTGTTCGCAGTGCTCTGATAACAGGCTCGCCTGCCGAGGCTCGTGAGCAGGGGCGCTTGCAGCCTGCCCCCGCGTCTCAGCATCCGTGCATCCGCCGAGAGACGTTGACGGCCTGACTCCAGGCGGGGCACTGCAGCACATGACCACCGAGCACCGCGCTGCGGCATTGCTCGATCGCCGACATGACCTTGTACTGACCCAGGCTGAGATGCCCGTGTTGGGTCTGCCGCCAAGCCGGCCGGTGGGCACGCAAGCTATCCGCGACCTCGAGGGGATAGGTCACCGATGTCGCCTATGACGATGGCAACCCCTCCAGCGGACTGATGACCTCGCGCAGGATCTCGGTTGCGACCTGGGCATACAGCGCGGTGGTCTCGAGCTTCTTGTGCCCGAGCAGGGCCCGGATCACACGGATATCCACCTTCTGCTCCAAGAGATCGGTGGCGAATAATGGCGCAGGGTGTGCCTCGACACGCGCTTGTCTATCTCGACCGTCGCCGCCGCGGCATGCGCGGCGCGGTTGAGCTGACGGGTGCTCAGCGGGGCAATGGGATGCTGGCCGGGAAACAGCCAGCCGTCGTCGAGCAGCTTGCCCTGGGCATGGGCGACCCGCCACCACATCCGCAGGCGAGCCAGCAGCAGCGGCGAGAGCATCGCATAACGATCCTTGCGCCCCTTGCCCTGCTCGACAGGCAGGGTCTTGCGCTCACCGTCGATGTCAGCGAACTTGAGGCCGACCACCTCGCTGGCGCGCAGGCCGGCACCGTAGGCGACCGACAGCGCGGCCTGGTACTTGAGGCTGGGGGCTGCGGCGATCAGGCGCGCCGCCTCGTCACGGCTGAGCACCACCGGCAGCGTGCGCGGTACCCGCACCGTGTGCATCTTCGCCATCGCTTCGGGGCGATCGGCTGTGACCTCGAAGAAAAACTTCAGGCCGGTGAGCGTCGCATTCAGCGAGACCGGCGAGATGCCGTGATCGACCAGGTGCAACTGGTAGCGTCGCAACTCCTCTATCGTCGCGCTATCGGGCGAGCGCCCCTGAAAGCCGGCCAACTGCCGCACGGCACGGATATAGCCGGTCTGCGTCTTGGGTGAGAGTTTGCGCAAGCGCATGTCGTCGAGCATGCGCTGGCGTAACGGGCTGATGGTTTGCGTCGATTGGGCCATTGCTCTGCTCCCATCTCAGAACGAGGCGGATTGCCTCATTCCTCAACATAAGAAACAGAACCTCTGGCTCAGTGAATCAACTTGTTGCCGATGCTGGAAGGAGGGTCAGCTTACGAGAGAGCGGACACATCTCATTGTGCATGGCAATAGACCGGAGTCGACCCACTGCTGCACGTCCGGTGGCGCCCGGTGAACGGCAGCTCCGTAACAGGAGTGGACCTTCCATTCGTACGTCGAGAAGGACGCATCGCGGCTGGAGGACTGAGAGCCATGACTCTACGGCAGCTGGTAGCGCAGCACTTGCGAAAAGGTGCCGTCTTCGTTGTTGGTAGATTCCATCTGACCACTGATCCCTGTGTACGCACCTGTGCCACCAACTATTGCAATCGATGATGTTCCTTTGTCGAACTCTCGTCCGGCCACCTGGATGGTGCCGTTATCAAGCGTGAGCGTCCACTGGCACTGAAGACTATGTCCCACCAGCGTTCGGACGCATATCCCGCTATTGTTGCCGATTCTTTTGCTGTCGCTGTCGAGCAGGGGTTGATCAAAGATGTACATATCGCCAGGAGAATCACCCGAGGCACCGATATCAACAAACTCAGCTTTGTGGACTCTAGCATCGGCGATAGTGACCAGGGTGTTTGGGTCCATCGGAGAACAACCCATGAGCAGCACATTAGAAAGAAGCAGGACGCCAATTGACAAAGCGGAATCTGCGTTCACGAAAGTTCACCCATGAAATCGAGAGGCCGAACCAAAAATAATACGACACGTGTCAGAATTATTAAGACCGTCGCAAGTAAAGCCTCATATACTGGCATGGAGGCAGGTGGGTGTTCGGAAGAATCCTGCGACTATCGTCGGTGTCTTGAGCAGGCTTCGCATGGTGCTAATCACTGCACACTTCATCTCGTCTTTGGTCGAGATGGTTGCCTTTGTCACCTTCTTCTTCACATGCGCCCAAACAAGCTCGTCGGGGTTCAGCTCGGGCGAATAAGGTGGCAACACGATCAACTCGATACGATCGGCGTTGTCCTCTACGAACCGCTTGACGAGCTTCGCCTTGTGCGTCGGAGGCCCATCGACGATCAGTATGACCTTCCGGTCCACGCCACTGATTAAGCGCTTCAGGAAATCACGGAAAACCTTGGCGGTTACCGCTCCTTCGACGGTCATGAAGCGAAAATGACCGCGCGCATTGACGGCGGAGATCATGTTGAATGAGAACCGTGCGCCGGTCGCCTTCACGACAGGCGTCTCACCCTTTGGCGACCACGTCGTGCCAGCGTGATAATCAGACCGCATGCCGGCTTCATCAGCGAAGAATATCAAGGCATTCTCACGCTTGGCGCGCGCAGCGATTTTCGGATATTTGGTTTCGCGCCACTGCGCTATGCGTGCTTCGTCCTGCTGCCAAGCGCGATACAATGGTCGCTGCGGCGTGAAACCGAGCCGTTTCATCAGCCGGCCCACTGAGACTTCGCTAAGCTTGACGTCGAACTCCCATCGAATCAGCTCGCGAATCATCGCCAATGTCCACAAGGCATAGTCGAATTTCAGTTGCAGCGGGTTCTTCGTGTGAATGATTCGCGATAGCTTGGCCATCTGCTTTGCGTCAAGTTTGGGCGGCGCACCGGGAATGGGTTTCGCTTTCAATGCCTCCTCGCCACCATAGTGATAGGCCGCAAGCCAGCGATAAATGGTACGTCGATTGATTGCCAAACCTTGTGCAACAGCTTCCGGACTCTCCCCGGCTTCAACACGTTTGACTGCATCCGTGCGTAGACGCTCAAGCGCTTCATGCGAATACTTTCGCGCATCAACAGTCTTCTTGCATTTCATGCTGACAGTATACAGCATGAGGCTTTACTTGTGTTGTGTTTAATAACTTTTGGCTGCAACCAGTCATCAACCAGAGGTTGCCCCAAGAGACGGAACATCCAATCCGGCATGTCATCCTTCGCCGTAGCGCACCCTTTCGCGCAGCCCTCTGAATTAGGTGCCACGCCACCCGGGCAAGCGTGTCCCGGTTCTCGCCCCGTCGGGCTAGGCGCGGCGTATACGAGTTATCCTTTCTGGCGCCTCAGCGGCGTGACATTGCCCCCCAC
Source organism: uncultured Gammaproteobacteria bacterium (assembly GCA_963808165.1). Classification (GTDB taxonomy): domain Bacteria; phylum Pseudomonadota; class Gammaproteobacteria; order Chromatiales; family Chromatiaceae; genus Thiosocius. The sequence goes on along the minus strand of CAWEET010000026.1, from coordinate 31,890 downwards.
GGCCACCGTGCAGTGTGCGGCCCATGCGCCCATTAGCTTGATGCGCTTTTCGAAGAGGTCGCCACGCTGGTAGGCCGCGACATTCTTATCGCCAACCGTATGCGCGAGCGCCGCCTCGCAGACCCGTGCTGGGAATCCTGTAGTCTCTTCGGCCCAGTCGCGGAATGAGCTGCGGAAGCCATGCACCGTCAGATCACTGCGACCCATATGCTGTTGCAGCACCTTGAGCATGGTCATGTTGCTGATCGGACGGTTATGAAAACGGCCAGCGAAGATGTAAGGCTCGATGCGAGGGACCGACCGCAGCACAGCCGATGCTGCCTTGCTCAAAGGTACACGATGCTCATGGCGAGCCTTCATGCGCTCCGCAGGGATAGTCCACACTTTGCCGTCGATCTCGTCCCAGGTCGCGTTGAGCACCTCGCTGGTGCGGCAGGCCGTCAGGATCGTAAACCGCAGCGCCGTTACGCTTACGCCGCCCAGACTCTCTAGCTCCGACCAGAAGGCTGGCATATCGGCATATGCCAGCGCCGGATGGTGTCTGATTGCTCGCACCTTGGCACGTGGCAGCAGCACCTTGTCCAAGTGGCCACGCCCCCGTGCCGGATTGTCACTCTTGCGGTAGCCGCGAACAATGGCGAAGTCGAAGATATTCTCCAGCCGCCCTTGCACACGTTTTGCTGTCTCGGGTGTCTTGAGCCAGATCGGTTTCAGCACACGCAGCACGTCGTCCACCTCAATCGTGTCAACCTCCCTGTCGCCAATGATCGGACGTGCGAATTGCTTTAGGGTGCTGACCCACTGATGGGTATGTTTGCAGTTCGACCAGCCATATCGCTTTGCGCGAATGAATTCAGCCGCTGCTGAGGTGAATGTCGCTTTTGTCCGCCTGTGTGGCCGCTTCTTGGCCTCGATCGGATCACGGCCGGCAGCTAGGTGCTTGCGGCCCTTCTCGGCTTCAGAACGCGCCTTCGACAAAGAGACAGCCGGGTAACCGCCCAAGCCCATATACCGTCCTTGGCCGTTTAGCGTGTAGCGAAATTCCCATCGACTCGATCCGGCTGGAGTCGTCACCAGATACAGGCCACCCCCGTCGGCCAGTTTCGACCTCGACGGGTGTTTGCATTGCTGCGCATTGAGGTGATGAATTGGCCGCGGCATCGAGCGACCCCCTTTGCTACCCACGTCTTGCTCTGGGTTTAGTATGGACGAGATCGGACGATCGATGCACCTCTTGTCGTTTTAATTCAGTTGCTTAGTCAACAGACTCGGACAGTGCTGGACCCGCAAATAACGGACACCCACTGCGCCACTTCACAGCGAAAGCATTTTGCGATTGGGCGGTAGATGGCCGCAAGGCCAGGTTGGACGATCATCACTTAACCGTCCTGGCGAGTGTCATCTGTTCTGCCGACCGATTCTCATTCCAGACCGGAACGTAAATCCGCCAGCTACTTCTCGACAATGCCTTTCTGCTCGATCCACAGTCAAGCCCTATGCGACAAGCCCACCACCATGGCTGCCCTGGCCACACTGTTCCGCCTGGCGGCCGTGCCATCGCGTCTGGCGTTCGGGACGCTCCGGAGGCTCGGCGATCCGCCCGAGACAGCGCGGTGGACAAACGCCTCGCTTGATCCGGCCGGATCAAGCGACTAAGCGACCTGGCATCGGCAAAAAACGTTCGCGCCGATTCCGCTGGAAGCAAAGCGGGAATCGCACAATAATGCCCCGGACCTGAAAGAGCCGACCCGGGCCGGAGGATCACACCGCACGACTTTCAGCGAAGCCCAGGGAAGGCCCGCCGACAGCAACGTTGATCGGCGAGCTGCCGATCGGTATCGCAACACTCCGAGACATCGCCACTGCTGAACAATGACGCCAAACAAACTGACTTTTCTGCTGCCGCTGACACTGCTGAGCTGTGCGATGTCGGCGTTCGCCGACGCGGATGCGCCCGCTTTCCTCGCGGCCACCGATGTGGTGGCCGACCGGCCCCCGCCCGCCCGCCACCCGACTGCACAGGCGGCAGCAGCTGGCACCACCATCACCTATCGTTCGCCACACGGCCTGGAAGAACGCTGCGTCATCCTCGGCCGGATGCCCGGCGCTGTGTACAGCGACGCCGACAGAGCCGAGGAGGACGCGTTCTGCCGCATCGATTTCTATGCCGGCGGCCATGCCTTGTGCCCGAAGGTCTTCAGCACCAGTCCCGGGACACTGATCTACGACATCTCCAGAGGCCCTTTCGCACACCGGCCGGAGGTGTTCGAGTCGAAGCAATGCGCAAAGAGCGGCGCGATCAAACGCGGCGCCATCGGCGAGCCGGTCGCTTACAAAACGACGATGAACGACGCGCAGACGAGCGCGACCTTTTCCACCGCCGCATTACTTTACTATCACTTCTCGCGCTACTTCGACGCCGATGTCCATGTCCCGGTCAGCGTCTACCGCTCGATGGACAAGGACGCCCACCTGGAACGCATTACTCGCCACGGCTTCACATTGTCGGCACAGCACAAAGGCCGCGCCCTGAATCACGCGGGCTGGCAGATCATGCAGAAAGCGCTGCAGCACCCGGCATCGTACCGCGCAACCGACGAACTCTTCACTGCGGATCGGCAACAGATCCACGGTGTCCTGCTGCACCCGCAGGGCGACCGTTACGGGCCGGCGGTGAACGGCACACGCGAATCCGGCTGGGGCGTCGGACAGAACAACGATTTTCAGCAGACGGCACCCTTCCTGGCACTGCGTTCAGACCGGCCGCTGGGCAAGGCCATCGATGAGGGCATCCACACGGCGGCCGACAACGCGACCCTGAGACAGGCGATGCGCAACGGTGTGTCTCCCGAACAGATGGTCTACTGGATGAAGGAAATCACCGAGATCACGTTGCTCGACTACATCTTCAGCCAGCAGGACCGGATCGGCAATATCGACTACCTGAGCTACTGGTACTGGCACGAGGGGAGCGGGATTCGGCGGATCCCGGCCGGCGGCACCAGGGTGCCGGATGCGATTGCCGGGCACCACCCGATCCGGCTCAAGCGCAGCCAGCTCAACGACAACGATGCGGGTGGACGCGTCCAGTATGCGAACTTCGCGAAGAAAACCCGGATGCTCGAAAAGATCCGGCACTTCGATGCAGACACCTACCAACGCCTGATTCGCCTGGCCGACAATTTCGCCGCCCAAGGTGAGTTGTATGCATATGTACGGGACAGCTTCGGTCTCAGCCCACCGCAGTTGCAACAGCTGGTGAACAACACGGCACAGGCCGCCGACATCCTGCGGACCGGCTGCCGTGCGGGAAAACTCCGTTTTGACCTCGATCCCGAGGGATTCCTGGCAACCGGCGATACAACTGCCCACAAGGTCGACTGTGATCATCCCTGAGGGAAGCGCATGGCGGCGACGCTGTCTCGGGCGATTCGTCGTGGCGCTGCTGCTGGCAGTGCTGCCGGCACTGGCTGGTGCGCGGGAACCGCTTCGGGTTGCGGTGATCTCGGATCTGAACGGCTCCTATGGCTCCACACACTACGAGACCTCGGTCGATGCGGCGATCGACCGGATCCTCGCCGTGCGCCCGGACCTGGTGATCAGCACCGGGGACATGGTGGCGGGTCAGCGCCGACCACACCTGACCCGGCCCGAGGTCGAACGCATGTGGGAGGCGTTTCACGAGCATGTCAGCGAACGGCTTGCCGGCGCCGGCATTCCGCTGGCCGTGACGCCGGGTAACCATGATGGTTCCGCCTACGATGGCTTCCGGCTGGAGCGCGCCATCTATGCGGAACAGTGGGCAGGCCGCCGGCCGAATGTGCAGTTCCTGGACGAAAGCGGCTATCCGTTCCGTTACGCATTCGCCGCCGGGGACGTGTTGTTCATCGCGCTGGATGCCACCACGGTCGGGCACCTCCCGGCCGAGCAGATGGACTGGGTGCGCGCGGTGCTCGAACGCCATGGCCGCGCATACCGCCGGCGTGTGGTGTTCAGCCATCTACCGCTGTGGCCGTTTGCGCATGGCCGCGAGCGCGAGGATATCGGCGACCCCGCACTCCAGGCATTGCTCGAGGAGGCCAATGTCGACTTGTATCTCAGCGGCCACCATCATGCCTTCTACCCGGGCAGCAAGGGCGGCGTCGCCATGGTCAGCCAATCCTGCCTGGGCGCCGGTCCGCGGCGTCTGCTGGGCGCGACACAACGGTCGCCGAAGGGGTTCACCCTGGTGGACTTCGCGCAGAACCCGTTGCGGATCGGTGCCTACCGGGCACCGGATTTCGAAACCCCTATCGACTGGAATGCTCTGCCGCAACGCGTGCGCAGTACCTCGGCCGAACTGCTGAGGGCCGATCTCGCAGGCACCGCGATCGCGATTAGCGGCAGAGACGCGGCCGCCGAAACCCCCGCCGGCCGCCAATAGGTCCCGTGGCCTGGTATTACTTCCCCCCCGACCGCTCGCTGGAATCGGGGAACGCTGCACGAAACCGCGCGGCCTCTCGCAGCAGGCTGCCGACCGCCACCTCTACTCTGTGCAACGGCAACGGCTCCTGCCTGAGAAAGTTCTGCAGGTGGACCGCCGTTCGGTGCAGCGCGACGGCACCGACGACCGGGGCGGCGCCGGCCAGCTTGTGGACGGCTTGATACAGCGCCTGGTAGTCCGCCTCAGCATACGCCTCGCGCACCGCGGCCTCGCTGGCCGGCAACCCCCTCAGAAACTCCTTCAGCATCGACTGGGCCGAGGGTTCGTGACCGGCCACGATGGTCAACGCCGCTTCCCGGTCGTACACCGGCAGATCGCTGCCGAAGCCTGCATGGCCGGCGTGCGTGCTACTGTGCGAACCGACGCCGGCACACCACTTGGCAATCATGGCGTAAAGCTGTTCGGGCAGATAGGGCTTGGCCAGCAGGTCGTTCATGCCTGCCTCGATCACCTCCTGACGCTTCTCCGGGAATGCGTGCGCCGTGACCGCGACGATCGGTATGTCGGCAGCCTCACCATACATTGTACGGATTCTGCCGGCGGCCTCGATCCCACTCATTTGCGGCATCTCCAGATCCATCAGGATAATGTCGAACGATTGCCTGCCGACCGCCTCCAGCGCCTCGAACGCGTTTTCCGCCGCGATCACATCGACGCCCCGGTTGACCAGCAGGGCGATCGCCAGCTTGAGGTTGATTGGACTGTCATCGACGACAAGGACGCTGAGCGAGGCAAGGTCCGGCGCGAATTCTTCCGCGGACACCAACGCCTTGGTTGTCTTGCGGTGGGTCGCGGCGGGCGCTGCGGATTCGCCTTTATCCTTCGGCAGCCGCAGCTCCACGACGGCGCTGAAAACCGAACCCTCACCGGGCGTGCTGGAGACCGTGATCTCTCCCCCCATCAGTTGGACCAGCCGCTTGGTGATGACCAGTCCGAGACCGGTGCCGCCGAAGCGCCGCGTAATCGATCCGTCACCCTGCTGAAACGGCTTGAACAGCGTTGCGTGCTGCTCCTCGCCTATGCCGATTCCGGTGTCCACGACCTTTATGCGCAACGCGAATCGACCGGGTTCTTGCGCGGCCGCTTCCAGATGCACGCTGACCGAGCCTCGGTCGGTAAACTTCACTGCATTGCCTGCCAGATTGATCAGGATCTGTCGCACCCGCACCGGGTCGCCGTGCAGTATCGGTGGCACGTCCGCAGCGCTCGAGGTGCTGAACGAGATACCCTTTTCCATTGCCCGGGGCATCAGCGTCAAGCGCACGGCACCGAGCAGGTCGTCAACATCGAAGTCCCGTGCCTCCAGCTCCATTTTGCCGGCCTCCATCTTAGAGAAATCGAGTATTTCATCGATGATCTCGAGCAGACTGTTGGCGGAACGGCCGATGATGCTCGTGTAGTCGCGCTGCTGCCGGTCCAGCCCGGTCTTCTCCAGCAGCCGGGTGAACCCGATCACACCCGTCATGGGCGTGCGGATCTCATGGCTCATGGTGGCAAGAAACTCGCTTTTCGCTGTGTTCGCCGCGACCGCCTGCTGCTTGGCCCGTTCGAGTTCTTCGGTACGCTGGACGACCTGCTGTTCGAGACTCTGGCGATAGTCTTCGACTGCACTGTCGTAGGTCTGGATCTGATCCAGCATGTCGTTGAAGCCGTCGGTGAGTTTGCCCAGTTCGTCGTTGCTGAGCCTTTCCGCCCGCGATCCGAAATCGCGCGTCGCCGAGACGTTCGCCATGGCATTCAGCAGACGCTGGACCGGGACAGAGATGAACTTCTGCAGCCGGCTGGACAGCAACAGGGCCAACAGCATGGAGATGCCAAACACGCCGAGAACCATCAGCGCCTGCCAGCGCAGGGTGTCGCGCAGTCGTGCCACGTTACCGACGATCAGGAAGCGTCCGAGGGTGTCACCATCGAACACGATCGGCTGCTCGACGGTTATCCAGTCGAAAAACCCCGCGGCCTTATCAGTCGACCCGACAGCGTCGTCCGCGCCCGGGTGGCGGCCAGAACGATAGGCGGCGAATTCCTCACCGTCGTCTAGCACGATGGCCGCAGCGACGACATCATCCTGGGTTTCGAGAGTGGCCAGCAAATCGGTGGCCGCCCGGTGATCATGAAACACAATGGCCGCATGACTGTGCGCCGCGAGGACCGCCGCGACGGCCTCGAGGCGCGCCGTTGCGTCGTCGCGCGCGGCATGGATCTGCACCAGCAGCGACAACAGCAGGCTGAGCAACAGCGCAGCTGCCACGGTGGTCATCATGATAACAGTCAGTTTTCGCCTGATCGGCGCATTGCGCAGCAGGCTCATTGCGCCCTCCTGCTACCGACCAATTCCGCGAGATCGAGCAGCCTGGCGCTGAGCTGCAATCCGCTGGCACTCACGGCGGCGAGATTGATCTTGAACCGGATCCGGTCTTTGTCCCGATACAGTTGAATCATCCCGCCCATGTCCGCGAAGCCGCGGATCTGGCTGATCGTCAGGACCGGGCGCGGCGCCACCTGTTCGACCAATCCGACGAAATGTCCATGTTCGGAACCGGCGATATACAACAGCTTACAACCCTCGCCCGCGGGTCCCCCGGCGTAGGGCCGGACGACGAGCGGGCGACCCCCGACCGACTCGCCGGCGAGCCGCTCGAGCGTGACACCAAGTTCATCAGAACCTGCGACGCACAGGACCAGAGTGGTCTCGCCCGACTCCCAGGCATCGTCCGGCCAATGGGCGAATTTGGCGAAGTTGTAGATGAACACCGTCTTGAGCAGTCGCTCATCCTCAAGCGGCTCCAGCGCCGGGGCGGCCGCTACACCATGAGCGGACAGTAGCAGACCGATCAGGATCAGGCACTGGACGATCAACCGAATCGGCTGGGGGCTCGCTAGCGCGCTGCCGATTCCCGGCATGCTATTTCACCCAGTTTGCGAAATCGTAGCGCGCTTCGAGAAAGACGCTGCGTCCCTGCAGAGGGAGATCATTCTCGACCGAGGTGCTGATGTAGTCCCGTGCATCGGCATCAAACAGATTGCGAACCGAGATCGCAAACTGCCAGTCCTTGAAACCCACGTAGCGCAGCGTGGTATCCATCGCAAGATAGTCGTCGACCGGCGGGCGTGGGTCACCGTTCCCTCGGTCACGCTTGCCGATCCAGTTGGCCTGGGCATTCCATTGCCAATTGGCCCGAGGGAGCCAGTCGGCCCTCAGATAGGCCTGCTGCCGCGGCGCACCCACGAAGTGCAGCGGGCCTTTATCCGGGTCGTTGTAGGCATAGTTCCCGGATAGGCGCAGATCGCGCATCGGCTGCCACCAGGCCTCGAATTCGACACCCCGAATCAGTGTGCCTCCCCGAGTTCTGGTATTGGAGCTTCGGTGAACCCGGGACCGTCTGCAGGCTGATGACGTCGCTCTGTTGAAGACGGTACAGGTTCACGCCCAGGTTCAGGGTCTTGGTGGGCGCGTAGGACAATGACAGGTCCCAGGTCTCGGAGCGCTCGGGTTCGAGACCGGGGTTCGGCAGGCTGAACGAGGTCTCGGCGAACAACTCCTGGTAATAGGGCGCGCGAAACGCCTTGCCGTACAGTAGCTTCGTCGTGAGCTTCTGACTGGTCTGCCAGACCAGGGCCAATCTTGGATTGAACGTGCCGCCGAAATCCGAATAGTCATCGTAGCGGGCGCCGGCGGTCAGTTGCCAGTCGTCCGCGATGCTCCAGATATCCTGGAGGTAGGCATAGCGGATGGTGCGCGCCTTCTCCGGTGCAAAGGCATATGGGCTGTCCGAGATATCCACCAGCGGCCCGCCGGGCGGTAGCGGCTTACCCTCCCCATCGACACCGCTGTTGACCCATTGCTCGACCCGGTAGAGGTCTTCCCAGCGGTAGCCGGCACCGATACGGACGGTATGATGTTCGAATCCATGGTACTGCCCGCCTGCCTCGGCACTGAGGCTCCGCTCCGCGGAACTCATCCGGTTGATGACACCATCCGGATAGACCCCCACACTATCGGTATGGCCGGGTGGCCACTCCTGAAATCCGTCACCCGAGTTGTAGTCGAGATGGCGAAAGCGCACCTCGGCGTTCAACCCCCAGGCGTCATTGAAGCGTGGGTTGTCGTACGCAAGGGCCAGGTCGAGCCGGCTGTCCTGTCCCTCGGTCACCGGATCCAGCACGCCAGCCCCGGTCAAGCCGATCTGCAGATCGTCGTGCCGCGTGTAGTCGACAAGCAGGCGCCACTGGTCTCGTGCGACCGAAAATCGCAGATCGGTGTTGCGGTAACCGTACGGGGCCTCTCCGGGCGCGAGGGATGCGTCCGTGCCGAAGTCCCGGTCGCCATGCGTCTGGGCATCGGTCACGATCCGCGGATCGTGACCGTCGGTACGCGACAGGTCCAGGGTCATGGCCAGATCGAAGCCGTTCCACGCGCCTCCGTGCTGCAACCAGACCGTTTGCGTGTCGAAACTGCCGACGCGCAGACCTGCCTCTGAATCTGCCAGTTTACCCGCGGTCTTGGTGATCACATTGATGACGCCGGCGGAGGCATCGGCCCCATACATCGCCGACCCGGGGCCGCGGATGATCTCCACCCGGTCGATCATGCTAACCGGCAGCCCCTTCCAGAAGATCCCGGAGCGCCACATCAGGTCGCTCATCGGGGCACCGTTGACCATCAGCAGGGTTTGCTTGTCGTTGGAGCCTCGGAACTGAATCAGCGGCCGAAAGCCGAACCGATTGTAGTTCACGTAAAGGCCCGGCACCGACTGCAGCGCCTCGGCCAGATTGGTGTCGCCGCTCGCCTTCATGTCCTCGGCAGTGATCACCGTGACGACCGACGGTGCCATGCTGAGTGATTGTTCGGTCTGCGTGGAGATACTGACCTTTTGGTCGAGCAACTGCTCGAGCGGCATTGAGAGATATTGCCGCAATCGCTCGTCCGAATCGGCACTCGCGATGCCAGTCAACATGATGGGGAACAGCAGGATCGTGCGGCTGATGAGGCGTCGGCTGTGCCGGGCACGTGGCGGCGTCGGCAACGCGCGTCCCCGCGGGGACCTGGAGACGGCCTGCGGCCCGGCTTGGCGCGCAACGGGAAGCTTCATGACCGGATCATCATGCGCTCGGCCTACCCGCAACGCCCACACAGGTGCCTGAATGCATTCGCACTCTCGACAATTCTCCCTGGCCGCAAATGAATCCCGTCTGGGCCGACCCACCAGATTCCGTCGCTCCCGGCAACACCAGCCGTGGCATCAGAAGTCTAATCTAAGACCCTGATTCGTACCACATAGACGGAGTTTCCCAGCTCGCGGCCACCGGCCAAGCTGCACAATGCTAGTGGGCCATGCGGGAAGTTCTGTAATGCTCAGAGCCCCGCTGTTGAGCCAAGGCAAGGCGCACGCCGAAGGGAATGGCAGGCCCTTTCCAAGGGGTGCAACACGGCATTGGCCCAACAGCGCGGCTCCCTGCGGGCCGGTGCACGAGTCCCCTCGCCGGCGTTACGATCGCTTGAATTAGCATGGGCTAGTCCTGCGCTCACGTGCCTTGTCGATGAGACTCGTGAATCGGCTGAGTGTTACAGAACTTCCCGCATGGCCCACTAGGCAATGCACACAACGAAAAGCAATCCTTCGCGCATTGAGTTTTATCAATGCCAATCTGCCATCGGAAGAGAATTATCGAGACACAAGGAACGACATCCGGATTCACGATGAATACTTCAGTACGAATTTCCGTTGGCTTGCTCACGGTCTTGGCGATCGCCATCCCAGCCACGACGGCAGCTGACTCGGTACAAGGCCGGCAGGGCGGCATGATGCACGGCCAGGGAACTGCGGAGGCACAGAAGCAGAACCGTTATCAGTACAGGCACCAGAACCGCTATGGCGACAATGGCTCCTACCGGAGCGGTAACGCCAGTGGCCAATGGTCGCGAGGGACCAGCGGCAGTTCGTCCTACGGACAGGGCACGTCCGGTGGATCGGGTTACAGCCCGTCCAGAGGCTACAGCGGAAAACACGGCAACGCCCAGGGCTCGGTTGGCAACCGCGGTGGCGGCCAGGGCGGCGGCAGAGGCCGTTAGGCCGAGGCCGCCCGTCCTTCGGAACCCTGCGTCCAGGGTAATCGACTGCACTGGACGTCGACGGCAATGGCGTTTACTCGGCGAGCAAGCAGGCGCTGAAAAGCCCTTCGTATATTGGATGCGCGGGCGTCTGCGAGCCTCCGGGGACGGATGCGGCGCGTCCCGTGGATCCAAAATGCCAATCGTCAGCCGGCGGCGAGCCGCTCAATCCCGCCCATGTAGGGCCTGAGCACCTCCGGTACCTCGATACCGCCGTCGGCCTGCTGGTAATTCTCCATCACCGCCACCAGGGTGCGCCCAACGGCCAGGCCTGATCCATTCAGCGTGTGGGCCAGTTCCGGCTTGCCGGTTTCGGGGTTGCGCCAGCGCGCCTGCATACGCCGCGCCTGGAAATCACCCATGTTCGAACAGGACGAGATCTCGCGGTACTTCGCCTGCCCCGGCAGCCAGACCTCGATGTCATAGGTCTTGGTCGCCGAGAATCCCATGTCGCCGGTGCACAAGGTGACCACGCGATAAGGCAGGCCGAGTTTTTGAAGGATCGCCTCCGCGTGGCCGGTCAGCGCCTCGAGTGCCTCGAACGAATCACCCGGGCGGACCACGTGCACCAGCTCAACCTTATCGAACTGATGCTGTCGGATCATGCCGCGCGTGTCCTTGCCATGCGATCCGGCCTCGGAACGAAAGCACGGCGTATGCGCGACGTAGCGGCGCGGCATATAGCTGTCATCCAGGATGACATCGCGCACCAGATTGGTCAGTGGCACCTCGGCAGTTGGGATCAGATAGAAATCACTGCCTTCCAGTTTGAACAGGTCTTCCGCAAACTTGGGCAACTGGCCGGTGCCATAGAGGCTGTCGGGATTGACCATATACGGGACATAGGCCTCGGTGTAACCGTGCTCGGTGACGTGCGTGTCGAGCATGAACTGGGTCAACGCACGATGCATCCGCGCCAGTTGGCCACTCATTACCGCAAAGCGGGATCCGGTCAGCTTAGCCGCCACGTCGAAGTCGAGCATATCGAGCCCGGCACCCAGATCGACATGGTCCTGCGGCTCGAAATCGAAAGCGCGCGCCTCGCCCCAGCGTCGCTCTTCACGGTTGTCGTTCTCGTCGGCCCCGTCCGGCACGCTCGCATCGGGTAGATTGGGCATGCCCAGGGCCACTGTACGGAGCTCATCCTGGACTTCGAGCAGTGCATCATTGGCCGCCTTCAGGCGATCACCCAGCGTCGCCACCTCGTCCAGCAGTGGCTGGATGTCGCCGCCCGCCGCCTTGGTCCGGCCGATCGCCTTGGACTTGGTATTGCGCTCGTTTTGCAGCTCCTGCGCCTCGACCTGCAGGGCCTTGCGCCGGGTTTCGAGATCGGCAACACGTCCGATGTCGAGTTGGAAGCCGCGTCGGGCCAGGGTCTCGGCGACACCCTCGAGGTCGCCGCGCAACAGTTTGGGATCGAGCATCGCTTAGGGCCTTTTAACACTATGTGGACACCCAGCGTTGGTCCTCAAATCAGGCCAAGCAAGGCGCGCAGAGCGCAGTTTGGTTATTCCAAATAAGCGATGTGCAACGCTGCATGGCCCGATTTGCGGGCCAACCCGCAGCGACCGGCCGCATTTTCCACAGGCCGGCGTTGCAGTTTCGCTCATGTACCGCAGGTACACAGCGCTCACTGCGCCTGTTCCTGCAAAAAATGGGGCTCTGTCGATGGGTATCCGCATCGTGTCAACAGCCCCTAGTCCAGATTGGCTTGGGCCGGCCAGGACAGGATGTGCCCGGGACCGACCATATGATTTAACTCGGGCAAGACCTCGGCGACCTTGTCCGGTCGGTCGAAGAACTCGATGATCACCGGCAGATCCAGCGAGAGGTAGAGCAGCCCCGCCTCGTGCACCTGCCCGGACTTACCAAAGCCGGCGATACCACGGAATGCGGTCACCCCGGCAACCCGGTGATCGCGGTGCAGCAGATCGAGGATCTTCTGATGCTGATGGCTTGTTTCACTGCAGTACACGCGCACCACGGTGACTTCGCTTTGTTTCATATTTGCCTCGCCAAGGTCATGCCAAGGAAGGCCGCTGCCACGCAGGCCAGCACGCTCAAGAGCACATTGGCGAACGCCTTGGCATAGTCGGCCTGTTCGATCAGGACCAGGGTCTCGATCGAAAAGGTCGAGAACGTGGTGAAGGCGCCCAGCAGACCCACCAATGCAAAGGCGCGCCACTCGGCCGCGAGTGCCAGACGATCGATCATCACGATATAAAGGTAACCCATCAACAGCGACCCGAGCACGTTTACGGCCAGCGTGCCATAGGGAAAACCGCGCCCGAGCATGGCGTAGACGCCAGTCGACACCCAGAAACGCAACAACGCGCCGATGGCGCCTCCGGCGGCAATAGCGAGGGCCTGATTCAAATCGCGATCCGGATCCGCAAAGCGCGCATTCTACAAAAAGCCGACGCGCGGCACAGCGGCAATCCCGTCGCCGGCTCAACCCGGCTCCTCGTCCGCCGCCCCCGCCTGGCGGTCGAGTTCGCGCAGCCTGGCCAGCTTTTCGCCGATCCTGATTTCCAGACCGCGATCGACCGGGCGATAGAATCGACTGTCGGCCAGGGCATCCGGCAGATACGTCTCGCCGGCCGCGTAGCCCCCCGGTTCATCATGCGCATAGCGGTAGGCCTTGCCGTAGCCGAGTTCCTTCATCAGGCGGGTCGGTGCGTTGCGCAGATGGACCGGCACCTCCAGCGAGCCGGATTGCCGGGCCGCCTGCATGGCCTGGTTGAACGCGCTGTAGACCGCATTGCTCTTCGCCGCGCAGGCCAGATAGACCACCGCCTGAGCGATCGCCAGCTCGCCCTCCGGACTTCCCAGGCGTTCCTGTACCTGCCAGGCATTGAGCGCGATCTCCAGGCCGCGCGGATCGGCATTGCCGATGTCTTCCGACGCCATGCGTACCACGCGTCGCGCCAGGTAGCGCGGGTCGCAGCCACCGTCGAGCATGCGACACAGCCAATACAAGGCACCGTCCGGCGACGAGCCGCGTACCGCCTTGTGCAGCGCCGAAATCTGATCGTAGAAGGCCTCCCCACCCTTGTCGAAGCGCCGCAGTTGCCCGCTGGCGACCTCCGCGACGACCGCATCGGAGATCCCGCCCTGGTCCGCGAGGTCGGCGGCAATCTCGAGCAGGTTGAGGGCACGGCGTGCATCACCATCGGCAGCCTCGGCCAGCAGGCCCAGGGCCTGTTCGGTGATGTCCAGATGCAGCGCGCCCAGACCCTGCGCCTCATCGCTCAGGGCCCGCCGGAGCAGCCCCTCGATCGCATCTGCCGGCAATGACTTGAGCAGATACACGCGGGCCCGCGACAGCAGCGCATTGTTCAGCTCGAAAGACGGGTTCTCCGTGGTCGCACCGACGAACAGGAAGGTGCCGTCCTCGACATGCGGCAGGAAGGCATCCTGCTGACTCTTGTTGAAACGGTGCACCTCGTCGATGAACAGCAGGGTCCCGCGTCCATCCTCCGCCCGCGTCTGCCTTGCCTGCTCCACGGCCGCACGAATTTCCTTGACGCCAGCGAGGACTGCGGACAGCGTGCGAAAATCGTAACCGGAGCTGCCGGCCAGCAACCGCGCGAGCGTGGTCTTGCCGGTCCCCGGCGGGCCCCAGAAGATCATCGAATGCAGGCGACCGTTCTCGATCGCTCGCCGCAATGGCTTGCCCGGGCCGAGCAGGTGCTGTTGCCCGACATACCCCTCGAGTGTCACCGGGCGCATACGGTCCGCGAGCGGACGCACCACCGGGTCCTGGTTTCCAAACAAATCGTCGCTTTGCATGAACGCCATTGTATCCGCACCGCTCCGCCGGACGGCGATCGCAGGGACAAGGGCCCCTTTTTCGTGCTCGCGCAGCAAGCCTGTTCTGATACGCGAAATCCGCTGCATCCGGTGCCGCCACAATTGCTGAAAAAGCAGCCGGCCCGTTCTAGGGCCTGTTAACACTAATCCGGATCGCGTCGCCGGAGGCCCATTTTTGCGCAATCAAGGCGTAACGAGCGCTGTGTAGCAGGCTACATGAGCGAGGTGCAACGCCGAGCTGTGGAAAATTGGCGCCCGTCCCTTCGGGTTGCGCCGCCAAATTTGGCACAGCTCGGTGTTACTCGTCGTTCATTTGGAATGCTAAACTTCACTCCTTGCGCCTTGATTGGCCCATTTTGGGGCAGCAACGACGCGCTCCGGATTAGTGTTAACAGGCCCTAGTTGCCGTGCAGCAGATCCCAGTCGTCATTGCCCTGGTAGACGAACATCTCGGGATCGATCGGCACATTGCGCTGTATCTCGAAGAAGCGAAAACGCGAAACCTGCCCAAACTTGTCGTTCAGTTCCATATGCCGCAGTTCGTTGTCCGCGAATGCCAGCAGCACGCGGTTGAGATCGCTCTCCGGGTCGCGTGGTATCAGTTCGAGCCACTGCATATCGAGGCGCTCCCCGATCTCGATGATCTCGAAATCCGCATCGACCGATTCGTCCATGGTCAAAAAGGCCGCCGGGGTACCCTTCAGCGCCCAGGCCTGGGGGTGCTGCGTGACCTGTTTGAGGTCCTCCTCGAGAATCCATACGTTACGCCCATCAGCCAGGATGACCTGCTTGCGCGGCTCGACATAGTCCCAGCGAAACTTGCCCGGGCGCTGCAACAGGAAAACGCCATGCATCAGACCGCTGGTCGCGTTCTCGGTGTCCAGCACCGACTGTTCGAACCTCGCCTCCAGGGTAGTCAGGCCATCGAGGAAATCATCCAGCGCGACGCGCCCGGGGCCGGCGTCCACGGAGGCATGCCATGCCAGTAACGTCGCGAGTAACAGTGATCTCAACAAGGTCAGTCCTTCACCGGTGGTGGTGCCAGTACGTCACGGTTGCCGCGCTCATCGGCCGACGAGACCACACCGATCCGCTCCATTTCCTCGACCAGACGAGCAGCGCGGTTGTAGCCGATCTTCAGGCGCCGCTGAACACCCGAGATCGAGGCACGGCGCGATTCGGTCACGATGGTGACCGCCTCGTCGAACAGCGGGTCCTGGTCCTCGGTTTCCACGCCCGAGGCCTCGGCAGACAGACCCGGGATCGCCTCGGTTGGTTCCCGCAGGATCTCCTCGACATAGTTCGGCCCGGAGCCCTGCTTCAGATAACTGACCACCCGGTGCACCTCGTGATCATCGACGAAGGCACCATGCGTGCGCTGCGGGATACTGGTTCCCGGCGGCAGATAAAGCATGTCGCCATGGCCGAGCAGCGCCTCGGCCCCCATCTGATCGAGGATCGTGCGCGAATCGACCCGCGACGATACCTGGAACGCAATACGCGTCGGTATGTTCGCCTTGATCAGGCCGGTGATGACGTCGACCGACGGCCGCTGGGTGGCAAGCAGCAGGTGAACGCCGGCGGCACGCGCCTTCTGTGCCAACCGCGCGATCAGTTCCTCCACCTTCTTGCCGACCACCATCATCATGTCGGCGAACTCGTCGACCACCACGACGATGTACGGCATCGATTGCAGGTCCGGGACCTCGGGAAGATCGCCGGTCAACGGGTCGGGCTCCGGTTTGAACAACGGATCCTTGATCGGCGCGCCCGCCTTGGCCGCCTCCCCGACCTTCTTGTTGTAGCCGGCGATGTTGCGCACCCCGAGCGCGGCCATCAGGCGGTAACGTCGCTCCATTTCGGCGACGCACCAACGCAGCGCATTGGCCGCCTCCTTCATATCGGTGACCACCGGCGTGAGCAGATGCGGAATGCCCTCGTAAACCGAGAGTTCGAGCATCTTCGGATCGATCATGATCATGCGGATGTCTTCCGCAGTCGCCTTGTACAGCAGGCTGAGAATCATCGCATTGACCGCGACGGATTTTCCCGAGCCGGTGGTGCCTGCGATCAATGCATGCGGCATCCTCGCCAGGTCCGCGACCACCGGCTCGCCAACGATATCCTTGCCGAGGGCCAGTGTCAGCGGGGACCGGGAGCGGTCGTAGGCCTCAGACCGCAGGGTCTCGCTCAGATAGACCGTCTCACGGTACTCGTTGGGTATCTCCAGGCCGATCACGGTCTTGCCCGGGATCACTTCGACCACCCGCACCGATACGGTGGACAGCGCGCGCGCCAGGTCTTTCGATAGGTTGGTGACCTTGCTCACCTTGGTCCCGGCCGAGAGCTGGATCTCGAACAATGTGACCACCGGTCCCGGATGGACCGCGGTGACTTCGGCAGTGACCCCGAAGTCGGCGAGCTTTCGCTCGACCTGGACCGACAGGGCTTGCAGCGCATCGGTCGACAGGCCCTTGCCGCTCTTCTGCGGCGGATCCAGCAGGCCGAGAGGCGGCAGCTCGGTGTTCGGCTCGACCTGCAGCAGGGTCATCTGCTTTTCCTTCTCGACCCGCTCGCTCTGCTTGATGCTCGGCTCCTTCTTCTCGATCACCGGCGGCGGACTGTTGCGCTTGCGCGCCTTTTCCCTTTTGACCACCTCCTGGCGTTCCTGCTTCATGCGACTGGCGGCACGCTTTTCGCCAACACTGCCGACCAGCGTGACGGCCTGGCGCCAGGCGTTGAGTACGAAGCCGCCGATGTTGTCCATCAATCCCAGCCAGGACACGCCGGTAAACAGGGTGAATCCGACCAGCAGCAGTGCGAGCAGCAACAGGCTGGCCCCGGCAGAGTTCAACACCGCCTGCCCGGAACTGCTGATCAGCTCGCCGGTGATGCCACCCGAGCCCTCCGGCAGATCCTCGGCTCCACCGAAATGCAGCGAGGCGAGCGCCGCCGCGCTAAGCACCGTGAGGATAAAGCCCGCCCAGCGCGCCATGCGCAGGTACACGCTGTGCTGCTGCGCACCGCGCTCGCGGAACATCAGCCAACCGCCCCAGGCGATCATCAGCGGGAACACATAGGCGACTTTGCCGAACAGCATGAACAGCACGCTGGCCGCCCAGGCGCCGGCCACACCGCCGGCGTTGTCGGCATGCTGTTTGGCACTCTCGAACACCCAGCTCGGGTCGTCTGGCGAATACGAAAACAGCGCCATCAGGAAATAGACCCCGATCGCCAACAGCAGCAGAAATGCCCCTTCCTTGAGCCGCTTGCTCAGCGATGCATGCATTTCAGATAAACCAGATAACCGATATTGAACAGCAATTTACAAGATTTTCTGCAGGTAATTTCGGGATTATCGCACAGGCCGGCCCCGAGAGACAGTCAGGCACCCAGCGCCGGATGCACCAGCTCGCCGCCGGCGACGTTGACCGCCCCGGCGAGCCTGGGGTCGTTGCGCCAGTCGGTATCCAGCAGGCCCATCAGATAGGGCAGCATCGCGGCACTCAATGCCTCGCTGGCGCTGCGCGGCACCGCGCCGGGCATGTTGGTCACGCAAAAATGCTGCACGCCCTCCTCGACGTAGGTCGGCGCTTCGTAGGTGGTCGGCCGCGTCGTCTCGACACAGCCACCCTGGTCCACCGCGATATCGGCGATCACGCTGCCCGGCCGCATTTGCGCCACCTGCTGGCGGCTGATCAGGTGCGGGGCCGCCGCCCCGGGCAGCAATACCGCGCCGATCAACAGGTCGGCGCCGGCCACCGCCTCACCCATCGCACTGTCGGTAGGCAGCAGGCCGGTGACATTCGGCGCGACGCGATACATCCGATCGAGCTGCAGCGGGTTCTTGTCGAACACCGTGACGTTCGCACCCAGTGCCGCCGCCATGCGCACCGAGGCACCGCCGGCGCTACCAGCGCCTAGCACCACGACATTGCCGCGCTCCACCCCGGCAAGACCACCCAGCAGGATGCCCCTGCCACCCTGCGGGGTATGCAGCAGGTGCGCACCGACCTGGACCGAGATACGTCCGGCAATGTCGCTCATCGGCACGAGGATCGGCAGACGCCCCTGATCCACCACGGTCTCAAACGCCAGCGCGGTCAGTCCGATGTCGCACAGGCGTCGGGCCAGGTCCGCATTGGCGGCCAGGTGCAGGTAGCAAAACAGCAGATGACCCGGTTTCAGCCGATCGATCTCCGGGCCGAAGGGCTCCTTCACTTTTACCACCAGTTGCGCCCAGTCATACAGTGCATCGGCATCGGCCAGCAGCTGCACGCCGCGTCTCAGATAGCTGTCGTCCGGATAACCGCTGGCGATCCCTGCCCCCTGCTGTATGCCCACCTCGACGCCGCGCATCACCAACTCACCGGCAGCAGCAGGCGTGAGTCCGACGCGCCCCTCCATCGGCTTGACTTCGGCCGGCACACCAACCCGCGTATTCATGGTTTTACCTCCAGACCGTGTTCCCTATAGTATTGCGCGCCCAAGCGCATTCGACATCCCTCGCGCACCCGGGGATTTCGTGCGATGACGCCGTCTATTACAGGAGACAAGCGAATGAGCGATATCAAGCACTGCCGACTGCTGATTCTGGGGTCGGGTCCGGCGGGTTATTCCGCCGCAGTCTATGCCGCCCGAGCCAATCTGAATCCGGTACTGGTCACCGGCATGGAACAGGGCGGCCAGCTCATGACCACCACCGATGTAGACAACTGGCCCGGCGACAACGAGGGCGTGCAGGGTCCCGACCTGATGGCCCGCATGCAGTCGCACGCGGAACGCTTCGATACCGAGTTGGTGTTCGACTACGTCTCCGAGGTCGACTTCAGCCAACGGCCTTTTGTGCTCAAGGGAGACAGCCAGCGCTACAGCTGTGATGCGCTGATCATCGCGACCGGCGCATCCGCTCAGTACCTGGGCATGCCGTCGGAAGAGGCCTTCAAGGGCAAGGGCGTGTCGGCCTGCGCGACTTGCGACGGTTTTTTCTATCGCGACCAGAAAGTGGCGGTAATCGGCGGCGGCAACACGGCTGTGGAAGAGGCGCTGTACCTGTCCAATATCGCCTCCGAGGTGATCCTGGTGCACCGCCGCAATGCGTTGCGCGCGGAGAAGATCCTGCAGGACAAGCTGTTCGACAAGGCAGACAACGGCAACGTGACGATCGAATGGGATCACACCCTGGACGAGGTGCTGGGCGACCAGAGCGGCGTGACCGGCATGCGCATCAAGAGCACCAAGGACGACAGCACCAGGGAAGTCGACATCCACGGTCTGTTCATCGCCATCGGTCACAAGCCGAATACCGCCATCTTCGAAGGACAACTGGACATGGCGGGTGGTTACATCAAGGTACAAAGTGGAACCGAGGGCAACGCGACGGCGACCTCGGTGCCCGGGGTGTTTGCCGCGGGCGACGTCATGGACCATGTGTACCGCCAGGCAATCACCTCCGCCGGCAGTGGCTGCATGGCGGCGCTGGATGCCGAGAAGTACCTGGATACGCTGGCCCACGAGGAGACGCGCATCTGACCGGCACCGCTCACTGCCGGCGTGCGCGCAGCGCATCCTGGAGCACCTGATTGGTGACCCAGGCGTGCAGCAGGATCTGTTGGTAGCGGCTCAGGCTGCGGAACTGCACGCCAGTGTAGTAAACGGCAAGCTCGCCGTCCTCGCACGGCTCCACGCGCTTGGTCGCATTCTTGACATCGCTGAGCAGGCCGATCTCTTCGTCGGCGCCGCTGATCGTGAGATCGAATTTGAGATGCAGCATCTCGCCCGGCTCGGCCAGCGGCATGCCGCTCGCGATTTTCGCGCCCGTTTCGCTGAGATCGACGATGGCACCCTGCAGAAAGTGCTCTTCCTCGGTCTCCTCCTGGGTATTGCGCACCAGCGTAGGTATGTCTGCATGCACCCGCGACGCATTTCGCACCACGATCTGTTGAAACTCGGCCGGGTATTCCAGATGCAAATGCGGATAGGGCCTCATCGAGACCTGCAGGACCCGGGCGAAGAACGCCAGCACGCGTTCGCCCTTGAGTACGCGCGCGGTGAATCGCTGGCCCTCGCGTACGATCTGCAGCTTGCCGTCGAGGGTCGGCGTGGTCACCACCAGGCTCGCGCCGGGCAGATAGCCGATCAGCCGTACCGGGTAACGGGGGGAGTTCTCGGGCACGCCGGCCTGGATCTGCAGGATCGAGCCGATGGTCAGATTGAGTGGGTCGGTTTCGTCGTTCACGGCAGTAATGTCGTTCGCATCCGGATAATCTTTATCCCGAAACCTTGTACCGTTGACCTGGAACGGCCTGCGCCCTACCGTTTGCGCCATGAGCAGTCCCCCCGCTGCGGCCATGCAGGCCGTGCGCCTGAAGATCGTCGAGCGCATCGACGACATCGATCGCGAGGCCTGGAACGCGCTGGGCGTCGCCCCCTACCCGTTTCTGCGCCACGAATTCCTCGCCGCGCTCGAGACCGAGGGTTGCCTGGGCGAACGCTTCGGCTGGTTGCCGCGCCACCTCACGCTGTGGGACCGGGACGATCGTCTGATCGGCGCCGCGCCCCTCTATCTCAAATTCAATTCCTACGGCGAGTTCGTGTTCGACTGGGCCTGGGCCGACGCCTACGAGCGCAACGGCCTGCGCTATTACCCTAAACTGGTGGGTGCCTCGCCCTACACACCGGCCACCGGCCCCAAGCTGTTGGCCCACCCGGCGGCACCGCAGGAGACGCGCTCCCTGCTGGTGGCGGCCGGTCTCGAACTCGCGCAGCAGACGGGGGTGTCTTCGCTGCACTGGCTGTTCACCACACCGCAGGAGACGGACATACTCGAGCAGGCCGGTCTGCTGCGCCGCATCGACTGTCAGTTTCACTGGGAGAATCGCGCCTACGCGGATTTCGAGGCCTTTCTTTCCTCGCTGACATCGGCGAAGCGCAAGAACATCCGCCGCGAGCGTCGTCGGGTCGACGAGGCTGGCGTCAGCTTCCGGCTGCTCGACGGACACAGCGCGGCCCGCAACGACTGGGAGGTGTTCCACGGCCTGTACGAGTCCACTTTCCACCGACGCGGCGGCCTGCCGACACTGTCACTGGACTTCTTCTGCTCGATCGCGCAATCGATGCCGGAATCCGTGCTGTTGATAATGGCAGACCACGGCGGAAAGGCGGTGGCCGCGGCCTTCTGTCTGGTCGGCACAGAAACCTTGTACGGCCGCCATTGGGGCTGCAATGAATTCTTCGACAATCTGCATTTCGAGGCCTGCTATTACCAGGGTCTGGATTTCTGCATCCGTAACGGGCTTGCACGCTTCGAGCCGGGGGCACAGGGAGAGCACAAGCTGGCACGCGGCTTTCTGCCGGCGATGACACAATCGGCGCACTGGCTGGCCGACGAGCGGTTCGGCACGGCAATCGCCCGACACCTGGCCCATGAACGCGCCGGCATGCGTGACTACATCACCGAGATGCAGTCGCACAGCCCCTACCGGGCGCCCGTGGCGACGTGATTTTCGATCTCGACGGAACACCGGCGGATATCGGTTTCCCGGACACCAGGCTGGCCGAGAGCGATCCCAATGGCCTGCTGGCGATTGGCGGCGACCTGTCGCTGGAACGCCTGCTCAAATCCTACGCGCACGGCGTGTTTCCTTGGTACAGCCATGGCCAGCCGATACTCTGGTGGAGTCCGGCACCACGCATGGTGCTCTATCCCGACGAACTGCACGTCTCGCGCAGTCTGCGTCGGTCACTGCGCCGTCGTGGCTACGAGATGACTGTGAATCAGTCTTTCGAGGGCGTGATTCGCGCCTGCGCCGCGCCTCGCGATGCCCATCCCGGGACCTGGCTGGTGCCGGAGATGATCAGCGCCTATATTGCCCTGCACGAGGGCGGATACGCACACTCCATCGAGGTCTGGCGGGACGACGAACTGGTCGGCGGTCTCTACGGGGTTGCACTCGGACAAATGTTCTTCGGCGAATCGATGTTCAGCCGGCAGACCGATGCCTCGAAGGCGGCGATGAGCTTGTTGGCGGAGATCGCCACCGAGCACCCCTTCCAGTTGATCGATTGCCAGGTCCATACCGATCATCTCGCCAGTCTCGGGGCACGCGAGATCGACCGTGAGCTGTTTCAGCGGACGGTGCATTCCGCGACCCACGCCACAGCCCCGACCCTGGGTCGCCACGGACGCCGGCCCGCCGCCGAGCTGCGGTACGCGGCGTGAAGCGCCACTTGCCGCTGTATCTGTCGGCACCGCATCCCTGCGGCTACCTTCCTGGCAGGTTGAGCACGACCTTGTTCTGCGACCCGCAGCAGCCGATGGACATGGCCACCTACAGTGAATTGCTGCACTTCGGCTTCCGGCGCAGCGGCGCGTTGGTGTACGCGCCGCGCTGCGAGGAGTGCAGCCAGTGCGTTCCGGTGCGCGTGCCGGTCGACGAGTTCGCGCCGCGACGGGCCCACCGGCGCGTGCTGAATGCAAACCGGGACATCGATCTGCGCGCGCAGCCGGCGCGCTTCAACCCTGGACACTATGCACTGTACAAGCGCTACACGGGAGTGCGCCACGGGGACGGCGAGATGGCCGGCGCCTCAGCGGCCGCTTACCTGGAATTCCTGCGCGCCGACTGGTGTGAGACACGCTTTTTCGAGTTTCACCTGGAAGGCCGCCTGGTCGCGGTTGCGGTAACCGATCTGACCCGCGACGGCCTCTCCGCGGTATACACCTTTTTCGACCCGGATCTGTCCGGGCGTTCGCTCGGGACCTTAGCGATCCTGCGCCAGATCGCCCTTTGCCGCGAGCTGGGACTGCCCTATCTGTACCTCGGCTACTGGATTCACGACAGCCGCAAAATGGCCTACAAGGCCAATTTCCGCCCGATCGAGCTGTGGCGCAGCGGGCGCTGGCAACGGTTTGCACAGGGCCGTGCGTTACCCCGTCCGACTGACTGATTTCCGTCGTCCGATGGCTTTGCTATAATCCGGCGCCTCGCAGAGGGCGCACCTTGCGCGCTCCCGATTCGGACAGGATTTTAATGGCGAAAGAAGACGTAATCGAAATGGAAGGCACCGTGGTCGACACGTTGCCCAATACCATGTTCCGCGTGGAACTGGAGAACGGCCACGTGGTCACGGCGCATATCTCTGGCAAGATGCGTAAACACTACATCCGCATTCTCACCGGCGACAAGGTGAAGGTCGAACTCACACCCTACGACCTGAGCAAGGGCCGCATCGTGTATCGCGAGCGCTGACCCAGCGAGGCATGCCGCCTCGTCTCAGTGGACCAGCGCGTCCTCGATGTCGAAAGACAGTTCCCCGTCGACGACATCCACCCGCACCCGGCCTCCCTGTGCCAAACGCCCGAACAGCAGTTCTTCGGCCAGCGCCTTCTTGATGTGTTCCTGGATCACACGCGCCATGGGACGTGCGCCCATTTGCGGGTCATAGCCGCGCTCCGCCAACCAGTCTCGCACCTCGCTCGCGACGCTGAGCGCGACGCGTTTCTCTTCGAGCTGCTGCTCGAGTTCGAACAGGAACTTGTCGACCACGCTGAGCATGGTTGACTGATCGAGCCCGTTGAACTGGATGATCGCATCCAGACGGTTGCGGAATTCCGGTGTGAACAGTTTGCGCACCGCCTCCATCGCATCGGTACTGTGGTCCTGGGTGGTGAAACCAATCGAGGCACGCGCTGCGTCGCTCGCACCGGCGTTGGTGGTCATCACGATGATCACGTTGCGGAAGTCCGCCTTGCGCCCGTTATTGTCGGTCAGGGTGCCATGGTCCATCACCTGCAGCAGCAGGTTGAACACGTCCGGGTGAGCCTTCTCGATCTCGTCCAACAGCAGGACCGAGTGCGGATGTTTGTTGATCTCCTCGGTCAACAAACCACCCTGGTCGAATCCAACATAGCCGGGCGGTGCCCCGATGAGGCGCGACACCGTGTGCCGCTCCATGTACTCGGACATGTCAAAGCGGATCAGTTCCAGGCTGAGCACCCGCGCCAACTGGCGTGTCACCTCGGTCTTGCCCACCCCGGTCGGGCCGGCAAACAGGAAACTGCCGACCGGTTTCTGTTCGTTACCGAGACCTGAACGGCTCATGCGGATCGCCGAGGAAAGGGCCTCGATCGCCTCGTCCTGGCCGAATACGACCATCTTCAGGTCGCGCTTGAGATTACGCAGCGCCTCGGTGTCATTGGCCGAGACCTTACGCGGCGGAATGCGTGCGATCTTGGCCACCACGCTCTCGACATCGCCGACCGAGACACCCTTCTTGCGCTTCGAGGCCGGCAGCAGCTGATTGGCCGCACCCGCCTCGTCGATCACGTCGATCGCCTTGTCCGGCAGATGGCGATCGTTGATGTACTTTTCCGCCAGCTCGGCCGCTGCCCGCAGCGCCTTGCCCGAATACCGGACCTGGTGATGCTCCTCGAAACGGGTTTTCAGGCCCTTCAGGATCTGTACCGTCTCCTCGACCGTGGGTTCGGTGATGTCGATCTTCTGGAAACGCCGAGCCAGCGCACGGTCCTTTTCGAAAATGCCGCGGTACTCCTGGTAGGTGGTCGAACCAATACAACGCAGATCGCCGGAGGCCAGCACGGGCTTGATCAGGTTCGAGGCGTCCATGACGCCACCGGAAGCCGCACCGGCACCGATGATGGTATGGATTTCGTCGATGAAGAGTATCGCATTCGGCTGGCGCTTCAGGTCGGCGAGCACCGCCTTGAGGCGTTTTTCGAAATCGCCACGGTACTTGGTTCCAGCCACAAGGCCGCCCATGTCGAGTGCGTACAGGGTGCATTCCGTCAGTACGTCCGGCACATCGCCATCGACGATCTTCTTGGCCAGACCCTCGGCAATCGCTGTCTTGCCGACACCCGCCTCGCCGACGAACAGCGGATTGTTCTTGCGCCGACGGCAGAGGATCTGCACGGTGCGATCGACCTCCTGCTGGCGACCGATCAGCGGATCGATCTTGCCCCGCCGCGCCTGATCGTTGAGGTTGGTGGCATAGGTTTCGAGCGCGCTTTCCTGGCGTCCCTCGGTCCCCTCCGAGTCGGCCGAACCGGGCTCTGCCCCATCCTGAGCCGGCTCGTCGCTGGGCACCTTCGAAATGCCGTGCGAAATGTAGTTGACCACGTCGAGTCGCGTGACGTTCTGACGGTCAAGGAAGTAGACCGCCTGCGATTCCTGCTCGCTGAAAATCGCGACCAGCACGTTGGCGCCCGTTACCTCCTTTGTTTCCGACGACTGCACGTGGAAGACCGCACGCTGCAGTACCCGCTGGAAGCCGAGCGTGGGTTGGGTTTCGCGGCTGTCGTCATCCAGGATCAGCGGCGTGGTCTCCTCGAGAAAGGCATCGATGTCGCGACGCAGGAGCTCGATGTCGGCACCACAGGCCCGCAGTACCTGGGCTGCCGCCGGGTTGTCCAGAAGGGCCAGCAACAGATGTTCAATCGTCATGAACTCGTGCTGCTTCTCCCGGGCCCCGCGAAAGGCCTGGTTGAGGGTAAATTCCAACTCTTTGCTCAACATCTCTTGCTTCCCGTAACCGCTGTCTTCAATAGGATCTGATTGCGCTGCCGGCCGCGGGTTCCCTCCCTCACCTCACGCCTCTTCGAGCGTACACAACAGCGGATGCTGGTTGGCTCGCGAATGCTCATTGACCTGCGCCACCTTGGTCTCGGCGATATCCTTGGAAAAGACACCGCACACCCCCATGCCGCGGGTGTGGACATGCAACATGACTTGCGTTGCCTTCTCACGATTCATACCGAAAAACTGCTCCAACACATGCACGACGAACTCCATCGGAGTGTAATCGTCATTGAGCAGCAGCACTTTGTACAGTGGCGGTCTTTTGAGCCGTGGTTTCGCCCGTTCTACCGCGACATCGCCGTCGCTGTTGTTCGATTCACTCTCGCTGCTCATTTTCTGCCTAAGTCTAGTCCAACCTGATCGCCGGTTAACGCCGTTATCTTAGCAGCGCGCAACCGAGCCTCCAGCACATCTGAAAACCACGACTTTGCCCGGGTTTCGTTCCGCATGAGCGGCGCGGACGCGGCCCCGTCGTCGCGGCACCAGACTCGTGCAATTGCCGTTGCCGAGACCTCGCCCAGCACTGAAAAAATGATAGCTCACCGTCCAGGCCTCACATAAGAACTTTAGTCAAAATAATTTGTTAAGTCATTGTTTAATATAGTATTTAAGTATTTGTTTATTGCATTCAATAATAAACGATATTGACGACTGATTGACCATTCTTTCGGTGCAGATATACTCCAAACTGGTGCACAAAATTTACAAAGCAGGTAACTGACCGCGCCGCGGCGGTGACAGGCAAAGAACGTAGCACCAAAGATGCAAGACAAATTTTGGAGGAGTGCTTATGGCCACCGGTATCGTAAAGTGGTTCAACAATGCCAAGGGCTACGGTTTCGTGACCCCGGACGATGGAGAGCAGGACGTGTTCGTCCATTTCTCGGCGATCGACATGGAAGGCTACCGAACTCTCAAGGAAGGTCAGCGGGTCGAGTTTGAAGTTGAACAGGGCCCCAAGGGGTTGCACGCACAAAACCTGCATGCTGCCGCGCCCGCGATGTAAGCTGGTTTCGACCAGCGCACACCGCGCATGAAAAAGCCTGCCGCTCGGCAGGCTTTTTCTTTGCGCGCAAGTTACCCGACAGTAAGCGCTACATCTGCGCAATCATCGCATCACCGAACTCCGAGCAACTGAGCAGCGTCGCGCCATCCATCAAACGCTCGAAATCGTAAGTCACCGTCTTGGCGCCGATCGCCTTCGCCATCGCTTCGATGATCAGATCGGCCGCCTCGCTCCAGCCCATGTGACGCAACATCATTTCAGCCGACAGGATCAGTGAGCCCGGATTGACCTTGTCCTGCCCCGCGTACTTGGGCGCAGTACCATGTGTCGCCTCGAACATCGCGATCGAATCCGAGAGGTTGGCGCCGGGAGCGATGCCGATCCCACCTACCTGCGCGGCCAGTGCATCCGAGATGTAGTCGCCGTTGAGGTTCAGCGTCGCGATCACATCGTATTCCTTGGGGCGCAGCAGGATCTGTTGCAGGAAGGCGTCGGCAATGACGTCCTTGACGACGATTTCCTTGCCGGTCTTCGGGTTCTTGAAGGTGCACCATGGACCCCCGTCGAGTTCCACCGCACCGAACTCTTCCCTGGCCAGTTCGTATCCCCACTCTTTGAAGGCACCCTCGGTGAATTTCATGATGTTGCCCTTGTGCACCAGGGTCACCGAGTCGCGGTCGTTGTCGATCGCATACTGGATGGCCTTGCGCACCAGGCGCTTGGTCCCGTCGCTAGAGACCGGCTTGACACCGATTCCCGAAGTCTCGGGGAAGCGGATCTTGGTGACACCCATCTCGTTGATCAGGAAATCGATGACCTTCTTGGCCTCGGCGCTGCCGGACTGCCACTCGACACCGGCATAGATATCTTCGGAGTTCTCGCGGAAAATCACCATGTTGGTGTATTCCGGATGCAGTAGCGGGCTCGGCGTGCCGTCGAAATAGCGCACCGGACGCAGGCAGACGTAGAGGTCGAGTTCCTGGCGCAGGGTGACGTTGAGCGAGCGGATGCCGCCGCCGACCGGCGTGGTCAAAGGCCCCTTGATGGACACCACGTAGTCCTTGACCGCCGCCAGCGACTCGTCGGGCAGCCAGACGCCCTCGCCGTACAGGCGGGTCGATTTCTCACCGGCATAGATCTCCATCCAGGCGATCTGGCGGTCGCCCCCGTAGGCCTTGGCGACGGCCGCATCCACGACCTTGATCATCACCGGGCTGATATCGACGCCGATGCCATCACCCTCGATGAAGGGGATAATCGGATTGGCGGGCACGTTCAGAGAGTAGTCCGCGTTCACGGTGATCTTTTCGCCGTTCGCCGGCACTTGGATTTTTTCGAATGCCATGGGGTGGAACCGTCCGCTGTGGGTGTTGGAGAAGCGCCGATTTTAGCACCATGCGGCCGCTCGCTTCATTCAATGGTTCAATTGCTACTCTGCAACCGGATCAGCGGCTGCGAAGGCTCCCAGGGTCACGAGACCCGCCGCAGGCCTCGCACGCGCCGAAGAATGTTAGAATTCGCGCATGCGCTGGTCCCCTTCCGTTACCGTTGCTGCCGTGATTCGCCGACAGGACCGCTTCCTGATGGTCGAGGAGCGGCCCGACGGGACGCCCGTGATCAACCAGCCTGCCGGACATCTCGAATATGGCGAGACCCTCACAGAGGCGGTAGAGCGCGAGGTCCTCGAAGAGACCGGCCGCAGATTTTGTCCCGCCGGCATGGTCGGCGTGTACCAATGGACACTGCCGGGCACGCGCCAGACGTTTCTGCGCTTTTGCTTCTGCGGCGGAGTCGGCGACCCCGAGCCCGGCCTGGAGACCGACCCGGATATCATTGCGACCCACTGGATGAGCCTTGATGAAATCAGCGCTGGGAGACTGCCGGTGCGCAGCCCGCTGGTCGTGCGCTGCATTCGAGACTCGCTCGATGCCCAACCCCTGGATCTGGACACACTGCATGCGCTGGTCTGATTGCCTGCTGTTGTTTCTGCTGCTGCCGCAAGCCGTACCTGCGGCAAACGAAGCCTATGAGGAACTCTACCGACTACGACGTGCCCAAGGAACTCCGTCGCAACGCGGTGCCCGTGTGTTTCCATCATGGCTGCCAGAGTGTGGGTCGGTAGCGCTGTCTGACGAACACTGGAGACGGTTGCCCGCCATCTCGCCGAGCGCGCTCAAAGCGCCGCCGCGGAACGCCAGCAGATCCGCCCGGCGATCGCGGAGATGGAACGCGTCATCGGCAGGCTTGCCGGAACGTCTGGCGACCGCGGGGGAGACATCGCCGGGATCACCACGCTGCAGCCACAGATGGACTGTATCGACGAATCATTCAATACGACCGCGTACCTGTCCCTGCTCGAGCAGGCCGGCCTGCTGCATTGGCATATCGTCGAACCACGCGAAAGACGTGGGTATCTGTTTTTGGGCGGCTGGCCGCACTACACCGCGATGATCCGCGAAAAGCAAACCGGTCAGCGCTGGGCGGTCGATTCCTGGTTTCGCGACAATGGTGAGTTGCCGGACGTCATGGAACTGGGCATCTGGAAAGACGGCTGGAGGCCGGAAGGCTTCGTTTTCTGATTTTCCTGACACGTCCCGAGATGCCCCACCGACCACCCAGCAGCTGCTGTTCCGCCGCCCGTCGCGGCAACGTCCCACTTCGCCCCGAAGATGAGCGGACGCAAGGTCATCGTCGGCCTTTCCGGCGGGGTGGATTCCTCGGTGGCCGCGCTGCGATTGCTGCAGCAGGGCTGGACGGTCGAAGGCCTGTTCATGAAGAACTGGGAAGAGGACGACGATGCCGCCTACTGCAGCGCCGCCGAGGACCTGGCCGATGCCCGCGCCGTCGCCGACCGGCTCGACATCAGCTTGCATACGGTCAACTTTGCCACCGAGTACTGGGATCGGGTATTCACCTGTTTCCTGGACGAGTATCGGGCGGGGCGTACGCCGAACCCCGATGTGATCTGCAATCGCGAAATCAAGTTCAACGCCTTCCTCGATCATGCCCTCGGCCTCGGCGCTGACAGGATCGCCACCGGCCACTACGCCGGGGTGCAATGCAGCGACAACGGTTGTCGGCTGCTTCGCGCCGCTGACGAGGCCAAGGACCAGACCTATTTCCTGTACATGCTGGGCCAACATGCGTTGCAGCACAGCCTTTTCCCGCTGTTCGATATGAACAAGTCGGAGGTTCGCGCCATGGCCGCAGAAGCCGGATTCCCGAATCACGAAAAGAAAGACAGCACCGGCATCTGCTTTATCGGCGAACGTCGCTTCCGAGACTTCCTGTCACGCTATCTGCCGGCCAACCCGGGCGACATCCAGACCAGCGAAGGCCACCCGATCGGACGCCACCAGGGTCTGATGTACTACACCCTGGGGCAACGCCAGGGACTGCAGATCGGTGGCGTCAGCGACGCCCCGGATGAACCCTGGTACGTCGTTGCCAAGGAGCTGGATGACAACCGACTGATCGTCGCGCAGGGCCACGACAACCCGCTGCTGTATCGTAGTCGGCTGACAGCCTGTCAACTGCATTGGATCGCAGGCCGCTCTCCGGACGGCCCGCTGCGTTGCAGTGCGCGCTGCCGGCATCGCCAGCCCCTGCAGGACTGCACGGCGACCACCGTCGATGGCCAGCTGCAGATCGACTTCGATCGGCCGCAGCGTGCAATCACGCCGGGACAATCGGTCGTCCTATACGACGGCGATGTCTGCCTCGGTGGCGGCATCATCGACCAAGCGATATGACAGCCCATACTGAGACAGAGCGCGTCATTGCGCTCGCGCGGATGTTCCAGGCGGCACGTCTGGCACGCGATATCGCGCGCAACGGCGGTTGCGACCCACAGCCCTTCGTCACGAGCCGGAAAACCCTATTCGACTTTGCACCTAATCAGTCGCGTCGGTGTTTGGCGGCGCAAGCGGCGTCGCCAGCGGACTGCGGGCGCTGCACGGTCAGCTGGCACAGCCGAAACAGCGGGACGTGGAAATCTCGCGTTATGTGGTCGCCCTGATGCACCTCGCCGATCGGCTGCGAACGAACAGCGAACAGATGCAGGGACTGCGCGACGACCTGAATGCCCTGGCGCGTCGCTTGAGCCATTTTGATCTAGGTGATTCCGTGCAACATCAGCAGCTGTCACAGATCTATCAGGATCGTATCAGCACCTGGGGCCAGGATCATGGTCCGGGGCGAACCACTGCACCTGCAGAACCCCGACAATGCCGCGCGCATCCGGGTTGCCCTGCTGGCCGGCATTCGCGCCGCAGTCCTGTGGCGTCAGGCCGGCGGCAGCAAGTGGCAATTCTTGCTTCAGCGGCGAAAGACCGCTGCGAAGGCACGAGAACTGGTCGACACTATCGACGGCTGAAATCTCTTGAACCGCCGACGTGCTTTTGATTCACTGCCGTGCTCAAATCCAACATTGCCGGAGAAACAACATGAAGATTTACCAGATAGCCCTCGTCAGCCTGTTGCCCCTGCTGATTGGGGCATGCAGTGATTCTGACCAGGAGGCCCTCAAGGAGCAGGCCAAGGCGGTAGCCGAAGAGACCAAGAAACTGGGCGATGCTGCATGGGAGTCGACGAAGAACGCAGCCGATGAGGCTGCCGAGAAGAGCAAGGAGGTCTACGAGGCGAGCAAGGAAGCCACCGCTGACGCCTACGAGGCGACCAAGGAGAAGTCGGCGGAATTGTACGGGGAGGCCAAGGAAGCCACCGAGCACGCCTACGAGGCGACCAAGGAGACGTCGGCCGAATTGTACGGGGAGACCAAGGAAGCCACCGCGGACGCGTATGAGGCGACCGAGGATGCAACGGTCGATGCGTACGAGGCCACCAAGGAACAGGGTGCCGAGGCCGTCGAAGACGC
>CAWEET010000025.1:0-24524 GCA_963808165.1 uncultured Gammaproteobacteria bacterium | reverse complement strand
CACGCCGCCGCTGTGCACGATCTCGTAATAGAGCTTTTCCAGTTCCGCCTTGTGCTGGGTCTCTTCGTCGGCGAGAAACGCGAACAGGTCGCGGATCGGCCCCGCCTCCGTGTCTCGGCCAGTTCGCGGTACTGTTCCATCGCGGCGTGTTCGCGCCCCAGGGCGTATTGCAGCACTGCCTGATCGTCGGGTTTTCGCCGAGATCGGGCAGATGGATGCAGTCCGAGAATTTGTGGTCGGCGGCTGGCGTGGCGATGCGCGCCTGGACCTGAGCGCCGATGTCCTCGCGCTGCATCAGTTCGCTGAACAGATCGAAGTGGCGCTGTTCCTCTTCGGCCAGTTCCTCGACCAGCCAGCGGATGCGCTTGCTGACCCGCGGTGCGAGATCCCGGTAGAAATCGCGCGCGGTCTGCTCGAAGCTGACGGCGGTCTGCAGGATATCGCCCACGGTCTTGCTGTTCCGCAGCCGCTCGCGGCCGCTGACATGGCCTTCGGCATGTTCGCTCACGATAGCTTCTCCTGTCTGATGTCGCTTAGCAGATAGTTGTCGATGCTGCGTGCGGCACGATGGCCGTCGGCGACCGCATGCACCACGTCCGGTCCGCGCACCATGTCACCCGCGGCCCACAGCCAGGGCTGGGAGGTGCGGCCGTCGGCGTCCACCTGCAGGCGCCCGCGCTGCCATTCCAGTGCCTCGGTGAGTTCTTCGCCGAGCAGGTCGGTGTCGGTCATCTGGCCGATCGCCTCGATGATCATTTCGCCCTCGTGCACCTGCCTGTCCGATTCGTCGTACTTGGGCGCGAAGCGCTGCTGTTCGTCGAAGATGGAGATTACCCTGAGCGTGCTCAGGCCGACCAGTCGTCCGTCCTCGACGATGCATGCCTGCGGGCCCCGGCTGTCGAGGATCGTGATGCCCTCTTCATTCGATTCCCTGACCTCTTCGGCATCGGCCAGGAAATGGTCGAAGTCCTCGAGCGCACAGACGGTGACCTGGACCTCGCCGAAGGTCTGGCGTTGCAACCGCGCGAGGCTGCGCGCGGCGTCCATTGCGACGTTGCCGCCGCCGATCACTACGGCGCTGCGCGGCACCTCGAAAGATTCACCGTCGGTGATCCAGCGCAGCACATCGACCGCTTTGCGGACGTTGGGGTGATCGGCGCCGGGGATCCGGGTCGAGCGACCGAGTTGCAGGCCGAGCGAGAGCAGCACTGCGTCGTGCTCGTCACGCAGCCGGGCCAGCTTGAGGTCGCGGCCGATCCAGGTGTTGCAGCGGATCTCGTACCCCCATCGCCTCGATGACCTCGATGTCGGCATCCAGGCGATCGTAGGGCAGGCGGTATGCCGGGATGCCGTAGCGCGGCATGCCGCCGGCCTTGTCGAGCCCCTCGAACACGGTGACCTGGTGGCCGCGGCGCGCCAGGTCGTAGGCCGCGGTCAGACCGGCCGGTCCCGCGCCGACGACGGCGACGCTGCGACCGCTCGGCGGCGCCGACGGCATGCCGACGATGTTCCTTGACCTGCTCCGGCGTGAAGGCATCCATCGCATAGCGTTTCAGCCAGCGGATCGCGATGGGCTCGCCGCGCTTGCCGATGGAGCAGGCCGTCTCGCAGCGATGGGTACAGACGCGACCACAGGTGTGCGCAAAGGGATTGGTGTTGTAGATCTGCCGCACCGCCTCCTCGAGGTCGTCCTGCCAGATCGCCCGGATGTACTCGGGCGCATCCATCTGCGTAGGGCAGGCATCGTGGCACATGCCGCACTGCACGCAGCGCGACGCCTCGATAATCGCCTGCTGTTTGTCGTAGCCATGGACGATCTCGTCGAAGTTTTCGATGCGCGCCGCCGGTGCCCGTTCGCCCATAGGCTGACGGTTTGGGTCGACCAGGTCGTTCTCCGGCGTCTTGTCCCAGCCTTCGCCAAAGAACTTCTGGTGCATTCCCTTTGGGTCGGGCAGCACGAAGTAGCTGGAGAGCTGCTCATCGGTACAGGTGTGGACATACTCGCGCGACAGGCTGATCGAGCCGGTCGGGCACAGATCCACGCACAGCGCGCACCAGCAGCAGCGGCCATAGTCGATCGCAGGGCGCAGATTGCGCACCCCGTTCAGTGGATCCTCGGGCAGCGACGGCACCTTCACCATGCTGATCGCCGCATTGTCGCAGACCTTCTGACAGGTCGAGCAGCCGATACACGTGTCCCAGTCGTTGAGGTGAAAACCGCGATAGCGCATTGCTGCGAGCCGCGGCTCGAGCGGTTCGGTGACAGCCGGGCGGGTGAAGAACGAAAAGCTCTTCAACGGGTTCAGGATGCTCCCGGCGCTCTTGTATTCGATGTCTGCCATCAAAG
The DNA here is from genome assembly GCA_963808165.1 of uncultured Gammaproteobacteria bacterium. GTDB lineage: Bacteria > Pseudomonadota > Gammaproteobacteria > Chromatiales > Chromatiaceae > Thiosocius. The sequence continues at coordinate 22,177 of CAWEET010000025.1, read as the reverse complement.
CTCCTCGAAAACTTTGCTGTCCAGTGCGGGTTCGCAGGGCCAATCGCACCGGATTTGGACTTTGCGCAGTGGCGCCTTCGCGCCGCGCGCCGCCGTGAATCTGTCCGTGGGGGCGCGACTGCCGCCTGCTTGCGGCGGATGTCCGCGCATCGAACAGGCCGGAGCACTGTTCAAGACCCGCTGGCTGACGGAGTGGGTGCCATGTTCATCAGTGGGGCGGGCTGCGCCCGCCGCACACCGAGCCGGGCAGCTTGCGCCCGGCATGGCCTTGTCGCGTCGGGTCAGACCTGGCTTGTCGACATTGCTGCTGCGGGTTGAACTGCTCACCGGTCCACCTCCGGCGGACAGGCATCCAGCGAGAACATGATCTGCGCGACATCCTCGATACGGCAGCCGGTGACCAGGTGCTCGAGCACCTGCACCGCGTGCATCGCCGACGGGCCGCGCACATGCACCCGGTAGGGTTTTTCCCCGCCGTTCGAGACCACATACCAGCCCAGTTCGCCCTTCGATGACTCGATGCGGACGTAGGCCTCGCCCGCCGGAACCTTCCACGCCAGGGGGTTGGGTATCGGCGCGCGGATCGGACCGTCGATGCCCGGCAGTCGCTCGATCACCTGACGCAGTATGTGCACGCTCTGCTGCAACTCGGCGCGTCGTACCAGCGTGCGTGCCCAGGCGTCGCCGGCCCGCTCGGTCGGGATGTCGAACTCGAGCTGGTCGTACACCAGGTAGGGGTCGTCGCGCCGCACGTCGAAGGCCAGTCCGGTCGCGCGCAGGTTGGGACCGGTCACACTCCACTCGAGCGCCTGTTTCTGGCTGATCTTCCCGGTGTCTTTCGCGCGGGTCACGAACACCCGGTTGGTGAACAACAGGTTGTCGTAATCCGGCAGACGCGAGTCGAGGTAGTCGAGCGTATTCGACAGGCGTTCGAGAAAGCCGTCCGGGACGTCTCGGCGCACGCCGCCGGGGATGTTGTAGATGCTGTAGACCCGGCCGCCCGTGAACTCTTCGAACAGATCGAGCAACTGGTCACGGTCGGCCACGCCCCAGAACATCGGACTGTACATGCCGGTCGTTGCCGCATGGCCGCCGAAGGTGAACAGGTGGGCGGCCAGGCGCGAGAGTTCCAGCTGCAGCACGCGCAGCCACTGCGCGCGCTCAGGTACGTCCAGGCCACACAGCTGTTCGACCGCCATCGCATAGGCGACCTCCATCGGCGCCGGGTCGGGTACGCAGATGCGCGGCACCAGGGCGATGTTCTGGATCCACAGGCGCTGCTCCATCAGCTTTTCGAAGCCGCGGTGCAGGTAGCCGCCGTCGGCACGCGCGGCGACGATCTGGTCGCCATGCACCTTCACCTTGAGCGCGTAGTTGCCCTCGATGCCGGGGTGGTTCGGACCGAAGTTGATCTCGAACTCGTTGCTCGGCGGGTGGCTTCGCGCTTCGTAGTTTTCCGCTCGCATCTGTTCCGCTCAATCCAAAGGGCGGGTTGCACCCGCATAACCCATGCGTCGGGCGTCGCCCGACCTGCGGTCCAGGTCGAGAACTCGGAACCCAACGACCCGCTTCGCCCGCCAGGTGCGCGTGGTGGGCAGGGCGGGCCGTGCCCGCCGCAAAGACCCAATGAGCAGCAGCCGATCAGAGACGCTAGTCATCGTTTGCCTCCGTGACATCGCGCCGGCTGAAACGTTGCTCGTCCGGCGGCGTCACCACGCCGCCACCCTGCCGTTCGAGTTCGAGCAGCCAGTCCGGCCGATAATCCTGCCAGTCGAAGTGATCGTTGACCCAGGCCTCGCTGTCGAACTCCTTGCGCATCGGCGGCGGGCCGTCCCATTCGGTCAGGATGAACTTCTCCATGTCCGGCGCACCCTCGAAGAACACGCCATACATCTCGTGGATGTCGCGTTCGAAGAATCCGGCCGGGTGATAGATGTCGTAGACCGAGACATACACCCCGGGCTCGCGGGCAACGCGTGTGTGCGCCGAAACCAGCAGACCGAGTTCGTAAGACCACAGGTGATAGACCAGTTCGAACTGCGCGTCGTCCGGCCAGTCGACACAGCTGATCGCCGACAGGTGGACAAAGCCGGCGCGGCCCTTGAGCAGCTCGAGCAGGGCGGGCAGGGCATCGGCGGCGACATCGAGCCGCGTGCGGCGTGGTCCGGGCTGGCTGACCCGTACTTCCTTGACTTCGCCGAGGATGACGCTCAGGCGTTCGACCGGTAGCTGGGCATCGCTCACGATCCCACCTTCGTCTTTTCATCCAGACCGAGACTCATGGTCAGCGGTTCGAGTGGTTTCTGATGCTGCTCGAGCAGCGACGTGTGTCCGCCCAGCGTGTCCTTGCCGAAAAAACCATAGTGCCGTGACTCGGCGATGACGTCGGTTGGGGTCTGCCAGGTCGCGCCGAACAGGCGCTGCTGGTTCCCCAGATAGTAGTCGTAGCGGCGGTAATAATCCTGCCAGCCGTTCGCCTCGCCGTTGCGGATATGCTCCATCAGTTCACGCAGGCCGGTGATGACCGCCTCCGGCCGGGGCATGCAGCCGGCGATATACAGGTCGACCGGCATGTAGTCGTTGAGCTTCTTCGCGGTGGCATACGATTGCCAGTACATGCCGCCGTTGACCGTGCAGGAGCAGATGCCGATCACGTACTTCGGCGAGCCCATTTGTTCGTAGGTCAGGATCACGCGCTTCAGGGTCTTGACCGATACATAACCGGTGATCAGCAGGATATCGGCCTGACGTGGCGAGACCATGGGTGAAATGCCAAGCCGCTCCATGTCGAAGCGCGAGGTCATCGCCGGCGGCAGCTCGATGGCGCCACAGCCGGTGCAATAGTGCAGGATGAACAGCGAGCGCGAACGGCAGAACGCGGTCAGCTCGTCGAATACGCGGCTGAAGATGTTACCGCCCTGTTGCGGCTGTTCGACCTGGACCGGAAACTGTTTCATCTCGAACCCCAATAGCGTCATTCGGGGCGGGCCTGGCCCGCCTGTTGTTACATCGGGCGCAGCCCGACCTGCCAAGTCACGAGCCTACGAATACCAGCCCGATCAGCCCGAGCACCACGGGCCACTTCCACAGCATCGCGATCATGTCCTCGGTGCGGTATCGTGGAAACAGAAACGCAATCGACATCGGGATCACCAGCACCGCGAACGACTTGGCGAGGAAGGTAATCCAGTTCTCGCCACCGCCGAGGAACAGCGTCACATACAGCACCGCGGCGGTGTAGAGCTGGAAGCACTGCATCACGAACAGGCCGCCGAGAAACTTGCCGCCCATCTCGACCATCGGGCCGGTCGCGATCTCCGCCGGCGCCACGTAGATCTCGAATGGCTGTTTGCCCAGCATGCCCTGCAGTGCGAACAGGCCCGCCAGCGCCAGCAGAGGCATCTGTGTCACGCCCCAGCTGCCGATCCCGCCGGCCTGCTGCTGTGCGACCACATCGACCAGGTTGGTGGTGCCGAAATGCATCGCCACGCCGGCAATCACGATCACGAACGGGATGTCGTAGGCGAGCATCGCGGTCAGCGCGCGCGAGATGCCGATCGAGCCGTTCGGATTGGCGCACTGACCCACACCGAGCGCCATGCCCAGCGACGGGATCATCGTCAGGTAGAGCAGGGTGATCATGCCGCCCTTCTCGGCGATGCCGTTCATCCCCGGGACCGGCAGCAGGGTCTCGGCCGCGACATAGCCGCCGACCGCCATTACGATCCCGATCTCGTGCAGCAGGCCGTGCGAGGTCTGTGTCTGTTTGCCGTACAGCTTGACGATGTCGTACAGCGGTTGCAGCAGCGGCGGTCCGACGCGGCGCTGCAGGCGTGCAGCGATCTTGCGCATCATCAGGACCATGAACAGGCCGACGACGAATGCCACCAGCGGCATCAGGGTCAGTTCGATTGCGAGCTCAGACCAGTGCATGCCACATCATCCAGGTCATAACCACAGTGGTGCCAACCAACGCCCAATGGGCCGGATTGGCTTGTTCGAAGAAGCCGCGCGCCAGCGTGCTCACCGCACCGAGGGCGGAAACAAGCGCTGACTCGGCCCAGGCGAAGCTGTCTCGATACCAGGGACGGATGCGGTGCATCAGGCCGGCATAGAAGTTGTCGCTGTACTGGTAACGCACGCCCGCAGTCAGGAAGTGGCCGCCGGCATAGTTGTCCAGCTGGTGCACGCGCTTGCTGCGCCCGCCCATCAGGTAGAACAGCAGCGCGCCGATGCCGAACCCGGCGAACAACACGCCGGTGATCCATCGCATGTCGAGCGTGCCGGCCGGCGATTCGATGCCGCCGAGGATGTAGGCGACCGCTGGCAGGCCGATCGCCTGCTGCACCGCGGCCACGTACTCGAGGACCAGGCCCGGGGCAACGCCGGTGACGAACACCACCATGCACAGCAGCAGCATCGGCAGGGTCATGCTCCAGGGCGCCTCACGGATCTGCTCGTGCTCGAGGCGCAACTGGCCGAGGAAGGTGTTGTGCAGCAGCTTGTAGACGCTGAGCACGGTGCCCAGGGTGCTGACCACCGTGGCCACGAAAAGCAGCGGCATACCCTCGATGATCAGCGAGCGGTAGATCATCCACTTCGAGACGAAGCCGTTCATTGGCGGCAGACCGGCCAGGCCGATGATGCCGATCAGCATCGCCAGAAACGATAGCGGCATCCTGACCACCAGACCGCCGAGGCGGTTAAGGTCGGCGGTGCCGGTACGGTGGATCACCGCAAACACCGCCATCAGCAGGATCGCCTGGTAGGTCGCGTAGTTGAATACGTGCAGCAGGCCGCCAGCGCTGCCCAGGCTGTCGGCCATCACCAGGCCGAGCAGCATGTAGCCGCCCTGGCCGATACCGTGCCAGCCGAGCAGCAGGCGGGCATCGTTCTGGCGCATCGCCACGAATGTCGGCAGGATCGCGGTGAATACCGCGGCCCAGGCCAGCAGGTCGCGCAGGTTCACCCAGTCGGGCACGATCACCAGACGGTCGAGCTGCGCGGCGCCGATCAGCTTGAACGCGACCAGGGCGACCGCGAACAGGCCCATGCGCGCCGAGATGGATCCGAGAAAGGCCGAGGCCGGGCCCGGGCTGTAGGCATAGGCCAGCGCCTGCCAGAGATGGAACGGCATGGTCGCCATCTTCACCGAGAAGCCGAGCACGAACAGCAGCACGATCGTCCAAAGCTCGCCGGTACCGAGCGACGGTGCCGCGGCCTGCAGCGCGGCGAACTGCAGCGAGCCGGTGGCCGCATAGGTCAGTACCAGGCCGGCAAACACCGCCATGCCGCCGGCGATTGCGTACACGATGTAGCGTCGTCCCGCGCGGATCGCCTCGGCGCCGCCCAACAGCATCAGGATCAGGCCGGCCCAGCTGGTCAGCTCCCAGCCGATGAACAGTGAGATGAAGTCGGCGGCAGACAACAGCAGCAGCATCGCCAGCACGTTGATCTGCAGTCCGCCGTAGAGCCAGCGCAGGCTCAGTCCCCGCCGGCCGTTCACCTCGCCCCACTCGCCCGCGGCATAGGCCGCGGCGAAGCCGGCCGCGCCGATCGTGACCAGTGCGAAGTACCAGCCAAGCGCATCCAGCTGCCAGCCGACCGGGTTGCCGAGCAGACTGAAGGCCAGTCGGCTGCTGTGTCCCGTCGTGCCCGGCGCCAGCGTCACCAGCAGCCCGAGTTGCGCGACGTACAGCAGCACCAGCAGCCAGCGGCCGAATCGATGGCCGGCGAGCAGCGCGCTCAGGGGTATCCCGGCCAGCGCGACCAACAACAGGGCGTCGAGTGAGCCGACCATCAGGGTGTCTCCAGCTTGACCGATGGGGCGGTTCCCGCCCAATGACGATGTGACGGCGAGGCCCTGCGTGCGGGCCGTTCCCGCCGACTGTCTCGTTCGCAAAGGTGTCGGGCGCAGCCCGACCTACGCGACGTTGCAGGCTCACGCGGTAGGGCGGGTTGTGCCCGCCGCATCGAGTGACACGCCGCGCGGCACATGAAACCCGCAGGCAGCAGGGCAACGATCATCTCCCGCCCCCCGTCGGACCCAACACCGTCTCGACGTAGCCCGCGGTGTCGATGCCGGATGCGGCCAGATCTTTGAGCCCCAGCCACAGCGGGTTGACGAACAGCGCCGCGCCGATCAGTGCGCTGGCGAGCAGGCCGCTGGCGAGCAGGCTGCTTCGGCGATGCAGCGCTGGCGGGTCCTCGCGATCGGCGGTCGCATACAGCCGGGTGATGACCCTCAGCAGGTAGGCACCCTCGATCACCGTACCGATCAGGATCGCCGCCAGGGCCAGAAGCTGCAGTGTCGTAGCGCCTTCGGCGAGTCCGCCGAGCACCAGGAATTTCGACCAGAAACCCGGCAGCGGCGGCAGGCCGAGCAACGACAGCGAGAACAGCACGAACAGCGCCGCGCCCAGCCAGGACGAGGCGGCCGCGCCGCGCAGCCTGTCGATCGCGCCGCCCCAACGCTCGGCGAGCAGGAACAGGGCCGACTTGACCACCAGGTGATGCAGTGCAACGGTCACGCCGGCTATCAGCCCGATCGTGCCGGGCAGCGAGAAGGCGATGAACACAACGCCCAGCTGACCGATCGAGGACCATGCCAGCATGCGTGTGATGTCGCGCGCCTGCCAGGCTGCCAGTTCGCCGCTGACCACGCCGAGGATGCCGAGCACCAGCAGCAATTGACGCGCCTCCTCGCCCGGAAAAACCAGTAGCAGGATGCGCACGATCGCCAGCACCACCAGCTTGGAGGCCAGGCCGGCGAGCAGAGCGGCGACCCGTCGACTCGCTGCACCGTACACCTCCGGCACCCAGCCGTTGACCGGAAACAGCTCGGCCTTGACACCGAAACCGATCACCAGCATCGCGAACGCGGCCAGGCCCTGTGGATTGGCCAGCTGCTCACTCAGCGTGGCCAGCTGGGCCAGGTTGAGTGTGCCGGTCTTGAAGTAGATCAGTGCGATGCCGAACAGGGCGATCACCGACCCCAGTGCACTCAACAGCAGGTAGCGGAATGCTGCGACGAAGGCCGCCGAGTTGCCGCTGCCCGCCACCAGTCCATATGAGGCGACCGCGGCCAGTTCGTAGAACACATACAGATTGAACAGGTCGCCGGACATCGCCAGACCGGTCAGCGAGGCGGCCAACAGCAGCGTCAGCGACTGGCGACGGACACCGGCTTCGTCGCTGCCCCCGGGCCACAGCAGCAGCGTGAGCAACGGCACCGCGAGCGCGAACAGAAGCGCCAGCCGGTCGATGTAGAAGGTGATGCCAAGCGGCGGAGCGAAGCCGCCAAGCGCGATCGCGTAGGGGGTTTCATAGGCCGACCAGGCACCGAACAGCAACAGCGCGGACAGCGCGAGCAGACCCGGGCCGAACAGGACCGCAAGCCGGCGCAGCGCACCATGCGCCAGCAGCGGCAGCAGGAAGGCGCCGAGCAACGGCAGGACCAGCGCGAGTGTCACGTCAGTCATGCCTGCCTCCCGTCTCGATGATCGGTGTGGGCGCGGGCGTAGGTAGCGGGCGCTCGCCGGCCGGGCGTTCCTGGCTACGGCCCGGTATCACTCCGGCCGCCTTGTCCAGTTCGTCCTGCATGCATTGCCGTGCCACCCGCATGTCCAGCGTGCCGTAGCGTTGCTTGACCCGGATCACCAGGCTCAGTGCGAGCGCCTGGACACCGACCCCGATGACGATCGCTGTGAGTACCATGGCCTGCGGCACCGGGTCGACCATGGCCTGTGCGGGCTGCCCGTCGATCAGGATCGGCGCCACCGCATCCCAGCGGTAGCCGGCCAGGATCAGCAGCAGGTTGGCGCCGGCTTCGGCGATCGCCAACGCCAGCACCATGCGGAACAGGTGATGCGACAGCAGCATCCCGGCGATACCGATAAGGCTCAGTCCGATTGCCCCGACAAAGAAGACCAGTCCGATAGACGCGCTCACGATGCCACCTCGTCGTCGCCGGACAAACGTACCAGCAGGCTGGCGAGTTCGGCGCCGACCTTCAGGCCGACCGCCAGGTACAGCAACGGCAGCGTGCCGCTCGATACCAGTTCGCCGAACACGCCCTTGTCCAGCATCGGCGTCAGGAATGCCTCGCCCTGGTACAGCGCAGCCAGGCCGATGCCGATGAATGCCGTGCCGGCGAGCCCCTCGATCACCGACAGCCAGGTGTGCTCGGGGGCATCCTGCGGCCGCGCGAGCAGCGGCAGGAAGAACGCAGCGGCGAGAATCACGCCACCCTGGAAGCCACCGCCCGGCGTCAGGTGGCCATGGATCACCACATAGAGGCCGGCCACGAGCAGCAGCGGGAACAACAGGTCGACGCCAGTGCGCAGAATGAATCCGGCCGGTCGCGTATTGCGGCTGCGCGTGCTGCCCAGCACCAGGCCGCCGGCGGTCGCGGCGGCGAACAGGATCGACAGTTCGCCGAGCGTATCCAGTCCGCGGTAGCCGAGCACCACCGCGGTGACGATATTGGCCGCACCGACCTGGTCGGGCGCCGCCTGCTGGATACCCCGGCCGATCAGCATCGGCGGATCGCCGAACACCAGACCGCCGGTGATCACCAGCAGCAGGAAGCCCAGACCGCCGAGGAACAACAGGGTCGCGAGATTACGCATCTTGCGCTCCCTTTTCATCGCCGATCTCCAGCCGGGCCAGACCCAGGCGGCGTAGTGCCAGCGCCAGGATCAGGCTGCTCAGGCCGGCGCCGACCACCGCCTCGGTCATCGCCACATCCGGCGCCTGCAATACGACGAACATGACCGCGACACCAAGCGAGACCACCGACGCGGCTGCGACCGCGGCGAGCAGATTCTTCAACAGCATCACCGCCAGCGCGGCGCCGAGTGTGAGTGCGACCAGTGTCGCCGCGAACCAGATCATGAGTCGGACCTCCCTTTGCCCCACAGCGGCACGCCGGCATTGTGGAAGGCGCGCGCCAGGGTCGACGAACCAATCGGGTTGGTCAGCAGGATGAACAGGCCGACCACCAGCAGTTTGGGCCACCACTCGGGGCGATGCAGTGCGATGCCGAGCAGCAGCGAAAGCGATCCGAGGGTCACCGCCTTGGTGCCGGCCTGGATCCGGTTATACACATCCGGCATGCGGATCAGACCGAGTGCGCCGAGAAAGCAGAACAGTGCACCGATGATCAGCAGTGCGTCGGCGACGATCGTCATCGGCGGTTCCCCTCGATGGCACGGGCCAAGGCAATGACCCCGACAAACGCCAGTACGCCGTACAGCAGGGCGACATCGAGGTACAGCGGGGAATCGAACAGCAGGGAGAGAAAGGCGATCACCGCCGTGGCTATCACCGCCAGCGTGTCGCTGGCGACGATGCGATCGGGGCTGGTCGGGCCGATCCACATGCGTGCCAGCGCGAGCACGCTGGCCGCCCCCAGCAGCACCAGCACTACCAGTCGAACCGGGTCGATGCTCATTGCAGAAAGCCCCGCAGATGTCGTTCGAAGTGGCCGGCGATCGCCTGGGTCGCAGCTGCCATGTCACTGTCGGGCCGGCAGTCGATCCAATGCACCAGCAGGGTGTCGTCCTCGATATCCACAGTGAGTGTGCCGGGGGTCAGCGTGATGCTGTTGGCCAGCACCAGACGCCCCAGATCAGAGCGCAGCGAGGTGCTGATACGCACCATTGCGGGGCGAATCGGCAGCGACGGCGACACCACGCGCCGCGCCATGTCGAGGTTGGCGCGGACCAGCGCGACCAGCAGGACACCCAGGTAGCCGACAAAGCTCAGCGGTGCCAGCGGGCTCAGCCGGATGCCGGCCAGCACCGGGCTGCGGCCGAGCGTCAGAGCGGCGACTGCGGTTGCCACCAGCACCCCGGCGACCAGTTCCTGGCGGTCCAGTGACCCGACCAGCAACAGCCAGAAAACAAAGGCAAAGATGAACGAAAACGTGAACTGCTGCAGCTGTTGATACATCACTAAGCTTGGTTGGTCGGTGTCTGGGTCGACAGGGCCCGTGCCGGCCCGGGTCGAAGTGCGCAGCCTACCTTCCTTTTGATTGCAGGATGATGAAAACCGGGAGTCGTGGTCTGATCCGTCTCAAGCATTTTGCACAAATTTGCCAATCGGAAGCGTCTGTTTGCCAATCTGCAAACTTCGTGCCGACCAGGCCAGACGCAGGATGGCTTGGAATGCTGGGCGAGCATATCATCGGGGACAGACCACGTTTTGCTGCCGCCCGTTTCGCGCGGGCTACGGCATCGAGTGCTGGGTGCCCGGATGAGGGGGCGTTGCCCGCCGCCCGAGCTGCATCCAAGACACCTTGGATAGGAAAAGACCCGAGCGACATCGCCAATGAATGAATCAATCGAGCGACAACTGCTGGAGTTGGATGGTGCGCATATCTGGCATCCCTACAGTGCGGTCGACCCGGGCACGCCGGTGTTCCCCGTCGTTTCGGCCCAGGGCGTGCGCCTGCGACTGGCGGACGGTCGTGAACTGATCGACGGCATGGCGTCCTGGTGGTGCGTCATCCATGGCTACAATCATCCGGTGCTGAACGCGGCGGTCGAGGCCCAGTTGGCCGACATGGCGCACGTGATGTTCGGTGGCCTGACCCACCCGCCGGCGGCACGTCTGGCCGAGCGGCTGGTCGCGATCACGCCCGATGGTCTCGAACTGGTGTTCTTTGCCGATTCCGGTTCGGTATCGGTCGAGGTCGCGCTGAAGATGGCTATGCAGTACTGGTACAGCCTTGGCCGACCCCTCAAGCGGCGCTTCGTCGCGCTGCGCAGCGGCTATCATGGCGACACGCTGCATGCGATGTCGGTGTGCGATCCGGTGACCGGCATGCACACCCTGTTCAACGACGTGCTGCCGCAGCAACACTTTGTCCCGCCACCCAGGTCCGGTTTCGATGGTCCGGCCGATGCCGACGACGCGGCGGCGCTGGACAGACTGCTGGGTCAACACGCCGATGAGATTGCCGCACTGATCCTCGAGCCGGTCGTCCAGGGTGCCGGCGGCATGCGCTTTTATTCACCCGACTACCTGCGCGTCGCGCGTGAACTGTGCGACCGCTACGACGTGTTGCTGATCGCCGACGAAATCGCGACCGGTTTCGGTCGTACCGGGAGACTGTTCGCCTGCGGGCACGCCGGCATCACGCCCGACATCCTGTGCCTGGGCAAGGCGTTGACCGGTGGCTACATGACCATGGCCGCAACACTTGCCACGCGCGCGGTCGGTGATGCGATATCGGGCGGCGTACCGGGCGTCTTCATGCACGGTCCGACCTTCATGGCCAATCCGCTGGCCTGTGCGGTCTCGCTGGCCAGTATCGATCTGTTGCTCGAATCGCCATGGGAGGATCGGGTCGCGGCAATCGAACACGGCCTGGGCACCGGGCTGGCAGCCTGCCGCGCCATGCCGCACGTCGCCGACGTGCGCGTGCTCGGTGCAATCGGCGTGGTGGAACTGGTGCAGCCGGTCGACATGCGCAGCGTCCAGCCGTTGTTCGTGGAGCAGGGCGTGTGGGTGCGGCCGTTTGGCCGACTGGTCTATCTGATGCCGCCGTTCGTGATCGGACAAGCCGACCTCGCGGCGCTGACGCTGGCCGTCGTGCAGGTCGTTGGCCGCCTGGCGATCGACGGCGAGCATTGTGTGCCGGCCAGCCCATAGAGCGGCTTGTGCCCGTCGGGCACCACATGCGGTGCAGCCCAAGACCCTCCTGGGCCGACGCGGGCCGCAAACTCGAGGTGTGCCCGGCGGCGACATCCTCTTTGTCCTGCTGCTCATCACAGCTTGGCTGTGCAGCACTGGATTTTGCCTCAGATGATCACGAGCTGAAGTGCCTCGGCGCTCCCTGGCTTCGCGGATCATTTGGCCCAAACCCGATTCTTGCCGGCCTTTTTTGCCTGTTGCAGCGACTCACAGGAGACTGCCAGTGCCTCTGTGACATCCTTGACGTCGTGCGGCATGTCGAACACACCCAGACTGACCGAAGGACTGACGCTGGTCGAGTCCGTCGCGATGCTCAATTCATTAGTCGTCGCACGAATTCTCTCCGCAATGCCGGTCGCCTCGCTTGACGGACAATCCGGTAGCAGCACCATGAACTCATCGCCGCCGACGCGCCCACAGATGTCGTGCGGCCGCACCGCACGGGATATCGCGGCCGAAATAGCCACCAGCACCGTGTCGCCCATCGAATGGCCGAATGTGTCGTTGACCGCCTTGAAGTCGTCGACGTCGATCACGATTCCGGCCAGAGAGGTCTGGAAATGAGCACACCGTCTCGCGAGACGAATCAGTTTTTCCTCGAAGCCCCGGCGATTGTACAGGTGGGTCAAAGGATCTTCATGGGATTGCCTTTGAAGCATCTCCTTGGCCTGCACAAGCTCTGTTTCTGTCTGTCTGCGCGACAACTCGCTTCCGACCCAGGCAGCCATCAATTTCAGGGCGTCGATATCGATCTGGGTAAATGCGCGCGGTTGCGGGGTTGGGCTGGAAAAATTCAGTGTGCCGTACACCTCGTTCTTCACCTTCACCGGAATGCCGATATACGCCTCCATGCCAAACGCCCGGTAGGCCGGGTGTGCTGAGATGTCGCTGTGTCTGACGTACTCGAAGCCGACAGGCCCGTCAGCCTTCATCGTTACAGAGCAGTAGGTATCACCGAGCGGAAACTCGACGCCATCCGCGAGGGGTATGGCCTCAGGCGAGACCTGGTGAACGATTGTGTACCTGTCATCTCGTATGTTCGAGAGGATTCCAATGTCCAGATTGAATCTGGTCAGACCGAGTCGGAGGATGCGTTTGATCTGGTGTTCGAAACCCAGATCGTATTCGCTGGCGATCTCGTAGAGCGTCCGAATGACGAGTTCACTTTCTGTATGGCTTGCGCTTTGCGGCATGAATGCTTCGAAAAATTTTCCAATGTTGCAATCGTGTCCGGCGGCATCGGCGGACATGTGCAGCTTTAACGGAGATCCCGTTAGCGATTTTCGGGTTTACCGCGTTTTCCCGAACGACCCCTGCCTCGCTGTCACCGATGCCCTGAAATGCCTTAGCAGCGCAAGCCTCAGTCGACCAAGTAGTACTCGACCGTCGACACAACCCGGACCTTCTTGATGTGGGGCGTGTTGCTATCGCGGTCCTGGATACTGAACAAACCCTGGCTGGCGGTGCGGATTTTCCCCAGGCGGCTTTCGGAGTCCTGTGCGAACTTGCTGGCGACTTCGCGGGCGTTGCGCGTGGCCTCCTCGATCATCGCAGGCTTGATATCGTTCAGGGTGGAATACAGGAACTCGGTGCGTACACCGTAGTCCTGACCGGCGATGGCGACGCCCTGTTTGCCAAGGTCCGTCAGACGGCGCATCGCCTGGCGTACGCGTTCAACCTCCTGGGTATACACAGTGACCGTCGCATTGCCGGCATAGCGCAGGTCCTGGGCGGCGGGATTTCCGTAACCCTGGGCCCGCCGATCGACGATCGCCGGGGCCGATTGCGTGATTTCCTCCTGCGCGAAACCCGCTTCCTGCAGGAAGGCGGTCACCAGCCCGCCGTGGCGTTCCAGCATTGAGTACAGGGCCGCCAGGTCGTCGTCGGCCGCGTTGAACCGGATCGGCCAAATCGCCGTGTCCGCCGCCACCTCGCGCTCGGCCAGACCCTTGACCGTCACTGCCCGCTCGGTCCCCTTGAACCGAAGCAGACCGTCGGCCAGTTGGTAGCCGAGCACCGCGAGACCCAGCGCAAGCAGTACCCCGAGCACCATGGCACCGGCCGGTGCCTGATCGCCGCGTTCACCCATCTTCGTCTCCTCAAAGTATCCGGGATTCAGCTGGTTCCCGATCCGGGCCCCGGTTGATTGTCTGCATGTTATCCCAGAGCCCGGACTATTTGATGCGTTCGTGGTCATTGCTGCAATGGCCCGGCATTCAAGTGCCGCACGGGCTCATGTTGTCGCTGTCAGTCCTGTCCCGCAGTGGATTGAGTGTCGCGCGCTCGCGGCTTCAGGCAAACGGCCGCTTGCGTGAAGGGCACCTCTAACAATCCATAGATGGCATCTTGAACGACCTAATCCGCGCTCTCTGCGTTGAAGACCTTCGCAATAGCCAGCTATTACGTGCGGTCTTCGCCTTGATGTCCCGAATGATGTCGCCCAATCTGCGCACCCAGGATTATTAGAGATGCCCTGAAGTCGACTCGATCCCAACCTAACCGATATAATCATGCGCTGATTCCCAATCCGAGATCACCGCCTCACCGCACGGTCTCTTCACGTGACCTCTCGTATGGGCCACCACTGGAGGGCAGTCCTGCCCTGAACGGAGATGCTGCAGCATGCCTGTCGTAACCCTTCCCGACGGCTCCAGCCGGAGCTATGACCATCCCGTCACCGTTGCCGATATTGCCGCCGACATCGGTCCCGGCCTGGCCAAGGCCGCGCTGGCAGGCAAGGTCGATGGCACGATGGTCGATACTTCGTACACCATCGATGACGACGCCGCGCTGGCGATCATCACCGCCAGGAACGATGAGGCGCTGGAACTGATCCGGCACGATGCCGCACACGTGATGGCGCAGGCGGTGCAGGAGCTGTTCCCCGGCACCCAGGTGACCATCGGGCCGGCGATCGAGGATGGTTTCTACTACGATTTCGCCCGCGAGGAGCACTTCACCCCCGCCGATCTGGCAAAGATCGAGGACCGTATGCGCGAGATCGTCGGCCGCGACCTGCCGATCCGGCGCGAGGTGTGGGAGCGCGAGCAGGCACAGCAGACCTTCGCCGGGATCGGCGAGTCCTACAAGGTGAAGATCATCGAAGACATCATCCCGGAAGGCGAAGAGGTCTCTGTGTATCGCCAGGGCGACTGGTTCGACGTCTGCCGCGGCCCGCATCTGCCGAGTACCGGCAAGCTGCCGAAGGCGTTCAAGCTGATGAAGCTGGCTGGCGCCTATTGGCGCGGCGATTCGAATAATCCGATGCTGCAGCGCATCTATGGGACCGCCTGGCGCGACAAGAAAGAACTCAAGGCCTATCTGCACCAGCTGGAGGAGGCCGAGAAGCGCGACCATCGCAAGATCGGCAAGGCGCTCGACCTGTTCCATGCACAGGACGAGGCGCCCGGCATGGTGTTTTGGCACCCGCATGGCTGGACCATCTATCTGGCAGTGCAGCAGTACATCCGCGACAAGCTGCGCGACCATGGCTACGAGGAGGTGCACACGCCGCAGGTCATCGACCGCTCGCTGTGGGAGAAATCCGGCCACTGGGAAAAGTTTCGCGACGACATCTTCGTCACCGAGACGGAGGGCCGCGTCTACGCGATCAAGCCGATGAACTGTCCGGCGCACATCCAGATCTACAATCACGGGCTGAAGAGCTACCGCGACCTGCCGCTGCGTCTGGCCGAGTTTGGATCCTGCCACCGCAACGAGCCCTCCGGCACGCTGCACGGCCTGATGCGGGTGCGCAACTTCGTGCAGGACGACGCGCATATCTTCTGCACCGAGGACCAGGTTCTGCCGGAGGTGCTGGCGTTCACCGATCTGCTATTCGAGGTGTACCGGGATTTCGGCTTCGAAGAGGTCCTGATCAAACTATCTACGCGTCCGGAAAAGCGTGTCGGATCAGATGAGATATGGGATAAATCTGAGAAATCACTTGAAGATGCGCTGAACGCCCGTGGGCTGGAATGGGAACTGCAGCCGGGCGAGGGCGCGTTCTACGGACCAAAGATCGAATTCTCATTGCGCGACTGCCTCAACCGGGTCTGGCAACTGGGCACCATCCAGCTCGATTTCTCCATGCCGGAGCGCCTCGGCGCGACCTATATTGCCGAGGACAACAGCAAGCAGGTGCCGGTGATGCTGCACCGAGCGATCCTCGGCTCGATCGAACGTTTCATCGGCATTCTGATCGAGCACCATGCCGGCGCGTTTCCGCTCTGGCTGGCGCCGGTACAGGCGGTGGTGCTGAACATTACCGACCGGCAGGCCGGGTTTTGCGAGGAGGTCGCGAAAAGCCTTCAGGATAAAGGCTTTAGGGTCGATTTGGACTTGAGAAACGAGAAGATCGGGTTTAAAATCCGCGAGCACACTTTGCAGCGCACGCCCTATCTGTTGGTTATCGGCGATCGCGAGATGGAAAACCGCAGCGTGGCGGTCCGCACGCGCGGCGGCGAGGATCTCGGTTCCATGTCCCTCGACGAGCTGATCCAGCGCTTCGAGAAAGAGGTGGTGGAGCGCGCATGATGTGAAGTCCCGGGGTACGGCCGTGCAGGCCAGCAACCGCCGGGGATGTTCGGTCCTGACAGACATAAAGCATCGGCGGCCGCCGATGCTTTCTTTGTTGTCGGGTTCTTGGTTACTTGGAGGAAACCGGCTATCGCCAGACAAATCGAGAAGCGGAATCGCTTAAACAGCGAGATCACCGTGCGACAGGTGCGCCTGATTGGCCACGACGGAGAACAGGTAGGCATCGTAACGATCGAAGAGGCGAAGGCTGCAGCTGAGGCAGCCAGCATGGACCTGGTCGAGATACAGCCGAACGCGGAGCCACCGGTATGCCGCGTCATGGACTACGGCAAGCATATCTTCGAACAGAAGAAGCAGAAGCAGGAAGCGCGCAAGAAGCAGAAGCAGGTACAGGTCAAAGAGGTGAAGTTTCGCCCCGGTACCGACATCGGCGACTACCAGGTCAAGCTGCGTAATCTCCATCGCTTCCTCGAAGAAGGTGACAAGGCCAAGGTGACCATGCGGTTCCGCGGTCGCGAGCATGCCCATCGCGAGCGTGGACTGGAGCTGCTCGAACGGATCGAGAAGGATCTGGAGGAAGTCTCACAGGTCGAGCAGCGGCCGATGATGGAAGGGCGCCAGATGGTGATGGTGCTGGGCCCCAAGCGGGGCAAGTAGTCGCAACGAACAGACAACCGCGGACTTCGCTGGTGAAGCCGCAAGACGGTCGGGCCAACAGGCATTGCCTAGGCCGTCTTAATGACAACCCTTGTATTCAAAGGAGACGAAAATGCCCAAGATCAAGACCAATCGTGGTGCCGCAAAGCGCTTCCGGATTACCGCCGGCGGCGTCAAGCGCAACCAGTCTCACCGTCGTCACATCCTGACGAAGAAATCGACCAAGCGTAAGCGTCAGCTGCGTTCGCCCTCGATGCTGCACAAGCACGATGTGGCCGCCGCGCGGCGCATGATTCCCTACGCCTGAAACCGAGGAGACTGAACGATGCCAAGAGTAAAACGTGGTGTGCAGGCGCACGCCAGACACAAAAAGGTCCTCAAAGCGGCCAAGGGTTACTACGGTGCGCGCAGCAAGGTGTACCGCGTCGCCAAGCAGGCGGTCATCAAGGCCGGTCAATACGCCTACCGTGATCGTCGGGTCAAGAAGCGCGAATTCCGCGCACTGTGGATCCAGCGTATCAATGCCGGCGCGCGCATGTGCGACATGAGTTACAGCCGCTTCATCGACGGTCTGAACAAGGCCGGTATCGAGGTCGACCGCAAGATGCTGGCCGATATCGCCATGCACGACATGCCGGCGTTCGAGCAACTCGCAGAGAAGGCCAAGGCTGCCCTCGCGAGCTGATGACGACCGCCGGACCTGGTGTCCGGCGACCGTGATCGATGGAAGGGGGAAGGCCGGTTCGGTCTTTCCCCTTTGTATTTTTCAGCCCTGCCGGTGTTGCCGGCAGCACGTGCAAACGAGGCTGCGCAGGACAGGCTGTGCCTGCCGAACGGATGTCGGGCACAGCCCGACCTACCCGACTACTGAACAACTGTTGGGCAAATCCCCGATCGAGAAAAAACCTGGTTTCTGAAGAACAGTAATAATGAGCACCGAACTCGAAGATCTCCTCTCCCAGTCGCTGGACACGCTGGCGTCCGCTGCCGACCTGCGCGCGCTCGACGAGGTGCGCGTGCAGTACCTCGGCAAGAGCGGACGGTTCACCGAGCGTCTGAAGCAGCTCGGCAAACTGCCCGGCGACGAGCGCAAGGCGGCCGGTCAGGCGATCAACCAGGCCAAGCAGGCCTTTCAGCAGGCACTCGATGCGCGCAGGCAGGCGCTCGAGGAAGAACAGCTGGCCAGCCGTCTGGCCTCCGAACGCGTCGACGTGACCTTGCCCGGCCGCGATGTCGTCAGCGGCGGACTGCATCCGGTCACCCGCACCATGCAGCGCATCGAGGCGTTCTTCGCCAGTGCCGGTTTCGAAGTCGCTGAAGGCCCCGAGATCGAAGACGACTTCCACAATTTCGAGGCGCTCAACATCCCTTCGCATCACCCGGCGCGGGCGATGCACGATACCTTTTATTTCGATGAGCACCTGCTGCTGCGCACCCACACGTCGCCGGTGCAGATCCGGCACATGAAGCATGCCAAACCGCCGATGAAGGTAATCGCGCCGGGTCGCGTGTATCGCTGCGACTCGGACCTGACACATACCCCGATGTTCCATCAGGTCGAGGGTTTCCTGGTCGACGAGCAGGTCAGCTTCGCCGATCTCAAGGGTATCCTGAACGCCTTTCTGCACGGCTTCTTCGAGCGTGACGATCTCGAGGTGCGTTTCCGTCCGTCGTACTTCCCGTTCACCGAGCCCTCGGCCGAGGTCGACATCCAGTGCGTGATGTGCGGCGGCGCCGGCTGCCGTGTCTGCGGTCACACCGGCTGGCTCGAGGTGCTGGGCTGCGGGATGATCCACCCGGAGGTGTTCCGCCACGTCGCGATCGACAGCGAGAAATACCTCGGCTATGCGTTTGGCATGGGCGTCGAGCGCCTGGCGATGCTGCGCTATGGCGTGAACGATCTGCGGCTGTTCTTCGAGAACGACCTGCGCTTCCTCAGGCAATTCGCCTGACGCGGAGGACCGTGCCATGCCCGACATGCACGTGGGCTGGGCTGAGCCCGGCACGATATCGGCGGGCAGGGCTCGCCCTAAGGTGCTCTCTGGAGCTGCCTGTCGTGCAGCCCGGGCCGTGCCTGACCACCGTTTGAATTCGTACCGTCCTAGGAAACAACAATGAGATTCAGCGAAGCCTGGTTGCGTGAATGGGTCGACCCGGACATCGGCACGGAAGAGCTGGCCGAGCAGTTGAGCATGGCCGGTCTCGAGGTTGACTCGGTCGAGCCTGCGGCGCCCGCTTTCAGCGGTGTGCTGGTGGGTGCTGTGCTCAGTCGGGAGCAACACCCGGATGCCGACAAGCTCAGCGTGTGCAGCGTCGATATCGGCGCAGGGACACCATCGCAGATCGTCTGCGGGGCGAAGAACGTCGCCGCCGGCATGAAGGTGCCGGTGGCCACCGTTGGCGCGCTCCTGCCGGGCGACTTCCGGATCAAGCGTGCCAAGCTGCGTGGCGTCGAGTCACTCGGCATGATCTGCTCGGCGTCTGAACTCGGCCTGGCCGAATCGTCCGACGGTATCCTCGGCCTGCCGGCCGACGCGCCGGTCGGCACCGATCTGCGCGACTACCTGGCACTCGACGACAACTGCATCGACGTCGATCTGACGCCCGACCGGGCCGATTGCCTGGGCCTGGCCGGCATTGCGCGCGAGGTCGGGGTGCTCAATCGCGTGCCGCTGCACACCCCGCGGATCGACCCGGTCGCGCCGTCGGTCGACGATGTGTTCCCGGTTGTGCTGGAGGCCCCGGAGGCCTGTCCGCGCTACCTGTGCCGCATCGTGCGCGGTATCGACGGCACCGCCGACACGCCGGACTGGATCGTCGAGCGGCTGCGCCGCGGCGGCGTCCGTGCGATATCGCCGGTGGTCGATATCACCAACTATGTGATGCTCGAACTGGGCCAGCCGATGCATGGCTTCGATCTGGCCGCACTGGATGGCGGTATCCGCGTGCGCATGGCCGAGGCGGGCGAGCAGCTGACGCTGCTCGATGGCAGCGAGGCGACCCTGCGCGCCGACACCCTGGTGATCGCCGATCAGCGCCGGGCGCTGGCGATGGCCGGGATCATGGGTGGTGAAGACTCCGGTGTGACCGGCGCGACCCGCGATGTGCTGCTCGAGGCGGCCTTTTTCGCCCCGCTGGCGATCGCCGGCAAGGCCCGCAGCTATGGACTGCACACCGACTCCTCACACCGCTTCGAGCGTGGTGTCGACTTCAATCTGCAGGGCCGGGCGATCGAACGCGCCACCGCGCTGATGCTGCAGATCGTTGGCGGTCAGGCCGGGCCGGTGGTGTTGATGGAGTCCGCCGGGCATCTGCCGCAGCGTGAACCCGTCACGCTGCGCCGCAGCCGGGTCAGGCGCCTGCTTGGCGTCGAGATCGACGACACGGACATCGCCGAGATACTCGAGCGGCTCGGCATGCAGTTGATCCCGACCGAAGGCGGCTGGCTGGTGGTTGCACCCAGTGCGCGTTTCGACATCACCATCGAGGCCGATCTGATCGAGGAGATCGGGCGCATCTACGGCTATGCCAACATCCCGGCCAGCCTCAGCTCGGCGCCGGTCAGCATCGCCTTGCGGCCCGAGGCCGAGTTCAACCTGGCCAGCGCCAAGCGCTTGTTGACCCACCGCGGCTACCAGGAGGCGATCACCTATAGCTTCATCGCGCCTGAGCTGGCCGCCGTGCTGACGCCTGGTGTCGAGCCGATCAAGCTGGCCAACCCGATCTCGGCCGATATGTCGGACATGCGCGCGAGTATCTGGCCGGGGCTGGTGCAGACGCTCAGGCACAACCTGGCACGGCAACAGACCCGGGTGCGGGTGTTCGAAAGCGGCCTGACCTTCCGGCGCACCGACGGCGAGCTCGAGCAGCATCCCAAGCTGGCCGGTCTGATTTGCGGCGAGGCGAGCGCGGAGCAATGGGGCCTGCCGGCGCGTACGGCCGATTTCTTCGACATCAAGGCCGATCTGCAGTCGGTGCTGGGGCTGATGGCCGATGCGGGCGAGTTCCGATTCGAGGGCGCCGAGCACCCGGCGTTGCACCCGGGACAGTGTGCCCGCGTCTTGCGCAACGGCGAGCCGGTCGGCTGGATCGGCCTGCTGCACCCGGCCGCGCAAAAGGCGCTGGATCTGCCTGGCGGCGTGTTTCTGTTCGAGGTCGACCTTGTGCCGCTCAGGCTCGGCGGTATCCCCCGGTTCGAGGCGCTGTCGAAGTTTCCGGCGATTCGCCGCGACTTCGCCCTGCTGGTCGATCGCGCGCTGCCGTACCAGAGCGTCCTGGACACAATCCGCGAGGTGGCGCCGCCGCTGGTTAAAGACATCCAGCTTTTCGACGTCTATACTGGAGACAACATAGATTCCAGTCTAAAAAGTCTTGCTTTGAGCTTGATTTTACAGGAATCTTCCCACACTCTTACCGACGCAGATGTAGAACAGACGAGCGGTGTGGTGCTGAAGGCGCTGGCCGAGCGACTGGGGGCAAAACTGAGGGATTGAGGGAATGGCACTGACCAAGGCAGAAATGGCAGAACACCTGTTCGAGGAGCTCGGGCTGAACAAGCGTGAGGCCAAGGATATGGTGGAGATGTTTTTCGAAGAGATCCGCCTGTCGCTGGAAAATGGCCGCCAGGTGAAGCTGTCCGGTTTCGGCAACTTCGACCTGCGCGAAAAAAAACAACGTCCGGGCCGCAACCCCAAGACCGGTGAAGAGATCCCGATCTCCGCGCGCCGCGTGGTGACCTTTCGTCCCGGGCAGAAACTCAAGGCACGAGTAGAGGCATATGCTGGATCCCAACAGCAGCAACATTGAACTACCGCCCATTCCGGGCAAGCGCTATTTCACCATCGGTGAGGTCAGCGAACTGTGCCAGGTGAAGCCGCACGTACTGCGCTACTGGGAGCAGGAGTTCCCGCAGCTCAAGCCGGTCAAGCGCCGTGGCAACCGCCGCTACTACCAGCGGCACGATGTCGAGATGATCCGCAACATTCGCAGCCTGTTGTACGAGCAGGGTTTCACGATCGGCGGCGCGCGCCAGCAGCTGGCCGGCGACGGCCCGAAGCACGAAGATCAGCGTCCGCCATCCGAACTGGTACGCGAGCTGCAAAACGAACTCGAAGAGATCCTCGCGATCCTCAAAGACTGAAGCAGCGGATCTGCTGGTTCGTTGACAAAGAAGCGCCGCATCCCTAGGATGCAGCGCTCGCATTTCGGAGCGTAGCGCAGCTTGGTAGCGCACCACAATGGGGTTGTGGGGGTCGGGAGTTCGAATCTCCCCGCTCCGACC
>CAWEET010000024.1:0-16440 GCA_963808165.1 uncultured Gammaproteobacteria bacterium | reverse complement strand
GCGCATGGGCGGTTTTGTTGTCGCAGCGCTTGGTGTAGATTCCGCCCGTCACCAATCCAAAGGAGTATTGCGTGCTGCCACCCATCGCCGAGCGAATCGCTGCAGAAATCGCGGTCAAGCCCCATCAGGTCGAAGCGGCCGTTGCATTGCTCGATGGCGGTGCGACGGTGCCCTTCGTCGCGCGCTACCGCAAGGAGGCCACCGGCGGCCTGGACGATGTCCAGCTGCGCACCCTCGAAGAACGCCTCGGCTATCTGCGCGAGCTGGAAGAGCGGCGCGCCACGGTGCTCAAGTCGATCGAGGAGCAGGGCAAGCTGACCCCGGCGCTGAAAAGCGAGCTGATGGAGGCCGACACCAAGACCCGCCTCGAGGATATCTATCTCCCGTACAAGCCGAAGCGCCGCACCAAGGCGCAGATCGCGCGGGAGGCCGGTATCGCGCCGCTGGTCGAGGCGATCCTGGCCGATCCGACACAGGACCCGGAACGGCTGGCTGGCGCCTACCTGAATGCCGAGGCGGGCTTCGCCGACGTCAAGGCGGTGCTCGACGGTGCACGCCAGATACTGATGGAGCAATGGGCCGAGGATGCCGGGCTCAGCGGCGCGGTGCGCGACTGGCTGTGGGACAACGCCCAGCTCAAGAGCAGCATCATCCCCGGCAAGGAGCAGGAGGGCGCGAAGTTTGCCGATTACTTCGACTTCAGCCAGGCGGTCAAATCGATTCCGTCGCACCGCGCACTGGCGCTGTTCCGCGCGCGCAACGAGGGCGTGGTATTTCTCGACCTGTCGATCGAGAGCGACGAGACCGGCCGCAGCCAGCCCGAGCGCATGGTGGCGCAGCGCTTCGGCATTCGCGACGAGGGCCGTGCCGCAGACGCCTGGCTGCGCGACAGCGTGCGCATGACCTGGCGGGTGAAGCTGTTGACCCGCCTGGACCTGGAACTGAAGAACCGGCTGCGCGAGGCGGCCGAGTCCGAGGCGATCAAGGTGTTCGCCGCCAACCTGCACGACCTGCTGCTGGCCGCGCCGGCCGGCCCGCGCGCCACCCTCGGCCTGGATCCCGGTCTGCGTACCGGGGTCAAGGTGGCAGTGGTCGACGCCACCGGCAAGGTGGTCGCCACCGAGACCATCTACCCGCATGCGCCGAAACGGCAATGGGACCAGTCGATTGCGCTGCTCGCGAAGCTGGCGGTCGCGCACCGCGTCGAGCTGGTCGCGATCGGCAACGGCACCGCGTCGCGCGAGACCGACCGCCTGGCCGCCGAGCTGATCAAACGCCACCCCGAACTTAAACTCGACAAGATCGTCGTCAGCGAGGCCGGTGCCTCGGTCTATTCGGCCTCGGAACTGGCGTCGAACGAACTGCCCGACCTGGATGTCTCGCTGCGCGGCGCGGTGTCGATCGCCCGCCGGCTGCAGGACCCGCTGGCCGAGTTGGTCAAGATCGATCCGAAATCGATCGGGGTCGGTCAGTACCAGCACGATGTCAGCCAGTTCCAGCTCGCGCGCGGCCTGGACAATGTCGTCGAAGACTGTGTGAACGCGGTCGGTGTCGACGTCAATACTGCCTCGCCGGCACTGCTCGCACGGGTCGCCGGGCTATCGAGCGCGGTGGCCGAAAACCTGGTGCAGTTCCGCGATGAACACGGCGCCTTCGCCGACCGCCGGGAACTCAAGCGCGTACCGCGTCTGGGCGACAAGACCTTCGAGCAGGCCGCCGGCTTCCTGCGCGTGATGGGCGGCGGTAATCCGCTCGATACCTCGGCGGTGCACCCCGAGGCCTACCCGGTGGTCGAGCGCATCCTGCGGAAAAACGGTCGTGAGCTGGGCCAGGTAATCGGCGATGGCGCCTTCCTGCGCCGCCTGAATGTCGCCGATTACACCGACGACCGGTTCGGTGCGCCCACAGTGCAGGACATTATCGGTGAACTGGAGAAGCCCGGCCGCGACCCGCGCCCCGAGTTCCGAACCGCGGTGTTCCAGGAAGGCGTCGAGACACTCGCCGATCTCAAGCCGGGCATGGTGCTCGAGGGCGTGATCACCAATGTCACCAACTTCGGTGCCTTCGTCGACATCGGCGTACACCAGGACGGCCTGGTGCACATCTCGGCGATGAGCGACAAGTTCGTCAAAGACCCGCGCGAGGTGGTCAAGACCGGCGAGGTGGTCAAGGTCAAGGTGATGGAGATCGACCTGCCACGCAAACGCATCGGCCTGTCGATGCGTATCAACGACGAACCGGGCCGGGCGAAACCCGCACCGGAAGCGCGCGAGCGTCCCCAGCGCGGCAAACCGGACAAGCGGCGCGCCGATCGCAACGCCGCTCCGCAGGGCGCGCTGGCCGCCGCCTTCGCTGCGGCGAAGAAGGTTTGAACGGGGCACCGCGATGGCATTCATGAAACCTCACTTTGCGATCGCTGTCATCGCCTGCCTCACTGCAGGCGCGCTGTCGGCCGAGGGCGATCCCACGCGGCGGGCGACGCGGCTCGAACCGCTGCAGCTCGACGCGGCGAAGGGCTTTTCGGTCGACTGCTACCAGGTCGAATCGGGCGTCTACTATCGCTGGCGGATCAAAAGCGATGGTCGGGAAGAGTACAAGCTGCTGGCGCCGGAGTTGTTCCGCGAGATCTGGGTCGACCAGGTCGTGATCGAGGACAAGGAGGTCAAACCGTTCGGCCTGCATGCGCTGGAGTTCGACGACGAGGGCGAGATCGACGTCTGGTTCGTCCCGATCCGGCCGGGCAGATACGAGTTCTATGTCGAGGGCCTGCGCACCCAGGGCTTCAGCGGCGTGTTTCGGGTGAAATGACGGCGCGGCGCGGCGCAGCGCTGATGCTGGCGGCCGCACTCTCGGTGACGCCCGTGCAGGCCCGGCCGCCTAGCCAGAAGTGCGAGGCGCTGGCCGGCCGGATTGCGCAGTCGCCCGCGGCGGCCAGGGACCGGCTGACGCAGGAGGCGCTGTTCGAGGCGGCGGCGCTCGATTGCCCGGACATCGCCGCGGAGATGTTGGCCAAAGGGGCGTCCGTCGAGGCGCGCAACCGGCGTGGGGCGACCGCGCTGAGCATCGCTGCGGGCAGCGGTGCGCGCGCGATCGCGACGCTGCTGCTCGACGCGGGCGCGGACCTGCAGCATCGCGACCTCAATCGCGCGACACCGTTGTTGATCGCGGCCCGCGAGGGGCGGCGCCGCATGGCCGGCCTGCTGCTCGAGGCCGGCGCGGACGTGAATGCGGCCGACCGGCAGGGGGTCACGCCATTGATGGCGGCGGCCTTCGAAGGCGAAGCGCGGCTGCTGCGACTTCTGCTCGACGCCGGTGCGCAGATCGACGCCCGCGACACCCAGGGCAAGGGGGCGATCGTCTATGCCGCAGGTCGCGCCTATCCGCAGATCGTCTCGGCGTTGATTGCGGCCGGGGCGGATGCCGACGGCGTCTGGGGCCATGAGCTGACGCCGTTGATGTGGGCGGCCGGCCACGCGAACGACGCGCCGGCGGCGGACGGCGTGGCAGTGGCCGGGATCCTGCTCGATGCCGGTGCCGGGCTGCAGCGGCGCGACGATCGCGGGCGCACCGCGTTGATGACGGCTGCGCAGCGCGGGCATCGGGAGATGGTCGTGTTCCTGCTCGGGCGTGGTGCGGATCCGGCGTTGCGCGACAAGGCCGGTCTGAGCGCCGCCGATCTCGCCCCGGACGACGAACTGCGCACGCTGCTGGGCGGTTGACCCACGCCTGTCCTGCGGCGGCTCAGAGCGTGGAGAGGTAGCGGGCCATCGCGTCAATGGTCGCGTCGTCTATCTTCTGCATCGTGCTGATCTTGTCGGGCGCATTCATGCGCACCTCGTGCTTGAAATCCAGCATGGTCTTGCGCAGGTAGCCGGGCTGCTGCCCCATTAGTCGCGGCACATTGCTGTTGCCGTTCCAGATGCCGTGGCAGGCGCTGCACTGGCCGCCGGACGCCGCGCGTTCGGTGATCCGCCGGTCGTCGTCCTCGGCGCTGGCCTGGATCTTCGGCCAGGCGAGACCGGCGAAGTGTTCGGCCAGTGCCTTGGCCGCGGCGCGGTCGTACTTGGCCGCGATCGGGGTCATGATTTCGTTCTGCCGCCGGCCGGCCGCATAGTCGCGCAGCTGCGTGAACAGATAGAAATACTCCTGGCCCCACAGGATCGGGTATTCCGGATTGGCCGGGATGCCGTCCTGGCCATGGCAGCCGGCACAAAGCTGGATCTCTTGTTCCAGGTCGAATCCGTCCTGTGCGGGCGCGGACGGGGGCAGGACAACAGCCAGGGTCAGGGCCGTTGCGGCGACGGCCGCTCTGTTCATGGTTCGGTCTCCGACAAAAGGAGGGGGCGGCCCCGCAGGCCCGCCCCGTCGTCTACGTCATGGCCGCAGCCGCTTCAGTCGGCGAGCGTGAAGGCGATGATGTTGTTGCCGCGCTTGTAGTTCAGCTGGGCGTTGCCGCCGGCACCGACGACGATGTACTGATGTCCGTCCACGGTGTAGCTGGACGGTGGCGCGTTGACGCCTGCGCCCGCCTGGAATCGCCATAGCTCGGCGCCGTTGGACGAGTCGTAGGCCTTGAACAAGCCATTGCCCTCGCCGGTGAAGACCAGGCCCCCGGCAGTCGCCAGGATGCCGCCGATCATCGGCTGTGCGGTACGCACCTGCCAGCGGATGCCGCCGGTGTCGTAGTCCACGGCCGTGACATTACCCCACTGCGCCTCGTCCGGAATCACATCGAAGGAGCCGCCGAGCCACAGCTTGCCCTCGGGGTAGGGCGTCGAGCGGACGGTGTAGGTCATCGGCTGGTGCAGATTGATCGCGTAGCTCAGCCGCTGGGTCGGGTCGATCGCCATCGGCGACCACTCCACGCCGCCGTTGGCACCCGGCAGCATGCGTGCGCCATCGGCCGTCGGCAGGGTCCACATGTCTTCCTGCGGGACCATCGCCTCGGAGAACCGGATCAGCGAGCAGTCGTCGGCCTTGTGCACATAGACATGGCCGGTCTTGCCGCCGTGCAGGATGCCCTTGACGTCTTTGCCATCGGCATCCTTGACCTTGGTGATGATCGGCGGCGAGACGGCGTCGAGGTCCCAGACGTCGTGTGCGATGTACTGGAAGTGGCAGACATACTCACCGGTATCCAGATTCACCGAGACCAGGCTGTCGGTGTACAGGTTGTCGCCCGGGCGCAGTGAACCGTCGAGGTCGGGCGACGGGTTGCCGACGACGAAGTAGATGCGACGCGACTCCAGGTCGACTGCGGGGTTCTGCCAGACACCGCCGCCGAGGGTCTTGTAGGGGTCGCCCATCTTGGCCAGGTTGGCCTTTTCGGCGGCGATGTCGCGTTTCATGTCGCGGCCGGTGGCGTCATGGGTCGCCCAGACCCCGACCGAGTTTTCCGGCACCGTGTGGAAGGTCCACTTCAGATCGCCGGTGTTCGCGTCGAATGCCTTCACGAAGCCGCGTATGCCGTACTCGCCGCCGTTCGTGCCGATCAGCACCATGCCGTCGACGACGGACGGGGCCATGGTCTCGGAGTAACCCAGCTCAGGTTCGGCGATCTGGGTTTCCCAGACCTGCTTGCCGGTCTTGGCGTCGAGGGCGACCAGCTTGGAGTCCAGCGTGCCCATGAACACCCTGTCGCCATGCACCGCCACGCCGCGGTTGTTCTTGCCGCAACAGGTGATATGCACCGGACCCAGGCTGTGTTTGTGATGCCAGATCTGCTGGCCGGTACGCGCGTCGAGCGCATAGACATGGTTGAACGCCGTTGTGATGTACATCACGCCGTTGACCACGATCGGCGAGGTCTCCAGTGAATCGACCACCTCGGTCTGGAAGACCCATGCCGGGCGCAGCTTCTTGACGTTGTCGGTATTGATCTGGCGTGAAGGGTAGTAACGGGTCTGGCTGTAGTTCGCGTTGGTATGCAGGAAGTTGTTGCCGTCGCCGTCGGCCCTGTTCAGCATGTCCTGCGTGACACTCAGCAGGTCACCGTAGAGCGTGCTGCTGCCGGTCTCTTCCGCTGCCGTGGCGAGACCTGCTGACAGCACGAGCGCCACGGCGCCCGCGGTGCTTCGATGTGCAATATTCATCTTTTTTGGTCCTCACTCGCAGTCTTGATTTATTTGTTTATTTAGTTTTTTGTTGTTTGCAGTAGCCTAGACCAAAATAACCTTTCCAGCGGTCTGCGAGAGATAATGAGACGAACCCTGTGCTACAACTAGAAAGTCAATGCTGCGCAGGCTGGAGATGAGATATCTTGCTTAAGTCACTGCTTGGGTTCTGCATTGTGATCCTGTCCACCGGGGCGTTGGCGGCTGGGAGCGGTCGCGCGATCGTGCCCAACGAGCGCAGCGATACGCTCTCGATCCTGTCGCCCGAGCATCGGCTGGTGAAGACCGTCGAGACCTGCGCGCGGCCGCGCGGCGTGCATTTCAACGCCGACCGCTCGGCCTTCTTCGTGGCCTGCGCCGACGATGACCTGATCGCGGTCTACGACAGCGCCTCGTTCGAGCTGATCGGACGCATCCGGGGCGTCCCGGCCCCGGAGACCTTCGATCTGCATCCGGACGGACGCCGGCTGATCGTCTCGAACGAAGAGGACGCAACGGCCTCGGTCTACGATGTGGCCAGCGGCGAACTGCTCGCGGAATACGAAACCGGCGAGGAACCGGAGGGGGTCCAGGTCACCGCCGACGGGCGGCTGGTCTTCGTGGCATCCGAGGCGGCCAATCTGGTCCATGTGATCGATCTCGAGGCCGATGCGGTGATCGCGGACATCCTGGTCGACACCCGCCCACGCCGCTTCGCGCTGACCCCGGACGAACGCGAGCTTTGGGTGTCCGCGGAACTGGCCGGTATCGTCAATATCATCGATGTCGCGACACTGAAGCTGGTCGGTGACATCCCGTTTCTGCCCACCGGGTTCCGGCCCGAGCAGGTGACCCCGGTCGACCTGATCATCACTACGGACGGCAAGCGGGCCTATGTCGCGCTGGGGCGGGCCAATCATGTCGCGGTCGTCGACGTGCCGGCACGCAAGGTGATCGACTACATCCTGGTCGGCAAGCGCGCCTGGGGCCTGGCGCTGTCTGCCGATGAAAAGACCCTGTATGTGGCCAACGGCCTGTCGGACGACGTGACCATCATCGACACCGAAAAATTGCAGCCGATCCGTTCGGTGGCCACCGGTCGGGTGCCCTACGACATCCTGATCGATGATCGCTAGAGTCTTGACTCTTGGCCTGCTGCTGGCGACCACGGCTGTGGCGCAGGACACTGCCCGTATTGTCTATCTCGGCATCGCCGATGATCCACACTATGAACCCCGTCCGGTCTACACCGGGCTGTCGTTGCGCGAGCGCAAGCGTCCCGTCGACGGTGCGCGGCTGGCGGTTCGCAGCGCGCGCGTCCCGGGGCGTGCGCTGGGCCTGAGCTTCGAACTCGAGGAGATCCTGCTCGACGCCTCGGACTCGGTGGCGGAGGCCATCGGTCTTGCCGGCGATCGCGGCGCGCTGGCGATCCTTTTCGACCTCCCGGCCGGGCGGATGAAGGAGCTGCTCGGTCAGGCACGTTCACCGGCCATGCTGTGGTTCAACATCCGGCATCGCGCGCGGGGCTGGCGGACCGGCCGTTGTCCGCCGGACCTGCTGCATACCCTCCCGTCGAGCGGCATGCTGAGCGACGCGCTGGCCCAGCACCTGCGCGGCAGGGGATGGGATCGGGTGCTGATGCTGCGGGGCAGGTCGCCGGCAGATGAAGAAGAGGCCGCGGCGGTGCGCGGCGCGCTGGCGAAATTCGGTCTCAAGCTGGCGGATGAGCGTGTCTTCGAGCTGTCGAACGACCCGCGCCAGCGCGATCTCAACAATGTTTCGCTGCTGACCGGAGGATCTCGGCACGACGTCGTGTGGCTGGTTGACAACGACGGCGAGTTCGGTCGCTATGTCCCGTACGCGACCTACGCGGCGCGCCCCGTGGTCGGGTCCGAAGGCCTCGCGGCGCTTGCCTGGCACTGGACGTTCGAGCGCTATGGCGCTCCGCAGCTCAATCAGCGCTTTCGGCGCCTGACCGGCCGCGACATGCGCCCGGAGGACTGGGCCGCCTGGGCTGCAGTGCGCGCGGTGATCGAGGGCGTCCAGCGCGTCGGTACCGCAGATGGCACTGCAGTGGCCGGTTTCGTGCGATCCGAGGCACTGTCGCTGGATCTCTACAAGGGGGCACCGGGCAGTTTCCGGCCCTGGAACGGGCAACTGCGCCAGCCGATTCTGCTGGCCACGCACAATGCGGTGATCTCTCTGGCACCATTGGAGGGTTTCGCCCACCAGACCGACACGCTCGACACCCTCGGCATCGACCGCCCCGAAAGCGATTGTCGGCCCTGACGCGGTCGACCCGAGGCGCGGGTTTCATGCCGGTGGGCCATGCGGGCAGTTCGGTTGTTCACAGAGCACCGCCGATCAGCCAGGGTAAGGTGCACGCCGCAGGGAATGGCCGGCCGTTTCCAATAAGTCAGTGCCGTTCTCCCTTAGGGGGTTTCAATGTGCTCAGAGGGGCTTCGCAAAATGACGGATTTGATCGCACGCGCCAGCGCCTACGCGACCCAGGCCCACGCCCGGATCGATCAGCGTCGCAAATACTCGAGTCAACCCTATGACGTGCATCTCAAGAGTGTTGCCGAGTTGGTCGCCGAGGTCAGCGACGACCCGGAGATGATCGCCGCGGCCTGGCTGCACGATACCGTCGAGGATACGCCGGCGACCTTCCGCGATATCGAGGATGAATTCGGTGCGGCTGTCGCGGACCTGGTGTCCGACCTCACCGACGTGAGCAAGCCGAGCGATGGCAACCGCGCGGTTCGCAAGGCGATCGACCGCGATCACAGCGCACGCGCCTCGATGCGCGCGAAGACCGTGAAACTGGCGGACCTGATCGACAACTGCCGCGATATCTGTCAGCACGATCCGCGCTTCGCACGCGTGTTTCTGGCCGAGATGGAGGCCCTGCTGCGGGTCCTCGACGATGGCGACGCCATCTTGCTCAAGCGCGCCCACAAGGTCTGGAACAAGTGCCAGCAGAGACTGCAGCAGCTCAAACAGGAAGATCGCGGTACGCTGTCCGACGTCCAGCTGCCGCAGCGGCGCGAACCGGATATTCAACAGCTGCACGCGCTGCGACTGTTCACCCGTGCCTTCAGCGCGCGCGACATCGCCGACCCCTTTGCGTCCTTCGACAGTGATACCCCGGCGCTGAAGGCGCGCGAGATCATGCAGGCCAGCGAATGGTCGGCGGCCGGGCTGCGCGCGCAGGGTTTCGTCAAGGGCTATATCCGGGCGGATGACCTCGCCGATGGCTCCTGTGGCGACCACTTGCGCGGCTTCGCGCGCGGTCAGGTGGTAACGGCCGATGCCACCCTGTCGGACGTGATCTACGTGCTCACGCGGCATCGCGCCTGTTATGTCGACGTGCTCGGCGACGTGACCGGCGTGATCCTGCGCGAGCACATCCAGAAGCCGGTGGTCAGGATGTGGCTGTTCGGGATGATCACCATCGTCGAGATGAATTTCACCCGGCGCATCGCGGAGTACTATTCCGACGAGGGCTGGCGTTCCCTGGTGAGCGAGGGTCGCCTGGAAAAGGCGCAGCAGCTGCATGCTGAGCGCCTCAGACGCGGCCAGCACCCGGAGCTGCTGGATTGTCTGCAGCTCTCGGACAAGATCCAGATCCTGATCAGGGACACGGAACACCTCGCCTGGATGGGCTTCGATTCGCGGCGCATGGCCAAGAACGCGGCCAAGGAGTTCGAGTCGCTGCGCAACAACCTGGCCCACACCCAGGACATCGTGGCCAACGACTGGCCGCAGATCGCGCGTATGACACAGCGGATAGAGTCGCTGCTGGGCATCGGGGACGACTGATGGTCCCCTTGAATATCATGCGCTTAGCCCCAATATCCCGGTCCCGCCCCAGGCCGGTGTCATCGAACTTGGCGGCGCTCTTGGTGGTCATATCTCTGCGATCCCGGGCCTGTCCGGATGCGCGATGACGGTTACGATGGGACACTGCACGAGGGATCAGGTGGGTGATGCGATGAATCCGACCCGGGTGCTGTTGCTGACCGCGCTGCTGCTGATGGCTGGTGCGGCGGGCGCGGACAATCGTGAGCTGCTCGAGCGCCTGCGTATCGATCATGCCGCGATGGTCTCCGCCGAGCGCGATTTTCATGCCCGGCGACGTGGCGGCAATCTCGACGGCGTGGAGGCCAGCGACTATGCGGCCTATATCGCCCGTCTGCACCGCCGGGTGGCTGAGGACTGCGTTGCATTGAGCGCGGCCGGGCAGGCCGTCCCCCCCGAGCTGTCCTGTCCATCCGTGCCGCCACCCGCGCTGGCCCCGGCTGCGATCGACCAGGCGGGTGAGCGGACCGGCGATGAGCAGATCGCCGTACTCGACGCTGAGCTGATGGGCGGCCTGGGTGAATTCGACGAGATGCTGCTACGCGAGCAGGAGCGCGTGCGCGCTGCGGCGGTCAGGACGCAGACTGCCGATGCGGGTGCTGGCGGTGCCGGGGCCGCGGGTGAGGATGGCGCAGGCGCGGGTTCGGAAGGCTCGGATGGCGCGCAAGGCAGCGACGGTGAATTCGGCGAGGCATCTGAACAGGGCGGCGATCGCAGCACCGGCCGTGGCGACGTGGCCGCGGGCGGTGCACAGCGCCAGCCCGGCCGGCAGGGGGTTCCGCCGGACATCCCGGACGGCAGCAACGACGACGTGGTGGCGCGGCAGCTGCGCGAGGCCGCCGAGAAGGAGCAGGACCCGGAACTGAAGAAGAGACTCTGGGAGGAATACCGACGCTACAAGGAGGGTACGCGTTGAACTGGCCGATGTTTGAACGATTCTGGAGACTGGCAGCGCTGCTGTCGCTGCTCGCGCTGGTCCAGGGCTGCAGCACGCTCGGACCGACACGCGCTGTGGACGGCGAAGCGCCGCTGAACAGGGCCACGACCGAATTGCCCGAAGATCAGTTGCTGGACGTCTGGGTGGAGCTGTTCGATCCGGGCGAACTGCCGGACGACGACGATGACGTTGGGCTGTCCATGGATATCCGCGAGGCCGAGGCGCGTTATCTGGCGGAACAGCTCCGGACGACCATGGAGGGCACCGGGTACTGGGGGGCAGTACGCCTGGTGCCACGCGACAACAGTGGCAGTGAGTTGCTGGTGCGGGGCAGCATCGTGGAATCCGACGGCGAGCGCCTGGAACTGGAGATCACCGCGCTCGATGCCACCGGTCGGGAATGGTTCCGGCGCAGCTACCGGGACGAGGCCGAGTACCCTCGATACCGCGGTGGCGGCCAGTACGGCACGGATCCCTTTCAGTCGCTTTTCAACAGCATCGCCAACGACCTCTCGGAGTACCGCGCGCAGCTTGTTACTGCCGAGATTACCGAAATCCGCCGCGTTGCCGCGCTGCGTTTTGCCGCAGATCTGGCGCCCGACGCGTTCACCGGCTACCTGACCGAAGACAAGGGCCGGTTCAGCGTCGTACGCCTGCCCGCCACCGATGACCCGATGTACCGCCGGGTGCGGGCGATTCGCGACCGCGACCAGATGTTGATCGATACCCTGAACGGGCATTTCGGTAACTTCGCCCGCCAGATGGAGCCACCCTACAGCGAGTGGCGCAAGGCGCGCAGCGAGGAGGCCGAGGCCCTGCGCGCGATCGAATACGAGGCGACCAAGCGCAAGCTGCTCGGGGCGGCGGCGATCCTTGGCGCCATCGCCGTCGAGGTGGTCGGCCACAACAACAACTACAGCACCAGCGCGCTGCGCGATACCCTGGTGCTGGGCGGGGCATACGCGATCAAGACCGGTTTCGACAAGTCTTCGGAAACCGGCATCCATCGCGAGGCGATCATCGAACTGGACGAATCCTTCTCGTCCGAGGCCGGGCCGCTGGTGGTGGAAGTCGACGGCGAAACCCACGAGCTCACCGGTTCGGCCGAGGTGCAGTACGCCAAGTGGCGTGCGCTGCTGAAGGATATCTATGTCTCCGAGACCGGCCTGACCCCCTGATCCGGCACCACGCGATGAACGACCAGCAAAGGCCCGGGCCAGGGCAAGCCAGCGTGTTGCGCCCGCCGGGACAGCCTTACGATGCGACCGGGGACGCCCGGTCGGGCTATCGCTGGCTGTGGATCGCCCTTGGCCTGTTGGTGCTGCTGGCGCTGGCGGTGATTTTTGCGCTGCCGGCGGCGCTTGTCCCGGTGGAGGAAAAGCTGGCGCCATCTGCGGCACCGGCACCGGCACCGGCACCGGCACCGGTCCAAGCAAACGCCCAGGCACCGGCGGCGTCACCGCGGCCGGATGGCGACAGCGAGCCGCAGCGCGACGCTGCCCATCAGGCGTTGCAGGATTACCTCAAACTGCGTGCCCGGCTCGAGCTGGATGACGCCGGACGCTGGGGAGAGCCCGGCTGGAGCGAGGCCGCGACCCGTGCATCCGCGGCCGACCGTCAGTTTGCCCGGCGGCAGTTCGCGGCGGCGGCGCGCGACTATCAGGCGGCCCTGCAGCGTCTGCAGCAAATTGAGGCCGATCGGCCGGTGCAGCTCGCCGACGCGATCGAGCAGGGCAGGCGTGCGCTGACCAGCGACGATGTGGACGGCGCGATTGGCCATTTCGAGGCAGCGCTGTTGATCGCGCCGGATGACCCGGATGCGACCGCCGGGATTGTGCAGGCCCGCAAGCGTGGCGCCAGCATCGAGCAGATGGCGCGTGGCCGGTCGGCGGAGGCGCAGGGCGATCTGGCATCGGCGCGCGGCGCCTACCTGGAGGCGACCCGGCTCGATCCGGAATACCCGGCGGCCCGGACCGAGCTGCAGCGCGTGACTGCCGAGATCGATGCCCGTGACTATATGGCCGCGATGACCCGCGCGCTTGGCGCGCTCGACGCCGGGCGCACGACGGAGGCAGACAAGGCGCTGGCCGAGGCCGAGCGGTTGCGGCCCGGCGATCCGGCGGTGCGTGATGCGCGTGCGCGTCTACAGGCGATGCGGGCGCAGGCCGCGTTGGACAGTCTGCGCCGGCAGGCGGCTGCCAAGGTGCGCGCCGAAGACTGGCCGGCGGCGGCCGGACTCTACCGCAAGGCACTGGCCGTCGACCCGGCGGCCGGTTTCGCCGGTACCGGTCTGCGTCGGGCCGAGCAGCGCGCCAAGTTGCATGCGCAGTTCGATCATTATCTCGACAAGCCCGCGCGCGTGTACTCCGCAGCACCGCTGGCCAACGCCAAACAGCTGCTGGCGGCCGCCAGCGATGCGCCGCCGCAGGAGCCGCGCCTGGCGAAAAAGATCGCCGCGCTGCGCGAACTGGTGGTGGGTGCCGAGACACCGATGACCGTCACCTTGCAATCGGACGGTGCGACCGAAGTGGTGATCTACCGGGTCGGGCGGCTCGGCCGGTTCGACACCCACGCGCTGCAACTCACGCCGGGGGATTACACCATCGTCGGCAGCCGTCCGGGCTACCGTGATGTGCGCAAGGTCATCCAACTGCGGCCCGGCAGGCCGCCGCCGATGCTGCTGGTGCGCTGCGAGGAAGCGATTTGAGCCGCGTCTATTTCATCCATGATGCACGCGGCGGGCAGCAACTGGGCGAGCAGGACCTGCCGCTGGCGGTCGGCGGCGCGCAGGTGGGCGACATCGTGTTGCCCGGCCTGCCCGCGGACGCACTGCTCGCGCACATCGGACTGGCCGAGGGCCATGCCTTTATCCAGCCGGCAGATACGGATCTGGCGCTGTTCCACAATCATGAACGCCTGACCGCATCGCGCTGGCTGAAGTCGGGCGACCTGGTGGAAGCGGGCGAATCGGTGATTCAGTGGGTCGTGCGGGGTGACCAGGTCGATATCAGCGTGCGCCCGCGACCGGCGACACCGGCCCTGGTGCCGCCGAGCGCGCCGCCGCCGCTGACCACCCGGACACTGCCCGAGGTGGCCCCGGCAGCGGCGCCAGGACAGGGGCGCCGCACATTGTCGCGCGTCGCCATCGGGGGCTTCCTGCTGTTGCTGCTGGCCGCGGCGTTCGTGTTGCTGGCCACGCCCTTCGCGGTGCAGATCGACCCGGAGCCGGCGCGTTACTCGGTCGACGGCTTTCCTCCGGCACTGACGCTCGGCGGGCAGCGGCTGGCGCTGCCCGGGCGCTACACGATCAGCGCGGAGCATCCCGGCTACCGGCCGCTGCGCCAGGAGATCGAACTGACCCGCGGCGGCTTGCAGCAGTTCGAACTGGCGCTCGAGGAGTTGCCCGGGCGGGTCAGCATCGATCTCGAGCCGGCGGTCCCGTTCCGGCTGCTGGTCGACGGCGCGGTGCTGGAAACCGACGCCGAGCGGCTGGCCGAGATCCCCGGCGGCACGCACCGCCTGCGCATCGACACCGAACGCTATCTGCCGCTCGAGGAGACCCTGGACGTGGTCGGCAAGGGCCAGGCCCAGCGGCTGGTCCGTGTGCTGCAACCGGCCTGGGCCAAGGTACATATCGATAGCGAGCCGCAGGGCGCCTCGGTGCAGGTGGACGGCGAGGTGCTCGGTGTGACGCCGCTCGACACCGAACTGCTGCAGGGCGAACGCGCGCTGCTGCTGGCGCTGGACAAGTACCAGGAGATCACGCTGCCAGTGCAGGTCCAGGCCGGTGCCGATCTGCTGCTCGAGACCTTTCAGTTGCAGTTGCGCGATGCCAGCCTGGCGGTCAGCAGCGAACCGGCGAGCGCCAGCGTGAGCGTCGACGGGATCTTTCAGGGCAGCACCCCGGTGACCCTGGCAGTCGCCGCGGGCGTCGAGCACAGCGTGCGGCTCAGCAAGCCGGGATACCGGGACTTCGAAAGCCAGCTGACGCTGGCCGCGGACGAGGAACGGGCGCTGGATGCCCGTCTGAGCCCGCAATACGGGATCGTGTTCGTGACCGCGCGGCCGGCCGATGCCAGCCTGCGGGTCGACGGCAGGGATGTCGGCAGCGCCACACAGCGACTGCAGTTGACGACACGCCGTCACACCCTGCAATTCAGCAAACCCGGCTATGTCTCCAGGACGGTCACGGTGACACCACGTACCGGCAGCAGTCAGAATGTGGACATCGCGCTGGCCAGCGCGCAACAGCAGCGTGCGCTGCAGCAGCCCGGGACCCTGCCCGCAGCGATCGGCAGTCCCGGCGGGCCGCAGTTGCGACTGGTGCGCCCGCAGGGCAGTTTTCTGATGGGGGCATCGCGTCGCGAGGCCGGGCGCCGCGCCAACGAGAGCCGGCGGCTGGTGAAGCTGCTGCGGCCGTTTTATCTGGCGGACAAAGAGGTGAGCAATGCGCAATTCCGACGCTTCCGACCCGGCCACGACTCGGGTCTGGCCGAGGGTGTTGGCCTGAACGGCGACAGCCAGCCGGTGGTGAACGTCGGCTGGGACGATGCGGCCCGCTACTGTAACTGGTTGAGCGACCGCGAGGGGCTGCCGCGCGCCTATACCGAGAGCAATGGCCGGATGCAGGCGGTGCAGCCGATGTCGACGGGTTATCGGCTGGTCGGCGAGGCCGAGTGGTCGTACGTCGCGCGCAGACTCGGCCGGCAGTCGGAGCGGCGTTACCCCTGGGACGGTGAATTTCCACCTGCGGCGGTTGTCGGCAATTTCGCCGACGCCAGCATTGCCGACAGCCTTGCCAACACGGTTCCCGACTACAATGACGGGCATCGGGTGGCCGCCCCGGTGGGCAGCTTTACTGCCCGCCCGAGCGGCTTTCATGATCTGGGCGGCAACGTGTCCGAATGGATGCACGACTATTACGCGGTTTACCCGGGCGACGCCGACAGGCTCGTGACCGACCCGCTGGGTCCGGCGGCGGGCGAGCATCATGTCGTACGCGACTCCAGCTGGCGCCTGGGCACGATTGCCGAGCTGCGGTTGAGCTATCGTGATTACAGTCGCACGGCACGCCCCGATCTGGGGTTTCGCATCGCGCGCTATGCACATTAGGGACGCTCGGGCAAAGCGGCGGATGCTGCACGCGGGGCCCGGCGGCGATCTGCGCCGGCACGGCCCGGGCGCCTGGCTGACGGGGATTCCGGGATGATGCGTCTGTTGGGGATGGCTGTGCTGCCCGCCTGGCTGGTCTTGATCGGACCGCTGTATGCGCAGGCGCCAGCGGGTGATCCGGCGCCGGAACGGCCGCGCGAAGCCGCCGTCGCAACGCCCGAGAAAGCGCTCGAGCCGCAGCCGCCGGAGCGCGCTAAAGCGAGCACCTTCAATCCCTCGGAAAAGATCGGCGCCGACAGCGCCGTGTCCTTCCCGGTCGACATCTGATTGCACCCGGGAGCGAATGCAGGAACGGATATGTCATGAGAAGAGGTTTCCCGGTCGAGCTCGTCTATCAGGTCTTTTCGCTACTGATCGCCTTCATTCTGGTGCATGCGC
>CAWEET010000023.1:0-310103 GCA_963808165.1 uncultured Gammaproteobacteria bacterium | reverse complement strand
TATTGTGCGTGCGCGTCTTTGCCCCGTTTCGGGCCTGATGGTTTGGGCGCTGATCCTCGCTGTCGCGCTTTATCCGCTGCACCAGCGCCTCGCAACGCGACTCGGTGGCCGGCAGGGCCGCGCGGCGACGCTGATGGTGGTGGTGGGACTGGTGCTGATCGGGTGCCAACCGTGATCCTGGGCTTGTCCTTTGCGGGCCAAATTCACAGTGCCTATGCCGCTTTCCAGGGCGGTGAGGTCAGTATCGAACCGCCGGGCTCCTCGGTAGCCGAATGGCCATTGATCGGCGACAAGCTCTACGCTGCGTGGAGTCTGGCAGCCAGTGATCTTCCCGCCTTTCTGGCGAAGTTGCAGCCGCAACTGGAAAATTGGCGGAACGCGCCCTTGCGGCGGCGGCGAATACCGCGGGGGCCGTGTTCCTGTTCCTGGGATCTCTGATCATTGCCGGCGTCATGATGGCCCACGGTGAATCCGGCAGCCGGGCGATGCTGCGGATCTTCAATCGCCTTAGCGGGCCAAACAATGGGCCGCGGCTTTACAGGCTGTCTACCGCGACCGTCCGCTCGGTCGCCACGGGCGTCATCGGTGTCGCGTTCATTCAGGCCGTGCTGCTGGGCGTCGGTTTCCTCATGGCCGGCATTCCGGCGGCCGGTGTTTTGGCAATGGCCGTATTGCTGCTCGGTATCCTGCAGTTGCCTGCCGTGATCGTCACGCTGCCCGCGATCATCTACCTGTGGTGGTCGGGCGATGGCTCTACCTTGCATAACGTCGTTTTCACCATTTATCTGTTCGTCGCCGGTTTGGCCGACAATGTGCTGAAGCCGCTGTTGCTTGGCCGTGGCGTCGACGCGCCGATGCCCGTCATCCTGCTTGGTGCCCTGGGAGGCATGGTCAGCGGTGGCATCATCGGCCTCTTTGTCGGCGCCGTGCTCTTGGCCGTCGGTTACCAGCTCTTCATGGCGTGGGTCGCCGAGGCAGACGAAGGCCCGGCTGCAATGCCGGCGGAGATTCACACGCCGGCCGGGACACCATCGGCCAAAGAATAGCCTGCGCGGAATGTTTTTGCCTGCCGAGCGTCGCCTGCCGCGCCTGGTCGTACTTTGCTCGACGATCGCGCTAAATGCCTGTACCACCCTTGGGCCTGACTATCAGCAACCGAAGGTGGACTGGCTCGATGACTGGCAGACCACACTCTACGGTCAGGTGGGCACACCGCTGCAGCAGGCCGAGGCCGATCTGCGCTTCTGGTGGCAGGCGTTCGACGACCCTGCGTTGAACCAATTGATCGAGTCGGCCAGACGCGAGAATCCCTCTCTGCGCGTCGCCGGGCTGCGAATCCTGGAGAGTCGTGCCCAGCTGGGCATCGCGGGCAGTGCGCTGTATCCACAGACACAACAGCTCGGTGGCGCCGCCAGTTATGTGAATACCCGGCAGCGCGGCGGTGCGCAACCGGGCTTCGATCAGGACTTCGGCAGTTATCAGGCGGGTTTCAATCTGGGTTGGGAGCTGGATTTCTGGGGGCGCTTCCGGCGTGGCATCGAATCGGCCGACGCGGCGTTCTTTGCCTCGATCGCCAATCAGCAGGATCTGCAGGTGTTGCTCAGTGCCCAGGTGGCCGACCTGTATTTTTCCTATCGAACCGCTGAGTTGCGGATAGCCATTGCGCGTGAAAATGCCGCGATCCAGAAGCGCAGTTACGAGATCACCGAACTGCTCTACGAAAGAGGCGAAAAATCGGAACTCGACCTGCAACAGGCCAAGACCCAGTACCTGGCTACGTTGTCGACCATTCCCAATCTGCAAATCAGCCTGAACCAGACCGGCAATGCCCTCGCGACCCTGCTCGGGCGGCCGCCGGGCGATCTGCCGGAACTCGGCGGGACCGCTGCCAGATTGCCCGCGGTGGAGCCGCTGGTCATCCGGGATATCCCGGCGCACTTACTGATGCGACGGCCCGACATCCGCGCCGCAGCCCTTCAGGTGGCGGCCCAGTCGGCCCAGATCGGTATCGCCGAAGCCGACTTCTATCCTTCTATCTCTCTGTTGGGCAGCATCGGCTGGTCGGGCAACAGCCTCAGCGCCAGCCCGGATGTCGGCACCCTGGCCATCGGCCCCGCGTTTACCTGGAATATCTTTGACCACGGGCGCATCGGGAACAATGTGCGCGTGCAGGACGCACGCCTGCAGCAATTGATCGAGCAGTACCAGGAGACGGTGCTGCAGGCCGCACGTGAGATCGATGATGCCGCGATCAGTGTGGTGAAGACCGCCGAGCAACAGGCAGTGCTCAATGAATCCGTGATCGCGGCCAAGCGTTCGCTGGAGCTTGCCAATTCCCGCTATCGCGAGGGTTACGCCGATTTCCAGCGAGTGCTCGACGCGCAGACCTCGGTGTTCTCGCAGACCACCAATCAGTTGGTCAACCAGGGCAATCAGGTCAGTGCTGTGGTGGCGCTTTACAAGGCGCTCGGCGGCGGCTGGTACGACATGCCGGTACAGCAGTTGATTCCCGAGGATGTACGCAACACCATGCAGCAGCGCAGCGACTGGGGCGATCTGCTCGGCGAGCCGCTGCCCCCTGGCACATCCACCCCGTATTCCGCGTCGGAGACTTTGCCGTATGAGTGAATCCAAGAGTGATCAGACGCCGCCGATGGACGAACCAGTTGTCGAACCCAACGAGAAGGAGCAGCCCGAGCAAGAAGGCGATGATGCAGCGGCTTCGGTCAAGAAAGGGACCTCGATAGTCGGCCTGGTGATCCTGCTCAGCCTTGCCTGGTATATGCTCGCGGATCGCTTCACGCCTTATACCTCGCAGGCGCGGGTTCAGGGCTATGTCGTTGGTGTGGCACCCAAAGTGTCGGGCGTGGTGACACGGGTGTGGGTAAAGAACAATGAGGCGGTCGACGCTGGCCAGCCGCTATTCGAGATCGATCCCTCGCAATACCGGATCGCGCTGGACAAGGCGCGGTCCGATCTGGACAGCGCGCGCAACCAGGTCGATGCGGGCAGTGCCGGGGTGGAATCGGCGCGTGCCAGCCTGCAGGCGGCACGAGCCAATGAGGTAAAGGCGGAGAAGAGCTACCGGCGGCTCAAGGGTCTGTACAGTGACGATCCGGGGACCGTATCGGTGCGCCAGCTCGAGAGTGCAAAGGCCTCGCTGGATCAGGCGCGGGCACAGGTGTCGGCTGCCGAGGCCACGATCCAGCAGGCGATCGAACAGAAGGGCGGCGATGACGATGCGAACAACGCCATACTGAAATCGGCCCAGAGTGCGGTCGAGAAAGCGCAGCTAGATCTCACCAACACCGTTGTCAAGGCAACCGCGCGCGGTGTGATTACCGACCTGCGAGCCGATGTAGGTCAGTATGCCGGTACCGGCAACCCGGTCTTGACCCTGATCGGGATCCAGGACATCTGGATCTATGCCGAGTTCACCGAGAACAACCTGGGCCGTATGCAGCCCGGCACGCCGGTGGAGATCTTGTTCGATGTGCTGCCCGGCCAGGTATTCGATGGTGAAGTGCGCAGCATCGGCCTCGGGGTCAGCCAGGGACAACCGCCACCGCCCGGCACGCTGCCAACGGTCGAGAACAATCGCGACTGGTTGCGCCAGGCACAGCGGTTTCCCGTGGTGATCGGTTTCGACGCCGACCGGCAGGAGGAACTGCGCCGCCAGTTGAGGGTCGGGGGACAGGCCTCGGTCATCGCCTACACGCAGGCCGACGGCCTGTTGAACCTGTTGGGTAGAGCGTATGTGCGCCTGATGAGTTGGCTCTCTTATGTCTATTGACTACGGCAGGACCTGATATGCCTGTCGTGGCGCGGCGTGTCTTCCGTTTGGGCCTGGTCATGGCGTTGGCACTGGCCGGCGCCTATGCGATGGCGTTGCCGCTGCCATTCATGGCGCCGCTGTTTGCGCTACTGTTGACTGCCGCCCCGGCACCGCCGATGGGCCCGAAAGGCCTGTTCGGGCTGATCATGCTGGTGGCGATCACGCTCGGCGTCGGGCTGTTGCTGATCCCGGTGCTGGACCACTATCCGGTATCCGCGGTGTTGATCGTGGCCGTCGGCTTGTATCTCAGCATGTACATAACAGTCAACATGGGCAAGGCGCTGGTCGGCACCTTTCTCACGGTGGGTTTTACGCTGATTTCCGCTGCCGGCACGGTCAGCT
The DNA here is from genome assembly GCA_963808165.1 of uncultured Gammaproteobacteria bacterium. GTDB lineage: Bacteria > Pseudomonadota > Gammaproteobacteria > Chromatiales > Chromatiaceae > Thiosocius. Next base: position 305,926 of record CAWEET010000023.1, on the reverse strand, counting down.
TTGCCCTCGCCATCACTGTGATCCAGTCACTGGCACTCGGGATCGGTCTCGCGATCGTCTGCCAGTGGCTGGTCTATCCCTGGTTTCCGGAGGACGCTGCTCCGGTCAAGAGGCCCAAGACCGCGCCTGACGGGGCCGATCGCTCCAACTGGATTGCGCTGCGTGCCGCGCTGATCGTGCTGCCGGCTTACCTGTTGAGCCTGACCAATCCCTCGATGTATCTGTCGATCATTATGAAGGCGGTGGCCTTGGGTCAGCAGGGCTCGGTCACTGGTGCGCACGACGCCGGGCGGGAGTTGCTGGGTTCGACCTTTCTCGGGGGGTGCTTCGCGACGCTGTTCTGGTTCGTGCTGAAGATCCAACCCAACCTGTGGATGTTTTTCCTGTGGATGCTGCTGTTCGGGGTGTACTTCGCCAGCAAACTCTACGGGCTGATCGGCAGCCGTTTCCCTGCGTCGTTCTGGCAGAATGTAGCGGTGACCATGCTGATTTTACTGGGGCCTGCGGTCGAGGACAGTGCCAACGGCAAGGACGTCTATTCGGCGTTCGCGGTGCGCATGGGCCTGTTCGTCGCCGTCACCCTTTATGCCTGGCTGGCGATCGTCGCGTTAGAACAACTACGCGTCCGTCGCTTCCGGCGAATCACCCTTTCAAGATCGGAAACGGGACCGACTCAATGCTGATGAATCTTATGTTCGGGATCTTGACCATGACGCTCTGCCTGCTGCTGCAGTCGCTGCTGTTGGTTGCGGCGATGCGGTATTACCTGGGTCACGAGTACCTGGTGAACAGCCCGTCGCTCATCGCCAGCGTCATTGTCGTCAACGGCGTGATGTTCCTGTTGGTCGTCGGCAACGTCATGCAGGCGGCAATCTGGGCCCTGCTGTTTCAGCTGCTGGGCGAATTCGATCTGTTCAGCAAGGCCTTCTACCATTCAATGGTCAACTTCGCCACGCTCGGCTACGGCGATATCGTCATGTCGGATAAGCACAAGCTGCTTGGCCCGATAGAGGCGCTCAATGGCGTCCTGATGATTGGTGTCTCGACGGCTGCATTGATGTGGTTCTATCAGGATGCACTGAAAAAGACGCGGCGGGCTCGCGGCTATTAGACGCCGGGGACCGGCTGAAATGTCACCTCGGCCGATGGATAGGAGAATCATGGAACTCCCGGGACCACGCGGCAAGCCACTGCTTGGGACGGTCGGTCCGTTTCTCGGCAAGGACCTGTTGCGGCCGTTCCGCGACCTGGTCGCGGCGTATGGGCCGCTGTTTCAGGTGCGACTCCCCTTCGGTCACAGACTGGTGATGGTGGCCCACCCGGAGGCGGTGGAACACGTCCTGCGGTCGGGTCGCGACAACTATGTCAAAGGGTCGGTCTACGACGGCACCCGTATCCTGCTCGGAAACGGTCTGGTGACCAGCGAGGGCGAGTTGTGGCGTCGGCAGCGCGAACTCGCCAACCCGGCCTTCCGGCCGGCGAAACTTCAGCAATACCTCGCGGTGATGGCCGATTGCACACAAGACCTCGCGGCGGCCTGGCAACTGGCCGATCACGCGGAACCGGTCGACCTGCAACGGGAGATGGCACACCTGACCATGACGATCGTCGGCAGGACGCTGTTCGGCCTCGATCTCAGTCGCCAAAGCGAACGGGCGGCTGCGGCCTTCGGCTCCGCGCTGGCAGCGATCGGCCGGCGCGGCCCGGGCAGCCTGCAGGTGCCGCTTTGGTTGCCCACGCCCGGGAATCTACGATTTCAGCACACCCTGCACGAGCTCGATGCCATGGTCTTTGAAGTCATCGAGCGCTTCCGTGCGGGGCAGGCGCAGAACGCCGATAGCACGCTGCTTGGCGCCTACCTGGAAAGCCGAAGTCCCGTTACCGGCCTGGGGATGGGGGATCGTCAGTTGCGCGACGAGGTCATCACCCTGTACCTGGCGGGGCACGAAACGACGGCCAGCCTGTTGAGCTGGGCGCTCTACCTGCTGGGCCGATACCCGGAGATCCAGACGAGGGTGAGGGCCGAGGTCGATGCACTGACATCGGACGGCGTGCCGTCGCTGGAGCAGCTCAAGGGGCTGCAGTACACCTCACAGGTGATCAACGAGGTGCTGCGCCTGTACCCGCCGGCCTGGACCATCGCCCGCAACGCGTTGGCCGACGACACCCTGATGGGATATCGGGTGCCGGGTGGTGCGATCGTGATGATTTCGCCTTACTTTGCGCATCGGCAGGAGGAATTCTGGCCGGAGCCGCTGCGTTTCGACCCCGATCGTTTTGCGCCGGCCGCGGTAGCGGCGCGCCACCCCTTCGCCTATTTTCCGTTCAGCCTGGGGCCACGCAGTTGCATCGGGATGCAGTTCTCTCTCTATGAGGCACGGCTGGTACTCGCCACCCTGCTCAGGCGATTCGAGGTCGACTCGACGGGCGGAGACGAAGTCGGTACCTGCGCGGCCGGAACACTGCGGCCTGCCGGCGCGCTCAAGGTGCGGCTGAAGTCGCGTTAGCGGCCACGGATTCGACAGGCGCAGACGCGGCCGGTCTCCAGCCTCTCCCTGGGTGCCGCCTTGTCGTTAGGTGAATAAGCCACATTCTTTCTGTGCAATACCCACAGGCTACATGGGACCTTGAATCCTACACTTTGATGCATGGGCGACGGTAATTGCCGTCGTGAAGGGACGAACTGCGAGGGAGAAGCGATCATGAAGTCCATCGGAAATGTCGTTGTCATACTGACCCTGGGCTGCCTGAGCTCGGCGACCGGTGCCCTGGCAGCCGAGCAAGACTGGCAGCAAGCCATGCTGCACAACCCCTCGGCGGCCCAGCTGGAGATGGAGCGCAGGGGCAGGGTGTTCATATACGACGGCCTGGAAGACGTGGAGGTGGATCGGGCCATGGACGCTCAGTTCTGGCGCGTGGACAACATGATGTTTATCAGGATCAAGAAGACCACTGAAGGTGGCGACGAGGATACGGACGACGACTGCTGAGTGGACTTGCGGCGGGGCGGGGTCTTCCCGACGGGGTTCCCGTCGCGGGGGCAAAAAACTGCTCACACAGTTTGACAGGCAATTTGGGCAGCGCGCTCTGGTGAGGAGCTCGATGACAGCAGCGTGCTGGCGAAATCCGCGGATGCTTTGCGAGCGGATTGACAGGGTGGTAGAAAAGCACGAAAATCTGCGCCTCAATTTTGCGCCCGTAGCTCAGTTGGATAGAGTACCTGGCTACGAACCAGGTGGTCGGAGGTTCGAATCTTTCCGGGCGCGCCATATCAAAGGGGCCCGGCAATTGCTGGGCCTTTTTGTCTGTGTCGCGGGGCGGCGATTCGAACCTCCGACATCAATAGCCTGTTCGACAAGCGCCGCAGGCGCGCAGAACGGCCGCAGGCCGATAATCCTTCCGGGCGCGCCATATCAAAGGGGCCCGGCAATTGCTGGGCCTTTTTGTCTGTGTCGCGGGGCGGCGATTCGAACCTCCGACATCAATAGCCTGTTCGACAAGCGCCGCAGGCGCGCAGAACGGCCGCAGGCCGATAATCCTTCCGGGCGCGCCATATCAAAGGGGCCCGGCAATTGCTGGGCCTTTTTGTCTGTGTCGCGGGGCGGCGATTCGAACCTCCGACATCAATAGTCTGTTCGACAAGCGCCGCAGGCGCGCAGAACGGCCGCAGGCCGATAATCCTTCCGGGCGCGCCATTCACCTACGAAGCTGGGCACCTGATCTAAGGTGCCTTCCTTCGATTTCTCGACCGCTGCGGCCAGCGGGCGATAGCCGCCCCTGATGGAAGCCTCGTTGCCGGACAGCACGATTTGGTCGACGAGCACGCTCAGATAGCGCTTGGCAAACGCCGTGTCTCGATTCACCAGTCGTTTTCTCAAGGCGGCGCTGAACGCCTCAAGGGTGCTGGGCAGGATTCGCGGTGTTGGCATGTGCTTTTTGGCCCGCGCGCGGGCTAGTTCCATAAGCGTCGATTCCTTTGCCGCCTTCAGCCGCTGCACCCGCTGTTTTAGTGAGTCGTCGCTGATGTCGATGGCTCCCGCTTCGATAGCCTCGTAGAGCCGTGCAAGGCGCATTTCAAGCGTTGTTGTTTCAGTGTCTTCACGGACTCGCCAGAGCTCTTTTTGGCGGCGTCAACGCGCTTGCGGACTTCGGCGAACAGCTGCCGCAGCCTTTCCGGCTCAAGCACCCGCTCGATAATGAAGTGGTCCAATCCTGCCGGACACCTCGCCAAGGTTCTCTGCGTCTTCGGGGAAAGCTTGCGCAGCCGTATGTCGTCGATCATGCGCTGGCGTAATGGGCTGATGGTTTACGTCGTTTTCGTCATCGCTGCTGCTCCTGTCGAGAAACGGGGCGGATTGCCTCGTTCCTCAACATAGGAAACAGAGCTACCGGCTCATTGGCTCCACTGACTCAGATCAGAGCACCCACTACCGCGCGAGCGGTGTCGTTCGTCGGCAGGGTCCAGACCGTCAACGAATCAAACAACTCACGGTTCGAGTTTCGGCTCTCTGCTCCAAAGCAAACCGCCGAGAAGGTCTCTTTGTCGGCCGGACCTCGGAGGGGACGCTGCCGCGGCAGGTATGATTGCCCTCGACCTTACTAATTCACTTAGAAACTGAGTGCTCCCGATTACGAACATAGAGCAACGCTTCGATGCGCATGAACTAGACATATTCATTCAGCGAGAGGACACGAGGGTCGGTTTCTTCCGACTTCCGGGAACAATTCTGAAATCCGAGGCAGTCGCCTCGCGACACCCCCGCACAATGATTCGCTGTTGTCAGCACAGGCTTGCGGTCGTTTGGATCTGAGCAGCGCGTCCCCATTACTCAACGCCGCCGTCGTAACGTCACACCGTATACGTCCGATCACCTAAAGGGTGCGAAGGATCAACAGCCGAAACCATAAGAAGGATAAAAATGATGAAAAGGATTGCTACCAAATTGACCATATTCAGCACCTTACTGATCGCATCCGCCGTAACCGGAGCAGCAGAATCTTCCGAGGCCGGCATGACGCTGACGCCCGATCAGCTGAAATGGGAACCCAATCCACGCGTCCCCGGCCTGGGGGTGGCGAGGATCATCAGCAAAGGTACGGAGGCCGGGCCCTATGTCTATCGGGTCAAGTTCCCCAAGGGCCGCATTGTGCAGGCACATAGCCATCCTGATGATCGTACCTATACCGTACTTGAAGGTACTTGGTACATCGGGTGGGGCGAGAAATACGATGAAGTTAAGCTGATTGCCCTAACCCCAGGCAGCTTCTACACAGAGCCGGCAGGCGTGGCCCACTTTGTCGCCACACCTGATGGGGAGGCCATCGTACAGGTCACGGGAACCGGTCCGACGAAGGCCGATTATGTTGATCCAGCGCACGCGCCCAAGAAGCAATAAGCTGGTTACTTCGTTTAGGTCGGCACGGTGGTTACCCGTGCCGACGTGATCGGCATGCCAGCAACAGCCTTGTGGCCGGTCTCGTGCGTGGGTATTGGATGGGTAGGGTCCGCTCTTCCGACAATTCGAAGACGATGATTGCTGCGCGAACGGCAGCTCCATCTCAGACACCTGACCTTGATCAGCAAGCTCTACGAGAAGACCAGCATCCTGGTCACCACCAATCTCGGCTTCTCGGAATGGTCCGGTGTATTTGGCGACCCAAAGATGACCACGGCCCTGCTGGATCGATTGACCCATCACTGCCACATCATCGAGACCGGCAACGACAGCTACCGATTCCGCCATTCAACAGCGCAACAGCGGGAGGTGAAAACTCGAAAAAGGTAGTCAAACGGGCCATAATCCGGCCCATCCATGCGGGTCAATTTTCGATGCAAAACCTGGGTCAGATTTCAGTGCAAGTCAACACGCAACCTGCTCTCCCTTGGTTGCTTTTGCACCGGGCTGAGGCTGTGAATCACATTGTTGAGGGGTTGTAAGACGGTGCGAAACCTTACCGATCAGCGCTTGTTTCGAGAGCATTGCTACATCAATGGCGAATGGGTGGGTGCGGATGGCGGCGCGACTGAGCCCGTGACCAATCCGGCAAATGGCGAGGCAATCGGTGGTGTTCCCGACTGCGGTGCCGCCGAGACTCGCAGGGCGTTGGAAGCTGCACAGGCTGCCTTGCCCGGATGGCGTGGGCTGACCGCGAAACAACGCGCCGCAAAGATGCGTGCCTGGTACGAACTGATCATGGCGAATCAGGAAGATCTGGCGCTGATCATGACCACCGAGCAAGGCAAGCCGCTGGCGGAATCCAGAGGTGAGATCGCCTATGCCGCATCCTTCATCGAGTGGTTCTCCGAAGAAAGCAAGCGCGTGTATGGCGACGTGATTCCGCAGCACCAGGCGGATAAAAGAATTGTCGTGATCAAACAGCCGATCGGTGTCTGCGTTGCCATCACGCCCTGGAATTTTCCTGCCGCGATGATCACGCGCAAGGCCGGTGCAGCGCTTGCAGCCGGTTGTACCATGGTCATAAAGCCCGCTCTCGAGACACCCTATTCCGCGTTGGCATTGTGCGAACTGGCCGATAGGGCCGGCATACCGCCCGGCGTCCTGAGTGTAGTCACCGGCGATGCCAAAAAGATCGGCGGTGAGATGACCTCCAGCGCGATCGTGCGCAAGCTCAGTTTCACCGGTTCCACGGCAGTTGGCCAGTTGCTGATGCAGCAATGCGCCAGCACGGTCAAAAAGGTCTCTCTGGAACTGGGTGGCAATGCACCTTTCATTGTTTTCGATGATGCCGACCTGGACGCGGCAGTCGAGGGAGCGATCGCCTCCAAGTATCGCAATAGTGGGCAGACATGCGTCTGTGCCAATCGATTTCTGGTTCAGGATGGGGTTTACGACGAGTTTGCACGTAAGTTTTCCGAAGCGGTGCAGAGCCAGCTCAAGGTGGGAAGTGGACTGGAGGCGGGGGTTGCCCAAGGCCCGTTGATCAACGATGCGGCGGTGCACAAGGTCGAATCGCATATCAACGATGCGGTCAACAAGGGTGCAAAAATCGCCATAGGTGGCGCCAGGCATGCGCTCGGAGGGACTTTCTTTCAGCCCACGATACTGACCGACGTGAACCCGGCCATGGCCGTGGCCAGTGAAGAGACCTTCGGGCCCGTGGCGCCGTTGTTCCGGTTCAAATCGGAAGAAGAGGCCATACGATTGGCAAACGACACGGAGTTCGGACTGGCATCGTATTTTTACAGTCGCGATCTGGCCCGTGTCTGGCGCGTTTCGGAAGCCCTCGAATACGGCATGGTCGGCATCAATGTCGGCATTATCTCGACGGATATCGCACCCTTTGGGGGCGTGAAGTCGTCCGGCATTGGCCGCGAAGGGTCCAAGTACGGCATCGAGGATTATCTCGAGATCAAGTATCTGTGCATCGGAGGCATCCATTCCTGATCAGGGGAATGTGACCGAGCAACATCAATGAGCGTCAAAGCAAGAGATAGGGTTCATCTCGAGAATGAGTACCAATTCAGATCTTCTCGCACGGTGCGACCAGGCCGGGCCCCGTGACGTTGCCAATATGCATAACATCGGTGATGTCAGGGCTCGCCTATGAAAGCGCAGGCAGTTACGGAAAGGCACCGCGGAAACCGGCCTGACGACCGCCACGGATGCCTTTGATCCGGCTATGCTGGATACTCTGAATTGAGTGCTTTCTCAAACCCCTCTATCTGCCGGAGCATCCAGGATAGAGTTGCCGACCGATCCGATCCTGACCAGGAGTGAGTTATGCCGCTAAGACCATTGATTGTTTTCATTGTGTTGTCCTTGTTCGTTGTCACCGGCCGGGCGGGGGCCTATGGGACGTCTGAGGGGGATTCAAAAGGCCCTCCACAGAGCGGCACGGTACTCGAGACCATGGAAGGCGGTGGTTACACCTACATGAAGCTGGACCAGGACGGGAAGATGGTATGGATTGCGGCCCGTCGCGCCGACGTGGCGGTTGGCGACAAGGTGGAGTACGTCGAGCAGATGCGCATGTCCAACTTCATCAGCAAGACCCTGGAGAAATCCTTCGATGAGATCGTGTTTGCCAGTCTGCGCGGAGAGCATGCCACGGTCAGCCCTATGCAAGCGATACCGGAGATCGCAGTCGGCGACGAGCCGATCGAAAAGGCCGAAGGCGGCTATACCGTCGCTGAGGTGTTCGCGAACAGGGAGACGCTCAACGGGCAGCTCGTCAAGGTACGTGGACGTGTGGTCAAGGTATCCCAGGCGATCATGAACAGGAACTGGATCCACCTGAGAGATGGCACCGGGGAGAAAGGTAGCGACAAGATCGTGTTCCGCTCCGAAGACCAGGTGGCCGAGGTCGGCAGCATTGTCACCGCCGAAGGGCGTCTGGAGACGGACAAGGACTTCGGCTACGGCTATCACTACCAGGTGTTGGTCGAGGACGCCTCGTTCAGCGATTGAGGAAGCAGGAAGATCTGGCAGGTGCCGTCGGCCTTTTCGATAGCTGTGAGCGCCTGCAAGCGAATCAGTCCGACACGCGATATCAGTCGTCCGCGCCAATCTGGTGCGATCGACTATTCTGGCAGGCCGGCTGCACGCAGGTCTGCAGCGAAGGTATCCATGACCTTCGGGTCGTTGATCGGATGGGTACTCTTCAGTAGCGAGATGGTCTCGGCGGGGCTCAAGGCCTGGATTTCCTCTACCTCCCATTGCGCGTCACCCAGTCGGCCGGCACGGACATAACTGGCGGCGAGATGCAGCCGGACTGGTATCGCATTCGGATTGCGGCTGCGTGCATCTTCCAGCGCAGTGATCGCCTCGTCGATACGGCCAAGCGTGTAGTAGGCCCTGCCGAGATTATACGGATAGTCCCAGGTGAAATAGGGATTCAGGCGCATACCCTTTTCTATCAGCGCGATGGCCAGGTCCGACTCACTGAGCGCATTCTTGATCAGGGCCAGCAGGCCATATCCGTCGGCAAAGTTCGGCGCGATCGCCACGGCCTGGGCGACGGCTGACTCGGCCGCCTCGTACTCCTGGCGCATCAGGTGAACATAGCCGAGCGACCAGTGGTTCTGCGGGATCGAACTGTCGAACTCCACCGCCTTCTTTGCCAGCTGGAGTGCCAGGTCGATTGTCTGTGCCGGGCTGTCGGTCCAACCGCGACGAAAATTGTAGGCGAGCGTGTAACCCAGGGCCCCGTATGCGCGGCCGTAATCGGGATCCGCTTCGATAGCCTTCCGATAGGCCACCTGTGCCTGCTGATTGGTTTCCAGTGTGCTGATCCTGGACAGACGCTGCCCCTCTTGGAAATGATCGTAGGCGACCAGGCTGTTGGTGGTACGCCGTGCCAGTCGCTCCACCTCCTGCGGGGACAGCTTGACGGCCAGCGCCTCGACAATGCTGCGGGTTACCTCGTCCTGCACCGCAAACACTTCGGTGACCTCCTGGTCGTATCGCTTGGCCCATCTCTGGAAACCACTGCGGGCATCAATCAACCGGGCATTCACCCTGATCGAACCGCCGTGACGGCGAATACTGCCCTCAAGAATGAAACCGACGTTCAATTCCGCCGCGAGCGCGCTGGCGGAAACCTTTTTACCCTTGAACGCAAACGCGGTATTGCTAGCGATCACCAGCAGGTTCGAGATGCCGGAAAGATCGGTTATCAGGTCCTCGGTGATCCCATCGGTGAAGGAGTCGTTCAATGGCTCCTCACCGAGATTCTCGAACGGCAACACGACGATGGAGGGAGGTGCGCCGCGGCCTGCTTGCACCGAGACATCGGCCGTCTCGTCACCGGATGGCGGCGTGCCGGGCATGAACAGGTAAGCAAGACCAACTGTCAGGCCGAGCATGGCCATGACCAGCACCAGTCGAAGCCGTACGAATGGTGTGGACTGCGTCCGATTTGGCGTTGCGCCAGCTGCACCGGGTGGTTCTGCTGCATCGGGCGCCCCGGCTTCCGGGTAGGTGACCGGGGCAATCAACTGATAACCCCGCTTGGGGACGGTTGCGATGAATCGCGACTCGCGTGCACTGTCGCCGAGGGCCTTGCGCAACTTGATCACGGTGCTGGTGACGGCGTCGTATCCGACGACTGCACCGCGCCAGACCTTGTTTTCGAGGTCTTCGCGCGAAACCACTTCACCGGGCCGAGAGGCCAGATAGACAAGCACCTCCATCGCCTTGGGCTCGAGGCGCACATTCTCACTGTTCCGGCTGATCACGCCCTCAAGTGGCGACACATGCCAATCTCCGACCGAGAACTCCCGCTGGTCCAGCGTTTCCATCACGCGGTGCCCGCAGTCAACACGGAGATGCGGGCCGGGTATCGGCACGAGACGGGCAGGCGATCGCAAACAATTGATTGTCCATCAGTATCATTTTGCTCCTTGTTTGTCGTGCTCCCACTGCGCTTCGGTCGGGACTTGCGGGCGCCTCGAAAATCGAGATGGCCGCGCGGCACAGGGATGTGTCGCCATTTTCAATCACGACAAGTGATTGAAAATGAAGGAAAGCGAAAACCGAATTTTTCGCTTTTCCGTGGAGAAAAATGCCATGGACGGCATTTTTCGAGGTCCCCTTGAGTAATCCGACCGGTAGCGTCATCGCATGCGGCCAGTCGCCAAATGGCATGAAGTGCTTCTGTGCCTTATTGTGAACCGGTTCATGGAAGGAGGCTAGGAAGCCGCCGATATTTACAATTGTTAATGTGTGCGCGCCATGCGAACCCTATATTCGCGACCTCATCCAATTATCTCCTCGGAGTGGTGAAGCACAATGAACAGACGCGGTTTTCTCAAGAACGGTTTGAAGAACAGTGTGGCCTACACGCTGTTAGCCACCACGATGCTTGGATCGCATGGCGCATTCGCAGGCGGACGCCGGGCCGCCGAAGCAGACGTGACCGAAGATGAGATCGCGCATCTGGAATATGTGCGTGAAGAGGAGAAGTTGGCGCGTGATGTTTACTTGACGTTATTCGACTACTGGGACCTTGCTGTGTTCAGCCATATCGCCGAGTCAGAGCAGACACACACCGATGCCGTACTGGCGAAGATTGAAAAGTACTATTTGGCCGACCCTGTGATTGACGACAGCGTGGGTGTTTTCGTCAATCACGACTTACAGGTCCTGTACGATGCCTTGATTGAACAAGGCGCACGCTCGGAGGAGGAGGCGCTTCGGGTCGGCTGCGCGATTGAAGAGATCGATATGATTGATCTTCAGGACGCCATTGATCACGCGGAACATCGGGACATTGCCCGTACGTACCAGAATCTTATGTTGGGCTCGGAGAGCCACCTGCGGGCTTTTGTCGATCAGCTCGAAAGCCGTGGCATTGCGTATGTGCCTCGGTACATCAGCCAGGAGAAGGCTGAGGAGATTCTGGGCACGGTCTAGTGGGCTGCTTGGCAAGTTCGAGCGCGCATCTTCGCCCTGAGCAACGTAGCCTCTCGTGCACCGCAAAATGCGATCGCGACCGCGGCGGTCTATCCTTGGAACATCATCGATCTGCGTGGCAGTGTCGCCTTGAAGAAGACCGCTTTGCTCCTCGTTTCGCATGCCCTGGCTGGCTTCGTCGGATTTCTGGGTGGTATCTATCTGCTGCCGATACTGACAGCGCCGCCGCCGCCCGACGACGCGGTGGTACAGGCGGTCGCCGAGCAAGCGCGTTTCTCCGGCGAGTTTCGACGCGATCTGCAGGACAGTGATGCGCTGCACTGGGGCATGGGCACTGTGGCGATCGGAAGTGACGCGGTCTCGCTGCTGGGGGAAATCGCTCCCGGGCCGGATTACAAGCTGTACCTGTCGCCTCAGTTCGTAGAGACCGAGGCCGATTTTCTGCGCTTGAAGGCAAACATGGTCCAAGTGGGTGATGTAAAGACCTTCAAGAACTTTGTTGTTCCCTTGCCGACGACGGTCGATCCTGCGGCGTTCAACACAGTCATCGTATGGTGCGAGTCATTCCGAGAGTTCATCACTGCGGCGCAATACCGCTAGATCTGTGTGAGCAGCTGCATTACGGAAAAGCGAAAAACGCGGTTTTCGTTTTCCCTCATTTTCAATTACTTGTCGCGATTTAGAATGGCCGGGGATGGATGATTATGCAGGAATGGATATCTTCCGCCTTGATGACAACGGAAAAAGCGTCGAGCACTGGGACGTGCTCCAAGTCGTCCCCGGTAAATCGGAGAATCAGAATTCGATGTTTTGAGCGCCTCGCGTAGGATCGCTTCCAGACGATTTCAGCCGAGACGGGCAGTCCAGCAGGCTGTGTTCTCGGCGCTGCAGTGCAACTGAATGCTATTGGTCTCGCTCGTGCACCGCTCGCTCGGTGCGCTGAGTGTGTTCGTTAGCATTCTCGGCACCCTGTTTGGCCTCGTCGAGCATTCCTTTGTAGGAGTCACCGAGCTGGCCGCCGAATGTCTTTTCCTGATGGCTTGCCGGTTGGTCCTGGCCGCATCCGAACAGCAAAGACACCAGTGCGACCGATACCAAGATTTTCCCATTCATCGTTTGAACCCCAGACTGGCCAAGCCAGCAAGTATGACCTGTTCGCATTTTCGATCGACCTTTCGCTAACGGCAATTTCCACTGAAGCTTTACGAGCAGGCCTGTGTGAGTGGTGACGGGGTGGTTGCGGTTGAGCGGCATTTCACGGATAATCGCCGGCCAACTTGCAACCCGGCGGCTGTGTCGGTCGGAGTCAGCATGTGCCGCGCCTGGTCTCGTCCTCGATCTCTACGCACCGATGCGACTCGAGTGAGCAGATCGTCTTGCCAACCGTGGCTGATGCGGTGGATATGAAGGGCCCGCGTCTTGAGTCGAGTACTGGCCGATCAGTGGCAGACACTGCAGAATCCCCGGCGGTCCGTCTTATCAAAAGTGTGGCAAGATAGATCACCTGTTTCACGCGACATACGGACGGATCAGGCCCATGCCAGTGCGAATAATCCTGATGCTTTTTATCGCCATGCCCGGCGCCGTCATGGCCGATGCAGCGGATGGTCAGTTTATGGGTTATCAGCTCGGCAGCAATTATCAGCGCAGCGCGAGTACTCAGGTGCAGGTAACCGCCAGCGGCAATCTGAGAATCACCGCCGAAAACCCGGTCAAGCCGGCCAATGTCGGTGATGTGGTGTTGATCGCCACTGCCGAGACGCTGACCATTGGCTATATCAATGCGCTCACCTGGTTCGACTCCGAGGCCGAAGCGCGCGAGTTTGGCCGTCAGTACATCAAGCTGTTGCGTGCCAAATATCCGGACTGGGCATTCGGCCGCGAACAACTCGATGCCAACATGAAGCTGGTCGAAGTGAACCTGGACAGGCAGCCACATAATCTGCGCATGCAACTCACCGAAGGGCGCCGAGAAGGCAAGATGATGTGGCGCATATCCATGGCACTGATGTGGCTGCCGGGAACCAACGAGGCGAAGGCCTGGAACGGCATGTCGAGTGCCCAGCAGACAACCGCGCGCCAAGAGGGTCGCAAGGTGCTGCTCGATCAGGCGGATATGCGCGGGCTTTGAACTCAATGGCCCCGTCCCTTCGCTTGCGCTGCAATTTGGGTCATTTCGGTGTTAATCGTCGTCATTTGGAATGACCGACTTCGACTCCTACAGCGACTTATTGACGGCGTTTTGCGGCAGGAATGATCGCGATCCGGCCATTAGTCGCTTAGCAGGCTCCTAAGTAATCGCCATTCGGCTTTCAACTCGGGAGCAGCAAATTCAGCCCCTCTCTCTTCGTCCACAGAGATTTCTACCTGTTGCTCGTCCGCGCTCCGGCTTGTCCCTGCTGCGTCGCCCGCCGACGAGGCGGAGGCTGGTATCGTGTTCAGTTTCGTTTACGTGGCTGCGAACGTCGGACGCCATAGGTCGTGGCATGGTCTTTACGGGTCGGTTGCCAGTGGCCCATGCGGCAGCGTTTTCGCTGCGCGGCGCGGGCCGTGACAGGTCCCGTGCGTCGCCAACGGGTTTTCCGCCATGCGGGGGTTCCTTGCTCATGACAGCCCCACACTTGATCCGGTAAGCATCTTCCGGGTGGGAACTGACGGGACACCGGTGGATTCAAACCGGTCGGCCTGCACAAGGCACGATGCGGTACCCGACGGGTCGAGCCGACGCAGGCAACGGTGGGCTTAACCAGTTGGGGCACGCCGGAGCGCCTGTCTTTGAGTCAGTGCCATTGGGTCTGAGGGGAACAGTCTGCGCCAATTTCCGCCAAGGCAGGCAGGACCACACGGGGACGGCATCTTCGAACACTTCGAGGACGTGTTTCTCCGCCAAGATATCGAGCGCTCGCTGCTGTACCGGCTGTTCAACCCGTTTCGCTGGTTTGGCACTACCGGGCGCACCGAGATGGCTGTGGACTACTACGACAAGAACGGGATCACCGATAATCTCGGTCTGCGTGCTCTCTACGGCATAAGCGAAATCAAGGGCGGGATGGCAGAGCTGAATGAGAGTTATCTGCGCCAGCCACCGCGCAGGGGTAAGACGCGACACGACTGCCAAGCGAGATCAGGGCAGGCTGCCAGAGGTGCACGATGTCTCTATAGACGGCTTCGCCGCTGTTTGGGTCGATGCCGGATTTCAGCGTCGCGGCCTGCGTAGCGGTACGCTGGCCGCAGGGCCGAGAATCTGCGGTAGCAACATCGTGGCGTCAGAATGACGCAGTGGCACCGCGTGAATCCGCGTCACCCAGTGTTTCGAGAGGTCCGCGAACGTCCCCAACGAGGCCCACTCGGAGACGATGATCATGTTCGATCGCAACAGGTATCCGCATCTGCCGATGTTGCTCGCCCTTATGGCGTTCGCCTTGCTAGTCACCTCGCAATGGCCGATCGCCTTTGGCGAAAACACGCCGGGCTGGGAGTCGATGGTGATCGAGGTCGACGGCATCCCGCTGACGGTGGAGGTGGCTGACACGCCGGAACTGGTTGCCAGGGGCCTGAAATACCGGGACAGCCTCGGGTGGCACGAGGGTATGTTGTTCATGTTTCCCGAACCCGGGATACGAAGCTTCTGGATGAAGGATACCCGTATAGACCTCGACATCGGATTCTTCGACAGGCATGGAAGATTGCTCAATATCGCGCACATGAGGGCCTTCGACGCCCGCACCCTGCATCGATCGGTCAAGCCTGCGAAATACGCGCTCGAAGTGAACCCCGGATGGTTTGCCAGGAATGGGATCGGCGCCGGCGCGTCGCTCGGCCTCCCGGAGGCGCCGGAGACCGGCGGGCCGAGCGGCAAATAGGTGACAGTGATCCGATTGACATCACCCGTGTCAGGTCTTCGCACCCGTTGGGTCGAGCCAATGCCGTATATACTCTGGTAGGAAAAAGTTTCGCTTGCCCATGTCCGGGTGATCGAACAGGCGCGGGGCTGAGAGGTGGCGAGGGATTCCCCGGAAGCATGCCGATCGTGCCGTTCCTTGTGACCTTCGAATCACAGTGCGAGGTATCTCGAGATGTCGGTTGTCTTTGACAGCAATTTTCGTGACCGGGATTGGGAAGTATTGCTGCAGAGCATGGAGCGGGGGAACTGCATCCCGCTGCTCGGACCAGATCTGAGTACATGCCCGGGCGATGGCTCGAAGCGGAATCTGGCGGTAGAGCTTTCCCGCGAACTCGCAGAGATATTGCTGGAAGAGAAGCGTTATGCGGTTCCCGATGCGACCAAGTTGAGTCTGGTTGCGCAGATATTTCAGAATCAACTGAGCCGGGACGAACTGGAGGTCGAGGTCAGGCGCTTCTATGACAAGCACCGGGGCGGCTTGACGGACTGCGAAGACCCTACTTTCCGATGCCTGGCCGAACTGCCGTTCAGTCTTTTCGTGACCTCGAGGCATGATCTGACGCTCGAACATTTCCTCCACAAGCTCGGAAAGCGGGCGCGAATCGAGAGCTACCAGTTCAAGGGTGATCGCAGAGACGTGCTCGGGTACCTGGGAACGGTCGAGGAGCCGTTGGTCTACCAGCTGTACGGTTCTTCGGATGCGCCCGACTCGCTTGCGATCACGGAAAACGACCAGCTTGAGTTCCTTAGGGCCGTCGTGGCGGAATGCCCGAGGCTTCCCGCCGATCTGACCAATCTCTTCAGCGGCAAGAATTTCTTGTTTCTCGGTTTTGGTCTGGGCAGTTATCACCTGCGGGTCCTGATGCATGTGCTCAGACTGAACGAATCGGCGAAATCCTTCGCCTTGGAGAACCCGCCTGTCATGGAGGCGCAGGAACAATTCGCCGAGGTATTCAACGACAGCGTTCTATTTTATGGCGAGCTTGGCTACCACTCTCTGACGCTGCTCGATACCGGGCCCGAAGAGTTTGTCCAGGAGCTTCATCGGCGCTGGCAGGAGCGGCATCCGGGTGGCGAGTTTCGATGTGTCGGGCTCGCAGGCTTCGGTTGCCATTCAGGCGCCGTCGGATGCGCCCAGCGTGTTCATCTCTTATGTCAAGGAGGACGAGGAACGTGCAAAGGATCTTTGTATGCGCCTGCGCGAAGAAGGGCTGAATCCCTGGATCGATACCGAAGGACTACGATTCGGGGCAAGATGGAATGACACGCTCGATGACACCATTACAAAAGAAGTGGACTACTTCGTGGTACTGCAGAGTCGCGCGCTCAGTGACAGGATCGAAAGTTATGTCCACAAAGAGGTCAAGCTGGCCCTGGACCGGCAGTGCCTTCGTGCCGGGCGATTCATCTTCCCGGTTCAGATCGATGAGGATGCCGGGCGCCTCGAAGCACTGGAGCGCGCCAAGATCCAGACAGGAACCCTGTATGACTGGGCTGTCGATGTGCCCGCGTTGGCACGAGAGATCCGGCGTGAGCATGAGCGGCAGAAGAGGCGTTGATCATGGCTAGTTCGATGCCTGGTAGCGCAGTGGTTGGATCTGCGAACAAAACCTCCCGATACCCCGGGGTGAGGCCTTTCGGGGATGGTGAGGTTCACAGACGGCTGTTTCGGGGACGCGAAGACGAGAAGTACGAGCTGCTGCAGCTGATTCTTGCCGAGAGGCTGGTGCTGGTCTTCGCGCGTTCGGGTATCGGCAAGTCGAGTCTGATCAATGCCGGACTGATGCAGCCATTGAGAGACAAGGGCTATTTTCCGATGGTAGTCCGGGTCGGTGCGTCGGCCGGGAGAAACCCAGTCGATGGTCTCTATGACGGCGTCAAGGCCGCGCTGGACCAGGCGAACGGTCGGGCGCAGATCGAGTTCGAGCCGCCGGAGGAGGCCTGGGACAGATCGAGTCTCTGGCATTTCTTCAAGACCCTCGAGCTTTGGCGGCATGACAGGCTGCTTTTGCCAGTGCTGCTTATCGATCAATTCGAAGAACTGTTCACCCTGCATTCCACAGAGCAACGCAAACAATTCATTAACGAGCTGGCCGACCTGGTTCGTGGAACCCGTCCGCGCGGGGGCTTGAACGATTCGGGCGGGTCGTTGAGCGACACGCCGCCCGAGGTAAAAGTGGTGCTCGCGCTTCGGGAGGACTTCTACGCGAACCTCGAGGAGCTTCGCCATCGGATACCTACGGTATACAAGGCGCCTTTCCGCCTCAAACCCCTCTCGCGCGAACAGGCGAGGCGCGCCATCGTCGAGCCTGCGGCGCTCGAAGGCGAGGATTTTTCGACGCCCGCCTTTGCCTGGTCGGACGAGGCCCTGACCATGATCCTCGACTTCCTGTCCGAGCAGCAGCTGGGAGAGGGGAGGACAGCCGTCGGAAAAGAGATCGAGCCATTCCAGCTCCAGTTGATCTGTCAGCATGTCGAGCAGAAGGTCCGGCGAGGGAAGCTGGCAACGGTCGGCGCGGCCGATCTGGGTGGCGCAGCGGAGCTCAAGTCAGTACTCAGCGGTTTCTACGAGGATTCTCTGCAGAAGATCTGCGCCGGATTTCCGGAGGAGGCACACCTCAGGGAAAGGCTCGAGCGACTTTGCGAGTACGGATTCATCACTTCCAGGGGGCGACGTCTCTTGCGCGAGGAGTCGACCATCAAGCAGGACGATGGCGTGGGGCCAGAGGTCTTGCAGTCGATGGTCGAGCATCGATTGCTGCGCAAAGAACCCCGGGTTGGGGACAACTATTACGAGTTGACCCACGACACCCTGATCGAACCGATCCAGTTGAGTCGACGGGCCAGAGAGGATCGTCAGGAGGCGGCGGCAAAGAAGAGAGCGCGCACACGGCTTGCGCTTGCCGGCGTCGCCGCGACGGTCGTGTTTGCGGCCTTCGGCACCTGGGCGCTGTGGGAACGGGCTGCGGCACACCGGGTTTCCGAGGCGAAGCAGCAGGCGGTTGCGGCCCGGGAAAAGGCCGAACGGGAGGCGGAGCGTGCGGAACTGTCTGCCGAACGCGCGCTGGCAGCGAAAAGGCAGGCACTCGCGGAGAAACAGGAGTCCGTCGACTTTGCGGCGAAGGCGCAACGGGTCGCCGGCGAGGAAGAGGCCAAACGGCGGCTGGCAGAGGCCGAGACCGAGTTGGCCGCGATTCAGCCGTTGGCCATTGCGGCACAAAAGAAGGTGGCCGAGGCCAAACTCCAGGCGGCCGAAGCCAAGGGACGGGGCTATGAGGCGGAAGCGAGGCGAATGTTGGCAGACGCCGAAGACGAACTCCGCGACGCTGCGCTCCGGGTCGAAGCGGCGCAGGAGGCAGTCCTTGCAGCGAAGACCAGGGTGATGCATGCGCAGGCCAATGGCGGGGATGTCGAGGGGCAACTTGTTGCCGCTGGGGTGGATGGGCAGCGGATCGATCGCGGGCGAGCCGTCCTCGGCAGCGTCGAGACCAACGCCACCCTGTCCGGCGGGGCCCAGAGCCAGTCCGGCCTGCTCAACCGCCAGGACGCCGCCGTCGGCTCGGTCAGCGACTCGCTCGTGGTCGGCTCGGTCGAGACCGACGTGACGATCCGACGCGCCTACCAGGTCCAGTCCGGTCTGTTGAACAAGCAGGAGCTGAACATCGGCTCGGTCAGTGATGCGAACATGCTCGGCCTGGCAAACCCCAGCGTCGATGCGCAGCCCATGGCAACGGAGGACTCTGGCCGCAGAGAAGGAGTCCCCGTCGCGAGGGCATAGAGAAAGCCGATCTGGCGGCCCTGGAGGTCCGTGAGAGCAACCCCGAGATCACGGATGCTGAATTGCTCATTCAGTATCGCGAACTCATTGAGACCGGTGGAGGCGATTTCAGTGCCGAACAGTTAAGCAACATCCAAAACAAAATCGGCGAGCTCGAACGTGCGGCCGAGGCGTTTGACGGGCTGAAGCGCAAAGACCAGGACCCGGATTTCAGTGTTTGCGAGGCCTTCGACCACTGGTCTGCTTATCGGCCCCGGCGCGTGCTGGGCCCCGAAGCCCAGTATCGGGATTTGCGGCTCGCCGAACTGGGCGCTCTGCTGCAGGACATGGCGGTTGTCACGACCCAAAAGAACTTCATTACCTCGAGCGGAGAACAGGGGCAGGATCTGAAGCAGACATTCACGCTCGGCAAAGACCGGATCTACATCCATGCCTGGATCAATGCACCGCGGACCGAGGCAGTAAGACTCAGCGTCAGACAAGGGGACGCGGAAGAGTCGATCTGGAAGAGTAAGCCGGTGGAAAGGAATCCCTTGCGAGGTGAGCGCGCGGGTTATCATCTTTGGACCTACAAGGGCGCCAATGCCTTGGGTCGGCATGAGCTCCGACTCTACAACGCAAAGAATTCGCTCATTTGTCGTCGTGAGTTCGAGATCGTGGCTGCCAGCCGATAGCTGGCTGGCCGAGTACTCGCGATGATGAACCCGGTGATGCTGCCGGGCAGGGAGCAGACAGGATTGGGCAATGCGCTTCATACACGCCGCTGATCTGCATATCGACAGTCCGCTACGGGGACTCGATCGCTACGAGGGCGCTCCGGTGGAGCGGCTGCGCAGCGCGACGCGCGGGGCCCTCGATCGCCTGGTGGACCGGGCGATCGCCGAACGGGTCGACTTCATTCTGCTGGCCGGCGACATCTACGACCGAGACTGGCAGGACTTCCACACCGGCTTGTTCTTCCGCGAGCAGATGGTGCGACTGGACCGGGCGCAGGTTAGGGTCCTGGTCGTGCAGGGTAATCATGATGCGCAGGGCGTGATTTCACGCCAGCTGGTACTGCCGCCCAATGTGACGGTCTTCTCCAGCAGGATGGCCGAGACGGTCCGCATGGACGAGCTGTCGGTGGCGGTGCATGGACGAAGTTTCCCTGACCGTTCAGTCGACGAGGACCTGGTGCCTTCCTATCCGGATCCGGTGCCCGGGTGTTTCAACATCGGCATGCTACACACGAGTCTCAGCGGTCGACCGGGTCATGATCGGTATGCGCCGACGGACGTTGGGGCGCTGATTGCCAAGGGATACGATTATTGGGCGCTGGGTCATGTGCATGCGCGCGAGGTGGTGTCAGAGGCGCCTCGCATTGTGTTCCCAGGCAATCTCCAGGGCCGCCACGCCAACGAGACCGGACCCAAGGGTTTTGAGCTGGTCACGGTCGAGGCAGGACAGATCGATGCGGAGTTCGTACCACTCGACCTGGTTCGCTGGAGTCAGTTGGTGGTGAACCTGGACGCTGTGGACCATCTGACGGTGTTGAGTCAGGCATTCCGCGATGCGCTGCAACCGTTGCTCGTCGGATCCGCTGACCGGTTGCACGCGGTGCGTGTCACCCTGACCGGCTCCACCGAACTCTACAACGTCGAGGCGCATCGCCCGGGGACCCTGGATGCCGCCATTCGCGCGGCCGCTCAGGATACCGCAGAGGCCGAGATATGGATCGAGCAGGTCCGGCTCGATTTGAGTGCCCCCTTGGATCGGGTGCAGGCCGCGCAGAGAGAGGATGCGGTGGGCGAACTGGTTCGGCTGGTGGACAGGATCGGCGCCGACGACGCCGCATTGCGGGCCCTCGCCGAAGCGGAGCTCGGCGATCTCTTCAAGGCACTGCCACCCGAGGTCATGGCCGGCGAGATCCCGAACCCGGACGATTCGGACGAGCTCCGCGATCTGCTGCGTGACGCCGAGGCGACCGTGCTGGCCCGGCTGGCGATGGCTGGGGGCGAGCAGGGATGAAGCTGCTCCGGCTGCTGCTGCATGCGTTCGGTCCGTTCACGGACAAGCAGCTGAGGTTCGTGGATGGCGCTCAACAGGCAGGGGTCAACCTGCATCTGATCTATGGACCGAACGAGGCAGGCAAGTCGTCGGCCCTGAGGGCGATGATGGATTTGCGTTTCGGCATTGCATTGCGCAGTCCCGACGATTTCCTGCATCTGTCCAAGGATCTTCGCGTCGCCGGCGTGTTCGCCGATGCCGACGATAATCCCATCGGGCTGGTACGTCGCAAGGGACGCAAGGCCACCCTCATGCTGTTCGATTCTGAGCAAAACGGTCTGACTCCCGGAGAGGAGGCGGGGCCGGGGCACGAGCTGGCCCTTACCGGCGGATTGGGCCGCGACGATTTCGAGGCGATGTTCGGGCTGAATCACGCACGCTTGAGGGAGGGTGGTGATCGGCTGGTTAAGGGCGAGGGCGAGTTGGGCGCGGCGCTGTTCGAAGCCAGCTCGGGTTCGCGCGGGATCTCGGCGATCCTGACCTCGCTCGATGACGATGCCAAGGCCCTGTTCAGTCCGCGCAGCAAGAATGCGGTGATCAACGAGGCACGGCGGGTCCTGGATGATCACCGCAAGGCCTGGAAGGCGGCACAGACCCGGCCCGCAGAGTGGCAGGAGGCCAATCGTGCGCACCGAAAGGCGAGCGATGCGCTCGCGGAAATCCGGCGGAATCTGGACACCGAGCGTCGGCGCGAGAATGAATTGACCGAGCTGCGCACGGTGGCGCCCTTGCTGCGCGATCACGATCGGTCGCTGACCGACCTCGAGGCCCTGGCCGACGCCCCCGACCTGCCGGAGAACGCACGTGAGGAGCGGCTCGGCGCCGAACAGGCGCTGCAGCGTGCAAACGACGATATGCAGGCAGCGGAACAGGCATTGCTCCGCTGTAATGAAGCGCTGGCCGCGCTCGAGATCGAGACGCCACTGCTGGAGCATGCCGAGGCCATCGAGCGGCTGGCCGGCGCGGTGGACGCGGTGCAACGCGGCCGTGTCGAGGTACAGCAGCATCAGGCCGCGATCGATCAATCGACGGAGATCCTGAAAACCATGGCCGCGCGCATCGATCCGATCCGGACACCCGAGGAGATCCTGGCGGCCTTGCCCTCCGATGCCGAGCTTGCAGTGGTCAACGAGCACCTTGCCGCGATACCCGTCCTCACGGACCGCCTGATGGTTTTTCAGCAACGTGCCGACGAACTCGAGCGGGCGGCGACGCTGGAGACGGACGACGAGGTTGAGTTGCCGGATGCACAAGCCAGGCAGGGCGTGGAGAACGCGCTGGCGTTTGCGCAGGACCTGGGAGATGTGCAACGGCGTCTGACGGACCTGGATCGGGGGCTGGCCGAATCTGCCGGTGAATTGGACCAGGCGTTGTCGGACCTTGGGCTCGGTTCGGTCGCTGCCGTTCGTCGTTGTCGCCCCTTGCTGGACGCACAGATCGACACCGTTGCGGACAGGCTGACTGCGCTTGACGCGGCGACCCGCGAACTCAGTAGCGAGGCTCAGCGGATCGAGGCTGATGCTGCGCAGCAGAGTCTCAGGAAGCGGCAGCTGGCGGCGGTCGGGGAGGTGGTCACTTCCGAGACCCTGGATCGTGCGCGTGAGCGCCGCGATCACGGCTGGGCGCTGGTGCGCCGGGCTTATGTGGAAGGGATCGACGACCCGGCAGGGCTTGCGCAGTCCTTCGACACCCAACGACCGCTGGCGGATGCCTTCGAGATCGCACAGGAAGCGGCAGACCGTCAGGCGGACCTGCTGAGGGCGGATGCGGCCCGGGCTACGAGCTTCGAGGAATGCGTTGCGCGCCTCGATGAAATGGTCGGTCGTCGAAAGGTGATCGGTGAGGAGCTTGCCGCGCTCTCGGGGCGACGCCAACAGGCACTCGAAGAGTGGGCAGGGCTGCTGGCGGAAGCGGGTCTCCCCGAGCTGGATCCAGAGGGGCTGCGCCAGTGGCAGGCACGCCGGGCCACCGCATTGCAACTGGCCGGCGGTCTCGATGGGTTACAACGCGACAGGCAGCACTTGCTGACCGGACAAGCCCGTGCGGTCGAGGGTCTTACGGCGGCCCTGCGGGCGGTCGGCGAAACGATAGCGTCATCGGATCTGCCTCCGCTGATTGCCCGGGCGGCGCGATGGGAGCGGCAGGCGAGCGCGCTTCAGGTGAGACACGAGGAACGCGCCAGTGCGAAAAGTGCCCGCCGTGTGGATCGCGAGCGGCTCGATGGCCGGATCGCCGAGGCCAGCGCGGATCTGCAGCGCCGCGACGAGGCGTTGGCGACATGGAGGGATCAACTATCCCTGTCGCCCGGCAGCCC
The DNA here is from genome assembly GCA_963808165.1 of uncultured Gammaproteobacteria bacterium. Classification (GTDB taxonomy): domain Bacteria; phylum Pseudomonadota; class Gammaproteobacteria; order Chromatiales; family Chromatiaceae; genus Thiosocius. The sequence goes on along the minus strand of CAWEET010000023.1, from coordinate 282,509 downwards.
GGCGGCTGCGGTAAAGGCCCGCCTGGATGAGTTGAACGGCCTTGCCCGCCAGGCGGCGGAACTTGGCCAGATCCGGTTGCGACAGGCTCAGGAGCAGGCCGTGGTCGAGGACTTCCGGCAGCAGGCCTCGAATCTCGCCGAGGTGCTCGACGAACCGCTTGGCGACATGACCGATGATTTCGCTGAACGCCTGCTGCGCCGTCTCAAGACAGCGCGCGAGAATGAGCGGCGGCGGTTGGATCTGGTCAAGGACCGGGCGCGGGTCGAAGGCGAGCGGGCCAGTGCGGCTGCCGGGCGTGAGCGCCAGTCTGCTGCGCTTGTCCGGCTGTGTGCCGCCGCGGGCGTGCAGACTGTCGCAGGGCTTCCGGAGTGTGAGGCACGCGCTGCCCGCAAACGACGCATGCAGGCGACCCTGGATGCCCAGCGCGAGCAGCTGGCTCAGGCGTCGACACGCCCGGAATCCGAGTTGCGCGAACGTCTGGGTGACAGGGACACGATTGGTCTGGACAGCGAAAGGCAGGCATGCCGCGAGGCGATCGAGCGCCTGGAGGAAGAACAGGCCGGGGCCGCCAGGGTGGAGGAAGAGACACGCCGGGCACTCGGCGCGATCGATGCCTCGGATGCGGCGGCCAGGGCCAGGGAGGCGATGGAATCGGCTGCCGCCAGATGTCAGGCGGCAGTTCGTCCATGGGTTCGGCTGCGGCTTGCCCATGCGCTGCTGCGGGAGTCGCTGAAGCGTTTCCGCGAACGCGCCCAGGCCCCGATGGTTTCCGCGGCGTCGACCTATTTCTCGCTGATGACCGGCGGGCGCTACCAGCGACTGGTGGTCGATGAGGCCGATGAAAAGCCCCTGTTGCTGGCCGAGCGCGAAGACGGCGTCCGCATCGGCGTGGACGCGATGAGCGAAGGCACGGCGGATCAGCTCTACCTGGCGCTGCGCCTTGCCGCGCTCGAAATGCAGCGCGAATCGCACCCGCAAATGCCGCTGGTGCTGGACGATGTACTGGTCACCTCGGACGATCAGCGCGCCTGCAATATCCTGCGGGCCCTGGCGAGGTTCGCCGAAGGCGGACAGGTGATGCTGTTTACCCACCATCGGCACGTCATCGACCTGGCTCGCAGCGCCCTGGGCGACGCAACGTTTGCAGAACACCAGCTGTAGTGACCACCGATCTGCCGGGCTGCAGCCGCCAGATCGGTTTTTGCTGCCTGGCCTGTGATCGACTGGCGCAACAGGCAGGTCAGTCCATTGCCATTGGACGCGGGATCGGCGTCGCGCATCGAAAGACGGGTGTGCGGCAATGCCGGCGGGCAGCCATCATGCAGACATCGCCTCGATGATCGAATGCAGCGAAATGCCCTCGTTCGCTGCATAGCTGCCAGATGCCCCGTTGAGTCGTGGCATGCCCAGTCTGCCACCCTTGTGGTGCAGCGCGATCACCTCCCAAAGCCGCGAGTTGAAGACCGGGCTCCCAGAGCTTCCACCCTTGGTCGGGGCGTGATAGTGCACCCGGCACACGCTCGGTATCTGCGGCTTTCCGACCGGCGGCCCCTCATGGTCGAGGAGGTGATTGTCTTGGAAAGAGAAGGCGAGATCGTCTCCCCCGGGATGGCCGATGATATAGACGCGCGCTGTTTCCTCGAGCACGGGCAGTGATCGCGCGACCGGCAATGGGGCGATATCCGGCAGCGGCCCGGCAAGGCGCAGCAGACTCGCGTCGTGATGGTCGGGGGAGGAACTCCAGAGAATTTTCTCGATGGTGTAACGTGCGCCCGGGTCGGCGGCCTCGAAGACGATCTCGGCCTCTTCGGGCCGGATACCCGGGCTTGCGCCATGCTCGTTGACGACATGGAAGTTTGTCAGCAGCAGCAGTTCCTCTTGTGGTTCCAGCCCCAGGTCTCCCGCGCGCATCAGGCATCCGGTGCCGATACGGCCGCCGAGGCGCTGTCGGATGGATGCCACCGCAAGGGCCCTGTCGAGACCGGTCTTCCACCAGCGGTAAGTCTCGGGCCCTTTGTCGCCAAGCACCGCCTCGAGCTGGGATCTGTCCGGGTCCGGCTGTCTGCGCAGACGCTGGAGTTCGTCTGCAGTGATGTCCATCTCTCCTTGCGGCAGGTCGATCAGCCGCGCCCGCAGAATGTTGATCAGCCCTCGTCCGCGTTCATCGACAGATTCCAGATTCCAGACCTCGGTGAACTGCCGGAGCATGCCCGCGACCTGGAACGCCTGGATATCGGGTGATGCCGCGTACGATCGCACCAGTCGTTCGACCGCAGGCCAGTCCCCGAGACCGAGTGAGGCCTCTGTCAGTGTGGGCAGGAACCATTCATCCCGCTTTTCCTGCGGTATCTTGTCCAGCTGACGGATGACCCGTTTGGCAATGTCTTCCGGGTGGAGGCCCGGGGCGACCCTCAGGCCGAGGGCGCGGGCCCGGGTGAGAAGTGCCATGAGGTTTACCCCATGCCAGGTGTTGGCCGGGTTTTCCTCGAACGGCCTGCGGTATGCGGTGATCGCCTCTTTCAGTGCCTGGCGGGCGCCTGGATTCGTCTTGTCTCCGGCATCATAGAAAATCTGTTTGTAGGCACGGCCGAGCAGGCCGTTGGTTTCGGCAAACTCCGGGTGTGTCTTGGGTAGCCGCCGCGCGAGGGTCCGCAGGAGATCGACTGCCACTGTCGCCATTCCGGTATCGATCAGGTACTGAGCGTACAGGCGGCGGTTGGTCGGGTCTTTCGGATCCCGTCGGCTGACCGCCTCGGCGAGCCGCCCCATGGACTCGTACTCACGCACATCGCGCAGGCACGCGACGAGTTTCTTGGCAACGGCGAGTTCCTCGTCCCGGCACAGCCCGCCGAGGTTCCGCAGGGCATCTTCGGTCCGCGCGTGCAGTTCGTCGACCGTCATGCCGCTACACGAGAATTCTGCGACCCTCACAACCGCAGCAACTCCCGGAGCGAGCGGTTGAACTCGGGCTGGCGCAGGTACTTGGTGATGGAGTGGCGCCATGCACCGTCGTTCTGGACAGCCGTGTCCTCGACCGCGGCCGCGCCACCCCGGCGGAAGTCGTTGGCAAGCTTGGGATCAAATCCACAGACCGGATCCAGGCGGTCGAACAGGTTGGCCCAGCGGCCCGCGACCTTGTCTTGCGGAAAGCCGTCTGATCGACTCCATCCCGGCTGCAGCTTATCCTGCACTTCGTCCAGCCCGAGCGGGCTGCCAAGCGTGATCAGCCCGTCGACCGGTGCGCAATCAGGCAGGCGCTTCAGGCAGTCGTAGGCAATCACCGTCCCCATACTGTGCGAGACGACAATGTGCGGACGTGTCACCGCCGGTGCCTCGAGGGCATCCAGGAAGCGCTGCCGGATCGTCTGCTGGATAGGCACCGGCGTACCGCCGCCCGGTGCGTACGCGACATCGAATAGATAGTGGTGCACATCGCGCAGAAAGGCCTTGAGGAAACGTCGTTTGATGAACCACGGCAATGGGACGCGTTCAAGCGCGCCTTGCGGCTGGGGCGGCACGGCCGGCGCATCTTCTGCCTCAAGTTCAAGATCCGACAGCCCGGTCATCTTGCCCCTCAGCCCTTCGAGGAAGGCGGCCTCCTCGGGCGACGTCGGGGTCACCGCAGGTGCATCGCCGCCGCCATCGATTGCATCCGCGGTGTTCTCCAAGACGCCTTCATAGGCGGACAGATCTGTTTCGGGCTGCTCGTAGAGCAGATCCGCCCAATAGACCAGTGAGCTGCTCACGCCGAGGTCGCCCAGCGGCAGCGGGTCTGATGCGTTGGCTATCGTGTTACGCCAGATGCGCAGCAGCTCCGAGGCCGGCGGCTTGTTGGCGATGCCGTGGATAAAGGTGACGTGTGCCATGGGCTGTGCTCCATTCTTGTTGTGGTCGACGCGGGACTCACCCGAACGTGGGGGGCTGTTAATCGTACTCCGGGTCTGTACCGAAATCGGGCACCTTCGCCACATAGCCGGTATCACCGAAGTCCAATGGCATGGCGGCCTCGTAGCCTGGCAGGCCAACCTCGCTGCGCAACGCATTGAGCCGGTTCAGCCAGCCTTTGAGAAACACGCCGAGCCTCGGTCTACGCTCGGCCAGCCGGCGATAGAAGGCCTCGCGTTCGTCGCAGTAGGCGATGATCGTACCGGCCAGCTCGCAAGCGCTGGCCGCGTTCGCCGTCTGCGGCCCGAAATCGCCGTCCACGTCGCAACCGAGGGCTGCTTGCAGAACGCGTACCGCGCGGCCCACGCCCATATTGACCGCGGTGTCGAACTGCACGAGATCCAACTGCCGTTGCAGAAGGTCGCATCGTGGTGGCACCCAATAGCCGGTCTCGTAAATGGTCTCGACTTCGTCGTTTTCGATCATCTCGACGTGGCGCGTCGGCAGTCCCTGTCGTGTACGCCACCCATCGTAGGTCTTCTGGGTCACGCCTTTGTTGGTGCGTCCGCCCGGGTCGTCGGGATGGTCTACATAGCCACCCTCCCAGCGCATGATGAACGGTAGCGATGCTTCGAAGGCGGGGTTCAACATGATGTCATCCTCGTCGTTCGGTGGCTGATCCTGCCGGACCGGGAACCCTGCGCTGCGGTGACCTGGCCGTCGATATACTCACCAGGTGTTGCTGCTGATCGACAAGCGGGACGGGCATGCCCCCGCTCGTACCTTGACGGCCTCTACGCAGAGTCTAAGTTAAGATGATAATAATTCCTATGTCGTGCCGGCTGCCCTTGCCGGACTGTGCGCTGAGCCTATCGATGCAGCGGAAACGATCCTGCCGATCTCCCAACCACATTGATGTCGAGACTGGCGCCGCGGAGTATTCGACCCGCGGTTGCCACGAATCCGTCCGTGGAGGCCGAAAGTCAATGCGCTCCTGGCTGGGATGGCCGCACCACACCCGGTCGGCATCTCCCGGAAGTCTTGCCGAAGTTGCTGATGGCGATCGATCGGCCCGGCCTGCAGCACGGCCTTAAAGTTAGTCATTGCGTTGCCGAATGGCCAATTACCGCGGGCGCCGTTCCGGCAGTCGGCAGTTTATAGGGACGTATAATGACGCTATGAGCACAAGAAAACGTTATCGCAAAAAACCGGATCAGTTCGTGACTGCCGTTCAGCTCAGCATGGAGATACAGACGTTGGTCTATGTCAAATGGGGTGGCCAGCAGCGCGGCAAGCAAGGGGACTGGCTGGTGAATAATGCTGGCGACGTCTATACCGTCGACGGCGCCGTGTTTGCATCCACCTACCGTGAATTGAGTCCGGGTGTCTATCTCAAGACGACACCCGTCTACGCAGTAAAGGCCGCGAGCGAAGGGTGCGTCGAGACCAAAGAGGGTGTATCCGAGTATCGCGCCGGGGACTACCTAGTTTCGAACAATGCGGACGGTTCGGACGGCTACTGTATCGGCGCCGAAAAATTCCTTGCCATGTACGAGCCGGACGAGTCTTAGCCGGCATCGGCGGCAGACAGCAGCGGGATCAAACCGGTCGGCACTGCTTCAGCAGGGGCGTCGGCGCTACTCCTGTTGCGACCACCAGTTCCGGTAGGCATCGTCGGCGGCGACCAGTTTCGACTTGGCTGTCGATATCAGATTGGCCTCGGCGTCCTTCATGGTGATTTCCACCTCGACCATGGGCCCGCGAATCTTAGACACGACGATCTCTACATCGATTTCGTCATCCGGGAAGACGGGTTGACGAAAGCGCTCAGGAACGAAGCTGAGACCCAGGCAACCGTCACCAGGGAACTCGCGGCCGAAGATCCCGGTTACCGAGATCTGAATCAGGCCACCCGGAACCACGATGTCGCGCGCCCCCGGGAATCTCAGGCGCGTCGCTTCCGGGTCCGAATGTATCGCATTGTGGTCTCCGCTGAGGGAGCAGTACTGCTGTACCTGCTCTCTGCTGAACGAAAGGCGTGCCGAGTGGCGCATGCCAACTTCAAGCATCGCAGCGGTGAGGCATTGTGTGTTGGGCATTGGATACCTACCTGACAATAAATCATCATTCTGCTGTCTTGTCGTCGCGTCTTCAAGCAACCGTGCCTCTGGGGAAGGATTCACGCCGTCGGCCCGCTCGGGTGCGCCGGGGCGCAAGTGCCAAAGTCAGCGCTGTTGCGCTGAAGCCGCCTGGTGGGCGAACTCCGCGGCCTGCGTGAGATAGGCTTGATAGAGCGATTTGCGGGCGGACTCGGTCAGCGTCCGCGGCTTGATTCGATCGGCCTGCAAGGCCTCGTTCAGAGACAACCGCACGCCAGGCGGCTGCCAATGCTTGTGCCGCCAGCCGCCGCTCCTGGCATCGAAACGGTACAAGTGCACAAAGCGATGGCCGTGTTCCGCCACGAACTCGACACAGCTCAGCAGATACTCCACCTCGGCCTCATCGAATGCATAATGAAAGCCGACACGACACCAGCCGGGCTTGACTCCGTGATAACCACGGGTGATCCAATCGCGATACTCTTCGGCCTTCTGCTGGTCGATACCAAGCAACTGATGACCATACGGCCCGGCACAGGAACAGCCGGCCCTGCTTTGTATACCGAACAGATCATCCAGCAGTGTGGTCACAAACCGCGGGTGGAGATACTGGTCCTTGGGGTCCCTGATGTTGAAAGACAAGATCCCGACCCGTCGAGCCGGGTCAGGATTGCCGAGAATCTCGATTCGGGGATTGGCGCCCCAGCGGGCAAAGGCCGCGCGGAGCATCTCCGCCTCGCGCCGTTCGATACGCTCGATACCGACGGCCGCTTTCACCTCGAAGGCGAGGGCGGCGCGAACGGTCTGCAGTATGCCCGGGGTGCCGGCTTTTTCCCGTGCCTCGATATCATGGATGAAATCGTGATCCACCGGGCCGACGTAGTCGACGGTCCCGCCTCCGGCGATGCTTGGGGGCAGTTCCGGATGGTAACAGCGTTGGTTGAATATCAGCAGGCCGCTCGATCCCGGTCCGCCAAGGAACTTATGCGGTGAGACGAACACGGCATCGAGGAAGGCGCCGTTCGCCACTTGATCGGGCGAAGGGTTCATGTCGATCACCACGTAGGGCGCGCATGCGGCATAGTCGAAGAACGCCAGAGCGCCATATCGATGCAGCAGTTTCGCCAGGTCGTAGACGGGTGAACGCATCCCGGTGACATTGGATGCGGCGGAAAAAGAGCCGATGCGCAGGCGATCCTGGTACGCCGGGTCCTGCAACAGTGCCTCCAGGTGGTGCAGGTCGATGCCGCCGTCTTCGGTCAGTGCAACCTCGACCACGGTGGCCTGATTCTCGCGCCATGAGATCTCGTTCGAGTGATGCTCATAGGGTCCGACAAACACCACCGGCCGGTGTCGCCGGCAATAGGCGTCGAATGCCGCTGCCTGCTCCGATCCGAGGAATCCCTCCAGCAGACGATGCAGCAGTGCCCGGCTGGCCGCCGGCAGCTTCACCCCCACGATCTGCTGCATGCGGTCGATGGCGCCCGTGGCGCCGGTTCCGCAGGCAATGATGCGCCCGTCTGGTCCGGCGTTGACGGCTCGTTTGATCCGCTCCTCTGCCTGATGCAGCAAGTCTGTAGTCACGCGCCCGGTGACGTCATCCTCGGTATGGCTATTCGCATACAATCGCCGATGGCGCAAGAGGTAGTCTTCGATGAAATGCAGCGAGCGTCCCGAAGCCGTGTAGTCTGCGTACAGCATCAGACGCTCCCCGAAGGGCGTCGCGAGTCGTGTGTCGACACCGACGATCTGGCTGCGCAGAAAGTCCAGGTCGAGTGTGTTGTCGCTCAGTTCGTGCATGGTCCGATTCCCTGGCGGGTGCTGATCATCATGGTTGTCTCCGCAATAAAACAGTCAGCCGCCGACAGTGTCGTTTGCGCACGACGGTGAAGCGACGTCAAACCCGCTGCCCCGGTCCGCGAACGCTGACCAGGATTGCGATGCCACGACCTTTCGTTGAGACTATGCGGTGCAGGTGTCGAGAAATGCCGCCCTGCATCCACGGAATCAGGTTCAACGAAAAAGGGGAGATGGCAATGAAGCTTGTATACGATATGGTCGAGGATGCCTACGACGATACCACGCAGATACGTACCATGACCGAGCAGGCAAAACTGCCGTCCGGGGACTGGCTGATCAGGACCACCGTCTATACGCCGCACCATATCAGCATGGACGTCACCCGCGTCCCGCAGAAAAAGAACAGAAAAAACCTGTTCAAGGCATTGCGCTAGCCGTCAGTGGGCCCGCTCGATTGCGGGCGGGTCGCGACAGCCGCTTGTTCGTCCGCGAGCATCCGGCTCGCGTGGCGCGGCGAGTATTGCAGCATCACTCCGATCCGGCTGGCCCCGGGGATTCGGTGACGTCGCGATTGACTTCGATTACGCCCAGGAGCTGTCCGGCCTCGTCCAGCAGCGGACTGGCGGTGAGTTCTATTATTCGTGTGCCGCCAGTCGCCGAACGGTGTTGGTGGACCACCGTCATTGGCTGCCGTGTCTGCATCACCGTCTTCAGTGGGCATGGCTGGTGTTCGCCTTCACAGGGTCGATGGCTGTCATACACCAGCTTGTAACAGTTCAGGCAGGCCGACCCATCCAGGCCCGAGCTTCGTGCGATGTCCCGGGCCGCCTGATTCATTCGCAGGATGCTGTAGTCCAGGCCGATGACCAACATCGGATCGTCGATGCTGTCGATCATCTGCTGCAGAATGGCCCGCTCCCGCCGTAAATCCGACTCCGCGCGCTTCCGTGCGGTAATGTCGGTTAGGATCGTCAGACAGGTGTCCTCGCCTTCGGCTTCCAAGTGCCGCTGACATTCCAACTGGGCCACCCGTCCTTCGTCGCCGTCGAGCTTGAATTCGCCAATTAGCGGCTGGTCACTCTGGAATGCCTGCAGTAGCAGGTCGAGCAAAGGCCGTCTGCTGCCCTCCGCAAGCAGTGATCGGAAAGGGTAATCGATCAGACTCTGCCGCTCTTTGCCCAACATTGCGCATGCGGTCAGGTTGAGCTTGCGGATCATGCCGCTGGGATCCAGGCTGAGATAGCCCACGGGAGCAAAATCGTACAATTCCGCGTAACGATCCCGAACCTCTTCGAGCGCCGTCTGGGTTTCACGGAGATCGCGATTCTGAATTTCCAGTTCGATCTGGTGGAGCGGAAGGTCGTAGAGCAGCCGCTTCTTCTCGTCCTCGCTGCCGAGGCTCGCGGCCTCGTAGTCTCGCAACGCGCGAATCAGGTCGTCGCGACCGAAATCACGGTATCTTTCCATTCGACACCTCCGAAAAGCCTTGGCGCCGTGAGCGTATACCGGCAACCAGCTGTTCCCTCTGTGCAGACGTCGGCCACTGGGCATTGGGCCGAATACCGCATCTAGTGCCCTGAGTCAGGACACCGGCCTTTCTTCTTGACTAAAGGGAAATCTAAACCGTTTTCTCGATGGTCGCTATCCCGACCGGTTTGCCCTGGTCATCGATGAGGGCGCTTGCTATCAGCCGAACCGGCATCCGGCGGCCATCGCGTGCGATTCTCTCGATTTCCACGGGGGTCGCATCCTGACCGTTCCGGAGCTGTTCGTACACCGCCTCGAGTATCGGGATATGGGCTGCGGACAGGGACTTTCGGACATTCATTCCCAGCGCCTCCTGCTCGGTGTATCCGAACAGCCGCTGGGCGGCTGGATTCCACGCCTGAATAACGCCGTCGAAGTCCTGCAGCGTGATCGCATCGTTCGAATTGCGCACGATCGTGGCCAGCTTGCGCTCTTCTTCCAACGTCTCCTTGGTGCGTTCGAAGTTCTTGATGTCGTCGATGTCGATGAAGGCAACGACTGCGCCGTCGATACGCTTGTCCAGGGTCCTGTACGGACGCATCCGGACCGAGTACCAGCGGCCGCCATTGTCCTGCAATTCGATCGAGTGAGTGACCATGGAGTCGATCACGTGAAGCACTTCCGCCTCGAGGTTCGGGATTTCGATATTCGCCCGGATGTTGCCGAGCGGCCGCCCGATGTCCGTGTCAATCAGGTTGAGCAGCTTTCCTGCCGGCTTGGTGAACTGGCGGACGCTCAGGTCCGGACCCACGATCACGATGGGTATCTCCACGCTTGCCAACAGATTGATCAAATCGCTGTTGACCCGGTCGGTTTCCTGGTTACGGATTTCCAGCTCTTCATTCACCGTCGCCAGTTCTTCGTTGGTGGACTGCAATTCCTCCTTGGCGGTCTCGAGTTCCTCGTTGGTGCTCTGCAGCTCTTCGTTTGCCGACTGGATTTCCTCGTTGGCCGAGCGCAGCTCTTCATTGGTGCCTTCCTGCTCTTCGACGACCGCTTGCATGTACTCACGCGTCGTCTTCACCTCCCGTTGCAGCTCGGCATTGCGCGCCAGCACTTCCGTGACACGGCTCTCGTCTACCGGTCCACTAGCCATGTCCGTGGCAGATGTCCGGTTTGCGACCGGGCGTGGCTCGAACAGCACCAGCAGATTTTGTTCGCCACGCGGGCCCTCGCCGAGCGCCACGACATGCAGATTCACCCGCCGCTCTTCGCCATCGACCGTCAATCGGACATCGTCCTTACGCGTCGATCCGACGCCTTTCACGATCTCGTGAAAGGCTGCGCGCAACTCGATGACGATACCCGGGTGTGCATTCTTCAGAACGTTGAGGGAAGCGGCGCCTGCTGAGGGTTCGATGAAGGGCCATGTCCTGCCGATGAAACGCAGAATCGATTGGTCCGGACCGACAATCACGCCAGGGGGCGCGTAGTTCTCCAGCAGGACGCGCTGTGCCTCTTGTTCCAGGTTGTAGAAGGTCTCGTCGGGCTCGGCAGCATCCCGGATTCCGGCTGCCGGCCACTGCGAGACAGGCTGGAATACCGGATCGCCCCTCAGGCGGGCAACGACCGCCTTCTTTCGGTAGATCTTGCAGCGCTTGCTGATCGGAGAATACAAATCCACCTGGTCGCCGATGGTCTCGGAGGTACCGAGCAACAGAAAACCCGAGGGCTGCAGTGCATGATGCATGATCCGCAGTGCGTTCTTCTGCAAATTGGTGCTGAAATAGATCAGCAGATTGCGGCAACTGATCAGGTCGAGTCGGGAAAATGGCGGATCCTTGATGATGTCCTGCACTGCAAAGACGCACATGTCCCGGATGAATCTGCTGACCTGATAGCCGCCGCTGACCTTGTGCAAATAGCGCTCTTTGCGGACCGCAGACAACGCCGAGATCGACGAATCGGGAAACTGGCCACGGCGTGCCGCCTCGATCGCCGATTCATCGATATCGCTGCCGAATATTTGCACCTGCAAACGCGGGGCGCCGCTCTGTTCGCTGAGTTTTTCATGGAACGCCATCGCCAGTGAATAGGCCTCTTGGCCATCCGAGCAACCAGGCACCCAGAGGCGAATCGGCATACCGGCCGGGCGGTCCGCCAGGATCGTTGGGATGACGGTTCGCTGGAGTTCGTCGAACACTTCGGGATCACGGAAGAACGCCGTGACGTTGATCAGCAGATCCTGGAACAACGCATCCAGCTCCCCGGTGTGTTTCTGCAGGTACTTGATGTAGTGGGGCACGCTATCGATCCGGTGAACCATCATCCGCCGGTTGATGCGCCGTTTGATGGTGGTTGGCTTGTAATAGGAAAAATCGTGCCCCGTGCGGGATCGCAGCAGGATGAAGATCTTACTCATCTGGTCGGCGCTTGCCGAAAGCGGGGCTTCGGACCGGGTCGAGACACAAACCGGCTTGAAGATCGGGTGACGTGAGATTCGCCCCAATTCCCGGGCGATCTCCTCTGGACGGAGAACGAAATCGACGCAGCGAGCGGCGACCGCGTTGCTCGGCATGCCGTCATATTCGGCGCTGTCATTGTCTTGCGCGAACGTTGTGCCGCCGGCGGCCTTGATGCTGCGGCAGCCCAGGGTGCCGTCCGACGCCGTCCCGGACAGCACGACGCCGATCGCAAGGCTGCCCCGGTCTTCGGCGAGGCTTCGGAAAAAGACATCCGCCGGGTGATAGTGTTGCTCTTTGCTGGTTTCGGGAATGAAATGCAGCGCGTTGTGAAGTATCGACAGCTGCCGGTTCGGCGGAATCACGTAGATGACATCGGGTTCCAACACAATGCCGTCGGCGATCTCCCGGACGCTCAGCGGCGAGTCCTTCGCTAGCAGCTCGGGTAGTATCGAGTGGTGTCGGGGATCAAGGTGCTGAATCAGCACGAAGGCCATCCCGGTGTCTTTCGGCAGGTGGGATATCAATGCCCGAAACGCCTTCAGTCCGCCGGCAGAGGCGGCGACACCGACAACCGGTATCAATGCAGCCGAATTGCCGGCAGGGTCATCGCTGTCGCCGACCTGTGCTGACCCGGTGTCGGTCGTGCCGACCGACTTCGCTGAAGAAGGGCTCTCGTCCGCAGGCATGAAACGCGGTCCTCGTGTGTGCTTGCCACGCCATGCTACAAGACTGGGGCCACTGTTGCCCGACAGGGCCGGGGCGAAGTGTGGCTCGAAACCGGTTGGCCGGGGACTGCCAAGGTATGCTGGCTATACGCGGTAATGGGCCATGTTGGGGCCCGGAAGGCTTGGTGCGGAAATCAATGCGCATAACCGTGAGCGGGTGCGATCATGCAGCTGAGGTGGCCCCAGGCGGGCCGGCTCGCAATTTCAATCGCGCTGCCGGTAGAAGGCCAGCCCCTTGACGCACAGGTCGGCTTCGAAGTCTCTGCCGATCGCCACGATGCCCAAACGACTCAACTTTGGCAGCTTCAGTGCGGCACCTGTTCGATAGGGTTCGAATCCGGAGAACGGCAGATACACTGTGTGCCACTCGGACGCAGTCTCGAACGACGCGCGAAACGACTGCCACGGCAACCACAGCTCCGAGGTGCGCAGGTGGACATTGTAGGTTTCACCATTGCCGATCACATCGAGCCTCAGCCCATCGTAACCCTCCGCAAGCCGTGCTGAATCCCGGATGTCGAGGGCAATCTGGATGAAGCCGCCATTGTTGGCCGTGCTGACCTGCCCGCGCAGTGCGATGCAGGTTTCACCTTGCACGGTATCGAGCGACATCTTGGCCTCGGAAACGCCCCCCATCACTCCATCGGTGACCAGGTTCCATCCATCGGCCGGCAGCGCAAGATTGTCTGCGTTGTCGCCGGCATGTAGCTCGCCCATAGTTGCCACAATCAAAGCCAGTAAGAACAGGTACCGCATAGCCAACCTTATAACCCGAGGCGATCCGCCTGCGCCAGCCCGCCAGCCCCGGCTCCCGGTGCCGTTCACGTCTCAACAACCGGATCTCAGGACTTGCCGCAGGCAGTCGGGCGCTGGGCCGGCCTTCCCTCGCCAAACTCGCCCCGGTGAGCATTTCAAACGTGTGAAGAGGCAATGTGCGGTCAGCCTCGGCAGTCAGAATCTGCGCCGACGCCGTGGCGCCGTCGGCGCGCTGGCCTGTCCATGACAGCGACCGTGCCCGCCAGGGATGACGCCACGATGACTGCCGCGACCCCGACGGCGGACCCTACCGCCGACCGCGTCGGGTGTGCCACCCGGGGGCCAAGACGATCTGCGCGAAGTCCCGATGCAGGGCAGGTGGTAGCCGGGAAGTCGGCGTTTCCGTCGCCCACGGTCGGCGCCGTCCGGCGATATCGTATGGCCGAATAAATCTCCTGTAATCATGGATTACGGCCCGGCCCGGGCTGACCAGCTGGGCCTTTGGCCGGACGTTGCCTGTGCTGTACGGGGTCGGTGGCTTGGCCCGGGGATGCTTGCTCGGGCGCACCCCCTGAGCGGCCCCTGATGGTGCCGTCGTCGATCGGTCGGGCCAGCGGCGAGAGGTTGCAGCATCGCGTCCCGCTGATGCCCTGCCTCGAACGACCTCGTCGGCCAGGCGAAATTCACCGTGGTCCAGAGGCAGGAAAACCGACTATATTGTGCCTGTCGCAGTGTGGCGGGTTGGGCTGCGCTGCGCAGACCCAAGACCATTCGGAGGATTTATGAGTCAGCCTGAGATTACCGAGGATATGATTTTTGCCTGCTTCGCCGCGGCGAAGCAGGATAGCAGAATTAACCAGACGGCCGAGTCGTTCGTCGACGTCGAGGAATACGAAAATCAGATCATGTACCCGGAATTCGCCCGTTGGGCGGAGAAGGCCGGGCATCCCGATCTGGCACATCTGTTCCGCAAGGTGGCGGGAGAAGAGAAACTGCACGCCGTCTGGTTGCGCGAGCTGTACGACGACATTGGCGTGCCCAGTCGCGGCGAGGACACGCAGCGTGCGGTCGATGCACTGCAGGCCATCCAGGCGAATTGCGATGACCTGATCGAGATGAATCCGCAGGGCGTGGTGGAGAAGGCGCTGAGTGTCGCTATCAGCGTCGAAGAGCGGGAGTATCAGGATATCTACCCGCGTTTCCGTGACCAGGCGCTGGCCGAGGGAGAGACCGCGACCGCGGCGGTCTATCAGCGTGTCATCGACTCCGAGGCCGAGCATGCCGGATGGTTCCGCTCGGCGCTGGTCGAGTTCCGACAGACCAACCTGGCGACCGCGAGCGCCTAGGCAGACAAAGGCACGGGGATCCCTGGCGGTCCCTGTGCCCCGGTTCCGGCCCGATCCGGAATTCTCCGATACGCCGACTCCCCCCGCATACTCGGTTCGCCGGCATCGCGGATGAATCCCTGCTCCGGCCGAGGCCCGGCGGCTTTGTCCGCGGTGCCGCCTGCCGCCGGACAGGTATCCCAAAACGGCCGGCCTGCGTCCTCCCGACAATAATCGTGTCCAATTGACTGTCGTCAAACGCTCCCGATTCAAACTTGATCTCCGTCAAGTTTATCCCCGGGGCGCGTGTCTACGCTTGGAGTCCCTTGAGAGCGGCCAGACTTGGTCTGGCGAATGCAATGACAACTATCAATACCGCGCGCAGGGCATTTTTCACAGGCCGGGCAGAACGGCTCAAACACCACGTGCCGTGGGCGGTGACCGCCTTCGAGGATGTGTGCACACGTTGTGGCGACTGCGTGCAGGCCTGTGAAGAGGCCGTCCTGGTTGCCGGCGACGGCGGATTCCCGACGGTCGAATTCGCGCGCGGCGGCTGCTCCTTTTGCGGCGCCTGCGCCGCTGCCTGCCGGGATGGCGCCATCGACAGGCGGCTGGCACGACCATGGCGGCTCCGGGTCTCGATCGGGGAGCAGTGCCTGAGTGCACGCGGTACCACCTGTCGCGCCTGTGGCGATGCCTGTGAGGTGCAGGCGATCCGCTTTCAGTTACAGACCGGGGGGCGTGCGATGCCCTCGGTGAACGATTCATTGTGCAATGGCTGTGGCAGTTGTATCGCCACCTGCCCGACCCAGGTTATCCAGATCGAGGAGACTGCATGAACGAATACCACGTCTGTGGTTTGTTGTTGATGTCACGCCCGGAACTTGCGCCAAAGATCGAGCAGGCGCTGGCCGCGATGTCCGGCGTGGAGCTGCACGCCAGCGAGCATGGCCGCATGGTGGTCACCGTCGAGGGCCGTGAGTACAGCGCCTGCGCTGACGCCATGGGCGAGTTGGCGACCCTGGATGGGGTGGCCTCTTCATCCCTCGTCTACCACCAGATCGATACCGAATCCCTGCCGGAGGAGTCCCAAAAATTATGAAACAGTCACGTCGCGAGTTCATCAAGACCAACGCCATCGCCGCCACCGCGGCCGCCGCGGGCATCAGCATTCCGGGCATTCAGGCCGTCGCCGCAGAGGACGACAGCGGTATCCGTTGGGACAAGGCGCCGTGCCGTTTCTGCGGCACCGGTTGCTCTGTGCTGGTCGGCACCCGGGACGGTCGTGTCGTCGCCACCCAGGGTGACCCGGATGCGCCGGTCAACCGCGGACTGAACTGCATCAAGGGCTATTTCCTGTCGAAGATCATGTACGGCCAGGATCGCCTGACCCAGCCGCTGTTGCGCAAGAAGGACGGCAAGTTCGACAAAGAGGGTGATTTCGAGCCGGTCTCGTGGGACGAGGCGTTCGACGTCATGGCCGAGAAATGGAAGGTGGCGATCAAGAAGGACCTCGAAAGCAACAAGGGCAAGCCGCCGGAAGAGGTCACCTCAAGCGTCGGCATGTTCGGCTCAGGCCAGTGGACCGTGTTCGAGGGTTACGCCGCGTCCAAGCTGTACAAGGCCGGCTTCCGCTCCAACCACATCGACCCGAATGCCCGCCACTGCATGGCCTCAGCCGTGGGCGCGTTCATCCGCGCGTTCGGTGCCGACGAACCGATGGGCTGCTACGACGACCTCGAGCATGCCGATGCGTTCGTGCTTTGGGGTTCGAACATGGCGGAGATGCACCCGGTGCTGTGGTCGCGCCTGACCGACACCCGCCTGACCAAGGAGGGCTGCGAGGTCCACGTGCTGTCGACCTTCGAGCATCGCAGCTTCGAACTGGCCGACCACGGCGTGATCTTCAAGCCGCAGACCGATCTGGCGATCCTGAACTACATCGCGAACTACATTGTGAACAACGATGCGGTCAACTGGGACTTCGTCAATGCCCATGTGAACTTCACCAAGACCCCGACCGACATCGGCTACGGCCTGCGTCCCGAGGACCCGCGCGAGCAGGCGGCTAAGAATGCCGGCAAGGGCAAGCTCGCCAAGATCGATTTCGAGCAGTACAAAAAGGATCTCGAGCCCTATACCGCCGAGTACGTGTCGGAATTGTCCGGGGTGTCGGTCGAGAGCCTGCAAAAGCTGGCCAAGCTGTATGCCGACCCGAACAAGAAGATCGTGTCGTACTGGACCATGGGCTTCAACCAGCACACCCGCGGTGTCTGGGTCAATGGCCTGATGTATAACGTGCACCTGTTGACCGGCAAGATCTCCGAGCCGGGCAACGGCCCATTCTCACTGACCGGCCAACCCTCGGCCTGTGGCACCGCGCGTGAGGTCGGCACCTTCGCGCATCGTCTGCCGGCCGACCTGGTGGTCTTCAAGAAGCCGCACCGCGATTTCACCGAAAAGGTCTGGCAGCTGCCGGAGGGGACGTTGCCGGGCAAGAAAGGGTTCCATGCCGTACTGCAGAGCCGCAAGCTGAAGGACGGCAAGCTGAACTGCTACTGGGTAACGACCAACAACAATATGCAGGCCGGTCCGAACATCAACGACGAGATGTATCCCGGCTGGCGTAACCCGGCCAATTTCGTCGTCGTGTCCGAGGCCTATCCGACCGTTTCCGCGATGGCTGCCGACCTGATCCTGCCGGTGGCGATGTGGGCCGAGAAGGAGGGCGCCTTCGGCAACGCCGAGCGGCGCACGCAGTTCTGGCGTCAACAAGTCAAGGCACCGGGCGAGTCGCGCTCCGACCTGTGGCAGTTCGTCGAGTTCTCCAAGCGCTTCAAGACCGAGGAGGTCTGGCCCGAGGACCTGCTGGCGAAAAAGCCCGAGTACCGTGGCAAGACCCTGTTCGACGTGTTGTTTGCCAACGGCATGGTCAACAAGTTTCCGAGCGAGGGGGTCACCGACGACCGCGGCAACCAGTATGCCAACGACGAGATGGAGCACTTCGGCTTTTACCTGCACAAGGGCCTGTACGAGGAGTACCGCATCTTCGGCATACAGGGGCCGAAAAAGGGCCACGATCTGGCTGAGTTTGATCAGTATCACAAGTCGCGCGGCCTGCGCTGGCCGGTGGTCGACGGCAAGGAGACGCTGTGGCGCTACCGCGAGGGCTATGACCCGTTCGTGCCAAAGGGCGCCAAGGTGGCCTTCTACGGCAATGCCGACGGCCGCGCGAACATCATCTCGGCGCCGTACGAGCCGCCGGCAGAGGCGCCCGATGCCGAATATGACATGTGGATGGGTACCGGCCGCATCCTCGAGCACTGGCACTCAGGTTCGATGACCCGGCGCGTACCGGAGCTGTATCGTGCAGCACCCGACGCACTGGTGTACATGAACCCGAAGGACGCGAAGCAGCGTGACCTCAAGCGCGGCGATGCGGCGAAGATCGTCAGTCGGCGCGGCGAGATCGTGTGCCGCGTCGAGACCAAGGGGCGCAACAAGATGCCCGAGGGCATGGTGTTCGTGCCGTTCTTCGATGCCGGTCGCCTGGTCAACAAGCTGGTGCTCGACGCCACCGATCCCTTGTCGAAAGAGACGGACTTCAAAAAGACCGCCGTCAAGGTCATGAAGGCCTGAGCGGAGAGTGAGCAGCGCGGGAGGCTGCGATGGCCTCCCGCCCGCGAGCTCCTGTGAAGCACGATGGCTAAGGGCGCAAATCATCCTAACGGCATCGACTCGTCACGCCGGCGATTCCTGACCGGGACGCTGCGCAGCGCGGCGGGTGTGGGACTGGTCGCGCTGACCCTGGGTGTGTACCAGCGTCAGGCGCGGGCGTTGCCGGCGACGGCGATTCGTCCGCCCGGTGTCGGTGACGAGAAGGAGTTCCAGGCGGCGTGTATCCGCTGTGGACTGTGCGTGCGTGACTGTCCCTATGACACGCTGAAACTCGCCCAACTCGGTGATGCGGTGGCGCTGGGCACGCCATACTTCGAGGCGCGCGACATTCCCTGCGAGATGTGTGATCACATCCCGTGCGTTAAGGCCTGCCCGACCGGGGCGCTCGATCCGGCACTGACCGAAATCAACAAGGCGCGCATGGGGCTGGCCGTGGTGGTCGACCAGGAGGCATGCATTGCGTTCCAGGGGTTGCGTTGCGAGGTCTGCTTCAATGTCTGCCCGGTGCGCGGCAGCGCCATCACGATCGACTACCAGCACAACGACCGCAGCGGTAAACACGCGCTGTTCATACCGGTGGTGCACTCGCAGGGCTGCACCGGCTGCGGCAAGTGCGAGAAGGCCTGCATCCTCGAAGAGGCGGCGATCAAGGTGTTCCCGATCGCGCTGGCCAAAGGTATGCTGGGTCGCCACTACCGTCTCGGCTGGGAACAGAAGGCCGAGGCAGGCAAGGCCCTGGTGACTCCCGATCTGCCACACCAATACAACCTGCCGGAGGGCATGCGTTACGAGCATGCCGGCAAGGGCCTGATCATCGGCGAAGGCCCGGTGCCGCCAGCCGCACCCGAGCCACCGCTGGCGCCGTTCCCCAGCAACCCGCTGGATACGCTGAATCGCAAGGGAGGCCTGTGATGGAGCCCGGCGGGCGCCCCGGCGCAGAGGCGGTCAAGCTCAAAGGCTGGTTCGCTGCACATCGTTACCTGATCCTGCGCCGTATCAGCCAGTTGGCGATCCTCGGACTGTTCCTCGCGGGTCCGCTGCTGGGTGTCTGGATCGTCAAAGGCAATATCGCATCGAGCCTGACGCTCGGTGTGCTACCGCTGACCGACCCGCTGGTTTTGCTGCAGGCATTCGCCAGCGGCCACGTCCCCGAGACGGCGGCACTGATCGGTGCCGCCACCGTACTGGTGTTCTATCTGTTGGTCGGCGGTCGGGTGTACTGCAGCTGGGTCTGTCCGGTGAACATCGTCACCGATGCCGCCGAGTGGCTGCGCTGCAGAATTGGTGTCAAGGGCGGCGCGCATTTCTCCGACAAGACCCGTTATTGGATGCTGGGTGCCATCCTGTTGGTAGCGGCGGTCACCGGCAGCATCGCCTGGGAGCTGGTCAACCCGGTGTCGATGGTCTATCGCGGCCTGGTGTTTGGCATGGGTCTGGCCTGGGGCATTGTCGCCGCGGTGTTTCTTCTCGACCTGTTCGTCGGGCGCCGCGCCTGGTGCGGTCACCTGTGTCCGGTCGGTGCCTTCTACGGCCTGCTGGGTGAGGGGGCGGTGCTCCGGGTCGCGGCGGTGAAGCGCGAGCAATGCGACGATTGCATGGACTGCTTCGCGATCTGCCCGGAGCATCAGGTCATCAAACCCGCCCTCAAGGGGGCGGACAAGGGGATCGGTGCGGTGATCACGTCCGGTCACTGCACAAACTGTGGGCGATGCATCGATGTCTGCGCACGTGATGTGTTTGCGTTTACCACGCGTTTTTCCAACAAATCCAGCCCGGTTGTATCCGGCATAAACCAGAAAAGTGAGGTGTCGTCATGAAGCGGTCAATGATCTTGGGTTCTTTTCTGCTCGTCTGCCTTGTTGGACTCGCCGCTCAGGCAGTCGCCGACATCAACTCATTGCGCGGGGTGTCCGAGATCCCGGTTACCGAGCCGGCGCCCGAGTTGCAGAAGTTCATCAACGACAAGGAGAACATCGCGCGCACATTCGAGGAACAGCCGCCGCTCGTTCCGCATGATAACGAGAAGTACACGATTTCCCTGAAGCAGAACAAGTGTCTCGATTGCCATGTGAAGCAGCCCGGCAAGGAAGAGGCCAAGTCGGTCGAGATGAGTGAATCACACTTCTTGGATCGTGACGGCAACAAGCTCGACAAGCCGAGCGGCCAGCGCTACTTCTGCAACCAGTGCCATGTCCCGCAGATCGATGCAGAGCCGCTGGTCGGTACCACCTTCAAATCGGCATCGACGAACTAACGGGCCCCGGACCGCTACCGGAACCTGCAGCCCCAGGCGGCCGGGCTGCAGCCGGTTTCAACGCCGTCGGCGTGACCTTTTACGCACCTGGTAGGCGGCGACCTCACGCATGATCTCGGAGAAGGGCAGGTCTTCGAGCCTGCCGTAACGCGCTTCCGCCTCTCCCAACAGGCCGTCGACGTCGGCAACTGCCGAGTCTTTCGTTTCGCCGAGCACTGCCGTCAGTCCGCGCACGCCGCCGACCTGCAGGCGGATCGCCTTGCCGTGCGGCAGGATCTTGCGTCCTTGTTCGGTGCGCAACGCAAACCGGGCCTGCTCGCGCAGTAGACCAAGCCAACGCAGGCAGCGCGCCTGGCTCGGCTGGGACCGGCAGTGCACGCCCTCGCGCTCGGCGATGCAGAAGCGTTCGGCACAGCGGCAGCCGCATTCGTTGGTCAGCACGCTTTTTTCAAACGCGCAGTAGACCTCGTTGACCTCGCGATAGGTTCGGCGGAAGGCGTCCTGATCCATCGGTCCCTGTCGGCGGCTAGCGCCGCATGCCCGGTCTGGGGTCTGTTCGCACGGGCTCCCCGGTGGCGTTGACTCCCAAAGCCGAGCCAGGCGCGACGCGAACTCTACAGGCGGACTTCCGGGCCGCCGCGCGCACTGTGTCACGAGGCCTTCGCAGTCCGCAGCACGCCTTCGTTGGTGATGGCGCCGTCATCTGCCATCCTGTTTGAAACGATGGATCAGTCGGCGATCGCGTTTGTTGGGTTTGGAAGCGGTTTGCAGTGGTGCGGCATCGCGCGCCGCGCGCAGCGCCGCTGTTGCCTGTTCGCGGCGCTGGCGGCTGGCATCGTCCTCGGTGTAGAAGTCGCGTGCCTCTGACGCGGGCCGGCGCTGCTTGGGGATCAGCTGTACCTCGATATCCCACTCGAGCCCAGCCTTGTTGATCTGCAGCCGGCTCCCGTGCCGGACGCCCTTGCCGGGTTTGGTGCGCTGACCGTTGAGGTGCACCTTGCCGCCCTCGACGGCCTCCGCGGCGAGGGCGCGAGTCTTGAAGAACCTTGCCGCCCAGAGCCACTTGTCGAGGCGCATGGTTTCGCTTTCGCCAGGCATTGCGCGCTCGTCCGGGTT
Source organism: uncultured Gammaproteobacteria bacterium (assembly GCA_963808165.1). GTDB lineage: Bacteria > Pseudomonadota > Gammaproteobacteria > Chromatiales > Chromatiaceae > Thiosocius. The sequence continues at coordinate 260,938 of CAWEET010000023.1, read as the reverse complement.
CAGGTCGGTGCGTCTTCCGATGCATCGATCGTGTGCGGTGCATCGTCCGGCATTTTTGCGCCGGCCAGGCCCAGGATCACATCCAACTCGCCGGCGGCATCGAGTTCCGCCATGTCGTCGTAACCGCCGACATGGCGGCCGTCGATGAAGATCTGTGGCACGGTGCGGCGCTTGCTGCGCTGCATCATTTCGCCCGCCAGGTCGTGGTCGATGTCGATACGCTTTTCCTGCCAGCTCATCCCCTTGCGCTGCAGCAGCATCTTGGCGCGCACGCAATACGGACACATCCCGGTGCTGTAGATCTCGATTTCCGGCATGCCGTTTCCTCCGCTGTTCTTTTATATCGCTCCGGCAACCGAATGTTTACACCTTCAGTTGCCGGAGCAATAGACATCCTAACAATCAGGGCGCGCCGGCGAAACCTTACGGGTTTACCCATTGCCGACACAGGGTTGGTGGCATTTGGCGCGCGATCGGTGCGCCGATATGATCTCGCACCATCACCAGCAACTGCCCGGTTCGATCATGATGAAAGAGGCCACCCCACGCGCCATCAAGCTGTCCGATTATCAACCCCCCGCGTACCTGATCGATACGGTCGATTTGCTCGTCGACCTACGTGAGCAGGGCACCCGGGTGGTTGCGCGACTCGCGGTCCGACGCAACCCGCTCGGGCCGGGTGGGACGTTGCGCCTGAACGGCGAAGGTCTGCAGCCGGTATGGGTTCGGCTCGACGGCAGCGAGCTGCCTGCCGACCAGTACCGCGTCGACGACGAATCGCTGACCCTGAACGATCCGCCGCAGGCGTTCGTGATCGAGAGCGAGGTGATCATCGCACCCGAGAACAACACCGCACTCGAGGGTCTGTATCGATCGGCAGGGATGTTTTGTACCCAGTGTGAACCGGAAGGATTCAGAAAGATCACCTGGTTCATCGATCGGCCTGACGTGATGGCGCGCTTCACCGTGCGACTCGAGGCAGACCAGGCAACCTGCCCGGTGCTGCTGTCGAACGGCAACCCATGCGAGTCCGGTGACCTGCCCGATGGCCGCCACTATGCGGTGTGGGACGACCCGATACCCAAGCCCTGTTACCTGTTCGCTTTGGTCGCGGGCGATCTGCGGTATGTCGAGGATCGACACACCACGCCTTCCGGGCGCGAAGTGCGGCTGCGCGTCTACGTCGAGCCGGAGAACATAGACAAATGCGATCACGCGCTGCGTTCGCTGGTGAATGCGATGCGCTGGGACGAGGAGAAGTACGGGCGTGAGTACGACCTGGACGTCTACAACATCGTCGCGGTGAACGACTTCAACATGGGCGCGATGGAGAACAAGGGGCTCAATGTGTTCAATTCGAAGTTCGTGCTGGCGCGACCGGATACCGCCACCGACCAGGATTTTCTCGGCATCGAAGGTGTGATTGCGCATGAATACTTCCATAACTGGACCGGCAACCGCATCACTTGCCGGGACTGGTTCCAGTTGTCGCTGAAGGAGGGGTTCACCGTGTTCCGCGACCAGGAGTTCTCGGCCGACATGGGCGCGCGCGGCGTCAAACGCATCGAGGACGTGCGCCTGCTGCGTGCCCACCAGTTCGCCGAAGACGCCGGTCCGATGGCGCACCCGATACGTCCTGCGGCCTATATCGAAATCAACAACTTCTACACCGTCACGGTGTACGAGAAGGGTGCCGAGGTCGTGCGCATGCAGGCCAATCTGCTCGGGTCGGAGCAATTCCGCAAGGCCACCGATCTGTATTTCGAACGCCACGACGGACAGGCGGTTACCACCGAGGACTTCGTATGCTGCATGGCCGATGCCTCCGGGAGGGATCTTGCACAGATCCAACACTGGTATGACTATGCAGGTACGCCGCAGGTCAGGGTGCAAGGGACGTACGATGCGGCTGCAGCCAGCTATGTCCTCGAGATCGAACAATCCGTGCCTGAAACCCCGGGCCAGACCGGCAAACCGCCTTTCCTGATCCCGATCGTGACCGGGCTGGTCGGGGCAGACGGGCGTGATCTGGTGGTTCGCTTGGGCGATGCGCTGGAACCGGCCGGGCAGCACACCTTGCAGTTGACTGAATCGACCCAGCGCTTCGTTTTTCGTGGTGTCGATGAAGCGCCGGTCCCCTCGCTGCTGCGTGGGTTCAGCGCCCCGGTGAAGCTGGAGTTCGACTACAGCGACGAACAGCTGATGTTCCTGATGGCCAACGACAGCGACGGCTTCAATCGGTGGGACGCCTCGCAAACGCTGGCCCGACGGATCCTGCTCGAGATGGCCGGGCAGTTCCGCGAGGGGGTCGAGATGGACGTGCCAGACGGCTTGCTGCAGGCCTTCCGTGCCGCGCTTGCGAGCGGCACCGCCGAACCCGCCTTGACCGCCGAGGTGCTCGCCCTGCCGTCGTTGGGTTACCTCGGCGACTTCATGGCAACGGTCGACGTCGATGCCCTGCACCTGGCGCGGCAGACGCTGCGCGTCGCCGTCGGCCACGCGCTCGAAGGCGAACTGCGAACCACCTATGACAAGCTGCAGCTTGACGGACCCTATCGCCCGACGCCGGAGGCGATCGGCCGCCGCAGTCTGAAGAATCGCGTGCTGGGCTATCTCGCGGTCGCTACCGGCACGGCCGGTGGCGAGCTGTGCCATGCCCAATACCGGGCGCAACACAATATGACCGACGTGATGGCCGCGCTGGCCCTGCTGGCCGATAGCGACCACGCCTCGCGCGAGACGGCTCTGGCGGATTTCGAGCGGCGCTGGCGTGACGATCCGCTGGTGATGGACAAGTGGTTCGCGGTACAGGCGATGTCGAGCCGGGCCGACGCGCTCGTGCAGGTGCGGACGCTCATGCAGCATCCGGCATTTTCGCTACGCAATCCGAACAAGGTGCGTGCCCTGATCGGCAGCTTCGCCAATGCCAACCCCTTGCGCTTCCATGCGGCCGACGGAAGCGGCTACGAATTCCTGCACGAACAGGTGCTGGCGCTCGATCCGGCCAACCCCCAGATCGCCGCGCGCCTGCTGCGGGTCCTGTCACGCTGGCAGCGTTACGACGAGGCACGCCAGGCAAAGATGCGGGCAGTGCTGGAATCCGTGCTCGCGGCGAAGGTGTCGAAAGATGTCTACGAGATCGCGGCAAAGAGCCTGGACCGCGAATGAGGCACCCGATCAGGCAGTCATATGGTGCCCGGCTGAATCGCCGGCAGTCGCGCCGGCCAGGAACGGGATTCGGTTGAACACCGTGCGCGCTGCATCCCCGGCGACACGCTGGCAGGAGGCGCTGAATCCGCCGATCTACCTGGTTTCGGTATTGCCGGGCCTCGGGGTACCGCTGCTGGCGCAGGCGGGCGGTGTGCCGCACCCGCTCGGACTGGCGCTCGCCACACTGGCCGTCGTGCTGCTGCAGCACGCCATCAACCTGTTCAACGATGCGGCGGACTGGCGGCTCGGTGCGGATGTTGAAAAGTTCGATTCCTGGGTTCGGGTGCACGGCCAAAGGCCGGAGGTCGCGCTGCTGCACGGTGCGCTCAGCCTGCTGGCCGGCGGTCTGCTTGGCCTGGCCGTGCTCTGGTCGCAGGATCAATGGCGGCTGCTGTGGATTGCAGCCCCGATGCTCGTCCTGGGTTATCTGTACAACGCCGGGCCGCGCCCCCTGTCGTACACGCACCTGGGCGAGTGGGTCACCGGTCTGTGCTATGGCCCGGGTGTGTTCGGTTGCCTGTGGCTGGTGGCCGGTCTGCCGGCCAACGCCAGCATGGTCGCGGGGATGGTTGCGTTTGCCGCACTTGCGGCCGCCTTGCTGTTGTCGCATCAGCCGCCGCAGATAGACACCGATCGTCAAGCCGGCAAGCTGTCGTTTGCGGTGCGCTTTGGCGCGGAACGAACGGTGTCGGTGGCCCGCTGGCTGTCGGGCATCTTTCTTGCTGCGCTGGGTGGCGCGTTATTGCTCTCGAGGCCGGGTGCCGTCGGCATCGTCCTGGCTTCGTTCGCCGCGATCCTTGCCTATCGTCAGTGGCGCGGGCCGATCAATCCCCGACGCATTCTCCTGGCGGCGAGCGCCTTCGTGTTACTCGGCTTGCTACTGCAGTTGCCGGTACTCTGACCGGTGCCAGGCGCCAGCGGGTCGGACATCGCTGTCGGTCGGCGACTTCCGCGCAATCGGCACGGCTTGAGGGTGCCTCTAATAATCCTGGGTGCGCAGATTGGGCGACATGATTCGGGACATCAAGGCGAAGACCGCACGTAATAGCTGGCTATTGCGAAGGTCTTCAACGCAGAGAGCGCGGATTAGGTCGTTCAAGATGCCATCTATGGATTGTTAGAGGTGCCCTTGAGTTTGGCGACACGGTTGATTAGGGTGTTGCGCGACTGCGTTGCCGGTTTTTTTCATGGCTCTCTGTGGGTTCCCGCGGTGGTTGTGTCAAACCATCGTCGGCCCGGTCTCAATCTTCTGGAACAAACGAGGGCAACGACATGCAAAAGCCGAAAACCGGCGACACGGTTCGCGTGCATTACACCGGCAAGCTCGACGATGGCAGCCAGTTCGATTCATCGCGCGGCAGCGAGCCGCTCGAGTTTGCGCTGGGCGAGGGGCAGCTCATTGCCGGTTTCGAACAGGCGGTGGCGGGTCTTACCCCGGGCGACAGCTGCACCGTGACGCTGGCGCCGGAGGAGGCCTACGGCGACGTGAACGAGGCCATGATCCAGGACGTGCCGCGCAAGCTCATGCCGGCGGACGTCGAGTTGCAGCCCGGCATGATCCTGCAGGGCAGCGCGGGTGACGGTCGAGTGGACAACTTCACGGTCGTATCCTTCACCGAGGAAGCCGTTAAGCTGGATGCCAATCACCCGCTGGCCGGCAAGGCGCTGATCTTCGATATCGAACTTGTCGAGATACTCTAGGGTCTGTTAACACCAGTCGGGCCCTGCGGTGGGTCCTGCCGCTCTCGACCGGCCCACAAGCCGGTGTCAGCCGCCGGACACCGCCTTCCGTATCAGCGGAAGCAGCGGCTCGGGCAGTGTTATGCCGCCGCCCAGCGCGAACTGCTGGGCGCGTTCCGACATCTTTTTCCAGGTCTTGCGGATGATGTCGAGCCACTTGTCCTCATCGTACTCCGGGTGTTTTTGTGCGAACGCCAGCATGTAATGCTCGATGAATACCAGGTCGGTGACATCTTCGAGCAACTGGGTATCCTTGTTGACCTTCAGCGCCCTTTTGCCCACCGCCTGTTTGACCCGGTCGATGACGTCGTCGTGATAGCCGGCCTCGGCCAGCAAGGCACCGGCCGTCTCGGCATGGAACTTGTACAGGCCTGTGCGCCACTGCAGATAACCCTGGCGACCCTCCGGGTAGTCGCTGCGCTGAGATTTCCAGCGCTGGATGTGCTGCGAACGGATCGCGAGCTTCTGCGCGTCGTCGGCCTCGGGCGCATAGCGCTGCAGCATCTCCGACATGCGTTGCGAGTACAGCAGTTCCTTGGGCCAGGATTTGCCGTCGGCGCTTTCCTGGTTGGGATCCTCGGCATTCGCCGCATCGATCAGGGCGACCGCCCTGGCAAAAAGTTCCTGATCTGACATTTTTTGTTCCTGGCTTGGGACAATCGCCTTATTGTACCGCCCTGTGATGCGCTCGGCATCGGCGAACCCGCAGGAACAACACTGCTCAGCGTGTGTTGGTCCATTGGCCAAAGATGAAGCACAATTGAATCTTACGGCCGAGTCGGGCGCCGTCCGGCGGGCTTGCGCATGTGGGGGCATTGATGAGCGAGAGGGTGGCATTGCTGGTCGACAACGGCTCCAGGCGGGCTGCAGCCACCCTCGGCCTGCGCTCCATTGCGGAGCGCCTCGCCGAGGCCTGCGGCCAGCCGGTACACCCGGTGTCGCTACAACATGCAGACAAGATTCCGCCTGCCGAACTCGGCGGCCAGCCGGCCCAGGTGTTGCCTGCGTTTCTGCGCAAGCAACTCGCCGCGGGCCGACGTGAGTTCGTCGTGGTGCCGCTGTTCTTCGGCAGAAGCCGCGCGCTGACGTCCTTCATTCCGGAACAGGTGGCTCTGCTGGAACGCGAATTCGGTCGGTTCGAATTGCGCCAGGCGGACGTGCTGTCGCCGATGCCGCAGGGAGAACCGCGGCTGGCCGAAATCCTCGCGGATCAGGTGGCCCGATGCAGCCGACAGATGGATGCCCAGCCGGATTGCGTCGTGGTTGTCGATCACGGCTCGCCCTTGCCGGATGTTACAGCGGTCCGGGCCAAGGTGACGATGGCGCTGCGCGAGCGGCTCGCCGAGGGGATTTTGTTGAGTCAGGCGGTAATGGAGCGGCGTCAGGGGCCGGAATACGACTTCAACGGCCAGTTGCTCGGCGATCTGCTGGACGCCTGTGCAGCCAAGAAACCCGCTGCAGTGATCGTATTGGCGATGATGTTCATCTCGCCCGGCCGGCATGCCGGGCCGGGTGGCGACATCGATCAAATTTGCCGTGATGCGATGGACAGAAACCCGGGTCTGCGGGTTGGCGTCTCAGACCTCGTCGGCGAGCACCCGCTGCTGATTGAGATCCTCAATCAGCGCTTGCAGGGCGCTTTGTAAGCGGCCTTGGTGACGTGACCGGCTGCGCCGTGGCGCATGCGCCCCACCGGACCGCACGGCCTACTAGCGGCGGGCCGTCTTGGCGATCGGCAGCAGGCTGCTGGGCGCGACCTCGATCAGGCCGAGGCAGCGTTTGGCGGTTGCCGAGTATTTGGTCAGGTCGCCGACATGGCAGTTGCGGGCTGCACTGACCGACACGGAGCGGATCTCGTCGCAAGCGATGCCGCGGAAACTGACCTGCTGATACTGTGAGTTCGTCGGCTTGACGTTGGAGTAGCCGCGGCTCACCGTTTCGAACGCCAGCTGGTCGCCTTTGTAGGCGGTAAAGCGCAGCACCAGAGAGCGGATCTGCGCCGACAGGTCGTTCTGGAGAGTCAGTCCGAGGCGGCAGCCGCTGGCGAGGTTCGTTTTGTTCTTCAGTGTCAGTGTGGCTACCGAGGGTGCGTCATCCCTGTTGCCCGGTTGGACGAACGACCAGGTGCCGTTGTCGCGCAGTACCACTTTGCGGCCATCTGCGGTTACCGCCGACAGGTCGGCGATCGCACAATTCGTGGCCAGCAGCAGGGCGAATATTCCGATTCTTGGGTAAGCCATCTGACTCAGGACGCTAGGGTTCGGGAAGGGGTTAAGGCGACCAATGCTCGCATGAAGCCGGGCCTCTGTTAAAGGTCTTCGGCATACTCCGTCGTCGCTTGGGTCGTTCAGCCGTATTTGTAGTGCTTGACCTCGCGTCGCCCGGAGGTGCTCTGGCGGCGGCGCAGGTTACGTTGCATGATGATGCCCTCGACCTTCCAGTCCAGACCGCCGAGTTCGATCGGTGGATAGACATCGTTTAGCGCGATGAGACGCTCGCCATTTTGGTCTTTCAGGTACTGCCGGAACCAGCGGACACCCTCGACCAGGGCCATAATGTACATGCCGTGCTGGCACCAGTCCGACGGCTCTATCACGACGATGCACTTATCGGGGAACTCGGGTTCCATGCTGTCGCCGACGACTTGCAACGCGAATGGCTCAGAATTGCTGCAGCTACTTAAAGGGTCGCTCATTGGAGGCTCTTGCATCGCAGTGACTCTGGTATGCTGCCAGCACCCGTGATATCGGGAACTGGCTGAAATAAAAGAGAATTCTATCATGGTGCATGGTGTGGGTGCTGCGCCCCAAGTCCACAAGGATCGCCGGGATTGGCACAATCTGAAAGGCATGCTCCCGTTTCTCTGGGAGTTCCGCGGACGGGCGCTGTTCGCGCTCGGCTGCCTGGTGCTGTCCAAGGTGGCAAACGTCGGCATTCCGGTCGTGTTGAAGGACATCGTGGAACACTTCGAGCGCGCCAAGGACGACCCGGCCATTCTGGCGGCGCTGCTGCCGCTGTCGCTACTGCTTGCCTACGGGCTGCTCAAGCTCGGCGCCTCGCTGTTCAACGAGCTTCGCGACATGGTGTTCGCCAAGGTCCGCTACCGGGCGATGCGGCGGCTGTCCACCCGCGTGCTGGAGCACCTGCACCGCCTGTCGCTGTGCTTCCACCTGGACCGCAAGACCGGCGCGGTCAGCCGTGACCTCGAGCGCGGCACCCGCTCGGTGAGCCAGATCATGAACTACATGGCGTTCAGCGTGCTGCCGATCCTGGTCGAATTCAGCCTGGTCGCCTTCATCCTGCTACGCGACTATGCGCCGGTCTTTGCGCTGGCGATGTTCGGTTCCGTGGTCGTCTATGTACTCGTCACCTTCGCCATCACGGAGTGGCGCATGGATTTTCGTCACTACATGAACCGGCTCGATTCACAGGCGAACAACCAGGCCTTCGACAGCCTGATCAATTATGAGACGGTGAAATACTTCGGCAACGAGCGCATGGAACTCGAGCGCTATGACGCGACGCTGTCGGAATGGGAAGACTGGGCCGTTAAGAGCCAGACCTCGATGTCAATACTCAACTTCGGCCAGGGGGCGGTGATCGCGCTCGGGGTGACCCTGGTGATGTACCTGGCGATGCGTGGGGTGGCCACCGGTGAGATCGGTATCGGTGACCTGGTGCTGCTCAACGCCTTCCTGCTGCAGTTGTTCCTGCCGCTCGGTTTTCTCGGGATCGTGTATCGCCAGATCAAGTACTCGCTGGCGGACATGGATCTGATCTTCAAGCTGCTCGAACGCAAGCCGGAGATCACCGACCGGCCGGGTGCCCCTGACCTCGAGGTGTCGGGTGGCAGCATTCGTTTCGAGGGCGTGGACTTCGCCTACCAGCCGCAGCGGCAGATCCTGTACGGCCTGGACCTCGAGGTACCTACCGGGCGGAAGGTCGCGGTGGTCGGCCACAGCGGCGCGGGCAAATCGACCCTGGCGCGCCTGATCTACCGTTTCTACGATGTCAATGCCGGACGCATCACGATCGACGGGCAGGATGTGCGCGATGTTACGCAGGACAGCCTGCGTGCGGCGATCGGGATCGTTCCGCAGGATACTGTGCTCTTCAATGAGAGTATCTTTTACAACATCGCCTACGGGCGGCCGCAGGCCAGTCGCGCCGAAGTGGAACACGCCGCAGCGATGGCGCACATCAGGGACTTCGTCGATGGCCTGCCGGAGGGCTGGGAGACGGTGGTGGGCGAACGTGGCCTGAAGTTGTCCGGCGGCGAGAAGCAGCGGGTCGCGATTGCACGGGCGATCCTCAAGGATCCGCAGATCCTGATTTTCGACGAGGCGACCTCGTCGCTCGACAGCCGCACCGAGCAGGCGATCCAGGAAACCCTGGCGGAGGTGGCAGCGCGCCACACCACGCTGGTGATTGCACACCGATTGTCCACCGTGGTGGATGCTGATCAGATCCTTGTGATGTCGGCTGGCCGCATCGTGGAACGCGGCACGCACAAGGAGCTGCTGGCGGCCGCCGGTGCGTACCATGGGATGTGGGAGTTGCAGCAGCAAGAGCGCGATCAGGCGGCCGGCGCGGCGCTGGCCGCACCCGGGCCGGCGTGAGGTGACCGTCGTGTATCTCGGGACGGCGCATCGGTGAAGGTCTATCTGGTCGGCGGAGCAGTGCGTGACGCCCTGCTGGGGCTGGCAGTGACGGAGCGCGACTGGGTGGTGGTCGGAGCGGACCCCGCGGCGATGCTGGAACGCGGCTTTCTCGCTGCGGATGCCACCTTCCCGGTCTTTCTCCACCCTGAGACCGGCGAGGAATATGCGCTGGCGCGGCGTGAGGTGAAACGTGGCGAGGGTTACCGCGGCTTCTCGGTCTATGCCGGGCCGGAGGTCACGTTGGAGCAAGATCTGCAGCGCCGGGATCTGACCGTCAACGCGATAGCGCAGGACCCGCAGGGTGCACTGACCGATCCGTTCGACGGTCGGGGCGACCTGGCTCGCGGCTTGCTGCGTCATGTCTCGCCGGCATTCGTCGAGGATCCGGTGCGTGTGCTGCGGGTCGCCCGTTTCGCCGCAAAACTGGGACGGTACGGATTCCGTGTCGCGCACGGCACCCACCGGCTGATGTGCGCGATGGTCGAACGCGGCGACATGCTTCAACTGACCCCGGAAAGGCTGTGGCGCGAGATGATGAAGGCCATGCAGGCCGATCAGCCATGGCGTTTTTTCGAGGTTCTGCAGCGCTGCGGTGCGCTTCAGGTGCTGATTCCGGCGGTCGCCGGCGCAATGGGCGCGGCCGGCGCGCGTGGCAATGCCGCGGACAGTCCGCCAATAGCGGCACTCAGACGTATCGTACCGACCAGCGAGGCGCCATCGCTGCGCCTGGCCGCCGCACTGCTCGGGTGCATCGATGCGCCTGAAGAAACCGATCGTCTGCTCGCTTCGATACGTGCGGACCGCGAGACCGCCCAGCTGCTCAGACGTTTGGTGGCTGGCCGCGGCCTGTGCGACCGTGCCGGGCAGGGCGATGTCGACGCATTGTTCGAACTCGCTGCGCTGTGGCGTGCATTTGAAACCGGCACCGATATCGGCCCGCTGGTCGCGGTGTGTGAGGCGCAGATGCCGGGATCGCGGCTTGGCCACTGTTTGCAGGTCGCGCTGCCGGCGGCGATGGCAGTGACCGCGGCCGACCTGCGGCGGCAGGGACTGAGCGGCGCGGCCCTCGGCAGGGCGGTCGGCGCCGCACGCCGGGAAGCCATGTCGGCCGCGCTGGGCGGTGCGGGTCTGCTAACGTAAGGTTTTCTACGGGACGGGCGTATGGCGCAGGCGATCGAGCAACAGGGGGACGGCAACGTCCGGCAGCGTATCCGGCGCATCGTGATCGGCGCCCACCTGCTGGCACCGCTCGGCGCGCTCGGGCTCGGGCTGTTGCTGACGATCCTGGTCGCGCTGGCCCTGCTTGCCGGGTTCGGCAATGCACGCGCCCTGTATTGGATGCTGTTGCTGTCGGCGCTCGGATCACTCGCTGCCCTGGCGCTTGGTCTGTACCGGCTGCGCGAACAGCTGGTCGAACCGCTGGCCAGGCTCGAGGACTCGGTGGCGCAGGTTTGCGCCGGTGAGCCGGGTGCCACTTTATCGCTCAGTCAGCCGGGTGTCTTGGGTGCGATGGTCACCGAGCTGGACAGCCTCAACGAGGAACTCGGCGAACTGTACGAGGACATGGACAGCCGTGTATCGCGGCACACCACGCGCCTGGCACAGAAGACCGCCTCGCTGAAGATCCTGTACGATGTCGCTGCGAGCATCAACCGGGCACAGGACCTCGAAGCACTGCTGCTGCGTTTTCTGCGCGTGCTCAAGGAGATGGTCAATGGCCTGGCGGGCACTGTGCATCTGGAGCAGCCGGACGGTACCCGGCGCGTGGTCGGATCGATCGATGTCAATAACCAGATTCTGCGTGAGCGCGAGATGCTGCCGCTGTCTTTGTGCCCCTGTGGCAAGGCGCTTTCGCCCGGAGACGTGCTGTGCGACATTCCGGCACGGCACTGCGTGCACCAATTGAAGCGGGTGATGTTCAGCCGAGACGAGATCGAGTTGGTCACGGTGCCGCTCGATTATCATGGCGAACTCCTCGGTATCTACCATGTGTTCGTGAAACGGCCGGGCATCTCGGGTCGCGAGGACATCCTCGAACTGCTGCAGACGATCGGCAACCACCTCGGCATGGCGGTGGCCAAGCAGCGTTCCGACCGCGAGGCGCGGCGTCTTTCAATCATGGAGGAGCGCACCACGCTGGCGCACGAGCTGCATGATTCGCTCGCCCAGACCCTGGCCAGTCTGCGTTTCCAGGTGCGTCTGCTCGAGGATCTGCTGAAGCAGGAGGATGGCAGCGGTGCGGCGAGAAAGGATGCCCAGCGGATCCGCGCCGGTCTTGACGAGGCACACACCGAGCTGCGCGAGTTGCTGAACAGCTTCCGTGCGCCGATCGATCAGCGTGGCCTGGTATCCGCGTTGGAAAAGCTCGTCGACCGTTTCGGTCGCGAAACCGGCATCCACGTGCTGTTCCAGAATGAGTGTCGCGAGCCCGACCTGGCCTCCGCGGAGGAGATGCAGATCCTGCGGGTGGCCCAGGAATGTCTGGCCAACATCCGCAAACATGCCGGGGCGCATACCGTGCGGGTGCTGTTCAGCTGCCGCAGTGGCGGACCCTATTGTCTGTTGGTCGAGGACGACGGCGTGGGCTTCGACGACGGGGTCAAACAGGGGCGTCCCGGCGAGCACATCGGTCTGTCCATCATGGAGGAGCGGGCGCGCCGCCTGGGTGGTAACCTGCGCATCGAGAGCGAAGTGGGAGAGGGCACCCGGGTGGAACTGACCTATCAACCGAAACCCGGCGATCCCGGGTTCGACAAGCGCTGGATTATTTGATGCGGGTGTTGATGATCGATGATCATGCCTTGTTCCGGATGGGACTTGGTGAGCTGTTGGAGCGACGCGGCATCGAGGTGGTCGCTGCGGTTGGCGATTGCGAGCAGGGGATCCAGTGGGTCGAGGAGAAGCTTCCGGACGTCGTGCTGCTGGACATGCGCATGCCGGGGATGAACGGGCTCGAGGTGTTACGCGAATTGCGGCGGCGACAGGTGGGTATGCCGGTGGTCATGTTGACCACGAGCCGCGAGGAAAGCGATGTCGTCAATGCGCTTCAGAACGGGGCGCGCGGTTATCTGCTCAAGGACATGGAGCCCGACGATCTGATTCGGGCGCTGAACGATATCGTCGCCGGGCAGACCGTGGTCGCGCCGGAGCTGACGATCGTGCTGGCCAAGGCGGTTCAGGGTGAGGTCGCTGCCGACGCACCGAGCCACCGCGCGCTGGCCGAACTGACACCGCGCGAACTCGAGATCCTTTGCCATTTGGCCGAAGGCCAGAGCAACAAGGTGATTGCGCGCAACCTGGGGATCTCGGACGGCACCGTAAAGCTGCACGTCAAGGCGATTTTGCGCAAACTCGACGTGCATTCCCGTGTCGAGGCCGCGGTGATCGCGGTCGAGGAACACATCTGCGAGCGTGGCCGTGAGTCGGGCTGAATGTTGAGGGGGCAACGGGACACTAGGCGATGAAACAATTTCTGCAACTGGTCAGTGACTGCTTGACGGATGTCAGGGAGCTGATGCCATGGGATCTCGAAGAGCGCATGAGCCAGAACCCGGAACTGCTCGTGGTGGACGTTCGTGAGCCCTTCGAGTTTGATGCCATGCACATTGCGGATTCGATGAACGTGCCGCGCGGCATACTCGAATCGGCCTGCGAGTGGGACTATGAGGAAACCGAGCCCGAGCTGGTCAAGGCCCGCGACCGCGAGGTGATCGTGGTCTGTCGTTCGGGTTACCGCAGCGTCCTCGCTGCGCATTCAATGCAGTTGCTGGGCTACCGCAACGTCGCCTCGCTGAAGACCGGCCTGCGTGGCTGGAAGGACTACGAGCAGCCGCTGGTCGACCAGCATGGGAGTGACGTGGACCTGGACTTGGCGGACGAGTACTTCACACCCAAACTGCGCGACGATCAGTTGCGACCGAAAGACTGGAAGACCGCCTGAGGTACGACGGCGCGCGATTGCCCGGGCATTTGCCGTTGCTGTTGACGCGCCGAGTCTTGCGCAGCCGTAACGCGCATGCCCGGGCCGGGGGCGGCCGGAAAACGCCGACCGGGTGGTAGGCGGTCGCGCAGCGTGCTCACAATTCCGTGCCGGGTGTGACCGGCGAGGTCGCCCCCTGTTCCGATGTCTCCGGTGCCTCGTACCACGACAGCCTGGACTGTAACTCGACCACCGCACCGACGATGATCAGCGTTGGTGGCTTCGGCTGTTCACGCTCGACCAGTTCGGGCAGCGACGCGATGCTGGCGGTATAGACGCGCTGCTGCTGGGTGGTGCCCTGCTGAACCAGCGCCGCCGGGGTGTCCGCCGGCATACCGTGGGCCTGTAACTCGCGGCTGATCACCGGAAGGCCCTTCAATCCCATGTAGAAGACCACGGTCTGGTTTGGCTGGGCCAGCTGGTTCCAGTTCAGGTTCATGGTGTTGTCTTTCAGGTGCCCGGTGACGAAGGTCACGGATTGGGCATAGTCCCGGTGAGTCAGTGGGATACCCGCATAACTCGCGCAGCCAGACGCCGCGGTAATGCCCGGGACGACCTGGAAGGGGACACCCTGGCTGGCGAGAGTGTCGATTTCCTCCCCGCCGCGACCGAAGATGAACGGGTCGCCGCCCTTGAGTCGAACGACGCGTTTGCCCTGTTTGGCGAGATCGGCCAGCAGTTGATTGATCTCTTCCTGTCGCATCGCGTGATTGTCGCGTTCCTTGCCGACGTAGATCCGCTCCGCATCGCTGCGCGTCATGTCCAGCACGGCCTTGGCGACGAGGCGGTCGTAGACCACCACGTCGGCCTGTTGCATCAAACGCAAGGCGCGAAAGGTGAGCAGGTCCGGATCCCCCGGGCCGCCGCCGACCAGGTAGACCTCGCCCATGCCCGGTCGCAGCCGGCCGCTGCCCAGTTCCTGCTCCAGCAGGATTTCGGCCTCGTGCATATGGCCGCTGAACACGCGTTCGGCGACGCCGCTCTGCAGTACGCAATCCCAGAACTTCCGGCGGTCTGCCGGATCCGCGAAGGTCTGTTTGACTCGTTCGCGAAAGCGTCCCGCGAGTTCCGCCAGTCGCCCGTAGCCGGCCGGGATCATTGATTCGAGGCGCGAACGCAACAGGCGCGCCAGTACCGGGGATGCGCCGCCGGTCGACACCGCCGCGACAAGCGGCGAGCGGTCGATGATAGAGGGCATGATGAAACTGCCATCCTCCGGGTTGTCGACCACGTTGACCGGGACACTGTGGGCGCGGCCCGCCGCGGCCACCCGGTGGTTGACTTGTTCGTCGTCCGTTGCCGCGAACGCCAGGGAGGCCTCTTCGAGGTCGCCGTCCTCGTACGCCCGGGCAAGGTGCTCGATCTGCCCTTCGTCGCGGAGTTTCGTCAGGTTGCGACACAGGTTCGGTGCGACGACGCAGACGCGCGCTCCGGCCCGCAGCAGCAGGGCGACTTTGCGGGTGGCGATTTCGCCGCCGCCGACCACGACGCAGAACTGGTCCTTAACGGAAAGAAATATCGGTAGGTGTTGCATGGCCTTGCAGAACCGTCAATGGGATGGGTGGGCGCCAATCTTTCGGCACGTTGACTAATATGATGAAATGTTAATATACTACATTGATCGACTGGGCCGACAACACTTTTACGAGGTCGCGATGTTTGTCAAAGAGATCGAGGCAACGGACCTGAAGGCCCGTATCGACGCCGGCGAAGATATCGCATTGATCGATATTCGCAGTGATGCCGAGGTGGCACAGGGCATCCTGCCGGGCTCCGAGCATCTTGCCATGCACCTGATTCCATTGCGCATGCACGAACTGCCCAAAGACAAAGATGTGGTGCTGTACTGCCGCAGTGGTGCGCGTTCCTATCATGCCTGCAACTTTCTTGGGCAGCAGGGCGTCGACAATGTGATCAACCTGCGCGGCGGCATTATCGCCTGGGCGCGTCAGGGGTATGAGATTGTTGCGCCGCAGCCGCCGCAGCGTGCCGGCATCATGTGATCCTTGCGTTTCTTAGACGCTTCGAATATAAGGATCAACCACTTTTTCCCGAGACATCGACAATAGAGAATACTGGAGGTTGCCCATGGCTGATTTCGACGAAGAACTGGACGCCAGCGGACTGAACTGTCCGCTCCCCATCCTGCGTGCCAAAAAGGCCCTGACCGGCATGGAGTCTGGCAAGGTGCTGCACATCATCGCGACCGATCCGGGTTCCGTTAAAGACTTCGAGGCCTTTGCCCGTCAGACCGGCAACGAACTCATGGAGTCCAAGGAAGAGGGCGGCAAGTTCCTGTTCCTCATCAAGAAGGCCTGACCAGGTATCTGGGGCAGATTCACATCCCGACGTTAGGAGGGAAACGATGGAAGAAAAGAAACTCGCCATCATCGCGACCAAAGGTTCCCTGGACTGGGCCTACCCGCCGTTCATTCTGGCCTCCACTGCGGCCGCCTTGGGTTATGAAACAGAGATATTCTTCACCTTCTACGGCCTGCAGCTGTTGAAGAAGGACCTTGACCTGAAGGTGACGCCGCTGGGCAATCCGGGTATGCCGATGCCGATGGGTATGGATAAGTGGTTTCCGACCCTGCTGACCGCATTGCCAGGGATGGAGGCGATGATGACCTCCATGATGAAGAAGAAGATGGCAAGCAAGGGTGTTGCCAGCCTGGAAGAGCTGCGAGAGCTTTGCCAGGAGGCTGAAGTCCGCCTGATTGCCTGCCAGATGACCGTGGACCTGTTCGATATGGACAGTTCGGCCTTCATTGAAGGCATAGAGTTCGCCGGAGCCGCGCGTTTCTTCGAATTCGCAGGCGAATCGGATATCTGTCTGTACATCTGACCGGACCTGACAGCGCGATGCACAAAGCCGCCTTTACGAGGCGGCTTTTTTTGTGCCTGTTTAGCGGCCCGGTTCAGAACGTGTACTGGGCATCCAGTGAGAGAATGTCGACGCTGGCGTCGTAGCTTCCGTTGAGCGCGCCGCGGGTCACATCCTCGCCGGTGCCGTCCTTGGTGATTTTCGCGTCGTCGATGAACAGATGCGAGTAACCGATATTGAGCTTTAGATTCTCGCTGGCCTGAAAACCCGCGCCGACCGCCACCCAGACCCGGTCGTTGTCGGGCAGGCGCGCCGAGCGCGATTCAGCATTCCGGACCGGCGACTCGTCGTAAGCCATTCCGAAACGGTAGGTCCAGCGTGATCCCGTTGGTTGGTAGGTGGTGCCAAGCGAGAAGCGGTTGGTGTCCTGCCAATCGAATGTCGTCACGCCGTCCGGCAAGCTGTTGTCGAAGCGGAAGCGCAGCTCCGGAATGCTGCTCCAGCCGGTCCAGGTATAGTCGGCGAGGATGGCCCATTCGGGGTTGATCTGGTGGACGCCGCTCACAGAGAACATCGCCGGCAGATCCACGTCGGCCCTCACGTCTGTGTCCGAGAACACCGCGCCCAATGCGGCTACCGGCACGGTGAAATCCGCGTCGCCATCGAGTTTCTGCGTTACCTCTGAGCGGAAGTGCACGCCGACCCGGGTATTGGCAGAGAACTCATACAGCGCCCCGAGGTTGAAGCCCCAGCCCCAGCTGTCGCCGGTGATCTTGGACCTTCCATCCGCCTGCCCCGGCCCGATCGGACCGAGCAGCCCGCCGAGCCCGCCGAGCCCGGTGGGAATCACGTTGAGCGTTCCGAAATCGATCGCATTGGTGAATTCGCCCTTGAGATACATGGCGCTTGCACCGACCGAGACGCTGAGTTCATCGGTGGCCTTGAACGCAATCGAGGGATTGATATTGAGCGTTTTGACGTCCGACTTCACTGCGTGATATCGCCCGACCCAATCGCTGTCGTAATGGGTCGTCAGACCGAACGGTACGTTGAGCGCAAGCCCGAACCAGGTGCGATCATTGAACTGATGCGACAGGTAGGCATGCGGGACCGCGGCCAGCCTGCCGGCATCGCCGCCGTCTCCGCCCGGGATCGGTGCGCCTCCAACCAGCGGGGAGAAGGTCGTGCCCCGGTCCTTGAAGTTGGTCTGTGGCCGAACCAGGTGAACGGCCGCCCCGGATTGAGTGCCGGGCAGTCGGGTCATGCCTGCTGGATTGAAGTACAGTGTGTCGACCGAGTCCGCGGTTGCAGCCGCTCCAGCGTAGGCTGTGCCCATCCCGGCAACACCCTGTTCGATCAATGCGAATCCAGCGGCGTGGACGCCCTGACTACAAGCCATGCCCAACGCCGCAGGCACGAGGATGCCCCCGACCGCCGGTTTGGCGCGCAAGCAATGCAACATATCTATCTACCCTCTGGTGATGGCGCATGCAGGTCTTGGGCTTTTCGATCGGGCGACCTGCCGAAAAGACGAGGCTAGGTGATTGCTGCGGGAAATTCCACCGATACCACGCTTTGTCTTGGGGCATCCGGCCGGGGTCGTTCATGGCACGCTGCCTCCCAGGATGCGCAGACTTTGCTTTATTAACTGGCTATAATATAAATCTCTTTTATTGACCCACTGAGAGTACTTGAGCCATGGCCGACCGTCGGTTGCAAGTCTTCCACACTGTGGCACGTCTCCTGAGTTTCACCAAGGCAGCGGAAACGCTTCATATGACCCAGCCTGCCGTGACCTTTCAGGTCCGCCAGCTCGAAGAGTATTTCAACACCCGCTTGTTCGATCGCACGCATAACCGCATCAGCCTGACCGAGGCCGGTGCGCGGGTCTACCAGTATTCCGACAAGATATTCGAGCTCTACGGTGAGATGGAAAATGCCGTCAGGGAGATGACCGGAGAGATAAGTGGCTCATTGACGATCGGTGCGAGTACCACTATTGCCGAATACATGCTGCCGGCACTGCTGGGTGATTTCCGGGCCAAATACCCGGAGGTGAGCATCCATTTGAAGGTCTCGAACACCGACGGCATCGTGTCGATGGTCGAAAACAATACAATCGACCTCGGGGTGGTCGAGGCCCCGGTGAGCAACAAGAATCTGGTGGTGGATGAGTGTCGGCGCGACAACCTGGTTGCGATCGTGCCGCCGGGTCACCCCAAGGCGGACCTCGATACCATCACGATGGAAGAGCTACTGGAGTACCCGTTCATCTGTCGTGAGGAGGGTTCCGGCACACGTGAGGTGATCGCCGATTACATGACGCAGTGCCATACCTCCATGGAGGTGGCGATGGAACTGGGCAGCCCCGAGGCGGTAAAGGGGGCGGTCGAGGCAGGGATGGGGATTTCGGTGGTTTCCAACGCAACCATTCAAAAGGAGCTGCGTCTGGGTACGCTGGTCGCGATTGATCTCGAACCTCCACTGGAGCGGCCGTTCTCCTTTGTGCATCAGAAACAGAAGTTCCGTGTGCGCGTGATGGAAGAGCTGCTGGAGTTTGCCCGCGCCTATTGCGAGGAGCACCGCGACCAATAGCCTGCCTTCGCGAGGCCGCGTCGGTCATATTGATATGTTGCCGCCAAAGATCCAGCTTCCCCCCGAGCAGCAACGGCTGTTGAAGTTGTTCCGCGAGCTGTCTGAAGCCGGGCGTGAAAGCCTGCTCAGCTTCGCGGATTTTCTCGTGCATCGCGAAGCCGGGTCGAGCACGACCCCGCAGGTGGCTGCCGAACCTGCCGATATACCGCGCCCGGAGTCCGAGAGCGTCGTTGCAGCCATCCGGCGTCTGAGCAACACCTTTCCGATGGTCGACAAGGACGCCCTACTGCACGAGGCTGCCGACCTGATGAGCGCACATGTGGTTCGGGGACGGCCGGCGGTCGAGGTCATCGATGAGCTAGAAGTCGTTTTCCGGCGGCATTATGAACGCGTAAAATCTCCGGTCGACTGACGCTGTCGGGATACTGCCCATGGGGCGGGACGAAGACACTGATTACCGGCAACCCGCCTTCGCACTGATTTCCGCGTCCCGGTAGAGAACCACACTATGCGATTGATTACCGACTGGTTCAAACGAACCTTTTCCGATCCCCAGATCGTATTCCTGACACTGATCCTGGCGATCGGTTTCGCTGTCATCCTGACCATGGGCAACATGTTGGCCCCGGTGATTGCGAGCGCGGTGATCGCGTACCTGCTCGAGGGACTGGTGCTGGTGTTCGAGGACCGGGGCGTGCCCCGCTGGCCGGCGGCGACCATCGTGTTCCTGGCCTTTGTCCTGTTTCTGACCCTGGTGCTTTTCGGACTGTTGCCGCTGCTGTCCCGTCAGGTGACCGAGCTGGTTCAGCAGCTGCCCTACATGATCGCGTCCGGGCAGGAGGCGATGATGACCTTGCCCGAGCGTTTCCCCGAGGTCATATCACCGCAGCAGGCGCAGGAGATCCTCGATGGGGTGCGGCGCGAGATCGGCAGTTATGGTCAGCAGGTACTGAGTGTGTCGGTTTCCTCGGTAGTCGGTGTGCTCACCATTCTGGTTTATCTTGTCTTGATGCCCATGCTGGTGTTCTTCTTTCTCAAGGACAAGAACGCCATCATGCAGTGGTTTGGCGCCTTCATGCCGCGTGAACGCGGCCTCGCCGATCAGGTCTGGCGGGAGGTCGACAGGCAGATCGCCAACTATGTCCGCGGAAAGTTTTGGGAGATCATCATCGTCTGGTCGGCCAGCTTGCTCGCGTTCTCGTTCTTTGGCCTACAGTACGCGATGCTGCTGTCGGTAGTGGTCGGTCTGTCGGTGGTCGTGCCCTATGTCGGTGCCACCGTGGCCACCTTTCCGGTCGTTCTGGTTGCCTGGTTCCAGTGGGGTTGGGGGTCGGATTTTGTCTGGGTGAGCGTGGCGTACCTGGTGATCCAGGCCGTGGACGGTAACGTGCTGGTCCCGCTGTTGTTCGGGGAAGTGGTGGATCTGCACCCGATCGCGATTATCGTCGCGATCCTGGTGTTCGGGGGACTGTGGGGTTTCTGGGGTGTGTTCTTCGCGATACCGCTGGCCACGCTGGTTAACGCGGTGCTGCGTGCCTGGCCGAGGCGCAGTCCCGTGGCGAGCCCCGCTTAGCGCCAGCCGTCCGCGATCGAACAGCGCTCCGGCTTGTTCGGCCCGTGGGGTGTCGTGGATCCGTCTCTGGAGACTCTGTTGCCGCAGTCGTGCGGCAGACACCCGCGCAGCCCTGACGGCAGTAACATTGCGCTCAGGGCCTGTTCACAATAACCGCACGCTACTGTGATGCCGTGCGACCCGGGTTTCTCAACCCTTGTTCGTGCGGATGCCGAACGGCACGTAGGCGGGACACCAGCTCACCAACGCGGTGAAAAGCGGTACCAGGCCGATGGCGCCGAGCCAGTTCTGCGTCGTGTATCCCCACGCCAGCAGTGCGATGCCGACGATGGCGCGTATGCTGCGGTCAATGGTTCCCATGTTCCTGGTCATGATCTCTCTCCTGCGCGGGGCGGTTCGGTTTCCCAGATCATAAAGGATAGGACAATGGGCGGCAGGACTCATTGACAAAATTACCCGGTAATGCGCCCGTGTGCAGGACATTCGCATCAGCCGGATCGATGCGGCGACAGCGCGTCGATCATGAGCGTCGGTCAGATCACGACCTGTGAGAAATCGTAGTCCATGTTCTCCAGCGGACGTTGGATGAAGTTGCCCTGCAGGAAGTCTGCCCCGGATGACCAATGCAGGTCGATACTGCGCGGGTCGTCGACATTGGACACGATCACCTTGGCGGAAGCCTCGTGCGCCTGTCTGATCACGCTGCTGATGACCTCGCGGTCGGCTTTGAGCAGGCGTGGTGCGATGTTGATGTAGTGTGCCCGCAGAAAACGCAGGACCTTGAAGGCGGCCTCCTTTTCCGGGAAGCGCGACAGTGACACTTCGACGTCCATCTCGCGCAGCGCCTTGATGTTCTGCTGCGTGGCTTTCAGGTCCAGCGAGAGATCGGACAGACGGAAATCCATGACCAGGCCGGTGCCGACCATCTGCCGGTCTCGCAGCCGTCCGAGCAGTATTGCCGGCAGGTTGGCGTTCAGGGCGCTGTGCCGGGATTGATGGACGAAGATCCTCGTGCGGCGTCCGGAATCCCGGCGCTGCTTGAGGATGTCGATGGCGCGCTCGAGCGTCCACTGGTCCAGTTCCATTGCAAGGTCCGAGGATTCCGCCGCCTGCAGCAGGTCCTGGCCGCCGATCAGATCACCTTGCGCGTTTTCCAGTCGGAGGACGATTTCATAGTTTTCGCTGCCGCGGCTCTGCAGATCGAGCATCGGCTGGTACAGTACGATGAAGCCGTCTTCATGCAGGGCGGTCCTGATCCGGTCGCCGAGGTCGTCATGGGCAGCGGCCAGAATTTCCCGGCTATCGGCGTCCGGCCGATGAGTGTGCAGACGATTACCGCCATGCGCCGCCGCTGTCTCACAGGCGGTCCTTGCCCGTTTGATGATGCCGTTGGCGTCTTCCAGGCGGTCATCGACAAAACACAGACCAATACTCGCCGTCTTGTGCATCTGGTCGGGGAATTCATGCCCGGCGATCCGCTGCAGGATGTGATCGGCCAGTTGGAACAGGGCCTCTTCGGAGCCACGTTTTGCCAACACGCCGAAGCTGTGTTCGTCTATGCGTGCGGCGATATCGAATTCCTGCACCTCGCCGGCGAGCGCCTCGCCCAGCTCGAACATCAGGTGATCGATGCCGCCGACGCCGATCTTTTCCTTCAGCGCGGGCAAGTGGTCCGGCTCGATCAGGAGGACCCCGGCCGGTTCGGTGCGTTCGCCATCGTCGATCAACTGGGCGACACGGTCGAGAAAGTGCTGGCGCGAAAAAAGTCCGGTTACGCGATCGTGCTTTGCCGGTTGCCCGGTAATGCTGAACATCTGCCTTGCCCGGCGAATCCGGCTTTGCACAATGCCCAGCAGGTGTCTTGGGCGAATCGGCTTGGCGATGAAGTCGTCACCGCCGACGCTCAGCGCGTCCAGCTGCTTGTCGGTGTTCTGCTCTCCGGACACGAACACGATCGGGATGGCGACGAATTCCTTGTGGTCCCGAATGATGGTCGTCAGCTCGATGCCGTTGACCTCAGGCATGTAGATGTCCATCAGGATCAGGTCTGGCCGGAACGCGCGAAGGCTGTCGATCACTCGCACGGGTTCGGTGACCTGCAAGGCCTCGATGCCAGCCTTGCGCAGGATCGAGGCGGCGAAGTCGGCCTGTGTCGGGTCGTCCTCCACGACCAGGACACGGGACGGCTTCTGTTCGTCGCGGCGGGTCATGTCGTGAACTTGTGCTGCAACTGCCGATGTGTCCAGCGGGGCCACGAAATAGCCATCGCCGCCGGCCCTGATGGCGTCTACCCGAAACTGCAGGGCCGTCGAGTCGCTGACGAAGATCAATGGAATTTCGATCGACATATGGCTGCGCAGCCGAATCAGCTCCGCCGAGAGCGGCGCCATCTGTGGCAGCATCGCGGTGTCCGCAACGATCGCCTTGGGGGGGACAATTGCAGGCGCGCCAGCAATGGCTCGGGGTCCGTGAACTGCTCGACGTCACAGTCCAGCGAGCGCAGCGGCTCGGCCAGTTCCGCCGTCAGCCCGACCGAATCCCCAAGCAGGTACACAGCGGTCTCGCTGGCCTTGCTGTCTCGTCCCTGTTCGGCTGACGCGGTGACGTTGGCCGCAGTCTTCAGGGTGCGGACCAGCCCGGCGATCGCGTCCACCTGCGCCGCGCCGGGCCTGATGTCCGAGCCGACGAAGGAGCTGAGGTAGACCTCGAGAGAAAACGCGCTCTCGTTGAGCTGGAACAGGGAAAAAGCCTTGCTGGACTCGAAGATCTCGCGCACCCGCTCGTACATGGCCTCGAGTTGGGTGCCGTCCCAGGAGCCCGCTTCCAGTCTCGCCCAGATATCCTCGATAGCGGCGATGCGTTTGGGCAACTGCCTCAAGAACGCATCTTTTTCCGTGGTCAGAGCGGAGTCCATGTCGTCTGGCGGTAACGCCATTGCCTTGCCGATCCCCTTGGTGGTTTACGCAGCGCGCGCTCAGCCTACGCATACCAACCTAACGACTGATTGCCGAACGATATGCTATCTCGCCCGAGTCTGCCACAATGACCTGCGCTAACGCGCTGTTTCGATTACGCAATGGGGCGGGCCCGATCTGCCCGCCAAAAGGGGATGACTGACGCGGTGACTGCTCCCGACGCACATGCCCAGGCAGAGCCAGCCGACGCCGCTTCGGATGCGTATGCGTTGCAGGGTCTGATCGGAATCGAGAGCCTGAAGCACAGCGCGCGGCTTGCCGGATTCTCCGGTGCGGCCCTGCTCCTTCTGGTGGCGCTGGTCGCCTGGCTTGGCTTCGCCGCGACTCGCCTCGATACGCATTGGCTTGTCTGGGCCGCACTCCCGGCTGCGGTAGCCGCATTCGGCGGCCCGCTGCTCGCCGGACAACTGCTCAGTCGCGGGGCCCTGACCGGCTGGCGATTGCTGATGGTTGCGGTGATGACTGTCAGCAGCGCTGCCTGGGCCTTTGCGGCCGCGCTTGCCGCCGGGTTCGATCCGGGATCGTCGAAACTGCTGCTGGTGATTGCCTGGCTGGCCCAGGCGGTGTCGCTCTTGCCGAGCCTGTCGTGGCGGATCGGCCTCCTCGCACAGCTGCTGGTACAGCTTGGATTCACGCTGCCCCTGGCCTACGCACCCGGCTCCGGCCTCGAGGCCCTGATGGTGCCGGTGGGCATGTGGCTGTCACTGGCCCTGCTGGCCCTGATGGCCGCGATGTATGCGCGTCGCGTCGAGCGGGTCAAGGCGGACGTGCATTATCTGCGGCTCGAGGCCGCTGAGCTGCAGCGACAGCTCAGCGATGACGAGGCGCAGCTGCGCGAGGCCGAAGGCCGGCGCCTGACGCTCGAATCGGAGTTGGCCGAGATCTTGGATCTCGCCGAGGACGCTGCCCGCACCAAGACCGAGTTTCTGGCCACCATGAGCCATGAAATTCGCACCCCGCTGAACGGTATCCTGCCGATTCTCGAAATGCTGCGCGACACGCCGCTGAACGGCGAGCAGCTCAAATTCGTGCAGACAGCCCAGAATTCGTCGCGTCACCTGCTGCGCATCATCAACGACATTCTTGACTTCGCCAAGGTCGACTCGGGCAAGCTGCAGCTCGAGACGATCGAGGTGGACATTCGCGAGCTGGTCAAATCGGTAACCGAGTTGATGAGTGGCAGTTCGCGCAATCGCAACCTGAAGCTCAGCACCAGTGTCGCCGACAACGTGCCCGAAGTGGTCCGCGGAGATCCGATCCGGCTACGTCAGGTCCTCATCAACCTGGTGAGCAACGCGATCAAGTTCACCGAGGAAGGTGGCATCCGTGTCGAGGTGTCGCGCGGAAAGACGAGTCAGAAAGAGGTGGAACTGCTGTTCGCGGTGGCCGATACCGGCATCGGTATGTCACCCGACACCGCCGACCGCCTGTTCCAGTCCTTCAGCCAGGCAGATGCATCGACCACGCGCAAGCACGGCGGCACCGGGCTCGGGCTGGTGATTTGCAAGCGCCTGGTCGAACTGATGGACGGCCGGATCGGTGTCCGTTCGACACCCGGGCGGGGATCGACCTTCTGGTTCCTGGTACCGCTGCGCAAGTCGGTGGAAGAGGTCCCCTCGGCGCGTCGTGACCTCAAGGGAGTGCGCATCCTGACGCTGATCGCGGACCCGGACAGCGCGGCCAAGGTGGCAAGGAATCTGCGCGACTGGGGGGTGATAGCGGAGCCCACCGACGATCCGGCGGATGCTCTCGCAAGGCTGCGCTCAACCAGCATGCTCGGTGCGAGTTGGACGTACGAACTGACGTTGATCGACGGGGCCGGTATCGAGCGGCGCCTGCCCGGCCTGCTCACCGAGATTCGCAGCATCGAGTCGCTAAGACGCATGCACATCGTCGTGGCCCTGCGTTCGGAGACCCTGGCGCATAAGCTCAAGCGGGATTTTGGTGTGATGGTTCTGGCCGATGCGCTGCGTCCTGAGCCGCTCCGCAGAATCCTGCATCGCCTGTTCGATGTCGAGATCAGTCGTTTCGGGGCCACCGATGTGCGCGCCGCGGAGATCTACGATGACCTGAATGTGTCCGTGAATGATGTCGCGCTGGATACGGCGCCGGTGTCGCCGCAGGCGGCGGAATTTTCCGGCCGGGTGATGTTGGTCGAAGACAACCCGGTGAATCTCGGTGTCGTCAAGAAGGCATTGTCCAGGCTGGGCCTGCAGTGCGAGACCGCGATCGACGGCAAAGAGGCGCTGAGTCAGTTCGAAACGCAGCGCTTCGACATCATCTTCATGGATTGCCAGATGCCGGTGATGGATGGGTACGAGGCGACGCGACGGATTCGTCGACTGGAAGCGGCCGAGGGCCGGAACCCGACGCCGATGGTCGCAATGACTGCGAATGCAATGGAGGGGGATCGGGAAAAATGCATCAGGGCTGGAATGGACGACTATCTGGCCAAGCCGATCAGCCTGCCGGAATTGCGCGCCAGTGTGTCCAGTTGGCTGGGAGCCGCCGACAAGCGGCCATCGTCCCCGGCTGCGCAGCAACAGCGGACAGTGTCGTCCAGCCCCGTTCTCGACGACAGGGTATTGGGCGAACTGCGAGAGATCATGCAAGACGATTATCTCGGGCTACTGCGCACCTTTCTGCACAATGCCCCCGAGTTGGTCGAGCAGGCGCAAACAGCGATCGCCCGGGGAGATGTCCAGGGCCTGGTCATGCCAGTACACTCGCTCAAGTCGAGCAGTGCCAACGTCGGCGCCATGCGGCTGTCGGAGCTGGCGCGCGAGGCCGAGCGCGAGGCGCGCAATGGCAATCTGGCGGCAGCCGGGTCGGCCTTCGCGGCGCTCGACGCGGCCTATCGCGACGCCGTGGCGGCGCTCGAGAGCCACATATCGGCCTGCTCGGCTGCCTGACTTTGTTACAGGGCCTCTGAGGCGAATTCCGCCAGTCGAGAACGTTCGCCGCGCAGCAGCGTGATATGTCCCCCGTGCGGCCAGTGTTTGAAGCGGTCGACGACGTAGGTCAGGCCGGACGTGGTTTCGGTCAGGTAGGGGGTGTCGATCTGCGCCACGTTGCCCAGACAGACGATCTTGGTGCCGGGGCCGGCTCGTGTGATCAAGGTCTTCATCTGCTTCGGCGTCAGATTCTGTGCTTCATCGAGGATGATGTACTTGTTGAGGAAGGTGCGGCCACGCATGAAGTTGAGCGAGTGGATTCGTATCCTCGAACGCAGCAGGTCGTCGGTCGCAGCCCGGCCCCATTCGCCGCCCTCGGTCTGGGTCAGCACCTCGAGGTTGTCCATCAGCGCGCCCATCCAGGGCGTCATCTTTTCCTCTTCGGTGCCGGGCAGGAAGCCGATGTCTTCGCCTACCGGCACGGTGACTCGGGTCATGATGATTTCGCGGAAACGATTCTGATCGAGTACCTGTGAGAGGCCGGCGGCCAGTGCGAGCAGCGTCTTGCCCGTGCCGGCTGTCCCGAGCAGGGAGACGAAGTCGATCCTCGGGTCCATCAGCAGATTCAATGCAAAGTTCTGTTCGCGGTTGCGAGCGCTGATGCCCCACACGGCATGTTTACTGCTGCGGTATTCCTGCACGATCTCGATGAGCGCGTCGGGGCCGTCCTTCTCCCTGACGATCGCCTCGAATGGCTGTTCTCCCTCGATGTAGAGGCACTGATTGACGTACCAGCCCTCGGTGTCCGGTCCGGTCACACGGTAGAAGGTGTGGCCGTCTTCCTGCCAGGAGGCCATATCTTTGCTGTGCGTCTCCCAGAAATCGGCGGGCAGTCCGGACTCGCCGCTGTACAGCAGGTTGACGTCATCCAGTACCTGGTCATTGTGGTAGTCCTCGGTATGGATGCCGACCACCGCCGCCTTGATGCGCAGGTTGATGTCCTTTGATACCAGCGTGACGTGTCGCTCCGGCGCCATTTCCGCGAGCGCCAGCGCGGTCCCCAGGATGTTGTTGTCGGGCGTATTGCCGGGCAGGGTTTGCGGCAGTTGCGCTGGCTGCAGCTGGGTCTGGAAGAACAGATGACCATTGTCAGCGAGGTCGTCGCCGTTGCCGCGCCGTTGGACCGAGCGCGGCAAGGGGAGACCCGAGTCAATGTCCTGCTTGGACGCTGAACTCATCAGCTCGTCGAGAAAGCGGCTTACCTGACGGGAGTTGCGGGCCACCTCCGAGGTGCCCTTTTTGGCCCGGTCGAGTTCCTCGAGGACCACCATGGGCATGAAGATGTCGTGTTCAGCGAATCGGAAGATCGAGGTGGGATCGTGCATAAGCACGTTGGTATCCAGGATGAAAAGCTTTTTGTCTCGGCGTGATTTGATGCCCATGGTGCTCCAGATAATGGGGATACGTCGGGGGGGGAGAGTTACTTGTTTAGGGCTTTGGCGGCCTCGAGCACCTGGTCGACATGCCCCTTGACCTTGACTCCGCGCCATTCCTGACGCAGGACGCCCTCGGCATCGATGAGAAAGGTGCTGCGTTCGATGCCGCGCACCTTTTTGCCATACATGTTCTTCATTTTGATCACGCCGAAGGCGTTGCACAGGACCTCATCCGTGTCGGCCACCAGGTCGAACGGAAAATCCTGTTTGGCCTTGAAGTTCTCCTGCGCCTTCAGACTGTCGCGTGAGGCGCCGAGGATCACGCAGGATTGGCGGCGGAACTTGGCGATCGCCGCACTGAAGTCGAGCCCCTCCTGCGTGCAGCCGGGTGTGCTGGCCCTCGGGTAGAAGTACAGCACCAGGGGTTTGCCGCGGTAGTCTGCGAGATCTGCAGTGCGGTCACCGGTCAGGTGCAGGGAAACCGCGGGAACGCTTTCGCCAACGGCGATATCGGCCATGATCTTGGCGCCTCCTTAATCGCTTCAGCCTTTGATGGGCTCGAGGACTGCATCGATGTTCATGCTGTCGCAGAAGTCCATGAATTCGTCACGCAGCGCGGCGATATGAATATTGGCCGGGATGCCGATGTTCATGCGCACCGAGAACATTGGGGTTCCGGTGTGCGCCGCGGCGTAGGAACTGGTCGTCATGTCCTCGATATTGATGTTCTTTTCGGAGAAAAAGCTGGCCAGGCTGTAGACGATGCCGGGATGGTCGAGTGACACCACATCGACGCCGTAGGGCAGGAGGTTCGCATTGCCGCTGCGTTCCTCGGTGCGCTTCGTGATTATCACCAGATCGAGTTTTTCCTGCAGCTCGGGGACCTGGTCTTCCAGCTTGGCAAGCCGGTTCCAGGGGCCCTCCACCAGCAGAAGAATCGCGAATTCGCCACCCAGCACGGTCATGCGGCTGTCCGTGATGTTGCAGTCGAGTTCGTAAATGCCCTTCGATAGCTGATCGACGATTCCGGATCGATCCCTGCCGAGGGCGGAGATCACGAGATGGCTGTTTTTCGCTGGCATCGCGGTAATGGCCGGGGTTGTTCAGGGATGATGAGTGCGAGTGTACTGCTGCGTTGGCCCCTTGTCTCGGCCTGTCGCGGCTGCCCGTGTCAGCACTCTTCGATCTCGGCATTGCGCAGGGCCTCCGCCGCCGATTCAGGGCTGACGGTACTCACGAACAGGCGCGAGCCGAGCTCGAAGCCGGTCGGAATGCTGGTCCGCGGACAGATTTCCAGGTGCCAGTGATAGCTGTCGCGGCAACCCTCGAATTCGGCCCCATGCGGCACGGAGTGCAGGAAAAAGTTGTACTGGACGCCGCCGACAACCTTTTCCAGGCGCGCCATGGTGCGTCGCAGGACCCTGGCAAAGTCCGCCATGTCCTCCGGCGTGGCCGCCAGAAAATCGGCCTCGTGATGCAACGGCAGGATATGGATCTCCCATTCGAAGCGACTGACGAAGGGCGTTATCGCGACGAAGCGTTCCCCACGCTCGATCACATGCTGGCCGACGTTGATCTTGCGCCGGATCTGTCCGGAGTGGCGATCGTAGATCGTGGCCTCATAGGTCAGCGCCTCGTCGATCAGTGAACAGTACACGCAATGGCTGGATTTGCGCTGGTACTTGCGGCTGTGGTGCACCTCGTTCTGTACATTCTCAGGTATCACCGGGGTGGCGATGATATGGCTGTGCGTATGCGCGATACTGGCGCCCGCCGCCGCACCCAAGTTCTTGAACACCAGCACGTACTTGAGGCGTGAGTCCGAGGCGTAGAGTTCGGCCATGCGCTGCTGATGGACGGAAAACAGGTTCGCCAGATGCTCGCGGCTCATCTCATGCAGGGCGATGCCGTGATCCTGGTTGTCGATAACCACCTCATGCCGCCCGTAGCCGTCGATCACCTGTTGCAGACCGAAGGCGATACTGGCGTTGCTGCGGTCATCCCCCAGCACCGGGTAGAGATTGGGCACGATTCGGATCTGCCAATCGCCATCCTCCGGGTAACGCTTGATCTCCGGCGGTGTGCGGTCTTCGTTGCCGCGGCAGAACGGACACCTTTCGACGACCTTGCGGGTATCGCGTTCGGCCGGTTCTTCAGCGGTTTTCGGCCGCATCCCGCGCGCCGTCGCAACCAGCACCGATTCGGTGGGGACGATCGGGTTGATCCTGATTTCGCGCACCCTGTCGTTGGATTCGCTCATAAGCTGCTAACCTCCCGGAAGCCAGCGCAGTTTCCACTGGTAGCGGCGCCTGTACTCAAGTTTGCCGTTTTGATGGGGGCATCGAATCGGAATCCAGGCGGATTGTTTCTTGGCACCCGAAAAGTCACCGGGATAGAATGAAACGCTTGATTTCCAGCGGAGCCAACCGATGATCCAGGGTAGTCTGGTCGCCATCGTCACCCCGATGCACCCCGACGGCAGCGTCGACGAGGCCGCATTCCTGCGCCTGATTGACTGGCACGTCGAGCAGGGTACGGATGCGATCGTGGCAGTGGGTACCACGGGGGAGTCCGCGACCCTGGACGAACAGGAACACTGCGATGCGATCGCGCTGGTGGTGCGACAGGCCGCCGGTAGGATCCCTGTGATCGCTGGAACCGGTGCCAATTCGACCAGCGAGGCCATCACGCTGACCCGCTGCGCGAGCGAGGCCGGTGCCGATGCCTGTCTGTTGGTGACCCCTTACTACAACAAACCGACCCAGGAGGGGCTCTACCTGCACTTCAAGGCGGTGGCCGAGGCGGTCGATATCCCCCAGATCCTCTACAATGTGCCAGGCCGTACGGCGGTGGACATGTTGCCCGAGACCGTGGCGAGGCTTGCCCCGATCGACAACATCGTCGGCCTGAAAGAGGCCACCGGTGACCTGGATCGCATCCGTCGGCTGCGGGAACTGACCCCACCCGACTTCGCGATCTACAGCGGTGACGACGCCACGGCGCGCGAAGCGATGCTGCTTGGGGCCAACGGCGACATCTCGGTGACCGCGAACGTCGCGCCGGGCGCGATGCATGCGATGTGCGCGGCAGCGCTGGCGGGCGATGCCGCGGGCGCGGCCGAGATCGACGCACGGCTTGTCGGTCTGCACAAGGACCTGTTTCTCGAATCCAATCCGATCCCGGTCAAATGGGCCGTGGCCGAGATGGGCCTGATCGGGCGTGGCATTCGGTTGCCGCTGACCTGGTTCTCGGTGCCCCTTCACGATCGGCTGCGCGAAGCGATGCGCCGGGCCGATGTCGTCTGATCCGATCTCAACAGCACGCCCCCGTTTGGCGTTGCAGGATTTCAAGCATGATTAACACGTTGTTTCGGTATTCACTCCTGGCATGCCTCGCGCTCGGTCTCGCGGCCTGCAGCGGTGGCATGGGTAAGGTCCTGCCCGACAAGACCGTTGAGTACAAGCGCGAAACACAGGCGGAACGCAACCTGGAGGTCCCTCCCGATCTGACCTCGGACCGCATCAATGACCGGATGAGCGTACCCGACAACTTCGGAGGCGTGTCGACGAGTTACTCCGAGTACGTGACCGACCAACAGTTGCGCGGTGCCGACGGGGGTTCGGTCAGAGCGGCCAATAGCAGCGTCCTGCCCACGATCGAAGATATCGAGGTGCGCCGGGATGGAGATGTCCACTGGCTGGTAGTGGATGCGCCGGTCGAAGAGGTATGGTCGCGGGTGGTCGACTATTGGCAGGAGAATGGCATCCTGATGCTCGAACAGGACCCGACGGTCGGCATTATGCGTACTGCGTGGATCGAAAACCGCGCCGCGATCTCACGCGACATCATCACCGACACGATCCGAAAGGTATTCGATGGTCTTTATGAGGCGGGGACCCGGGATCAGTACCGTCTGCGTTTCGAGCGCACGGCCAACAACGGATCCGAGATCTATCTGACCCATTTCGGCATGGAGGAAGAGGTGATCGAGGCGAGCAGCGGCGGGGTCGAGAACACGCTCTGGGTGCCGCGCGAACGCGATCCCGGGCTCGAGGTCGAGATGTTGCGCCGCCTGATGGTCTACCTGGGCGCCGCGGATGAGCGTGCCCGCGCCCAGCTGGCGGCAGGGTCTGGTGAACGCGCACAACCGCGGTCGCAGCTGCTGAACAGCGATAGCGGGACCCAGTTGCTGATCGACGACAGTTTCAACCGTTCCTGGCGACTGGTCGGCCTCGCCTTGGACCGGGTCGGTTTCGCGGTCGAGGACCGTGATCGTTCGACCGGAACCTACTATGTACGCTACAACGATCCGGCCCAGGAGGATGCCGACAAGGGCCTGTTGTCCAGCCTGGCATTCTGGTCCGACGACAAAGATGTCGACAAGGTGAACCGCTATCAGGTCAGGGTGTCGACGCGTGCCGATCAGACCGTTGTCACGGTCGCTGACGAACAGGGGAATGTCGAGAACTCGCCGACCGCGATCCGGATCCTCACGCTGCTGAGTGAGCAGATCCGCTAGGGCTTGTTCGCACGATTCCTGCCATGGAATTCCGGTTTGCCTCGCTGGGTAGCGGCAGCCGCGGCAATGCGACACTGGTCGAGGCTGGTGCCACCAGCATCCTGATCGACTGTGGTTTTGCGGCGCGCGAATTCGCCGGACGCTGCGAGGCGCTGGGTTTCGACCCCCAGCGCCTCTCGGCAATCCTGGTGACCCACGAACACGGGGACCATATGCGCGGTGTCGGCGCGGTCGCGCGGCGTTTCGGCATCCCGGTGTGGATGACTCATGGCACCTGGCGGGCGGCAAATTTCGGCCGTATCGCCAATCTGACGCTGTTTGCAGGACACGCCGGGGCGTTTCGTATCGGGGACCTCTCGGTGATGCCTGTGCCAGTGCCGCACGACGCGCGTGAGCCGACCCAGTTCGTGTTCGGACACGACGGTGCGCGACTCGGCGTCCTGACCGACCTCGGCAGTATCACACGGGCGGTGGTGGATGCCTTCGACGGCGTCGACGCGCTACTGCTGGAGTGTAATCACGATCCCGATATGCTGCGGACGGGGCCCTATCCACCGAGTCTGCAGGCCCGTGTCGGCGGTCGCTACGGACACCTGAACAACGCCCAGGCCGCCGATTTCCTGCGCCGCATCGATCATCGTCGACTGCGCCATCTGGTGGCCGGACATCTGAGCGAAAAGAACAACTCGCCCGAACTGGCCCGGCAGGCCCTGCGAGGGGTCTCGGATGAGTTGCTCGATCGCCTGAAGCTGTTGATCCAGGATCGGGCAAGTGGCTGGTTCGCGATAGCGCCCTGACGCCAAGGTTGAGCTCTTGTATCATCAGCGGCTGCCCAACAGCCATCAAGTCTTGGGGTTTCCATGCTGACACTGCGCGGTGCTCCCGCCCTTTCAGAATTCCGCCTGAATAAGCTGCGGGCGCGTCTCGCGGCGGCTCTCGATGAACCCGTGGTGGTGAGCGCCGAATTCATGCACTTCGTCGAAACCGAGGCCGTTCTGGACGATACCCAGCTTCGCGTGCTGCGTCATCTGCTGGATTACGGCCCAGCCCACGGCGAGACGCCGCAGGACGGACAGTCGTTCCTGGTCGTCCCGCGGCCGGGGACCATCTCGCCCTGGTCGAGCAAGGCCACCGATATCGCACACAATTGCGGACTCAGCGGGGTCAGCCGCATCGAGCGCGGCATCGCCTATTGGGTCGATTGCGCGCGCAGGGACGCGGGTGCCCATGAGGTGGTCGGTGCGGCGCTGCACGATCGCATGACCCAGATCGTGCTGGCGGATCTGGCTGCGGCCGAGATCCTGTTCCGCCACGCGCAGCCCCGCCCGTTTAGCAGCGTCGATGTGCTGTCTGGCGGCCGCGAGGCCCTGCTGGCCGCGAACCGCGACCTTGGTCTCGCGCTGTCCGATGACGAGATCGACTACCTGGTCGACAGCTTCCAGTCGTTGGGCCGAAACCCCAGCGACGTCGAACTGATGATGTTCGCCCAGGCCAACTCGGAACACTGTCGGCACAAGATTTTCAATGCCGACTGGACCATCGATGGCGCGGACCGGCCGCACTCGCTGTTCGCGATGATCCGTAATACCACAGAACAGGCACCGGGCGATGTGCTGTCGGCATACAAGGACAATGCGGCGGTGATCCGCGGCTGCGAGGGCTACCGTTTCTACCCGGACCCGCGGACCGGCGTGTACGGCCGCCACGACGAAGACATCCATATCCTGATGAAGGTCGAGACGCACAATCACCCGACCGCAATCTCGCCCGATCCCGGTGCGGCAACCGGCGTCGGTGGCGAGATCCGTGACGAGGGCGCGACCGGGGTCGGTGCCAAACCCAAGGCCGGCCTGTGCGGTTTCTCGGTATCCAATCTGCGTATTCCGGGCGCCGAGCAACCCTGGGAATCGGATTTCGGCAAGCCTGACCGGATCGTCAGCGCCCTCGACATCATGCTCGAGGGACCGATCGGCGGCGCGGCGTTCAACAACGAATTCGGTCGGCCGAATCTGCTCGGTTACTTTCGTACCTTCGAACAGTTGGTGCCGGCGGCATCCGGCGAGGAGCTGCGCGGCTACCACAAGCCCATCATGCTCGCTGGCGGGCTGGGCAACATCCGCGCCGCGCACGTCGACAAGCAGGCCTTCCCGGCCGGTACGCCGCTGATAGTGCTCGGAGGCCCGGCGATGCTGATCGGGCTGGGTGGCGGTGCGGCCTCGTCGATGGCGTCGGGCACATCGGCCGAGGACCTGGACTTTGCCTCGGTGCAAAGGGCCAACCCCGAGATGGAGCGGCGCTGCCAGGAGGTGATCGACCGCTGCTGGCAGCGCGGTGACGACAATCCGGTCCTGTTCATCCACGACGTTGGTGCCGGCGGGCTGTCCAATGCACTGCCCGAACTGGTGCACGATGCGGACCGCGGTGGCCGTTTCGAACTCCGCGAGATACCGAACGACGACCTTGGTATGTCGCCGATGGAGATCTGGTGCAACGAATCTCAGGAACGCTACGTGCTCGCCGTCGCCCGCGACAAGCTGGCCGGCTTCGAGGCGATCTGCGCGCGTGAGCGCTGCCCTTATGCGGTGGTCGGTGAGGCGACCGCGGACGGGCGCCTGCTGCTCGGCGACCGGCATTTCAACGCCGAACCGATCGACATGCCGATGTCCTTGCTATTC
Source organism: uncultured Gammaproteobacteria bacterium (assembly GCA_963808165.1). Taxonomy (GTDB): domain Bacteria; phylum Pseudomonadota; class Gammaproteobacteria; order Chromatiales; family Chromatiaceae; genus Thiosocius. Next base: position 225,857 of record CAWEET010000023.1, on the reverse strand, counting down.
GGCAAGCCGCCGCGCATGCACCGGGACGTCGCCAGCGTCCGAGGCGCGCCACGGCCGCTCGAGCTGGACGGTATCGGCGTCGAACAGGCGGCCGGGCGGATCCTGCGCCTGCCAACGGTGGGCAACAAGACCTTCCTGGTCACCATCGGCGACCGCAGTATCACCGGCATGGTCGCGCGCGACCAGATGGTTGGTCCCTGGCAGGTGCCGGTCGCCGACGTCGCCGTGACCGTCGCCGATTACGACGGCTATGCCGGCGAGGCGATGGCGATAGGCGAACGCACCCCGCTGGCGCTGCTCGATGCGGCTGCCTCGGGGCGGATGGCGATTGCTGAGGCGCTGACCAATCTGGCGTCAGCATCGGTCGAAAGGATCGCCGATGTGAAGCTGTCGGCCAACTGGATGGCGGCCGCTGGTCACCCGGGCGAGGATGCGCGGCTTTATGAGACTGTGCAGGCGGTCGGCATGGAACTCTGTCCGGCGCTCGGCATGGCCATACCGGTTGGCAAGGATTCGATGTCGATGAAGACGGTTTGGCGGCAGGACGGGGCACAACGTGAGATGACTGCGCCGCTGTCACTGATCGTATCGGCATTCGCCCCGGTCAGCGATGTGCGTCGCACTCTGACGCCACAGTTGCGTACCGAGTTCGGCGACACCGACCTGGTGTTGATCGACCTGGGCCGTGGCAGCAACCGACTGGGCGGCTCGGCCCTGGCCCAGGTGTACCGTCAGACCGGCGATCTGGCACCCGACGTCGACGACGCCGGATTGCTGAAGTCGATGTTCGATACAGTCCAGCAGCTCAACCGGGACGGGTTGATCCTGGCCTATCACGACCGTTCGGACGGCGGCCTGTTCGTTACCCTGTGCGAGATGGCATTCGCCGGACGTTGCGGCCTCGAGGTCGACCTCGCGGGCCTGGCGCGGGATGACCTGGCGGTTCTGTTCAACGAGGAACTGGGCGCTGTGTTACAGGTCCGGCACAGCGACAGCGACGATGTGCTGAATGTCCTGGAACGTGCCGGGCTGGGCGACTGTTGTCAACTGATCGGCACGGTCAGCGACAACGACCTGATCCGTCTGCGTCACGCCGACCGGGTGATCTATGACGATCGGCGGGCGGTGCTGCAACGGGCCTGGTCGGAGACCACTGTGCAGATGCAGGCGTTGCGTGATGACCCGCAGTGCGCGCAAGAGGAGGCTGCGCGCATCGCCGATGCCGACCCCGGCCTTTCTGTGCATCTCAGCTTCGACCACAATGAAGATGTCGCGGCGCCGTTCCTCGAGAGCCGTCGGCCGCGCGTGGCGATCCTGCGCGAACAGGGGGTCAACGGTCAGGTCGAGATGGCCGCGGCATTCAACAAGGCCGGTTTCGACTGCATCGATGTGCACATGTCGGATATTCTCACCGGTCGGCTCACGCTCGATGGATTCCATGGGCTGGCGGCGTGCGGTGGATTCAGTTACGGCGACGTGTTGGGCGCCGGTGAAGGCTGGGCCAAGTCGGTGTTGTTCAACGACCGGGCACGCGACCAGTTCAGCGCATTCTTCGAACGCGACGATACCTTCAGCCTGGGTGTGTGCAACGGCTGTCAGATGCTGTCCAATCTCAAATCCCTGATCCCCGGTACGCAGCACTGGCCGCATTTCGTGCGCAACCGTTCAGAGCAGTTCGAGGCGCGCTTCGTGATGGTGGAAATCGCCCGCACGCCATCCGTGCTGCTCGATGGCATGGCCGGATCGCGTCTGCCGATCGCGGTGGCGCACGGCGAGGGACGAGCCGAGTTTGCCGATGCAGCGCAGCTCGCCGCGGCACGGACCCAGGTGGCGTTGCGCTACGTCGAAAACAGCGGCGAACCGGCGACGCGTTACCCGGCCAACCCGAACGGATCGCCCGAGGGGATCACCGGCCTGACCAGCGTCGACGGCCGGGTGACGATCATGATGCCGCACCCCGAGCGCGTGGTTCGCGCGGTGCAGAACTCCTGGCATCCGGACGACTGGATCGAGGACGCGCCATGGCGGCGTCTGTTCCGCAACGCACGTCGGTGGCTGGGTTGATGCAAGACGAGATCGAAGACCTTCAGGTGCGCTTTGCCCATCAGGAGGTCGCCATCGAGGCGCTGCACGAGACGCTGATGCGGCAGGATCGCTTGATCACCGAACTGCGCGACGAGCTGGCTCGGGTCAAGCTGATGCTGGACGAACTGAGGCCATCGCCGCTCGGCGCTGACCCGGGCCATGAGCCGCCACCGCACTATTGATATGCGCATGTCCCTGGCGTACTCAACGTGCAAGCCGGCATCGGACATCGCCCCGGCGGGTTGGATCCGCGGGCGTCTAGCGCATGGAGGCAGCAGTCGAGCTTGCAGGGATGGATCTGCGGCGTCGCGTGGGTCGAGTGCGCCGAGGCCATTTTTCCTGATGACCGCGTTGCACTTTCGCCTATTCAGCGCAGATACAAGGCGCTCAGTGCGCCTTGCCCTGTGAAAAATGACCCCGGTCGATGAATATCCGCACAGTGTCAACAGGCTCTGATGAATGCTGACCGGCGCCTCATTGCGCTGTACGCGGCCATCGTATTCTTCAGCTCGGCACTGCTTATGGTGCTGGAGATCGTCGCCGCGCGTCTGATCGCACCCTACGTGGGCGTGTCTCTGTATACCTGGTCGGCGGTTATCGGTGTGGTACTGGCGGGGCTCTCGGTGGGCAATGCGCTCGGCGGCGCCTGGGCCGACCGTCGGGCGACTGCCGATGCCGCGGGCGGGGTGCTGGTCGCTGCCGGTCTGTCCGCACTGGTCATACCCTGGCTGCTGTTGCTGACTGCCCGGGAACTCCAGCAGCACGAGCTGTCGATCCTCAGCACCAGTCTCATTCTGGTAATGGCGTTGTTCCTGGTGCCGGCAATCCTGATCGGTATCGTGACCCCTGTCCTGACCACGCTTGCGCTCAGTCACAGCCACCGCACCGGCCACATCGTCGGCATGATGCATGCGTTGGGCGCGACCGGAAGCATCGTCGGCACTTTCGTCGCGGCCTGGTGGCTGATCCCGGCGCTGGGCTCGCGCAATCTGGTGCTGACCAGTGGCGCTGTTGTTGCTGGTCGGCGGACTGGTGCTGCTGCAGCCGATGCGGAATGCCCGCCGTGCGGCACTGACCGTGCTGGTGCTCACGCTTGCCGGTGGGCTGGCTGTCGGCATGCTGTCGAATCCGGCCCTGGCCTCGCCATGTGAGCGTGAAAGCAGCTATTTCTGCATTCGCACGGTGGATGAGGGCGCGCATCCGCAGCTTGGCCAGGTCCGCAGCCTGGTTCTCGACCATTTGCTGCATGGCACCAACGTCGAGAACGACGGCACCTACCTGAACGCCCCCTATGTGCAGTTGATGCAGGAACTCATGTGCAGGCACCAGCATGACAAGGCCAGCCTGCGTGCGTTTTTCATCGGCGGCGGCGCCTACACTCAGCCGCGCGCACTGTGGCTCGCCGGCGTACCGGTCGACATCACGGTCGCTGAACTCGATCCGCTGGTCACACTGACGGCGCGCGAGGAGTTGTTTCTCGACGACAGCGAGATGCGGGTGATCCACGGCGATGCCCGGGCGATACTGACCAGGCTGCCCGAGGGCGAGCGATTCGACGTAATCGTCGGCGATGCCTTTCACGATGTCTCGGTGCCCTATCATCTGGTGACTCGGGAATTCGCCGAACTGTTGCAGCGTCGTCTGCATGATGACGGCATCTATGTCCTGAACCTGGTTGATGTCTACCCGGACGGTCGCCTCGCCCGGGCCCTGGTGCGCACGCTCGGCAGTGTCTTTCAGTATGTGGATGTCTGGCTGCACCAGCTGCCCAGGCACAGTGCGCGGGTGACCTATGTGATCAGCGCCTCCGACCAGGTATCCGGGCGGCCGGGGCAGGCCGATCGTCTGCACGCGGTCACGCGCCCGGCACGCAGCTGGATCCGGGTCACCGAGGCATTGTCCGCCGTCCAGGCGCAATCGCCGGATGTCCCGATCCTGACCGACGACAACGCGCCGGTCGAGCAGCTGATATCCACACTGTTCACCAGCGGGATAGGACAGTAGCTCGGATGGTCTGCGGTGGCCCCCGACGCGTTGCCGGTCAGGTGTCCGGCATCTCGATATAGTCGGGTGACAGGGCCCGGCTGGCGACCCCGGCCTTGTCGCGCCCGGGACGACTGCGGCGCAGGCGGGCCTCGACCAGTGCCGCAGTGATCGCTGTGTTATCGAGCACACAGGGATAGAGCGGCAACTGTTCGGCCAATCGCAGTGCATGACTGCAGGCGGCGGCCTCGAATTGCGCACGTTGTTGTTCCGACAGGCCTGGCAACTGCAGCAGCGAGGGTGACTGCCACTGATAAAGCGCGGACAGCAGATGCACCCGCGCACCGCCCAGTGATCGATCGTCGACCAGCAATGTCGGGAAGCATTCGCTGGCGAGCGTGTCGCTGAGATCGGGTGCCGTCGCCGGGTCTGCGTGCAGGGTCGCGCTGCCGTCGGGCCGTCTTTCGAACCACTGGGCCCGGGGAGTGGCGCCGGCCAGTTGCGCTATCAGGGTGTGCAGTTCCCTGGCCTCCGGGAGTTCTGCCATGCAGGCCTGGCCTGGCGTCCAGCGCACCACTGGCGGCGTCTCGCAGCCCAGGGCATCGCAGCTTGAGGCGATCAGCGCCAGTGGCAGGCCGGTCTCGCCGTGCAGCAACCAGAGTTCGAAGCGATCGGCCAGCGGAAACGGCAGCCGGGTAGCGTGCCGCTGGACCGCGGTCAGCAGCCTTTCGCCCTCCTCGCGCACTCTCGCGTCGAATGTCGGCATGCGGATGGGTGCGCGGCGGAAGCCGTCACGCGGCGACCAGGAACCGTACTTGACGTCGGGTATGCTGACCGCAGGATCGTCGGCCGCGCCGGGGTCGTCGTACAGGCAGGCACCGCGTACGTACAGTGTCCACTGGCGTCCGTCGGTCGTCACTGCGTCGGCCCATCGTGTGACGACCGAATGCATCACCCCCCGGAAAGGGCTCAGCATGCGCTGACCGTGGCAAAGAGTTGTGGTTGAATCTGATGGGTAATCCACGGTATTCATTTGTATTACGCGGGGCGGTTCGGCTCAAGGGTCGGTCTGTCGCGCGCTGCATGAGCGGGGAGGGCGGGGGCCAATGTCCGGGACACGATGTGTGCGCTGCCGCCTGATCAGGACCGTGCTGTTGTCTGTGCTGCTGGGTGGTGGTGGCGGTTTCGCCGTCCTGGCAGTCGGTGGTTCGCAGGATCTCTCGATGATGGCCACCTTTTGCGGTGCCATTGCCCCCGTTCTGTGGCTGAACCGCAACACCGCTGCGCGCAAAGATCGCAGCGAATGAAATCCTTCGGCCCGTTCAGCGGTCTATAGGTCATTGACGAACCAGGCTGAAGTGCATGCTGATCAAGAAAACGGTCGACATCAAACCATCCCAGATCACTGATCCGGGGCTCTACGCGCGCCGCCGCGAGTTTCTCAAGGGGGCAGCCGCGTTGGGGTTGGGGGCTATCGCCGCCGGTCCTGCGGCGGCGCTGGTAGGCCGGCCGGGGAGCGGCGATCCGATCCCCGATGTGGTCGATAGCGCCTATGGGCAAAAGCTTGAGCCGACTGCCTACGAGCATGTCACCGGCTATAACAATTTCTACGAATTCGGTACCGCTAAAACCGACCCGGCGGGCAAGGCCAAGACTTTGCAGACCCGGCCCTGGAGCGTCTTGGTCGACGGTGAATGTGACGCGCCCGGTGAGATCGGCATCGAAGATGTGCTGAAGGACTTCACCCAGGAGGAGCGGATCTATCGATTGCGTTGCGTGGAGGCCTGGGCGATGGTGGTGCCGTGGATCGGATTCCCGCTCGGCAAGCTGCTCGAGCGCTTCCGCCCCAACTCGAATGCGAGGTACGTGGAGTTCGAGACCCTGCTCGACGAGCAGCAGATGCCCGGACAGCAGCGCGCCGTGCTCGACTGGCCTTACCGCGAGGGTCTGCGCATGGACGAGGCGATGCATCCCCTGACGATCCTGGCGACCGGCCTGTACGGCGAGTTGCTGCCGAACCAGAACGGCGCGCCGCTGCGCCTGGTGGTGCCGTGGAAATATGGCTTCAAGAGCATCAAGTCGATCGTCCGGATTTCGTTCACACGGCGGATTCCCGAGACCAGCTGGTGGCGGTTGGCGCCTGAGGAGTACGGTTTCTATGCGAACGTCAATCCGGGCGTGGACCACCCGCGCTGGAGTCAGGCCCGCCACCGGATGATCGGCGCGGGGCTGTTCGAGGATAAGCAGGCAACCCTGATGTTCAACGGTTACGCGGACCAGGTCGCGGACCTGTACGGTGGCATGGATCTGACCAAGTTCTACTGATGCCGAAGCTGCCGTCCAGCGACCGGTGGCTGAGGTTTGCCATCAAACCCGCGGTCTTCGCCATCTGTATGGTGCCTTTTGCGCTGCTCGCATGGGGTGTGGTGGTGGGTGAGCTCGGTGCCAACCCGCTCGAGCGCGTGACCGATGTCACCGGCCGCTGGGGGCTGCGACTGCTGCTGATCACGCTTGCGGTCACACCATTGCGCCGGCTCACCGGTTGGAATCCGCTGCTGAGCTTGCGCCGGATGTTGGGACTTTTTACGTTTTTCTACGTCACGCTGCACTTCCTGACCTGGGCCTGGCTCGACCAGCAGCTAAGCTGGGGCAGTATCTTCAGCGACATCGTCAAGCGTCCCTTCGTCACCGTCGGGTTTGCGGCCTGGCTGCTTCTGGTGCCGTTGGCGCTGACCTCGAGCCGCGGCATGATGCGCCGGTTGGGACGTCACTGGCAGCGGCTGCATCAGGCGATCTATGCGGTCGCCGCGCTCGGTGTGCTGCACTACATCTGGTTGGTCAAGGCAGATCTGCTCGAGCCCCTGATCTACGCAGGCGTTTTGGCGATGCTGTTGGCGGTGCGCTGGCGCCCGCAACTGCTGACGCGTTTCACCTGGGGCGGCAGGCCTATTAATGCTCGCTAATTTTTTGGAATGGATTCAGCCGGCTATACTGCGTCGCACTCGAGGACTTGCCGTATGAGAACAAGCCCAGAGGAGGATGGAGAAACGCCCCGCAGTGCGGGGCGTTTGTTTGTCTGATGCGGTTTACAGCGACTTCTCCAAGAACAGGCTGCATTGCGCGGGCAGGAATCCGGCGTTGCGATAGAGGCGGCGTGCCGCCATATTGTCCTCGCGTACCTCGAGCGTGATGCGGCAGCAGCCGAGCCGCCGCCCCAGTTCCGTTACCGCCGCGAGCAATTTCCGCGCGACCGATCTGCCGCGCCATTCCGGCAGCACCGCGATATCGTGCACGTTCAGCAGCGGCTGTGCACGAAACGTCGAATAGCCGAGGAAACAGGTCGCGAAGCCCACCGTTCTGTCGTCCGAGTCGGCAAGCAGGCAGTGCGCGCCCGGGTGGCTGGCGAGGTCGCGAGGCAGGCGCGCGAGGACCTCATCTGGCAGCGCTTGCCCGGCTCCCATCGGGTCGCGCGCATAGGCATCGAGCAGCTCGAGGTAAGCCTGGACGTCGCCTGCCTCGGAGAAGTCGACCGGGCGAACCGCGACCGCCAACTCAGCCGGCCCTACCTGCCTGGTCGATCGCGAACTGACGCGCCACCCGACCGCTGCGTGAGCCGCGCTGGCCCGCCCAACGCAGGGCCGCCAGTCGGGTAGCCTCGTCTTCGCAGCTCCCTGCGTCCAGGCGTCGCAGCCAGTGTTCGACGATCGTGAGGTAGTCGTCCTGCGAATAGGGATAGAAAGACAGCCAGAGCCCGAAGCGCTCGGACAGTGACACCTTCTCTTCGATCGCCTCGCCCGGATGGATTTCGCCGTCCACCCGGTGCACATCCTGGTTGTCGGCCTTCAACTCGGGCAGCAGGTGGCGACGGTTGGAACTGGCATAGATCAGTACGTTTTGCGCCGGTGCCGCTATCGAACCCTCGAGCACCGCCTTCAGTGACTTGTAGCCGGCGTCGTCGGCCTCGAACGACAGATCGTCGCAGTAGAGCAGAAAACGCTCGCGTCTGTCGCCGAGCACGTCGACGATCTCCACCAGGTCGACCAGGTGTTCCTTCTCGACCTCGATCAGGCGCAGCCCGCGGTCGACGAAGGCATTGAATATCGCCTTTATCAGGGTCGATTTGCCGGTGCCACGGGCGCCCCAGAGCAAGGCATTGTTGGCTGGCCTGCCGCGTACGAACTGATCCGTATTACGCAGCATCTCAGTCTTCTGGCGGTCGATACACAACAGGTCATCGAGCGCGACCCGGTGCGGGTTCTTGACCGGCAGCAGGCGCATGCCTTGCTGATCGTGACGCCAGCGGTAGGCGTCATGCGACCAGTCCGGCTCGGCGCTCCGGCCTTCGAGCAGGTCTTCCCAACGCCCCAGCAGCTGATTGGCTCGGGAAAAAAAATCTTCCATTTCGTTCACTTAAACAAATTCCTCGACACTCTTTTAGGGCCATGTTCCGGCATGCGTGCGGATACCGCACTGCAACAAAAAGCACTAGATATTTTAGTAAATACTTATATACTGTCTCTAAATCGGACAGCAGCCGGGTGTTGGTTGTCTTTGGCAAACTGTTTTGGAATTACACCATGAAAAAGATCATTGCTATCGTCGCCCTGGTCGCGGCCACCCAGGCCTCGGCGTTCTGGGGCTGGAACGACGGGGCGGCTTACGGCTACAACGATGGCTATGCGGACGGCGCGGGTAATGCCGGCGCCGGGGCCGATTTCACTTTCGGCTTCAGCATGAGCGCACGCATGCGCGGCGAGGGCCGCGGCGACGGTTACGCGAACGGCTATGGCAACGGCTATGGGTACAACGCGCATATCCCCTACTACGGTGCGCCCTACGGTTATCTACCGCCGGCCACCGTGCCGGCGCCGGCCGAATAGCGCGTCTGCTACCGGTTTCTGCCGGTGCGGCCGTTACCGTAGTGCCACCGCGGCCAACGCAGGCCGGGGTGATAGGGCGCAAGGGTACCTATTCTGGTGCTTGCGCCCCGGCACTGCTCGATTTCTGCTGGCCCGCCAGGCCATCGGGGTGAGGCCGGCCCGGCGTCAGCTGTCGATGCGCCGGTATCGGATACGATGCGGGTTGACCGCGTCGTCGCCGAGGCGCCGTTTCTTGTCTTCCTCGTAGTCTGCGAAGTTGCCTTCGAACCAGACCGCCTTGGAGTCGTCCTCGAATGCGAGGATATGGGTGGCGATGCGGTCGAGGAACCAGCGGTCGTGTGAGATGACCACGACGCAGCCCGGAAAGGCGAGCAGTGCCTCTTCCAGCGCGCGCAGGGTTTCGACGTCGAGGTCGTTGGTCGGTTCGTCGAGCAGCAGCACGTTCCCGCCGGCCTTCAGCAGCTTCGCCAGGTGCACGCGATTGCGTTCGCCGCCGGACAGGTCTCCAACCCGCTTCTGCTGGTCGGAACCCCTGAAATTGAACCGCGAGCAGTAGGCGCGTGAAGGCATCTGGAACTTGCCCACCGTGATCACCTCCTGGCCTTCGGAGATCTCTTCCCAGACCGTTTTCTTGCCGTCCAATGCGTCGCGACTCTGGTCGACATAGGCCAGCTGCACCGTCGGGCCGATGCGCAGATCGCCGCCGTCAGGCGTCTCCTGGCCCGTCAGCAGCCGGAACAGTGTGGTCTTGCCGGCGCCGTTCGGGCCGATCACGCCGACGATGCCGCCCTTCGGCAGGTTGAAGGTCAGGCCGTCATACAGCAGGCGATCCGCGTAACCCTTTTTCAGATCGCTGGCCTCGATGACCAGGTCGCCGAGGCGCTCGCCGGGCGGAATGTAGATTTCGTTGGTTTCGTTGCGCGACTGGAAATCACTGCTCTGCAGTTCCTCGAAGCGTGCCAGGCGCGCCTTGCTCTTGGCCTGCCGCCCCTTGGGGTTCTGTCTTACCCAGTCGAGTTCCTCTTTCATCGCCTTGATGCGGGCCTGTTCCTGTTTCTGCTCCTGCTCCAGGCGGGCCTCTTTCTGCTCCAGCCAGGACGAATAGTTGCCCTCCCAGGGAATCCCGTGGCCGCGATCGAGTTCGAGGATCCAGCCGGCCACGTTGTCCAGGAAGTAACGGTCGTGGGTGACTGCGACCACGGTGCCGGGATAGTCGTAAAGGAAGTGCTCCAGCCAGGCGACGGATTCCGCGTCGAGGTGGTTGGTCGGCTCGTCGAGCAGCAGCATGTCGGGCTTCGCGAGTAGCAGTTGGCACAATGCGACCCGGCGTCGCTCGCCCCCCGACAGTTTGCTGACGTCGGCTTCCCACGGCGGCAGCCTTAGTGCATCCGCGGCAATCTCGAGCTGGCGTTCGAGGTTGTGTCCGTCCGACGCCTGCAGGATGTTTTCCAGTTCGGCCTGGCGTTTAGCCAGCGCGTCGAAGTCGGCGTCCGGCTCGGCGTAGGCCGCATATACCTGGTCGAGTTCCGCCATCGCGTCCTGGATGTGACCGAGCGCCTCTTCGACATTGCCGCGCACGTCCTTGGCCGGATCGAGTTGTGGTTCCTGCGGCAAGTAGCCGACCTTGATCCCCGGCTGAGGTCGTGCCTCGCCGTCGATCTCGGTGTCCACGCCGGCCATGATGCGCAGCAGCGAAGACTTGCCCGCACCGTTGAGGCCGAGCACACCTATCTTGGCGCCGGGGAAGAACGAAAGCGAGATGTCGCGCAGGATCTGCCGTTTCGGCGGCACGATCTTGCTGACGCGGTTCATGGTGTAGATGTATTGGGCCATTGCTGCCTGCCGGGGACTGCTGGTCTTTGGGTGCCCGCGATTGTACACAGTCGTTGGGGTGTTAAGAAAAGCCGATGTCGGCCGCTATACGCGCGAGGTGCCGCAGCGTTCGGCTGTGGCTTTCCCGGAAAGGGCGGGGTGCATGCAAGGTTTCGAGGCTCGGATTCGACAACACCCGATGGTCCGGACAATCGTGTTGTCCACCGTGATCGGCATCGGGATTGCGGGTTTCCTGATCGGGCGGTGGTTCTTCAGTCAATATTCGACCGCTGGGGCAGGCGGCGGCGGGCCGGACAGTGTTTCGGGTCCGCTTGCCGTCGTCGCCGCGATGTCGCTGCTGATGGCCGCCCTTGTGCTTGTCCGGGGGCGTGAGATATCAGCGGCCAGTACCGCTCGCGATCCAGTCAGCGGTCTGTACACGCGGGGCCATGCGGACGAGGTGATACCGGGGCTGATCGCGCGCGACGATCGCGCCGGGCGAAACCAACTCGCCTTGGTTCTGATGAGCGTCGATCACCTGGAGTCGATTCGGCGGCGTTACGGTGAATCGGCTGTCGATCATGCGATGCACCTGATCGGGAGTCAGATACTCGGCCAGACCCGCGATGGCGATATCGCCGCACGCTACAACGATCAGCTGGTCGCCGTCTTTCTGCAGTGTGACGAGCTGGATCAGGCGGTGTCCTTCGGCCGGCGTGTCGCGATGCTGCTGTCGGGCCAGCAACTGGCCTGGGGTCGCGACGTGATAAAGATCAGTGCCAGCATGGGTGTCGTGCAGCGGCTGCCCGGAGAGTCGCTGGCCGGACTCTATGCCCGCGCGGTCGACAGGCTCGCCCAGGCCAACCAGTCGGGAGTCAGTCGGATAGCCGCCTGAATGCGATCATGCGGACTGGGCGTCGTGCAGCTCGGCCGCTTGCAGGGTGTTCTCGAGCAGTGTCGCGACGGTCATCGGGCCGACCCCTCCGGGTACCGGCGTGATCCAGCCGGCGACCTCGCTGACCGCGGCCGTATCGACGTCACCGCACAGGCTACCGTCGTCCAGGCGGTTGATGCCAACGTCGATCACGACGGCTCCGGGCTTGACCCAGTCGGCCTTGACGAACTTTGGTACACCGACGGCGGCGACCAGGATGTCCGCCCCCCGGGCCTTTTCCTGCAGATCCCGGGTCTTGCTATGGCACACGGTCACGGTACAGCGCGCCATCAGCAGTTCGAGGAACATTGGTCGACCGACGATGTTCGACTGGCCGATGATCACCGCGTCCAGTCCCACCAGGTCGATCCCTGTGCGCTCCAGCATGGTCATCACGCCGTGCGGCGTGCACGGCCGCAACAGCGGCTGGCGCAGCAGCAGGCGTCCGATGTTGTAGGGATGAAAGCCGTCGACGTCCTTGGTCGGCAGGATGTGTTCGGTGACGGCCTGTTCGCTGATCTGCTCTGGCAGTGGAAGCTGCACCAGTATGCCGTCGACATCCGCGCGCGCATTCAGCCGGTCGATAATTCCGAGTAATTCGTCCTGGCTGGTCGTGCCCGGCAGGTGCATCAGCTCGGAGTGGAAACCGACCTGTTCGCAGGCCTTCTGCTTGTTCCGCACATAGACCTGTGACGCCGGATTTTCGCCGACCAGCACCACGATCAGCCCGGGCTGGCGTCGCCCCGCCGCGATGCGGGCCTCGACCCGGGTCTTGATCTGCTCGCGCAGATCGGCTGCAATCGCCTTGCCGTCAATCAGTTGGGCGCTCATCGCTGTCCTGCTGTCGCTGTGAAACCGGGGGGTCAAGCGGCAATGATACCAGACCGACCCCATTTAATTGACGCAAACCGGCGTTGCCGCGTATCATTTGGCCCCTTCGCAATTTTGCGGGGATATCGGGGTATAGCGCAGTCTGGTAGCGCGCCTGCTTTGGGAGCAGGATGTCGGGAGTTCGAATCTCTCTACCCCGACCAAGGTTCGTTAGCGTTCGAATTTCCGCCCCGATAGCTCAGTTGGATAGAGCAACGGACTTCTAATCCGTAGGCCGGGGGTTCGAATCCTCCTCGGGGCGCCAAACCGGCCGCGAGGCGGGTGCCCGAACGGCAGGTTGATCGGTCCTGTGTCGGGCGAAGGGTGAAGCCGGTCGCAATGGTGGACGTAGCTCAGTTGGTAGAGCCCTGGATTGTGATTCCAGTGGTCGTGGGTTCGAGCCCCATCGTCCACCCCACTACTTCGGACAAAAGCGGTTGCGGAAACGCGCCGCTTTTTTCTCTGCTGCCGCCACGATTGGTGAGCGTGCCGGGTGATTCCGCTGCGAATGCAATTCTCTCCAGCCGTAGCGGAACTGCCGGCCTTCGGCGTGCTTCAGCCGCCCTGTCGAGTGGCCACTGGTGGCTGCCTCCCCGGCCGCAACAGTCTTGCGTCCCCTGCATTTCGATCGTGCGGCCAGGTGGCAATCTGGTGGATCAAGCTGCATCGTCGGACCGTGCGACCGAGTCGACGCAAGGTGGGTCGGGAATTGGCGGTTGAGGGCCCCCTTGGTTACCGTGCCAACGCTTACGGCAAGCCTTGTAGCGCCCGATCGGGCTGTCCTGATCGCGGCTGCGGTTCGCTTGACGCTTGCAATGATCTACAGCACACTTCCGAACTTGACCGGGGTCTACAGGCTGCCCCGGACGGCGGCCCCTGAATGGGGCCGTTTGCATTTTGCTTTCAAGGGCTCGGAGGTGGCTGATGTTCGGCAGAGAGATGCGGATCGAGGGTTACGACGATGAGTTGTATGCGGCCATCAAGGCCGAGGAGCGCCGCCAGGAGGAGCATATCGAGCTGATCGCTTCCGAGAACTACACCAGCCCGCGCGTCATGGAGGCCCAGGGCTCGGTGCTCACCAATAAATACGCCGAAGGCTACCCGGCGAAACGCTACTACGGTGGCTGCGAATACGTCGACCAGGCGGAGCAATTGGCCATCGACCGGGCCAAGCAGCTGTTCGGTGCGGACTATGCGAATGTGCAACCGCATTCGGGTTCGCAGGCCAATGCGGCCGTCTACCTGGCCCTGTGCGGGCCCGGAGACACCGTGCTGGGCATGAGCCTCGCACATGGCGGCCATCTGACGCACGGCGCCAAGCCGAATTTCTCCGGCAAGCTGTATCATGCCGTGCAGTACGGCCTGAATCCCGACACTGGCGAGATCGACTATGACGAGGTCGAAAGGCTGGCACGTGAACACAAGCCGAAGATGATCGTTGCCGGCTTCTCGGCCTATTCGCGTATCGTCGACTGGCAGCGCTTCCGCGACGTCGCCGACCAGGTCGGGGCCTACCTGCTGGTGGACATGGCACATATCGCCGGCCTGGTCGCCGCCGGCATCTACCCGAATCCGGTGCAGATTGCGGACGTGACCACGACCACGACGCACAAGACGCTGCGTGGGCCGCGCGCCGGCCTGATCCTGGCCAAGTCCAACCCGGAAATCGAGAAAAAGCTGAACTCCGCAGTCTTCCCCGGTGGTCAGGGTGGACCACTGATGCATGTGATCGCGGCCAAGGCGGTCGCCTTCAAAGAGGCCATGGAGCCCGGCTTCGTCGAGTATCAGAAACAGGTGGTCAGCAACGCCCAGGTGATGGCGCAGGTGTTCATGGACCGCGGCTACGACGTGGTGTCAAAGGGCACCGACGACCATCTGTTCCTGGTCAGCTTCATCGAGGCCGGGCTGACCGGCAAGGACGTCGACGCCTGGTTGGGCGCGGCGAATATCACGGTCAACAAGAATGCCGTGCCGAACGATCCGCAGTCGCCGTTCGTGACCTCGGGGATCCGGGTCGGCACACCGGCGGTGACGACACGCGGATTCGGCGAACAGGATTGCCGGGATCTCGCGGGCTGGATGTGTGATGTGATCGACGGTCGCGGCGACGCTGCGGTGATCGAAACGATCAAGACCAAGGTGCTGCAGGTCTGTGCCAGGTACCCGGTCTACCAGTAGGGCCTGTCAACACCATGCGGATATTCATCGACGGAGGTCATTTTTTCGCAGTACAAGGCGCGCTGAGCGCTTTGTACCTGCCGTACATCAGCGAAAGGGCAACGCGGTCATGCGGAAAAATGGCCCCGTCCCTTCGGGTTGGGTATCCGCATTGTGTTTACAGACCCTAGTCACCCGATCTGATGCGCTGCCCCTTCTGCGGAGCCCAGGACACCAAGGTAGTCGATTCGCGATTGCACGGCGACGGCGACCAGGTGCGTCGGCGCCGCGAGTGCAATGTCTGCAAGGAACGCTTCACGACCTACGAGACCGCCGAGCTCAACCTGCCGCGCGTGGTCAAGAGCGACGGGCGACGGGTCAATTTCGAACAGCGCAAGCTGCGCGCCGGCATCGAGCGCGCACTGGAGAAGCGCCCGGTGTCCACCGAGGCGACCGACGCGGCGATCAATCGCATCACGCGCCGCCTGATGGCCGGCGGCGAAAGCGAAGTCTCGTCACGCACGATCGGGGAACTGGTGATGGATGAGCTGAACAGGCTCGACCAGGTCGCGTATGTCAGGTTCGCCTCGGTGTACCGCCAGTTCGAGGATGTCAATGCGTTCCGCGAGGAGATCGAGAGGCTAGAGCGCCAGCTGACGCCCGAGGCCAGGCGCCAGCAGCTGGATTTTCTCGACGAAGAGAAATGACCGCTGCGTTCACTGGCGAAGACCATCGGTTTATGGCGCACGCACTGCGCCTTGCGGAACGCGGTCTGTACACTACAGATCCAAATCCGCGCGTGGGCTGTGTGCTGGTGCGCGACGGGCGACAGGTCGGCGAGGGTTGGCATCGCAAGGCAGGCGAGCCGCATGCGGAGCGCCTTGCCCTGGCGCAGGCCGGTGCCAGGGCGGGCGGTGCCACCGCCTATGTGACATTGGAGCCGTGTTCCCATCGCGGACGCACGCCACCCTGTGCGGACGCGCTGATCGAGGCCGGGGTGAATCGCGTGGTTGCCGCGATGCGCGACCCCAATCCACTGGTCGCCGGCCAGGGGCTGGCGAGGTTGGGTGAGGCGGGCATCGACGTCCGGGTCGGCCTGCTCGAGGCCGATGCTGCGGCGCTCAACCGCGGATTCGTGCAGCGCATGCAGCATGGCCGGCCTTATGTGCGTTGCAAGCTCGCGATGAGCCTGGACGGGCGCACCGCGATGGCCAGCGGCGAGAGCCAGTGGATTACCGGTGAGGATGCGCGACGTGACGTGCAATTGTTGCGTGCCCGCAGCAGCGCGATCCTCACCGGTGTCGGTACCGTGCTGGCAGACGATCCCTCGCTGAACGTGCGGCTGCCGGTCCAGGCGCTTTTCGGCGTTGAGCGCGAAGACTCCCTGCGGCAACCGCTGCGCGTCGTCCTGGATACGCGCCTGCGTACCGTGCCGCGCGCGCGCATGCTGGGTCTGCCGGGCGACACCCTGATCATCTGCGGCGATGGTGCTCCGATAGAGACGGAAAGTGAACTGCGTGCCGCAGGCGCCGATGTCGCCCGTCTGCCACAGCTCGGCGGCCGTCTGGACCTGGCAAAGGTGATGGCCCTGCTGGCCGACAGAGGGGCCAATGAACTGCTGGTGGAGGCGGGGCCGACGCTCGCCGGTAGTCTGCTGCAGGTCGGCCTGGTCGACGAACTGATTGTGTATGTCGCACCACACCTGATGGGGCATGCGGCACGCGGGCTGGTCGGCCTCCCGGGCCTCGAGCGGATGGATCAGCGCATTGAACTGGGGCTGCGTGCGGTGCGGCAGGTGGGCCGCGATCTGCGCCTTTCGTATGCGCCGCTGGTCAGGTGCGGAACTGACTGAGTAAGGTTTCCAGCTGTTTCGAAAGGCCCGACAATGAGTGTGCGGCATCGCTCAGCTTGTCGTTGTCAGCGACGATTTTCTCGCCGTCGCTGTTGATCCTGACCAGGCTCTGAGAGATGTCCTCGGCGACCGCCAGCTGCTCCGTCGCGGCACGCGCGATCTGCTTGTTGACAGTCTGGATGCTGGCCACCGAGTCGACGATGTTGCTGAACGAGGCCCCGGTCTTTTCGCCTTTTTCGACCGTTGCCTGTGCCATTGTGCTGCTCTCATTCATCACCCGGGCAGCCGCTCGTGCCTGTGCCTGCAGGCGTTCCACCAAGCCGAGGATCTGCGCGGTAGATTCCTGGGTACGGTTCGCCAGGGTGCGTACCTCATCTGCAACAACGGAGAAACCGCGCCCGTACTCGCCGGCGCGCGCTGCCTCTATCGCTGCATTGAGCGCCAACAGATTGGTCTGCTCGGCGATGCCTTCAATGACGTCGATCACGCCACCAATGGCGTCGCTCTCCTGTTCCAGCGAGTCGATCGTGGATGCGGCCGATTCTACCTGGTCGCCAAGGGTCCGAATCGCCTCAAGCGTGTCGCGGATGATCGCCTGCCCGGCGTTCGCCTCTGACTGGGCATGATTGGCGCTGTCCAGCGCTCCCTTCGCGGAGTCGGCGACATTCGACACTTTCAGGGTCATCTCCTGCGTGGCCGTCGCGATCTGCGCCGTTTCCGCCTGCTGGCGGCTCGAGCGGTTCAGGTTGGCGCCGGTGAATTCGTCCATCAGGTGAGACGATCCGGCCAGCTGCAGCACTGCGCGGCTGACCTCGAATACGGTTTCACGGATTTTTTCCACGAATTCGTTGAACGAGCGGCTGACCTCGCTGATCTCGTCTTTGCCACCGATCTCCAGGCGTGCGGTCAGGTCGCCGTCACCGCGTGCGATCTCGTGCATGCGGTCGGCGACGCGACGTAGCGGGGTGGCAATGGTGCGGATGCTCATCACATAGGCGGCGAATGCCATGCCGAGGCCGACGAGGATCAGGCCGATAATCATCCAGATGGCGGAACTTCGCGCCTGGCCGGCGCCGCGCAGCTGTTCGAGTTCGATCGCACGGCTGGTGTCTTCGATTTTCCCGGCGTCCTGCATCAGGGCATCAGCCACTTCACCGTAGCGCTCGCGCGTCCGACGCAGCTCGACATGCGTGTTCAGTGCGGCATCGAACTGCTCTGCATTCGCCGGCACCAGTTGACTCAGCGCGACATCGAAGGTCAGCCTGGCGAATGGGCCCCTGCCGACCGGCTTGCCGCGCAGGGAGTCGGATTCGGCGAGCTGGGCCATGTAGATGCCGAGGTCTCCGAGGCTGATCTCGGCGGCCTGCACGAGATCCCCGTTGCCCGGGTCGTCCAGCAGCTGGCGGTAATCGAACAATCGCGTCATCAGCGCCAGCCGGGCGTCCGAGGTCGCCGTGACGATGGCCCATTCCTCCGTCTCGGTGGCGTTGCTCGACTCGTTTTCCGCCATGCCAGCGTCCCACTCAAGGTTTACCAACGCCTGGCTGGCCTCCTCCTCGATCACCAGCAGCAGGTCCTTGGTCTGTTCGATGGTGGTCAGCAGCGCGCCATAGCGCCTGACGTAGTCGCTGTGCAGGCCGAGCAGCGATTGCCGCACCTGGGCGAAATCGAGCATCTTCTGCCGTATGTCATCGAGTTGATCGGCCGACACCAGGCCGGCGGCGCTGATGGCGTCGAACGAGATCCGGGCCAGCTCGCTGCCGGCGGCGAGCTGTGCCTGCGCCGGGTCAGGCTGGCCGGTCAGGGCCATGTCCACACCGATCATCTGTAGCAGGACGCCACGGATGCCCTTGTCGACGGAACGCACGGTGGCGTTCACCGGACCGGTGATGCGATTGAGCGCAGTGCTCATCCGATCCGCGGCTAGCAGCCCCGCCAGACCGATCCCGACCAGCAAAACGGACATCAGCAGATAACCAAGACCGATTCGCTTTCCGACACTGAACATATTGCTGACCCGAAACTACGCTTGCGTCGCAGGAGTTCGGCGATCTCAGGCGGAACTTGAGGGCACCTCTAACAATCCATAGATGGCATCTTGAACGGCATAATCCGCGCTCTCTGCGTTGAAGACCTTCGCAATAGCCAGCTATTACGTGCGGTCTTCGCCTTGATGTCCCGAGTTATGTCGCCCAATCTGCGCACCCAGGATTATTAGAGATGCCCTGGAGTCGCCAGGAGCTGCTGCACGGTAGAATATGCGGGTCGTGAGGCGAGGTGAGGAGTGCGCAGATGTTTACCGGGATTATCGAAGCGATGGGCGAGATTGCCGAACTGCAGCCGCGGAGCGGTGACTTCCGCCTGCGTATCCGCAGCGGGAAGCTTGATCTCGGCGACGTCCAGCTGGGCGACAGCATTGCGGTCAATGGCGTCTGCCTCACGGCAGTGGGACTGCCCGGGGACGGCTTTCTGGCGGATGTCTCGCGCGAGACCCTGTCGCTTACCACGCTTGGGGCGCTCAAAACCGGCGATCCGGTCAATCTCGAAAAGGCGCTCACACTGGCCAGCAGGCTCGGTGGTCATCTGGTCAGCGGTCATGTGGACGGGCTGGGCAGCGTCATCGAGCGGCACGGCGACGCCCGTTCAGTGCGTTTTACCATCGAGGCGCCAGCGGAACTGGCCCGCTACATAGCGCACAAAGGATCAATCACTGTCGACGGCACCAGCCTCACGGTGAATGCGGTCAACGGGCGCCGCTTCGATCTCAACATCGTGCCGCACACGCTGCAGGAGACCATCATCGGAGGCTATGTGTCCGGCCGGCGAGTTAACCTCGAGGTCGATCTGCTCGCGCGCTATCTCGAGCGACTGCTGCTCGGTGACGCGGCCGCGCAGGCCGGTGCCGGGCAGGTCGATCACGCATTGTTGATACGCGCCGGATTCACCGGCGACTGACCGGCCCCAGTCGTTCAGTCGCTGCGGTTGAGGAAACGCTCGACAGCCTGCGAAGCCACATGGCTGCCGACATCAATCACCTCGCTTGCGCGGTAAAACTCGTGTGCGCCGCAGGTATTGATCGGGATCTCGATCAGCAGATCGGGTGGATAGGCGGCCAGCATGCAGCGCGCGATGCTGGCCTGCATCGCGTCCAGCGACAGCAGGGCGGCCTCCGTCAGCGACAGGCTCGGTTGGTCGCTTTCGTCGTCGCTGAGGCCGAGGCTTTCCTGTAATTTGTCGATGAATGCGTCGATCTTCTTCTGGTAGCGATGGCGGGGCGCCGCTTGCTCGCCCGCGGGCTTGGCGGCGCGCCTGCTCCCGCCGTCGATCCCTCTCGGCACGCCGGACAGGCTGACCGCGATAATCGCGTCGGTGGAGTCCTGCAGGGTTGGCGCGATCGGCACCGGGTTGAGAATGCCGCCGTCGAGCAGCAGTCGCCCGTTGATCAGATGGGGTGTGAAGAGGGTCGGCACCGCGATCGATGCGCGGATGGCGTCGAACAGATCGCCCCGGGTGAGCCAGATCTCCTTGCGTGACAGCACGTCGGCCGCGACGACCGTCAGCGCGATCGGCAGGTCTTCAATACGGTGCTGGCCGACGAATTCCTGCAGCGTCTCCATCAGCATCTCACCTTTGATCAATCCGGCGCCGCCCCAGGCGATGTCGAGATAGCGCAGTACGTTGAGCTCGGTAAGGTCCTGCACCCATTCGGCATAATCGTCGAGTTTGCCGGCGGCATGGAAGCCCCCGATCAGCGCCCCCATCGAACTGCCGGCGATGGCTCCGATCTTCCAGCCCTGGCTTTCCAGCACCCGGATCACGCCGATGTGGGCCAGTCCGCGGGCGCCACCGCTGCCCAGCACCAGGGAGATGGTCTTGCCCTTGGCCTTTTGCGCTGAACCGCTCATGGGGCGGTCGCCCCGGCGGTCGGCTGCTCCGCAGCTTCCAGGGTGTCCATCAGCAATTGACCGGCAGCGTCCATTTCGCTGCCATAGCCGACCACGCCGTCCTCGTGACCACCCATGACGAACAGGCCCGCCGTCCGAGGTGGCGAGGCGGTCAGCAGGCGTGTGACTTCGGTAGCCATCTGCGGCGTGCCGTAAGCGGCTGAGGGGTCGGTCAGCGGGACGCCCAGCGGCCGCGCGTTGCGCCAGATTGCCGGTGAATGGACGTGGATGACCGCCTTGACTCCGGGCAGTGCCTGATAGATCTGCCCGTGGGTCATCGCTTCGGAAGAAGGCCGACTCGGGCCACTGGCCAGCAGACGGTTGCGCCCCACATCGAAAGACTCAACCCAGGCCAGGTCGTCCGCACGCAGCGAATCATTACCCCCGGTCTGGGTTCCCGAAATGATGAATCCGCCGGCGGCGCGGCAACTTATGTTGCCGAACGCGAAGCCCCCGTAGCGTTCGGGGTCGCGGCCGATCAGGCCCCGTTCGCGGCAGCGTCTGAACCAGCGGAACAGCTCGTCCAGACTGCCCGACGGTGGCAGCGGGCCGGGTCGATACGCGAGCCTATACTTGATGACACCCTCAGATTCAGTCATTCGGGCATTCTCTCCCTGGGGCAATGACTGGTAAACTGCACCGTTTGCCGAATCCGATGCGATAGCATGGAACTTAACAGCACCGAAGAAATCATCGACGACCTGCGTCGCGGCCGTATGGTCATCATAATGGATGACGAGGATCGCGAAAACGAGGGCGATCTGGTTGCGGCCGCCGAGTGCACTACGGCCGAGGTCATCAATTTCATGGCCAAGTACGGCCGCGGGCTGATCTGTCTGACGCTGACCAAGGCACGCTGCCGGCAGCTCCGTCTGCCGCTGATGGTCAACACGGACAATCAGCTCGAGTCGACCAATTTCACCGTTTCGATCGAGGCGGCGGAGGGTGTCACCACGGGGATCTCCGCGGCCGACCGCGCGACCACGGTCCAGGCGGCAGTCAAGACGGATGCGCAGCCGCAGGACCTTGTGCAACCGGGGCACATCTTCCCATTGATGGCGCAGCCAGGCGGGGTGCTGGTGCGTGCCGGGCACACCGAGGCCGGTTGCGACCTGGCGCGCCTGGCCGGTTTCTCGCCGAGCGCTGTGATCGTTGAGATTCTCAATGAAGACGGCAGCATGGCGCGTCGTCCAGATCTGGAAAAATTCGCCGCCGAGCACGATTTGAGAATCGGTACCATCGCGGACCTGATCCAGTACCGGATTCAGCATGAAAAGACCGTCGAACGGGTGACATCCTGCAATCTGCCGACGCAGCATGGTGATTTTCAATTGCTCGCCTACCAGGACGTCATTGGCGCCGAGATGCACCTGGCGCTGGTGAAGGGCAAGATAAGCCCTGATCGGCCAACCCTGGTCCGGGTGCATGTGCAGAACACCTTGTGTGATCTGTTCGAGGGTACGCGTGACTGCGGTTGGCCGCTGCGCCGGGTGATGGATCAGGTAACGGCTGAAGGCGAGGGAGTCATCGTTGTTCTGCGCAACTACGACACCACGCGCGACATCGTGCAACGTATCCAGGACTACAAATGGCACGGCGTCGAGGATCAGATTCCGGAGCGCAGCCAGCGTCAGGATGACGATCTGCGCACCATCGGGGTCGGGGCTCAGATCCTCGTTGATCTCGGGGTACGCCAGATGCGGGTCATGAGTGCACCGAAACACCTGCATGCACTGGCGGGTTTCGACCTCGAGGTGGTCGAATTCGTCAGCACCGATTAGCGCTGTGGGAAAATGCTTGAAGAGGAAATCTGCATGAGCATCAAAACTATCGAGGGTGGCCTGAACGTGACCAAGGCACGATTCTGCGTCGTGGTCACGCGCTGGAACAGCTTCATCGTCGACAGTCTGGAGTCCGGTGCCATCGACACGCTGAAACGGCACGGTGCACACGATGGCGACATTACCGTCGTGCGCCTGCCTGGGGCCTTCGAGATGCCATTGGTACTGGACAAGATTGCGGGCAAAGGCGACTACGACGCGATCATTGCGTTGGGCGCGGTGATTCGTGGCGGGACGCCACATTTCGAGTACGTGGCGGGCGAGTGCGTGAAAGGCATGGCCCAGGTCACGCTCAAACACGGCGTGCCGATTGCGTTCGGCGTGCTGACCGTGGACAGCATCGAGCAGGCCATCGAACGTGCCGGGACCAAGGCCGGCAACAAGGGTGGCGAGGCGGCGGCGACCGCGATCGAAATGGTCAATCTGTTGCGTGAGATCTGAGGCAAAACGAAGGTGAGCCGGCAACGCAGCCGTTCGCGCAGCCTGGCGATTCAGGCACTATACCAGTGGCAGCTGGCCGGTCAGGATGTCGCTGCCATCATCAATCATTTCATGCTGGAGCAGGACGGAAAGAAGTTCGACGGCGATTACTTCAGCGAGCTGGTGCGCGGTGTGCCGGCACGTATCGATGTTCTGGACGCGGCCCTGGCGCCCTGCGTCGATCGGGCGCTCGAGTCGGTGGACCCGGTCGAGCGCGCGATACTGCGCGTCGGCGCCTACGAGCTTATCGAACACCCGGAGATCCCCTATCGTGTCGTGATCAACGAGGCGGTTGAGCTGGCCAAGATCTTCGGTGCCGAACAGGGGCATCGCTACGTCAATGGCGTCCTGGACAAAGCCGCCCGCGCGCTGCGTCCGCAGGAGACGGCGGCCCGGCGCTGACCGCCCTGCGCCTTGTCTGTCTCCGAATTCGACCTGATCCGCCGGTATTTCGCCGAAGCCACGCCGGAGCGTACCGACGTGCTGCTCGGTATCGGAGACGACTGCGCCTTGCTGCAGCCGCCGCCGGGCCAGTGTCTGGCGGTCAGTATGGACACGCTGGTCGAGGGGCGGCACTTTTTCGCGGGAGCCGACCCGATGGATCTCGGCCACAAGGCGCTGGCGGTGAATCTCAGCGATCTCGCAGCGGTTGGCGCCGAGCCCGCCTGGGCCACGCTGTCGGTGACATTGCCACAGGCCGATAGCGATTGGCTGGGAGGCTTTATGCGAGGCTTCGCGGCGTTGGCGGCGGCGCACCGTGTACAGCTGGTCGGTGGCGATACCACCCGCGGTCCGTTGAGCATCACCCTACAACTGCACGGTTTCGTCGAGCCGGACAAGGCCCTGCGCCGAGCCGCCGGCCTCCCGGGCGATCGTGTCTGCGTCAGCGGGACCCTCGGTGACGCCGGTCTGGCGCTGCAACGTCTGCAGCGGGACGCTGGCGGTCAAGATCTATCCGACGACCTGTGCGGGCGCCTGCATCGTCCAGTGCCGCGGGTCGAGCTTGGGCGGCTGCTGCGCGGGCAGGCCAATGCCGCTATCGACGTCTCCGACGGCCTGCTGGCAGACCTCGGGCATATCTGTGAGTCGAGCGGCGTCGGGGCGGTGATCGAGCTCGGCCGCCTGCCCATGTCAGACTTGGTGGCCGCGGAGGCGGCGCGCGGCAACTGGGAGTTTTCTCTGGCCGGTGGTGACGACTACGAGCTGCTGTTCACTGTGGATCCGGCCCGGGCAGCCACGTTGCTGAAGACCTGCCGCGACGCGGGCCACGCGGTACAAGAAATCGGCTTTCTGGCCGCTGACCGTGACATCACGCTGCTCTATCCGGATGGACAGGTGAAACAGGAGGTCCCGCGTGGCTTCGACCACTTCAAGGCCTGAACCGAGGCTCAGGCCATCGCTGCACAAGCCGGTCCGCCCGACGGTCTTCGATTTCGGCGCCGGGTGTTTGCCGAGGAGCATCGGCACGCTGCTGGCTCTCTGCGTCTGCACACTGCTGCTGGGGACGGCGGCCCTGGCCGGCCCCTCGGTGCGTGTGCTGGCCCTGTTTCCCGGCAAGGCGATGCTCGAGATCGACGGACAGCGCAAGGTGCTGGCGGCGGGCAAGAGCGGGCCCGGAGGTGTGCGGCTGGTCAGCGCTGACCCCAAAAGCGCAGTGATAGAAATCGACGGCAGACGCCAGGAACTGCGTTTGGGCTCCGCGGTCAGCGCCAGCTATGCCCCGAGACAGCGGCACGAGGTCCGCATCGTCAAGGACAGCCGCGGCAGTTATTTCGTCGATGGGCTGATAAACGGCCAGTCTGTGCGTTTCCTGGTTGACACTGGTGCCAGCAGTATCGCGATGAGCGAGCTGCACGCAGCGCGCCTCGGGATCCAGCACCGCGTCGACGGCCGCCCCATCTCCGTCGGAACGGCATCCGGCGATGCCACCGGGCACCTGGTCAATCTGCGCAGCCTGTCGGTCAGCGGGTTCCGGCTGACCGATGTCAAAGCGGTCGTCATTGAGGGCGACAGCCCGCGCAACGTGCTGCTGGGCATGAATGTGCTGTCGGAGTTCGACATCGACCAGCGCCAGAACCTGTTGATTCTGCGCGGCAAACTTTGAGACGTGCCGGAGCGCTGCTGGATCGCGGATCGTCGGTTGAACGAGTGACGTCGAGGCTCAGCCGGCCTGTTGCTCGGCTTCCTTGTCGCGCTCGATCACCGCGTAGGCCGAGTGGTTGTGTATCGACTCGAAGTTTTCCGCCTCGACCGTGTAGGCGCAGATCCGGTCGTCCGCGTTGAGCCGGGCGGCGACGTCCCGCACTACATCCTCGACGAACTTCGGGTTATCGTAGGCGCGCTCGGTGACGTATTTCTCATCAGGGCGCTTGAGCAGGCCGAACAACTCGCAAGAGGCCTCGTTTTCCACCAGATCGATCAGTTCCTCCACCCAGACGAAATCACAGGTGCGCACCGTCAGGGTGACATGTGAACGCTGGTTGTGGGCGCCACGGTCGGAAATCGACTTCGAGCAGGGACACAGACTCGTGGTCGGCACCACCACCTTGACGTACATCTCGGGCTTGCTGTCGCGGATTTCCCCGATCAGCGTGACGTCGTAATCGAGCAGGCTCTGGACGCCCGAGACGGGCGCGCGCTTATTGACGAAGTAGGGGAAGTTCATCTCGATGTGGCCGCGTTCTGACTCGAGCCGGTCGACCATTTCGCTGAGCATGTCCTTAAACGACTCGACCGAGATCTCGCGCTCGTGGCTGTTCAGTATCTCGACGAAGCGGGACATATGCGTCCCCTTGAAATTGTGCGGCAGAAACACGTACATACTGAAATTGGCAATCGTGTGCTGCTCACCTTCGCTCCGGTCCTGTACCCGAACCGGATGGCGGATGTCCTTGATCCCGACCTTGTTGATTGCGATACGTCGGGTGTCGGCGCTGGCTTGCACGTCTTCGATGTCGGCGCCGCGGGTCGGCTTGGGGTTGGCTGCGGTCATGTGTGTTCGAGCGGGCGAGGCCCGCACCTTAAAGTCGAGTGATTTGCTGAGGATTATACCGGCCACAAGCCTGCGGCAAAACAACGCAGAAAATATGGCCGGGCTGGTAATTATCGCCTTACGGCGACGATTGCGCCACGGATTTGTCCGGTTGCGACCAGCCGTCAGTGCCTGCGGCCGACGATATAGCGGGCCAGTTGACGCAAGGGGTCGGCCGTAGCGTCAAAGGCGGCGATACTGTCGAGCGCATCGTCGACCAGTCCATTCGCCATCTCGCGCGCGGCCTCCAGGCCGATCAGGGCTGGATAGGTGGCCTTGTCGGCCGCCGCGTCTTTGCCGCCTGTCTTGCCCAGGACAGCGGTGTCGCCCTCGACGTCCAGTACGTCGTCATGGACCTGAAACGCAAGGCCGATGCACTTTGCATAGTGTTCCAACTTGCCCAGGCGGCTGTCCGCCGATGCACCGGCCGCCAGTGCACCCAGCCGGACGCTGGCGAGAATCAAGGCCCCGGTCTTGTGGATGTGCAGGTTTTCCAGTTGGGCCAGACCGATGTCGCGACCGGTCGCTTCCATGTCCAGCGCCTGTCCGCCCGCCATGCCGCGCGAACCTGCCGCCTGCGCGAGTTCGCCGATCATGCGCAGTCGGTCGGCGCGATTCATGCGCAGACTGTCGTCTTCGCACAACACGCGAAAGGCCAGGGTCTGCAGGGCGTCGCCGGCGAGGATCGCGGTTGCCTGGTCGTAGGCCCGATGACAGGTCGGCCGCCCACGCCGCAGATCGTCATCGTCCATCGCCGGCAGATCGTCGTGGACCAGGGAGTAGGCGTGGATCAGTTCCACCGCGCAGGCGGCCCCATCGAGACAGCCGGGCCCGACGCCCAATGCCTGGCCGACGGAATAGACCAGCATGGGCCTCACCCGCTTGCCGTCGCCCAGCGCTGCATAGCGCATCGCGCTGTGCAGCCGGCCTGGTTGTGTCTTTTCCGACGGCAGCCACTTGTCCAGGGCTCGTTCGACCCGGATGCGGCAATCACCGAGAAAGATCTGAAAACCGGGGTCAAGCGTCATCGTCGAAGGGCTCGGTGGGTGCGTCCGGCGTTCTTGCGGTCAGGATCTCGACCTTTTGCTCTGCTGCTTGCAGTGCCTGCTGGCAATTGCGGGTCAGGGCGATCCCGCGCTCGAACGCGGCGAGGGACTCTTCGAGACTCAATTCGCCGTTTTCCATGCTATCGACCAGTGCCTCGAGTTCGCTCAGCGAGTCCTCGAACGATGCGGGTGTGGTTTTCTTCTTGCTCATCGGGTTTTCCTGCTATGTGCTGTGAAACTACCGCAGGCGGCTGCATAAGGTAAACCCGGCGGGTGCAGAGGTGGCACCGCGCGCGCTAAACTGCGCCGCCATGCAAAAGCCGAAGAAACGACTATCCCGCGCATCCGGGCCGCTCTGGCTGGGGATGTTGCTGATCATCGCCGGGCCGCTGTATGCCGACGACTCGGGCGTCGACCCGCTCTATCGGGGAGAGGTCGAGCGCGGCGGTTTCGAATACGATGACAGCGGCGACATCCCCTGGATAGAGAACGAGACCAAGGTCTTGGCCATGCCCCAGGCCGATGATCTGCGGCCCGTTCAGATTGACGCGTTGCCCGGCAACCTGGAGTTGCTGTTCGACGAGACGCGAATCACGGTCGATCCGCAGGACCGCGTGGTGCGTGTCTGGCTGTGGGTGCGTAGCGACGCCGGTGCCGAGAGCGGGACCTTCGAGGGATTTCGCTGTTCGACGCGGGAGTACAAGGTCTATGCCTACGCCAACCCGCGCCGTGACCCGCCGGTCCGCAAGGCAAAGCGGGCGAACTGGCTAAGCGCCAAGAAGAGTCGCACCGCGAACTATCGGGCCGAACTCCTCAACCACTATTTCTGCGGCATTCGGGGCACGCGGGATGCCGATGAGATACGCAGCGCCATGAGTGGCGAGTTTCGTGACGAGACTTTCTTTTCCAACTGAAGCAGTAGAGCAGGTGGCCAAACCACTATGAGCGCCTATGACGCCTCGGCGATTGAGGTACTGAGCGGACTCGAACCGGTGCGCAAGCGCCCGGGCATGTATACCGACACCACGCGGCCCAATCACCTGGCCCAGGAGGTCATCGACAACAGCGTCGACGAGGCGATTGCCGGGTTCGCGAAGAAGATCGAGGTCACGCTGTTCCGGGACGGGTCCATCGAGGTCAGCGACGACGGTCGCGGCATGCCGGTCGATATCCACCCGGAGCAAGGTGTTCCGGGCGTTGAGGTCATCCTGACCAAGCTGCATGCCGGTGGCAAGTTCTCGAACAAGAGCTACCAGTTCTCTGGTGGACTGCATGGTGTGGGGATTTCCGTGGTCAACGCGCTGTCCGGGCACCTCGAAGTCTGGGTCAAACGCGGCGGAATCGAATACAACATCGCCTTTGCGAACGGCGAGAAGATCTCGGAACTCGAAGAGGTGGGCAGGGTGGGCCGCGGCAACACTGGTACCCGACTGCGATTCTGGCCGGATCCGGGGTTCTTCGACTCAGCAAAGTTCAGCTTGCGACAGTTGCGTCACCTGCTGCGTGCAAAGGCGGTGCTGTGCCCGGGCCTGCTGATTCGATTTTTCCGCGAGGGCGAGGCCGAACACGACGAGTGGTGCTACCAGGACGGGCTGAGCGACTATCTTAGCGATGCGTTGCAGGGGCTCAACTGTCTGCCCGAGCCTCCATTCGTCGGCAGCAGCGCCGGTAGTCACGAGCTTGCGGACTGGGCGGTCGTATGGTTACCCGAGGGTGGCGAGGGTGTCGCGGAGAGCTACGTCAACCTGATCCCGACCGTTCAGGGCGGCACGCACGTGAACGGTCTGCGAAGCGGCCTGACCGAGGCCGTTCGCGAGTTCTGTGAGTTCCGCAATTTGCTGCCCCGCGGGGTGAAACTGGCCCCGGACGACGTCTGGAACAATGTCAGCTATGTCCTCTCGGTCAAACTCCGCGATCCGCAGTTTTCGGGCCAGACGAAGGAGCGGCTGTCTTCCCGTGAGTGCGCCCCATTTGTGACCGGCGTGGTCAAGGATGCGCTCGGGCTCTGGTTGAACCAACACACGGACCTGGGCGAACGCATCGCCGAGCTGGCGATCAGCGCGGCCCAGATGCGCCAACGGGCCGGGCGCAAGGTGGTGCGCAAGAAGATCACTCAGGGGCCGGCGTTGCCGGGCAAGCTGGCCGACTGCCTTTCGGACGATCCGGCCCGTACCGAGCTCTTTCTGGTCGAGGGGGATTCCGCAGGCGGATCGGCCAAGCAGGCCCGCGACCGCAATTTTCAGGCGGTGATGCCGCTGCGCGGCAAGATACTGAACACCTGGGAGGTGGATCCGGCCGAGGTCCTGTCCTCGCAGGAGGTGCACGACATCTCCGTGGCGATCGGGGTCGAGCCGGGCAGCGACGATCTTTCCAAGCTGCGGTTCGGCAAGATCTGCATCCTGGCCGATGCAGATTCGGACGGCGCGCACATTGCAACCCTGCTGTGTGCGCTTTTTGTGCGGCATTTTCGTACCCTGGTTGCGCAAGGTCACGTCTATGCGGCGATGCCGCCGCTGTTCCGCATCGACGTCGGTAAGCAGGTTTTTTACGCGCTCGACGAGCATGAGCGCCAGGGGATACTGGACCGGGTTGAGGCCGACAAGCTCAAGGGCAAGGTCAGCATCCAGCGGTTCAAGGGGCTGGGTGAGATGAATCCGATGCAGCTGCGCGAAACGACCATCCAGCCCGACACGCGGCGCCTGGTGCAGTTGGTTGTCGAGCCGGGCGACGATACCAATCAGTTAATGGACATGCTGTTGGCCAAGAAGCGTGCGCCAGACCGCAAGGCCTGGCTGCAGGAGCACGGCGACCTCGCCGAAGTTTCTTAGGCAGGCGTTCTTGATCGGCCTCAACCGTTTCGAAAGCGGCCTAAACTTTTTTATCAGTATACGCTAATATTGCGGTGCAATATTTTTTTGCCAGCAGGGTTTTGACTATGAGATCACGACGCGCCTGGGTTTATGGCCTGTGCCTGTTCATGGGCATTGCCAGTGGCATCGCTCAAGCCGGGCCGGATGGGCGTGCCCTGTATGTTGAGCATTGCAGTGCCTGCCACCAGATGGAAGGCCAGGGTGGCATTGGGCTACCGCTCGCGAATGCCAAACTGGCGGACATGAGCGACGACTATCTGCGCAAGACCATCCGCAACGGCCGGCCTGGCCGGGTGATGCCGGCATTCCAGCGCATGAGCGATGCCCAGGTCGGTGCGATCGTGGGCTTCCTGCGCAAGCGCTCCGGCACGGTCGCGCCGGAACTCAGCGAAGAGCCGGTCGTCGGTAATGTCGACAATGGTGCGATCGTATATGCCGAGCACTGCCAGAAATGCCACGGTGAGGACGGTAGCGGCGAAGGCGAGGGCACAGGCGTCACCCTTTCGCGGGAGCGGACCTTCCTGGTGATGCCGGCCTCCATATCGAACCCGGGCTTTCTCGCCTCGGTGTCCGACCAGATGATGCACAGGGTCATCGAGGCAGGCAGAGAGTCTTCAGACATGCCGGCCTTCGGTAATGGCAAGCTCAGCGCCGAGGAAATCAATGACGTGGTCGCCTTTGTGCGCTCACTGGAACAGAAGAATGCGAAACCGGCGCCGCTGGATCCCGATGAACGGCCGACGCACGTCTACGAGTCGCCTTACGATTTCGAAACCACGCTTGCCAACGTCAAGGCGGCCCTTACAGGCGCCAACTTCCGTATCTTCCCGGACCGCTTTCTCGAACAGGGCCTGATCGACGAATTCAGTGTCAACACCCGCCAGGTCGGTGTGCGTTTCTGCAATTTCAATGTGCTCTACGGGATGCTGGGAACAGAGCCGCGGCTGGGCATCGTGCTGCCCTGTCGGATCACGATCATGCAACGCTCGGACGGGCAGGTCGTGCTGGTGGTGCCCAACCTGCGCGTTGTGTCGCGTTGGTTCAACAACGACGAGCTCGTGGGCATGTGGGATCGCATGGAGGAGACTTTCCTTCAGATTATCGAGGAGGTGACGCTATGAACAAAAGCAGTATGGGGATGCTCTTGTTGATCATCGCATCGCTGTGGGGCGGAAGTGCCGGTGCGGAGAACATGCTGATGGGTCGGATCCCGTTGCGCGCCGAGGTGGTACTCGAATATGTGAAGTCCAGTATCGAGGAACATGGATACGCGATCGCCCACCTACAGCTGTGTGACGGCGGCATGGCAGATTTCGGTTATCAGTCCGATGTCTACCGGGTGGTATTTTTCGGCAAGATCGAAGAGGTGCGCAAGATATCCGAGCGTCACCCGGAACTGGTTTCGTTTCTGCCGTTGAAAATGGCCGTCATTGCCGAGAAGGACGAGACTCTGCTAGCGGCACTCAATCCGGAGGCATTGGTCCCGTACTTCGCCGACGAAGAGGTGCGGATCCAACTGGGGCGCTGGTACAACGACCTGGTGAGCATCCTCGAAGACGTGCGCCGGGAGATCGACGGGAGGCTCGCAGCAGCGCAATGAAAACGCTCCCGGGCACCCGCAGGCACAGAGTCTGGTCACCGGGCCATGCCATCGCCGCTGCCGGACCAACGCCTCGTTAATGAGGCATTGGGAGGTTGCCAAGCTGGACGCATCGCCCAGACTTGGCGGGGTTTGCAGGAATGCTCAACGAACGGAGAGTTGCAAATGGTGTCACATTCGAGAACCTTGACTGAGTTCCAAGTCCCGATTTCTGTTGCAGGTGGCGTGGCTTAAGCAGCGGCCGTCTTGCACGACTCCACTCCCTTGCTGGATCGAACAGCCACCAGGCGGGCCCTAGGGTGTGCCCTGCTGATCTGGTTGTCGGCACTTCCCGCCATTGCCGATCCCGTCCTGATTGTCCACCGCGCGGTAGGCACCGACGAGGTTTCCCTTAACACCACGCGACTGATGTTCAGCATGCAGCGTAGCCAATGGCCGGACGGCAAGCCCGTGCGCGTATTCGTGCTGCCGGATGACAGTCAGGTTCACCGAGATTTCAGCAAAAAACTTCTGAGTCTTTTCCCCCGCCAGCTTCGGCGTGTTTGGGATCGGCAACTGTACTCGGGGACCGGCCAGGCGCCGGAGACCGTCGCGAATGAAACCGAAATGCGCCGCAGCGTTGCCGCTACGCCGGGTGGAATCGGTTACCTACCCAGCGAGATGATCGATGACACGGTTCATGTTCTCAGTATCCGATAACAGCGGTCTGCACACGCGGTTTGCATCCTGGCTGGCGCTGGCGCTCGCGCTTGTCGGTGCGCCCGGTCAAGCCATCGACCTGGGCGACGATCTGCAGTTGCACGGTTTTGCCACCCAGGGTTATGTGAAAACGACTGACAACCGGTGGTTCGGCGACAGCAACAGTAGCGGGGGCAGTTTCGAATTCACCGAACTGGGGGTCAACGCGTCTTACAAGGCTACCCCCTCAGTGCTGCTGTCGGGCCAGATATTGTCTCGCCGGGCCGGTGATATGTATGACGGTTCGCCGACCGTCGACTATGCGCTGGTAGACTGGAATCTGTCCAACAGTGATGAGAAGTCCTTCGGCATATTGGCAGGACGCATCAAGAACACCCTGGGTTTTTACAACGACACCCGGGATGTTGCATTCACCCGGCCGAGCATTTTCCTCCCGCAACAGATCTACTTCGATCGCGTGCGCAATATGCTGCTTTCGGCAGACGGCGCGCACCTGTACGGGCGGTTTTACGGCGACTCGGGCGATTGGCTGCTGAATATCGGCCTGGGCAAGGGATCCGTCGACGAGAATGTGGAAATTGACTTTCTCGGCTACGATTTTGGTGGCAGCCTGGAGTCGAAAGACCTCGCATTCATTGCCCGCGCCGAATACCAGACGCCGGACGGTGCCTGGCGCTTCGGTCTGAGCGCAGCCAAGGCCACGTTGGGCTTTGATGCCAAGCCACGCGATCCTATCGGAAGCGGTGAGTTCGACGTTTTCTATTGGGTGGCTTCCGCGCAATACAACGCAGAACGCTGGAGCCTGACCGCGGAGTACATGGAGGAACCGGTAGATTTCAAGGATTTCGGGCCGCTGGTCGATAACCGTGACAGCACAATCCAGGGTTACTACCTGCAGGGTAGCTACCTTGTGCGCAATGACCTCGAGCTGATTGTACGCTATGCGGAGGGTTACACCGACAAGGACGACCGGAATGGCACCCGGCAGTCTGCGATGACCGGCGGCATGGTGCCGCCGTACGCTTTCTTTCAGAAGGACTGGATGATCGGGTTGCGTTGGGATGTCACGCCGAATTTCATGCTCCGCGCGGAGTATCAGTGGAACGATGGGACCTGGACTCTGTCCAGGCGAGAGAACCCGGTACCCTCTGACTTGGTCAAGGACTGGGACATGTTCTCGCTGCTCGCATCCTATAGATTCTGAGCAGACGCTCTGATGAGCGACCGGCCAGCGGAGCACGAGCCGGCAGAATCGCGGTTCTTCAGCCTGAAATGGAAGGTTGGCCTTATCGTCAGCGTCGTGCTGATCGTGGTCAACTCGCTAATCATTCTGGCCGCCTACCGGCAGTCGAACCAACAGTTCCATCAGCAAAAACTCGATTTGCTGCACCAGCAGCAGCAGACCATCTCAGGCCTGCTGCAGCGCGACTACGAACAGTTGAACAGCCTGGTCGGCTTCATTCCGCTACTGAGCAGCGGCGCATCTGCGACGACAGGGGCCGATTATCTGCGGTCTATCCTGGATCGGCACAGTGCCTTGCTGGGTCTGGAATGGGGAATAGCATCGCTCTCCTTTCTTGATGCCGAGGGAGACCTGGGATACAGCTGGCCGGACGGGTCGGATGCCGCCAGCCATCTGCAACTGGCCGCACGGGCGGCGGCCAATGATGCCCCCGAAGGTCGGCTAGACTGCCTGCACGACTGTGTTCTGACGCTGGCGATTCCACAGCTCGAAGGCTCGTTACGCGGCGGGGTACTGGTCGTCAGCCGTTCTGTCGCCGACGGTATCCTGGAGTTTCAACGCCTGTCCGGCTCGGAGGTTGCGGTGCTGGCGGCACAGCCGGCAGAGCAGGGTGTCGGGCGCGCCGCGTCTCACCGTTATCTGGCCGATTGGGGCGTTGAGGTGCCAGCGCTAAGTCATCCTGAACTCAGCTACGGCGTCCTGCAGACGCTGCAGGACAGCTACGCATTCTCGGACCTTTCGAATGAGGCCATATTCGTAGAGCACGACGGACAGTGGTTTGCCTGTCTGCTGGGGTATGACGACGCGGCCGGCAGGGATACCTCTTTCCTCGTCATTAGCCCGGTGAGCGAGGATATGGCACAACTTGCCAGGGCCAACAGGTTCATTCTGACGGTGGGTATTCTCGGGCTGCTGACCACCGGCAGCATACTGCTCGCATTTCTGTGGAAGCCGATGAAGCGCATTCGCCGGCTGGCATCGGCGTTGCCTGCCCTGGGGCGGAGCAATTTCGTCGCCTTACGCGATGCCCTGCCGCGGCGTCGCGCCAACATCGTCCAGGACGAAATCGATGTCGTGGTGGATTCAGTGCGACGTCTCTCCGACGACCTTGAAAGCGCTCTCGAGGCGCGCATCGAGGCTGAACAGAACCTGGTCTGGTTGGCCGATCATGACCCGCTGACCAATCTCTACAACAGACGTCGCTTCCAGGAAGTCTTCGATCGTATCCTTGCCCTGAGTGTGCGTTATCAGCGGACCGGTGCACTCCTGTTTCTGGACCTCGACCAGTTTAAGTACGTCAACGATCTCAGCGGCCATCAGGCTGGCGATGCCTTGCTGTTGCTGGTCGCCAGCAGCCTGCGTGATGCGGTTCGCCACACTGATATCCTGGCCCGCCTGGGTGGCGACGAGTTTGCGCTGGTTCTTCCCGAAGGTGGTGCAGAAGAAGCGGTCTACATGGCCAACAAACTGCTGCACGAGTTGAAGCAGGTCGAGTTCTCGGCCAATGGCACGCCGCACAAGGTGAGCTGCAGTGTCGGGATCACGCTGTTCCCGGTTCATGGGACCGATTTGAACGAGTTGCTGGCGAACGCGGATATGGCCATGTATCAGGCGAAAGAGGCGGGGTCTGGCCGCTGGCATCTGTACTCACCGGATGAGCAGGCCAAAGAGCTGTTGGCGTCGCGCGCAAAGTGGCGTGAACGGATCGCACAGGCGCTGATCGACGATGCGTTCGAACTGCATTACCAGCCGATCTTCGACATCCGGCAGCAGCGCGTGACGCGGTTCGAGACACTGGTCCGCATGCGGGACAATGCAGGGCGCCTGGTCTTCCCTGACAATTTCATTCCGATTGCCGAGCATTCCGGACAGATTCACGAAATCGACCGTTGGGTGATCCGCAAGGCGATCCAGCGGGTCAGCGAGCATCGCGGCCTCTCGCTATCGGTCAATCTGTCGGGCAGGGTGCTCGACGATCCCTCCTTGCTCGAATGGTTCCACAACGAACTGCAGGAAAGTGGCATCGAACCTGCGCAACTGGTCGTCGAGATAACCGAGACCGCCGCGGTAGCCAACGTACAGGACGCGATCACCTTCATGCGTGAAATCAAGGCGCTGGGTTGCCGTTTTGCGCTGGATGACTTCGGCAGCGGCTTTTCTTCCTTCGCCTACCTCAAGCAGTTGCCTGTCGACATCGTCAAGATCGATGGCGCCTTTATCCAGCACCTTCCCACCAGTGCCGAAGATCAGCTCTTCGTGAAGGCGCTGACCGATGTGGCGAAGGGCTTGGGCAAGACCACGATCGCCGAGTTTGTCGAAGACGCAGAAACGCTGCGGCTGCTCGAAGACTTCGGTGTAGATTTTGCCCAGGGCTACCACATCGGGCGACCTTCGCCGATGATGACCGGAATCCACTGACCGCCCGATCCTGGTCTTGCTGCAAGCGCACAGCCCACGCCTACACTGCGTATTGCGTGATCCCGGGTGGGCTGCCTTGTCCCCGCTCTGGTTCCATCCACAGACTGCATGGGGCACCCTTGGTGGGGTTTTCGGGGGGGAGCGTGGGTCCGGGTCAGCGCGAGTTGCTCGCAGGCATGCCGAACAATCGGCGAGCATTTTCCCAGCGGATCGCACTTGCCTTGCGCGGCGGCAGGTCGGCCAGCCAGCTGCGATGGAATGCAAGAAACCGCGGCAGCTCCTGCCACCCGGTATCAGGTTCGTCCCAGGGGTTGAGTTGCTCTACCGGCCAGACCGGGTCGGATCCGATCATGAAACGGTCGGCGTATCCAATGACCAGTTTTCTCCAGGGCGGCAGCAGCCGACCCTGTTCGTCGGCGATCGGGTTGGCGAGGTGCCGCCAGGGGTCGCGTGCCGACAGCTCGGCGCTGACGTTGGGGCAGCCCTGGAGCACGCGTATGATCTCGCCGGGCTGCAGCATTACCCCGGAATGCGCCCAAAGGAACCGCGTATGCGGATGCGCACGACAGAATCCCAGGGTGTAGTCGGCGCGCGAGAACTCGGTGTGCACCAGCACCGGGACATCGAACTCGGCGGCCAGCTCGAACAAACCAGAAATCACCGGGTTCTTCCAGTCACTGATGAAGCCGCCCAGCATGTGGACCTCGCCGATCCCGCGATAGCGTCCCGAGGCCAGCGCCCGCCGGACGCGCGGCAACAGGCCCGCGTCGTGATGCCATGTCGACCATTCGCCGGGCAGGCGGTAGATGCCATAGATGGGTATGACGATGTCCGGTGCGAGTGCCTGCAGCTCCAGTGCGAGTTCCGGTGGCGTGCCAGTCACGACGGCGAGACCGACCCCTTGTGACTCGAGGATGCCGATTGCCTCTTCCGCGCTGGTAGCTTCCTTCTGGTTCCATTTCCAATGCAGATGAATGTCCGCGATCGGCTCGGGTGTGGTGGCATGCACCTGCCCACAGGCGACGAGGAGCGGGAAAATCAGGCTGTATCGACAAGGGAATCGCACGTTTGCCTCTCTCCATTCTGTCCGAATGCCTGCAAGGATAGCCTGAAAATCTCAGCGGTCGGCCATCGGTTGCCGGGTACGCGCTGGAGCTTGCAGCGCTGCCAGTAGACAGGCGCCTCTGTCAGCGGGGGTGATCGCGCCGGTGGTCTCTAAACTTCCGGGCGGCGGATGCCGATAACCCTGCATGACACGCATTTCAGACCCCAGCATCCTGCGCAGCATCGCCATGCTGACCGACCTGCAGCCCTGGCAACTGGAGGTGGTCGCCGAGGCGGTCGAATCGGTCAACGCCGCTCCGGGCGAGATCATCGTCGAATGTGGCAGCGACGACGGATACACCTATTTTCTTACCGAGGGCGAGCTCTCGCTGGACGCCGCTGACGGCCTGCAGAAGGTGGTCGAGATCGGTGCGGACACGATACGCCACCCCGTCGCCAATCTGCGCCCGCGCATCTTTGCAGTCACTGCGCTGAGTCCGGTGCGTGGCATCCGGGTACCAGACATCGTGCTGAGTGCCGCGGGTTGCGACGGCCGTGCCCATGACCCGGATGCGATCCAGGTGCAGAGCCAGGAAGACGATGAACGACGTGATCTGGAATCCAAGGTAAGCTTCCAACTGTACCGAGATCTCAAGAATGACCGGGCTATCCTGCCCACGCTACCGGATCTGGCGATGCGGATCCGCCGGGCGATCGACGAGGACATGGGCGACGCGCGCGCCATCGCGCGCCTCGTGGAGGCAGATCCGGCGATGGCGGCCAAGCTCCTTAAGGTGGCCAACAGCGCACTGTATACGGGACTGGGCGCGGTCGAGTCCTGCTCGGCGGCCGTGGTCCGCCTGGGCATGCAGACCACCAAGCAATTGGTGATGAGCTTCGCCCTCAAAGACGTTTTCAGAAGCGGGGATCCGGCCATTCAGAAGCGTATGCATGTGCTCTGGAAGCACAGTGCGCAGATCGCGGCAATCTGCTTCGTTCTGGCCCGCGAGATAAAGGAGATGTCAGCAGAAGAGGCGCTGCTGACCGGTCTGGTACATGACGTCGGGGTGATCGCGATCCTCAACTACGTTGAGCAGTATCCCGAACTGGCAGTGAACGAGGCCGTTCTCGAAGAGACCATCGCGCGCATGCGTGGCGACCTGGGCGCGATGATATTGCGCGAATGGAATTTCACACCCGCGATGATCGCCGCGGCGCGCGATGCCGAAAACTGGACCAGAGAGCAGCGTGGCAAAGCCGACTTCACCGACCTGCTGATCGTTGCCCAGGTGCACGAAATGCTGCGAAAGCACCAGCTCGCGAGCCTGCCACCGTTGCCGGAGATCTCCGCGGTGCAACGACTGCTGGGCGAGGGTGCGACGCCGGAGAGGAGCCTGGAGATTCTGCACGAGGCCAAGGCTCAGATCGACGAAATGCGCAGTATGCTCAGAGGCTGATCAGTCGTCGTCTTGTCATTCGGGCTGCGCCCGCCCTCAGTGAAGGTAGATCGCATTTCCGTTGCCATTTGCGCATCGGTGCATTTGACATCTTCCGATGTCGTGAATCCGTCGTTGGAGGGCACCACTGCGACCTCCCCGTGGCAGACGTCCGGGCATTAAATATGCCGGGCCGCGGTTAAATCCCCGCCAGCCCATCCAGACAGTGCCGTTCCCCTGAGGGTAGAACGATCAGACCGCCCCAATCAGGGCTCGCATCTCGCGCACATCCGCCTCGGCCTCCTCGAGTACGCTGAGCGAGTGCCTCGGTGTGAGTTCGCCATGGGCCAGCTTGAAGAATGCCGGGACAGTATCGATCCGCGGTAGCCTCGACTGTTCCGATGTTCCGATCATTGCGTGTAACTGAGCGAGAATGACGACGTCCGGATTTTCCGGAATCGCGCTGCCCATGCGCCGCCAGTTGCGGGCGTCCCTGATGACGTCCCGGAACTCGCTGTGCAGCCGCCACTGTCTCAGTGTCCGCAGTCCGAGCTCGGTACGCATACTTGCGATGATGTAGTCCAACACCAGTTCACGGCGCGTCAGCGCGGGAAACTGGTTGACGCCACCGATGATGGCCACTGCCCCGATGTCATGAATGAGTCCGGCGAGCAGTGCCTGTTCGGCGTCGATACCCGGCGTGGCGCGCCCAAGCACGAAGGCCAGCGCCGCGACGGATACGGAATGCTGCCAAAGTGCCTCGGCACGTTGCTTCATGGCCGGTGAGCTGGCCTCGAAGATGCCCTTCAGCAGGCAGCTGTATACCAGACTGCGTACCTTATGCCGCCCGAGCCGCGCGGTTGCCTGGCTGATGCTCGTGATCTTGCTCAGGCCGCCGAAAGCAGCGCTGTTGACCACACTGAGCATGCGTGCGGTCAGCGAGGGGTCCAGCTGGATCAGCCGCGCGATGTGCTCGTTGTCATTTTTCGGATCGTCGATTGCCTGGCCGATTTTAAGCGCCAGGTCGGGCAGGCTCGGCAACTCGCAATGTGCCTCGTGGAAATGGGCCCGCAGTTGCTGCATCGCCACTGCTTCGTCGGCGCTGAGTTCGGGATGCGCATGTGCATGCTCGGCAGTGCGATCATGCCGACCGGTGCCGTCCGGCCGGGGTATCGCCAGCAGTTCACAGGGCTCGGTCGCGTGCAGGCTGCTGACGCTCAGTCTGGAAGGCAATGGGTAGCGTGCCTGGGGTGTGCCGGCCTTCAACAGCAGATCACATCTGCTGTGGGTCCGGATCTGGATGCTCCCGCTGGTCAGGAACACGTTCCTGTCCATCGGCAGTCGGTCGCTCAAGCATCCCGCCTCGACCTGCAACTGCTCGACCAGTCCCAGCGTAGCCTCCAGCCCTGCCGGTGGCTCGTCGGAATAGGGACCCAGCGCAGACAGGGTGCGCGGAGACAACTCATTTTTTCTTGCGCTGCGGCCGATCCATTTTGCGAACATGTCGTTCCCCACAGACTTTCCGACGAGGCCGGTGCCTGGAAACGGTCGCTATCGTGCCGGGCCGTCGTCGTCCGATATCGCTGCCTTAATTCACCGGGGATGCGCGACCGCGGCGGTCTGGCGAGCGCCCTCAGTGATTCGTTTTGCCCTTAAGGCATCGGCCGCGTTAGGATTTTCTTTATGGATATCACGATCATTCCGGTCACCCCCTTCGAGCAGAACTGTTCGCTGCTGCACTGTCCGGCGAGCGGCAAGGCGGTCTTGGTTGATCCAGGCGGTGATCCTGAGCGCATCCTTGCCGCAGTGCGGGAAATCGGTGCGACGCTGCAAAAGATCCTGGTCACACATGGCCACTTCGATCATGTCGGGGCTGTCGGGCAGATGGCGCGTGAACTCGGTTTGCCGATAGAGGGGCCGCACCGGGATGATCAGTTCCTGCTCGACAGCCTTCCGCAGTGGTGCCGCCAGTTCGGCTTCCCCCCGGCGGAGGCCTTCATCCCAGACCGTTGGCTGGGCGAGGGCGATCTGGTGACGTTTGGCGACCAGACGCTGGAGGTCCGCCATTGCCCGGGGCACACGCCCGGACATGTGGTTTTCTTCCATCCTGCAGGCCGGGCCGCGATTGTTGGCGATGTGATCTTCAAGGGCTCGATCGGCCGCACCGACTTCCCGCGCGGCGACCACGAGACATTGCTCACCTCAATCCGCGAGCGAATCTGGTCGCTGGGCGACGACGTCACCCTGTTGCCGGGCCATGGACCGACCACCACGGTAGGCGAGGAGAGGGCGCACAATCCGTTTCTGCAGGGTGCCTACGGCTGACCGTCAGCACGCAGCGCTCTGCGCCCGACGGCAACTGGTTTGGGCGCACCCCGGCAGATTCGACCCGCGGAACGCCACTGAATCCGTCCCTGGAGGCTCGACTACTGCCTGCCTGCGGA
Organism: uncultured Gammaproteobacteria bacterium; assembly: GCA_963808165.1. Classification (GTDB taxonomy): domain Bacteria; phylum Pseudomonadota; class Gammaproteobacteria; order Chromatiales; family Chromatiaceae; genus Thiosocius. The sequence goes on along the minus strand of CAWEET010000023.1, from coordinate 185,188 downwards.
TCGCTCACGCCGAGGCACTCTTCGATGTGTGCTTGCGCGGCTAGTGGGCCATGCGGCAAGTTCTGTGACACTCAGCCGATTCACGAGTCTCATCGACAAGGCACGTGAGCGCAGGACTAGTCCATGCTAATTCAAGCGATCGTAACGCCGGCGATGGGGCTCGTGCACCGGCCCGCATGGCCCACTAGTCCGCATCCGGACGCAGGATGCCGACCACGTCCTCGAAGCGGCGCGTCAGTTTGACATCGAACAGCGCGTCGGCCCGCGTCCGTCCGGCGTTGATCGCCGCGCTGGGTATGCCGTGCTCTGCCGCAAGCCGACAGAAGCGAAAGCCCGAATAGACCATCAACGATGAGCCGATGACCAGTAGCCCGTCGGCGGCCAGCAGCGCCGAGATCGCCGTCTCTACGCGCTGGCGCGGGATGGTCTCACCGAAAAACACCACATCCGGTTTCAGTATGCCGCCGCATCGTTGGCAATCCGGGACCCGCAAGGCGCTGAAATCGCTGTTCGGCAGATAGGCGTCGCCGTCGGGCGCGATCTCGGCGGCTGCGCCGACGAAGGACGGATTCAGTCCGAGCAGTGCCTGCTGGAGCCAGTCGCGGCGGTAGCGCTCGCCGCAGGTAAGACAGATCACGCGGTCGAGGCGACCGTGCAGATCGGTCACCCGATGCGAGCCGGCAGCCTGGTGCAGTCGGTCGACGTTCTGCGTGACCAGGCAGTCGATGCGGCCAGCGGTCTCCCAATCCACCAGGGCGCGGTGGCAGAGATTCGGGCGGGCCTTTTGGAACGGTGGCCACCCGACCAGGCTGCGGGCCCAGTAACGCTGACGCGTCTCGCGTCGGTCCACGAAATCGCGATACTGCACCGGCGCTGGACGTTTCCAGTCGCCGTTCTCGTCGCGGTAGTCGGGGATTCCCGAGCCTGTGCTGATTCCTGCGCCGGTCAGCACGAACAGGCGCGGGTGGGCCTCGAGAAAACTAACCAGCTGGTCGAGCGCTGCGGCAGGTGGCATGTGCGACCTTCCTTCCCGGGTTGACTGGCAAGATGATAGGCCAACAGGCCGCCATGGTGACGACCTGCGTCCAGATCGCGCTGGGCGCAGGGTAGCCTCTCGCTCGGCCCTGTCGGGCGGGTGAGCGGCATCGACGGACTGGTCAAGCGGTACGGTAGCCGCCGGCCGACGCGTGTAGAATCCGGCCTGTCCCAAGCCACGCCAAGAGTTCAATGGATCAGGAACCGCAGTACAACGCTGAAGGGGTGGAGCAGCTACCCCTGCGCCGTTTCACCGAGAAGGCGTACCTGGATTACTCCATGTACGTCATCCTCGACCGGGCCCTCCCGTATATCGGCGACGGTCTGAAACCGGTTCAGAGGCGTATCGTCTATGCAATGTCCGAGTTGGGACTGTCGGCGGCCTCCAAACACAAGAAATCGGCGCGCACGGTTGGCGACGTGCTGGGCAAGTTCCACCCGCATGGTGACAGTGCCTGCTACGAGTCGATGGTCCTGATGGCGCAGGATTTCTCCTATCGTTACCCGCTGATCGACGGTCAGGGCAACTGGGGCTCGCCGGACGATCCCAAGTCGTTCGCGGCGATGCGCTATACGGAGGCCCGCCTCACGCCCTATGCCCAGGTCCTTCTGTCGGAGCTCGGTCAGGGCACGGTCGAATGGTTGCCGAATTTTGACGGTACGCTGCGGGAGCCGGCGATGCTGCCGGCCCGGCTGCCGAACGTGCTGCTGAACGGCGCGACGGGCATCGCAGTCGGTATGGCGACCGACATCCCACCGCACAATCTTCGCGAGGTGGCGAGTGCCTGCATTCGCCTGATCGAGCAGCCGAAGGCCACGCTGGCGGAGCTGAGTGAGCATGTGCCGGGTCCGGATTTTCCGACCGAAGCCGAGATCATCACGCCGCGCGCCGACCTGCGGCGTATTTATCAAACCGGTGGTGGCTCGCTGCGCTTGCGCGCGCGGTGGCACAAGGACCAAGGCGCGATCGTGATCACCGCGCTGCCTTACCAGGTGTCCGGGGCGCGGGTGCTCGAGCAGATCGCCGCGCAGATGCAGGCCAGGAAGCTCCCCTGGATCGAGGATCTGCGCGATGAGTCAGATCATGAAAACCCAACACGGCTGGTAATCGTGCCGCGTTCCAACCGCGTGGATACCGAGCGGGTGATGCTGCACCTGTTTGCGACCACCGACCTGGAGCGCAGTTACCGGGTTAACCTGAACATGATCGGCCTCGACGGGCGGCCGCGCGTGCGCGATCTGCGCGAAATCCTGGTCGAATGGCTGGAGTTCCGTTTCGAGACGGTGCGCCGTCGACTGCAGTTCCGTCTCGACAAGGTCCTTGAGCGCCTGCACCTGCTCGAAGGCCTGATGGTCGCTTTCCTCAACCTGGACGAGGTGATCCGCATCATTCGCACCGAGGACGAGCCCAAACCGGTGTTGATGGAGCGATTCGATCTGAGCGAGGTACAGGCCGACTATATCCTCGACACTAAACTGCGCCATCTGGCGCGCCTCGAGGAGATGAAGATCCGCGCCGAGCAGAAGGCCTTGGGCAAAGAGCGCGATGAACTGCAGAAGACGCTGGGGTCGAAGCAGCGCATGAAGACGCTTATTCGCAAGGAACTGGCCGCAGATGCCGAGAAATACGGCGACGATCGGCGCTCCCCCATCGTTGAGCGGTCGGCCGCCGAGGCGATGGACGAGACCGAGTTCACGCCGAGTGAGCCGCTGACCGTCGTGCTGTCCGACAAGGGCTGGGTTCGCGCGGCCAAAGGCCACGATGTCAACCCGGCGGAACTGAACTACAAGGCGGGGGATGCCTTCCGCCAGGCAATGAGGCTGCGGAGCAACCAGCAGGTGGTGTTCTTCGACTCCGCCGGGCGCAGTTATTCGCTGGCGGCACATACCTTGCCTTCCGCGCGTGGCCAGGGCGAGCCGCTGACCGGCCGATTCAATCCGCCCGCCGGCCAGTCCTTCGTCGCGGTGCTGGGCGGTGATCCGGAGCAGTGGTGGCTACTGGCCTCGGATGCGGGTTATGGTTTCCGCGTGCAGGCCAGGGATCTGTTAGCCAACAAGAAGGCCGGCAAGGCTGTGCTGACCCTGCCCGCGGGCGCACGTATGCTGCGGCCGTCGCCGCTCACCACTGCAGACAGTGATCGCCTGGTCGCGGTGAGCAGCGAGGGACGCATGTTGGTAATCCCCGCGAATGACCTGCCGGAGTTGACCCGCGGCAAGGGCAACAAGATTATCGGCATCCCTGCCAAGGCGGTCGCGGAACGCAGCGAGTACCTGGTCGACATCCTGGCCGTGCCAGATGGCGCCAAGGTGAGGTTGCACTCCGGCAAGCGTTACCTGATTCTGCGCGCCGCCGACCTCAATGCCTACGAGGGTGAACGCGGCCGTCGCGGCAACAAGCTGCCACGGGGCTTCCAGAGAGTCGACCGCATGGAGTTGGAAGAATAGCCGGCACCCCTGGCGGGCGCCATGTTGAACGACGTGTTTCGAGGAGAATCATTTGATGAAATATTCTTGGCAGTCACAGCGGACTCTGACTGTGTGCCTGATCGCAGTTGCGGGTGCGCTGGCGGGTTGTTCCGGGTCGACCGAGGATGTGCGTGTGTCGCTGTGCAAGAACCTCAGCACTGCACTGCAGCCCAATGCCGAGTCGATCGAATTCACCGGCGGCGAAAACACCTTCAATCGGCCGTCCTACGCGGTGACCGGCCTCACCTTCGACGTCGTGGACAATGACGGCAAGCGCACTTCGATGCGCTCCGCCTGTCACTATGCATACGAGGCACTGGATGACACTGCGCTGACGCTGGCCGACCCGCTCAGCGCCTATGCGACCCTGCCGTTCAAGATGACCCTGAACGGCAGGGAGTTGTCCAAGGTCGAGCTACGTGACCTGGTCAATGCCGAGCAGCGACGTCTGGGTAAGAAGGCCATCGACACCGTGAAACAAGGCGCACGCGATGCGGTCGACAAGGTCAAGTCGGCGGCGGGTGGCAACTAGCCCGCATCAGTCAGTGCGCCGTGAAAGGCGCGTTCTCTCAGTAATCAAGCAGTGGCTGGTGGCTGCTGACCGATTCCGAGGGTCGGGTAGAGGTCCTGAACCGCGTTTTCGTTACTTTTGCCGGGGACCGGTCAGCAAGGCCTATCGGGCGGTGGACAGCCACGCTGGCTCGACTGCCTTATCCGTGCCGCAGATGCCGGCCGCTCGACCACTTCGGAGCGAGTTTCAATGTCTGCGTACGGCGAGGCCGGGCGATTGCGTGGCTAGCGCCGTAATCGACCGTTTGCTGCGAAGGGCCCTACTGCCAGCGAAACGACCTGGCCGCGACGCCCAGCAGCACGACGCCGATGGTCAGCAGAATGCCGATCTCCGGCGCCACGTCCGCCAGACCGGCACCGTCGAGCATCACGCGGCGCGCGGCATCAACCATGTGGGTCAGTGGCAGCAACTCTGCGATGCGCTGCGCCCAGATGTTGGTGCCCTCGAGCGAAAACCAGACACCCGAAAGGATCATCATCGGCCAAGAGATCAGGTTGAGCAGGCCGTCGGCGAGTTCCTCGCTGCGGACCCGGGCAGACACCGTCAGGCCGATGCTGAGCAGCGCGATGGCCCCGGCCAGGAAAGTCAGAGCGAGCGCGAGGTAGGATCCGCGCATCGGGAAATCGAGCAGGATGTCGGTGGCAACAAACACCAGTACGGTAACCCCGGTCACCACCAGCAGGCGAGAGATGATTTGTGCGAGCAGGAACTCGCCTGCCTTCAGCGGCGTGGCGCGCAGGCGGCGCAACACGCCGTTCTTGCGGTAGCGCACGATAACCCAGCCGACCCCCCAGAGGCTGCTGAACATCACGTTCATCGCGAGCACGCCAGGCAGCACCCAGTCGACGTAGCGTACCGCTCGTCCGGACACGGTCTCGCGGGTAGGACCGTCTGCCGGGTCCGCATAACTCTGCAGCAACAGGCGCTCGACGACATAGCCCTTAGGTGACAGATCGTTCACCCAGTAGCGCGGCTCCCCGCGCAGATCGAGCAATAGGTCGATCCGGTGATAGCGGACCTTGTCCACAGCGACGGCCTCGCTGTCCTGCGGTACGAAACCGATATGCCGCAGGCCGAGAAAAGCCGTCTCCTGTCCGGCCGCCGGCACGCCGAGAACACCGACTTTGTACAGCTCCTCGTCCGGGTTGCTGAAGATGAACGCAAAGGCCAGCACGATCACGAACGGCATGACCAGGTTCCAGCCGAGTCCCGCCTTGTCGCGATAGAATTCGCGGTTACGCGCGGCGACGACCGCCACGATGCGGCGCATGTTCATGATTCGCGCAGGCCGTGTCCGGTGAGTTTCAGAAACAGGTCGTCGAGCGTCGGTGTGCCGATATGCAGCTCATCGAGCGCGACTGCCTGCCTGCCGAGTTCGCCGAGCGCCCGGTCGATGTCGTTGGTCGCCGCCACCGCAAATCCGTCTCGTACCTCGAACCCCGGCGGCGGAGTTTTCCCATCCGGCAGCGCCTGCAGCGGGACGCGAACCAGCGCCCGGGGGAAATGCTTGTGCAGCAGGCGATCCGGTTGCCCCTGCTCGACGATCCTGCCGCGGTCGACAATCGCGATTTCGTCGCACAGTACCTTGGCCTCCTCCATATAGTGGGTGGTCAGCAGGATCGTCTTGCCCTCGTCCCTGATGCCCTCGATCAACTGCCAGAAATTGCGCCGTGACTGCGGGTCGAGGCCGGTCGTAGGCTCGTCGAGGAATACCAGGTCGGGGTCGTTGACCAATGCGATCGCGAGCAGCAGGCGCTGGCGCTGTCCACCGGACAGCTTGCGGGTGTCGCGGTCGAGCAGTTCAGCCAGATTGCACAGGTCGACCAGCTCTTCCAGGGGCCGGTGCCGGGCGTAGAAGCTGGCGAACAGCTGCAGCGCCTCCCGGACGGTCTGGAAATCCTGCAGGGCGGTGTGCTGGAACTGGATGCCGATCACCTGGCGATAGCCGTCGTCGCGCGGCGCGCCATTGAACATGACATGGCCTCGATCCGCCTCAGAGATGCCCTCGAGGATCTCCAGCGTCGTGGTCTTGCCGGCGCCGTTCGGGCCGAGCAGGCCGAAACAGCTGCCTTTTTCGACCGCGAAACTGATGCCGTCCACGGCTCGGACACCAGGGTAGGCCTTGATCAGGTGCTCGACTTGCAACAGCGCTGGCATGGAGGCATCAAACCTGTCTCAAAAGCGGCAATGTTACCGCGCCGGTCGCGCAGCTGCAGTTCTCGGTCGCCCGGTGCATGTGCACACCTGCTGTCGGCGCACCAGACGCTATGCGGATGCCCCGCGTTGAGGTCGGGCGAGGCGGGGAAGGGTCATGCTGACCAGCACGCCGGCCGGGTCGCTGTGGTTCGCCACCCTCAGCGCGCCAGCGTGAAACCGAGTGATCCGCTGCGCCAGCTGTAACTCGATGCCCGCTGCCGGCTCATCATCACGGCCGCTGCACCCAGATGCCCGGGACGGCAGGTCGAGCATGTCGGCCGGGAGCGGCGGCCCCTGGTGGAACACACTCAGTTCGATGCTGTCCGGCCGCACGGAACAAATGATCGAGATGCGGCTCCCGGGGCGATGCCGGTCCACTGCATCGTCCACTAACCCGGCGACCGCCTGAACGATCAGATCCGCAATACCGTTGATCCTGATGGGCTTGTCCGTGCCCTGCAGCTCGATATCGGCCCCACAATGGACCTGGCGCAGTTCCTCGATCTGTCGACGCAGTCTTGCCGCCAGATCGAAGTCGGCCGGTTCGGTCTGGTGCAAGGCCTGTTCGAGTCCGGTCGTCGCACGCAGCCCGGCCAGGATCTGCTCCAGGCGACGCGCCGCGCGGCGGGCCGGTTCGAGCTCGGCGCTGTGGCCACCCCAGGGTGCCTGCCCGGCAGGCTCGAGGGCGCCGCGCACCGCCGCGAGCGGGCCGCGCATTTCCTGCGTCGCCGTTGCGACCTTCCCCCCGAGGCAGCGTTGGTCATCGTTCAGCCGTCCGACCAGGTTGGCCAAGCTGCGCCCAAGGTCCCCGATCTCGTCCCGGCGGCCGTCCAAGTCCAGCGGTGCAAGCATGCGCCCGCCGCGGCTTGCCATTGCCTCGACCTTGTTGTTCAGTTGAATAATGCGCGCGACGAGTCTTCCGGCAAAGGCCAGCATGCCGATACCGACCACAGTGACAAACAGCAGGGTCAGCCCGAACAGGCGTTGCAATGCGAGGTCCTGAATAGACAGGACCGCGCTGGTGGTCTGCTCGACCAACACCGCGCCCTTCACGCCCTCGCTGCCGCGAATCGGGACCGCGGCACTCACGACGACGGCGTCTCCTGCGCGCGGTTGCCGGCGCAGGCTGGTCGGATGCCCGCTCAGCGCGTCGACCACCGGCCGCACGAACAGGTGGGTCTGGTCGTCGGGCAGGTCGGCGACGGTGTCCGCTTCGCGTGGCAGCACGGCGAGAATCAGCTTCTTGACGAACCATGGCATCGCTGATTCTTCTGCGCTCAATGGGGCGTCCGCAGCGAGTCGACCAGTACTCGCCAGCACCAGTCCCTGGTGATCCGTTACCCAGATGCGGGTGGCTGGCGGTGCGACCGGGGCCAGCGCCCGCTCGAGTATCGCCGACCTTTCGACGATGAGGCCGAGTGCGTCAGCTGGAAACATCTGGCCGCTGGCCAGTGCCTGCCGGCTGTGGCCGTCGAAAAAACGCAGTGACAGGCGGTCCTGCAGCAGATCTCGCGGCAGACGCAATTCGAGCGTATAGCCATTGGCATCATTCTGCCATTCACCGCGAATCGCCGGTTCGTTGACTGGCGTGTCGGCCGCTTCGTCCGCCGAGCGCAGGCGTCGGGCCGCGACCCAACCGGGCGCGTACGGCTGAATCCGGTAGCGCCGAAGGGTCCCTGACTCGTCGGTCAGCGCCAGATCCACCGCATCACCCTGCTCACCAAAGTCGCTGTGCGGATCCCTCACGCCCAGCAACAGGTAAAGGTATCGCCCGTAGCGGCCGAGCAGGATGTCTGCCTGCAGTTTGTCGTCGATCGATTGCAGGCGGCTGAAGTTATTTTGGTAGTGGATCCATTCGTCGCGGTAGCCATCGAGTTGCGGCGCTACCTGCAGCGTGTGCAGGAACAGATTGCGAAATGTCAGCACCGAGCCGGAGCGTGCAACACCGTGAAAGCTGTTCTCATGGGCTTGCATGACATTGGCCACCGAGCTGGCCGTGTACTGCAGTGCCTGGTCCTGTGCGTCGCGCAGGAAACGTTCGGTCTCCTGGATGAATCGATAACCGGCCCAGGGGATGCCCAGCAGCGTCAGCGACAGCAGCAGCAGCTTGAAGCGGGCGCTATGCCAGAAGTGCGACCGCGACATCCCGGTCAGGCCTGCACTGTCGGGCCGAAAGTGGTTTCATGCAGCCCCCCTGCCGCGGCGTCAGCGATGCTGGGGGTGGTGTTTCGACATCCCGTTTGACATCGCTCGCCGGTCCTTCTGTATGGCTCATCGCCTTTATAAAGACGCTCGGCGCATTGGCCGGGTATTGCCGGGACCGTCTTGAAGATCGCTTTGCTGGTCACGATGAGAAAATGTGCCAATCACAGGTACGGCTCAGCAGTTTACCCGCAATCATGGCTCGAGCTGACTGTCGTCTTGCCCGGTCAGCTTGGCGTTGTCGCGGCGCAGGCCTGGTGCCAACGCGCGTGGTCGAATCGCCATCGATGACGGCCGCAGCCGCTGCGCATTTGGCCCGCGGGACCCGTTGAATTCGACCACCGAGGCGTGACAGCCGCTCTGCCCATGGCAGCCGCTCGCGCATCGAACACGCCGGAGCGCTGCTCAGTTCGTGCTGTCTCATCAAGTGATCGGCATTGCGCCATGGGCCGCACCATCCCCTGTTAGAATAAGGCGCATGCAGCGCCGTGCGGTCAGGGTGTCGTGCATCCTGGAGTGACTCGCATGGCTTGTGCCAGCAGTGGCCGGTATTTCGCGTGCGGCGATGCACCGCAGAGGGTCAGGTGTTTGATTTTGCGAAACAGCTCCTTGGGTTCCCCTTTCGGATGCCCGATCCTGCGGTCTGAGCGGGATCTCGGCGCCGGCCAGCGCAACGCGATATCTGGCTGGGTGACGAATTCCTGATGACGAAGAAGACACAGCGCAGGCGCGGCGGTTCGCGCAAGTCCCGCAAGGCACGCAAGACCAGGCCTGCCAGCACGTCGGGGTGGCGGCTGTTGGCCGGCCTGCTGGTGCTGGGTGCGTTGTTGGCCGGCGGCTATACGCTGTATCTGGCCAAGACCGTCCGGGTCAAATTCGAGGGCAAACGTTGGGCGTTGCCCGCCCAGGTCTATGCGCGCCCGCTGGAGCTGTATGCCGGTGCCAATGTCTCTGCGGCGCAGCTCAAGGCAGAACTGCGTTTTCTGGGCTATCGCGAAGTAGCCACGGTGTCGGGGCCGGCACAGTGGGCGGTGAACCGGGGGCGGTTCACCGTCCATACCCGTGACTTCAGGTTCTGGGATGGCACAGAGCCCAGTCGGGCAGTTGTGGTACGGGTTTCGGCAGCCGGGGTCGACAGTATCCGAAGCCTCCGGCGTGGCAGCGAAATCGATTTGATGCGGCTCGAGCCGGCCCTGGTCGGAAGTATCTATCCGGCCCACAGCGAAGACCGGGTATTGGTGCAGCGGGCCGAGATCCCAGATCACCTGGTCCAGGGCCTGCTGGCAGTGGAGGACCGGCGTTTCTTCGAGCATGCCGGCGTCGATATCCGCGGAATCGCGCGGGCGCTGTTGGCCAATCTCCGGGCCGGAGAGACGGTTCAGGGTGGCAGCACCCTGACCCAGCAGTTGGTCAAGAACTTCATCCTCACGCCCGAGCGTTCGCTGTCGCGCAAGTTCAATGAGGCGATGATGGCTCTGATCGTCGAGGCGCGCTACGACAAGGACGAAATCCTCGAGGCGTATGCCAACGAGATTTTTCTCGGCCAGGAAGGCGCACGCGCCATTCACGGCTTCGGCCTGGCAGCGTACTTTTACTTCAATCGCCCGTTGCAAGAGTTACGTGTGCACGAAACGGCGCTTCTGGTTGCCCTGGTCAAGGGCGCGTCTTTTTACAATCCGCGCCGGCACCCGCAGCGCGCGCTGCAGCGCCGCAATCTGGTCATCGACCAGATGCAGCTTCAGGGCTTCCTGGCCGACCAGCAGGCGCAAGCCGCCCGTCAGCAACCGCTCGGTGTCAGCGCACGTGGCGCTGCGCATGGCCAGCGGGTTCCGGCCTTCGTCGATCTGGTGAGGCGCCAGTTGCGCCGTGACTACCGCGAAGAGGACCTGACCTCGGAGGGGATGCGTATCTTCACGACCCTGGACCCCTGGGTACAGCAGCAGGCAGCCACTGTGCTGGGTGCGCGCCTGGCGAAGATCGAGAAGTCACGCGGTATCGGCAGGGGTAGCCTGCAGGGTGCGCTGATCGTTGCCGCGGCGCAGAACGGAGAAATTCAGGCATTGATCGGGGACCGGGATGCCGACTATGCGGGTTTCAACCGGGCACTGGACGCGATCCGGCCGATCGGCTCCCTGGTCAAGCCGGCGGTCTATCTTGCCGCGCTGCAGCGGCCGGAGAAGTACACCCTCACCAGCCTGATCGACGACAGGCTGGTTGATCTGAAAATGCCGAACGGACAACGCTGGCAGCCGCATAATTACGACCGCAAGGTTCATGGCAGCGTTATGCTGCACGAGGCCCTGGCGCGCTCGCTGAATCTCGCCACGGTCAATCTGGGCCTGGAGGTCGGGCTGCAGCCAGTCATCACCACCCTCCAGGCGCTCGGCGTTAACCGCGAAATCGATCCCCTGCCCTCGCTGCTGCTCGGTGCCGTGTCCCTGTCGCCGCTCGAGGTGACGCAGATCTACCAGAGCCTCGCGGCCGGTGGTTTCCGGTCGCCGTTGCGGGCGATCCGGGCCGTGCTGGACAACGCCGAGGAGCAGCTGCAGCGCTATCCGCTGACCGTCGCCGAGGCTGCCGACCCCGCGGCGGTGTTCCTGCTCAATCGCAACCTGGTCGAGGTGACGGAATCCGGCACCGCGGCGGGGCTGCGCCGGCAACTGCCGGAGGCACTGACGGTGGCGGGCAAGACCGGGACGACCAACGACCTGCGCGACAGCTGGTTTGCGGGTTTTTCCGCGGACCGCGTCGCCGTGGCCTGGGTCGGGCGCGACGACAATGCATCGACCGGACTCACGGGTGCGCAAGGCGCGCTGCCGGTCTGGGCCGATTTGATGCGCACAATCGACAACCTCCCGCTGCAACTCACCCCGCCGAGCGACGTCGAGTACCATTGGGTGGATCGCAGCGGCCGCCTCGCGGCGGAACGCTGCGAGGGGGTCATGGCCTTCCCTTACATTGCCGGTTCGCAGCCGAGGGAACGCTCGGACTGCGCAAGGCCGCCGGCCCGCGGCGGGTTCTTGCAGGGCCTGTTCGATTAATTGGATGATAGGGGGCCGATGAAGTTGCTGCCTGATATGATCAACACGACCGCGGGCCATGGCCGGCGCAGCGCCCGGTTCGCGCTGCTTGGCATTGCTGCGCTGGTGCTGTCTGCCTGTGGGGGTACGGGCCGCAGCGATCGCCCCGCCGAGGTGGTGGAAGGGGACCAGGTCCCGTCCCAGCCGCTGCGTCCGGCTCCCAGGCAACCCCCGTCTGCGACCGGGAGCGACACCCAGATCGCCGCCTACCGGCCGCCTGTCCAGCCGAGCTACGCGCGGCCGGAGCCGAAGCGCGCCGTCGCCGCGCTGATGCGCCGGGCCGAAGACCAGCGCGCCAGCGGGGACCTGGACGCGGCCACGGTCAGCCTGGAGCGCGCACTGCGCATCGCGCCCGAAGAAGCGATCCTGTGGCACAGGCTCGCCGAAGTGCGCGACGCACAGCGTCGCCCGGACCTGGTCGTTCAGCTCGCGGCCAAATCGAACGCCCTGGCCAATCCCCAGGACGGGCCACTGCATCGCGACAATTGGCGTCTGATCGCCGCGGCGCGACGTGCGCTCGGCGATACAGATGGTGCACGCGAGGCCGAACGCCGCGCGGCGTCTTACGAATAGCTCGACAGCCACCGTCAGCCGACGGTGCTCATCCGCTCCGGCCTGGTTCACCCAGGCCGGGTGCGCAATCATGTATAGGAGGGCCGGATGGCCGATATTCAACTCTCATCACAACTGTTCCAGGATATTCAGGAGGCCGTACAACGCCAGGAGCCGCAGGCCGACCCAGGGGTGGTGATGCAGTATCTCGCCGCGGTGGTGGGGTACATGCTGGGCAGCCAGCGCGATATGGCGGCCAGTGACCGGGATGCCTTCATGGAAGAACTGTTCGGGTTCGCGCGGCATGTCTGTGAAGACGTTGCCCAGCCCCAGCAGGCCCAGCCTCAGGCGCCGTCCGGTCAGGCCTTTGGGTACTGGGAGCCGCCCAAGCACTAACTCTGTGTCTGCTGTCTATGGCGCGATGCCGGGGACTGCGGTGCGATGCGCCTGAAGTATCTTCCTGCTTCGGTATAGAATCCGCGTGAGGACCGCGCGAGGATGACCGCAGTGAGCAACCCGTATGCTGCCGACAAATTGATCGCGCAAGCCCGCCAGCTTGCCGCCGACTACCGACGCACGATGGGCAAGCCGTTGCCGGGCATCAGCAATGAGATCGCCGGGCACGACGCGGTTCGACTGCTCGGACTCGAGAGCAGTGCCGAGCCGGGGGCCGGATGGGACGCGGTGGACCCGGAGACCGGCCACCGGGTACAGATCAAGAGCCGCACGATATTCGACGAGAACAAGGGCGGTGAGCGCATCGGCCAGCTCAAAATGAACCAGGAGTGGGATGCGGTCGTGCTGGTGTTGATGGACGAGGACTACGAGCCCTACGAGATCTACGAGGCCATGCGCGAGGATCTGGCGGAATTCGCCGGCGCCGCCGGCAGTAGCCGGGCAAAACGTGGTGCGATGTCGGTCGCGCGCTTCAAGATCGTCGGGGAACTGGTCTGGGACCGCGTCAACGGTCGCAGCCGCGGGGTGTGGGACAACCAGACCGGCAGCTGATGGAGGTCGCTGACATTCTCGGCCCGCAGGGCCTGCTGGCGCGCAGCGTCGACGGCTTCGCCTTCCGCGCGCAACAGTTGAGCATGGCCGAGGATGTCGCAGAACTGCTCGAGCGCGGCGGTAGCCTCGTCGCCGAGGCCGGCACCGGCACCGGCAAGACCTTCGCGTATCTCGTGCCGGCGCTGTTGTCGCGGCAGAAAATCATCATCTCCACCGGTACCCGCAACCTGCAGGACCAGCTGTTCCTGCGCGACCTGCCCCGGCTGCGCGAGGCAATGGCAAGCCCGGCCAGCGTGGCCCTGCTGAAAGGACGTGCCAACTACCTCTGTGCGCATCGTCTCGACGGCGCGCTGCAGGATGCCCGAGGGCATGGCCGCGACAATCTTCGCTGGCTGCTCAAGGTGCGCGATTGGTCCAGCCTCACCGAGCGTGGCGATATTGCCGAGCTGACCGATGTGCCCGAGGACGCGCCGATCTGGCCGCTGGTTACCTCGACCACCGACAATTGCCTGGGGCAGGAATGCAGTGCGTGGAGTACCTGCCACCTCGTGGAGGCCCGTCGGCGCGCGCAGGAGGCCGACATCGTCGTGGTCAACCATCATCTGCTGTGTGCTGATTTTGCGCTCAAGGGCGACGGTTTCGGCGAGCTGTTGCCTGGCGCGGATGCCTTCATCATCGACGAGGCCCACCAGTTGCCGGAGGTGGCGAGCAACTTTTTCGGCACGACGGTCAGCACGCGACAGATCCTGGATCTCGCACGCGACACCCGGGTCGAATACGAGCGCGAGGCGGGTGACCTGCCGGAGCTGCCCGACCGGCTCGACCGCGCGACCAAGGCCGCGCGTGATTTGCGACTCGCCTTTGGTCAATCACTGAGGCGCGGATCCTGGAGCGAGGTCGATGCCGATGGCGCGATCACGCAGGCGCTCGATACCTGCCGGGAACGGCTGGCGCAGCTCAGGGATATGCTGGAGACGGTCCGCGAGCGCGGCAAGGGTCTGGATGCGTGTTTCGTGCGTTGTGACAACCTCGGGCGTGAGCTCGCCGCTCTGGTCAGCCCGGAGGAGGGCAGCGAGGATATCCGCTGGTTCGAGACCTACCAGCAGAGCCTGCGCCTGAACAGCACGCCACTCGACGTCGCGGAGCTATTCCAATCACAGATGCAACGCCACCCGGCGAGCTGGGTATTCACCTCGGCGACCCTGGCGGTCGGCGACAGCTTCGAACACTTTCAGCAGCAGCTTGGGTTGCACGAGGCAGCCACGCGCAAATGGGACAGTCCGTTCAATTTCTCCGAACAGGCCCTGTGGTTCGCGCCACGTGGCATGCCGCAGCCGAACGACGCGGGCTTTACCGCTGCAGTGATCGCCCTCGCGACACCGATACTCGAGGCCAGCGCCGGCCGTGCCTTCCTGTTGTTCACCAGTCACCGTGCGTTGCGCGAGGCGGCTGAACTGCTGGCCGACCGAATCGATTTTCCGTTGCTGGTGCAGGGCAGCGCGCCCAAGACGGAATTGCTGGAACGCTTCGTCGATCATGGCAATGCGGTGCTGCTGGGGACTGCAAGTTTCTGGGAGGGCGTCGATGTGCGCGGCGATGCCCTGTCGGTGGTCATCATCGACAAGCTCCCGTTCGCCTCGCCCGGCGACCCGGTCCTGCAGGCCCGGCTGGACGCCATCCGGCGGCGCGGCGGCAACCCCTTCATGCAGCACCAGGTACCGCAGGCGGCGATCGCGCTCAAGCAGGGTGCGGGACGTCTGATTCGCGATGCCAGCGACCGCGGAGTGCTGGTGCTGTGCGACCCGCGGCTGCTGAAGAAAGGCTATGGGCAGACCTTTCTGGACGCGATGCCGCCCTTCGCCCGGACGCGCGATCTCGATCAGGTACTGGCGTTTTTCGACTAGGCTGGGGGTGCCCCGTTTTTCGTGTCGAGGGCGTCGAGGCGCCGCTCTGACGCGGCGATCGGCGTCCGCAGTAGCAAATCAGTGTGATGTGCAGGGCGACGGCACGCGGCTGCCGCTGGAGTGTGAATCGGCCCAAACTCGCACCCGATTCCGACGCCTGGGGGATCTGTTGTATCGCACCGTTTCTGTTATCGTCCCTGTCCTGCACCAGTATCGTGCCGCGCTTGCGCAGTGTGTCGTCTGCCGGCGACGATCGGCGAAACAGGTACAAACCGCCGGGCGGCGCTGTTGTTCTGCCCCGACCTGGCGGCGCGGAGAGCGGTTCTTTGGTGCCAGCGGAAAGCCCGTAGAAACGCAGCCGTGCCCGGAGGTCATATGAAGATAGCGTCCACCACGATAGCCGCCGCATTGCTTGTGACCGGTGCAGCCCGCGCGGGCGACGAGGTCGCCACCAGTGTCGATGCCGAGACCGGCCTGAAGAGCTGGAAATGGGAAGGTAACGGGCTCGGTATCGAATTGATCCAGGTGCCTCCGGATTTTATCCGGGCCAGTTATGCCAGGCGCGGTCTGCCGGATACGGTCATCGAGGCGGTCGCGACCCGCTGCGTGTTCGGCACCATCATCCGCAACATCTCCGAGCGGCCGCTGTCGTACCGAGTCGCCGACTGGCGCTACACGACCGACGCGGGCATGGAAAAACCGATCAAGACAAAAAGCGAGTGGCTCGAGGAGTGGCACGCGATGGGGGTGAGATTCAGCTGGTCGATTCTCGCCGATGATCCGACCTTCGCCGTCGGCGACTGGATCCAGGGTTTCACGACCATGGCGGAGCCGCATGCCAGCCGGCTTGACCTCAAGGTCGTTTGGTCAATCGAGGGGGAACCTTATGAGAAGATTTTGTCGGGACTCGAATGTGCCCCACCGCCGGCTGTCGATTAGCCTGCTGGCGCTGACGCTGCTGATCTGCGCTGGTCAGTCGGTCGCGGCCGACCAGCCGCCGCTCGGCCATAAGATGAACCCGGTGGAACCGCCGGTGGCATCGGCGGATTTCACATTGCCGGACATGGATGGCGAAAGCCATTCGTTGAGTGATTACCGAGGCCAGGTGGTAATGCTGAATTTCTGGGCCACCTGGTGCCCTCCTTGCCGGCGCGAAATGCCCTCGATGCAACGCCTGTATGCGAAGTACCGGGATCGCGGGCTGGCAGTGGTTGCGGTCAACCAGTGGGAAGATGAGGATTTGGTGTTCGAGTTTACCGGACGCCTGAGCCTGGAGCCGACCTTTCCGATCCTTTTCGACCGGGAGAGTCGGGTCGCCGAAACCTATGGTGTCAAGGGGCTGCCGACGACCTACCTGCTCGACAGAGAGGGTAATGTCCGGTTCGTGGCGATCGGCGGACGTGAATTCGATCACCCGGACGTCGAGGCGCTGATCGAGGGCTTGTTGTAACACCCATTGCTGCGGGGCGTGCCACCGGCCATCGCCATCTTCATCGAATCGGTGCATGGCATGCGTTATGAGCGCCGATGGGGTGCCATCAAAAGGTGATAGTTTCGATCGATTTCGTCGGTGATCGTTGCTTTCTGCGCTGCGTCCCGGGGTCGCCGGTCTGGGGCGCTCATGGGATCATTGAACCGAGCTGCGAGGCACGACAGGAGGAGCGCCGGATGATGCAAGAAACCATTCATCTCGCGACCCGTTCGCGTGAGGTCCTGGTCGATATCACCGACCAGGTCGAAGACCTGGTGCGCCGCAGCGGCATTCGTGACGGACTCGTCAACATCTATGCCCAGGGCGCCACCGCTGCGGTGATGATCCAGGAGAACTGGGACGAAAGTGTGCAGACCGATGTGGTCGAGCTGCTGCGCAAGTTGATCCCGCAGGGCGTCTGGCGGCATGACGCGCAAGACGGCAATGGCGATGCGCACCTGAAGGCCGGTCTGGTGGGCCCGTCGGAGTCGATACCGCTGATCGAGGGACGGCTCGGCCTGTCACGATGGCAGAACATCTTCTTTTGTGAATGGGACGGCCCGCGCAGTGATCGCCGGGTAGTGGTTACCGTGCTGGGGAGTTGAGCCGCGCGCTGTTTGCACTGCGGCGGCCGTTGATCCTGGTGTGCGCTGCGCGCCAATGCATTGCTCAGACCGGCTGGTGTCGCAGGTTCTCGATGTCGCGCACGATGCCGCTGACAACGGCCTCGACGATCAGCTCGCCTTTCTCCGCAGACGCAAGGGTTGCATCGCCCCACACGCCGGACGGCGAGTAGATGCCGGCTTGTCCCGCGGTCCGATGGAAACCGCCGCTGCCGCGTCTCTTGTGGTCGTCTCTCAGCGCCTTTTGCATATCCACCCGGGCGGGCGCCAGGTAGAGCATCATCGACGTTTCGATCTCGTCGGCATGACTTCCCCTGCGCTGTTCCGCGACCTCCTCTTCGACGTCGGCGGCCACGCTGAGCATGTCGGTGTAATCCATCTTTATCCCAGACTTCTTCAGCATCTCCGCGGCAGCCTCTAGCGGGCCGGCCGTTGAGAGCCCCGTATTGAGCACATAGAAACGCCTGGGGCCGTGCGCGGCCAGGCTGTGCGCGATATCCACGACCAGATCGCGTGCGGTCGCAAACTGCAGATGGGTCGAGCCCGGGTAGGCGGTGAATGCAGGATAGTAGTGGTACCCGATAGTCGGCGCGACCACGACGGAAGTCCGCTTCACGACGAGGGATTTGAGGGATGCCGCGAGTCGATAATCGTTGTCCAGCTTAAGGTGCGGCCCGTGTTCCTTGGCCGCGGCGCCCAGCGGCATCATCACCACCGCATCGGGCGTCAGATGGCGCTCGGCCTCCTGCCAGCTGAGGTCGGCGATTTCGACAGATCTCGTCTTGAATTCGCTCACCGGCCGCGCCCTTGAGCAATGACCTCAGTCATGGGCCACGACGAAGCCGGGTCGGTCGCCCCAGCGGTCGATATCGCCCGGTGCCCTGGTGACGGAAGCGGCGCTCGATCGACCGCATGCGCCGCCGGCATTCGACCCGCGCCACGCCGTGCATCCCTCCGTGGAGCCCCGGCTGCCGCGTCCCGGCGGCAGCTGCCGGCGACTCGAACACGCGGCGACGCCGTTCGACGCCGTTGCGCACACTGTGGATGCGCCAGCTCGGTCCAGGCCCATCGCGGACAGCCTACTTGATACCCTGCAGCACCTCGCGATAGGTGTGTTCGCGGAACATGCTATCGGAGATGCGAACGGTCGGCATGGTCAGACAGTTGTTCAGCACCTTGGGTCCGTGCACAAAAAGGATCTCGGGCTTGACGTTGACATGCGGCATACCGCCCTGGGCTGAGCGCAGGTCTTCGAACTCCACCATCGTGAGGTACTCGGCCGGAACCGTATAGCCCTCCCATACCTCGGCAGTGCGTTTCAGCTTGTTGCCCGAGCTGTCCTTCATGTCCTCCATCAGCGACTCGACCGTGGCATGACCGCTGCCGAGGGTCGACAGGCCGACACGTTTCAGTATCTGATAGCCGATCACGCCGGCGGTCTCCCGGAGCATCTCCATGGTCTGGATCTCGCCCTCCTCGAACTCGGCCTCCTTGCCCGGTCTGACATGATGTGTCGCCAGGACCGTTACCGTCTCGCCCGTGTCCATGGCATAGCCGCGGGTTTCTCCATTGTTCTCGAAACCGAGCTTCATCATCTGGTTCTTGGATATCAGCTTCGGCAGTTCGCTCTTGACGATCCGGAACAGCGGCTCCTCCGGCCCGTCCAGCAACACACCACCACACTTGGCACAGGATTCCACGACCACGTCCTCGAATGTCTCGTGAAAGACCTCGTGCGCCTCCAGCGAATCCCAGTAGGTGAACTGGTCGATCCAGATATGCGAGAGTTCCGTCGACATGTCCGAACTGGCCGCCCAACGCATCCCCATCGGGCAGGTGCCGCGCTGACGCATCAGGTCGAATCCGCGAAAACCGGGAGTCAATGCGGTCGCAAGGCACATCTTGCTGCTGGCCTCCTTCATCATGCGCATCAGCTCCGGGTCGTTGCGCACCAGCACGCGGTTGATCGCGACATAGAGCGGCGATTTGGGTTCGGCATCGAACAGGCTTTTGATGTCCATCGTTGTTGCTGTCCTCTTGTCTGCATGGTTGTATCTGAGCAGGTGCTGACCACCGCACCTGACTGGGAGGGTGCCGCAAAACGCCGCTGAATGCCCGTGACAATTGTGTGGTGGTGGTTCGCCCCGGCTTGTCTTGGCCCACGATGCCAACGAGAATCAGGGTTTTGGCTGCCCGGAGACCAGGATGAATCACGCCATTCGAATCCACGAATACGGTGACGCCGACGTGCTGCGCTGGGAGGAGATCGATGTCGCTGCCCCGGGGCCGGGCCAGGTGCTGCTGCGCCAGACCGCCTGCGGTCTGAACTACATCGACGTCTATCAACGCACCGGGCTGTATCCGGCGGGCGACATGCCGTCGGTGCTCGGGATGGAGGCGGCCGGCGTGGTCGAGGCAGTGGGCGAGGGCGTTGGCGACCTGGCGGTAGGCGACCGTGTCGCTTATCCGATGTGTCAGGGCGCCTACGCCGAGGCGCGGGTCATTGCCGCCGACAAGCTGGTGCGTCTGCCGGAGACCGTCAGCGATAAACAGGCCGCTGCGATCATGCTCAAGGGCCTCACTGCGCACTATCTGCTGTTTCGTTCGTATCCGGTCCAGTCGGGGGACAGCATCCTGGTCTATGCGGCAGCCGGTGGCGTCGGTTTGTTGTTGTGTCAGTGGGCCAAGCACCTCGGCGCCCGCGTGATTGGCTGCGTCGGAAGCGAGGCCAAGGCCGAACTCGCACGCGCCAATGGTTGCGATCACACCATACTGTATCGCAACGACGACATCCCGAGCCGGGTGCGCGAAATCACCGGGGGCGAAGGTGTGGCCGCGGCCTACGACTCGGTCGGCAGGGACACCTTCATGGCCTCCCTGGATTCGCTGAGACCCTGCGGTGTGATGGTCAGCTACGGCAATGCCTCGGGCGCGGTCGAGCCGTTCAACCCGGCGATCCTGGCGCCGAAGGGGTCGCTCTACGTTACCCGGCCAACCCTGGCCACCCATATTGCGACCCGGGCACTGCTCGAGGAGGGCGCCGCACGGCTGTTCTCTGCCGTCACCGACGGTTTGCTGCACATCCAGATCAACCAGAGTTATCCGCTGGCTGAAACTGCACGGGCGCATCGAGATCTCGAGGCACGCAAGACGACCGGCTCGACGGTAATGTTGGCCTGATGTCGTTAAAGATCCTGGCGATCGATACCAGCGAGGATGCCTGCTCTGCGGCGCTGCTGATCGACGGCGGCGTGACCGAACGGTTCGAGGTGGCGCCACGCCGGCACAGCGAGTTGATCCTGCCGATGATGGATGGCCTGCTGGGTGAGGGCGGTGTGGGCCTCGGCGGGCTGGATGCGCTCGCCTTCGCCTGCGGTCCCGGTGCGTTCACCGGCGTGCGCATTGCGGCGTCTGTGATCCAGGGCGTCGCATTCGGCGCAGATCTGCCGGTGGTGCCGGTCTCGAGTCTGCGGGCGCTTGCCCAGGGTGCGCAGCGTGGATTGGCCGCGGATCGGGTGCTGAGCGCATTCGACGCGCGCATGGGGGAGGTCTACTGGGGGGGCTTCGAGGCCGATGCTGCCGGTATCATGCGTCCGGCGATACAAGAGACCGTGTGCGCGCCTGGGGCCGTGCCGCTGCCGCCGGGCGATGGCTGGCGCGGTGTCGGCAGTGGTTGGGCCAGTTACCGGGAGGTGTTGGCGGAGCGCTGTCGCATGCATCTGCCCCCGTTAGGCGAGGCCATGGTACATGCATGGGATGTAGCGACGCTGGCGGCCGTGCTGTTCCGCGAGGGCATCGCGGTGCCGGCGGAACAGGCGCTGCCGGTTTACCTGCGTGACCAGGTGGCCTGGTCCGCCTCATGAGCCACCTCCGCAGTTTCTATTGGCACGACTACGAGACCTGGGGCGCCCAGCCGGCGGTAGACCGGCCGGCGCAGTTCGCCGGCTTGCGTACCGATCTGGACTTCAATCCGATCGGCGAGCCGCTGGTGGTGTACGCGCGCCCGGCCGACGACTTCCTGCCGCAGCCGGAGGCCTGCCTGATCACCGGGATCACACCGCAGCTGGCGCGCGAGAAGGGGGCGCTCGAGGCAGACTTCTTCGCGCTAATCTATGAACAGCTTGCGCGGCCCGGAACCTGTGCGCTCGGCTACAACTCGCTGCGCTTCGACGACGAGGTGAGCCGGTACGGGCTGTACCGTAACTTTTTCGATCCTTATGCCCGCGAGTGGCAGAACGGAAACTCGCGCTGGGACATGATCGATGTCGTGCGGCTGACTCGTGCGCTGCGCCCCGAGGGTATCGAATGGCCGGAGAAGGAGCCCGGGGTGAGCAGCTTCCGGCTCGAGGACCTCACCGCGGCCAACGGCATCGAGCACACAGGTGCGCATGATGCGCTGGCCGATGTCCGCGCGACCATTTCGATTGCCAGGCTGGTCCGTGAGCGCCAGCCGAAGCTGTTCGAGTTCGTTTTCAACAACCGCGACAAACAAAGGCTGGCGGCGCAACTCAATGTTCGAGCCGCCCGTCCTGTGCTGCATGTCTCGGCCCGTTACCCGGCACGCCTGGGCTGCATTGCCGCGGCGGTGCCGCTGGCAATGCATCCGACCAATCGCAATGGTGTGATCGTCTGTGATTTGCGTGCCGACCCGAGCGCGCTGCTGCAACTGTCCGCTGACGAAATCAGGACCCGCTTGTACACCGCGACGGCCGAACTGCCGGAAGGCGCCGAGCGCATTCCACTCAAGGTGGTGCACCTCAACCGCGCGCCGGTGATCGTCCCGATGGGGACCATCACCGACGCTGCGCGCGAGCAGTGGCAGATGGATGCGGCTGCCGAAGCACGCCATCTCGAGGCGTTGCGTAATGCGAGCGGGCTGGGCGAGAAACTGGCCAAGGTCTTTGACAGCCGCGATCAGTTTCCACCGCAGTCGGATCCGGACCGCGACCTGTACGGCAGCTTTCTGTCGGACGCGGACCGGCGGCGCTGCGAGCAGGTGCGGGCGGCGCGCCCGGAGGACCTCGCCGCGCTGCGACCCGGCTTCGATGCCCCCAAGCTGCATGAAATGTTGTTCCGCTATCGTGCGCGCAACTGGCCCGAAACGCTGGGCCGACAGGAACGGCTGCGTTGGGAGGACTTTCGCCGTGCGCGCCTGACCGAGCCGGGGGGCGGCGGTTCGATTGTGTTGGATGACTATCGTCGTCAGCTGTCGCGCCTGGCCATCGACAGCGGTTTGACGACCGCCCAGCGGGCGGTGCTGGACGCCTTGCTCGACTGGCCGGCCGAGCTTGGCCTCTAGTGTCCTGTCCCGCAAATAACTTGTCATTCAGAATGCCACCCAGGTGTCTCTGCAAGGCGGGTTCGCGCACGAATAGTTGCGCTATTTGCAGCGAACGCAACACCGCAGAGGCGCCTGGGTGGCGTTCCCTTTGGGCGCTGCCTCGATGACTTACGACGTTGTTGCGCTCGCTCGCGTTAGCTTAGGCTAGCCCTCACTCGCGCGCCTCGTCGTAAGTCATTGAGGCAACGCTGAACGATAAGTTATTTGCGGGGCAGGACACTAGTGAGCCGTGCGTAACACAAGATGACCGTCGGCGCGTCCACAAGGGTTATCGACTCCAGCGACGCGCTTCAGCGCGGCGGTTGCAGTGGCTGAACAGACCTATGCCCGCTTCAATGCGATGCGCTGGCGCATCTATGCGATCCTGGTGATCTCTTACATGCTGGTGTTTTTTCACCGCATGGCGCCGGCGGCGGTCGCTTCGGATCTGATGCAGGCGTTCCAGACTAGCGGTGCGGCGCTGGGCTCGCTGGCGGCGATGTACTACTACGTGTACACGGCGATGCAGATCCCCTCTGGGATACTTGCCGATACGCTCGGTCCGAGGATTAGCGTCACCGCGGGTTCGCTGGTCGCCGGCCTGGGCTCGATCCTGTTCGGCGTTGCCGGTGAGTTCGGCACAGCCTCGGCAGGTCGCTTCCTGGTCGGACTGGGGGTCTCCGTGGTGTTCGTCGGCCTGATGCGCAGTAATGCGGTTTGGTTCAGCGACCGCCATTACGGGCGCATCAGCGGTCTGACGCTGCTGCTCGGCAACTTGGGCTCGATCATGGCCGCTGCGCCGCTTGCCTGGGCGCTCGGGTTCTTCAGCTGGCGCGAGATCTTCGTAACGATCGGGCTCGCCTCATTGCTGATGGCCATGGTCACCTGGCTGGCCGTGCGCAACCAGCCTGAGGAGGCGGGCCTGCCCTCGGTACGCGAGATGGAGGGGTTGCCGCCCCATGCTCAACCACACCCCCACTGGTTCGCTGCATTGAAGGCGGTGTTCAGCAACCGTGCCGCCTGGCCTGGGTTCTGGGTAAATCTGGGCGTGACCGGCAATATGTTCAGCTTCATCGGCCTGTGGGGCGTGCCGCTGCTCCAGGATGTGCATGGACAGAGTAGAAGCGATGCCTCGCTGTACATTACCGTGAGTCTGGTCAGCTTTGCCCTCGGCTGCATGCTGATGGGGTGGTTGTCCGATCACCTTGGCCTGCGCAGGCCACTGATTATTGTCGCCGGCCTGCTGTCCTGCGCAGGCTGGCTGTGTCTGCTCCTGCTGGACTGGGGCCCCGGTCTTTCCGGTTTTCTGCTCTATGGCATGATCGGCCTGGGTGCGAGCGGTTTCGTCCTTACCTATGCCGCGGTGAAGGAGGTATGTGCGCCGCGCAGCGCCGGGATGGCGATCGCACTGGTCAACACCGGACTTTTCCTCGGCGCCGCAATCATGCAGCCGGCATTCGGCTGGGCCCTGGATCTGGCCTGGGGCGGCGACCTGGTCGAGGGCCTCAGGCGCTACGCCTGGGCGGATTACCGCAACGGACTTTGGCTGTCTTTCGGCCTTGCAGTAATCGCGGTGATGGCGGCCCTGCGGGTACGTGAGACACATTGCCGCAACATCAGCGCGGAAATCGGGTAAATTAGCGGGCGCCGAGGCCGCCATGGCCTTGATAAGCGGGCATGCGGGGCGTGCCCGAGGGGAAGAGACAAGTGTCGAGAAGTACCGCAATCCTGGTCGCGGTGGCCAGTCTGCTGTTGCTCACCTGGGCTACCGTGGCCCTGCGTCAGAAGCCGATTGCGTCCGACCTGGGCGCGCGGGTGGAGCGGGCCCTGACGGCCTATGCGATCCCCGGCCTGACGATCGAGGTCGATGGGCGTGATCTGCGCCTCGCCGGCGAACTACCGCGCGACATCGAGCCCGGCTATGTTGCCGGCATCGCCGATGAGGTCTGGGGCGTCCGCGTGGTGGACGTCAGCGGCCTGACGCGGCAAGGCCCCACCTTGGGCGAGGGCGAATCGCTCGATGCGAGTTTCGAACCGGGCCGCATCGTGCGCCTTGGGGGGAGCCTTGCGAATGCGATGGATGCCGACGCCTGCCAGCGCACGATGGCGAGGATCGCGGCGGTCAGCAATGTGCGCTTCGAGGCAGGCGCCGCTACCCCTATGCTTGAAAGTTATCCGGTGTTGAATGACTTGGCGACCATTGCCTATCAGTGCCCCGGTAGCCGGATCATCATCGGCGGGCACACCGATGCAAGCGGCGACCGCGAGATCAATCTGCGGCTCAGCACCGCACGGGCCGAAGCGGTGGAGCGTTTCTTCAACCTGGCCGGAATACCGGCCGAGCGGATGCAGAGCGTCGCCTACGGAGACAGCCAGCCGATCGCGAGCAATGCCACGCCCGAGGGCCGGGCAGCGAATCGGCGGATCACCTTCGACGTCCAACCCATCCAGTAATCCCGCGGAGCAGGACATGAGCTATCTGATTACCCAAACCTTCGTCGCGCTGCTTGTTGCCGGACTGCTCGGCCTGCTGCTCGGCTGGTATCTGACGCGGATCGGGGCGGCCAGTGCTCGCAGCGCATTGCTGGCGCGGCTGAAGAATGCCGAAGATGATGCGCGCGCCCTGCGTGGCGAAGTGGATGGAGCGGTGAACGCGCGTGGCAGCGCTGAAGCCGAGCAGCAGCGCCTGGCCGATGAGCTGGCGGCTTTGCAGGCCGCCAACAACGAGGCCGCGGCCGATGCGAACGAGTTGGCCGATCTGCGGGCGGAGCTGAAGCAGGCAGACGACGATGCGAAGTCCCTGCGCAGCGAGCTGGATGCAGCGGCAAAGGTGCGCGGCAGCATCGAGGCCGAGCGGCAGCGCCTGGCCGACGAACTTTCCGCGCTACAAGCGGCCGCGAAGGCGGATGCGGCCGATGCGAACGAGCTGGCCGATCTGCGGGCGCGGCTGAAGCGGGCAGACGACGATGCGAAGTCCCTGCGCAGCGAGTTGGATGAGGCACTTCAAGCACGCGGCAGTGCCGAAGCCGAGCAGCGGCGCCTGGCCGATGAAATGGCGGCGATGCAGGGCTTGCCAGACGAGCAGCTTGCGAATCTTGCCGCGACGGAGCCAACGCCACGCATACTCGCTGCGGTCGCTCAGGCCGCCGCCTCATTTGCCCAGGATACTGCCGACGCCGAGCCCGACGACCTGCAGCAGATCAAGGGTATCGGCCCGAAGATTGCGAACCGGCTCAACGAACTCGGCGTGTTGCGCCTCCAGCAGATCGCGGAGTGGACACCGGAGAAAGTCGCCTCGGTGAACGAGCATCTCAAGTTCAAGGGTCGCATCGAGCGCGAGGAATGGATACCCCAGGCCAAGGCATTGATCGCGGCGCGCGAGATTGCCGAGTAACGCCGTCAGTCGGGTGCTGTCAGGCGTCGGCGCATCAGCGATGCGCTGTGAGTAACCGAACGCCCTGCATGGTCCACTAGACCGCATCGGTCATCGGCATCACGCATGCTGGTGGATTTCGCAGCCGCTCCGGTGCCGGGCTGGAGCGAACAAATCGCCCGGAACGATTTGTCAGTTCAGCCCCGCAGGGGTGAGGCGCAGGGAAGCGCCGAACAAAGTGGTAGCCGTAGCGACGATTTGAGTGACCAATCCGCCGGGAGCGGATTGAAACAGCCGCAGGCTGGCCCGAAAGGCGTTGCACAAGGATGTGCAACGCAATACCAAGCCGGAGCGAGCGAGAAACCGCCAGGACCGTGATAGGAAAGCAGCAGAAACAGAATGTCGAGCTAATGTCACGCGCAGATTCATCCCTTTCCAGAGACGTTTCAGTCTGTTGCGCCACGGCTGTTCTCCGGCCGGTGACTGATGCGGGCTAGTCAGCGAGCCATTTGTTCAGCGCGCCGATCAACTGTCGGGCCTGATCCGGGCTGGAGATATTGAACTTGGATTTTTGCTGATATTCGCCGTTGCGCTTCTGGTAACGGCGTATCGAATACTTGTCTTTGCTGTACTCTTCCTTGCGCGCATCCCAGTCCTGGTAGCGAAAAAGGATCGTGGTCCAGGCACCTTTGGAGAGGACCTCCTTGTCCAGCTCCTTGACGACGTCGACGCCGCCTTCGCTGTAATTGATCGTGAGTTCGTCCGGGCTGCTCGCCATGCGTGATTCTCCGTTCAGGACAATTGCCATCAGGCGCGCGACCTTAGCAAAGGACCCGCCAGACCGCCAGCCGTCAGCGTGCACCCTGGCGTTGCAGCAGGCTCATCAGCTCAGCGACCTCGAGTTCCCGCGCAAGGTCCAGCGCGGATAACCCGGTAGCGGTGCGCACATTGACATCCGCACCCTGGTTGACGAGATGGCTGGCCAGCCGGTGGTTGTCCTGCCGAATGGCGATCAGCAACGCGGTATCGCCGGCAGCATCGCGCTGCTCGGTGTCGGCGCCCTGCTGTATCAGGATGCGGATGGTGTCACGGTCGGTGACGCCGTCGGCGGCCGCCTTCAGCAGCAGCGCCGAGGGGTCGAGGGTGGCGCCACGGGCCAACAGCAACTCGGCGAGCTGGGTGCGGCCGTTCAATATGGCGAGATCGAGCGCCGTGTCGCCGTCGGCGGTCGTTCGGTCGATTTCGGCGCCGTGCTTCAGCAGTTCCTTGACCATGATGATACGGCCCTGTTCGGCAGCGGTGTGCAACGGGTACTGCCCGTTCGGAAGCACTGCATTGATATCACTGCCCCAGTGGATATGGCGGGCAAGCTGATCCAGGTCGCCGCGCTGTACCGCGAGGTACAGTGCTATCGAGGGCCGGTCGGGTTCGCTGCATCCGGTAGCGAACACGATCAGGGCGGCAAAGACGATGGCCAGGCGGATGTTCATCAATGGTGCCGCCCGCTCACTCGGGCACCACAGTGGTCAGCCCGAGTGTCTCCCAGGCCTGCATGCCGCCGCGATACCATTTCAGCTTCGATGCCGGATAACCGAGCCGCAGCAGGCCGCGGATATTGGTCGGCGATTGCCCGCACCAGGCGCCGTTACAGAACAGTACCAATGTCTTGGCATCGCGGAAATTCCACAGGGCTTTGCCACGCTCTGCACCGAACTGCTTTTGCATGATGTCGGCGATGTCTGCCTCCTCGGTCGCGCGCCGGCTGAGCCGTTTGTAGTGAATGTTGACCGAGCCGGGGATCGTGCCTTTCTCCAGCCAGCTGGGCCCTCGCGAGTCGATGATCAGTATCGAATCGTCACCCCCGGCAACGCGTCGCAGATAGGCCAGCATCTCGAGCTCGCCGATGGTCTCGACACCCTCGGGCATTGCCATCGGCTGAATGCAGAACGGCGGACATTTGCGTGAGGTACGCTGGAACGCAGGCGTGATCGCATTGGTCTGGTCCTGGCTGCGCTCGATGCGCACCGCTTTCCCTTGGTGCTGCACGTCGATGCCGTCCAGGTCGGGCGTGATCTTGACCATGGTTTCGGCCGCGGCTGTGGTTGCGGCGGCCAGCAGCAGCGTTGCGATCATGATGACGGGACGGGAGCTTTTCCTCATTGTCGATACAGCAATTCATCGTTTGGCATTGGGTGAATCATATCGAATAAAGCCGGTGCGTGGACGAGGCGATTTCCGCGTTAAGATTCACCCATGATTGGAAAGATCCTTTTTACCCTCGCCGTGATCCTCGTCGTTGCGCTCGTCTGGCGCACGCGCAGACCCACACACCCGCAGGAACGCCCGCCGCCACGGCTGATCAACCCGGCACGGCCGCGTCGCTGGCCGATCAAGGGTCTCGCGCTCGCGGTCGGCGTGTTGATGCTGCTGGCATCCGCTTATCTCTTGTATGACCATTGGCGCGACAACAGTGAGGTGATCTTCATCCGTGTCGTGGATGCGAGCAGCGGTCGTGCCGCCGAGTATCGGGCACAGCGCGGCGACATCGAGGACCGGGAATTCATGACCACCGACGGACGCCGCGTTGTGCTGGCCGATACCGAGCGGCTGGAGACCTCGACGATCAGGTCGCCGGGCGTGCTGGACCAAAATTGAACGCCACCGACAATCGGATTCGGTCACTGGCGTTCTGCTCCACCTCGTGTGGCAGGTCCGGGGGGAACAGCACCAGCAGGCCCGGCCTGGGGGTGACTGATATCACTGCCTCGTGGTCTTTCAACAACAGGCGGCCGCTGTCCGCCGGGCAAGCGAGATAGTAGACGGCGGAGAGCAGTTCGTCGTCCTCTTCGTGGCTGTGCAGCGTGGTTCGTTGTCCCGGGTGCATCTCGTTGAACCAGAACCCATGGTGCAGCTGACCCCGCCTCAGAATTCCGGTCGCGGCTCGCAGCGCGAACTCGCGAACCGGCGCCAGTTCCGGCAGTCGCGCGGGTGGGATATAGGTGTTTTCGAAGCGATCGCCAAAGTTGTGGGTACGCCGGACATCGGGCGCGTTCTTCTCGCGTTGGATGGCCGCGATCAGTGCGTCGTTTGTCGCCGCGGCCTGATCGAGCTCGGCGAAGTAAACCGGCGACAGCGCGGTGATTCCGGCCGCTAAGCCAGGCGACGTGGTTCTTGCCTCAGCCTCGGTTATCACGAACGGTTGACTCCGCCGGGCAATGTGTCAGTCCAGCGGCGACCGGTTCGCAGCCGACCGCGACGGCTGGCGGCGTGCGGCATGCGACACCGATGTTGAGAAGCAGCAACAATCCAAGGGTCAGGTAGACTACGCGCATCGACTCAGCTTGCAATTTGCAACCTGTACGATAGTTTCTTGCGCCGACGCTGGGATTGCAAACGGCATTGTGGGCCCTGTCGCTGAGCGGCAAAAGAAAAACCCGGCCACCGCTTGCGCGGGACCGGGTCAATGGCGAGAAATCATCTCGCCTGTGCCGAGATCGAGGTGCGGTTCAGGCGCTGGGCGGCGCCATCGCTGCAGTAAATAGTTTCAGGTCCAGTCTGCTGTGCGCTTTCACTCCAGACCCTGGGTCCGAGGCGAGTTGAGCGGACAATCGGCTGGCGAGTTCGCGTGCCTGGTCGCCCGACGCGAGTTGCGAATCGGGCAACCCGCCCAGTTCGCCGGCCAGCCGGCGCCTGGCTCGCCCGAGGTCGGCTTCGCGGGAAGCCGGTGCCGGTCGATTTTCCAGTTCGACGCTCTGGCTGCGATCGGTCGACGGGTCGTCAATTTTTCGTTGCTTTGGCGCCGCTGCCGTCAGAATGTTGTCGCTCGCTATCGAATTTCCCACGCGTCTACCCTGTTTTCGTCAATTCTTTGGCGAGTTTGCCGACTTTTTCCTGTCCTGCTAGATTACATGCAGAAGGCGTGCCAAGGAACTCGGTCGGCCTTGCCGGGTACCAATGGCGAGGCCGCCGGATCAGCGATGTTCTGTGAGTAACCGAATTTCCCGCACTAGGCAGCGGACTTTGGGACTGAGGGATGCCAGCAATGCGACGCCAATACCGAACGACACCGCGCCTGCGCACCCGCCCGCTTGGGTTGCTGTGCTGTCTGGTGCTGTTCTCGACTGCCGTGACCGCCGAACGCGTCGAGCGACTCGATTATCGGGTGAGCTACCGCGGGGTGTTTTCCCTGGGGGTGGACATGCCCATCGCAGACCTCAGCCTGGAGAGCCACGGCGTCGCCGATACCGGGTTGAGCGAAGCGCGGCTCGAAATCAGTTCGCACGACTATCCGCAGGTCGAGTCGCTCTACCCGATCCGCTACCGGTTCCGCAGTTGGGCCGAGTCCGGCAGCGGGGAACTGTTTGCTTTTTCTGTCTTCGAACAGACTCGCGATGGTCGGCATCGCTTGTTCCTGCGCGACGAGTCGGCCTCCGGCACCAGACGTCACGATCTGCGCGCCGGTGACGGGCGCGAGCAGATGGCGCAACTGGACGCGGGGACCAGGCTCAGGGTGCCGGCGCTCTCCGGGCCACTATTCGATCGCCTGGGCCTGGTGCAGCGAATGAGGTTGGAGGATCTACACACGGGGGCGGAGTACCGCATTCCCGTGACCAATGGCCGGCAGCGATTCAGCTACCGTGTGAGAGTGGAGGAGGAGCAGTGGCTGGGGCTGGGGGGCTCCGCGGTGCCGGCCTGGAAACTGCGTTTCGATGGGGTCGCAATCAACGCGGACGGCAAGCGGGAGGTCGCGCACCTTCCGTTGTACATCTGGTTGAGCCAGACGGCAGGGCGCACGCCGCTGCGGGTCGAGGCCAGGCATGCGATCGGCCTGTTCAGCATTGAACTGGGTGGTCGGCCGACGGAAATCATGAGCGCGCGCCGATAGCGTCCTCAGTCGTCCACCAGTTTCAGGTGACTGATATCGGGGACCGGACGGGGCGGCTTTTCCACCCGGCAGTCCTCCAGCGACCCGGAATTCGGCGGCAGCGCCTCCAGGGAGCTGGTGTCGATTGCCGCTGCCGGTGGTGCCGGGGTGTGATCGATGGTCGCGCCCGGTTCGGCCAGATGCATGTCGCCGGCGCCGCGCTGCGGTGCTGCTTCACGGCTGCTGGCGCCACCATTTGCGGCGTGGGCCTTGGCCGGTGGCGGCGCACCGCTCGGGACGATCTGCAGCAGGGCTCCGGCGTCACGGAAGGTCGCGCGGTAGCGACTCGCGGCCTCCGCGTCGACCCCCTGCTTTACGCGCAGTGGCTTGCCGGAAAACAGCCGATCGACCTTCTCTCCCTCGACCTTGAACAGTTTTGCGACCGCGGCACGCACCGCGGCGGGATCGGCATCCGGCAACATTTCGCCGAGAAAATAGACATCGAACGTTTGCATGCTTCTACCCTGATTTCGAGGTTGTTGTTGTTGATGCACCAGATTGTTCGAGTATTGGCGGCAACATCGCGGGCAACCTTACGAGGCGCTCAGATGTGCGATTCGCGCCACTTCTCGAACTGCGAAACGATGATCTCAGCGGTGGTATTGTGTTCGCCGAAGGCCAGCATTGTGCCGAAGATTTCCGTCAGCGCCTGGCGCAATGCCTGGGCATCGCGCCGCGCCTGCGCCGTGAAGCCGCCGTCGACCGCCAGATCGATCGCAGCGACCGATGTGGCGTTGTCCCACCATTCCTCGGTATTGACCGCGTGGCATGCGGCCTTTGGGTCGCGTTCGAACAGCGCGCGCGCAATCACAGCGAGATTGGCCTCGTAGGCGTGCCCGTAGTTCCGCAACAGTTCCTCTGTCCGTTCGAGTGCTTCCAGCATGTTGAGTGCTCCGCTGGGATGCAGCGCGTGGTCGCGGTTACCTTGCGGCGCTTGTCTCATTGAGCAGATTGCCGATCAGTTCGCCGTCCAGCGGCGTCAACAGGTGGCCCTCCGCCATCGAATAGGTCCTGGCGCGGCCGGCCAGCGCGGGCACCCGGTTGAGGTCCTGGCTCGGCGGCGGCACGACGAAGTCGCCGGGCATATAAATGGTGCCGATGCGCATGATACTGGTGTAGCCGATGTCCGGGTGCGGTTGCTGGTTCAGCCAGAAAAGCAGGTTTCCCGGCCGCGGGGGCGTCAGGTCGAACAGCAGACCGCGGCTCATCTGCGCGGTCGCATACAGGGCATCGCCGGTGGCACGGCGCACCAACCAGCTCTTGACGAAACCGAACATGCCGCTGTTATCGGTTGCTTCCAGGGCCTGCACGGCCCGGCCGGTGCCCAGATGTGGCGCCGCTATCGTTATCAGTTGCCGGACACCCAACGCGCCGTGACGCACCAATGTCATGCGTGCCACCACGCCGCCGGCCGAGTGTGCGGCCAGGTTGATCGGCTCTTCGGGGTGACGTTTCCGAACCTCGTGCAGCATGGCTGCCAGCCAGTCGGCCTGCACCACGACCGGCGCCTGCGAGGGCAGGCTCACGGTATAGACGGGTTTTTCCGCTCCGCCGGCCTGCAGCGGCTGGGACAGCACGCCCTGGGCGCTGTAGCCGAAGTTGCCAAGATGTCTGTAACCTCGCCGCAGCAGGCGGTCCATCGCGCCCGCCTCGGCCCAGCTCTGGGCGCTTCCCAGATAGCCATGCACCAGGACCAGCACGTCGGCGGAGGCCGGCCGGAAGGTGAACAAGGTGATGGCAGCAACTGTCAACAACCACTTCTTCATCGCGATTTTCCTCGGTGAGTCCGAACCATATTATAAAACGCTGATAATGCTTCGTGGGTCGTATCGTTGGTTCTTGCGTCTCGCCGTCGTTAAATCCATCGAAATCGTCGTTGGTATGTTTTCGATGCAGCCGGGCAACCCTGGGCATTCGATCCTTTGCCCGGGTCGTTTAGGGTCCTTTTTGCGGATACTCATCGACGGAGGTCCTTTTTTCACCGGACAAGGCGCACTGTGGACCTGGTGTGCACAAGCGAGAGTGCAACGCAGTCATCGGGATAGACAGCCTCATTGACAGAGCCAACGCTGGGCATGTGCATAGTGTTAACAGGCCCTAATGCCAATGGCACTTACTCAACGGGACCTCGAAAAATGCCGTCCATGGTATTTTGCTCCGCGGAAAAATGAAAAATGCGGTTTTCGCTGTCCTTCATTTTCAATCGCTTGTCGTTATTGAAAATGGCGGCACATCCCGGTGCCGCGCGCGCAACTCGGTTTTTCGTAAGGCGCCCTTAGGCTGATTCCGGTCGTTTCTGGAGAAAACGTCGGCGGCATGGACGTCGCCGTCGAGCCTACAGGGATGTATTCACGGCGTTTTGCTCAAGAAATGATCGGAATCACCAGGCCCACTTGTCGCTTGCGCTCCCAAAGTATGTGCCATTCGTCCTAATGCAGCGGCTTCCGATGCTGCTTGGCGGGCGGTTCCACCAGTGGCAGGGATGCATGATGTGCAAGCATGTTCCAATTGCCATCGACCAGCCGATAGACGTTGGTCGCCAGCACCCGCGCGCGGCGTTGGCCGGAACCGCTGCTGACGATTTCCTCGACCGTGTGCACCGCGAGCATCGCGTCGGTGCTGGCCTGGATCAGTCGATATTCGACCTGTGGGGGCTGGCTATCACGGAAGATTTCGCCCCAACTTGCCAGGACAGCGTCGATTCCCAGCAGCAGTCCACCGCCCGGGTGGACACAGCGTGCCTCGGCCGAATCCAGCCAGACCTGTTTCATCTGGCCGATATCGAGGCGATGAAACGCCGCATAGAAGGCCGCTTCGGTATCTGACGGGTCTGGGAATTTCATCTGCTTTGGGTTCATCCGCGCTGGTCTCAACCGAGGTAACGCCTCTGCCACTCCTCGTACAACCGATAGACATGATTGCAATACTCAATCTTGTCATGAAACAGTCGTGGATCGATCGCGTCAAACAGGTAGTAGTTTGCCCGATTGTTTCCGGCGTTCATGATATTACGCATATTTTGTATCAGACTGTGGCGGCCCCAGTGGAAATCGTGCAATGCCTCGTAATGCAGATAGACGGGTACGATTGGTATGCCGGTCTGCAGTGAGACGCCGAATGCGCCGTAGCGAAAGGCCGGCTGCAAGCGCGGACCATTTATGCCACCCTCCGGGTACAGTGCGATGTTGCGGCCGGCCGCCAGGTGCCGTTCGATTTGTTGCGCCGCCTCGGCGCGGGATTCCCGCGATTCGCGCCTGACGAAGATGGTCCCGGCCGCAGCGCTGATGCGGCCGAGCAGCCACCATTGCCGTACCTCCTCTTTGGCCAGGTTGTCGACATCGAACAGCGAGGGGATGCCGACATCCTCGAACGCGGACGGGTGATTGGCTATCAGGATAAACCTCTCGGGCAGCGGATGGGCGTTTTTGTGATGCAGGCGCAGATCGACGCCGAGCGCGTGTGCCCAGGTCCGGCTCCAGGCCTGAAACAGTCGGCGATACCAGGGTCCCGAGCCAGCTATCCGGCAGATAACTAAGGAGGTAGAGGATGAGTGTGAACAGGGTCAGTTCTGTCCAGCCCAGCAACAACCACAGGGCGCGAGCCAGCGCTTTAATCATCGGGGGTCACGCCCCATGCTCCGGGTTACAGTCCGATCGGCAGTTTAGCGCGCCGGCGAGTGAATGAGCTCCTGCATGTAATCGGCGGTCTTAACCCCGAGCAACATGCGTGAGACCACCCGGTCTTCGATCAGGATCAGCGTCGGTGTTGCACGAATACCCATTTCACGGCTGATTTCCGGGTGCTGGGTGATATCGAGTTTAAATATCGGGGCACCAGTGGCCGCGAGCTGGTCGACCTCTTCCGACATCGGTCGGCAGGGCGCGCATTGCGGACTGAAACAGTACACCAGTGCCCGGCCTTGCACCTTGGGGAGCGTAGGGAAAGCCGCATACAGCGGGTCAGCCGGGCGGCCCTCGGCCGCCCGTGTCGCCACCTGCATGTACAGGATGTAGAGAAGCCAGGTGGCCGTGAGACCGACGACCGCGTATATCAGTAGATTCACTTGTCGCGCCCACTCCCCGGTGGGTGGAGACCGATATCGAAAGGTTAGCTGCCGATTGTGACTCCGGGTAGTCGGGAAAATGCCGTCGACGGCCAGCGTGATCGAGCCCTGATGCGCACTGCGGTCTTCACTCTTCCGGGTCCTTGGCGTGGTTGTCCGGGCGCCGACGTTCGTGCATCAGGCGTTTGTGGCGCAGTCCGCGCAGGTTCCGCAGGCCCATCAGCAAGACACCGATGCCAACCAATACCAGCAGCGCCGCGATGTTGCGGAACCCGTCACCCTCGTCTGGTGCAGCGACCGCGAAGCTGGCAGGAAAACATGTCAATAAGGCCACGCAGCTCGATTTTTGATTCTTGATCATGGCGACCAGGTGCCCCGGTTCTCCGTGGATTATCCGATTTTCGAAGCAATTTGCCTGCCTACGTAAAAAATAAGCCATTTTACAAAGAGATAGCTTTCTCCTGCCGAGGCGGCGTGGCTGGTATGTAAATTCCTTCGACACCTGCCAGCAGTAAACCGGTCAGGTTCGCGTGGCGTCTGCCGCTACTCGGTACATCGAAAATCGGTGGAGGACGACGGGTTGGCGATGCCGGAAGAATGGGGGGTACCCCTGGTGGTTATGGGAATGCTGCTCGCCATGCTTTTCATGGCGGCGCTGGTCCACCGATATCAGGCACACCAGGCGCGCGTGCGCGCGGCCGTGCGACGCTCCCGGTTGCGCATTGATGGCATCTCGCAGTGCTTCACCGAGTTGACGGGCGTGCCGCTGTCCCAGGAGCTGAGGGTCGCGTTGCGCGGGGAGATTCTGGCCCGCTATCAGCAAATCAGGCGGCTGCACCCGCGCTACCCGGATATTGCTGCGACCATTCGGACTGCCGAGCGCGCACTCCAGGACGAGGGTGCGCGGCCAGACCGTGGCGTGGGCCCGCTCGAAGACGATCGGGCATTTCGCACAACCATCGCGGCACTGGACGCGCTCACCGATGTGGTCCAACAGGCCGAAACCGTCCAGCCGATCCCGCGCGACGTGCGTGTCATCTTCTGCAGGGAACTTGGAGAGCGCCGCGCCGAGGTCATGGCCAGATTTCATCTGGTTCAGTCCATGCGTTGCGAAAGCGAAGGCAAAATGACCGGTGCCCGCGGGCATCTGACGACACTACTGCACATTCTGCGCCAGCGAGGTCCAAGTACGGATTTCGTGCGCGAACTGTATGCCGAGGCGGAAGCGGCACTGATCGCGCTTACCGACCGCCAGATCGGTATCAGCCCCGCTGCACCGAACGATGCCGGGGAGCGGCCCGCTGTCGATCAGCGTCGATCCGCCTGATCGGCGGACTCTGGATCAGCGCGCGTCGCGCAATACCTTGAGATCGTCGATATTGGCGCAAAACCCCAGCGCGTCGACATTGGGCGCAGGCTCTTCTGCAAGTACCTGATCACAACGCGACTTGGCATCACAGGCGTCGCAGCGTTCCATATGCTGCTGGATTTCGACCGCCTGCTGTTTGTGCAGGTATTGATCCTGGTCGATTCCGAGGTACTTCAGCATGCGCGACAGCCGCAACTCATGCAGTACCCCGGCGAGTCCCTCGCGGAAGCGGTGGCCGGCGCGCAGGTTGCCCAGTATCGCAAGCGGCAGGCGGACCAGCAGGTACAGCATCAGCCCGGCGAGCAGAAAGGTAATGATCAGACTTGTAACATCCACGGCCAACCTCCAAGCATCGTTCACCGATTCTTGGCCAGGCTGCCGGGGACAACCTTGATCCAGATCAGTCAGAGCGTCGAGCCCACCCCGACATAGTTCTATGTGTTAACTATTAAATATCAAATAGCCCGTCCGCCGCGTTTCTCAGCGCGTCGGCATCGCGGCCGGGCCGGTAGGCCTGGTCGGAAGGTTCGAAATAGTCGCAGAAATTTGCCCGGTCCTTGTCGCGCACCGGCTCGGCGATCGGCTCCTGACAGTCGTTCGGCCGCCCGGGTTCGTAGAATCGGCAGTTTCGGCACACATGTGTCTGTTTGCGGCAGGCCCTGCATTCACCCTCGCGCTGGTAGTCTCCGGCCGTCAACCCGGCCCCGCACGACCAACAGACCCCTTCGGCATCTGGCGACATGGTTTCTCCCCGGGGCTGTCCCCTGGCAAAGGTCTCATTGTCCGAGAGTTTAGCGCACACGGGATTTCGGCAGCGCCGCGAATGGCTGCTATCGAACAGGCGCAAGGTTGACGGGGGCAGGGCGTTTGATCACTATCCACGCAGACCGGCGAGGGCCAAGCGCTGTCGCCACCCGGCTCCAATTTTAGGTATTCCCAGCACAAGGTGGAACGCTTCGAACTGCACCCGCTGCTTGCAACAGACTGTCATCCAGTCGGGGATCTCGCCCTGTCGCAGGTGCTGTTGATGAACGACAGCCGCTATCCCTGGGCGATCCTGGTGCCGCGCCGCGTGGCGGTGCGCGAAATCTATCAGCTCGACGACGTCGACCGGCAGTGTCTGCTGGCGGAGTCCTGTGTTCTCGGTGAGCTGATGATGCGCGCCTTCGGCGGCGACAAGCTGAATATCGGTGCGCTGGGTAACCTGGTCCCGCAACTGCATCTGCATCACGTGGTACGTCACGAGGCGGACCCGGCGTGGCCCGGCCCGGTCTGGGGGCATTCCGCGGCGCTGCCTTACGCTGCGGGCCCGCTGGCCGAACGTGTCGCCTTGTTGCGTGATGGTCTGGGGTTGGTGGGGGGCTGAACGGTTCGTGTCATCAGCCAGCAGATCAGACCGGCAGGGCGAATTCGCCACGCACCAGTCTCTCCTTGGCATCCCTGCTGAGCCGCTTCACCCGGTGTTCGACTCGCTGCGCCTGGCTACGATCGCCAAGCGGTTGCGAGTAGACCAACTCAAGCGGTCCGCGCCCACGCAGGCGGCGTGCGCCACGGTTCGAGCTGTGGGCCTCGATACGCCGTGCGACATCGGTGCTGATGCCGGTGTAAAGCGAGCCGTCGTTGCAGCGCACCAGATACAGATACCACATCGCCGTCAGGGCCCGCCATGCCGTGACGGCAGCCAATACTCGGATTCGAGCACGGTGAACTTTTTCAGATAGTCGTAGGCATTGTCCGAAAATTCGAGGAAATAGCCCGCCACCCGGCGTCCTCGGCGCACCGCCTGCATACGCTCGAGACGGATGCCTTTGTCTTCCAGGGCTGATCCTATGTGTCGGACCGCGTCGAGCGCGGCTTGTCGGCGCGGTTGCCTGCGGAATGCGTTGCCATTGTGGTCCGGACGGTGGCGCAACTGCGAAATCAGTATGGTCCGACCGTCCCTGCCAGCCGCCAGGGTCATGCGGTAATCGGCGAATGCGATGGGCCGGGTTGCACCCTGCCAGATCGAGCAGTCGTGGGTGAGCCTCACCGGAGATTCACAGGTCACCCTGTGGCTCGCGTAGTCTGTGGGATCCAGGTTCTGTACTGCCGCCAGCACTGCGGGTGGACTGAGTAGGCTCAACAGGATACCGCTTGCGCAGATGCGGGGACCGAACTTGCATGTGGTGAGAGACATCCCGAAATGCTAGCGCAAAAACCACAGAGTGCCAGTCGTCGCAAACGGTTCCGGCGACGCTGTCCAAGCGCCATTGGGTTCAGCCGAGCGCGGCCTCGAGTTCGGCTGCGCTGGCGGGCACCCCGACCACTGCATGCAGCGGGAACAGTTCAGCCAGCTTGGGGACGTGCCGGATCTGACCTCTGTCTGCCAACACCACGATCCTCGCGTCGGGCGCAAAGCGCCGCAGGCTATGCAGCAACACGTCGAGGTTGCTGACATTGGCGCCGGCATAGTTGTTGCCGTAGCCGTAGAAGAAATCGGCGACCAGCAGGTCGGGCGGCGCACTTTTCAGGCTGCCTATCGCCTTGCGTTGCGTGTTGAACACGAGTCGACGGTAGCCCAGCGCCTCGCACAGGCCAGACAGATCCGGGTGTGCGGGAGATTCGATGATGTCGTATACAAGCGTCATCGGCATACCTCAGTCACTCTCCATCGCCCGGGGCCTTGCCGGCCGCTCGGCGACCGGGCGTTTTGGTTCCGCCACGGCGGCGATCGATACGCTTGAGCGCCTGCACCGCACCGCCAATGCTGCCGATCAGGAACAGGGCCACGAGTAAGGCGATTTCCATGATGAGGGTGTGCCTGCGACTGCGTTGGTCACCAGTGCACCGATGATAACGGGCGAGCCCCTCAGCGGCAAAGACACCGCGGCGAAACGGTTGTTTCAGGCACTGGCGATGATCCCGGCCGAGTGGCTAAACTCTCGATCGTCCACCAAGAGGATATTTTCATGCGCCCGTTTTTGTCTTTCGTCGTGATGGCCTGCGTTTTCTGTTTGGCGGCGTCACATGCCAGCGATCTTGAAAAGGAGAAACGATGGGCCGATCAGGTGGTCGATTCGTTGCTCGACGGAGAGGCCGTCTATCTCAATGACGGACAGACTGACTTTCTTGCGCTGGAGACTGCGAGTACCGCGGCCGGTTCACGCAAGGCGGCGATTGTAATGCATGGGACCGGGGTGCATCCCAACTGGCCGACCGTCGTGCTGCCGCTGCGTGTCGGCCTGACCGAGTCCGGTTGGCATACCCTGTCGATCCAGATGCCGGTCCTGGCCAACGAGGCCGAGCACGCGGAGTACGCCGCGGTCTATGATCGGGTGCCCGGCCGGATCGATGCCGCGGTTGATTATTTGCGCGAGCAGGGCTTCACCAGCGTGGTGCTGATTGCTCACAGCCAGGGTTCGACCATGGCGGTGTATTA
Organism: uncultured Gammaproteobacteria bacterium; assembly: GCA_963808165.1. Taxonomy (GTDB): domain Bacteria; phylum Pseudomonadota; class Gammaproteobacteria; order Chromatiales; family Chromatiaceae; genus Thiosocius. The sequence goes on along the minus strand of CAWEET010000023.1, from coordinate 145,613 downwards.
CCTTGACGGTGAACATCGAGCATTGGACGGCCTTGTCATTATCGGCATGTCCGGCGGGATCCCCGGCGGACCGATGGACAGCCTGTCGCGGTTGCCCCGGCTGAGCCTGCCTGTGCTCGATCTGTATGGCGCTGAGGATCTGCCGGAGGTTATCGATAGCGCGCCACTGCGGGCCGAGCGTGCGGCCGAGGCGGGTGGCGACTACACGCAACGGCGTGTCGATGGCGCAGATCATTTCTTCGAGGGCGAAGAGAGTGAGCTGATCAGCGAGGTAGATGCCTGGCTTGATGCGAGGTTCTAGTGTCCTGTCCCGCGCTCAATTGTCGTGGGGTTCCGCCGGTTCCAGCGCTGCACCGCATTGCCGGCAGAAGTACCGCGCCCGATTGCCTTGCACGCGATTGTGGCGAGTCGTGCTGAGCTGGTGTCGCGTGCAGGAGCACACGTAATCCCAGCGCCGCTGTCGTTGCAGGCGGCTTTCGTCCAGCATGTAGTCGTGACAGCGCGCCGGGTCGTCGATGCCGAAGTGTCGCATCACCGAACGCCACTCGGCACCATGCGGACGGACACGGCCGAAGCATGCCACCGTGACCAGATGGGCAACCTCATGGGCCACGGTGTGCTGAAGATAATCGTCGCGGTAGCGCCGCGCGATATCGATGTTGAAGCGAAGTTCGGGCTTGCCAACGGCGTGCCAGATCGCCTGCCCTGCGACCTGCCCGCGGAGATCGAGGCGGATCCTCGGGACCGGCAGCTGGGCGCGGTGCGATGCGCATAGCGGCGCGGCGGCCAGCAGCAGCTCCCGGATGCGCCCCGCGATCAGTTGCTGGATCTCTTGGCTGCTTGCTGTCATGTTTGGTGGGGGAGTGGCCAGAAGCCCAGTGGGGCCAATACCCTCAGTCGGCTATCAACTGGAGGTATTCCATGCGCGTGGCCTGAGACTCGCGGAAGGTGCCGAGCATCACCGATGTCTTCATGGTCGAATTCTGTTTCTCCACTCCGCGCATTTTCATGCACAGGTGTTCTGCTTCGATGGTGACCGCGACGCCGGCTGGCTGGATCACCTCGCAGATCGCATCGGCGATCTGCACCGTGAGGTTTTCCTGAATCTGCAGTCGGCGCGCATACATGTCGACAATGCGTGCGATTTTCGAAAGGCCGATCACCTTGCCGCGCGGCAGGTAGGCGACGTGGGCGCGGCCGATGAATGGCAACATGTGGTGTTCGCAGAGCGAATACAGCTCGATGTCTTTGACAATCACCATGTCATCGTTGTTCGACGGGAAAACCGCGTCGTTTAGGACCGATTGCAGGTTCTGCCCGTAGCCACGACACAGGTAGGCGATCGACTTGGCTGCACGCTCCGGTGTCTTGATCAGCCCCTCGCGCTGCAGGTCCTCTCCCAACCCCTCGATGATGGCGGCATAGTGCGACTGAATCTGCTCTAAATGCATATCGACTCCGTTGGTCGAACCGGCAGTATGCCGAATCCTCGGGTCACTTTACCGGCCCGCGATTGTGGATTCCAAGGCGCTTTTCGTGGGTTCGCTGCGTTTCGCTGGCGACGATCCGCCGAAAAAGCCTGGATCAGATGAACGCCGCCGCGGCGAACATCACCGCGGCCAGGACGGCAAACATCACCGCGGACTGTTTCCAGTTGTTGTAGTTCAGAAACAGGGCATTTCTGTGCGGCACCAGGACCGCCAGCAGGGCGCCCAAGAGGCTTGCACCCCCGACCACCAGGAAGAATTTCTGCAGCCACTCACGCTTGATTCCAGAGGAACCCGAAAGACCGCCACCGATGGTTTCAAACTTGTTCGCCAGTGCGGGCTCGACGAGCAGTACCAGCGCGACCGCCAGCAGGTACTGAAACCTGAGATTGTGGGTGTGTTTCATCATATGCCGGGGTTAGTCATGGTTTTTGCGGATCCCTGACACGCAGATGGCCGGATTCCAGGCGACGCGAGATTTCCTCGGCCGGAACCGGTTCGCCCAACAGAAAACCCTGCAGCAGATCGCAACCGGTTTCGCAAAGCAAACGGCGCTGAGCGGTCGTCTCCACGCCCTCTGCGACTACCTCAAGTCCCAGGGTGTGAGCCATCAGCACGATCGCCTTGACGATCGCGGCATTGTGATTGTCGTCTGGCAGATCCCCGACGAACGATCGGTCTATCTTGAGTTTGCTGATCGGCAGCAGTTTGAGCTGGCTGAGCGACGAGTGGCCGGTTCCGAAATCATCCATTGCGACGCTCATTCCGACCTGTTGGCGAATCTTTGCCAGTTGCTGCAGTGCGTAGCCACCGTCTTCGACCAGCAGGCTTTCGGTGATTTCGAACTCGAGGTACTCCGCTGACAGGCCGGTGCGTTGCAGCACATCCAGCAACTTGGAGGCACAATTGGCACGCAGCTGAAACGGCGAGAGATTGACCGCCAGCGTAAGGGGCGCGTGGCCCAAAGCATGCCAGGATTGCATCTGCCGACAGGCGGTTTCGGTCACCCAGCAGCCGATGTCCCGGATCAATCCGGTTTCTTCGGCAACAGGTATGAAGCTGTTTGGTGGGACCATGCCACGCTCCGGGTGCTGCCAGCGCAACAATGCCTCGACTGCTACCAGGCTGCCGTCGGCGGCGGCGAACTGTGGCTGATAGTGAAGCGTGAATTGCCCGTTGGGCAGCGCCTGTCGCAGATCATGTTCCAGTTCCAGGCGTTCCCTAATCTCCTCTGTGAGTCGGGGTGCGTAGAAGGCCAGATGATTTCGCCCGAGTGCTTTGGCGCGGTACATCGCCACATCGGCATGCTGCAGCAGCGATTCCGGATCCTGTGCATCGCCGGGATAAAGGCTTATCCCGATACTGGCCGTCACAACCAGTGACTTGCCACACAGATCGACCGGTTGAGAGAGGTGTTGGATGATGCGTTCGGCGATCCGGCGAGTGTCACCGGGATCGCTGATGTCTTCCAGAAGCACAACGAACTCGTCGCCTCCAAGCCGGGCGACGGTATCGCGCTGCTGCATCACCATCTGCAGCCTGGTGGAAACGATGCGAAGCAGCTCATCTCCGGCCTGGTGTCCCAGCGAGTCGTTGATGTTCTTGAAGCGGTCCAGATCGATGAACAGCACGGCAAGGCCGGCTGAGTTCCTGCTGGCGCGTCGCATCGCCTGCTCGAGTCGGGCACTGAGCAGCAGCCGATTCGGCAGATCGCTCAATGCGTCGTGATGGGCAAGATGCCAGAGTTTGCGCTCTGAGCGCTTGCTGTCGCTGATGTCGGCGAACACCGAGACGTGACTGCTCAGCTCGCCGGCCGCATTTCTGACCGCCTGGACTGACAGCCATTGCGGGTAGATTTCACCGTCTTTCCGGCGGTTCCAGACCTCGCCACGCCATTCGTCATTTCCCTGCAGCGCAAGATAGAAATCCCGATAGAAGTCTGCGTTCTGGCGCCCCGAATTGAGCAGTCGCGGATTCCGGCCGATCGCCTCGTTCGCGGTATAGCCTGTGATGTGTTCGAAGGCGCGGTTGACCTGGATGATGCGGTGTCTTTCATCGGTCACCATCACCGCCTCACGCATATGCTCGAAGGCGACAGCTGCGGTATCCAGACGACGCGCATGGTCATCGCGTTCCAGCACAATGCCCGCGAGATAGCTACCGGTATCGAGCAGGCGGCGGTGGAAAGGAGACGGTTTGCGGCATTCGAAACTGGTCAGCGCAAACGAGCCCATCACGACATCGTCGGCCGCGCGGATCGGCGTCGACCAGCAGGCCTGCAGGTTGAAGCGCTCCGCGATTTCCAGGAGATCCGCCCAGCGCGGATCGCCCAGAATGTTCTCCACATACACCGGCTCGTTTCGGTAGACGGCGGTGCCGCAGGAACCGGCGTTCGGACCTGGCAGAAGGCCGTTGAGCGCCTCGATACCGGCCGCCGGGATACTCGGTGCCGAGCGTACCCGGAGACTGCTCCCCGAGCTGTCGAGCAACATGATCGATGCGACCGCATTGGGCAGAAGCGCCTCGGAGAGCCGGCACAGCTGGTCGAGGATGCTGTCGGTGGGGTGGCCGGTGGCGATCATTTCCAGTGCGCTACGCTGAAGCTGGAACAGTTGCTCCAGATGGGCGCTGTCTATCTCGGACTGGTCGTCGAGCGACCCTCTCGCGTGTACTACGCTCATTCGGGGAGTGCCAATCCTTCGCCGGCGCCTTTACCGGACAGTCGAGCTCGAAACCGATTAATTCTCGCGTTTGCGCGAGTCGGCTCGAACCCGGCGCATCGCCTTACCATATAGCCGGTCAGACACAAAAAAACCACCCCGGTGTCCGGGATGGTGCAATGCTACAGCCTTTCTTGTCCCGGCAGTCCCTGCCGTTTATTGCCCGATGTCCAGGGCATCTGCCGGAGAAGCTTCCGGTTAAGTTGCTCAATAGGCGCCGCGCTGCCTGTCGGCGTGGTCCCTCATTGTGCTGCTGCAGCGCTGTAGACTGCCGATGCGGCGCAATTGCGCCTGATGGGGCTGGGATACTGTCTGATTGGCCGAGCACAGTGGACAGCGATACCAGACTTGGCGAACACCGCCCTCGGCAACTGTGTCGGTCTGTTCCATCTGGCTGTGACAGTGATGGCAACGCATGGCGCACTCCAGTCTCATCCGGTTCTGGCATAAGTTTATCGAGAATCCCCACAAATCACAATAAATTGTGCTTTAGGAATGCGGTGGCACAATATCTTGTGTCTGGCCCGTCTCGACAGTTTTTCAACAAGGGTTGGCAAGCACTTGATGTGAAGGACATTTCGCCAGTTGAGACCCTAGGTGACGGAATCGCCGCTTGCGGACCCAAGCGCGCCGGGGCCAAGCGGTAGAGTCAGTGCGACGGGCCCCATGCGCCGCTGCGTACGGGCAGAGAGGGCGCCCCGGGCTCGGTTTCGCGCCGGGCCCGAGGCATCACCGGAGGAAGCCTTGGCGGCAAGGCTCAATCCCAGTTCAATGTACCGCCGGTCTGATACTCGGTGACGCGCGTTTCGAAGAAATTCTTCTCCTTTTTGAGATCCAGGACCTCTGACATCCAGGGAAAGGGGTTGGTCGCCCCTGGATACTGTTCCGGTAAGCCGATCTGCGCGCAGCGTCGGTTGGCGATGAACTGCAGGTATTCCTCGAACATCGGCGCATTCAGGCCGAGGATGCCGCGTGGCATGGTGTCATAGGCATACTGGGTCTCGAGCGCTACGGCGTCGCGGATCATCTGGACGATTTCCTCCTTGAAGCGGTCGCTCCAGAGGTGCGGGTTCTCGATCTTTACCTGGTTGATCACGTCGATGCCGAAGTTCATATGCATCGACTCGTCGCGCAGGATGTACTGGAACTGCTCAGCGGTGCCGGTCATTTTGTTGCGACGGCCCATGCTTAGGATCTGGGTGAAGCCCACATAGAAGAAGATGCCTTCGAAGATGACATAAAAGGCTACGAGCTCGCGCAGCAGTTTCTGGTCGTTTTCCGTGGTGCCGGTATGGAAGTTCGGGTCGGCGAGGTGCTGGGTGAAGGGCAGGGCCCACTCCGCCTTGCGCGCGACCGCCGGTACCTCGCGATACATGTTGAACACCTCGCCCTCGTCGAGGCCGAGCGATTCGATCACGTACTGATAGGCATGGGTGTGCAACGCCTCCTCGAACGCCTGGCGCAGCAGGTACTGCCGGCATTCCGGGTTCGTGATGTGGCGGTATACCGCCAGCACAAGGTTGTTTGCGACCAGTGAGTCGGCGGTAGAGAAGAAGCCGAGATTGCGCTTGATGATCATGCGCTCGTCTTCGGTCAGGCCGTTCGGGTCACGCCATAACTGGATGTCCGCGTTCATGTTGATCTCTTGCGGCATCCAGTGATTGGCGCAGCCGTCGAGATATTTCTGCCAAGCCCAGTCGTATTTGAATGGCACCAGTTGGTTGAGGTCGGCGCAGCAGTTGATGATCTTTTTGTCGTCGACCCGGATCCGGCCGGCCCCCATCTCCAGCGACTCGAGTCCAGTCGCGCCTGCATCGATCTGGGTGGCGTATTCGGCCGCCGCTTCAGTCACGCTCAGCGGGTCGGGGTCGACGCTTGGTGCGGCACCGGCACTGGCCATCAGCACATCATTGCTTACCAGTCCGTCACCGGCATGCGGATGGCGTCGGACCACGTCTGTGGGTTCGGACGCGGTGTCGTCGACGCCGGCAACGGGCGGCACGCCGCGCATCGGCTTCGAGGCGCTGGCAGCGGACTGCAATGGATCGTCCCAGTTAAACATCATTACCCCTTCATTCTGCATGTTTGGTGGATCTGACCGCCGTGTCGGCGATCGGTGCAGCCTCGTCGGTGTTCCCTGGACTGCTTTTTTTGGTGCCGAAGTGACCCCTATCCCCCTTGGGTGGTGGTCAATGACATTTTGACAATGTCGGGCGACAGCCCTCAGGGCCCCTCCGGCATAGACCTGAACGCCTAGCGCGGCGTCATTCCCATTTAAGCCCGCCGGCCTGGTACTCCGTTACACGGGTCTCGAAGAAATTCTTTTCCTTGCGCAGGTTGGCCTGCTCGTCGAGCCAGCTCAGCGTCGGCTCCGCGCCGGGGTAGGGTTCGTCCAGCCCCAGACTGCGGGCACGCCGGTTGGCGATGAAGCGGTATTGCCCGACGTGGTCCTCTTTGCTGTAGCCGAGGATTGGGTCGCGCAGGATGTAATCTGCATAGGCCTCCTCGGCGGCTCCACATTCGGCCCACATCTCAGCCATGGCATCCTGATCGGGGCGTATCTTCTCCTCCAGCATGATCTGCTTGGCCACGCGGATGCCGAAAGAGGCGTGCAGTACCTCATCGCGCATGATGTATTGGAACTGCTCGGCGGTACCTTTCATCAGCCCACGGCGCTGCAGGGCGAAGATCGGGCTGAAGCCGTTGTAGAACCAGCAGCCTTCGAAGATGCCGGCGAAGAAGATATAGGCCAGCAGGAAGTTGTGCAGTTCATCGCGGTCGGTCAGATCGATGTCGGCTCGCAGGATCGAATCGAGGCGACGGTTGGCGATCTTGATCTTGCCGTTGATCTCGGGCACGACACGATAACGGTTGTAGATCTCACCCTGGTTCAGGCCGATGGTCTCGATACAGTGCTGGTAGGTCCAGGTGTGTAGCGACTCCTCGTAGACCTGGCGCGCCTGGTAGATTTGCAGTTCCGGTGCCGACATCTTTTCCATCACCGCCAGCCCGATGTTGCGCATCGCCAAGATGTCCGAGGTGGTCAGGTACGACAGGACGTTCTCGTAAACGTGGCGCTCTTCCAGCGTCAGTTTGTGGTGATAGTCGTGCACGTCCTGCGCCATGCCGATGTCCAGTGGCGTCCAGTGGTTGCGGTTGGCATTCAGGAAGTACTCCCAGGCCCACGGGTACTTGAAGGGCGCCAACTGGTTGATGTCGGTCATGCCGTTGATGACACGTTTGTCGTCCGGATTGACCGGGCGAAGATCGGCGTGGCGGACGGCCGGCGTGGCGCCGGCCTGGCTTGCCTGCTGCTCGATCGGTATCTGTCCTTGAGCCGGCGGGGCCATATTCGGCGGCGGTACCGGTGCAAGAGGATCATCCCAATTTAACATGCTGCGTGCTCCTGATTGCCGTCCAGTACTGCCTACTGGCAGGCCTCGCAGTCCGGATCGAGGATGCTGCACGCCTTGGGCGCCGCATTGTCCACAGCGGCTTCCGAGGCGGCCCCATAGCTGCCACCGACTGCGCTCAGCTGGTTGGCCCGGCTGCTGTCGTCCATGGTCGATTTCTCGACGTGGGTGGCGCCCATCGAGCGCAGGTAGTAGGTGGTCTTCAGACCGCGCACCCAGGCCAGCTTGTACAGATTGTCGAGCTTCTTGCCGGATGGTTCCGACATGTACAGGTTGAGGCTTTGCGCCTGGTCGATCCACTTCTGCCGGCGGCTGCCGGCCTCGACCAGCCAGCGCGGGTCGACCTCGAATGCCGAGGCATACAGGGCCTTGAGATCATCCGGGATACGACTGATCGGCTGCACCGAACCATCGTAATACTTCAGATCGTTGACCATTACCGAATCCCATAGATCGAGCGCCTTCAGGTCGCGCACCAGATAGGGGTTCACGACGGTGAACTCGCCGGACAGGTTCGATTTGACGAACAGGTTCTGGTAGGTCGGCTCGATCGACTGGCTGACGCCGCAGATGTTCGAAATGGTCGCGGTCGGTGCGATCGCCATGGTGTTGGAGTTGCGCATCCCGACCGTCGTCACCCGCTCGCGCAGGCTGTCCCAGTCGAGCGTACGGCTGTCGTCGACCTGCAGGTAACTGCCGCGCGCTGCAGCGAGGCGGGCCAGCGAGTCGATCGGCAGGATGCCCTGACTCCACAGGGAACCTTCGAAGCTGTGATAACGGCCGCGCTCATCGGCCAGATCGGTCGACGCCTTGATCGCGTAGTAAGACACGGCCTCCATCGTCCGGTCGGCGAAATCGACTGCTTCCTGGCTCGCATACGGCAACCGCACCTTGTAGAGCGCATCCTGGAAACCCATGATGCCGAGCCCGACCGGGCGGTGGCGCAGGTTGGAGTTACGCGCCTGCGGTACGCTGTAGTAGTTGTAATCGATCACGTTGTCGAGCATGCGCATCGCCGTGCTGACGGTCTTTTCGAGTTTCCCGAGGTTCAGGCCGTCGTCGTCGACATGGGCAGCCAGATTGACCGATCCCAGGTTGCACACTGCGATCTCGCTGTCGTTGGTGTGCAGCGTGATCTCGGTGCACAGGTTCGAGCTGTGGACCACGCCGATATGCTGGTTGGTGTAGCGGATGTTGCACGGGTCTTTGAAAGCCACCCAGGGGTGGCCGGTCTCGAACAGCATGCCGAGCATCTTGCGCCACAGATCGTTGGCCTTGAGCGTCTTGGCGACGTACATCTCACCGCGCGCGGCCTTTTCCTCATAGCGAACGTAGGCCTCCTCGAAGGCCGTGCCGGTCAGGTCATGCAGGTCGCTGGTCTCGTCCGGCGAGAACAACGTCCAGTTGCCATCCTCGGCGACGCGCTTCATAAACAGGTCAGGGATCCAGTTTGCGGTGTTCATGTCGTGCGTGCGGCGACGGTCGTCGCCGGTGTTCTTGCGCAGGTCGAGGAATTCTTCGACATCGATGTGCCAGGTTTCCAGGTAGGCGCACACTGCCCCCTTGCGCTTGCCCCCCTGGTTTACCGCGACTGCGGTGTCGTTGGCGACCTTGAGAAAGGGCACGACGCCCTGGGACCTGCCGTTGGTCCCCTTGATGTGGGCGCCCATGCCGCGCACCCGGGTCCAGTCGTTGCCCAGGCCACCGGCGAACTTCGACAACAGGGCGTTGTCCTTGATTGCGCTGTAGATGCCGTCGAGGTCGTCCGGAACGCTGGTCAGGTAACAACTCGACAACTGCGGGCGCAAGGTGCCGGAGTTGAACAGCGTCGGCGTCGAGCTCATGAAGTCGAAACTGGACAGCAGATCGTAGAATTCGATCGCGCGGCCCTCGCGATCGATCTCATTGATCGCCAGGCCCATCGCGACACGCATGAAAAAGGCCTGCGGCAATTCGAAGCGGGTGTCCTTCGAATGGATGAAATAGCGGTCATACAAAGTCTGCAGACCGAGATAGGTGAACTGCAGATCACGTTCCGGCTTGAGTGCGGCACCCAGGCGCTCGAGATCGTATTGGCTTAGGCGCTTGTCGAGCAGTTCGAGGTCGGCGCCCCGCTTGATATAGCCGGTAAAGTACTCGCCGTAGCGCTCACCCATCTCCTGTTGCGTGGCGACTCCGGTATCCATGCCAAGGAAGCCGAGTGCCTCGCGGCGCATCATGTCCATTAACAGGCGCGCCGCCGCGTAGGAGTAGTTCGGTTCCTTTTCGATCAGCGTGCGGGCGCTCATCACCAGTGCCTGAGACACGTCGCGCTCCTTGACGCCGTCGAACAGGTTGCGACAGGTATCGTCCAGAATCGATTCGACCGTGACGGCTTCCAGGCCACTGCACGCCTCGGCGACCAGTTTGCGCAGGCGTTCGATATCCAGGTGGCGCCTGGTGCCGTCTGCCAGTATCACGCTTACCGGGGGTTCTTCGCCCTGTGTCGATTTCTTTTTGGCGGCCTCATCAGCGCGCTTGCGCGTCTGTTCCTCCCGGTACAGCACATAGGCGCGCGCCACCTTGTGCTCGCCGGAGCGCATCAGCGCCAGCTCGACCTGGTCCTGGATATCCTCGATATGGATGGTGCCGCCAGCCGGATTCCGCCGAATCAGGGCCTCACTCAGATGTTCGGTGAGGTTCTGCACGAGATCATGTACCCGGCGAGAGGCTGCCGCGCTGCCGCCCTCCACCGCGAGGAACGCCTTGGTCATCGCCACCGCGATCTTATTGGCATCGAAGTTGGTCACCTTGCCGTTGCGGCGGATGACTCTGAGCTCGCCGGGTGCATTGGCGCTGATCTCCGGCAAGGCATGGCTATTGGTGGCCTCACTCGGGGGTACGGCTATGCTTTCGGCGCTGCCGTTCGACTGCGTGACTTCGGTTGCCATTTAGGCTCCTCCTGGGTGTGTTGTGCTGGGCGGTCGGACCGCGTTGCGCGATCAGGCAGTGAGACTGCCGAGGTTTTGTATGATGGCCGCTTCGAACACAATATATACGCTGATCAGGCAGTGTCAACCACAATATCTTGTGTATAAAAGCTGTGGAAAACCGTGGGAAATCTGTGTGTCGTTTGTGGAGATTTGACCCGCGAAGTAAGGATTTACAGCACATTCAGCGACTTAGTCCGGGCCGCGGGTGCCGCTTGGGGATCGCGTCTGTCGTGTCGCACTGAATCTCATTTCCGCTGCCAGGATGCGCAATTCGGGAAGCCATTTCCCAAAAGCCACGGAAGTCTCGGCGTCACGGCTGCGCGCAGCGGCCGAAGCGGGGCGGGTCAGTGGGTGTGGCGCTCGATGATGTCGCGCAGTTGCGAAGAGGTCACCGGGCCCATGTGGCGTTCCACCAGCTCACCGGACGGGTCGATGATCGCCGTGGTCGGCAGGCCTTCGAGGGGTTCGAACGGTACCAGCGGGGTATTGCCGATCTTCAGATTCGGGAAGTTGATCTCGAACGGCTCCAGGAAGTCCCGCGCCTCATCGGCCGAGATCTCCTCGAAGTTGATGCCTAACACCTGCACGCCCGGGTTTTCCCGCTGATAGGTGACCAGTTCGGGTAGTTCGCGGATACAGGGGCTGCACCAGGATGCCCAGAAATTCACCACGACCCAGCGGCCGCGAAAATCCGACAGCGTAATTGCTGTGCCGTCCAGGTCGTTCAGCGTGAAATCGACGGATTCGGCCCGTGACGGCGACCAGACGAGGGCGATCAGCGGGAGAAGGATGAGGAAGCGACGACTGAGTCTGTTCATGCCACGTTTAGTCAAACCGGTGGGTAAAAAGTTTTGTCCGCGCTGGGCGACAGCGGGTTGATTAGACGTCAGCGGGGACCAGCGGACAAGCGTTGCCGCCTGGTGCGATGCGTGAATGTCCGGCAAGGGCACCTTATCCCGTCGAAGTCATCGTCTCGCGACGGCGCGTTGCGCACAGCGCTGGTGCAAATCCCTGTCGGTGTCGCACTATCTGGTGCGTTCGGGTATCCCTTTGCCGGGCCCGACGGACACAGCTGTTCAAGCAAGCCCTTATGTTGCAAGGCAAAAATTTTATTGGCATGGCGCGTGCATCTGTTTAGGTGAAATCGCTTCGCGGTGATTTCTCCTAACTCTCTGTCGAAATTGCCAGTTTTGGCTCACGCCGCCGTCCAAACCTCATTTGGCACGGCGGCTTTTTTATCCGGGGCGCCCGAGTGAGATGGCCGAGGTGAGGAAGAAGAACTCTGCTGCGAACCCAGCCGCGACATGCTCAACGGCCTGACCTCGGTGCAGTCGCGTGCCCCATACCCGATCGTAAGGTTGGCATGCACGGATAGCCTCGGTCGGTCTCTGGTCGCTGATACTGGTGCGGCCCGATCTTCCCGATTCGACCGCCTACCGGTTGGCGGAGGCCATCCACCGGACGCCCCGGCCCTTGCCGAACGCCTCTCACAGGGGCGCTATACGACCGCGCAGAACACTGCGAACCAGGTGCCCGCCGAGCGCATCCACCCGGGTGCAGCCCGCTACTACCGGGAGCTTGGACTGCTCCGGTAGCACGGGCCCAGCGGCGGGCATATGACCGTCCGCCGAATGATCCCGCCGGGTCAGGGCAGCAGCAGCGTCAGCCCGGCAATCAGTCGGTCGGGGTCCGCGATGATGTGCCGGTTGGCCTCGTAGATACGGCCCCACAGGTTGCCGTCGCCGAGGAACCTGCTCGCGACCGTTGCCAGCGTATCCTCTGGACGCAGTCGGTACAGCCCTACGGCCCCGGTCTCGCCGGCAATCAGCAACTGCCGCTCGCGGAGTTGCTGCGCGGCCGCGTCGAATTCCGACTGCAACGCCGTATTCTGCGGTTGGCGCCGCAAGGTGCGGTGCATGCTGCGCATCTGATCTGCCTTGTCCGCCGCCGCGGCCTTCAACTGTTGCAGCGATGCCGAACCGCCAAGCTCCGGCGGCAGGCTCGCCTTCAGCATCGCCAGGTCGCTGCGCAGGGCTGCGCCTTCGTCTCTGCTGCTCTGCAGGTCGCCGCGTAGCATGGCCACGTTGGCCTTGAGCTCGTCGTTGCGACGCTTGAGCTGGCTCAGCTCGCTGCCCAGACGCGAGACCTCGGCGCGCGCGCCCGACAGTTCGTTGTCGGTTTCGAGCGCGCGCTTCTGCAGAGAACTGGCCTGGTCCTCGCTGCCCTTCAGGCGCTGTTCGAGTTGATCGCGCTCGGCGGTCATCGCAGCGAGCGCTTTCGAGCCTTGGTCTACATCTGCCTCGGCCAGCGCCAGACGGGCGGACAGGTCGTCGCGCTCAGCGGTTGTCGCCAGCAGCTTTTCCCGTACCCCGGCCAGGTCGAGTTCCAGCCTTTCGCGCCGTTCCGTCAGTGCGGTCAGTTCGCGCTGCCGGCCTTCGAGTTCCTGCCCTGCGGCGCGCCGTTCAGTGGCGAGGCGATCCCGCTCCGCGGTCAGCGATCCGATCTCCTGGCGTGCATCTGCGCGCTCTCTTTCGGCGGCCTCGAGCTTTTCCGCTGCGCGCCGCCGGTCTGCCTCGAGCGCGGTCAGCTGCCCGGTCGCCTCTTTCAGGCGGCCGCGCGCCTGGCTCAACTCGGCGGCGAGCCGATCCCGTTCGGCAGCGTCCTGTGACAAGGCCTGCTGAGCACGCGCCAGCTTGGCTTCAAGCTGTCGGCCTTGCTCAATCTCGAGGCTCAGTTCGTTGCGCAGCCGGTCGACCTCGCCGGACAGTGCGCCCTGGTCGGTTGCTGCCGCGTCTGGTGGGGCCTGCTGCGCAGCAGTGCCTGTATCCGCCTGGGCGGCGCCGATGGTCATCGCAGCGGTTAAACAAAGCGACGCGAGCAGTGGGAAACAAGCGGGGGTGTGTGACGGATTGGCAACGCCCGTCGAGTCGGCTGACTTGCTGGTCATGGTTCGGCCTCCGGATAGTTGTTGTTGGCCGGCTCTTCTGTTGGGCCGGTCGCGGCCAGTATAGCCAAGCGGCCCGTCCAGTTGGCGGTTGCGCTGGAATCGGCCCGCCCGGCTTGCGCGAGGCTGGGCAGCAAGGCGAAAGAAATTCGCCAAGCGGCCGATACCGCAGGACAGGCGGCATTCGATCGACTTCGCGAGCCGCATGCCTGGTTCAACCGCATCGCCCGAAAGAGGATCCGCATGCATTCGACTCGACAATCCTTGTCCTGGATGTTCGTCTACCTGGCGGTAGTCGGGACGATTTGTGTGCTGTTGCTGGAGCCGCTGCGCACGGCCTTCATGGCGAACTGGGGCTTTAACTCGGTCATTCTCGGGGTACTCGCTGTAGGCATCCTGATAAATTTCCGTCAGGTGTTGATACTGAACACCGAAATCAACTGGATTCGGGTGTTTCGCACCGGCCAGCCAGGCATCTCGGTGACCACGGAGCCCAGGCTGCTGAAACCGTTGGCCTCGCACCTGAGCAAGCGCCGGCGCGACCGCTTCCGCCTGTCGGCATTGGCGTTGCGCACCATCCTCGACGGGATTCGCGAGCGATTGGACGAGTCGCGCGAGATCTCACGCTATCTGATGGGCACGCTGATCTTCCTCGGTCTGCTCGGCACCTTCTGGGGACTGCTCGGGACCATTGCCGCGGTCGGTCAGGTGATCGACGGGCTCGAGGTGGGCAACGGGGATTTCGCCGCGGTGTTCGCCGAGCTGAAACAGGGCCTGAAGGCACCTTTGGGCGGCATGGGAACGGCATTCAGTTCTTCGTTGTTCGGGTTGGGTGGTTCGCTGGTCCTGGGGTTCCTCGATCTCCAGGCAGGGCATGCGCAGAACCGATTCTTCAATGGCCTGGAAGAGTGGCTGACCGGTGTGACCCAACTGGTCGACGACCTGAATGCACCGGCCCTGGCCGAGGCGACTGTCGAGGCGAGCGGCGGCGACGGTGCACCTACGCTGCAGTTGCTGGTGGAGGCGATCCGCTCCGAGCGCCGCCTGCTCGAGGAATTTCTGACCAGGCAGGCCGGATCGCCTGCCGCCCGAGACGACGCGCCTGTGGCCAAGGTCCAGGAGATCTAGCGCCGTGACGGCCATTGCCAGACGCGCACGCCGCACGGTTGACGTGTGGCCGGGCTATGTGGACGTGCTGGCGGCGCTGCTGATCCTGGTGATCTTCGTGCTGCTGCTGTTCAGCTTTGCGCAGTTTCTGCTATCGCAACTGCTCGATGCGCAGGAAACGGAACTGGACGTGATGTATCGGCGTGTCGTGGAACTCACCGATCTGCTCGGACTGGAGCAGGAGCGCACATCCGGCCTCAACCAGGACATCGCCGGCCTGACGCTGCGCGTCGACGGGTTGACCGGGCAGAACGCCTCACTGAATGCGCAGGTCGTGGATCTCGACAGGAGCAACCAGGCCAAGCAGGCAGAGATTGCCGAGCAGTTGATGCTGGTCGCGAGCCTTCAGGAGGATGTGGACAGCCTGCGCACGCTGCGATCGCAGCTTGAAGCGGATGTCGGCAGGCTGGCGGCCGAGCTCGACTTCAATACGATGGCGCTGGGCACCGAACGGGATCGCTCGAGGGCGCTGGAGGCGCAACTGGCGGAGCAGACTGAACGCACGCTGCTGGTTCAGCGCGACCTGGAACAGCGCGATATCCGCATCCAGGCGCTGAGCGCGCTGGTGGCACAGCGCGAGCAGGCGATTGCCGAGGAACGCGGGCTGAGCGCGGGTGCACAGGCGGAGATCGCCCTGCTGAATGCCAAGATTGACACGCTGGTCGGCCAGCTCGAAGAGATCAAGGACGCGCTGGCGCTGGCCGAGGCCGACAAGGCCGGCCAGGCGGCACAGCTCGAGGACCTCGGCAGGCGCCTGAACGTCGCGCTGGCGCGCGAGGTCAGCCGGCTCCAGCAGTACCGCTCCGACTTCTTCGGTCGCCTGCGCGACGTGCTCGGCGCCAACCCGTCGATCCGGGTGGTGGGTGACCGCTTCGTGCTGCCATCGGAACTGTTGTTCGACTCCGGCAGCGCGACGCTGGCCGGCCCCGGCCAGGCCGAGCTGGGCAAACTCGCCACCACCTTGCGCACACTGGCGTTACGCATCCCCGCCGACATCGACTGGATACTGCGCATCGACGGTCATACCGACCAGATCCCGATCAACACGGCGCAGTTCGCGTCAAACTGGGAACTCTCTACCGCCCGGGCGGTTTCGGTGGTGCAGTTTCTGGTCGCCGAAGGAATCGCCCCGCAACGTCTTAGCGCCGCCGGGTTCGGCGAGTTTCATCCGATCGATCCCGCGCCGACGCCCGAGGCCTTTCGGCGCAATCGACGCATCGAGCTGAAGCTCACCGCGCGCTAGAAATTCGCATCGTTGCAGCCGGATCAGCAACGTGCCCGGCGCCGGCCGTCGGGCGCGGCCCTCGAATTCGCATCGACGGATGACGGAAAACACACGTCAAAGCAGAAAGATACGCACGGGATGCGCGCCTCTCGGGTTTCGAGAACGGTGGGGAACGTGATTTCGACATCTCGGGCCTTTCCGGACTCGATGCGTCGCGCTATGCGCGGCTGGAACCGGTGCAGTGGCCCGTACCGGCAGATGGCGGCTCTACTCGGCGCATGTTCGGCGACGGGCGTTTTTTCACCGCCAGCGGGCGCGCAAACTTCTTACCGATCACCCCGCGGCCGCCAGCACGGCATACTGATCCCGCCTATCCACTGGCGCTCAACACGGGCCGCGTCCGCGACCACTGGCACACGATGCCCCGGACCGGCAAATCGCCGCGGCTGTCGGGGCACATCGGCGAGCCGTTCGTCGCACTGCACCCGGGCGACGCCGGTGACATCGGGTTGCATGACGGTCAGCTCGCGGCGGTCATCAGCCACTGGGGGGAAGCGGTCCTGCGGGTGCAGCTGACCGATGCCCAGCCGCGCGGACAGGTGTTTGCGCCGATGCACTGGAACGACCAGTTCGCCTCGGCGGCAAGGGTAGGCAGCCTGGTCAATCCGATGGTGGATCCGGTCTCGGGGCAACCCGAGTTCAAGCACACCCCGGTGCGCGTGGATCGTAGTGGACTCGAGCTCCGTCAACGTCATCGATGTGACTGCATTGCAAAAGCTCGACGAGCTTCGCGAGGAACTGGCGGCTGGGGGCATTGTATTGGCCGTGGCGCGCGCCAAGCGCAACCTGTGGACCTTATTCAACCGTGATTGGGCGATGAGACGCAGCGAGCTTTGCGCGACTTACCGCTTCGATACCATCAAGTCAGCCGTTCGGGCGTTTCGTAACCGTGGTGAGGAGAAGGGGACACCAGAGGCAAACTCCTGGACTATTTGAAGCTGTGCGCTGGCAGCATCATTCATACCGCGGCATTGGCCGGCCGGTGGTTCGCGCTACTCAGGTCGTGAGGCACCGTGACAGCCGAACCGGCAACCCGCCATCACGCAAATCCTGCTGTCCGCGATACCGGTGCGTTTGCGCGCGTTTCACGATTACGTTCGCCTGATCGAACAGGGGCGCCCGAGGCGCCCCTGACAGATCACTCGCACTGACACATCGCGGATTGTTCGCAGGGCGGTGCGGCCGCCACGACGCAGGCACCCTTGGCCGAGCCTTTGCCTACGCACCAGGCGTTGCAGTCGAACGTGTCGGGATGACCGACGTCGTTCTTATGGCTGTGCAACTGATCGGTGCCAGGATTGGATTCAACCAGCATCCCGTCAGCCATGCAGGCCTCGCCAAACATGCGACCATTGGCCTTGCCGTTCTCGTCGGTACCGATATGGCAACCTGCCTCGCCGGGATCGACACCGTCACTGTCCTTCCACCAGGAGAGGGTGCCCTCCATCCAGTCGTCAGGCTTGAACTCGAAGGTGCCCATGGCGCCAGGCATCCCTTTGGCCCCCGCCGACGGCTCACCGGATGCGCTGACCAAAGAGGTCGACATCAGGAAAGCGACTGCGAGAGCAAATCCAGGCATGAAGATTCGGCACATAAAAACTCCTCCAAACTTTTTGTTTATCCAGGCAAGGAAGTCGCTAACCTACAAGCGCACTGCAAGCAACGCCGCCAGCGTGCGGCAGCGAGATCCCGCCCGGCCCTTCATGGTTTTCCCCAATGCGCCAGACAATCTCCCGGCCTTTGTACAACGTTCGGTCTGCACCGGTGGCTCAGCGCGGGGGGGGGGCTAAGGGCATCGAGGTGCACGGGTGCGATCATTTCGCACACTGCGATACGCGTCATGCAGATGGGCGGTCTGTGCCTATTTTGGGGCCTCGGGCATGTCCAGGGTCGCGCGGGCGACGCGCGCGAGCGTCGCGCCCTGGACGATGATACTGAACAGCACGACCGCGTAGGTCGCGGCGAGGATCGCGGGCTTCTCGGGCACATTCGGCAGCGCCAGCGCCAGCGCGACGGAGATGCCGCCGCGCACACCCGCCCAGGTCAGGAACGGGATGTTGCGCGCGGTCAGCCGCCGCGTCCAGCCGAACAACAGGAGCGGCGTCGATACGGCGGTCAGGCGGGCGATGAGGACCAGCGGGATTGCGAGGAGCGAAAGGCCGTAGCTGACCGCGGCCGTGCTGAGCAGCAGCACCTCGAGGCCGATGAGCAGGAACAGAACGGAGTTCAGCACCTCGTCTATCAGGGTCCAAAGCGCGGTGACGTATTGCTGAGTGCGGTCGCTGAACGCGTCGCGTGGGGCACGGTAGCCGATGAGCAGTCCTGCCGAGACCATCGAGAGTGGACCGCTGACACCCAACGACTGCGCGATGGCGTAGGTGGCGGTGACCAGGCCCAGCGTGATCATCACCTCGACAGCGAAATCGTCTATGGCGCGCATTGCGAGGTAGGCAACATAGCCGGTGATGGCGCCAAGTGCGAGGCCGCCGCCGGCCTCAACGAGCATTGTCTCCAGGGCTTCGGTGAAGCCGAAAGACTCCTCTCCACCGCTGGCCGCCACGCCGAGCAGGAGGCTGAACAGGACGACACTGACGCCATCGTTGAACAGCGATTCGCCCTCCATCTCGACCTGGAGGGATCGCGGCACTCGCACGGTCTTGAGCGTGCTCATTACCGCGACGGGGTCAGTGGGACTGATCAGCGCGCCGAAGACCAGCGCCCAGGCGAGCGGTATCTGGTGGCCGAGCGCTCCGGAGAGAGCCCAGAAACCGAAACCGACGATCATGGTGGAGATGAGCGTCGCGACGATCGCGAGGAACACCACCTGCCAGGTTCGGTTGCGCATCGCCGTGAGATCGACATTGAGCGCGCCGGCGAAGAGCAGGAATGCCAGCATGCCGTCCATGACCAGGTCGGTGAAGTCGATGCTTCGCAGGGTCTGTTCCAGCGTGTGAAACACGGCGACCTGCGGAAAAATGACCTCCGCCCCGATCAGCGCGAGAGAGGCGGCGAGGCCCATAGTCAACATTCCGATGGAATGCGGCAGCCGGACGAAGCGCGTGTTGATCCAGCCGAACAACGCCGAGAGACTCAGCAGCAGCGCTGCAAGGTCGAAGATCGAGATCATGCCGATGCTCTCCTTGCGGTCATTGCTTGTGCAGCGTTGCGCCATGGATGCGCGCCGACAGCAGGCATTGTGGCAGATTGGCCGTGTATGCCGATGCTGTCACGAGATGAATGGTCGCAGCTAAACAGCGAACTTACCGCCAAGGTCATTGCGGTTGCCACGGAGCTGCGATAAGGGTCAACAGCTGGTTTGTCGGCACCGGGAAAACTCTTTGGTCTTGCGCCAACACCAAGTACTACGGTCGAGCCGGTTGAGCGGAGCGCAGGAGCTTCAAACCTATCGCGCCGAAAGCCAGTTCAGCGAGGAGGTACGCGATTAGCAGCCAATGCGGGAAGCCATCGAGCAGCAGACTCAACACACGGCCGGCTGCCAGCCCGAACATGAACACCACCAGACTCCAGAGGGCTGGGACGGTGAGCTGCGCAAAAAACGCCCCGGCGAGCCAGAAGGCAACCAGTGCGAGATACAGGCCCATCACCGCGCGAAAGATGTGGGTGAGGTTGATACTTTCCACCCCGAAGCCGAACAGGTAGGGAAGGCTCGATGCCGGCGCGATACCGTAGGCGAGGGCAATCGGCGTCAGGCCGACCGCGGTGATGATCAGAAACAGTCGGCGGCGATCCATCGGAAAGCTCCAGGCTGGTCGAAAGTGCGCGCTTAGTAGCGCTTGTTCCCCGGTAGTAGGGGCCAGACTGGGTCAGCGGCCGGGGGGAAGACCGATCCAGGCAAGGCTCGGCCGACGATAACAGGTTTTCTCGTTTGCGATGGCCGCCAATGTGGCGGGAGGTAGTGATTAAGGCGCTGCACCAGGGCCGATCGACTGCCGCTCCGGGAAAATCTGGCACAATTCGGTGGGTGCTTTCCGACCGACTGAAGCCGAGGTTATCGCGTGCGCTACACATCCCCCGTCCCATTGCTGGGTTTCGTCGCGTTTTCCGGCACTGGCAAGACCACCCTGCTGACCCGGCTCATTCCGGCATTGGCTGCGCGAGGCATGCGTTGTGCTGCGCTCAAGCATTCCCATCACGATTTCGATATCGACATACCCGGCAAGGATTCACACCGGTTGCGTGCGGCGGGGGCGCGGCAGGTGCTGTTAGCCTCGCCGCATCGGGTGTTTTCGGTCGAGGAGGGCGACGGCCGGACCGAGCCGCGTCTGCACGAACTGGTGGGCCGCCTCGATCTGTCGGCTATTGATCTGGTCCTGGTCGAGGGGTTCCGCCAGGAGTGCCTGCCGAAGATCGAGGTGCACCGTCCGGAGCGTGGTAGCGCGCTGTTGTGTCTGGAAGACGACGATATCATTGCGCTGGCCAGTGATGCCGACCCCGGCCAGCGGCTGGACATCCCGCTGTTGCCGCTGAACGAGCCGGATGCGATCGCTGATTTCATCGTCGGCTGGATGCGGACCGCTGCGGCTGCAGCGGGTGGTGCTGACCACTGACCGGGCACTTGCCGCGCGGCGTCTGCCGCTCTTGCGAGGCTGCGCGACCAGATGGATTACGGATTGACGACTGTCATCGTCATTGGCGGGCAGTCAGCGGTTATGCTGCGGCATGTTTTTGAACAGGTGCTTACATGACTGAACAGATACATCGTGTCGCCGTTTGGAGCGGCTGGCTGCGTCTGGCGCACTGGGCAATGGCCGGTGCGACCCTGCTGTTGCTCGCGACGGGTTGGCTGATCGCGAACTCGCCTGCGGTCGCCGAGTCGGCTGCGCAGGTTCACTATCTGGGGGCAGCGGTCATGGTGTTCGCGCTGGTGCTGCGCGTGTTTCTGGGTTTTTTCGGCGCGGCGGCCGAACGCCTCGAGCAGCTGTTGCCGCGTGAGCAGGAGCTGGCGGCCATGCGCGCCAGTCTGCTTTTCTACCTGTCGCTGGGTCGGGCCCCGTTGCCCAACTGGTTCGCCCACAACCCGCTGTGGAAGCCCATGTATCTCTTTCTGCTGGTCGTCCTCGCCCTCTCGGTGGTGACCGGCTGGCTGATGCCCGATATGCCGCTCATCGGTCGCTTGTACCTGCCGCGAGTGCACCTCTGGCTGGCGAACGCGATTGCGATCCTGACGGCTGCCCATCTGTTCAGCGTGGTCCTGCAGGATATCAAGGGCAAGGCTGCGGATATCTCAGCGATGGTCAACGGTTATCGCTATTTCGGTATCGAACGCGACGGCCTGGTCAAGCCAGACATCCCGCAGGTGTCGATCCGCCTCGATGAGTTGGGGCGGTCGAAGGATTCAAGCCGGAAAGACTGAACGGTTGAGTGCCGCCAGCACGATGTAAGCGAAACAGGCGAGGGCAGCGACGAAGGCCAGCGCCCGGGTGCGGCGCGTCTTGCCCAGGCGCAGTGCGACGAAACCGAGGGCGATGTAGACGACCAGGGCGAGCAGCTTCGCGGTCAGCCAGGGGCTGTTGCCCGGGCGCAGATGCAGATTCACCGCCATCCATACCCCGCTGATCAGCAGCAGGGTGTCGATCAGGTGTGGCCAGGTACGCATCCAGGGTCGTCGCATCAGCGACGAGCCGGCCAGCATCAGGCCGCCACGCAGCGTGAAACCAGTGATCGACAGCAGTGCGCAGGCCTGATGGAGCAGTTTCAGCGTGGCATGTTCGAGCGTCATCGATCGCGCTGGCCAGTCGGACGCGACAATGCGCCCCGGTGCAAGCCTACTTGATCCCTTTCAATCGCTCGCGCAGTGCGCTGGTGACGGTCTCCAGCACCTGGATCCGGGCGAAACGCTTGTCGTTGCCGGCGATCAGATTCCACGGCGCATGACTGGCGCTGGTGCGCGCCAGCATCTCGTTGACCGCCTCCCGGTACTCATCCCATTTTTCACGGTTGCGCCAGTCGTCGTCGGTGATCTTGTAGCGCTTGTAGGGGGTGTTCTCACGCGCCTGGAAGCGCGCCAGCTGCTCTTCCTTGCTGATCTGCAACCAGAATTTCTGCACTATCACGCCGGCCTGGGTGAGTTGTTGCTCGAAGTCGTTGATCTCCAGGTAGGCGCGCGCCCAACTGGCATGGCTGGTGAAGCCCTCGACGCGCTCGACCAGCACGCGACCATACCAGGACCGGTCGAATATGGTCATTCGGCCACCACGAGGGATGTGTCGCCAGAACCGCCACAGATAATGATGCGCCTTCTCTTCGTCGGACGGCGCCGCGACCTGGACCACCTCGCGCAGCCGGGAATCGATCGCCTGGGTTACCCGGCGGATAGAACCGCCCTTGCCGGCAGCGTCGACGCCCTCGAACACCAGGACGGTGGAGATCTTTTCGTTGTAGGCACGCCAGGCAAGATCATTCAGCTCACTCTGCAGGGCCCGGAGTCGGCTGCGGAAGTCCTTGCGCGAGATCGTCTGTGTCAAATCCACGCGATCGAGCAGCGAGACGCGCGCCTCCGGGGCATTCGGCAGGATGTCGCCATTGCTGCTCGACGGCGAGTCGTCGAGCCGCCGCTCGTCGTGCGGGACCTGGGCGAGGGCCTCCTGCATCTCCCTCAGCAGTATGCGGCCGGTAGTCATGTCGCGGTAGCGATGATTGGTTGCCTCGATGATGTGCCACGGTGCGCGGCCAATATCAGTGCCGCGCACCACCCGGTCGGCGACTTCTTCGAAGCGCTGGTATTCTTCGCTGAACTTCGACTTTCTCGGCAGCATCTTCCAACGGCTACGGTCGCTGCGTGCCAGCGCCTTCAATTTGCGCCGCTGATCCCGTTCCGCCATGTGGTACCAGCACTTTACGATCACGGCGTCATCGTGCATCAACATGCGTTCGAGTTCGCGAATCGTGCGCAGGCACTGATCCAGTTTGGCATCGTCCCACTTGCCGGTGAATCGCTGCTCGATCGGCCACAGATACCAGCCGCTGAAAAATACGCTGATCTCTCCGCGCTTGGGCATCGCGCGCCAGAAACGCCAGGCCCGGGGACGGTATCTCTCTTCGTCGGTTTCGTCCCAGAATGCGTAGACGCTCACACCGCGCGCATCCAGCCATTCGTCCAGGGCGTTGACCACCCCGCCTTTTCCGGCCGCCTCGATGCCGGCGATGATCACGTATACCGGGATGTTTCGTTCACGAATGGCGATCTGTGCTTCGAGGAGCTGGGTGCGCAGATCAACCACCTCGGCGTGGTAGGCCTGCTTGCTCAGGGTACGACCGATCTTGGCTGTAGCGAACATGCTGGCTCCTTGTCAGTTGATGGAATATGCACCGCTGCTGTTTTGCCCGGCGGCGCAATCGAGCATACGCTTTAACAATCCTGCCGTCCGGCCGCGAACCAGGGGCCGCGTACCTCGTCAGTTGCCGGGAAGTGCGCCGCTGATTTTGTGCTCTGCGGCGAAATCGAGCATCCGCTGAATGGACCTTACCGCCCGGTCGCGTATCCCGGACTCCACCTCGATCGCATTTGTGCCGCTGACCAGGACCTGCTCCAGATTCTGTAGCGCATTCATTGCCATCCACGGGCAGTGCGCACAGGACTCGCAGGTTGCCCCTACGCCAGCTGTCGGGGCCGAAATCAGTTTTTTGTCGGGCGCGAGTTGATGCATCTTCCAGAAGATGCCGTCGTCGGTCGCCACGATGAACTCCTCGTTCGGCATCTGTGTCACCGCCTTGATCAAGCCGGTCGTGGAACCGACGACGTCGGCCTGTTGCAGCACATCCTCGGGCGATTCCGGGTGCACCAGTACGGCAGCGTCCGGGTGCAGGCGCCTCAGGCGCTCCAGCGCAAATCCCTTGAACTCCTCGTGGACCGCGCAGCTCCCTTGCCACAACAGGATATCGGCACCGGTCTGCTGCTGCACATAGTGCCCAAGGTGCTTGTCCGGGGCCCACAGGATCTTTTCGCCACGCTCATGCAGGTGTTTCACGATGGGCAGCGCAATGCCCGAGGTCACCATCCAGTCGGCGCGTGCCTTGACCGCGGCGCTGGTGTTCGCGTACACGACCACGGTTCGGTCAGGATGGGCATCGCAAAACTCGTTGAACAGCTCCGCCGGGCAACCCTCGTCCAAGGAGCAGGTCGCGCCTAGTTCCGGCATCAGCACGCGCTTTTCCGGGTTGAGTATCTTGGCCGTCTCGCCCATGAAGCGGACGCCACAGACGACGATGGTTTCGGCATCCGTGGTCGAGCCGTAGCGCGCCATTTCCAGTGAATCCGCAACGCACCCACCGGTCTCTTCGGCGAGTGCCTGCAGATCACCGTCCACGTAATAGTGGGCCACCAATACCGCATTTTGGGCCCGCAGCAGGCCTTTGATGCGTTGCTTAAGCGCGCTCTTCTTTGCCGGGGTCAGGCTGGGCCACTGCGGGTGCTTGGGCACCTCGACGATTGGCGGCGCTATGTCGAACTTGATGGGTTGTGCCGTCATTTGATGATCTCCACCCGCCTGGGATGTTTGGCGCGATACTCCCGGGCCGGCCGATGTTTCCCGTTGCGCCGCTGCTTGCCGGTCTCTTCGATCAGCTCGAGCGAAAGGATGCGCTTGCGAAAATTACGTTTGTCCAGCGACTGATTCTGCAGTGCCTCGTAGACACGCTGCAGCTGGCCGAGCGTGAATGTCCCGGGCATGAACTGCAGCGCGATGGTCGAATAGTCGAGTTTGGCGACCAGACGCCGGTGGGCCATTTCGATGACCC
This sequence comes from uncultured Gammaproteobacteria bacterium, assembly GCA_963808165.1. Lineage (GTDB taxonomy): Bacteria > Pseudomonadota > Gammaproteobacteria > Chromatiales > Chromatiaceae > Thiosocius. The sequence continues at coordinate 120,868 of CAWEET010000023.1, read as the reverse complement.
GCGCGTGATCGAATGCCAGGGGTGGCAGGTCTTCGAACGCGTACCAGCCGACCTCGGCCGCGTCGCTTGCCGCGCGCGGTGTGGCCAGCGCGTCCTGCGGGACCAGTGCGTAGTAGGCGACGCTGATCACCCGTTCGCGGGGGTCGCGGTCGGTCGCGCCGAAGGTGTAAAGCTGTTCCAGGTAGAGTTCGCCGATGCCGGTTTCCTCCTGCAGCTCACGAGCGGCACAGACATCCAGATCCTCGTCGATGTCGAGAAATCCGCCCGGCAGGGCCCAGCACCCCTGGTGCGGAGGGTTTGCCCGCTTGATCAGCAGGATGCTCAGACGTCCGTCGAGGATGGTGAACACCACCACGTCGGTGGTAACCGCCGGATGCGGGTAGGGGTAGCTGAATGTTTCTTGGGGTGCGCGCATCGGTGACTAAGTGTTTTCGATACACGGAAAAGGGTAGTGTGTTGGATACACCATTGCAACATCGGGGCAACAGCGGATGCTGCTAGAGCGCTGGCAATCACCGCCGCACTCACGGTGCCGGCCTGGTCGGGCCTGGCGGTGTGAAACGGGGCCTCAATGGGCCGTCACGAAGCGGCTCCGGGCATCGGGTTGGTCGGTGGCGGTTTATGGACCGGTGTGCGCCGAATCTGCCACTCAAGGGCGCCTCGAATTCAATCACGACAAATGATCGCAAATGAGGAAAAGCGAGAACCGCGTTTTTCGCCTTTCCGTAGTGGTCCCCTCAAGTTGCGGGCCACAACCAGGCAGCGCCTCTTGCGCCGCTGCTGTCGCCGTGTGCGGGTGGTAGCAGGCGGGTGCGAACCACGTCCGAAAAGACATAGCGCCGCCACAGACGTGGCACGGCTTTGTACAGACGCGCGATGTTGGACAGCCCACCGCCCAGCACGATTGCCTCGGGGTCGACGATGTTGATCACGCTTGCCAGGCTGCGCGCGAGACGGTCTTCGTAGCGCCCCAGGCAGGCCTGTGCGGCCGGCTCGCCCGCTGCGGCGCGCTGTGCGATGGTGCGGGCGGACAACCGCGAATCGCCCGCGTAGTCTCGCGACAAGCCCGGGCCGGAGAGAAACGTCTCGATACAGCCCGGCTTGCCGCAGTAGCATGGTGGGCCTGGACGCTCGTGGTCGTTCGGCCAGGGCAACGGGTTGTGGCCCCATTCGCCGGCTATTGCGTTCGGGCCGTGCAGCAATTTGCCGTCGATCACGATCCCGCCGCCGGTGCCGGTACCGATAATCACACCGAACACGCTGCTGACGCCGCATGCGGCGCCGTCGCTGGCCTCGGACAGGGCGAAGCAGTCGGCATCGTTGGCGATGCGTACCGGGCGCGCGAGACGCGCTGCCAGGTCAACGTCTATTGGTCGGTCGTTGAGACAGGTGGAGTTGGCGTTGCGCAACCGCCCGGAGGCCGGCGACAGTGATCCGGGTGTGCCGATCCCGACGCTGCAACGGCTGCCGCGACGTTCCTCCAGCCGTTCCACCAGACCGGCCACGGCGGCTAGTGTCGCCAGGTAGTCGCCGGCCGGGGTGACCAACCGTTCGCGCTGAGCGATGCGGCCGTCCGCCTCCAGGACGATGCCTTCGATCTTGGTCCCGCCGAGGTCGACGCCGATCCGTGGCATCGGCGCCTGCCGTCAGTCTGAATTTCCGCTGCGGCCGGCGGGCAGTTCCGGTTCCGCTGCCGGAGCCGCCAGCTCTGGCGCTGAATGGCCGGACGGGTTGGCGAAGCTGTCGTTCAGGTCCTGCACGTAGCGGTCGGCATCTTCCAACGCCTGCAGGACGCGCTTGCGAGCGCGCCGACCCCAACCCGCTGGCTTGCGCGAGAATATGCTGCGCCAAGGCCTGGTGTTCAGCGCGAATGCCTCTTTCAGGCTGCCGCGGATACCCTCTTGCTGACCGAGGCGCTGGGCCGTGCCCATCAGGGATTTTGCTGCCAGTTGTCTTATCGTGAAATGGATCGCTAGCCAGATCAGAAAGGCAGCCAGCGCGGTGAAGTACATGCTCATCGGGGTCGCGGTGAGGCGGTCCCACCAGCCGGCGTTGAGGTGCATGCCTTGCCACTGCCCGAGTCGCGAGGTGATGAAGAGGAAGCCCCCGATGATCAAGGCCGCCGCAATGGCATCGCCGATCAGCGTACGTTTGCGCCAGCGCGCGATCAGCCCGTTGAGGCCCGGTACGATCTTCTCCTCATAGGCGCGCGCGGCCTTTTCCAGGGATCCGACAATGCGGTAGGCGCGTTCGACTTCGACCTGCTCCATGCGCTCATGAATCTCGGCCAGGTCGTTGTCGCGCTTCGTCTCGAAGCGGCGGCGCAGCGCCTCGTCCGGGATCGGGTTGGACGCCTCCGGGCTGTAGATGGTGAAGAACCGTCCAGCGGTCAGGCCGTACTCGCCAAGTGCGCGCTGCCACGCAGCCACCACCTCTTCGGGGTTGTCCTCACGCGCGGTGGTGTCGAGTTGGTTCAGGATATAGAGGAACTTGCCCGAGTCCTGGCGGCTGATGGTCTTGGATACGAGATGATCGAGGGTGTCACGCATCGCCCCCGGCTCCGGATGGCGTGCGTCAAAGAACACCAGCACCAGATCGGACAGGTCCATGATGTGATCCGTGATCTTCAGCGTGGAGGTTCGCTGTGCATCCGCATCGAACCCTGGCGAGTCGATCAGGATCTTGCCGCGCAGCGCAGGGCTGGCGCTGGTTTTGAGCTGCAGGTACGAGTCGATGCGCGATCCTTCGCCGGTAGCCACCTTCTCGATCTCGCCGCTAACCTTATAAAACGGGAACCGTGGGTCCGAGTCGAGCGCCACCCCTGGCAGGGCATGGGTGGTGTCCTGGCTGCTGTAGCAGAGCACCGTGAACTTGTCGTCCACCGCCTGGTTGCCGCTACGCTGCAGCTTGACGCCGAGATAGTGGTTGATGAACGTCGATTTCCCAGCGGAAAAGGTACCGAGCACCGAAATCAGCGGCCACCACGGGATCTGCGTCGCATATGACTGCTCCCGGTCGAACAGGCCCATTCGATAGGCGACCGTGTCGAGTTCACGAAAGCTCTGGACTGTCGTCAGCAGGACCGGGTTTTCCTGCTCCAGGTGTTCTTCCAGGTGTTTCAGGCGGGTTTCTATGACCGGGCCGGCAACAGGCATATCGCGTTTCTCCTCGGTTATTATCGGACGTTGTGGGGCGCATAGTAGCGCTTCCCCAGCGTCTGCGGATAGTTTGTCGGCGTCTGGGCGCGGCGAGTCGTGCGAACCATTGAATGGTCGAGGTCCCCTTGAGTTTCCGGGTGGCTGCCGCAGCGATGCGCTGGTCGAGCTTTCAGGGACAGCCGCGGCATGTGCCGTCTTTTGCATGCGCCCCGGTCGGTGTCATTGGTTTGTTGCTGCGCGTTGCCGGGACGGCCGGGGATTGCTTTATTGCATTTGAAGCAGCGACTGACGGATAATCGCCAAACGCTTAAATGCTCGAATCAGTCGTAAAAAGGCTTTGCAATTGCATGCAATCGAGTGGTTTGTTGCGCATGGTCAGGGAGTTGAGGTAGGCGCGGCATCTCACCAGACCCACGTACGTATCCCGACCTGCGCTTCCGGGAGGCTCTGAGATTGCAGTTCTGTTCGCCTAAGTCACTTCTCCCAAGCATGAATCTCGCACCAGACACTGAGTGCCACGGTCGACCCGCCCTGCGGCGGACGCCCGGCTGCCAGCCGTCAGAAGCAACCACAGGTCATCCGAAATAATGCACAACATGCTGATTGCCACGATTACCGCTGCCACCATCGCCTTTTCGGCGTCGACCGTTGCACGGGAAAGTGGGTACGCGGACATCTTCGTTGTCAAGGAATCGTCCGAGACACCCACGGTGGTGGTCAGCGGAAGCGTGGTGCCGTTCAAGGAGGTGACGCTGGCGGCCCAGTTGCCTGGCCGGGTCAAGTTCATCGCTGGCATCGAGGGGGAGTCCTTCGAGGCCGGCACGACGCTGGTCGCCCTGGATGAAGACGAGTTGCTGGCCAAGCGCGGTGCCGCCTATGCGCAACTCGCCGCGGCGGACGCTCAGCTGCGCAACGCCGGTGTGCAATACTCACGCGAGCTGTGGTCGCCACAATCCAGCAACGCGCCTGGCGGCATGGCCATCCCCAATCTGTTCGATCAGATGTTCACCCGGCCGGCCGAAGACTTCATGGGGCAGCGCGACCGGGGTGCCGAACGCAGCGCCGACCTGTACGCGTCGAGCACGCGTATGGAGCAGGCACGCAGCGCAATGCTGCAGGCACAGTCGGAGATCCGGGCGATCGACGCCAAGCTGCGCGATGCGAAAAGCCTGGCGCCGTTCGATGGCGTGATTCTCGAAAAATTCGTCGAGGAAGGGGACACGGTGCAGCCGGGTCAGCCGATGCTGAAGTTTGCCGACGTGACCTGGCTGCAAGTTGAGGTGGATGTGCCGGCCAGCATCGCCAGGGGGCTGCAGCCGATGACCGTGCTGCAGAACGCCGCCACGTTCGACGGTCATCCGGAGCCGGTGGCAATACGCGTGGCCCAGATTTTTCCCATGGCGGATATGCAGCGCCATACCATAAAGGTAAAGTTCGACATCCCTCAGGGGGTCTCAAAGCCCGGCATGTACGCCAGGGTCCTCGTGCCGGACACCACCGGTCCGATCAAGAGCCAGTTGCCAGTCATTCCCAGTACCGCGATCCGCTATCGCGGCAGTCTCCCGGTGGTCTACATCCAGAACGAGCAGGGCGAGCCGGAGCTGCGCATGATCCGACAGGGCAAGCTCCTGGACAATGGCATGACCATGGTGCTCTCCGGGATCGCGCCGGGCGACCGGGTCTACCCCAACCCGGGGCCGGGTATCATGAGCAGGAGCCGCGGCAACTAGTCGCCCGTGGCACCCGTGGCGCCGGTCCCTGCAGGGCGGCGCCGACCAGCAGCATTGGATTAGAAGACACGCATGAGCGATCTTGAAAATCGTCCCTCCGACGGTCCGGAGCAAGGCAGCCACCCGTCCGCCAATCTGGGCATGGCCGGGGCAATGGCACGTTTCTTCATCAATTCGCCGCTGTCGCCGCTGCTGTACCTGGCGATGCTGATGCTGGGCATCCTCGGACTGCTGATGACGCCGCGTCAGGAAGATCCACAGATCTCGGTGCCGATGGTCGACCTGATCGTGCAGTACCCGGGTGCCGAGCCGGAGCAGGTTGCATCGCTCGCGGTCCAGCCGCTGGAACGCATCATGTACGAGATCGAAGGTGTCGATCACGTCTATTCGGCGAGCCAGCGCGGCATGGGTGTCGTGACGATCCAGTTCGATGTCGGCGAGGAGATGGAAAACTCGCTGGTCAAGGTCAACGACAAGCTCGAATCCAACATGGACCGCATCCCCCCCGGGGTGATGCCGCCGCTGGTCAAGGCAAAGGGCATTGACGACGTTCCGGTGGTCACCCTGACGCTGTGGTCGGAGAAAGACTATAACAACGACGGCGTGCCGGACGTGGACGATTCTCAGCTCCGACGGCTCGCCCAATCGGTGATGCAGCACATCAAGGAGATTCCCGATACCGGGAATAGCTTCGTGGTCGGGGGCCGCGCCGAACAGGTGACCGTGGAGGTCTATCCGGAGCGTCTTGCCGGCTACGGCCTGAGTCTTGCGCAGGTGGCGCAGGCGATCACCGCGTCCAACCTCGAGCAGCAGATGGGCGGGGTGGAGTCGGGTGGCTCGCACATGATGGTGGTGTCCGGCGCCTTCCTCGAGACAGCGGAGGACATCAAACGCCTGCAGGTCGGCAGCCACCAAGGCGTGCCGGTCTATGTGCATGACGTGGCGGATGTGCGACAGGGCCCTGAAGATGCCTCGCAGACCGTCGCCTACTACACAGGTGCCGCCTCAGAAGACCCCGATCAGGCGATCAGCGTGCCTGCGGTTACCATCGCGGTCGCCAAAAAGAAGGGCACCAACGGTGTCACGGTGGCCGAGGCGATCATACAGCGGGTCGACAATCTGCGCGGCCGACTCATCCCAAATGACGTCAACGTCAGTATCACGCGCAACTATGGTCAGACCGCCGAGCAGAAGGTCAACGACCTGATTTTCAAGCTGTTCGTCGCGACCATGTTCGTGTTCCTTCTGGTCTGGATCGCCTTCCGTGCACTCAAGCCGGCCTTTGTGGTGCTGTTCGTGGTCCCGGTGGTGCTGCTGTTCACGATTCTGATCGCGATGCTGCTCGATTTCACCATTGACCGCGTCTCATTGTTCGCCCTGATCTTCTCCATCGGCATCCTGGTCGACGATGCGATCGTCGTGGTCGAGAACATCTACCGGCGCTGGCTCGAGGAAGGCCAGACCGATATGGAGACCGCGGTCGACGCGGTGCGCGAGGTTGGCAACCCGACCATCCTGGCGACGCTGACGGTCATTGCCGCCCTGCTGCCCATGGGCGCGGTCACCGGCATGATGGGCCCATATATGCTGCCGATCCCGGTGCTCGGCTCGGTAGCCATGGTGATCTCGCTGTTCGCCGCGTTTGTGTTCACCCCGTGGTTTGCGATACACGGCATGTTCCGGCCGACCATGCATTACCTGAAGAGTGCGGAGAAACGCGAGCACAAGGAGGCCGAGTGGCTGGAGGGTCTATTTCGCCGGATGCTGATTCCGATGATCCTGGATCCGCGCAAGGCCCGCCTGTTCAAGCTGGCCATGTGGGGCGTGTTGCTCCTGATGTGTTCCTTCTTCTACTTCAAATGGGTGGCGGTGAAGATGCTGCCACTCGACAACAAGCCGGAATTCTCCGTGGTTCTCGACATGCCGGAGGGCACGGCGCTCGCCGACACCGGCAACATGGCGCACATGATCGCCGAACGTCTGCGTCGCATGCCAGAGGTGACTGCGGCGCAGATCTATGTCGGTACCGCGCGACCGTTCGATTTCAACGGCATGGTCCGGCACTACTACCTGCGCCAGTCGCCCTGGCAGGCCGAGGTGCAGGTGCAGCTGCTGAACAAGACCGAACGCGACCGCTCGAGTCACGAGATCGCGGTCGATGCGCGTGCCCAGGTCAATGAACTCGTCGAAGGTACCGGAGCGCGTTTCTCGGTGGTCGAGATGCCTCCCGGCCCGCCGGTGTTGCAGTCGGTGGTGGCCGAGGTTCATGGCCCGGACCCGGAGACGCGACGCCAGGTTGCGCAGGACCTGACTGAGATATTTGCGCAGACCGAGAGTCTGCGTGACGTCGACAACTACATGCGCGAGCCATACGACTACTGGCATTTCGAGGTCGATCAGGAAAAGGCGCAACGCCGCGGGATATCGGTCGAGAGTATCAACCGTGAACTGTCGATGGCGCTGGGCGGCTATGTGCTCGGCGACGTCAAGCAGCGTGCCGGGCACGAGCCGGTCAACATCGTGATCCAGGTGCCGATGGCGGAGCGTTCGCAGATCAACCGCCTCGGCGATATCCTGGTGCAGTCGCCGACCACCGGGGCGGCAGTCCCGCTGCGCGAACTCGGCATGTTCGAACGCCGCACCGAGTCGCACATCATCTACAACAAGGATCTACGGCCGGTCGAGTACGTCGTGGCCGATGTCGGCGGGCGCCTCGCGGCCCCGATCTACGGCATGTTGCAGGTCGAGAACAAACTGGAGGAGTTGGGCTGCAAGACCCCTGACGGCGTCGACCTGTGCGATCACATTTACTATACCGGGCCGCCGCCGGACGACAGCAGCTCGGCGATCGAGTGGGCCGGCGAGTGGACGGTCACCTACGAGACCTTCCGCGATATGGGTATCGCATTCGGCGCCGCCCTGATCCTGATCTACATCCTAGTGGTCTGGGAGTTCGGTAATTTCCGGATCCCGGCCCTGATCATGGCGCCGATCCCGCTAACCCTGCTCGGTATCATCCCGGCACACACGCTGTTTTTCCAGATGGGCTGGGGCGGCGAGTTCACCGCGACCTCGATGATCGGCTGGATTGCGCTGGCCGGGATCATCGTGCGCAACTCGATCCTGCTGGTGGACTTCTCGGTGCATCGTATCCAGGAGGGTGACTCGGTCGTGGACGCGGTCATCAGCGCCTGTAAGACGCGAACCCGACCGATTCTGATCACGGCGCTGGCACTCGTGGCCGGATCCTCGGTGATCTTCTTCGACCCGATCTTTCAGGGCATGGCGATCTCGCTCGCCTCCGGGGTGCTGGTCTCGACGCTGCTGACCCTCGTGGTGATTCCACTTGGCTGTGTCGCGGCTGCGGATTCACTGTGCGCGGTGGCAGGCAGCAACAAATGCCGGAAATTTTCGGCAGGCGAAGGTCCGGAGGGTGGAAGCGGCGGGCCGCAAAGCAGTGGCCGGGTCGGTGACCCCTTGTGGGTGCGTGCCTGGGGCGGTTTCGCCAGCGTGCTGTTCACCGTGATCGGCGGTGTCGCGGCATTGGCCGGCTGGCTTGTCAGACTGGTGAAGCGCAAGCCGTCGGAACACAAGGGCGTTCAACAGGCTTCGGATGCAGTGCAGCCGCAGCCGCAACGCACTGAAACCCGCGCGCGGCCGGTGCAGGCGCCTGCACTGCAGGAGCCCGAGGTGACAAGCGACGCGCTCGAACAGCCGCCCGCCGGGAAGCTTGCTGACAAGGGTGGGGCCGGCGCGTCGACTCCAGCAGCGGCTCCTTCGCGGGGAGCCAAGGCCTCTCCGGCCAAGAAGAAAGCGGCCGCGAAGAAAGGCACGGCGCCCAAGGTGACTGCCAAGAAGGTGCCGGCGAAGCGCAAGGCCGGCAGCTCGCGGGCGGCAGTGAAGAAAAAGACGCAAGCCGCGAAGGTCCAGGCCGCTAAGGATGCCAAATCCGTGACGCCGGCCGCAACCGAACGGGGCGCGGTGCGAAAACCGTCAACGCGGTCTACCCCTGCCGTGAAACCCAATGTCGCGGCCACCCGAAAAAAAGGTTCAGGTAGACGAGGTATCCAGTTGAAAAGTCTCGGAAAACCAGGCGACGACGGTCTAAACTAGAAGTGGGAGTGGAGATCTGGGTTGAGCCGACTGAATCCTTCAGTCGCCTGTTTGCTCAGCCAGATCGGTATCCGGGAGTGGCTAACGTGGTCGCGCGACTGTTTTCCATTGGTCTTGGGTTCGGCGTTCTGGCCCAGGCCGGCTTGGCGTTCTGGCCTTTGTCCGCCCCTGTGCAGGCCGCCACTCTCGGCGGGCCAGCGGTAACGGTGGCGCAAGCGAAGTACCCATCCTTTCGCCCAATCTTGCGCGCTGGCAGTGTGTCTGGCCGGTATTCGCCTGCTCCGGCACTGCGCGGTCGAGCGACTCCTGATGTGCACAATCTGCGCAGCCCTTGGCCTCGACGCGCTGGCCAAGCGCCTCTGATCGCGAGTCCGCGGGCGGGTATGCGTAAGGCCGAGCCGGCGACCCGCGGTCAGGAACTGGGTCTGCGCTTTCGGCCGGACGAGCGCGAGTCGCCGTATTACGGGCAGTCGGCGCCACCCCCTGCAGGCGAGGGGGGCTACGCACCTTCCTCTGAGTCGCAGGCTCGATTTCGTCCGACCCCGCGACGGCGCAAGCAGACCTACGAAGAAATGCAGTCTGAGGCTTCGCCGGCGGGGCCTCCGGTCGCGCCGCTGCTGCCGTATCCTTCAATGCCCCCGCCGCCTCTGCCCGGCTACGGCGGCTACTGGCGCTGAGTGCTTCGGTTTGGATGTGGCACAGTGTGCGCCTGGACGGCGGCCGATGAAGTATTCGGCTGTTTCACCAGGTGGGCGATCGACATTACGGATCGGATGTTCATGCGAAAATTCATCAGGGTGCGTTGTTTGCACACGCCCTGCACAGGTTTTCCACAGCATTTCTTCACAATATGTTGTGGTTGACACCTAAATAATAGCGTATATATTGTGCCTGCAATGATGGGCGGGGCCTTGGGCGCCGTCTGGCGGCAACCGAAGAGGTAGCGATTTTGTTCGTGCGGATGCTTTCGATCGGCATGGTTTGGGGATTGGCGAATCTGATCGTCTTTGGGCTTGCGCCAAACTCAGCGGCGCACGCGGCCTATCCGAACTGGTCTGGCTATGCGCCACAGGCCAAGCGCCCGATGTTCCGGCCGACGCGTGGGGCGCAGTCAGGCCGTGCGGCCACGCGCTGGAGACCTCACGGTACGAGCGTCCCGAGGCGCACGACCACCACCGGGCCTACGGTGCGTTTTGCCTACCCGGTATTTGCGCACAGGGCCCAGGCTGCGCAATCGCCGTCCGGAAATCGCAGTATTGTCGCGGCATACCCTCGGATGGGCACAGAGCCGGAGTTTCGGCCCAACGGGCGCTCGTCCGTCGCGGAAGCGGTGGAGGCCAGGCGTGCCCAGCGACCGGTGTTGTCGCCACAATTTCGTCCGGCCCGGGAGCGCTCCCGCAAGACTTATGAGGAGTTGTGGGCAACGGCGCAAGCTTCTCGACAGGCCTTTGCCGGCCGCGTAGTACCGTACGCGGCGTCGCCGGTTCAGACGCTGCCCGGCTATGGCCGATACTGGCCGACTTGGTAACGCGCGCTGTGCCGGGTGTCCACCGGATCGTTTTTTTGGTCTGAAACCACCGCTCAGTCGGCAAAAGGAAGTCTTTATGAGAGGAATCGCATGAGGTTTGGAACTGGCGTTGCAGCCCTGGCTGGCATTCTCGCTCTATCGTGCACGGCGGCTGCGTGGGGCAACCCCTATGCCGTTGGCCAGCAGTGGCGTCCATCGGCCGGGTTGGCGTCGGGGCAGGGCCCGTCACGCCAGCGCTTTGCCAATGCCCCGGCGTTCCGCCCGCGCCCCCCGGTCGGCGGAAACCACCTCAAGGGCTACGCTAGTATGTCGCGCTATCCGTCGCCGCCGCGCGGCGGCCGGTTCGCTTATCGCGATGCCCGGGCGCATCAGCCCTATGCCAATCGGGCCTATGCCGGCTACAGCCATCCGCCGTGGCCGATGCCCCCCACGGCGGCGACGCCCGCATGGGGCTATCCGCCTGACGGGCTGGCACGGACATGGTTGCCGTCGCCGCCGCTATTTGCCCGCCAGTTCGCTTGGCGCCCCGCCGCGCAGCCATGGCTGATGCGCGCACCGGCCATGGCTGCGTGGATGCCATATCCGGTCCGCTTGAATCCACATGACGCCCACTATCGTCAGCCATCCGCCGTGGCCCCCATGCAGGGTAGATGGCGCCCTGACCCCCGGCAGTTTGTTGATCGCGTATCCGGCTACGCTGGTCAGCAGCAGTCGGGCAGGTGGGCGCCCAGGCACCGGGTGGTGTCTGATCCCCGCATTGTTCGCTTCGCCGGATTCAATCCGGCCGCCAACGCGATGTACCGAGGGTCGTGGCGTCCGGGCGGCCAGATGCGCGGTGCGGTACCGCTGAATGTTGCAGCCTTCAGACCGGTCTCGCACGGCCGCGGCGAAAGCGCTTCGGGCGCGCCAGCCAGCGAGGGCTTCCATCGCGCCCGCGACGCGCTGCCGGGCTGGGTGACAAGCTATCAGGAAACCGACTACGCTGGAGCCTGCGGTTGGTGCGATGGTGGTTGAACCCAAGGGACCAGGAACCTGAATGATCACGGTAATCGGAAGCCTGAAGGGCGGGTCAGGAAAGAGCACAATCACCTTTAATCTGGCGATCTGGCTTGCCATGGCCGAGGCGGATGTCGTTGTCATCGACGCTGACCCCCAGGCAACCTTGAGCGACGCCCTGGAGGTGCGTAGGGAGGAGGGATTCCAACCGATAGTCGATCGCCTGGACGCGACGGCGCTGGAAGACGCCGCTGCCCTCAGCAAGCGCGAAGAAGTGCTGGTCGATGTCGGTACCGCATCCATGGACAATCTTCGGTTGGCGATCTCTCTCGCCGACCGCCTGCTAGTGCCGGTCCCTCCGAGTCAGGCGGATATATGGTCGACCCAGCGTTTTCTGCGTTTCATCGAGGCCACTGTCGGCAAGCGCAAGCGCAAGCCCGAGGTCCTGGGTTTTATCAATCGCGGTGACACCCACCGCGCCGTGCGCGAGTCCGACGAAGCTGCGGCTGCACTGGTGTCACTACCCGGGATCCGCTATCTGAAGCCTCGTCTGTCGCAGCGCACCGTCTACCGGCGCTCGTTCAGCGAGGGCCTCACAGTCTTCGAGCAGGAGCCGCGCGGCAAGGGGGCGGCAGAGTGGAACGCGCTTGCCGCGGTGCTTTACCCGGGCGTCCTGGGCTGACCCCCACGATGCCCCGGGGATTCATTCCGGTCGTACTGAACTGGCTGGCAACGCACCTGCTCAGTATTTTCCTGATTGGTTTCCTCGTCACCGGTTTGCTGCTCGCCGACCTGATCCAACTGCCATCGCGCGCCGTGTTGGACCTCCCGGGCACCACAAGCCCCCGGTCTGCGACGGCTCCCGGCGCCGACCAGCGCGGACAGGGTCGGCCGCTTGTCCAGGAACCCCGACCGGGGCGGCCACAGCCTGAGCCGGCCAATGCGCCCAAGCTGATTGGTGGCAGTTTGCCGGTCCAAGGGGCGGCGCGTCATGACAGCGGCAGCTCATCAGCTCCCTCGGACGGTTTAATGGGGGGGTTTCGACCGTCGACGGCAGGGGCGACTATCCCAGAAACCGAGGGCGGTGGTCGGGACGACTTGCTACAGCAGGCCCGGCGAGCCTTCTGGAACGATGATTTCGGGGCCGCAGAGGCCGCCTACATGAACCTGGTGGCCGCTTATCCCAGGGACGCCGATGCATTTGGCGAATTGGGCAACCTCTACGAGGCGATGGGGAAGCCCAGCCAGGCGCTCGATGCCTATTACGAGGCGGGGATTCGCCTAAAGGCTGCAGGTGACACAGCGAAGCTCCAGCAAGTGATTGATTTGTTTGAACGCAATGAAGACCCCAGGGTTGCCGATCTCAGGCGCTGAACTCGTGCGCCCCTTGCAGGCGGCCAGTCCACAGCTAACCCGCGGTTTCTCGTCACGACTCTGGTATCCTTGATGCACATGTTTATGCTAAATTAGCAAATTATCATAAACCGATTAATGAGGGTTTGCCGTGAGCAATGCCAACGAGGTCGCGGACGGCGTCGTCGACGCTGACGAGGAGTATGCGAGACTCTCCGAAGTCTTCGAATCCAGTGCCCGGCGTTGGGAGCTGATCGTTTACCCGTCTCTATTTGCGTTCATTATCCTGGCCGCATATGGCTTCTATCTTGTCTACAACCTCGCCAAAGATGTGCATTATCTGGCGATCAGTGTCGATACCAATATGACGACCCTGGCCGGCAACATGCAGAACGTGTCGGAAAACATGGGACAGTTAACGACGAATATTCGCGCCATGACGGTCACCATGGATTCGATCGACAAAAAAGTCGCCACGTTGGAACCCATGCTGGCCAATCTGGATTCAATGGACGGGGCGATTCAATCAATGACCCATGCGACCCATACGATGGGGCGTGCGACGCAGCATATGCAACACGACATGGGGCGCCTTAGTCACAGCGTTGGCAGGCCGATGTCATTCATGAATGCCTTCATGCCCTGGTAACTGCAGACTCGGACTGCAAGAAAAAAGGCCCCGTGAGGGGCCTTTTGCATCGACAGATCCATGAATCAGCCAAGGTGCGCTTCGTGCTCGGCGTCGAACGTAATGGTGCTGGAGGGCTCCTGCAAGAAATAACCCTGAATGTAGTTGACACTGATGTTCCAGAGAATGGCGAGACTGCTGGCATCCTCGACGCTACTGGCAATGGTCTTGTATCCCTCTTCCTGCAGCTTACGGTTGACCTCGCTCATCCGCTCCTGCTGTTTGGGGTCGGTCGCCAGGCCGCGCATAAACTCCGGTGAGAGCTTCACCACGTCGATTTCCAGGTGCTTGAGCAGGCTGTCCGCCGGTTCGCTGTCACTGTAGTTGTTCAGTGCGATCCGGCAGTTTATTTTTTTCAGTCCGGCAATCAGCTCGCGCGCCGGCTGCAGCGTGCTGCGCAGGTCGTTCTCGCGGAACTGGAAGACCAGCCAGGATCCCTTGGCACGAAATTCACGCAGACAGTCGCAGATCCACAGCAACATGGAGTCGTCTTCGATGCCGGCGCGCGACAGGATGATATAGAAGATGATTTTCTTGCCATCGCGACGGTGGCTGGCCAGCTCCCGGATGGCATTGCGCACCACCCAACGGTCGATCTCGGCCAGACGGCTGGCGTCTCGCGCCGGTGACAGGAACATGTCTGGCACGAGTTCTTTGCCTTCATCGTCGACCAGACGCAGGTAAACGGAGTAGTTTTCGCGCGTGTCTCCCTGCAAGCTGACGATCGGCTGGTACTTCAGTCGGAACCCGTCGTTGGCCAGCGCATTGTCGATGAGTTTGACGACTGCCGCGTCAGCCTCGGCCAGGTGCTTGGTGTCGCTCGGAATCTGCTCGTTGAAGAAGACCACGCGGTTTTCGCCTTCCGAGCGGGCCATGCCGGTTGCACGGCAAGAGCGGTTGATCAGCTCGTGCGCGCTGACTTCCATGCTGTCGTCCGCGCGCGTAACGCCGATCGAATAGATCGGCTTCAGCGGCGTATCCTGTTGGCCCTTGAACGCATGGCTGCGCAGATTGTGTAGGCAACGCTCGGCGGTTTCCAGCACCGGCTCCTCGTCGTTGCACACAATCATGAAATCATGGTCGCCAAAGCGGGCGATGGTATGTGCCCGTGCTGCGGTGCTGGCCAGCACATTGGCGACTTCGGTCAACATCTGCTCGGCGCAGTCGAATCCGCAGTTCTCACGCAATTCGGGGTAATTGCTGATCGACAACTGCACCAGCGCATGACCCTTGTCGTCATCGTCGGCATTGGCAAGCAGTGCCTCGAGGCGCTCCATGAACGACTGCCGATTGAAGAAGCCGGTCTGCGCATCCTTGCTTGTGAGCTCCTCGATGCGCTTCTGCAGCGCCAGGTTCTGGCTCTGGTCGCGGATCATCACCTGGGTGCATTGCTCGCCGTCTATGCGCGCCGGTGAAAACTCCATGCGTGCACCGAAGGCCTGGCCGTCACGGGTCACGCAACGGAACTCCTCAGCATGTTTGCCCGCTTCATTGACCTTGCGCAGCGCCGCCTTGAAGCTGACCCGCGAATCTGCGTCGATCATATCCATGATCGGCAGTCCGTCGATCTCATCTGCCGATTCGTAGCCGAACGTATCGAGATAGGTCTGGTTGGTACTGAGATACATGCCTTCGTGGATGTATGCAATGGCATCGCGCGAACTCTGTACCAGCAGGTTGCTGCGGTCCTCGGCCTCCTCGAGTTGTCGCTTGAGCCGATTGACTTCATGGTGGAGGAGCTGGCTTTGGTGCTCGCGTCGGACAGCCATCGCCACGTGCTCTTCGTCATCGATGTCGATCACATCCTGCATTTCGAGGGCAATCGCAAGGGGCTTGGAAGCGGCAGCGTCTTTGGCGACCAGCACGATGCTGGTGCGTGGGTTGGCAGCCCGGATCCTGTCCACGGCCTCGGCCGTGACAAGGCCCGCGGCTTCGGCGTTCAGTATCACCAAATCGCAGGGCTCGCTGTTCAGTTGTTGTTTCAGCGAGTCAAGATCCTCCGCAGTCTTCAGGTGCGCCGCCTGCCCCTGGTTTCGTAGAGCGCTGGCATATCCGTCCGCGACGCCGATGCGGCAGCCGATGACGAGCATCTCGACCGGGTTGCCGCAGGGTTCCGGTTGTTGCAGGGCACGTTCAGCTTGGGCTGCCATAGATTCACATGTCCTTTTCAGTCAGGACGACCAGCGCTTCGGAGGCCTTGATAGGTCTCTGGGCGCAGCATCCTTATAGGTTGTTCCAAAGGTCACTGAACTCATCGTCTGGACGACCATCCGCGATGTTGGCTTCGTCTTCCGTTTTTACGAATTCGAATTGATATCGGGCGAAAGCGCTGCTGAATTCGACCAGCTTGATCAGGCGTATCAACTGCTCCCTGCCGGACATGGCCAGCATCAGGTCCACACCCGTCTGCAGGTTCATCGCGCTCATCACCAGACTTGCCGTCGCGTCACTCCCGGGGTCTGTGTCGTTGATGATCAGGCACTTGTAAGAAGGGGCGCGGTTGCGCGTTGAGCTTGATTCGGCCTCGCGGACGTCCGCCGCCGCGCAGCGCGTCGAAATGACTTCCAGGCCAAGTTCGAGCGACTGATCCGGTTGCTGCTTCATCCAGCGAACCACTCCCAGCCCGTACTTGCGGCGATCCTGCGGTGATTCGACCCCGATCAGTTCGCCGATCTTCACACGCGGGATGTGATCCCCCTGCCATCGAATGCAATAGCCGCCGGCGCTCTCGTTGATAGTTTTCACGGTATGCGGCTCGGTCTCGGCAATCTCCGGCAGTGGCTTGTCCTCGGGTGGCTCCACTTCCTGGGGCGGGAGTACTGGAGGCACCGGGCCACGACTGCCGACCAGGAAGCTTTCGCGGAACATCGAGTCGCTGGCGAGGTTGCTGTCGAGCGGAGCCAGCGAGACTTCCTCGAGGCTGCCGGACGACCACTGTATCTTGTTCCTGGACGGAGATGGCTTGTCGACCTCCTCGAGCGTGAACAGCGGTGTACGGTAGGTTGCATAGGGCGGTTGTTCGTCGGCTTGCAGGTTGCCATAAATGGCGTGCAGCCCAGCTACCACGTGCAGATCGAAATTCAGCTTGGTACGGACGAAACGCCGATCTGGCGGGCGACTCCAGGCCAAAATCAGAAGGCGCAGAAGCGGGCGCGTGACGACTGGTTTGCCGGACTGCAGGACCTTACGGCTGTCCCAGGGCGCGTTTTCAAAGTCACTGCGCAGCCGCTTCAGCAGTTCGCGCACGTCGAGGATGGCTATACGTTTGCCGGGGACCGGTGTGCGCAGGGCATTGTGTACCGGTGCCGAGTCCGCCCAAAGATCGACGTTGAAGCGACCGAGGCTGGTGCCTCCGTCATCCTCGGCCAATATGGTGGTGTCGCTCGACCAGTCCTCCAGGTGCGCATAAAGCAGGCGTGCGTGACTCTGGCGTAGGCGATGCGGGGTGGCGCTGGCGAACAGCATCAACGCCTTGAACTGATCTTCGATGGTCGTGCTGGCCGCCGCATCTCTGCCATCGTCCGGCTTGACCGGCACGTCGTGGATACCATTCTGCGAGGCGTAGGCATAGACGCTGTTGATCTCGCGCCAGATGCCCTCTGGCCACGTCGTGTAGACCAATGCACTTTGCAGCAGGGACTGGCCGAGGTAGTGCAGCGTGCGGTGCAGCGCAATCACGAGCAGGCGTCGATCGAAATTGCTGCTGTCGCCGGCAATCATGCGCTCGACGATGATCTTGTACGAAATCGCCAGTTCCTTCTGGAGTTCACGTGCAAGCGCGGCGGTTTTACCGCCTTTGAGTGATAGCGGCAAACCGACGTCGATATAGTATTTCAGCAGATTGTTGGTGATGTACTCGACCGGCGGGCGGAATTTTTCGACTGTCCTTGCCCGCAGCAGATCCGGCACCTCGATCCGGTTGAACTCGATAAGGGTGTTGAACACGCGGCGTGCCGTCTCCCCGATGTTGGCCATTGGCAGGGCCTCGAACCAGGCCTGCGTCTCCTTCTGGTCGAGCAGCACATTGTCGGCCTTGGGCGCGGACTGCCGGGGTATTTGCAGCCCGAGCAGCGGTCGCTGGCGTACATCGGCCGCCTCTGTCTGATGATGCCCCGCGGATTTCTCGTTCGTTTCGGTCAACTTGGCCACCACAACTCTGGTGTTTGATTGTTCTTTAAAACGCCCGGGGCATGTCGCTGGCAGAATCAGGTCGCGCCACCGTACCGCGACATGAATACCGTATCCGCGCAATTCTAGCCACAGGCCCGAATTAAGTTCAGTCCCGCCGGGGAGTACTGCGCGAAGATCTCAGGCCGGCACCTTGTAGGGCTGCCCGGAAACCTCGCGAACCAGGCGTGGTAGCAGGTAGCCCGGAAGCCGGACACGCAGTTCTTCGAGCAACTGTTCGGCGTGCTTCAACGGCACTTCGAAGTGTGCGGCGCCCGCCACTGCATCCAGCAGGTGCAGGTAGTATGGCAGCACTCCAATGTCGAACAGCGACTCACTGAGCTTCACCAGGGTATCGGCACTATCATTGACGGACTTGAGCAGCACCGACTGATTCAGCAAATGCGTCCCCATGGTGGTCAGTTGCTGCATGGCGACATTGAGTTCGGGTGTTATCTCATTCGGGTGATTGGCATGGATGACCATGACCACCCGCAGGCGGCTTTCCGACAGCATCCCGGTAAGCCTGCTGGTGACCCTGCTTGGGAGCACCACCGGCACTCGCGTATGTATGCGCAGACGACGCAGCTGCGGAATCTGCCCGGCCTCGTCGAGCAAAGTGGCGAGCAGCGCGTCCGACAGGCTGAGCGGGTCGCCACCGCTGAGAATCAGTTCCCCGATCCCGGGCTGATCGCGCACGGCCGCCAGCGCTGCGCGCCATTGCCTGAGTGCGGATATTTCGCGATACGGGAAATGGCGCCTGAAGCAATACCGGCAGTGCACCGCGCAGGCACCCGTGGTGACCATCAGCGCCCTGCCGCTGTACTTCTGCAGCATACCGTGTCCTGTCATTGCCGCCATGTCACCGACTGGATCGCGATGGTAACCCGGCACCACCTCCTGTTCGGCCGCGAGTGGCAGGACCTGCGCCAGCAGCGGGTCGTTGCGATCGCCTGGTCGCATCAGCCCGACGAAATAGCGTGGTACGCGCAGCGGAAACGCCCCTCCAGGGGGCTGCAGCGTTGGCAGGTCTTGTGGATCGAGACCCAGCAGGGTCAGCAGTTCCACCGGGTCACGCACGGCCTCCGCCATCTCACGCTGCCACCGATCGGTTTCCAAGGGTGCGGCTGAAGGGGTTATCATTGGCGGCTTTGTTGCTCCAGCGTTTTGGTGAGGTTCGAATGGCGACTTACAGCACAAACGAGTTCAGGGGTGGTCTCAAGCTGCTGCTCGACGGTGACCCGTGCACCATTATTGAAAACGAATTCGTGAAGCCCGGCAAAGGCCAGGCATTCAATCGGGTAAAGATACGCAATCTGAAGACCGGACGGGTGTTGGAAAAGACCTTCCGTTCGGGCGAGACGGTCGAGGCCGCGGACGTGGTCGACCGGAACTTACAGTATCTGTACAACGACGGCGAGTTTTGGCACTTCATGGATGACGAGACCTTCGAACAGTGCCAGGCCGACGCCAACGCGATGAATGAGGCAGCGAAATGGATCAAGGAGCAGGACATCTGCATGGTCACGCTGTGGAACGGGGCACCGATCTCGGTAGAGGCGCCCAATTTCGTCAACCTGGAGATCACCGAGACCGACCCGGGCCTGAAGGGCGACACTTCGGGTGGTGGCGGCAAGCCGGCCACGCTGGAGACCGGTGCCGTCGTGCGCGTACCTTTGTTCATCCAGACCGGCGAGAAGATCAAGGTCGACACGCGTACCGGTGATTATGTCAGCCGGATCAAAGACGAGTAACAGGCTGGCGAACGCGGAGTGGCGGCCTGGCGCAGACCTGCATGCCCTGCGCACCCGGGCTGCGATGCTGGCCGATATCAGACGTTATTTCGCGCGCGTCGGTGTGCTCGAGGTGGAGACGCCGCTGGCCTGCAGTACCGCGGGCACCGACCCGGCCCTGCAGCCTCTGTTGGCGCGGTATCGTGGCCCGATCTTTCCCGATGGCACGGATCTGTATCTGCAGACTTCCCCCGAATTCGCGATGAAGCGTCTGCTGGCGGCCGGCAGCGGGCCGATCTTCCAGATCTGTAAGGCCTTTCGCGACGGCGAGGCCGGACGCCTGCACAATCCGGAGTTCTCGATCCTCGAGTGGTATCGCCCGGGTTATGACGTCGCCCGCCTGATCGAGGAGGTGACCACCCTGGTGCGCCTGGCCCTGGCCGACTCGGCGATACCGGTCGAACAACACTCCTACGCCGACCTGTTCCAGAACAGGCTCGGCCTGGATGTTTTTGCGGCCAGCGCAGAAGACTTGCGTGCGGTTGCACTGCAACACAACATCCTTGGCGCGGAGGGCATGACGCTCGACCGCGACGGCTGGCTAGATCTGCTGCTCAGCTATTTCATCCAGCCGGATCTGGGGCGCGATGGTCTGTGCTTCCTGACCGACTATCCGGCCAGCCAGGCGGCGCTCGCGCGGCTGAATCCGGACGGCCGGACCGCCGCGCGCTTCGAGCTGTTTCTGCATGGCATCGAGCTTGCCAACGGATTTCATGAGTTGGTCGATGCCGAAGAACAGGCGGCCCGGTTCGAGGCGGACAACTGCCGTCGACGCAGCCTCGGGCGTCCCGGCGTTCGGATCGACGGGCGACTGTTGGGCGCAATGCAGCACGGCTTGCCGAAATGTGCGGGTGTCGCGGTCGGTCTCGACCGCCTGTTGATGGCGCGGCTTGGCGCTGATGATATCGACGGCGTGCTGAGCTTTTCCCTGCAACGTTGCTGAGCCGGGTCTGCCCGGCCGGGTGACTGCGAATCCTCAATGCATCTGGGCCCTGCGTTTGACAGCATGCGAGCATGGTTCGTTTGTTCGCCTGTTTCATACTGCTGGCGCTCGCAGGCTGTGACCGACCCGGCTCGGAGCCGCCGCCGGGGAGGTCGCTGCACCGTTTGGCAGAGCAGGGAGATACCCGCCAGTTGCTGATGGCCGTCTCCGCCGGTACCGGCGTCGACCAGCGCGATGTCTGCTATCGGACATCGCTGATGCTGGCGGCACAATACGGTCACCTCGAGACCGTGCGCGAACTGCTAGCCGCCGGTGCACGGGTCGATCTGCATGAAAAAGGTTACTACACGGCGCTGATGCTGGCCGCGGGCAATGGCCATGTCGAGGTGGTACGGGCACTGGCAGCGGCCGGGGCCTCGCTCGACGAGGTGGAGATCACCCGTGGCTGGACGGCGCTGATCTGGGCAGCCAAGCGCGGCCATCTCGCAACGGTGGGCCTGCTGCTCGAACTCGGTGCCAATCCAGCATTGCGTGACGATCGGGGCCGCTCGGCAGCCGACTGGGCGAGGGTCGGGCAGCATGCGGAGGTCGCCGCGCTGCTTTGAGTCACGGCCTCAGTGGCTCGCCGATCGCCTGTCCCATCTTCAGAGGGCTGCCGGGTCCGAGTGCGTCGGCCCAGGCGGCACTGCCCGCTGGCAGCAGGATGATGACCGTCGATCCCATATTGAAGCGGCCGATCTCGGCCCCTGCGTCGAACCGCAGGCGCTTGTCTCTACGGTAGACCCATTTGGTTGGCTGGCCGCGCTGCGCGCGGACCTCCCCATGCCAGACGGTCTCTATGCTCCCAACGAAGATCGCGCCGACCAGGATCACCGCCATCGGCCCGAGCTCGCTGCTGAAATGACAGATGAGCCGTTCGTTGCGTGCGAACAGGCCCGGCACCAATTGGGTGGTTGCCTCGTTCACACTGAACAGGTCACCGGGCACGAAGACCATGGATTCCAGCGTCCCGGAAAACGGGATATGCACGCGGTGATAGTCGCGCGGCGACAGGTACACGGTCGCAAACAGGCCATCGCGGAATGCCCCAGCCCGTTGTTTGTCACCCGCGAGCAGCGCCAGCAGGTCAAACTCGTGACCCTTGGCCTGTAAGAGGGCATCTCCGCGTATCGCGCCTATCTGGCTGATCCTGCCGTCGGCGGGTGAGGCCAGCATGCCTTTGGCTATCGGGCGCGAACCCGGTTTCAGGGCGCGTGTGAACAGGGCATTGAAGCTCGGGTAGCTGGTGGGGTCCTGTTGCGCGGCATCGCCCATGTCGATCCCGTAGCGTCGACTGATCCGGGTGATCAGTTGTTGCTTGAGCCAGGGTTGAGTGGAACGCATCAACCGATACATGCCGGCCGCCAGCAGGTGCTGCGGCAGCAGGTGCAGAAGGCCGGTTGAAACACGATCGAGAAGGCGCGGTTTTGCGGGTTCCGGCATGTGGCGGCCTACTCCACGAAGGCGACGATACTGCTGATGTTGTGCGCCATGATAGCCGCTTGCTCGTAAGGAATCAGCGCCCAGGCAGTCCGATCCGCGGCTACCAGGATGGTGCTGGCCTGGTAGCTGTTGCACCAGTCGAGACCACCTGGCGCGATTCCCAGTTGACCACTCAAACGATCCAGGTCGGCGGGGTCACCGCTGATCACCTCGACCCAG
Source organism: uncultured Gammaproteobacteria bacterium (assembly GCA_963808165.1). Taxonomy (GTDB): domain Bacteria; phylum Pseudomonadota; class Gammaproteobacteria; order Chromatiales; family Chromatiaceae; genus Thiosocius. The sequence goes on along the minus strand of CAWEET010000023.1, from coordinate 98,698 downwards.
CTCGCGCTGCCGGAAAAGCCGTCAGCGGCGCTTTCGTCGGGCTGGTCGTATGCCAATACCGTCAGGCGCAGGCGCTCCTGGATCTTCGGCCAGGTGGCCAGCCGGTTCACTACTGCGGCGAAGTGCCGCATCACCTGGCGGCACTGACCTTCGCGCGTGTCGGCGACGAGGAACAGGCGCCAGAGGTCGTCGCCGCTGGCGATCGCCAGCACGTCCGGGTATTCGATCGTCCGGCCTGCCGGGTAGACGACCGCGGACAGATCGGCGAGAGGCTTGCGCTGCCAGTGCTGCCCGAGGTAGTAACCGACGATCAGGCTGGCGAGTGCCGCGACCGTAAGGGCCAGGCGCCGCCCGGGGGCGCGCCGCGACGACCGCCGCACGCGCCGTCAGGCCGCCAGGATCTTTTCTGCGGCCGGCAGGGCGACACCGTGATTCACCGGTGCGTCGATGTCGGCGAGTACGCCGTCGAGTGCCGCCAGGCAGAGGGTGATATTCTCTATCCGGCTGCTGTAGCCCATCAGGCCGATGCGCCACACCTTGCCGGCGAGGTCGCCGAGGCCGGCGCCGATCTCGAGGTGATGTTCCTCGAGGAGGCGCAGGCGCACTGCCGCATCGTCCACGCCCTCGGGGATTGCGATCGCGTTGAGCTGCGGCAGCCGATGCGCCTCGTCGACGATGAATTGGATACCCATGGCCTCTAGCCCGGCCTTCAGGGCCAGGTGATTGCGCCGATGGCGTTCCCAGGCGTTCTCGAGTCCTTCCTCATGGACCATCAGCAGCGCCTCATGCAGCGCATACATGGCATTGACCGGCGCCGTGTGATGGTAGGCCCGGCGCGTGCCCTTCCCCCAGTATCCCATGATCAGATTCATGTCCAGAAACCAGCTCTGGACCTTGTGCCGGCGGTTGCTGATCTTGTGCCGGGCACGATCGCTGAAGCTGACGGGTGCGATGCCCGGCACGCACGACAGGCACTTCTGGGTGCCCGAGTAGAGTGCGTCGATCTCCCATTCGTCGACCTTCAGCGGCGTGCCGGCGAGCGAGGTCACCGCATCGACGATCGTCAGGCAATGGTGCTTGTGGGCCAGTTCGACCAGGGTCTTGGCATCGGACTGGGCGCCGGTCGAGGTCTCGGCATGCACGAAGGCCACGACGCTGGCATCCGGATTGGCGATCAATGCGTCTTCGAGCTTCTGTGGATCTACCGCACTTCCCCAAGCGTCGTGAACCATGATCGGGTGGGCGCCGCAGCGCTCGACGTTTTCCTTCATACGCCCGCCGAATACCCCGTTCTGGCAGACGATGACCTTGTCACCGGGTTCCACGAGATTGACGAAACACGCCTCCATGCCGGCCGAACCGGGGGCCGATATAGGCATCGTCAGAGCGTTTTCAGTCTGCATCACATGCTGCAGCAGCGTCTTGACCTCATCCATCAGGTCGACGAATCTGGGATCGAGGTGACCGATGGTGGGGCGGCTCAGCGCTTCCAGGATCCGTGGCGGAACATCCGAGGGCCCCGGGCCCATCAGTGTGCGAAGTGGCGGATGGAAGGCGCTGATGCTCATAACAAGACCCAGTAAAAACTGTTGCGATTGGCCGGCGAGTATAGTGATCGGGACGAATGACTATCAAGCAGAATAACCCCCAAGCGCTTCCGGTGGGCCAAGATCCGAGGGGTTGACAGGCATGACAGACGAAACCGGACGAACCGACGCAGAGTGGCGCGAGGTGCTGACCGAGCAGCAGTTTCACGGGTGTAGTGAGAAGGGCTCCGAGCGGGCATTCTGGGGCAGCAAGGCCAGCGGGACCTATCGCTGTGTGGCCTGCGGTGAGCCATTGTTCAGCTCCCAGACCAAGTATGGTTCGGGCACCGGTTGGCCCGGCTTCTTCCAGCCCCTGAGCAGTGAGGCGGTAGCCACCGAGACCGATCGAACCCTGGGCATGGAGCGAACCGAGGTCCACTGCCGCCGCTGTGGCTCCCATCTCGGCCACCTGTTCCCCGACGAACCACAACCGACGGGGTTACGCTATTGCATCAACTCGGTGTCGCTCGATCTGGAACCGGATGCCGGGTCTGGGTGAGCCGGGTCCCGCAACAGCACCCGGTTCTCTGGCGGGATCCGGGCTGTTCGGCCTGCCGTGCTTCCTGTTCCTCCGGCCCGGCCGGAGAACGTCCATCGGGGAGGCGCTGTATTCCTGCGCAGATTCCCCCGCCTTGTTTGCGCCCCTTTCGGCGTCAAATTCGGGCCGCCGGGTGGCCACAGCCCGTGCAGAATCGTTGACCCGCGGCGAGTGCTTTGCCGCAGCCGACACAAAACTGCTGTTTGGGCCCGGCCGGTTCGCCATCGGGTCTCTCGATCTGCTCGATCAGCATATCCATGCCGGCATGAAAGTAGGGTTCCTGCAATATCGGGAGCGCATTGTGGTAGGCAAATTGCGCCATGCTGTCGGGTAACTCATCCGCCGATGGCATGATGGCATTCTCGACCAGCACCGGTATCACCGGCATGTCCCTGGCCATGGCCGATTCGATCTCCAGGCGCACGAAATCCTCGGCTTGGTCGAGTCTGCGTTCGCCATGCTGGTTCCGTGCATCGAGCCACCGGGGCCCCACCACCGCGATCAGCAGGTCGGCCTTGTCGATCGTCTCGCGAATCTTGCTACGGAAGTCGATGCCGGCTGGGATTGAATCGACATCCCGGAAAACCGCCTCCCGGCCGAAATGACTGGTCAGCCGGTCACAGATCCTGCCGGTGATCGTCCGGCTGTCTTCTCGCCGGTACGATAGGAAGATGGTTTTTTGGTTTCTTGTGGGTGTCTTTGGTGGTCGGGTGCCCGGTTCGGCCTGTTTCAGGCGTTCGTGCTGGACCGGCAGGGTAGATGTCCCTTCGTCGCCGGTTTGCTTGATGTACAGATAGTCTGCCGGTGATGTCATGGCCTTGATCGACTGTCCCATGCCGCGCAAGGAAAGGGACTCACTCAGCGTCTTGGGGGCATGGTCGCCGCAGATCAGGGTCAGTGACTGCCCGGGCTGCAGTTCGAGGGGCAGCGGTCTGCTCTTGTAGAAATCGATCGCGATACGGATGACGTGATGCCCGCATGGCAATGCGTACCGCTTGGCCTCGCCCGGTTTGATCTTGTCGACTGCCTTGTCGTCGATCAGTATCGTGAAGCCCCGCAGCGCATTGGAGATCGAACGGTCCCGTGTGATCGTCAGATACCCCTTGGCACCGTCCATTTCAGAATTCCCCGCTGCCAAGCAAGAAATAGACGAATGCCAGCCCGATGCCGACGTACAGCCACAGCCGGCCAACCGCCATCTTGTCCTCGCTCGCACCTTTGAACAGATAGAACAGGCCCATCACGATGCCGATCAGCGGCATGAACAGACTGGCGACAAGGACGCCGTACTTCAGGCCGGTCGGCACCAGTTCCTGCGTATCGTTCAAATCGACAAGGCGCATCGGCTCTTGCGACTCGCCGACACCCCGGCTTTCGAGCTTGCCGAAGGCCTGGCCGCAGCCGCCACAGAATCTAGCGTCATCAGGGTTTTCGCTGCCACAGTCAGGACAAAACATACCAAGCCCCCATTCAGGTCTTCCCACTGCCTTATATTTTCAGATTAGGCCAGAATGCGGCAAACCGGCGTTAAAAAATCACCTTGAACCGGTGATTTCCTGCCACTCCTCGTGGCGTTTGGGGTGAAGAAACCATTATGGGCGGGCGCCCCGATCGCAGGATGCCGGCTTTTTCGCTTATGAATGCGATCGGCGCGCAGGCGCGGGACAGGACGGGCAATTCACAGCCTTGAATGGCGACCCGCTATTGCGCGTCAGCCACTCCTGGATCGCAGCGCGACCACTTTGTCCGCGTTCCACAGGCCGCCACCGGGGGCAGGGCGGGCCAGATCGTTCCACAATTGTGACGTCTGTTCGGGCGAGACCATGTTCTGTTCCAACTCGCCTGCCTCGCGGCTTAGGGCGAGCAGGTAGGGTTGGTCGCCTGCGAGCTGGATGAGTTGCAGCATGTCGAGGTGTTCCCCGTGCCGCTCTGCCAGCGCTTCGATGACGTCCTCCGGGGACAGGATGGCCAGCAGGTCTACTGCGTACTCAGCGAGATCCTGCTGCTGACCAGGGTAGTGCATGCGTAGCCTGATTGCTTGCAGTCGCTGCCGCACCAGCGGCACGACCTCGCGGGTGCTGGCGGTGGCAAGATGGGGAAATTCGCTGTTGAAGCGATCGATGGCATCGACCACCAGGGTCGTGGTATCCATCTTCTTCCGGACATCCTCAGCCGGCAGCCACTCGCCGCCAAACTGAATCATCGCGTTTTCGTCGTGATCGGGTTCGTTCTTCGTCTGCGACATCGCACCGGTCCGGATAGTCGTGCCTGCAGCCGGTCATCGGCAGTGCCGCGGCGCACTTGAGTTGCGGGTGCTTGGCTGATCCCGCGCGCCGATTCAGGCTGGCAGGGTCACGCTGAATCTCGCCCCGCCGAGCTCCGACCGCCCAATGGACAAGCTGCCGCGATACTGTCTGACGATCTCGCTCACGACTGCAAGCCCGATGCCCTCACCGGGGTGGCGGCGGTCGGCGCGCTCGCCGCGCTGCAGGATCCGATCGATGCCCCCGGAGGGGATGCCTTTGCCGTCGTCCTCGAAGTCAACCCGGAGTTGCCCCCGGTCGATGCTGGCGTTGACCTGTACCCGCCCGCGGCAATGCTTAAAGGCGTTCTCGAGCAGGTTGCCGAACAGTTCGAACAGATCACCTTGGTCGGCGCGCAGCATCAACTGTTCGTCCACCTGCATGCTGTAGTGTATGCCGCGTTCCAGATACACCTTGTCCAGGCTGGAACAGAGGCGTTGCAGGATGGGTGCGATCGCGATCGGGCGGGTCATACCAACGGTGCCTGCCACCGCTGCCCGCTGCCGCTGGTAGCTGACGATGTCGTCGATACGTCGGGTCTGTTCGTCCAGCAGTTCGCCCAGCTTTGGATCAGGACTCTGCTCGCCGGCGCCGCGCAACACCGCGAGCGGGGTCTTCATGCTGTGCGCAAGGTCGGCCAGGCTGTTGCGCACGCGTTCCTGGCGCTGCCTGTTCTGCTCGATCAATGCGTTCAGATTGTCGCTGAGACCGCGCAGTTCCAGTGGCACCGGGCCCTCGATGCGCATCGTCTCGCCGTTCTCGATCTCCCTGACCGCGGCACTCATCTGTCGCAACGGAGCCAAACCCCAGCGCGCCAACAGGACCTGGGCTATCAGCAACAGCAATGTGACCCCGCCCAGCCAGCGCCACAGCGTGCTGCGGAAGCCCGACAGTTCGGCCTGCAGGGCGGAATTGTCCAGGGCGACCGTCAGCCAGTAAGCGATCGCGTCGCCGCCGTCGTCTTCCCAGGCGATCCCCTGATCGAGTACCGCCAATTCGGGCCCGAAGCGGAAGCGCGTCTCACCGGGCCGACTGGGTGTCGCAAGTCGCTGACCGCGTCCGATCAGTGAGCCAGAGCGCCAGCGATAGTTGCCGGATTCGCCCTCCACCTCGGCGTACAGGCCCGAGTCGGGTTGGTTGAAGTCCGGCGCCCCGAGCGCCTCGGGCAGTCGCATCCGCCCATGTGCGTCCGGCTCGGCGGCAGTCAGCAGCGTGTAGACATGGGCCTGCAGCCGCTCGCGCACCGCGCTTTCGGTGCTCGTCCGGAAGGCGCGGTCGAGGGCAGCGGCGGCGAGACCGAGAAACGCAGCGAGGATAATCAGATGGCTGACAAGCAACCGGTGTGTGATCGAACGGCTCACCGTCAGGTGTCGTCGGTGACCAGGCGGTAGCCGCGGCCGCGCAGCGTCTCTATAGGCTGGCGGCCACCCTCCGGGTCGATCTTTCGGCGAATTCGGCCAATCAGTACCTCGACCACGTTGCTGTCGCGGTCGTAGTCCTGATCGTAGATATGTTCCGTTAGTTCGGTCTTGGATACCACCTCACCCGCGTGCAGCATCAGATACTCGAGGATTCGGTATTCGTGACCGGTCAGGATCACCGGTATGCCCCGGCTGAGCACTGCCTGGGTGGCGGTGTTGATCTCGACGCCGGCCGAACTCAGTATCGGGCTGGCATGCCCGGCGGCGCGTCGCAACAGCGCGTTGCACCGGGCCAGCAGTTCCTCGGAATGAAACGGTTTTGTCAGATAGTCGTCGGCGCCGCTTTCGAGCCCCTCGACCTTATCCTGCCAGGCGTCTCTGGCGGTCAGGATCAGGATCGGAAACGGTCGCTGCAGCGTGCGCAGCCGGCGGATCAGCTCGATTCCGGAAATGCCCGGCAGGCCGAGGTCGATGATCGCCAGGTCCATCGGGTATTCGCGTCCCAGGAACAGGCCCTCCTCACCATCCGCGACCGCATCCACCGAGTAGCCCCTCGCCTCGAGCCGGTCGGCCAGTTGGCTGCGCAGCATGGGTTCGTCTTCGACCAACAGGATGCGCATAGGACTAGCGCTCGGGCCGGCGGCGCTGGTAGCGCCCCGATTCGGGATCCACCCTCAGCCGTTTGACCCGTCCATCATCGGTAAGGATACGGATGTTGTACGATTCTCGACCGCCGCGCCGATCGGTTTCCGCCGACAGCACCCTCCCCGGATAGCGGTCGCGGGCGTCCGAGACGGCCTCGTCCAGCGATTTACGCCGGTCGCCATGCGGGCCCGCTGCCGCATTGAGAATGGTCGCGGCCAGCAGTATCCAGGGTATCTTTCTGATCACGCAGATCCGCATAGACTTTCCGCGTCAATCTCCACGATAACAAGGTTGGCGACGGACCGCGTGCCGCGCAGGCGGTCGGCATGCCGATACTCTACACGCCATCGGTAACGATCTCCGCCCCGATCGCGGCAGGCGGTCGATCGTGCGCGGTCCGCCCGCATCGCGCCGCAGTGACGAAATCTCATTGGACGATCAGGCATGCTGGGTCGCCCGGGTTGTCCGAGCTTTGCCTGATAAGCCGCCGCCAACTGCCCCCGGCCTGCGGTGAGCATGCGTGTTCGGGCGCGGGCATTCACTCTTTGCTGTACCGCATAAAGGTTAGCCCCGCTTGCCTGAACCATGGCTGAATGGCATCGCCGTCAGTGCGAGCGCCGCAGTAGTTGACCCAGCAGGAAAAGGGCCAGGGCCGCGGTCACGATCGACGGCCCGGCCGGCGTATCGAATAGCAGCGATGCGCTCAGGCCGAGGATGACCGCGGTCGCCCCGATCAGCGTCGCGATCATTGCCATCTGCTCAGGGCCCTGGCTGATGCGCTGCGCGGTGGCTGCGGGAATGATCAGCAAGGCGGTAATCAGCAGTACGCCGACCAGCTTGATCGCCACAGCGATCACCAGTGCGACCAGTAGCATGAAGGTCAGTTTGACCCGAGCCAACCTCACCCCGTCCACGGCGGCGAGCTCGGCGTGGACGCTGAGATTGAGCAGCGGTCGCCAGATCGACAGCAGGGCGACCAGGCTCAGCAGCGCGCCCGCCCAGATCCACAGCACATCAGCGGCGCTGACCGCCAGGATGTCCCCGAACAGGTAGGCCAGCAGGTCGACCCGCACGTCGTCTCGGAAGCTCATTGCGACCAGGCCGATCGCCAACGAGCCATGGGCGAGGATCCCGAGCAGCGTGTCGCTTGCCAGTACGCTGCGTTGCTGCAGAACCAGCAGGGCTGCTGCAATGAACAGCGCCAACAGCAGCACGCTGAGTTGCAGATGCACGTCCATCAGCAGCCCCAGGGCGATCCCCAGCAGCGCCGAATGCGCCAGGGTGTCGCCGAAATAGGCCATGCGCTGCCAGACCACGAACACCCCAAGTGGGCCGCTGATGATACTGAGCCCCAGCCCTGCGGCGAGCGCCCGCAGCAGAAAGTCATCCATGCTCGCGCGTTCCGTCGCCAGGCACCACGTTCCCGTGCATGTCGTGCTGGTGGTCATGGTGGTGCGTGTATACCGCCAGCGTCTTGGCATCGGCCGCGCCGAACAGGTCGAGATAGGCCGGGTGCTGACTGACTGCGTCCGGGTGTCCGGAGCAGCAGACATGTTGGTTGATGCACAACACCTCGTCGGTGGCGGCCATCACGAGATGCAGGTCGTGTGAGACCATCATCACGGCGCAGCCGCGCTCGTCGCGCAGACGGACGATCAGCCGATACAGTTCGGCCTGGCCGTTGACATCGATTCCCTGGACCGGCTCGTCAAGGACCAACAGATCCGGGTGGCCCAGCAGTGCGCGCGTCAGCAGGACACGCTGGGTTTCGCCGCCCGACAGACCCTGCATCGGGCGATCCAGCAAATGCGATACGCCGATCTGGCGCGCGTTCTCCAGCAGGCTTGCGGTATTCGGATGCGCCAGCGCCAGGAAGCGCCGGACCCTGAGCGGCATGCTTTCCGGGAGGCTCAGACGCTGTGGCATATAGCCGACGCGCAGACCGGGTGCGCGCTGGATTGTGCCGGCAGTCGGCGCGAGCAAGCCGAGGGCGAGGCGTACCAGAGTCGTCTTGCCGGCACCGTTGGGTCCGATCACCGTGAGAATCCGGCGCCGCAGGACCTCGAGGTCGATGTGCCTGATCAGCTCCCGCCCCCCGACGTGCACGCCGAGGTCGCGGCCGACGATCAATTGCTCAGGCGTCATCGTCCCGCCCCGCGCACGCCGGGCACAGGCCGGCGATCTCGACTGTTTGTTCGCGAATACAGAAATCCAGGTCCTCGGCGTTCTGTTGGATGCGCTGGTTCAGCGATCTGTCAGCTTGCTCGACGGCGACGCTGCAGCGGTCGCAGATGAAAATCTGTGCCATATGCACCTCTCCCGGGTGGGTGCAGCCGACGAAGGCGTTGCGCGAGCTGATCCGGTGCGCCAGACCATGTGCGATCAGGAAATCCAGCGCCCGGTATACTGTGGGCGGTGACGGCTTGTGGCCCTCTGCGGCGAGTTGTTCGAGGATCTCGTAGGCGCCGCTCGGGCGATGGCTTTGCCAGATCAGCTCCAGTACACGCCGCCGGATAGAGGTCAGGCGCAGTCCGTGTTCCGCGCACAGCCTTTCGGCGCCGCGCAACGCATCGCGCACACAGGCGTGATGGTCATGCCCCGATGCAGGGAAGCTGTGCGGCAGACTCATCATCGCCGGGCTCCACGCAGGCATCCGCTGAGCCGGTCGGCCAGCGTGCGCATCATCTGCTGATAGGCGTCTGCCCCCGGCGCTATGTCGGTGCCAAGGGGGTCGAGCACCACGTGGCGTATCTCGAGGCCCTCGCTGAGCATCTCTACCAGGCGGGGCTGGTAATGCGGTTCGGAGAACAGGCAGCGTACCCGGTCGGCGGCCAGTCGCTTGCGCAGTGCCGTCAGGTGGCCTGCACCCGGCTTGCGTTCCGGGTGTGTCGTGACGGTCCCCGAAGAGCGCAGGCCGTAGCGCTGCTCGAGGTACTGGTAGGCATCGTGAAAGACTGCAAAGCCGCCCTCGATACCGGCAAGCTCGAGCCGCAGGTCCTGATCCAGGACGGTCAGCTGCTGGCGCAGCAGCGCGGCATTTTCCAGGTAGCGCGCGGTGTTCGCCGGATCCGCGGCGGCCAGGGTTCGCGCGATGGCATCGCCCATCGCGATCGCGTTGGCCGGCGACAACCAGATGTGCGGATCGACCGCATGCGCATGGGCCGGCTCCATTGCATGCGCCGGTTGCAGTTCGCGAGCCGCGAGCGTCTCGACGCCCGGCACGTCCAGCATGGCGACCGCATCCGTGCCCTCAAGACCGGGGAGGATGCGTTGCAGTGGCAGTTCCAGGCTCGGACCGATCCAGAACAGGATTTCTGCCGCGTGCAGTAGGCGCGCATCCGAGGGGCGCAGCGTGAACGTATGGGGGGATTCGCCGCCGCGCAGCAGCAGTTGGGGGTTACCCACACCCTGCATCACCACTGCGACCAGGGAGTGAAGAGGTGCGATACTGGCGACCACGACCGGCGCGGCCGCCAGCACGGGCAGCGGCAGGCAAAGGCTGACCAGCAGCACGGCGGCGCGCCATACCGGGTTGTTCGCGGGCACCAAAGACTCCCAGATCGGTCGTGTTGACGTAATAGGATAACATTTCAATTGTACGCCACCACTTCGGGTTTGCTCTGCGCAGCCCAGTTGTCCACAATTTCGGCCCGCGCAGGTGGTACATTAGCGGGCCCGGACCAGGGTCCGGATTACAACGCTCGAGATGAGGGGCGTGCAGATGAACGTCAGCCGCGAATCCAGTGACTGTGTAGAGGTGGTAACGCCGCCCGGCAGTTCCGGGTCTGACGCGCTGTTGCCCAGAGTCTGGCGTAGCTACGAAAACTCCTCGATACCGCTGGGTCTGAAGTGGTCGCTGAGTATCGCGGCACTGATCATCGTGACGATGGGTCTGCTCGGCTCCTATCTGATTCGACAGCAGGAGGCCGGCTTCCGCAGTCAGTTCGACCGCTTCAGCTCGGTGATCGTCGAACAGTTCGTGCGGGTCAGCGGTGAGCCCCTGATGGCGGAGGACACGCTGACATTGCAGATCCTGTTGAAACGCCATGTCCAGAGCCCGTTGATTCTCGGCGCCGAGCTCTACAATGCCGACGGCACCCTGGTAGTGGCGTCCGAGGTCGGTCCGCCCGGGGCCGGGGACGAGCGGCTTGGGTCGCCCGGCATCATCTCCTGGGATTGGGAGAACGGCGAGTACAAGGCGGTCTCCTACGTCAGTCCCGTGATGTTCCAGGATGTGACCGCCGGTTATCTGCTGGTCAGCATCGACCGTTCGCCGATGGAACAGGATCTGCACGAAACCCTGAAGTTGCTGATAGTCTCAACGCTCCTGATGATGTTTGCCGGCGTATTGCTCGCCTCGGCACTGGCGCACCGCCTGTCGCGCCCGATTGAGCACCTGGCGCGTGCCGGCGTGGTCCTCGGCGCCGACCGGCCGCGCGGGCTGGTCGAGCGGCGCGATGAGATTGGCCAGGTGCTACAGACATTCCAGCACCTGGCCGAGGGCTTCGAACGCAAGAACCAGGCCGAGGCGGCGCTGTCGCGATACGTGTCGCCGCAAGTGGCGCAGCAGGTGATGGCGAGCGAGGCGGTGATCTCGTTGGGTGGGGACAGTGTCACCGGCAGCGTCTTGTTCTGCGACATCGTTGGCTTCACTCAATTGTCGGAGACACGCGAGCCGGTCGAAGTGGCCGAACTGCTCAACGGTTATTTCGGCTATTTCGCCGTGGCTGCGGAGAGTTGTAACGGCACGGTCGACAAGTTCATCGGCGATTGCATCATGATCGTGTTCGGTGTGACCGAGGAAGACCCGCACCATGCGCTGCATGCCTTGACCTGTGGCATGCTGGTACAGCATCTCACGCAGCGCATCAACCAGATCCGCTGTGCGCAACAACAGTCGACCGTGATGTTCAGGGTCGGTGTCAGCAGCGGCAGCATGCTGGCCGGTAATGTGGGCAGCTCGGAGCGGATGCAATACACGGTGGTCGGCGACACGGTGAACGTCGCGGCCCGACTGTGCGGAATGGCGGAGCCGGGCGGGGTATTGCTGACCGGTGCGGTGATGGCCTCGGGTCATCCCGGCGATGCGGACCATTACAAGGACCTCGGCTCTGCGGAGGTGCGCGGCCGAACGCAGAACGTCGAGATCATCGCGATGGACGTGGAGGCTGTAGCCAGGGATGAGAATGCCGATGAACTCATCGGACACATCCTTGAGTCGGTGGAGGGCTGATGGCGCGTACATGGTCGGTAGTGATACTGGCGTGTCTGCTTACCGCGTGTAGCGCGCTCGAACCCTGGGTCGTGCAGCAGGCCCCGACGATACAGCCGCCAGCATCGCCGGCGGAGGCGCTGAAAAGAGCGGAGGATTTGGCAAATGGTGGCCGTTGGTCGGAGGCCATTGGTCTGCTCGAGCTTGCTTCGTTCCGGTTTCCTTTCAGCATCGATGTTTCGAATGGACTTGCCGACATGCAGGACGAATGGGCGCAGAAGAGGCGCATCCTGCAGGATCAGCTGATGGTGGCGGAAGCCGAGAGTGAGCGAGGCCGTGTTGGGTATCTGGATGCGCTGTGCCTGGCGCAACCGCAGGACATCGCGCTGGCCGCGCAGCGCGATGAACTCACCGTGAGCCTGAATGCCAAGCTGGACGGTCTTATTGCCTGCGGCGAGGTCCATTTAGGCAGTGATACGGAACTTGCGCGGCGTTGCTACCGCGTGGCACTGGAGTTACCTGCGACGATGGACACCGACCGTCGCCTCGAGAAGGTCGCGTCGCGGCTACAGGCCTGGGAGGATCAGGCCAAGGAACAGCGCCGCAACGCGGCCGCGCAAAAGCGTCAGTCCAGGTTCCGCGCACAGCTTGCCAAGGCCCAGGAAGCCATCGACTCGCGCGACTATCAGAACGCGTTCGACAGGCTGGACAAGGCCGCCGAACTGGAACCGGACCATCCTGAGGTGGCAGCTATGCGCGCAGAGCTATGGGCCATCGTCACGCCGCAGGTGGATGCGCTGGTCAAGCTCGGTGACCAACTCTATCTTGAAGAGCAGTTGAATGCTGCGGTGGCTACCTGGGAGGCGGCGTTGGGGTTCAAGCCCGGCGACGAGGAAATCGTTGCGCGTATCGAACGTGCGAAAAGTGTCCTCGTCAGACTCGACGAACTGCGCCGCGAGCAGAATGGCGAACCCAGCGGCGAACAACCAGCCGGCGCGGATGCAGCGCCGTAGTCTGCGGTTGGTCATTGGCCACCACGGCGCGAAAGTCGCACAAATGCGCTGGCCGACAAAAGCGCCAAGCAGGCTAAGAGTCTGCTGGTTTGGCCTTCGGTCGAAATGCCTTGACCACGCTGTCGTCGGTGGTCAGGTAGGGTCCTTCGATCAAGTCGATGCAGTAGGGAACAGCCGGAAACACCGCGTCCAGGCAGTCGGCGATGGCGCTCGGTTTTCCCGGCAGATTGATGATCAGCGATCCGCCGCGGATGCCGGCGATCTGGCGCGAGAGGATCGCGGTCGGTACCTGCCGCAAGGAGACGCCACGCATCAATTCGCCGAAGCCGTCGAGAATCTTGTCGCATACCGCAGCGGTGGCCTCGGGCGTGACGTCACGTTGGGCGGGACCGGTCCCACCGGTGGTCACCACCAGGCAGCAGTCGTCGTGGTCGCATAGCCGGCGCAAGACGGCCTCGACCTGATCCTGTTCGTCGGGGACGATGCGCGGAACCGCCTCCCACGCGCCGGCCAGCGCCTTTTGCAGCCACTCACGGATTGCCGGACCGCCGCGATCCTGATATTCGCCGCGGCTGGCACGGTCGGAGATCGTGAGGATACCGATGCGCGCAGGTTTGCTCATGTCACTCTCGCTCGCCCTGAAACCGTGGCGTGGCGAGCATACCGCGGATCTGCGCAATTCCAAACTCATCGCGGTGGCGGCCGGTGGCCGTCCGGATCCCGCCGTCCTCCGGCCCCTGGGTGATCGATGATTTGGGGATCGCAATCATTGCTGGCGCAGCGGGCCCTGGTCGGGAAGGCCGGTCGGTTTGAGTGATCAGGCGTCGAGATCCGGGATAAGCCGGCTCTCGAGCCGGGCGATGGTGTCCCTCAATAACAGCTTGCGTTTTTTCAGGCGCCTCAGACGGAGCTGATCGGCTGCCGGGTCGGCAGCAAGGAGATGGATGGCGTCGTCGAGATCACGATGCTCGATGCGCAGTTCGATGACCCGCAGCCGGGTGGCGTATTCGCTGTCTTCTTGCATCTCACTTAGACTGCCGGCTGCTTGGACCCCGTGCGGACGGATCGATCACAAGGCGCACGCCGGGCGTGTCGGTCGAGGCCCGGGGAGTCGCGGGACAACGCAGTGGCTGCGATCGATATTCAGGTCACTGACGATCTGACGATGGTACCGAGGGTCGGACTCGAACCGACAAGCTGTTGCCAGCGGGGGATTTTGAATCCCCTGTGTCTACCAATTCCACCACCCCGGCATTAAGCCGCGCAGTATAGCGCCATCCGCCGAGCCGGCAAGCCTTCGTGCTAACATCCGGCGCCGATGCAACTGAGCGACTTCAACTACGATCTGCCGGAAGAGTTGATCGCGCAACAGCCGTCCGCGCGGCGCGGCGACAGTCGCCTACTGCACTTGCCGACCTCGGGCGCCGCGATCGACCGACAGTTCGCCGACCTGCCCGGCCTGCTGCGGCCGGGGGATCTGCTGGTATTCAACGACACGCGTGTACTCCCGGCCCGCCTGCACGGGACGAAGGAGACCGGCGGCAAGGTCGAGGTGCTGATCGAGCGGCTGCGCTCCGACAGCGAGGCTGTGGCCCAGATGCGGGCCAGCAAGTCTCCGAAGTCTGGCAGCCGAATCCTGATCGGCGAATTCAGCCTCGTCGTCGAAGGTCGTGAAGAAGGGTTTTTCCAGCTGCGCCTGGAGCAGGGCAGCCTTGCCGAACTGATGCGGGCGCACGGCAGCATGCCTTTACCGCCCTACATTCGGCGCGCGGACGGCCCCCTGGATCAGGAACGGTACCAGACGGTGTTCGGTGATCGTCCGGGTGCGGTTGCGGCCCCAACGGCGGGACTGCACTTCGATCGGGCGATGCTGGACCACCTGGCCAACCGCGGCGTGCGCAGTGCCCGGGTGACGCTGCATGTCGGCGCTGGCACATTCCAGCCGGTACGCGTGCAGAATCTGGATGAGCATCGCATGCACTGCGAATGGCTGGAGGTCGGGGCGGCAGTGGTCGACGCAGTGGGCCAGACACGGTCGGCCGGTGGGCGCGTGGTCGCGGTGGGCACCACCAGCGTGCGTAGCCTGGAAACCGCGGCGGGGGGCGGCCGTCTGATGCCGTATCGCGGTGACACCCGGCTGTTCATCCGTCCCGCCTATGAGTTCCGTGTGGTCGACGCGCTGCTGACCAATTTTCATCTGCCTGAGTCAACGCTGCTGATGCTGGTGTGCGCCTTTTCCGGCTATCAGCGGACGATGTCCGCCTACCGCCACGCGGTGCAGGCCGGATACCGCTTTTTCAGCTACGGCGATGCGATGTTCCTGGAAAGAGAGAACAAAAACTGATGCACAAAAAAAGGCGCGGCAGGGGATGCCGCGCCATAAGTTCCACCAAAGGAGGATGGAGGAGTGTACTGAAGATTCAGTACATGGGAATTTTCTAATATATTGCCCCATGCAGTCAAGCGTCATTGCAGATTATCGAGGTTTTGTTTGGATTTTCATTTACTTGGCTTGGACGCTGCGGCACGCCGCGGCAGCCTGAACTTCGTCCGCGGCAAGGTGCAGACGCCGGCCTTCATGCCGGTCGGCACCTATGGCACGGTAAAGGCCATGACACCCGAGGAACTCGAAGGCATCGGGGCCGAGATTATCCTGGGCAATACCTTCCATCTGTGGTTGCGCCCTGGCACCGAGGTGATCCGGGCGCATGGTGATCTGCACGATTTCATCCACTGGCGACGTCCGATACTGACCGACTCGGGCGGTTTCCAGGTCTACTCGCTGGGTGAGATGCGCAAGATCACCGAGCAGGGCGTGCACTTCCGCTCCCCGGTGGATGGCGCCAGGGTGTTCATGGGGCCGGAGGAATCGATGCAGATCCAGCGGGCGCTAGGGTCCGATATCGTGATGATATTCGACGAGTGCACGCCGTACCCGGCGACCGAGCAGGAGGCCCGCGAATCGATGGAGTTGTCGCTGCGTTGGGCCGGCCGTAGCAAGGCGGCCCATGCCGGTAACCCGAGTGCGTTGTTCGGCATCGTCCAGGGCGGCGTCTTCACCGAGCTGCGTGCGCGATCGCTCGACGGCCTGATCGAGATCGGCTTCGACGGCTATGCGGTTGGCGGGCTGTCGGTCGGAGAGCCACCCGCAGACCGCTGGCGGGTGCTGGATTTCCTGTCGGAGCGGCTGCCGAAGGACCGGCCGCGCTATCTGATGGGTGTGGGTACGCCGGAGGATATCGTCGAGGCGGTGCGGCGCGGCATCGATATGTTCGACTGCGTGATGCCGACGCGCAACGCGCGCAATGGGCACCTGTTCACCCATGACGGCGTGGTGCGCATCCGCAACGCCAGGCACGCGAGGGATACTGCGCCGCTGGATGCCGACTGCGGCTGCTACACCTGCAGAAACTACAGCCGTGCCTACCTGCGCCATTTGTTCCGCTGCAACGAGATCCTCGGCGCCCGGCTGAACACGATTCACAACCTGCACTACTATCAGACTCTGATGCGTGGGATCCGCGCGGCGGTAGAGCTTGGGACCTTCGCCGGCTTCCGCAATGACTTCTACCTGCGGCGCGGTTTGCCTGTCCCGGTCTGAGCTATGGCATAATCACGCCCCTTTGGGTTGCTGCGGTGAATTCGCCGCACGTTTTGGTTAATGGAGCGCACGATGAACTTATTCATTTCAGACGCGATGGCGCAGGGTTCGGCGCCGGGCGGGGACGGTGCGATGTCGATCATCTTCCTGGTCGGCATGTTCGTCATCATGTATTTCTTCCTGATCCGCCCCCAGGTCAAGCGGCAAAAGGAACACAAGGCCCTGGTCGAGGGCCTGAAGAAGGGCGATGAGATCCAGACCATGGGTGGCCTGATGGGTAAAATCATCGATCTCGGCGACAACTTCATGAAGGTCGAGGTCGCCGATAACGTCGTCGTAACCGTTCGTAAGACTGCGGTCGAAACGATCATGCCGAAGGGCAGCCTGAAAGAGATGTAACCGCGCCGGCGGCCACAGTCCGATGTGGCCTCCCTACTGGCTTCACGTGAATCATGCTTAATAAATATCCCTTGTGGAAGAACCTTCTGGTGGCCGTCGTGCTGCTGGTCGGCTTGCTGTATGCCCTGCCAAACCTTTTCTCGCAGGATCCGGTCATCGAGGTGACGGGTACACGCGGCGAGGAGGTCGGCGAGACGCTGCACCAGACCCTTGTCGGCGCGTTGCAGCGCGCCCAGATCCCATTCAAGTCATCCGAGGTCCAGCCTGACCGGCTACAGATACGTTTCAATGCGGCCGAAGATCAGTTGACTGGGCAGGAGGTGGTGGCCAAGGTGCTGCCGCCGGAGTTCACTCACGCGCTGACGCTATCGCCCGATGTCCCCGGCTGGCTGAGTGGTATCGGAGGACGGCCGATGAACCTTGGTCTCGACTTGCGGGGCGGCATTCACGTCCTGATCGATGTCGATATGGAGGCGGCGATAGCCAAGGCGGTGGAGCGCCATGCCGGCAATGTGCGCACGGAGCTGCGCGACGAACGGATCCGCTACGTCACCGTCAGGGAGTCCGGCAATGGCGTCGACGTGAGATTCAAGGATGCCGAGACGCGCGACCGCGCCGAAGATTTGCTGGGCTCGGAGTTTCGCGACCTGGGAGTCAGCGTGCGTGACGAAGACGGCGACTACTTCGTGCGCGTGTTCATGCCCCCACAGGAAGAGCGCGCGGCACGCAAGCTTGCGCTCGAACAGAATATCACCACGCTGCGTAACCGCGTGAACGCGCTCGGCGTGGCCGAGCCGGTGATCCAGCAGCAGGGCGAGCGGCGCATTGTCGTCGAACTGCCGGGGGTGCAGGATCCGGGCAAGGTCAAAGACCTGCTCGGCGCGACGGCGACGCTGGAGTACCGTCTGGTGCACGGCGATCCCGGGCAGGCATTCGACGCCGAGACTAGCGGGCGGGTGCCGCCCGGTGCGGCGCTCTATCATGAACGCAACGGCCAGCCGATTCTGCTAAAGCGCCAGATCATCGTCACCGGTGACGAAATGACCAGTGCGTCTTCCGGTTTCGATCAGCAGTCGGGACAGCCAGCGGTGCACGTCAATCTGGACAGCAAGGGCGCACGCCGCATGCGTAACGTCACGACCGACAACGTCGGCAAGCCGATGGCCGTGGTGTTCAAGGAGAAACGCACGGTCGGACGTGACGCCGAGGGCAAGCCGATCCGCCAGTGGGTCGAAGAGGTGATCAACGTCGCGACCATCCGCGAACCATTCGGCCGACGCTTCCAGACCACCGGCCTGGACAGCCCGCAGGAGGCCCACCAGCTCGCACTGTTGCTGCGCGCCGGTGCGCTGGCGGCGCCGATCGACATCGTCGAGGAGCGCACGATCGGTCCGAGCCTGGGTCAGGACAACATCAACCAGGGTTTCACCTCGGTGGTTGTCGGTCTGGCGATGGTGCTGGTGTTCATGGTCGTTTACTACCGGGTGTTCGGTCTGGTCGCCAACCTGGCTCTGGTTACCAACCTGGTGCTGATCGTCGCGATACTCTCGATGCTGCAGGCCACGCTGACCCTGCCGGGGATCGCTGGCATCGTGCTTACGGTCGGTATGGCGGTGGACGCGAACGTGCTGATCTTCGAGCGTATCCGCGAGGAACTTCGCGTGGGCAGTACGCCGCAGGCCAGTATCCATTCGGGATATGCCAAGGCCTTCAGCACGATACTCGATGCCAATATCACGACTTTCATCGCCGCTGTCGTGCTGTTCTCCATCGGCAGCGGGCCGGTGCGTGGTTTCGCGGTCACACTGGCAATCGGCATTCTAACTTCGATGTTCACGGCGATTATCGGCACGCGCGCGGTGGTCAATCTGATCTACGGCGCCAAACCCGTCCAAAAGCTCTCCATCTGAACCTGCGGAAACAGCCATGCAAATCCTCAAGAGTGGTAAACGAATAGATTTCATGAGCAAGCGCAGGCTTGCGATGGCGTTCTCGCTGGCCCTGATCCTGGTTTCGATCGGCGCGATCGTCGCGCGTGGTCTGAACCTTGGGATCGATTTCACCGGCGGTACGCTGATCGAGGTGGGCTACAGTGAGGCCGTCGAGCTCGATTCGGTTCGCAATGCGCTGGCGGCAGGTGGATACGGTGACAGCGCAGTCCAACGTTTCGGTACGCCGCGCGATATCCTGATCCGCCTGCCGAGCACCGGTGCGGAGGGTGAGAGTGCCAGGCTGAGCAACGAGGTCTTTGCGGCCCTGTCGAAGGCCTCGGAAAATGAGTTGGAGCTTCGCCGCGTGGAGTTCGTCGGGCCGCAGGTCGGCGACGAATTGACCGAGGACGGGGCTCTCGCCGTGCTGGTTGCCCTGATCGCCATCCTGATGTATGTGGCCATGCGCTTCGAGTGGCGCTTCGCTGTGGGCTCGGTAATCGCGCTGGTGCACGATGTGATCATTACCGTGGGGCTGTTCGCGTTGCTGCAGATTCCTTTTGATCTGCCGGTCCTGGCTGCGGTGCTAGCGGTGATCGGCTACTCGCTGAACGACACCATCGTGGTGTTCGACCGGATCCGCGAAAACTTCCGAAAGATGCGCAAGGGCACACCGGAGGGGATCATCAACCAGTCGCTGAACGAGACCTTGTCCCGTACCCTGGTCACCTCATTCACCACCATCCTGGTGTTGTTGGCGCTATTCTTCCTCGGCGGCGAGATCATCCACGGTTTCGCCTTCGCGCTGCTGATCGGCGTACTGATCGGTACCTACTCCTCCATCTATGTGGCGAGCACCGCGATTCTGATGCTGGGCGTCAGCAAGGCCGATCTCATGCCGGTTAAGAAGGAAGGGGTCGTGGACGACCGGCCCTGAGCGGGCTTCGCCTGATCGATGCTCGCGACGGCCGGTATGTGGTAATGATTGTCCGGGCCCCGAGGTTGTAATGCGCATCCTCTACCATCACCGGACCCAGGCGAGCGATGCCCAGGGTATCCATATCCGCGAGATCATCTCGAGCCTCCGAAGCGATGGCCACGAGGTGAAGGAAGTCGCTCTGGTACCTACGGATGCGCCTGCCGGGGTGAAGGCTGATGCCAGCCCCTCGTTGTTGAGCCGGCTGAAACAGCATATGCCCGACATGGGCCGTGAACTGGTCGAGTTGGGCTATAACCTCGTCGGTATCTACAAGCTGCTTTCTGCGGCCCGGCAATTCAGGCCCGATTTTATTTATGAGCGCTACGCTCTGTTCAATTTTTCCGGTGCGCTGGCGAGCCGCTGGCTGCGCATTCCGCTGATCCTCGAGGTCAACAGTCCGCTGGCACGGGAGCAGGCCGATCTGGGTCAGCAGAGCCTGGGCAGGCTCGCGCGGTGGTCTGAACGTTGGATCTGCAATCATGCATCGGCGGTCATCACGGTATCGACGCCGTTGCGCGAACTGCTGGTGCAATCGGGTGTGAATCGCGACCTGATCACTGTGATCAGCAATGGTGTCGACACCGAGCGTTTTCATGGGCAGAGCGAGGCGGGCGACGAAGTGCGCCGCAGATTCGGGCTGAGCGGCCAGCGTGTTGTCGGGTTTGTCGGCTGGATTCGTGATTGGCATGGCCTGGAAGACTTGGTGCGCGGAATGCCGCACTGGCCGGATGATCTTTCCGACGTGCACCTGCTGATCATTGGCGACGGACCAGCGCGCAATGCCATCGAGTCAGCGGCAAACGAATGCGGTGTCGCCGACCGTGTACACATCACGGGCGCCGTTCCGCACGCACAGATCGTCGAGCATCTGGCGGCGATCGACGTTGCCTTGCAACCGGCGGCCACCTCTTACGCCTCGCCGATGAAGATATTCGAGTATCTGGCCATGGCAAAACCGGTGGTCGCCGTGGATCAGGAAAACACCCGGGAGATCCTCGAGGACGGCCGCAACGCCTTGTTTTTCCCCCCAGGAGATCGCGTCGCATTTGTCAGTGCGGTCCAGGAGATCTTCTCGGATCAGCAACGTCTGGAGCGGATGAGTGTGCAGGCGCGGAGTGCTATCTTCGAACGCGGGTTTCTGTGGGACGCGAATGCACGCAAAGTGATCGAGATCGCGCGCTCCTGCCTGGCACGCATCTGACGCCTGCCGTGAAGATACTCATCTTCAGCTCGCTTTACCCGAACAACCGCCAGCCGTCGCACGGCATCTTCGTCGAGAATCGCTTGCGCCAGCTGCTGGCTTATGCGCCGGAGATCAGTGTGACCGTCGTGGCGCCCGTACCCTGGTTTCCGTTGGACAATCCACGTTTCGGCAGCTATGCCGAGTTCGCCGGGGTGCACAAACATGAGCGACGGCATGGCATCGAAATCTGGCATCCGACGTATCCGGTGATCCCGAAGATCGGCATGCAGCTGTCGCCCTGGTTGATGTATCGCGCGACCAGGGGTCGGGCGCGAAGCCTGCGCGAAAATGGCTTCGACTTCGACCTGATCGACGCGCACTACTTCTATCCGGACGGAGTCGCCGCGATGCGCCTGGCGCAGGAGTTCGATCGGCCGTTCGTGGTGACCGGGCGAGGCACCGATCTCAATCTGATTCCGCGATACCCGGCTGCACGCGAGAAGATCCTACGAGTCACCGAGGCGGCCGCCCACATGATCACCGTGGCGGGTGCGCTCAAGGATTATCTAATCGAAATGGGCGTCGCCGATGACCGGGTCTCGGTGTTGCGCAATGGGGTGGATCTGGATTTCTTTCATCCGGCCGAGCAACGGGAGCGGATCCGCGAGGGCCTCGGATTCGATGCTCAGGCCGACGCTGCTTTCGGTCGGTCATCTGATCGAGCGCAAGGGGCATCATCTGGCGATCGAGGCAATGCGCGAACTGCCTGAGATGCAGTTGGTGATCGCGGGCGACGGTCCTGAAGCAGCCGCGCTACGCGGACTGGTGGCGCAATGGTCGCTCGTCGATCGGGTCAGCTTCGCGGGGCGTCTCGACCAGGAGAGTCTGCGTGAACACTACCAGGCGGCCGATGCACTGATCCTGGCATCCAGCCGCGAAGGCTGGGCCAATGTGTTGTTGGAATCGATGGCCTGCGGTACTCCGGTCGTCGCCACGCCGGTCGACGGTACACCGGAGGTCGTGGCAGCCAAGGCGGCCGGGCAATTGAGCTCGGATCGCAGTGCTGGTGCCATCGTGCTGGCTTTGCGCAGGCTGTTCGACGATTTGCCGGCGCGAGCGGCGACACGTGCCTATGCCGAGGGCTTCGACTGGGATGACACCTCGCGCGGCCAGCTCGAGATATTCCGCGCCGCGACCGCCGTCCGCTAATCCGGCACCTGTCCTAGGGCCTGTTAACACTAATCCGGAGCGTGTCGCCGGAGGCCATTTTTTCGCAGATCAAGGCGTAACGAGTGCTGTGTAGCAGGCTACATAAGCGAGGTGCAACGCAGAGCTGTGGAAAAATGGCCCCGTCCCTTCGGGTTGCGCCCCAAAATGGGCCACTCGGTGTTACTCGTCGTTCATTGGGAATGACCAAACTTCACTCCTCGCGCCTTGATTGGCCCATTTTGGGGCAGCAACGACGCGATCCGGACTAGTGTTAACAGGCCCTAGATCTCCTGTCCACCGCCTGTTGCAGCCGCTATCATCTGCGCTGATCCCTTACGGCGATCTCGGGCCAGATGCCCGACGTACAATAAATACATTGGAGGAGCAGCATGAAACTCGAAACGCTGGCACTACACGCCGGTTACCAGGGCGACCCGACGACTCACGCCGCCACTACGCCGATCTACCAGACCACCTCGTACACCTTCGACGATACGCAACATGGTGCGGATCTGTTCGATCTGAAGGTTGCGGGAAACATTTATACACGCATCATGAATCCGACCCAGGCAGTCCTCGAACAGCGCCTGACGGAAATGGAGGGCGGTGTCGGTGCGCTCTGTCTGGCGTCGGGTATGGCGGCCATCACCTATTCCATTCAGTGTCTGGCCGACGTCGGATGCAATATCGTCAGTACCAGCCAGCTTTACGGCGGTACCTACAATCTTTTTGCGCATACCTTCCCGCGCCAGGGTATCGAGGTGCGTTTTGCTTCGCACGACGATTACGCCGGCCTCGAGGCCAAGATCGACGACAACACCCGCGCACTGTTCTGCGAGTCGATCGGCAACCCGGCCGGCAACGTGGTCGACATCGTCAAACTGGGCGAGATTGCACAGCGCCACGGTGTGCCGCTGATCGTCGACAATACGGTGCCGACCCCCTTCCTGTGCAAGCCGTTCGAGTTGGGTGCGCACATCGTCATCCACTCGTTGACCAAATACATCGGCGGCCACGGGACCAGTATCGGTGGAGTGATTGTCGATTCCGGAAAATTCGACTGGGCAGCCAACGCCCGGCGCTTCCCGATGCTCAATGAGCCCGACCCTTCCTACCACGGCGTGGTCTACACCGAGGCGCTGGGGCCGGCGGCCTATATTGGCCGCTGCCGCGTGGTGCCGCTGCGTAACACCGGTGCGGCGATTTCGCCGCTCAATGCCTTCCTGGTGATGCAGGGTCTGGAAACGCTCGGGCTGCGCATGGAGCGCCACTGCGAGAATGCGCAGCGCGTTGCCGAGCACCTGGAGCAGCACCCGCAGGTCGAGTGGGTCAGCTATGCGGGGTTGCGTGGCAGCCCGTATCATGATTTGTGTCGGAAAATCACCGGCGGCAAGGCCTCGGGCATCCTCAGCTTCGGCATCCAGGGGGGCAAGGAGGCCGGCGCGAGATTCATCGATGCGCTCCAGATGATCCTGCGACTGGTCAACATCGGTGACGCCAAGTCTCTGGCCTGTCACCCGGCGACGACCACGCATCGTCAGCTAGGTCCTGATGAACTGGCGGCCGCCGGTGTTCGCGAGGACATGGTGCGTCTTTCGATCGGCATCGAACACGTAGACGACATCATCGCTGACGTCGATCAGGCACTGGCGGCCGCAAGCTAGCCCCAGCTGCGCAACGACTCGACAGCCAGCCCCGTTGACCTTGTCGGTCACGGGGCTTTTGCGTTTTCAGGCCTCAATCGGGCAGGACGGACTCTTCACTACCAGCGGGCCGGGTCTGCACTGCTCAAAAATTCGGCGGTCATGCCGCCAAACCAGGTGCTAGGAAGAACGGGGCGCTCATCCATGAAGCGAAAGATCGAGCCGCTGGCGCGCGAACGCGTCATGCGTGAAGAGGATTTCATTGTCTCAAAGACCGACGCCAAGGGCAGGATCACCTATACCAATCGTATATTCATGGAGTTTGCCGGTTATGGCGAAGTGGAGCTGTTGGGCTCGCAGCACAACATCGTACGGCATCCGGATATGCCACGCGCCGTGTTCAAGTACATGTGGGAAACGCTGCAGGCCGGAAGGGAGTTCTTCGGATACGTCAAGAACCTTTCCAGCGACGGCTCCTACTATTGGGTGTTCGCCAATGTGACCCCGACTCTCGACGAACGTGGACAGACGGTCGGCTACTACTCGGTACGACGCAAGCCGCGCGCCGACGCTGTCGCCGTAATGGTGCCCGTGTATGCGGAGATGTTGGCCAAGGAGAAAGAGGCGGGCCCGAAAGATGCGGTCGAGACGTCACGTAGGCTCCTAGAGCAGTGTTTTCAATCCAGGGGCATGACGTATGAAGAATTCGTACTGGCGCTGTAATTCCCGCTGCGCGTTTTATGCCGCAACGGGTATTGCTCAGCTGGCCGCGCTCTACGGGCTTGCCCGGTATGGAATTGACCCGGTGCTACTTGCGGCTTCCGCCCTGAGCATGGTGGTTGGTTTGCTTGGTTGGCGTGCGGCGCGGCGCGACCGCGACGTGTTCGACAAGATCCGTCGGCTCGGTGATGCGATCCAGCAGGGCGACGCGGATTATCGCGTGACGGCGATCGATGAGACCCACGAGGTGGCCGAGGCACTGTGGAACATCAACGAGGGTCGCGACCAGATCGAGGCCTTTTTTCGCGAGGTGGATACGACCTTCCGTCATGTCGAGCAGGAGCGCTTCTTCCGCCGCGCGTTGGCTGCCGGACTGCAGGGGCAGTACCGCGCGACTATCGAACGCATCAATGCGTCGATCGGGGCAATGGCGGAGGCACGGTCGCGGCGTCAGTTCGACGGTTTCGTTGCCAGGCTGGCCGAGCTCAAGACCAGCAACCTGCTGGAAAACCTGCAGGGGACTCAAAGGGACCTGTCCGAGATAACTGCACAGATGCGATCGGTCAATGAGAATACGGCGGAATCGGTCGAGGTTGCCACCCGTGGCCGGGAATCGATCGGCAGGGTCATCGGAAAACTGCAGCAGCTGGTGCCCAGGATGCAGGGAGTGCGCGATACCGCGGTGCAGCTGGGCAGTCACAGCCAGGAGGTCAGCGGAATCCTGGAAATGATCACCGGGATTGCCGAGCAGACCAATCTGCTCGCCCTCAATGCCGCGATCGAAGCGGCGCGCGCTGGCGAACACGGGCGTGGTTTCGCCGTGGTCGCTGACGAGGTGAAGAAGCTTGCCCAGCGCACCAAGGACGCGACTGCCAATGTTCACAAGGTAATGGACGGGTTCACCGCCGCGGCCAGCCAGGTCACCAACGAGGCCTCAGCGATGTCGGACATGGCGGGTGAATCGCAACGCATCGTCGAGGCCTTCGAGGTGGATTTCGCGACCTTCTACCAGAACGCGACCGACACGCATTCGTCTGTTTCCTTCACCCAGATGGTCAGTGATTCGTCACTGAGCAAGATGGATCATGTGATCTATATTCAGCACGCCTACCGGGCGCTCGAGCTGGGTGAAGAGTCCGAGTCGTGGCGGCGTTGCGCCGTGTCTCCCGACCACTGCCGTTTCGGTAAGTGGTACAGCCAGGGCGACGGGTCCGAAAACTTTTGCCAATTGCCCTCTTACCAGCAGATCGACCATCCGCATCGGGCGGTCCATGAAGGTGTCCACTGCGTGCTGGCACTTGCCGCGGACGACTGGAACGGGTCAGCAGCCGTCCAGGAGCAGATCCTCGCCGCATTCCGCGAAGTCGAAGACCGCAGCGACGATCTGATGGCGCTGATCAGCGGTCTGGCGGAAGAGAAGCAGCAGCTTGCGGGGGCGGGCAGCGCAGAGCGCGGCCCAATCGATCCGCCCTGATCTGCGACTGGTCAGTCATCCGGCTCGCTGAGGCGCCGCATCAGCCACCCCCGAAAGAACGGATTCTCGGTGTCGGCGAACAGTTGTGCCTCGGTCAGCCATTCACGCAACTGCTCGGGATTGTCCGCCGGCTTGCCATGTTGCGCAAAGTAGCAATCCAGATAGAACTCACCCTGCAGTGCGCGCCATCGGTCCTCATCGATCGCATCTTTCAGGCGTTCGGGGAAGGGCAGAATATTATCGTCTGACATGACTTTATCCATTACTTGATCAGCGCTGCTGGCGCCACCAGCGATCGACGATGGCAGCGACATCGATGTCGTCCGGCCCGGTTCTCCAGCTTTCGGCTACCGGCGCGTCGTTGCTCGCCGGCGCGGGATCCGGCGCATATAGCTGGCAGCGGGTCGGGATAGGGATCGCTTCGCCGACGGTCAGCGCCTCACCGCGCCGCAGCGTGGTCAGCACATCGGCCAGGTCCTGTTCACCCTCGGGCATCAGCTTGCGAATATACTCTTGGTCCTGCGGGTTTGTGGTGCGCAGACAGATGAAGTTGCTGCACTGCGAGAGTACGGTTTCCGAGAGCTCGTTCGGCCGCTGACTGACGACACACAAGCCCACTCCGTACTTGCGGCCCTCTTTGGCGATGCGCTCCATCTCGCGTCTGCTGCCTTGGTGTTGTTTGTCGGCCTCCCGCGGGATGTATTGGTGTGCCTCCTCACAGACCAGCAGGATCGGGAACTCGCGCCGCTGTGGATTCCAGTAGTTGAACTCGAAGGCCAGGCGCCCGATCTGCGCCGACACCGTCGGGCGGACATCGTGCGGCACCGGGCTGAGATCGATCACCGTGATCTGACGCTTGGGTTCACCGAGGCCGATGAAATCACGCAGCAGACCCTCTAAATCGGAAGATTTGGTGCGCCGTTTCGGCCTGAAAAGGAACTCGTAACGAGAGTCGTTGTACATCGCCTGAAAGCGTACCAGGAACTCATCGAAGGCACCGAACAGTGGCCCCTTAGTCTTGCCGAAATCGAACTGTTGCTCATTGGCCTGTTTGAAATGCAGATACAGTTCCTTGAGCGAGAAGTACACCGGGGAATCGACCGACAGGCGGTCGATACCGAGATCCTGGTTACCCTTTCTGCGCAGCGTGTACAACACCTCGCGCATGAATGAGATCTGCAGTGAGGCGTTTGGGTCGGTACGGTCGATCAAGAGGTCGACCAGTTCGCCGTAGGTCAGCAGCCAGTAGGGTATCTCCAGGCTGCGAGCATCGGCGTGGTGCACCATGTCGCCAGGGAAGGCGCTGTGGAAGCGCCCGCCAGCGTCGCGCCAACCGTACTCGCCGTGCAGGTCCAGCAGCACGATGTGCGCCTTGGGCATCAGCTTGACGGTGCGCTGCAGCAGGCTGCTGACCGCCCAGGACTTACCCGACCCCGACTGGCCCAGAATCGCCAAGTGGCGGTTGAACAGCAGATTCGGATCCACGAACACGCGCAGTTCGGAGCGCTGGCTCAGCCGCCCTAGGTGCAGGCCGTAGCGCCGCACCGAGTCGAACATCGCTTCCAGCTGCTGGCTTTCCGCCATGTAAACAGGGGTCTGCAACGGCGGGTAGCGCCCGACCCCGCGAAAAAACCGGCCGTCGCTGGTGACCTCGCCTAGCGGTAGCAACCGCATCATATGGACGCTGCCGTTTGACCTGGGTTCTTCCCAGACACGAATGATTTGACAGAGGACCTGTTCCTGCTCACCCTGCGCGATCACGTAAGTACCGATCTGACCGACGGTGACCTTCTCCACACCCATCTGGCGGTATGGCTCGAAGCCGTCGCCTCCTTGCGCCATCTGTGCGATAAATCGTGCACCGGAGATGTCCGTTAGGGTGCCCAGCAGGCTGGCGTCGAAGTCTGTCATATGCGTCTTTGAATCTACGGTTTGCATCCCAAGAATAACGGCTGGCCACCTAAATTCCTAAACAACACCAGGGATTAGCGCGTCTGACATTCACCCGTCTGCGCTTTAGAATAAGGGCCTTGAATGCGAGGAGGTTCGCCCCGATATGTCACGAGTCACCGTCATTGGCGCCGGTTTCGCCGCGCTCACCGCCGTGCGCAAACTGCGCACTGCCGATGCGAGCGTCGGGATCGACCTGATTGCGCCCAAGCCGGAGTTCGTCTACTACCCCGGTACCATCTGGATTCCGACCGGTCTGCGACAGCCCGAAGATCTGGTGGTGCCCCTGCGACCGTTTTTCGAGCGTTTGCAGGTGAGCTATCACGAGGTCTCCGCCAAGGGGCTCGAGGATGCCGGGCGCCGTGTCGTTACCGATCGGGGCGAGGTAAGCAACGATGGGCTGATCATCGCCTGCGGCGGCCGCTTTATCCGTAAGCTGCCGGGTATCGAGCACGCCTACCTGCCCTGTGGCGGGGTCGATGTGGCGGTACAGATCCGCGAGCGCCTGGCCGAACTCCCCGGCGGTACGCTCGCCTTCGGTTTCGCTGGCAATCCCAAAGAACCCGCGGCGATGCGCGGCGGTCCGGTGTTCGAATTCCTGTTCGGCATAGATTCCTTTCTACGCAAGCAGGGGCGGCGCGACAAGTTCCGGCTGGTGTTCTTTACCCCGGCCGAGAAACCCGGGCAGCGCCTCGGGCCGAAGGCGGTCGAGGGCCTGATGCGCGAGATGGTGAAGCGCGGCATCGAGACCCACCTGGGGCACAAGCTGAAGAGTTTTGCGCCGGGCAAGGTGACGACCGAGGGCGGCGAATTCGCCGCCGACATGATCCTGTTCATGCCGGGCATGACCGGCAATCGATGGTTCGACAGTACCGACCTGCCGCGCTCCGCAGGCGGTATGATCAAGGCCGACCGCTTTTGCCAGGTCGATGGCTGGGACAGGGTCTACGTGGCTGGCGACTCGGGCAGCTTCCCTGGTCCGGACTGGTTGCCGAAACAGGCGCACATGGCGGATCTGCAGGCGTCCGCGGCGGTCGCCAACCTGATGGACGCGTTCCAGGGCAAGGCGGCCAGTCACAGCTATAAGGCGGAGTTGGTGTGTATCGTCGACACCCGCTCCAGCGGCATGCTGGTCGCGCGGACTCCGACCCGGAACATCGTGCTGCCGAGCTTTGTGGGCTTCCACTGGGCCAAGCGCGCATTCGAATGGAACTACCTGAGGCAGTACCGTTGAGACACGGGGGCCGGCCAACGGCGCCTGCTCCCCGGCGCTTCGATGCTTCGTCGGCGTTACCGTGCCACAGGACACGCCGCCGAAGATACGCCTTCATCGGATGGGCCGCACGCATAGTGCTGCGCCACCGGAACGCTTGGCCAGGCAGCCCAGTCAGTCGTTCCTTTTCCCGATCATATCGAGCAGTCGCCCAATGTTTTCCCGTGCCTGCTGTTCGTAACGCCGGTAGAAAAAGTCCGTGAGGAAGACCCTTGACCGTCCCAGCATGGTTCGAAGAAACGCCTCTTTCCCACGGTAGTACTCTTCCTCGGTGCCGGTGAATTCCGCCTTGACCGCACTCGAGTCTCTCAGGAAGCATTCCCAGGGACAGCCGAAGCTGGCCAGGTCGATATCGCAGATGAAGCATTGATCGGGTATCGGGGGCTTTTCTCGGTGGGTCGTGACCAGGATCAGATCGGTTACCGCGTTGGAGAATTCGGTATCTAACAGGGTGCCGCCGAGACCGCGAAAAAAGTCGGCGCTGCGCTGCTCATTGTCGCTGACGCCCGGTTCGTTGATCACGTCATGAAACCAGATGGCCATTTCGACCTGGTCGGGATGCGCCACCAGCGTGGCGGCGAGATCCAACTCGTCCAGGCAGTGCGCAAGGTGCTCCCTATCGTGATAAAAGCGGTGGGGTTCCGAGTAGTGCTGCACCAGAAGCGACCAGATTGCCCCGGCATCACTGGATGCGCCCGGAACGAGGCATCGGCGCCATAGCGCGGTGAATCGCTCTTCGAGCAGGCCGTCCCGAACCATGTCACGGGTACGCTTTTGGTGGTCGGGTCGACTCATCGTTTTCCAGAAGTCATCGAGGCAACGGCTCCATGCATAACGCTACCATCCTCCCTTGCATCGGGTCTGCAGGGGCGACCTTGAGCATCGGCTGGTCTGGAGAGCTTAGTCGCCGGTTCCCACATTGCGCAACAAGCGGCATCGGTAGGCTGTCTCAGGAGGCTTGGGAGACTGCACGGAGTAGGCTAACCTGAATCGCAGGCAGATGGAATCCGACCGGGAAGGTGTCGGCCTGACTGTGGGGGAGAAAGTCGCGCGAAGTCCGCGGCTGGCTGGAGGCAACGAGGAGGCAAGAGGCGACGATGACGAAAAAAAGGAAATCTGCAGGGGCCTTGGTACTGGTCCTTGCGCTGGCCTGGGTGCAGTGCGCGGCCGATGAAGCTGCAGCGCCGAGTGACCTCGATCTGATCGACTGGGGCCTGGCAAAGCAACAGATGTCCATGTTGAGTCAGATGGGCTATCACCCCTTTCTAATGCCGTTGATCATGGAGAACCGGGATGCCATCGGCCTGACCAACGAGCAGGTCAAGGTCTTTCGTGAGTGGCGTAACAAGAATCGCGTACCGCTCATTCACGCGATGAACAGAATCATTCAGGAGCGGGTAGCCTTCCAGCGTATCGCACTGAATCCGAAGACCAGCGAGGAAGTGCTGTTCGCGAAGCAGGAAGAGATATTCAAGTTGCACCGCAAGGTGCTCAAGTATCAGTTGTCCTGTCGTCGCAATATCCTCGATACCTTCGATGACGAGCAGTGGGACAATTTTCGCTTTGTCCTCATCGAGAGTGGCTATTCGCTCGATTAGTCGCGATGGCACTATCGGGATGTCGGCAGTGTATTGATCTTTGATCTCGGGGGGAGATTATGAAAGCTTGGCAGGTCGGAATCGTGATGTGTCTGCTCAGTGGTATGGCCGGCGCCGTCATGCATCAGGAGACGATAAGCTACAAAGACGGCGATGTCGCATTGACGGGCTATCTGTACTGGGACGATGCGTTCATCGGCAAGCGACCGGGCATACTGGTTGCCCACGAATGGTGGGGGCTGAACGACTACGCCAAGCTGCGCGCCGAGATGCTCGCCGAGACCGGCTATGTTGCCTTCGCGGCGGACATGTACGGCGATGCGAAGATCACTCGGCATGCCGACGAGGCCAAGGGCTGGATGCAGCAGATCGCCTCGAGCGTCGAACTCTGGCAGCGCCGTGCAAACCTGGCGTTGGAGCAGCTTCGGTCGCACCCGCAGGTCGACGCGGAGAAGCTGGCCGCGATCGGCTACTGCTTCGGTGGCGCGACCGTAATGCAGATGGCCTATTCGGGGGTCGATCTGGATGGTGTGGTCAGCTTCCACGGCTCCTTGCCGCCGGCGACGCCGGAGCAGGCGGCCAAGGTGAAGGGGCGCGTGCTGATCGCCCATGGTGACGCCGACGGCTTCGTCCCGCCGGATCGCATCAAGGCCTTCTTGAAGGCCCTGTCCGACGCGGGTGTCGACTGGGAGATGGATATCTACGCCGGCGCCAAGCATGGTTTCACCAACCCCTATGCGGATGGCTACGGCATGGATGGCGTGGCCTACCAGGAGCGGGCCGACCGCCGGTCCTGGATGCGCATGCTGGCGTTCCTCGAGGAGCTCTTCGAAGAGGCACTGTGAGGTTCGCGCCCCGGGGGCCGATCGGCGCCGGCTGCCGACGGTCCGCCACCGGGCCGCACCGCTGAGGTGCGGCAGCGGGTCGGTCGCCTCAACTTGGGGCGCGTGGTGCTGCCAGACACTCACTGCGTCGGTGATCAGTCCGTGCGGTTCCGGCCGGGACCTGGTGCCGGGCAGGTGGGGCCTCGCCTGTCGCCAGGCACCGCGAACCCGCCCATCCGGCAGCTAACGGCGGCTATCGGATAGGCCGCCCGAACCGGCAGTCCGGCGCATGCCGGTGTGGCGTGAGATGGCCGCCGCGTAGCGGCACATCTCTTGCGCATTTCACGGGATGTATCTACCCCCCGGTTCGCTCGTGCCGGCGTCGCCGACGGTCGTGGCACACAGACCCCAGTAGGCACCCAGATGAACAGACAAGCCCTCGAGTTATCCCCAGTCCAGCGATATCTCGAACAACTGCATACGGAACTCCTGCAGACCACCTGCGGCGAGGTCGCCAGTTATATCCCCGAGCTGACCCATGCCGATCCTGCCTGGCTGGGCATCGCCCTGGTCACTGTGGATGGCCACGTCTACCAGGTGGGCGACTCGCGCGAGCCATTCACCATCCAGTCGATCTCCAAGGCGATCACCTACGGCTTGGCGCTGGAGGATCGCGGCCTCGACCATGTGGTTTCACGGGTCGGGGTCGAACCGTCCGGCGAGGCGTTTAACTCGATCAGCCTAGAGCCGGAGACCGGGCGCCCGCTGAACCCGATGATCAACGCCGGAGCCATTGCGACGACCGGGATGGTCGAGGCCAAGGCCGGCGAGGACCCGATGTCGCGCGTCCTGCAGACCTTCACGCGTTATACCGGGCGGCCGATGCAGATTGACGAGCGGGTCTATCACTCGGAAAGCGAGACCGGACACCGCAACAGGGCTATCGCCCACTTGCTCTACGGGCACGGCATCGTCGACCGGGCACCCGAGGAGGTGCTGGACCTGTACTTCCGTCAGTGCTCGATCCTGGTCAATGCACGAGACCTCGCCGCGATGGGCGCCTGCCTTGCGAACAACGGGGTGAACCCAGTGACCGGCGTGGTCGCGTTGAAGTCGCGCCATGTCGAAAAGGTCCTGAGCGTGATGAGTACCTGCGGTATGTACGATTATTCGGGCGGCTGGATCTTCAATGTCGGCATGCCGGCCAAGAGCGGAGTGGGTGGTGGGATCATGGCTGTCCTCCCAGGTCAATTCGGGCTCGGGGTGTTCTCGCCGGCCCTCGATGAGAAGGGCAATAGTGTGCGTGGGATCCAGGCCTGCAAACGCCTGTCCAGGGATTTCGGCCTGCATCTGTTCAACGTCGCCCGCTCCACCTCGAGCTCGATCCTGCGCCGGGTCTATGACGGCGCCAAGTTCGCCTCTCGCCGACGGCGCAGCGCCAGCGAACTCGAGCTGTTGGCGACACAGGGGCGACGGGTGCGCATTTACGAGTTGCAGGGTGAGCTGTTGTTCGGCAACACCGAATCGGTGACCCTTGACATGCTGGCAGCGCTCGGGGACGCGGATTTTCTGGTGATCGACCTCAGGCGGGTGATCGCCTGTGATATGGCCTCGATCCTGCTGTTGAGCGGGCTCTGCGAGCGGGTCGCCGCACAGGGTAGGGCCGTGTTCTTTACCGACTGCACCCACCTCTACCGGCTGAAGAGGCACCTGCAGGCGCTGACGTTGACCCAGCAGCCGGGCTGGCTAAATTTCGAGGACACCGACCATGCCGTGGAGTGGTGCGAGAATCACCGGCTCGCCGCGGCCGAGCTGGCGCCGCCGGCCGAGCCGGTCAGCACTGATCTGTGCCGCCAGTATCTGTGCGCAGGGATGACGCCGCAGGAACTCAAGAGCTTGCGGAGGGCCGGGCAGGATCGACAATTTGCGGCCGGGACAAGGATCGTGCGCGCCGGGGACGAGGCCGACTCCCTGTATTTCATCCTTCGCGGCCAGGTCGAGGTCCTGGTAGACACCGAGGCCGGGCATAAGCTGCGGGTGACCACGCTCGGTCCGGGCACGGTCTTTGGCGAGGTGGCCCTGGTCGGCCGCAGGCGGCGAACCGCAGATGTGGCGGCGGCAACCGATGCGGTCTGTCTGGAGGTGCGCTTCGACACGCTCCCCGATGCGGTCCGGACCCGGATGCTGATGAACATGGCCGGCTATTTCGCCAACAAGATCGAGCAGGACACCGAGCTGATGCAGCACCTCGGTTAGGTGCGTTGACACCCCGGCGCTGGGCTCCTTGTCCCTGTCCTGTTGCGGCAGCAAACAGGCGTCACAATAATGTTTTCCGTTCGACCCGCTGCGAAGAGATCGCCCATGCAAGCACCGGGTGCAGATCGTGGATCTCAGTCTGTAGCGGGGGCTCCGTGAAACCGTCCCTGGAGGCCCGACTGCCGCATCCGTAAGGCAGCCGCCCCAGAATCGAACAAACCGGCACGTTATCCGATGCCTTTTGGTTCTGGCGAGTCTCAGGGGTTCGTCGCGGTCACCTATGCGCTTGCGGTCACAGGGTCAGCGTTTCACCCGGGGCCATGACCCGCACATTCACGGGTGACTCACCGAGTGCGTCGATCATCTCCTGCGGTGTTCCCTTAAGCGGCGGGAAGGTCCCGTAGTGCATCGGTATCACCATCTTGGGCTGCATCAAACTCCCCATGGCGTAGGCTGCTTCCTTCGGGCCCATCGTGAACCAGCCGCCGATGCAAACCAGGGCCAGGTCGGGTTTGTAGTATTCACCGATCATCTTCATGTCGCCAAACACGCCGGTGTCGCCGGAATGGTAGATCTTGTAGCCGTTCTCGAGTTCGATCACGTAACCGACGGGTTCGCCTCCGGCGTGCACTGCGCCCTCATGAGTGACGCTGGAACTGTGTTCGGCACGAACCATCGTGATTTTGATGTTTTCACCGATGGGCGTGATGGTGCCGCTCTTGTTCCATCTGATCATCTGTTCCTTCGGCAACAGGCCGAGGCTGCCATACACGCTGCCCATGTCGGCATTCATGCCGACCTTGGCGTCGGTCAATTCGGCCAGGGCCTGAACATCGGCTGTGTGATCGAAATGCCCATGGGTCACCAGGATCAAATCCACCTTGCCTAGCTTCTTGAGGTCCTTCAGCTCTTCCGGTGTCTTTGGATTCTTGAGCAGGAAGGGATCGATGACGATCACCTTCCCGGTTTCGGTGGTGAGTTTGAAGGCAGACTGTCCGAACCACTGCAGTTCAGCCGCCAGGGACTGGCCTGCGCCAACAACGAATAAGACAAGGCCGGCGAATACGGCCTGGACTCCGGTAACGACTCTCATCAGCGATACTCCATCGTGTTAATTTGGCGGTGACGCACTCTGGTCTGACCTCGAGCTCATCGGGTCGTGCTCGATCCCCGGCTCGACGGCGTGGCTGCATCGGCCGGTCGAGAAAATGGCCGCAGCGATAGCGAATCACCGATAGGCGACCGTCAGCCCGTGTAATGTAGGTAACGCTGCACCAGACATCAATGCGCATCGCGGCATTCCCCGCTGGTTTCGCGCCGTGCTTCCCCCACGAAAAACCGGGTCAAGCTGCCGCAGCAGACCGTCCGCCTGTTGCGGCGGTGCGGTATCAGCCGCGCGGCATCCCCGACGAGCATGTGCTCGGCGAGCCAGCCGCCGCGCAGTCGCCAAAGCAGGTGCCGGAGTCAGTACTTGACCGAGCAGCCGTAGGGTCGGGTGACCGGGGTACCGATCGCCTTGCCGGCCAACGCCTCGTCCAGCGCCGCGCGCACATACTGGCTTGCCTTGCCGATGTCGTCCGGGCTGGCCGACGCGATGCTGTCGATGCCGCCCATATAGATCAGCTTTCCCTCAGGATCGATGATGTACATATGCGGCGTCGTCTTGGCACCGTACAGGCGACCGATCTCGCCGCCGTCGTCCAGCAGCACCGCGCTCGGTGCCGCGTTGCGCTGCGTGGTGAGCTGGTCGGCCTGAGCCGGGCTGACGTGGCCCTGCTTGCCGGGCGCGGACGAGATGATGGACAGCCACGCGACGCCCTGTGCCGCCGCCTCCTGTTGCTGCGCCTGCATGTTGCCGGCGCCATAGTGTTTGCGTACGTAGGGGCAGTCGTGATTGGTCCATTCGAGTACCAGGAACTTGCCGTGATAGTCGCTGAGGGTGTGCTGTCGACCCTGGGTATCCGTGCCGGTGAATTCCGGCGCGGGCTGTCCGACCTTGACCGCGGCGGGGGCCGCACCGGCTGCGGCGAGCATGAGCAAGAAACAAAGCATTTTGTGCGACATGAGGTTCACTCCTGGTGGTGGATGTTATCGATGGCTTGCAGGACCAGCCCCTCGGTCAGCAACTGGGGCAGGACCGCCGGCTGCCCATCGCCGGGCGGATAGAGCAGATACAGGGGTACGCCGCTCCGACCATGACGCTGCAGCTCGGCAGTGATTTCGGCATCTCGCCGCGTCCAGTCACCCTTCAGATAGGCGATACCCTGTTCGCGCAGTGCTGTGCGCACGCTGTCGGTGCCGAGTGCGACCTGCTCGTTGACTTTACAGGTGATACACCAGGCGGCGGTGAAATTGACCAGCAGGGGCCGGCCTTGTCGACGCAGCTGCTCGACGCGTTCCACGCTCCAGCGTTCGGCATGTGGTCCGGGCTGCTGCGGTTGCGGATCGGTGACCGCCAGCGCGGCCAGACCGACCGCGACCGATGTGCCGGCCAGTACGACCACCAGCTGGCCTCGGCGTTGGTGCAGGGCTTGTCCATACCACCACAACGTGAAGGACAGCAACACGGCGCCGGTTAGCACGGCTGCCAGGGTCTGCGCCTCGACCTGCTGGCTGAGCACCCAGAGCAACCAGGCCGCTGCGCCGTACAGCGGGAAGGCCAGGCCGTTGCGCAGCCGCTCCATCCAGGCGCCGGGTGCCGGCAGCAGCTTCAGCCAGCCTGGCCAGATGCTCAGCAACAGCACTGGCAGTGCGAAACCGATTGCCAGTGCCAGGAAGACCAGTAATGCCTCGGCCGGCGGTCGTGTGATGGCGAAACCGAGCGCGCCTCCCATGAAGGGGGCGGTACAGGGGCTCGCCACGACAACCGCCAGGACGCCAGTCGCGAAGGTGCCGCTGAGCCCCGGGCGCCCGGTCAGACCCTGACCGGCGCCTGCGATCCCGCCGCCGATCGCATAGACGCCCGACAGATTCAATGCCAGCGCCAGCATCAGGTACGTTAGCCCGATCACCACCAGCGGCTCCTGGAGCTGGAAGCCCCAGCCAAGGGCGGCGCCGCCGGCCCGCAGCCCGATCAGCAGAGCGGCCAATGCCGCGAAGGTGATCAGCACCCCGGCGGCGAAAACCAGGCCGTGTTGAGCACTCGCCCCGCTGGCATGGCGTACCAGTCCCATCACCTTGATCGCCAGCACCGGCAGTACGCAGGGCATGAGGTTGAGCAGAAGGCCGCCGAGCACCGCGAGACCCAGCGCGGCCCACAGCGTGATGCCGGCGGCCGGGGGTATCGCCGTGGTAGCCTCGGCGCGCAACTCGAAGCCGCGCCTGAGCCGTCCGTCGCTGGTCTGCTCGGCCATCACCAGCAGGCCTTGCAGCGCCTCGCCAGCCGCCAGTGGCGCCTCCCCGGGCGGCAGGCTCAGCACCAGCTCGTCGCCGTCGGTTTCCCAATGCTGTGTGCCGGATGCGGCCACCGGTCCCCAGTCGGTCGACGCGAACCACAGCTCGTCGATACGCTCCGCAGGCCAGTCGATGGCGCCAAGGTGCAGTCGCAGCGCGCCGGTATCATCCGTTTCATAACGGGCCGACCCGGGAAACCTCAGCGGCAGTCGGCCGCGTGCCGCCTCGAACCGCCCGGCGGCAACCGGATCGGCCAACGAGCCGTCGATCGACAGTGGCAGTTCGATAGCCAGACTGCCACTTTCGGGTATGCATTCTTCCCGGCAAACCAGCCAGGTCACCTGTGCGGCGATCCGCGCGCTGTCCCTGCCGTGCGGCGCGCTTGCCACCTGGATCGGCACCAGCAGGGACACGCTATCTTCGTAGCCGAGGTTGACCAGTGGGCCAACCGGGATACGCTCAGGCACCGGCCAGTGAATCTCGCCGGCCTGCCACCCGTTCGGAAGCTGCCACTGCACGCGCGGCGCCTCGCCCGAGTCACCGGGGTTGCGCCAATAGATATGCCAGTGCGGGACCAGGTCGAAGCGCAGGGCAAGCCAAAATGTCTTTCCCGGCTCCGCCGGCCCGGGTTCGGCCTCGAGGTGCAGTTCGACATGCGGCGTGCGCAACGAGGCCGCCGCCCAGGCCATCTCACCGGCCGCCAGCAGGGCCAATACCAGCAGTAACGGTCGGACGGTCCTCAACAGGGTTGCTCCCGGGCGGCGCAGGTCGCCTCGTGGCTTAGTCCGCTCGATTCAGAAATAGTTTTCTCCACCCGACCTGGGCAGCGGAGTTGACTCAGGCCGCCAAGCAGTCTGCCCGTGACCCTCGAGCCAGATCGGCTTGGCCGCAATGGCGCTGACCGCGGTACTTGCACCCCGGCGCATTCGACTCACCGAACGCCGTGAATCCGTCCCTGGCGGCGCGACTGCCGCCTCCTCCCTAGGGCAAATGCCCGCGGATCGAACACGCCGGAGCCCTGTTCAATCGCTGCCGACTCGATGATCATGCGACATTGAGTTTCGGCCGCGCCATCGTACGGCCGACCGATCGACTGTTTTCCAAACCCAGGACATTGGACATGGACCAATCGCAAAAGCCCTTTTCCAGCCGCGCAGAATACTTGGAATCCCTCGAGGACGTAGCGCTCAACCCGTCCACCGAGGCGACGCTCGGCGATATCATTGGGCAGCGCTTCAGCCGCCGCGAGTTGCTCCGCGGTGCGCTCGGTGTCACGGCGCTCGGGACCCTGGGGGCCTTGCCATTGCTCAGTCGGGCGCGGGCCACCGGCGCCCCGGCCGAGCCCTCCCAGGCGCCTTTCGGTTTCGCCGAGATCGCCCACGGGGTTGATGGCACACATCACGTTGCATCGGGTTACGACGCCGATGTGCTGATTCGTTGGGGCGACTCGGTATTGTCCGGTGCCCCGGAGTTCGACCCGCACTCGCAGTCGGCGGCAGCCCAGCTCAAACAATTCGGTTACAACAACGATTACATCGGTTACATCCCGCTACCGTTCGGTTCGGAAAACCCGGATCACGGCCTGCTTTGCGTCAACCACGAGTACACCGACGAAGAGCTCATGTTTCCCGGACTGGGCAGGCACGATGCGGCGTTCAGCAAGGCCAGCAGAGAGATTGTCGACATCGAGATGGCGTGTCACGGCGGCTCCATCATCGAGGTGCAAAAGGCCGCCGGAAAGTGGCGCGTAGTGCAGGACAGCCGTTACGCGCGGCGCATCTCTGCGCTGGACACACCGATGCGGCTGTCCGGTCCGGCGGCCGGCCATCGGCGCCTCAAGACTGTCGCGGATCCCGCCGGGCGCAAGGTGATCGGGACGATCAACAACTGTGCCGGCGGGATCACTCCCTGGGGGACTTACCTGATGGCCGAGGAGAACTTCCACAACTACTTCATCGGCGGCCTGGGCAACAATCCGGAGCAGGCCAGCTACCAGCGCTACGGTATCCCCGGCAGGCGATATGCCTGGGGGCGACATTACGAACGCTTCGATCTGGACCGCGAGCCGAACGCTGCGAATCTCTTCGGCTGGGTGGTCGAGGTCGATCCGCTGGACCCCGATTCGATGCCGGTCAAGCGCACGGCGCTCGGCAGGTTCAAGCATGAGGGCGCCGAATCCATCGTCAACAAGGACGGTCGCCTCGTGGTCTACTCGGGTGACGATCAGCGCTTCGAGTTTCTATACAAGTTCGTTAGCGCAGACCCGGTGGATCTGCAACATCGTGCCGCCAACCAAGACCTGCTCGACCGTGGGACGCTGTATGCAGCGAAGTTCAATGCCAACGGTTCGCTCGAATGGCTGCCGCTGGTGCAGGGCCACGACCGGCTCACCGCCGATAACGGCTTTGCCAGCCAGGCCGACGTCGTGGTCGAGGCGCGCCGCGCCGCCACGCTGCTCGGTGCCACGCCGATGGACCGGCCGGAGGACGTCGAGCCCAACCCGATGAACGGCCGTGTGTATGTCATGCTGACCAACAACTACAAGCGCCATCCGGATGCAGTCGACCCGGCCAATCCACGTGCGGCGAATCTCTGGGGGCACGTGCTGGAGCTGAGCGCGCCGGACGGCGACCATGCGGCGACGCACGGGCGCTGGGAGATCCTGGTCAAGGCTGGCGACCCGGCAGACCCCGCGGTCGCCGCCCTGTGGAACCCCGCAACCAGCGAGCATGGCTGGTTTGCCTGTCCGGACAACTGTGCGGTCGATCCCGAAGGCCGGCTTTGGGTCAGCACTGACCAGGGCGGCAACTGGAGCAGGGCCTCGGGCAGCGCCGACGGCGTCTGGGCGTTGCAGACCGAGGGGGCTGGGCGGGCCACCGGCAAGATGTTTTTCCGTGTGCCGGTCGGCGCCGAGATGTGCGGTCCCTGCTTCACGCCGGACGGCAAGACCCTGTTCGTCGCGGTTCAGCACCCGGCATCCGACGGCACCAGGGATTATCCCGGTTTCGAGCGCAGTTCGACGTTCGAGGACCCGGCGACGCGCTGGCCGGATTTCCGCGACGGTGTACCACCGCGTCCCTCAGTGGTGGTGATCACCAAGCGGGACGGTGGTGTGATCGGTAGTTGAGCCGCGGCCGCGCCGGCGGGCGGCCCGGGTCAGCGCGGTGCTTTGGCCGGGCGCAGCCAGCCGACCAGCAGACACAGGCAGAGCGAAACCAGGAAGGCCGGAAGCAGCTCGTAGAGATCGAACCAGCCGCCCTCCAGGGTCTTCCATCCCCACACCGTCAGGCCGCCGCCCAGCATGCCGGCCAGTGCAGATGCGCGGCCCATGCGCGGCCAGTACAGCGAGAGCAGTATGACCGGCCCGAAGGTCGCCCCGAAGCCGGCCCAGGCATAGGCGACCAGGTCCAGCACCGTGCTTTCGGGGTCGGTCGCGAGGAGGAACGCGAAGGTCGCAATCGTTACCACGGCCACGCGCGCGACCGCAATCATCCGGCGGTCGTTCGCCTTTCGTCCAAAGGCTGCACGATACAGGTCTTCGGACAGCGCTGAGGCTGCCACCAACAGCTGCGAATCGGCGGTGCTCATGATCGCCGCCAGTATCGCGGCCAGCAGCAGACCGGCGATCAGCGGGTGAAACAACTGTGCAGTGAGCAGGATGAATACCTTCTCCGCGTCGCCTTCCGCGAGCGCGGGATCGAGCCAGCCGGCGCCGGTCAGGCCGACCGCCATGGCGCCGAGCATGCCGAGCAGCGTCCAGCCGATGGCGATGCGCCGCGCCGCCGGGATCATATCGACCGACTTTACCGCCATGAAGCGCGCCAGTATGTGCGGTTGGCCGAAATAGCCCAGGCCCCAGGCCATCAGAGAAAGCACGGCGAGCAGGCTGAGCGGCTCGCCGGCGGCATCGCTCAAGACGTCGAGCAGTGCGGGGTTCCTCGCCTGCAGCTCGGCAATCGAGGCGCCGGGCCCACCCTGCAGTGCGACCACCAGCAGTGGAACGATGAGCAGTGCGGCGGCCATCAACAGACCCTGGGCCAGGTCGGTCCAGGACACGGCGAGAAAGCCACCCAGCAGCGTGTAGACGACGATCACCACCGTGCCCACGGCCACGGCGCCGAGATAGGGCAGGCCGAATACCTCCTCGAACAGCTTGCCAGCCGCTACCAGACCGGAGGACGTGTAGAAGAGAAAGAACACCAGCACCAGCAGCGCGGCGGTGATGCGCAGGACCCCCGACCGGTCATCGAAACGCCGCTCGAGGTAGGCCGGGATCGTAAGTGCGTCGCCAGCCTGTTCGGTCGCCGGCCGCAGCCGCGGTGCGACCATACGCCAGTTGGCATAGCTGCCGACGGCCAGGCCGAGCACCAGCCATCCAGCCTCCAAACCGGACAGGTAGGCATAGCCCGGCAGCCCCAGCAGTAGCCAGCCGCTCATATCGGAGGCGCCCGCGGAGAGTGCGGTTACCCAGCGGCCGAGGCCACGCCCGGCGAGCAGGTAATCCCTGAAATCGTGCAGCCGTCGGCTGGCCCTCCAGCCGAGGTACAGCATGAACACGACATAGGCCGTAAAGGTCGCGGAGATAAGCCAGTTGTCTTGGGTCATCGGACGGACTTCGTGGATGTTGAGCCAGTGTAGGCAGACCACCGGTCTGGCTCAAGCGGTCTGCAGAGACCCCGGTCGGCGTGCCGATGACGTAAGCTGGGACCATGTGGCAATGCTGTCGCTTCCACTGCATGCCTTTGGCCGGCGGTCGGGGTCAGGCATACGCCTGCCGGTGTCATGGGGGATCAGGCTTTCGCATGCGAGTCATCGGAATCTGCAATCTACTGGGCTGGCTGCTGGCCTGCGCGGTGTCGGCTGCGGCGACGCCGCTCAGCGGCGAGGACATCGCGCGTCAGGTGGACTACGTCAACCGCTTCAATGCGCTGCGCAACGTCAGCTATGGAGACCGTGACGGTCGTGTCGTGGTGCTCAATCGCGCCGCCAACGGGCGCACGCGAGTCAACACTTTCGAGCGTTGGCGCCGCAACGACTATCCTGAAGACGACGCGATTGCCGCACGCGACCTGGTCGTCTTCCGCAGCGGCAAGCTGCGCGGCACCGGCATTCTTGTGACTGACCACAGCGACCCTGGGCAAGGCCGGGCGTATGCGATCTGGTTGCCGTCGCTGCGCAAGGTGCGGCGCTTCAGCGAACCGGATGCATCACAGAGCTGGGGCGGCTCGAACCTCAGCTACGGTGACATCTATATTCGCCGGCCGGAGGACGAGGCGCACGAACTGTTGGCTCGGGAGACCTTCGGCGAGTGTCTCGGCACCGTGCAGTTGGCCGAGGGGCAGGGCGGCCGATACACGAGCGGGCTGCCTGCCGGCGACTGCGAAACGCGTGGTCGGTCGGTCTACAGACTACGCAGTCGCCCGCACCGTTCGGACCTCGGCTACGATGAGCGTGTGACCTGGGTGGACACGGAAACCTTTGCCGACTATCGCTCTGTTTACTACCGCGCCGGTGAGGTCGTGAAGCGCATCGACAAGTCGTGGCGCTCGATGGGCCTCGAGGACCCGCGAGCGCAGTACTGGGTCTATTGGTATGCCCTGACCGAGGGCAGCGGCCAGGAGGGTATGGCCTACGTGGCGCCCGATTCGGTGCGCTGGAACGGCGATATGGATCCGGGCCTGTGGAGCGAACACACGCTCCGCCGGATCCGCCAGTAAGCCTGATACTGCCGCCGGCTCAGGGCCCGGGCAGCGGCTCGATTGACCTGAGGTATGCGACCATCGCACCCCGATCTGCGGCGGTCAGTCTCGACGTGGCATTGTCCACCACCTCGGTCATCAGCCCGCCGGTGTAGTCCCCATCCGGCAGTTCGCCCGATTCCAGAAACCATCCGAGATCGTCGGCGTCCCATTTGCCGATGCCGTCGTCGCGGTCGGGAGTGATGTTCGGGATCTTGTCGCCGTCCGGCCCGTCGCGCGTGCCGGCGAGGTGGCGTGAGCGAATCGAGACGCCCAGCCAGTTGCGCGGGGTGTGGCATTCGCCACAGTGTCCCAGCGCTTCGACCAAGTAGTGGCCACGGCTGAGCACCTGGTCGTCTCGAACCGCGGGCGGGGCGGGTTCGGGGTCATCCAACACCCACCACTGCCACAGCCTGATCATCCAACGTGCCAGCCACCAGGGCAGTTCGTGCTCCCGATTCACCTGGCGTTGCGGCTGGACGGTCTGCAGGTAGTCGAAAATCAGGCCGGCGTCCGCATCACTCATCCGGCGGTACGAGGTATACGGAAACGCCGGGAAATAGGCGCTACCGTCCGGCGCCGTCCCGTGCTTCAGTGCGGCAATGAACTGCGCCCTGGTCCAGCCGCCGATACCGGTCTCGCGGTCCGGGGAGATGTTGGGTGCATAGAACACGCCGAACGGTGTCTCCAGCGCCCGCCCACCCGCCAGCGGTGGGCCATTTTCCGCCGTGTGGCAGGCGAGACAGCCCGCGGCACCAAACAGGTACTCGCCCTCCGATGCGTGACCGGCGGTGGCCGCCAGCAGCAGGACGGCTACCAGCGTTTGCCACACTGGTCAATCGTCCTTCTGGCGGAAATCTTTGTGGCAGCCCTTGCAGGAGTCGCCGACGCCTTTGAATGCAGCGCCGATCTTGTCCGCGTCGCCGCCTGTCACCGCCTCTGCGAACACCGCGGTGGCGGTTCTGGTCTCGTCGGCGGCCTTCTCGAACTTGGCCCAGTCGCTCCAGATCTCCTCTTTGGCCTTGGTTTCGCCGAAATCGGATCCCTCGGGGAACAGGCTGCTGATGTCTTTGGACAGCTCGGCGAGCGCATTGGCGTGCATCTGCAGCGCACCCTCGGGGTTTACCTTGCCACGCACGATCTGGCTGGCGGCCCCGGTATGGCCGCCGATCGCCTTCATCATGGCCTGGCGGTATTTGATGAAGTCTTCGGGATTCTCCGCGAGTGCCGCCGGTGCGGCGGCGACCAGCAGGGCGGTGATGATGGTGGTTTTGATCATGGTGTTTTCCTTTGGTTGATTGGCCCAATCATTTCGGATAGTAACAAGCGCCCGGGCAGTTGGCATGACCGAGTGCCGCGCTGCACAAGAGGTTGTTCGCGCGACACTGCCATTCCGGCGCGCCGCCTTCGCGCAGGCCCCGGTCCAATCCCCGGCTCGCAGCAGCTGTCTCGTTGTTCGTCGGGAGGTCGGCCCACCGGGCCGGGTTGGCAGCAGTCGGGAGCGAGGTGCGGGACTGGAGGAGAGCCGTGGGAATCCGGTCTGACTGGTCGATTGCGTTAGACTGGATGCAGAGTCGGCGGCAGCGGTGCCGTGGGCGATCTGGCCTGGCCATCGATGCAAGACGATATCGCGCAATTACTCGAACAACGCCTCGGCCGCATCCAT
Source organism: uncultured Gammaproteobacteria bacterium (assembly GCA_963808165.1). Classification (GTDB taxonomy): domain Bacteria; phylum Pseudomonadota; class Gammaproteobacteria; order Chromatiales; family Chromatiaceae; genus Thiosocius. The sequence goes on along the minus strand of CAWEET010000023.1, from coordinate 54,146 downwards.
GCCCGTCAGCGCCTCGGGATCGAGGATGACAAAGAACCCAGGGTGTTCGGTAAGGGGTTGAACTTCTTTCACCCGGAAAACTGGTATTCGGGGCATGCGCTGATCGAGTACGCGCTGCGCCTGTCCGGACTGTATTGGATCGGCCGGCGCAATACGCTGAAGATCCGCGTCCGGCACAACGAGGTGCGCCTGCAGAGGCTACCGGCGGCTTTCGATGGATTCACCATTCTGCACATCACCGACCTGCATGCCGACCTGAATCCACCGGCAATGGTGGCGCTTGTCGAGCTTGTCTCGGGGCTGGATTACGACATCTGCGTGCTTACCGGCGATTACCGCGCCCGGACCTTCGGACCTTTCGATGCAGCCCTCGAGCACATGGCAGGGCTTTGTACGCGGCTCAGGCAGCCGATCTATGGCGTCTTCGGCAATCACGACAGTATCCGTATGCTGCCCGGGATGGAGTCAATGGGTGTGCGTATGCTGATCAACGAGACGGTCGCGATTCAGCGCGGCCCCGAAGCGCTGCACCTCGCCGGCGTCGACGACGCTCATTATTACCGCATGGACAACCTGGCCGCTGTTGCCAGCGGGTACGACGCAGATACCCTGTGGGTGCTGTTGTCGCATACCCCGGAAATCTATCGACAGGCCGCGCATGCCGGATTCGACCTGATGCTGTGCGGACACACCCATGGTGGTCAGATCTGTTTGCCCGGCGGCATCCCGATCACGCTGGATTCGAAATGCCCTCGCTTCGTGGGTTCGGGTGCCTGGGAATATGGTGGCATGCAGGGTTACACCTCAAGCGGGGCCGGCAGCTGTATCGTCCCGGTGCGCCTGAATTGCCCGCCGGAGGTCGTGCTGCATCGGCTGAGCCCGGCATGATCCTTGCCCATCCGTCAGTAGGGGTGTTCGCGCAGGCCAAGATGAAACAGCACGCGCGACAGCAGTAAGTTGGCGATCATGAATCCCACTGTCAGCGCGAGCACCCGATTCCAGGAGAGCTCCAGCAGCGGTTTGCATGCGAGCAGCGGAAACAGGGCTTCGGGCACATGGTCCAGGCCGAGGGCCATGCTGCCGGATGGCATGCCGAGACGTCGTTTGATGAAGCTGGAAAGGGCGTCGCCGAGCATCGCCAGTGAGCCGATGACCAGGCCGATCTTCCACCCGTAGTGGAAGACCGAAGCGAGCGCCGTGGTCGCCAGCACTGCGGCCAGCACGCCGCGTAGGGTCTTTGACGGCCCCAGCACCGGCCTGCCGTCAGCGAGCCGGTGGCCGAGATCGAGCGGGGCGTTGCCGCGCTCGCCCAGCATCATCCCGGCGACGATCGGGCTGCCGTTGGCAGTCAGTAGCAGCATCAGTATCAGGAATGCGTCCATCAGTACTGCAGTGCCTGGTGTCATTGGGCGCCTCACCGCGGCCTGCGCCCGGCTACCCCAGCCTTGCGTGCACGAGGCGGCCAGTTTAGCAGGGGCGATGCGCCTGGCAGAACCGGTGGGGTCGGCGACCGGCGGTGGCCGTCGCAAGCCGGGTGCCTCGGCGGTTACGCAGGCGTCGCCGGGTCGTTTTCATCACACAGAGTTCCAGTCGCCGGTGCCCCAAGTTCCCGGTGGGCGCCTTGGACCCATGTCGCTCCGAGCGTGCAGGGTTCGACCAGATCGAGACAGATCACCGATACGACGAGACTTGGCCGTCCTGGAGTTAGGGTATGCTACCTGGCCTGCGGCGGGGCACGGCGCTCGATCCAACGAGAGTAACCTGTTTCCGCTGGTCATCATCGAATCTGCAAGGGGATAGGATCAATGAGGGATTATCTGGCCGACGTGCAACGCTACGATGCCGCTGCGGATGCCGACGTGGTGCAGAAGATCGTCAAGCACCTGGGCATTGCACTGCAGAGCAAGGACGCCGAATTGGTGTCTTGTTCGGACCGGTCGGAACTTGACCGGGTGCGGGAAAAGTGGTGCATAAAGAAGCTCGGCGCAGTGGATGCCGGCGCGGCCGATGCGGTAATCGGTAAGGTCTGCGAGACGATGCAGGGCGACCGCCAGAAGCATCGGGTGACCTTTTACTATCTGGTCGCCAGGGAGATGGCCAAGCTCGGCGAACTCTAGTGCCCCGTGCGGGAGGTTCGCTAACCCACAGCCCACAAGTGCCCATCGTCTGGCAGACGCCGAGTACCTCGGGTGACCCCGCCTCCTACTCGATCCGTTCGGTCGATATGCGTCTGATACACGGATGATTGGCAGGGTATTTGCACGCCCTGCAATGCAGACGGTTGAGCCGGCCAGTGAAGCCGACGTGTATCATGGGGGCACATTTGCCTGGAAAAGAGGTCTGTGCTGGAGCACGGGCGAACGTTTCGAGGGTGTCGTGGGTGGCCGAGGGAACCGGCTGGCTTGCGATTGGGAGACGAAGATGCAGCGAGATCGAGAGTCGCAAAGCCGGCAGGGTCTGGAAAGCCACGGCCTTTATAATCTGAACGAGATTTTTTGGAATCTGCCGACACCGGCGCTGTACGAACAGGCACTGCTCCGGCATGAGGGCTCATTGTCCCATCTCGGGCCCCTTGTCGTCCGGACCGGTCATCACACGGGACGTTCCGCAAACGACAAATTCATCGTCGATGAGGCCAGCAGCCACGACCAGATTTGGTGGGGCGCCATCAACAAGCCGATCGCTGAGCAGAACTTCGACATCCTGCACCAGCGAATGGCCTCCTACCTGCAGATGAAAGAAGTCTATGTGCAGGACTGTTACGCCGGCGCTGATCCCGAGTATCGGATGCCGATCCGCATCATTACCGAATACGCCTGGCACAGCCTGTTCGCACGCAACCTGTTCATTCAGGCTACGCGCGAGGAACTGGCCGATCACGAACCCTATTTCACCGTCATTGATTCGCCGCGCTTCCATGCGATTCCGAGCCAGGATCACACCCGCAGTGAGACCTTCATCCTGGTCAACTTCAGCAAGCGCCTGGTGTTGATTGGTGGCACCAGCTACGCCGGCGAGATCAAGAAATCCATATTCTCGGTAATGAACTACCTGATGCCGGGCCGGGGAGTGCTGCCGATGCACTGTTCAGCGAACATCGGCCCGGACGGCAAAACGGCGCTGTTCTTCGGACTCAGCGGCACCGGCAAGACGACGCTCTCGGCCGACAAGTCGCGCACCCTGATCGGCGACGATGAGCACGGCTGGAGCGACAACGGTATCTTCAATTTCGAAGGCGGTTGTTACGCGAAAATGATCAAGCTCTCGCCAGAGAACGAGCCCGAGATCTATGCCACCACGGTGCGCTTCGGGACGGTGCTGGAGAATGTCACCATGCGGGCCGAAGATCGTCACCTCGACCTGGACGATGGCTCGCTGACCGAGAACACGCGCGGTGCCTACCATATCAGCGCGATTGCCAACGCCGCGCCTGACGGCCTTGGCGGGCAGCCCGAGAACATCATCTTCCTGACCTGCGACGCCTTCGGCGTGCTGCCGCCGATCGCGCGGTTGACGCCGGATCAGGCCATGTACCACTTCATCTCCGGATACACGGCTCGTGTCGCCGGGACCGAGAAGGGGGTCACCGAGCCCAGCCCGGTGTTCAGCGCCTGCTATGGTGCGCCCTTTATGCCGCTGCATCCGCGCCGCTACGCCGAGTTGCTCGGCGAGCGCATCAATCGTCACGGGGTCAAGGCCTGGTTGATCAATACCGGTTGGACCGGTGGACCCTACGGGGTAGGCCAGCGGGTCGCCATCCCGCACACTCGCGCAATGGTCAATGCGGCCCTGGACGGGCATCTGGACGATGTGCCGACCTGGCGAGACCCGGTATTTGGTTTCGAGGTCCCCGAGTCCTGCCCGGATGTGCCCGACGGCATGCTCCGACCGCGTGACAGCTGGAGCGACAAGGCCGCATATGATGCACAGGCCGCGCGACTGGCGGCGATGTTCCACGAGAATTTCGGGCTGTACGCGGACGAAGTATCCGAGTCGGTGCGCGAGGCCGGGCCATTGGCGCAACGCCCGGAGTGATCTGCGCCGCGGGGGTCTTCGCCCATGAGCGATCTGAAGAACGTCGATGGACATTTCTATCCGCCGTTCCACAAGGGCTGGGGCGGGTTTGCGGAAGAACTGTTTCACCACACCTCGCGCTATTATGTCGCGACCGAGGCCTTCCTGCGCAATCTTTCACAGGACCGCGACTTTGTCATGAGCGGCTACAAGGCAGCGCTGCTGAGTAGGGTGCAGCGTGACCTGATGGCCGCCGTGTTGTCGTGTCGCCCCGATCGGCAGTCGGCCGGCGCGGTGGTTGCAATCGTTTCTGCGGTGATCCGCCGCAACGCCGGCGTCGAGGCTGTTTGGGTGGAAATCTACCAGGGTCGGCTGGATGATGCGGCCAGGCACGAATCCTTGGTGGAGCACGCCCATGTCCCCAGTCAAGGGGCCTCCGATGTGTCGCCGCTCGACCCCTTCCTGAACATCGCGGAGCGCCTGCAGGTCCCGGTAGCGGTGCGCGACCATCACGTCGAGGTCAGCCTGCATGATCTGGCCGTGCATCTGGATTCGCCAAGCTCCGCGCTGCGCACCAACCTGAGCAATGCCGTGCTGCAACTGCACGATGCCGGTTATGTCCTGCGCAACCATCCCCACCTCACGCACTGTGAAGCGCATGTCATCGGTGACGGGGGGGCGGTATGAGCGCAGTCGCTCGACGGTGCCTGACCCTGTGCCGCGCCGCCGGTGCGGGCCATTCCCCGAAGGCCGGTGCGGCCCCTGCTGTGGTGTAGACTTGCCCTTCGCGATTCCCGCAGCCGAGGCCAAGCGACCATGAGACTCTGCGACAGCGACATCATCGCTGCACTGAACCAGGAGCGCATCCATATCCTGCCGCGACCGGACGACCGCGCGATCAGCGGCGTCAGCGTCGACCTGCGGCTAGGTCACCGCTTCCGCGTATTCAGCTCGCACACGATCGCGTTCATCGACCTGTCCGGTTCCCGGGAGCAGGTCGACCAGGCGGTAGAGAAGGTCATGGGCGACGAGATCTTCATCGGCGATCAGGCAACTTTCGTACTCCACCCCGGTGAACTCGCGCTCGGCATCACACTGGAGTCGATTACGCTGCCGGACGACCTTGTGGGCTGGCTGGACGGTCGTTCGAGCCTGGCACGGCTGGGCCTGATGGTGCACGTGACCGCGCACCGCATCGACCCTGGCTGGAGCGGCAACATCGTGCTGGAATTCTTCAATTCGGGGAAGCTGCCACTGGCCCTGCGTCCAGGCATGGCGATCGGTGCGATGAGTTTCGAAACCCTCACCGGCCCAGCGCAACGCCCCTACACCAAGCGGGACGATGCCAAGTACCGGGGCCAGAGCGGGCCGCTGGCGAGCCGTATCAGCGAGGATCGTTCGGACGCCGGCTGATCTGCTCGAGTCGCATGTCGACCATGTTGCCGCCGTGCTCATGCAATACGCGCAGCGGCAGCGGGCCGAGCCGGGTGTCGAACCACAGTTGGCGGGACTCGCCTTGGTCCGGCGTGAGGCGGCGGATGCTGAGCGCCTCGTAGCGACCCGACGGCACCTCGAGAGGTCCTTTGCCGACGACTTCCAGGACTGTCTGTTCGGTCGCATCTGGGGATGCGATCTGGATCTGTGAGGCACCTTCACCGGCAGAGGCCAGTCGGTGCGCCTCGAGCAGGTAGCTCAAACGGTCGTGGGTACCAGGCAGCAGGACGACATCACGTTGCGCGTCCTTGCCCTCGACATGCAGCCTGTGATCTTTCCAGTCGAACGCTAGGCCGACAACTTCGAGCAGGCCGCCCCGCATCACGCTGTGTTGGAAATGTTCCGGCCTTATCGCTCCCGCTTCCAGCCTGCCGAGACTGGTTTCGAGCACCTCGTCATCCGACTGGTCTTCCATCTGACCGGCCGGGGTCGTGAACGCATCGATCCGGTACGTGCCGTCCTCGGTGATTTGCAGTTCGAACAGCGCCATGCCGACCAACTGCTCATTGAACAGCAGCCGGTAACTCGCCTCGATCGCGAGGGGAGTCTCGACCTCCGCCGTGGTCGGCGGGGCCGGTGGGGCGCAGGCGGCCAGCCACAGCATCGGCGGCAGCAGCGCGAGCCCGAGCAGCCTGCTCAGCATTGCAAGGCGGCATGCAGCGGAAGCGTATCGAAACGGATCTGTCCGTCGCGCATCTCCAGGCGCCTTTCGGCGAACCAGGTGACCACCTGCGGCAACAGCTCATGTTCGCGGGCCAGCACTCGCGCGCCAAGTATGGCCTCGGTATCGCCCGGCTCGACCGGGACCCGGGCCTGTGCCACCACCGGGCCGCCATCGAGCTCCGATGTGACGAAGTGGACGCTGGCCCCATGTTCGGTGACCCCGGCTTCGAGCGCGCGGCGATGGGTGTGCAGGCCTTGAAACGCCGGCAGCAGCGAGGGGTGGATGTTAAGCATGCGCCCGGCGAAGCGTTCGACGAATGCGTCGCCGAGTATGCGCATGAAACCAGCCAATACCACCAGCCCGGGTTCGAACGACTCAACTGCATCGCCCAGGGCCGCATCGAAGCGCTCCCGGTCGATGAATGCGGTGTGGTCGAGCACCCGGGTGGGAATCCCCGCGCTGCCGGCGCGTTCCAGACCCTGCACCCCCGGCCGGTTGCTGATGACGCCACAGATCCGATAGGGTTGCCCGGCAGCGGCACCGTCGATCAGGGCCTGCAGGTTGGTGCCGCCGCCTGAGATCAGCACTACGACGGGCAGCCTCGCCTGGCCCGATGTCATATGTAGCGCACGCACGGAGCCGCGCAGTCACACTCGTGGATCTGCCCGATCCGGTGCACGGACTCTCCGAGTGACTCGAGTATCCGGGTGGCCGGGCCTGCCGCGTCCTCCGGCACGCAAACCACCATGCCGATGCCGCAGTTGAAGGTGCGCAGCATCTCGGAGTCGGCGATTCCACCCGTGTTGCGCAGCCAGTCGAACACGGCCGGCAGTCGCCAGCTGTCGCGCACGATCTCCGCACAACTCTGCTCCGGCAGCACGCGCGGCAGATTCTCGCTCAGGCCGCCACCGGTGATGTGCGCCATCGCGTGTACCTCGACCTGTTCCAGCAGGCTCAGCAGCGATTTCACATAGATCCGGGTAGGGACCATCAGCGCCTCGCCCAGACTGCTGTCGCCGACCGCCTGATCGAGCGAGGCAGCGCTGATCTCGAGCACCTTGCGGATCAGCGAGTAGCCGTTCGAATGGGGCCCGGAAGAGGCCAGTCCGAGCAGGACATCGCCGATCTGCACGCTGTCCGGCTGCAGGATGCGCGACTTCTCCACGATCCCGACGGCAAAGCCGGCCAGGTCATAATCGCCGGCGGCGTACATGCCAGGCATCTCGGCGGTTTCGCCGCCGGTCAAGGCGCAGCCGGCCAATTCACAACCGCGCGCGATCCCGCCGATAACGGCGGCCGCAGTGTCGAGGTCGAGTCGACCGGTCGCATAATAATCCAGAAAAAACAGCGGCTCGGCACCTGCGACCACGATGTCGTTGACACACATCGCAACCAGGTCGATACCGATCGTATCGTGCGAGCCGAGCTGCATCGCCAACTTGAGTTTGGTGCCCACGCCGTCCGTGCCCGAAACCAGCACGGGTTCGCGGAAACGGTCCATCGGCAGCTCGAACAGGGCACCGAAGCCGCCGAGACCCGCCATGACGCCGGGTCGAAGGGTTTTCCTGACCGCCGGCTTTATCCGCTCGACCAGTGCACTACCGGCATCGATATCCACCCCGGCTTGTGCATAGCTCAGGCCGCCGGGCTCCGGATTTGAAGGCTGCTCGCTCAAGGTTGACTCCGCGCGCGAAAACAAAGCGACCATTCTAGCCTCAGCGTCGGCGCCTAACCAATCGTCATGCCGACCGGCAATTTCACCGGCGACCCGGCGCACGAACCGCGTTAAACTTCGGCGCATGCGAAACCCAAGGACCTTGCTTCCGATCTGCCTGCTGGCGTTGTCGGCCTGGTTTGCCCCGAGCGTGCTCGCGGATGATCTTTTCAGTGCCGAGACATTGGTCAACGACGAGGGCAGCGAAACGCGCAACGCGGCATTGTCTGAGCTGCTCGCCGAAGTGTTGGTCCGGGTCAGTGGCAATCCGGCGATCCGCGGACAGCCGGGTACCCGAAAAGTCCTCGATGCGGCCCCGTCGCTGGTGCAGCAGTACCGTTACCGGACCGCAGACGAGGGCGGCGCGCTGGCGCGTTACCTCTGGGCGCGCTTCGACAAGGCGGGGGTCGAGCGGATGATGCGAGAGCAGCAGCTGCCGGTCTGGGTGCAGCGGCCCGGCGTGCTCATGTGGGTTGCCACAGAACGTGCCGGCCAGCGCGAAATGCTGAATTACGACAATCTGCCGGAGGCTCGTAGTGCGGTCCTTCAACAGGCGCGGCAGCGCGGTATGCCATTGCAGCTGCCGCTGATGGATTTACAGGATCAGGCGCAGTTGACCCCGGCCGATGTCTGGTCCGACTATCACGCGGCGATCCGACAGGCCTCGGCGCGCTATCCGCACGATCTGGTGTTGAGCGGTCGGCTGCGTGCGCGGGCCGACGGCAAGTGGAGTGGCGAGTGGACCCTGATCGGCAGCGACTCCGCTCAGAGTTTCCAGACACCGCCCCAAGCGCTGCCCGGCGCCTTGGCCTTCGCGGTCGACCAGGCGCAGAATCTGCTGGCCTCGCGCTATGCCCCGATGCCTGGCGTCAAGCATGGCCGCGGGTACCGCGTGAACTTCTCGGGGGTCGGTGACCTGGGGGCGTATGGGCGCCTGCTGGCGATTCTCGAAGACCTGGAAACGGTCGAGGGGCTGGCGCTGCGGCACGTCGCCGGCGACCGCTGCTTGTTCGAGTTCCGTCTGCGCAGCAGCGAGCAGGATTTGCTCCGCGCCCTTGACGGGGACGTACAGCTGGCTGCGGAGCCCGGAACCGCGCGATCGGTGCCGCGCGATGCGGTGCCTGCAAACGATGGCGCGTTGCAGGCTGCGCAGCCGGAGGCCGATGTCCATTATCGCCTGCTGTATTGATCGCTCGGACCCGCTGGTCAGACCCCGATGAGTTCCTCTCTGCGTCACCTGCCTAACATCATCAGCGTCGCCCGCATCCTGCTGGTCGGTCCGATCATCTGGTGCCTGCTCAACGGCGAGTTCACGCTGGCGATCTGGCTGTTCCTCCTTGCCGGCGCGTCGGATGGTCTGGATGGCTTTCTCGCCAAGCACTTCGGCTGGAGTTCGCGGCTCGGCGGCATACTGGATGCGCTGGCCGACAAGTTTCTTCTGATCTCGACCTTTGTCTGTCTCTGGTGGCTCGGCATCTTCCCGTGGTGGCTGGTGTTGAGTGTGTTGGCGCGCGACCTGCTTATCGTGATCGGTGCCACTGTTTACAATTTTCGGATCGAGGCGGTTCAGCCTGAGCCGACCCTGATCAGTAAGCTCAACACGGTGCTGCAGATCGCATTGGCGGCGGTCGGTGTTGCCGCGCTCGGTTTCACCGGGATACCGGCTTGGGTCGTTCAGACACTGATCTGGGCGGTCATGCTGACCATCTTGCTCAGTGGCACCGGCTATGTGCGCGAATGGAGCCGCCGCGCGCGGGTCGTGGGTAGCCGCAATGATGTCTGACAAGCAGCGGTTCTGGATGCTCGGCTGGTTGCTGTTCGGCGGCTGGCTGGTCTATCTGCTGTCGCCGATCCTGACGCCATTCGTCGTCTCGGCCCTGCTCGCTTACCTGGGCGACCCCCTGGTCGATCGGCTCGAGGCGCGTGGCCTCAAGCGGACGCCGTCGGTGGTCCTGGTCTTCAGCGTGATATTCCTGTTGCTGTCGTTGCTTCTGATCCTGCTGTTGCCGCGTCTCGAGGCACAGATCTCCCAGCTGCTGCAGAAACTGCCCGGTTACCTCGAATGGCTCAGGCTCAACCTGCTGCCGCGTCTCGAGGCCCTGCTGCCCGGCGAGATGGCCGGTCTGGAGCCATCCGCGCTGCAGGACGCCCTGGCCGAAAACTGGCGCGAGGCCGGTGGTATTCTGGCCAGCGTCTGGGCCTCGGTGTCCGGCTCCGGCCTCGCGCTGTTGGGCTGGCTGGCCAACCTGGTGCTGGTGCCGGTGCTGACCTTTTACCTGCTGCGCGATTGGGACCATCTGGTTGCCGGGGTGCACGCCCTGCTGCCGCGGCGCAGTGAGGCGACCTGGACGCGGCTGGCCCGGGAGTCTGACGAGGTCCTCGGGGCCTTTCTCAGGGGCCAGGTACTGGTGATGAGCGCGCTCGGTGTGATCTACACCACCGGCCTGTGGTTGGTCGGTCTGGATTTCGCATTGCTGATTGGCATGATTGCCGGCCTGGTCAGCTTCGTCCCCTACCTGGGGCTTATTGTCGGCATCCTGATCGCCGGTGTGGCCTCGATACTGCAAGTCAAGGGTATCGGCGATCTGCCCTGGGTGATTCTGGTGTTCGTGGTGGGCCAGATGCTGGAGGGTACCTTGCTGACGCCGCATCTGGTCGGCGAGCGCATCGGATTGCACCCGGTGGCGGTGATCTTCGCCGTCTTGGCAGGCGGACAGTTGTATGGCTTCTTCGGTATCCTGTTGGCTCTGCCGGTAGCGGCGCTCGTCATGGTGCTGTTGCGCCATCTGCTGGAGACCTATCGGGCCAGCCACCTGTATACACATGCCGGGGACGGTGCCGAAGCAAGGCCGCCAGATGAACCCTGAGCCGGCAAGCGACTCATTGTTGTCATGCGCGTCGGCCTAAATGGCGCGGAGATGAAAAAGATGTCAAACATCGACGCGGCCGTGGTGCGGCCGTCGGCCGACGCGGTCGTACCACCGATCAGGAACTCGGTACGCGCGTTGATCGTGCGCCAGAATCACGTCCTTTTGCTGCGCAAACGGGCCCCTGGTGGCATGGAGCGCTATGCGATGCCAGGTGGCGGGCAAGATGCCGGAGAGCGCCTGCGGGACACCCTGCTGCGCGAGTGTCGTGAGGAAATCGATAGCGGCGTGGAGATCCTCGGCCTGGTCCATGTGGTCGAGACGTTCAAGCCGTGCAGCGGCAAGGCGGTCAGATATCGACAGCAAGTGGAGTTCGTCTTCCACTGCCGGCTGCCGCCGGCCTACACGCCGCGTTCGGGCTGCAAGCCGGACAAGCACCAGGTCGCGGTCGAGTGGGTGGGCCTGCAGTACCTCAATGAGATCGACCTGCGTCCCGCCGGGATGGCGATGCTGGTGCGTCAGGCCGCGCTGGGCGATGGGCCGGTGTATCTCGGGGATCTCTGACAGACTGCTGCCCGCCTGGTGGCGCTCCGTTCAGGCCAGTCGCCAGGATTTTCCGAACGAATGGCACAGTCAGGCGACGCTGCTCGGCCAGCGAGGCATGGTCAAGCCGGTCGACGATGGCGACAAGATCGCGGGTGTGGCGTGGGCTTCGATCGAGCAGATAGCGGGCGACTTCCTCCGGCATCTTCAGTGCACGCCGTGCGGCCAGCGAGCGCAACAGTTCGAGGCGGTCCTGGTCGTCCATCGGCTGCAGTGCCAGGGTCAGTCCCCAGGCGAGGCGGCTGCGCAAATCGGGCAGATTCAAACCGAGCGCGGCGGGCCCCCGGTCGGCGCTGAACAGCATGCGCGTCGCTTGCTCGTGGCAACGGTTGAACAGGCCGAACAATGCCTGTTCCCATGCGGAATCTCCGGCAATCGCATGTACGTCATCCACCGCAACCAGGTCCAGGGCCTCGAGACCCTCTAGCATCTCGGTGCTGAAAGCGTCGCGTCCGGCCAGCGGCAGATATGCGCATTGCAGGCCGGCTTGCTGAGCGGCCGCACATTGGCCGAGCAGCAGGTGGGTGCGCCCGCAGCCGCTGGCGCCGGACAGATAGACGACCGGCTCGCCGCGGCCGTCGAGGCAGCGCTGCAACGCATCGATCACCACGCGGTTGCGGCCGATCACGAAGTCCGCGAGGCTGGGCGCGTGCTGCAGGCCCAGTGCCAGCGGCAGCTGCCTGCTCATCGAACGGACTGTTCGTCGGCGCGCCAGCGGATGAACAGACTGGCGCTGACCAGGTAGCCGATGCTGAGTCCTGCCTCGATCAAGCCAAGCCAGCGTTGACCCGGCTCGGACCAGGCCACCACGCCGCCGTGGACCGCATACGGCAGCCCGACCAGTGCGCCCCAGATCAGCGCCTTGTCACGGCCGGCCAGGACACCGCGTAGCGGCAGCAGCAGCGGGCTGACGAACAGCAGCAGAAAGATCGAGATGTGCTCGCGTTCGACGCCGCCGAGAAAAACGATCCATGCCATCACCCAGGCGATCAGCCCAAGGTAGCAGGCCAGCGAGGCCGAGCGGGCCGCTCCAGTGTTCACCCGCCGTTCCGCAAGGCGCTGCCAACCCAGGCCAGCCGCCTGCCGAGCGCCTGGCAGAGGTTCTTCTCTTGCGTGGTCAGCGGTAACTTGCTGTCGCGTCCGGCCAGATGCGAGGGCCCGTAAGGCGTGCCGCCTTCACGGGTCTGCAGCAGTTCCGGTTCCGAGTACGGCAGCCCGGTTATCAGCATGCCGTGGTGCATCAGCGGCAGCATCATCGATAGCAGGGTGGTCTCCTGTCCGCCATGGATGCTGCTGGTCGAGGTGAACACCCCGGCGGGTTTGCCGGCAAGTGCACCCTTCATCCAGATGCTGCTGGTACCATCGAGAAAGTATTTGAGTGCCGCCGCCATATTGCCGAAGCGCGTCGGGCTACCCAACGCCAGGCCGGCGCATTGTTCGAGGTCATCGAGCGACGCGTAGGGGGCACCGGCCTCCGGGACTGCCGGGGCGGTCGATTCGTGGTCGGCGGATATGGCGGGCACCGTGCGCAGGCGGCTCTCGAGGCCTCCCTGTTCGACACCGCGCGCTATCTGGCGGGCCATTTCGGCAGTGGCACCGTAGCGGCTGTAGTAAAGAACCATGACGTAGCCCATGCCTAGATGATCTCCAGCACGCGTTCAGGCGGACGGCCCAGCACCGCGTTACCGTCGCTGACCACGATGGGACGCTCGATCAACTTGGGATGCCGCACCATTAATGCGATCAGCTCGTCGCGAGACAGCTCCGGGTTGTCGGCACCGCTCTCCGTGTATTCTTTTTCCTTCTTTCGCATCAGTTCGCGCGGCTCCAGGCCGAGCATGTCGAGTAGATCGGACAGCACCGCCGCATCCGGCGGCGTCTCGAGATACTTGACCACTTCAGGCGCGATCGATCTGTCCTGGAGCAGCTGCAGGGTCTGGCGCGACTTGCTGCATCGCGGGTTGTGGTAAATCCTTACAGTCATGGGTTTGCCGTTGTCACGTTGAAGGCCGGGTGGCATTTTAGCACCGCGGGGAGGGGATGTTGTGAGCTCGACATTGGATGCGATGGGTCTGGCACGGTTTTGGACCGGGCTGCGGCGCTTGGGAGACTTCCTGGTGCTGGTGGCTCAGCGCTTCTTGCGTCACGAGGGGCTGCAGAATGCGGCGGCGCTGACCTACACCACGCTGCTGTCACTGGTGCCGCTGATGACGGTCACCCTGGCGGTGTTCTCGGCCTTTCCGGTGGCCGACCGGGTATTCGACGTGGTTCAGGACTTCGTGTTCAAGAATTTCGTACCGGCCTCGAGCGAGGTGTTGCAGGAGTACCTTGCCGAGTTCAGCGCCAAGGCCTCCCGCCTGACCGGTTTGGGCGCGGTGTTCCTGCTGGTCGTTGCGCTGCTGATGATGGCCAATATCGACCGGGCGCTGAATACGATCTGGGAGGCCCGGTCGCAGCGGCGTTTCGCGACCAAGTTCCTGATCTACTGGGCGGTATTGTCGCTGGGCCCGGTATTGATCGGTGCAAGCATGTTGGTGACCTCGTACCTCGTGTCGCTGCCCATCCTCACCGAGGCCGCCAGCAGCGGGTTCGGACGGCGCCTGCTCGCCCTGACACCGGTGGCCGCGTCGGCGCTGGCGTTCACGATGATGTACCTGGTGGTCCCCAATCGTCGGGTGCGCTTGGCGCACGCACTGATAGGCGGGGTCTTTGCCGCGATCCTGTTTGAGCTGGCCAAGCACGGTTTCGGTTTGTACATCACCCAGTTTCCGACTTATCAGGCGATCTATGGCGCGCTGGCCACCATCCCTATCTTCCTGGTCTGGCTCTACCTGTCGTGGATCATGGTGTTGCTCGGTGCCGAGGTGACGCAGTGCCTGAGTATCTACCGCTGGAGCAGTCACGACCAGGCACGCTGTCAGACCGGGATGGGAGATGCGATGGCCGTGCTGCTGGCACTGGACGAGGCGGCGGCAAAGGGTAGCGCGCCGACGACCGTGGAGCTGGCCCGCCAGCGGCAACGCTGGATGGAGCCGCAGTTGGAGGATCTGCTGGTCGAACTCAAGCACCTGAACTGGGTGCACATGACGCGTGACGGTGGCTGGGTCCTGGCGCGTCGCCTGGACGATGCGACTCTGCTGGATCTCTACGCCAGTCGTCAGTTCGATCTGCCGCGCAAGAACGACCCGGATTGGCCGAGTGACCGCCATCTGGCCGAAACGCTGGAGCACGCCAATGCAGGCCTGGCCGGATCCCTGGACGTGCCCATGGCGGCGTTTCGCCTGCAACGTGCGGACTCGGTGCCGTTGCAGCCACCGGACGACTCGGCAGGGAGTGCCGGCTGAACGTCAGGCGTCGTTGTTTTCAACCGCGATGTAGGCGGTCTGCTGCACGACCTCGATCAGTTCTCCCATCCGCAGCTCGTGCCGTGTGTGGCTGCTCTCAGCGACCAGACTGTCGCCCTCGCGATACAGCGTGCGCGGCGCGACCAGGATGTAACGGCCGCTGGTGACGTCCTGCTGCAGCAGGGCCTGCGGCTGTGCACGGGCGCGCTCTGCCGCGCTCCCGGTGATCGTCACAGGAATCAGGCGGCCCGTGAGTTTCTCAACTCCTATCTCGATCTGCTGATCGCCGCTGCTGACCAGGCGCCTGATACGGCCGGCGAAGCCGACCGCTGCACCGCTCGGTGAGAGGGCTTCAGCCTCCAGCAGGACCGATTCGCCGACCGCCAGCGGTGGATTCAGCGGCCCCTGCAAGTTGAAGGCCGCGCCTGATTTGGACTGGTTCACCTGCCGGCAGGGAATGGCCTCGATACCGGGGCCGCCAGTCGCAGAGCCCAATACCAGCGCTTCCAGCCGCCCGTGGATGACGTGCAGACCATGCATCAGCTGGAATGGGTGATTGCGTGGCTGGCGCGGATTCAGCCGTTGCTCTGACGATTTGCGGCCCTTGACCAGATCGCTCAACGCCTGGTAAAGCCCCGCGGGGGGCTCCGGATCATCGCGCAGCTCCTGGAGGAAGCGGTCGAGTGCCAGGTAACGAATGTCGGGCCCGGGCTTGCCGCGGCGTGCAGCGGCCAGCGGCGGCAGCGCCCCGCTGATATCGAGCGGAACCGCGAATGGCCCTTGCGGCAGGATGGTCGATTCCAGCGAACCCGTATGCTGACCCGTCCAGCGGTGCCAGTTCTGGACCTGTTCGGGCCGGTGTTGGTGGGGGTCGCACAGGCTTACTACCAGGGTCCGGAAGAAAAGACCCTGGATCGTTGTCGGATCCCCGTCACTGCGCTGTGAGGCGTCGACCATCTGATTGGCGGTTTGCCCCGCATCAGCATGCAAATAGATGCTCAGCATGAGTTGCCAATAGTCGGGGGCGAGTCGGAAATAACGCAGGCGTTCGATGTTGGTTGCGCTTTCCAGCAGGCGCATAGCCTGATAGAGGGTTTCCACCCTGGCCGGTTTGCCCGCGGCAAGCGCGGCGTTGGCAATGCGCAAGTGACCGAAAGCGAGTTCGCTCAGCAGATCGAGCAGGCTGTACTCGAGCTGGTCGAGCGGGACTGCGCTGTCCAGGTTGACCTGCAGGCGCTCGTTGACCATCTCGAGCAACTGCTCGATCGGCGTCTGATACAGCTGCAGCAGGGTATCGAGGCGCTGCCCGGGATGTGGGTCGCGAACCAACAGCCGAAGTTGCTGCAACAGCAACTGGGCGGCCCGTGGCGGGTTTGCCATGGGGAGTTCATCCAGCCATTGTCGCACCTCGCGCGGCGCCAGCATGGCGGCAGGGTGACGGGCGACCGCAGCACTGGGAATCTTGAATTCCCCGGGCTTGGGTTGGATTGACGGAGCGTTTACCATTCCTGACTCCCGATAGCATGGCACGGACGCGGTCTTGCGTGCCGCTTGCCCTCACGCCAGAGTCGGCCCATCTGTGGCGAGGGCGCGGATTGCCGATATGATACGCCGCTGTTTGGGAACATTTCGGCACATTGGCGCGTCTCTTGACGGCGCTGAAACTGGCAAGGTCACTACTGATGCTGCGAATTGATACACCTTTTTTCCCCGCAAGGCCATGGCTTTGCCTGATCACGGTGCTTTGGGCAGCTAGTGCCCTGGTGTATGCAGCGGACGATGACTTCACCCTACCCGATCTGGAAGGCCGCGATCACAGTCTGTCGGATTACCGTGGCCGCTGGGTGCTGGTCAATTATTGGGCGACCTGGTGTCCGCCGTGTCTCGAGGAACTCCCCGAGCTCGAGGTGTTCCACAGCGAGGCGGATGGCAAGGCGGTCGTGCTGGGGGTGAACATGGAGGCGATCGACCACCTGCGCTTGCGCGATTTCGTCGAGCGGCAGTTCCTCTCCTTTCCTATCCTGATCGCGTCGGAGCGACCGAGCGCGGAACAGTTGATCGGGCCGGTCGAGGGTCTGCCGACGTCTTATCTGGTGGCGCCCGACGGCGAGGTGGTTGCGCGTCAGGTGGGTCAGGTCACCGCAGAGGCGATCAGCGCCTTCATCCAAGGCTACGAGAACGAGCATGAGGGAGGTACCGAATGATGCTGCGTCTGTTTTTGAGCGCCGTCCTGCTGGCGACGAGTTTCACTGTAACGGCGGAGGTGGCGCGTGACCCGGGACAGCATTTCTTCAATGACACCTTCGGTGATTTTTCCGAGGAAATACAGACGGCGCGCGATTCCGGCAAGAAGGGGATACTCATCATGTTCGAGATGGATGAGTGTCCCTTCTGTCACCGTATGAAGACAACGGTGTTAAATCAGCCCGACGTGCAGGAGTATTTTCGTGAGAACTTTCTGATCTTCCCGGTCGACATAGAGGGAGATGTCGAAATAACCGATTTCCAGGGCAATGCAACCACGATGAAAGACTTTGCCTTCAAACAGTATCGGGTGCGCGCCACCCCGGTATTCGCGTTCTTCGATCTCGACGGCAAGTACATCAAGCCCGCGCGCTTCACCGGTGCGACCCGTGACAAGGAAGAATTTCTGCTGCTTGGCAAATACGTCGTCGAGGGCGCCTATGCCGAGAAGCCATTCGCCCGATACAAGCGCACTGTGCGCTGATGACGCGCGGATCGATCGGATCGATCGGATCGGTGGCCACGCTGCTGTTTGCGTGCGCGATGCCGCTTGCGGCCGAGCAGCCGCAGGTCCTGCCGGACCCCCTGTCACTGGAGGATGCACTCGCCTTCGCGCGCCGCGATCTCCCGGCCATCGAACTGGCCGAGGCCGCGCGTGATGCGAGCGTCGCCGCGCTTGCCGAGGCTGAATCCATTTCCGGCACGCGTCTGGGCGCGATCGGCCGGCTGCGCGCGATCGAGCCTTCAGATGTCGCTCGCAATCGCGACAGCAACGACAGCAGTGCCCGGATTGCCCTGACCAAGCGACTCTACGACTTTGGCTACAGCGATGCGCTCGAACAGGCGGCACGGCTGGCTGGCGACGGCAGCCAGTGGCGTTACCTCGATGCTCGCCAAAAGGCGCACCTCGGCATCATGCAGAGCTTTCTTGACGTGATCCTGGCCGATCTGCAATTCGCGCGTGACAATGAGGCTATGGCAGGTGCTTACATCGATGCGGACCGCGCGCGTGATCGGCACGAACTGAAGCGGCTGTCGGACGTCGACCTGCTCAGGTTCGAGGCGGATTATCAGTCGGCATTACGCAACCGCACGCAAAGTCAGACGTTGCAGCGGGCCGCACGTGCACGCCTGGCGATCGCTATGGGGCGACCGGGCGAACTGGCAGCCAACCTCGTGCGGCCCGGGCCTCCGGACACCAAGGCGCCGTTGCCGGACTACGAGACGCTGCTGGCGGATGTCCTGCAACACAATCCTGAACTCAGGGCGCTGCGTGCCGAGGTGGAGTCGGCACGCGCCGAGGTAGAGGCTGCCCGAAAGGACTACGGCCCAGTCATCAGCGGCGAACTGGATGCGCAGGCCTACAATCGCAAAACCAATACCACTCACCCCTTCGGTGGTGGATTGGTGCTGGAACTGCCGATAATGACCGGCGGCGCAAAGGGTGCTGCAATCGCCCGGGCACAAGCGGAGCTGCGCAGCAGCAGCGCCACGCTGGCCGGGGCCGAACATGCCCTCCGAC
This sequence comes from uncultured Gammaproteobacteria bacterium, assembly GCA_963808165.1. Lineage (GTDB taxonomy): Bacteria > Pseudomonadota > Gammaproteobacteria > Chromatiales > Chromatiaceae > Thiosocius. The sequence goes on along the minus strand of CAWEET010000023.1, from coordinate 35,680 downwards.
AGCAGGTGCTGGACCTGTGGCTGGGCCTGGAGAACCTGCGCATCCACCTGGCGGGTCTGGTTGTGCGCGGGGATTATCGTGAACTCTACCTCGATCGCAGTCGGGCGCTGTACGATCTCGAGGTCAAGACCGATCTCGGGGATGCGATGACCGAGATCTCCGCGCTGCGACTGGATGTCGCGCAGGCGGAGTTCGACTGGATGATTACACGGGCACGACTGACGGCACTGGCCGGCCGCCTGCTGCCGGAGGAACGGAGCGAATGAACAGACTGCTGGGTGCGCTGGCCGCGGGATGCCTCGCCTGTTCTGCGACGTCTGTGGCGAGCGCCGCCGATGTGCCGGCTGTGGTCGGCTGGGCCCAGCGCGTCGAACTGGGCATGCTGGTTTCCGGCGTGGTTGGCGAGGTGCGCGTCCGCCCCGGGCAAACGGTGAAGAAGGGTGACCAGTTGATCAGCCTTGATCAGCGTGGTTTCAAAAGCCAGGCCGGCCGTCGACTGGCCGAGTACCGGCACGCCAAGGCCATGCTCGAAGAGGCAAAGCGTGAAGACGAGCGCGCGGCGGAGTTGTACGATCGCACTGTGCTGTCCGATTTCGAACGCAACCAGGCGCTGATCGCGTTGAAATCCGCACAGGCTGCATCGGAGAGGGCAGCTGCGGAACTGGTCGCGGCACGTCTCGATCTGGAGCGCAGCGTCTTGATGGCGCCCTTCGACGGCGTCGTCCTGGCGGTCAATGCGGCACCCGGGCAGTCGGTCGTCAGTGAATTGCAGAGCCAACCCCTGGTGACGCTCGCTGACGACCGCAGCTATCAGGGTCGTGCACCGGTCGATGCCGTCCAGGCCGGCACGTTGCCGCCGGGCAAGCTGCTCGATGCGACGCTGCGTGGGCAGGGCCTGAGGGCCACGGTGGTTTATGTGGGATTCGAGCCGGTCGGTGAGTCCGATCTGGGCCCGCGCTACGAACTGGTGGTGGACCTTCCGTCTGATCCGCAGCAGCCCTTGCGTGTCGGCGAGACAGTGATCCTGCATCTGGATTAGGGCCTGTCGACGCTGCGTGCGTGATAGCGTGGCCGCCCCAGAACGGGCCGGGCGAGGCGCGAGCAGAGGGGGCGAGGTGAAATGAACGACGAACAACGCTGCATGATCCGATTTGGCGCGCCATCCGATGCGGCGTGGCCGGTTACTGCCGCGAGCCGCTTTGCTGCGCGCCCAGGCACGTCAGATAGGTCGCGCTGGCATCGTCTTGATGGCCGAAAAAATGGCCGCCGGCGCTACGACAGCGTTAGCGTGAACAGGCCCTGAGTCGATGGCGTGCCGAAGGTTCATCGTCGGTGGCCGTGTGCAGGGCGTATGGTTTCGGGCCTCGACCCGCGAACAGGCGGAGCGTCTTGGCCTGGACGGCCATGCATTGAACCTGCCAGACGGCCGCGTCGAGGTGGTTGTCTGCGGCGCCGAGGACGCCCTGGACCGGCTTGCCAGCTGGTTGTGGCGGGGGCCGCCGCTGGCCGAGGTGAAGGATGTCAGCAGCGAGGAGCTTCCGGATCGTCCAATGTCCGGATTTCGGACCGGGTGAGCGGGACCAGCCGCGGTGGGGGCAGCAACGACGCGATCCGGATTAGTGTTAACAGGCCCTAGGATTGACGGCATCCCCCGGGTCGAATGCGCCCGGGCGCTGAGGCAGCTGTCCGGTTGACCTCGGGCGACGGTTCAGCGTCAGTTGACGGGTCGAAACACCGCAGCCCCATCGGCGGCCTGCGGTGAGCCTGGGGGGCGGTTCGCCGCGTCAACCGGCCCGGGGTAGAAGCCCTGGCTGCTTGCATCCGCGGGGTGACCCCGGGCTGTGGCTGGATCGGCCGGGGAACGGTAGGTGGGCCTCCCGGGTCGTGCCGGGGGCGGTGCTGCGTGACCCGGCGCGCGCCCGGGCAACGCCTGATGCCTCGGGTTGGCGGGTGGTGCCTGCCGGTAGTCTGGGCCGGACGACAATGCGGGTGGGCGGAATCCCCCGTCACGGTAGTCGCCGCCCGCGCTTGTGCTGTCGGGGGGGCCTGGCAAGAAGCCACTGGCGGGGGACGCATAGGTCGACCATCGCCGGGCGGCCTGCGTCGCTGCAGCTGACGAGTCGTCGCTGCGCAGAGCCGCGGGGGGCGGCGCGCCGAATCGTGCCGACGAACCGTGGGGTTCGATCCGGGTCGCGCTGCTCGGCGGCGGTGCCGAACCGGGCAGAACGCCGCCTCTGTCGTACCCTCCGGCATCTTGCATGGTATCGCCAAGTACTTCCGCCGGATGCGGCAGCGTGTACTCGCTGTCATAGGAGCCGGGCGGCGGGGGATAGCCCTGCGGTGCTGCCACTGTGCCGACAGAGGTCAGCAGGTAGCCAGCGGTTAGCAGCAGATTGGCAACGGCCGTTCCGTGCGTCCTGGGGTGGCGTCTGGTCAATTCTTGCTCCGGCAGGCGGTTGCGTGTCGTTCAGCCATACGCTGCTGAACATAGCAGAACCCTTGGGCGTGCGTCTGCGCGAGGACTGCGGTCAGTAACCGGACGAGGCGAACTCCAATCCCTGGGGAATTTCATCGACGCGCACGACCTCGCTGCGGATCGTGCCGTTGGGAAGCAACGCCAGGAGGCGGAAACCGGGTGGCTCTTCGTCGACCTGGAAGTTCTTTTGCCCCGGCGCGAACTGGATGCATGTCGAGGGAGAAGACATCAGACGCACCTGCCCGCGGCGCGCTTCGAATGTCTGGTGCACATGCCCCCACAGGATGCCGCGAACGTTACTGTGACGATCGATGATATGGAACAGTGCTTCCGGGTTGTCGATTGACATTGTATCGATCCAGGCGCTGCCGACATCGACGGGTTGATGGTGCACGCAGACCAGGGTGTGCCGATCGGTCGACGCCAGTGCCTCGTCCAGCATTTCGAGTTGCCCGGCCGCGAGGTGACCGCCCTCTTGGCCAGGAACTACAGAGTCGAGCATGATGAAGCGCCATGCATCCTGGTCCATCACGGCCTCGGTATGGACCCGCTCGGCACGCAGGTGGCGGCGCATCTGCGCGGGATCATCGTGGTTGCCCGGCAGGCAGAAGACAGGCACGTCGAAACCCGAGAGCATCCGGGCAATCTGTGCATAGCCCTGTGGGCTCGCGTCATGTACCAGGTCGCCGGTCGCCAGCAGCAGATCCAGCGGCCAGTGAAAGTCTCGGAAGTGACCGATGACCTGCTGAAAGGATTCCAGCGTATTCATACCCAGCAGCCGGCCAGACGGGTTTGCGTAGAGGTGGGTGTCTGTCAGCTGAAGAACGCGTAGCGTTCCGGCTGGAAAATCTGCTCTGCGCAGGTTGATGTCCGACACGGAGCCGGTGATGCTTGACGTCATTGCCGCGTTAGGCCCGACCAGGGGCTTCGATGTCGTTATTCGGGTTATAGTAGCCGATAGATTCCGGTGCAGAAACGTGCCTGCCGGCAATTTCATCCGTTTTTGTGAGCAAATTCCCGCGCTTATGACCCTGAACGAGCTCAGGTATATCGTCGCTGTCGCCCGCGAACGGCATTTCGGTCATGCTGCAGAGGCCTGTTTTATCAGCCAGCCGACATTGAGCGTCGCGGTCAAGAAGCTCGAAGAGGAGCTGGGTGTCAGCCTGTTCGAGCGGCGCAAGGGCGAGGTCAGCGTGACCCCGGTCGGCCAACGCATCGTCGAGCAGGCACAGCGCGTGTTGGAGGAGGCCGGCAATATCCGCCAGATTGCACGCCAGGGCCAGGATCAGCTGGACGGTGCCTTGCGACTCGGCGCGATCTACACGATCGGCCCGTATCTGCTGCCGCATCTGATACCACGCCTCGCAGCGCGTGCGCCGAAGATGCCGTTGGTGATCGAGGAGAACTACACTGCCAGCCTCGCGGAGAAGCTCAAGCGCGGGGAACTGGACGTGATCCTGATCTCGCTGCCGTTCGTTGAGCCGGGTGTTTCGACCCTGCCGCTGTATAGCGAGCCTTTTGTGCTGTTGCTGCCGAGCAGTCATCCGTTGAACCAGAAGCCGGAATTCGCCGTTGCCGATCTGAAGCAGGAGGACGTGCTGCTGTTGGGCGCCGGACACTGTTTCCGTGACCAGGTACTCGAAGCATGCCCCGATTGCATGCATCGCAGCACCTCCGAGGGCAGTCCGATGCAGACTCTGGAGGGGGGGTCCCTCGAAACGATCCGTTACATGGTCGCGAGCGGCCTTGGTGTGACCATACTGCCGTGCTCGGCTGCTGGCGCGGACCGCTTTTCGGAGCGTCTGCTCAGCATTCGCCGGTTCGATCATGATGCGCCGTCGCGCGTCGTCGCTTTGGCTTGGCGCAAGAGCTTTCCGAGGCCGCAGGCGATCAAGGTGCTGCACGATGCGGTCGTCGGCTGCGAAATGAGCTGTGTGGAACCGGTCCATTAGAAGCCGCCCGCGCTGCTGAACAAGGAGCGGGAATGGCCCTCGTCCCTGTGGCACTGGACCCGGGATGCGGCCGCGCCTCAGACGCGCCAGTCGACCTCCCGGGAGCGCTTGGCTGGCGTCCGGGATTCGTCTGCACGGGTGGGTAAGGCCTACGGTCGTTAACATTGTAATTCGGGCGGTTTCTGTCGGCCGGCGACCTGGCCCGGAAGCCGCTTTCCGCAGGACATCGGGGTGGGGATAGGCGGAATCTATCGGGTGAATTGCCAGAATCAATTTCATCCGCGGTCCGCAGACGACTATATTACAGCAGCGAACTGCCGGTGAAACCGGCCCATTTACAGAAGAACTGGAGGATATCTATGTCTCTCAAAGGCTCAAAGACCGAAGACAACCTGAAAGCCGCATTTGCCGGCGAATCCCAGGCCAACCGCCGCTACCTGTACTTCGCGTCGAAGGCTGATGTCGAGGGCTACAACGACGTCGCAGCCGTGTTCCGTTCGACCGCCGAGGGCGAGACGGGCCACGCGCACGGTCATCTCGAGTACCTCGAGCAGTGCGGCGACCCGGCGACCGGCCTGCCGTTTGGCGGGACCTCCGACAACCTGAAGACCGCGATTGCCGGCGAGACCCACGAGTACACCGATATGTACCCGGGCATGGCCAAGACCGCTCGTGACGAGAGCCACGACGAGATTGCCGACTGGTTTGAGACCCTGGCGAAGGCGGAGCGTTCGCACGCCAACCGCTTCCAGAAGGCGCTGGATCAGCTGAACGACTGATTCGGGACCAGAGCCGTCGGGGGAGTGAGGCTCCCCCGACGGTTGTCTGTCGGCGTAAGACCAGACAGCGGACCGCGATGATGGCGACGTTGTGTGGTCGCAACACAGAGGCCCCCGCACCATTATCCGGTGCGCCTCACAAGCAGACCCTGGGGACCCTGACATCAGTCCACGTTCCACTCCGCCCGAGGACCCACAAAATGGCTGGCGCACGCGAAGGAAGTCTAGAAGCGCCGATCCGGCACACGCTGGATTGGAAGAATGCCGATTTTTACGACGAAGGTAAGCTGTTTACCGAGATGGAGCGGGTGTTCGACGTCTGCCACGGCTGCCGCCGCTGCGTGAGTCTTTGTCAGAGCTTCCCGGTTCTATTCGATCTGGTCGACGAATCCGACACGATGGAAGTCGACGGTGTCGCGAAGCAGGACTACTGGAAGGTGGTCGACCAGTGTTACCTCTGCGACCTCTGCTTTCTTACCAAATGCCCCTATGTGCCGCCCCATGAGTGGGATCTGGATTTCCCCCATCTGATGCTGCAGGCCAAGGCGGTCAGGTTCAAAAACGAAGGTGCCTCGTTTCGCGACAAGACACTGACGGATACCGACAGGGTCGGTTCTCTCGCTGGTATCCCGGTGGTCAGTGGCCTGGTCAACGCGCTGAACCGAAACTCGACCTTCCGTGGCATTCTCGAGGACGGCCTCGGTGTGCACAAGGACGCCAAGTTACCCGCCTACCACAGCCAGACCTTGCGTCACCGGGTAAAGCGCGACTCGGGGGAGGGTGCCGAGCCGGCCGGTCCGACCACCGGCAAGGTGGTGCTGTTTGCGACCTGCTATGGCAACCGCAATGATCCCAAGAGTGGCGAGGATCTAGTCGCGGTATACCGCCACAACGGCATCCCGGTCACGACCGCGGAGCAGGAGAAGTGCTGTGGCATGCCAAAACTCGACCTTGGCGATCTCGAGGCGGTTGCGCGTTCCAAGGAGATCAACATCCCGGCCCTTGCCAAGCTGGTCGATCAGGGTTGGGACATCGTCGCACCGGTGCCCTCCTGCGTGCTGATGTTCAAACAGGAACTGCCCTTGATGTACCCCGACGATCCGCAGGTGGTCAAGGTCCGCGATGCAATCTACGACCCGTTTGAGTATCTGATGCTGCGCCACAGGTACGGCAAGCTGAACACCGATTTCAAGACCCCGTTGGGATCGGTTTCCTATCACGCCGCCTGCCACCAGCGCGTGCAGCGGATAGGGCCCAAGACACGCGAGATGCTGGAACTTGTTCCCGGCACCGAAATCGACATTATCGAGCGTTGTTCCGGACACGACGGCACCTATGCGGTGAAAAAAGAGACGCACGAGCTGTCGATGAAGATAGCGCGGCCCGTGATTAAAAAGGTGAAGGACAAGGCGCCGGACCACTACAGCAGTGACTGTGCGATGGCCGGGCACCAGATTGCCAATGGCCTGGACGATGGCAGCGAACCGGAGCACCCGATCACGCTGCTGCGGATCGCTTACGGTATCTGATTGCTTGCACCAGCTTGAGACAGAGGTGGAAACCATGAACAAACTGACGCGTGACGATCTTTTCTCGTTGGAAAAATATGCCGAGGTGCGTCCGGAATTCCGGGCGCGCGTGATGGCGCACAAGAAGAATCGACAGGTGCCGATTGGGCCTAGTGCCACCTTGTATTTCGAGGATGGCCTGACCATGCGTTACCAGATCCAGGAGATGCTGCGGGCCGAGCGCATCTTCGAGGCCGCGGGCATCCAGGACGAGCTCGACGCCTACAATCCGCTGATCCCGGATGGAAGCAACTGGAAGGCCACGTTCATGATGGAGTTCCCGGATGAGGAAGAGCGTCGGCAGCAATTGCAGAAGCTGATTGGCGTCGAACGGCACGTCTGGGCGCAGGTCGCGGATTTTGCCCGGATCACCCCGATTGCCGACGAGGATTTGGAGCGTGAGACCGAGGAAAAGACGTCATCGGTGCACTTCCTGCGTTTCGAATTGACGCCGGAAATGGCGACGGCGGTCAAGCAGGGGGCGCCGGTGAGTATCGGGATCGATCACTCAGCCTATGCCCATGCGGTTGAGCCATTGGCGCAAAACATTCGCGATTCGTTGGCGGAAGACCTCGGCTGAGCCTGCACGGCGTGCCGGTCGGCCCGCTGCGGTCCGCGGTCAAAATCCCTCAGTGGAAGTGAACAGTCCGACCCTGAGGTCCTTGGCGACATAGATCTCACGGCCATCGACCTCCATACGGCCGTCGGCGATACCCAATACCAGCTTGCGGGTGATGACGCGCTTCACGTCCAGGTAGTAAGTCACCTTGTCCGCGGTCGGCAGGACCTGGCCGGTGAATTTGACATCGCCTACGCCCAGTGCGCGACCGTGACCCGGGTTTCCCAGCCAGGCGAGGAAAAAGCCGACCGATTGCCACATGGCGTCGAGACCGAGGCACCCCGGCATGACGGGGTCGCCGGGGAAGTGGCAGGCGAAGAACCACAGGTCGGGTCGAATATCCAGCTCTGCGACGATCTCGCCCTTGCCGAATTTTCCGCCCTCGTCGCTGATCCGCGTGACGCGGTCCATCATCAGCATGTTGGGAATCGGCAACTGGGCATTGCCCGGGCCGAACATCTCGCCATACCCGCACTTGAGCAGCTCGTCCCGCCCGAATGATTCCGATCTGCCCATCGATTTACGTCCCGTGGCTGCAAAGCGGGCGAGTTTCCCGGCTGCCGCCGGGCTTGTCAACCGAGTGCAGCTTGCGCCGGAGGGTTCCGATAGCCCCCTGACTGTAAAGAAAAATGCCCCAGCACCGACGCCCTGGGTGTGGATCGCGTCCGACTTGCGCGGGTGATGTTCCGCTCGCAGAGCGTGCGAGCCGCCGCTGCCGGGTGACGCCCCGGCCACGTTGGCCGGGTGCTCAGGTCCCGGCAGTGCGTCAGGCCGGTGACCCGCCCGGGTCGATTTCCGCGGCGATCCGGTCCTTGATAAAAGCCACGAAACCGGCCAGCGGCAGCATCTGATTCTCGTCGTCGCCACGTGCGCGGTATTCCACTTCACCATTGTCCAGGCCGCGTTCGCCAACCACTACGCGATGCGGTATGCCGATCAGTTCCATATCCGCGAACATCACTCCGGGCCGGGCGTCACGGTCGTCGAACAGCACATCGACACCGGCAGACGTCAAATCCTGGTAGAGCTGATCTGCGGCGGCGCGGACCCGGTCGGATTTTTTCATCTGCATCGGGATGATCACCAGCGTGAACGGGGCGATCGCGCTCGGCCAGCGGATGCCCTTGTCGTCGTTGTGTTGTTCGATGGCTGCGCCAACCACGCGCGACACCCCGATGCCATAGCAGCCCATGGTCATGGTGACCTGCCTGCCGTTCTCGTCCAGCACCGTCGCGTTCATCGCGTCGCTGTACTTGCGCCCGAGTTGGAAGATGTGCCCGACCTCGATCCCGCGGGCTATCGTCAGGGTGCCGGTCCCGTCGGGGCTCGGGTCGCCTTCGACCACGTTGCGGATATCGGCAACCGCGGGCAGTGGGACATCCCGCCCCCAGTTGAGGCCAAAGTAGTGCTGGCCATCGACGTTGGCGCCGGCACTGAAGTCGCTGGCCACCGCCGCCGCACGATCGACGACGGTCGGCAGCTGCAGGCCGACTGGGCCGAGCGAGCCGGGTCCGGCCCCAATCGCCGCGCGGATCTGCTCTTCGCTCGCCATCTGCAGGGGTGCGGCCACCTGTGGCAGCTTCTCGGCCTTGATCGTGTTCAGTTCGTGATCGCCGCGCAGCAACAGCGCGACCAGCTCGGAGTCGGCATCCTCGGCGGCCAGCACGATCAGGGTCTTCACCGTGCGCTCGATCGGGATGTCGAATTGATCCACCAACTCGGCGATGGTTCGTGCCTCCGGGGTGTCGACGCGCTCCATGTCACGGGCCGGTGCTGCCGGTTCGCTGGCCGGCGCGACCGCCTCGGCAAGCTCGATGTTGGCCGCATAGTCGCTGCCGGTCGAGAAGGCGATGGCGTCTTCGCCCGAATCGGCGAGGACATGGAATTCGTGGGAACCGCTACCCCCGATGCTGCCCGTGTCGGCCGCGACGGGCCGGAAGTCCAGACCGCAGCGCGCAAAAATGCGGCAATAGGTGGCATGCATCACCGCATAGGTCTGCTCCAGCGAGGGCTGGTCGAGATGGAAGGAGTAGGCATCTTTCATCAGAAATTCGCGTGCCCGCATCACGCCGAAACGTGGCCGGATCTCATCGCGGAACTTGGTCTGGATCTGGTAATAATTCACCGGAAGCTGGCGGTAGCTGCGCAGTTCAGTGCGGGCCAGGTCGGTGATGATTTCCTCATGCGTCGGGCCGAAACAGAACTCGCGCTGGTGACGATCGCGCAGCCGCAACAGCTCCGGGCCGTACTGTTCCCAGCGTCCGGACTCCTGCCAGAGTTCGGCCGGCTGCACCGCTGGCATCAGGACCTCGAGCGCACCGGCCCGATCCATTTCTTCGCGTACGATGTTTTCGACCTTGCGCAGCACGCGCAGTCCCAGCGGCAGCCAGGTGTAGAGGCCGGCTGCCAGTTTGCGGATCAGGCCGGCACGGAGCATCAGTCGGTGGCTGGCGATCTCGGCGTCGGAAGGGACTTCTTTCAGGGTCTGCAGGGGAAAGTTTGAGGTGCGCATCTTGCTGTGTCGTTGGGCATGAACGGGCGATTCTAGCGGCGTGCGGGGGTGGGCGCCAAGGAGTCAAGTTTTGCACCGCTACGCCGTAAGAACTAAAAGCGGCACCAGGATCCCGGGCCGCCGGCGCAACAGGAGTATTCGCCAGCTATGTCCGTCCCCGTTCCCACCCAGTCATATGTCGCGATGCGTCACGCTGTCGCGGCGACGGGTCTCACCCTGTTGTTCGTCGGCTGGGTGTCTGCGCGGGGTCTGATGTTCAGCGACGCACTGCTGGACTGGATGGAGCGGGAATACGGCGCTGCCGCCCGAGGCCGCGTCGTCGCGCTGCAGGAACTGGTCGCGAGCGTCGAGGGCGCCAGTGACCGAGGCAGACTGGAACGTGTCAATGCTTTCTTCAACCGGGTCGCCTACGATTCCGACCATGCGCGCTGGGACCAGAAGGACTATTGGGCGACGCCGTTCGAGGTGCTGGGCGTGAATGCGGCGGATTGCGAGGACTATGCGATCTCCAAGTACTTCACGCTGGTCAGTATGGGACTGGACGAGGACCGCCTGCGGATCACCTATGTCAAGTCACTCGAACTCGATCAGGCGCACATGGTATTGGCCTATTACCCGACCGCCGCCGGTGAGCCACTGATCCTGGATAATCTGACCGATCAGATCCTGACTGCCGGCGAGCGGAACGATCTGGTGCCGGTGTACAGTTTCAATGGCGCCGACCTGTGGCTCGCGGTCAATCGCGTGGAAGGCAAGAAGATTGGTGGCGCCGAACGGCTGTCGCGCTGGCAGTCCTATCAGGCCAGGCTGATTCAGCAGATGTCGGTGGGCGGATGATGGGCAGAAATCGGTGAGCCTCTCCAGACAACTCATCCTCCTCATTGCTGTATTGGTGTTGCTGCTGTTCGCCGGTACGTTCGCGATCAGCATAAACAATATGCGTGCTTATCTGGAGTCGCAGCTCGCTTCGCACGCGCAGGACGCGGCGACCTCGCTGGGCCTGTCGGCCACCACCCATGTTGAGGCGGAAGATCAGGCACTGGTCACCGCGATGGTCAATGCGATATTCCACCGCGGGGACTATCTGCGTATCCGTTTCGAGGATCTGGATGGGCGGGTCGGGGTCGAGCGGGTGACCGAGCTCGAGGTGGATGATGTGCCCGCCTGGTTCACGCGCCTGTTTCCGCTGCAGGCGCCTATGCGCACAGCGACGGTAATGTCGGGCTGGCGTCAGTTGGGCAGGGTCGCGGTGACCAGCCACCCCGGGCTTGCCTACCGGCAGCTTTGGCAGATGTCGACGCAGACGCTGCACCTGTTCCTGGCTGGGGCCCTGCTCGCATTACTCGCTGGTAGCATTGCGCTGCGACTGTTGCTGCGGCCCCTGAAGGCCATCGAGCGGCAGGCGACGGCGATCTGCAATCGCGAGTTCCCCCTGGTCGATCGTCGGCCCTTCACGACCGAGTTCCGGCGTGTGGTCGATGCGATGAACCGTCTGTCGGGCAAGGTCGGGCGGATGCTGGAAGACTCGGGTCGCCAGGCCGAAGAACTGCGCGAGCAGGCCTTCGAGGATCCAGTGACCGGTCTGGCGAACCGGCGGCAGTTCATGGATGTCCTCGAGCATCGCCTCGTCACCCCCGATCTGCTCGCGACCGGCGGTTTGCTACTGCTGCAACTGAAGGGCTTCAAGGCATTCAATCAGATGCGCGGCTATGCGGCCGGCGACCGACTGCTCGCCGAGGCCGGTCGGACGCTCGCCGCGTTGCTGCGGGGCGAGCCGCGCTCCACGGTGGCCCGACTGTCCGGCGCCGATTTCGGCATGCTGCTCGACGGCCTGAGCGAGGAGGCCCTGCGGCGCTTGGCGGCGGATGCAACGGGGGCACTGGCCGACCTGTATCGCAGGCTCGATCTCCCGTCCGCGGACGTTGCGCACGTCGGGGGGATCGTCTACGAGGGGCAGGAGGTTTCTGAGCTGCTGGCAGCGGCCGACATGGCGTTGCGCGAAGCTCAGAGCGTGGCTGGCAATGCCTGGATCGTGCGCAGGCGTCGGCCGCAAGGCGTGGCGCCACGATCCGCCAGCGCGTGGCGTGAACTGATCGGCCGGGCGATTCGGGAGCAACGCTTCCGTTTGTTGCGCCAACCCGTGGTGGCATGCCGGGATGGCGAGCTCCTGCATCATGAGTTGTTTTTGCGCGTCCAGGATCCGGAACGACCGAATGAAGCCATCAAGGCCGCGGAACTCATCCCGATGGCGGAGAACGTCGGACTGGCCCCGGTGGTTGACCGGGCGGTGATCGAGGCGGTGGTGCTTGCCCTGCAGGCGGGTGCCTATCCAGGGCGGGTCGCGGTCAACCTGAGCGCTGCCAGCCTGGCCGATCCCGGCCAGCTGGACTGGCTGCTGGACGAGCTGCAGCAGCATCCGGTCGCGGCGGGGGAGCTGATCCTGGAGTTGCCCGAGTACGCGGCACAGGCCCACATCGAAATGCTCATCCGATGGATCGATCATCTGACTCCCCTTGGCGTCGAGTTTTCGCTGGACCATTTCGGAAGGGGATTCACCTCGTTTGCCCACCTTCGAGCACTGAAGGTCCACTATTTAAAGGTCGACGGCAGTTTCGTCTCCAGGCTTGGACAGCAGGACGCGAATCGGTTCTTTTTGCGAACGATCGCCGATATCGCCCATGGTCTGGACATGCTTGTGGTTGCCGAGTCGGTCGAGACCGATGCCGACTGGCAGACTTTGGCGACTATCGGCATCGATGCCGGCCGTGGTTACTGGTTGGGACGTCCCGAATAGTCCCACCGGCCGGAGCCAATTCGCCAAATTCCCGGCAGGCCAGGCGGTCTGAAGACAATATTTCGGCGGTTTACTGTCAGGGTTTTTTGCAATCGGGCGACGCTGCCCAGGCAACTCGCTGAAACAAGGGGTATTAAAAAGATGGTTCGAGTCTTGCTTGGTTAGTCTGCGTGCCCGGCCCTGCAGGCCGGGTTTATTCTGCAATTAGAATGGGAATCCAGTTACTTGGCACCCGACCCTGCTGTCCCCTGCCTGATTCGGCGCCGCTGGTCAGTTGTGCTGTCAGTTGTGCTGATCGCATCGGCCGCTTCGGCTGCCCTGTTGAATGACTTCCTGCGCGCTGCCGACGGGGGTGAGTGCATCGAAAGCGTCGTGTTCAAGAGCATCCGTCAGCGGGGACCGGAGCAGGCGGGGGCCATGGTGCAGGCCGCCGTTGCGGCACTCGCTGAGCGCGAACAGCAGCAGCGTGCGCTGGGTTGCGCCGGGGATATTGCGGCACAAGCGATCGCTGCCGGCGCCGATCCGGATGAGGTGCTGAGGGCGACGGCTGCCGGGCTCTAGAAAAGCCGTTGCCATTGCCGTCGATCAAGATTCGGAGCAGGACATCGCACCCCGGCCATTTTCCGTTCGGATCCCCGGCAGTTCTCTTCATCAAACGCACCCACTTCTGAAATGAGCTTGTCACACGAGCGATTCAAAATACGGGTCGATTTCAGTAAACGCTGAAATTCTTTGACATGCCGAGCCACAGAAAATGTGGTGTCCATAACGAAACCGAATCCGTCCCCTGGAGGCCCCAGTGTTCAGAAAGACCTTGGTACTTGCGGCCCTGTCCGCTGCGTTCGTGTCCGGCACCGCTCAGGCGGCTGCGCGCGACTACATCAGCATCGTTGGTTCGTCTACCGTCTACCCGTTCGCAACGGTAGTCGCCGAACAGTTCGGCAAGACCACCAAATTCAAGACGCCGAAGGTCGAGTCGACCGGGTCGGGCGGCGGTCTGAAGCTGTTCTGCGGTGGGGTCGGCGTCGAGTACCCGGATATCACCAATGCCTCGCGCCGAATCAAGAAGTCCGAGCAGGAACTGTGCGCGAAAAACGGCGTGAAAGACATCATCGAAGTAAAAGTCGGCTACGACGGCATCGTGCTTGGCCAGTCAAAGGCTACCAGGCCGCTGAGCCTGACTCGTAAGGACATTTTCCTCGCCCTGGCCAAGCAGGTGCCGGGCGACGACGGCAAGCTGGTCGATAACCCCTACAAGAGCTGGCAAGATGTCAATTCTGCGTTGCCCGACAGCAAGATCGAGGTCCTCGGCCCACCACCAACCTCGGGAACGCGTGATGCCTTTGTCGAACTCGCAATGGAAGGCGGTGCAAAGAAGTTCGAAGACCTCGCGAAGCTGCGCGGTGCCAAAGAGGAAGGCGAGATCAAGGCCCTGATGGCCAAACTCGGTATTCCGGAGAGCGCCTTCAACAAGAAGGGCAAGAAGGTATTCCAGGCCGTTTCCCATGGCATCCGCGAGGACGGGGCGTTCATCGAGGCCGGCGAGAACGACAACCTGATCGTACAGAAGCTCGAGGCCAATCCCAACGCGGTCGGTATTTTCGGTTTCTCGTTCCTCGATCAGAATGCCGACAAGATTCAGGGCGCGATGGTCGATGGTAAGGAGCCGACCTTCGATAATATTGCCGACGGCGCCTACCCGGTCTCGCGCCCGCTTTACTTCTATGTGAAGAAGGCACACGTTGATGCGGTGCCGGGAATCGCCGAATATGTCGCCGAGTTCACCTCCGAAAAGGCGATGGGTGAGGAAGGGTACCTGTCGGAGAAAGGGCTGATCCCTGAGCCTGAGGCCGAGCGGGAGCAGTTCCGTGATGCCGCCAGGGCGATGACCCCGATGGGTGCGCTTTAATCCGTTCGACTGGATTTCGGTCTGCCCTCGAGGATGGCGGCGCTAGCGCCGCCATTCGTTTTTGACGTGACGACGCGATAGGCAATATGCAACTTTCTTTGCTGATATTGGTGCTGCTGGGAGTAATGGCCATGGCCTTCCACTTGGGCCGCCGACGCTCCCTGGCGACGGTGGGTGGCCGGTCCGGCGCCCGAAAGCTCCATTCACTGCCGGCGTACTATGGTTTTTATGCTGCGCTCTGGGCCGGCCTGCCGGCGCTGTTTATCGCGGCCCTCTGGATTTTTTTCGAGGGTTCTGTCATCACCTCCATGGTGGTCGAGTCGCTGCCCGCGGAGATGCGTGAGTTGCCGCCGGATCGACTCGGCCTGCTGGTGAACGACATCACGAACCTGGCCAACGGCAACATCGTATCCGGTGACGTGGATCAGGCCATGCAACGCGCCGCCGATCACATGAACGAGTTGCGCTCGATCGGCAAGATTGCGCTCGCGGTGGTCGCCCTGAGTATCGCACTTGCGGCCGGTTCACTCGCCTGGCGTGCGATCGGACCGAGGATGCGGGCACGCAATCGGGTCGAGCTGATCGTCACCGGCCTGTTGGTCGCCAGCTCTCTGATTGCCATCCTGACCACGGTCGGCATCGTGCTGTCGGTTTTGTTCGAATCCTTCCGCTTCTTCCAGAAGATCCCGATCACCGATTTCCTGTTCGGGCTGACGTGGAGCCCCCAGGTGGCGCTGCGTGCCGACCAGGTGGGTGCCAGCGGCGCCTTCGGCGCAGTGCCCTTGTTTGCCGGCACACTGCTGATCTCGCTGATCGCGCTGCTGGTTGCAGTGCCGATCGGCCTGATGTCGGCCATCTATCTGTCCGACTATGCCGGACCCAGGTTGCGCTCCTATGCCAAACCGGTGCTCGAGGTGCTGGCGGGCGTGCCGACCGTGGTGTACGGCTTCTTCGCCGCGCTGACCCTGGCGCCAGCCATCCGCGGTGCAGGTGAATCCATCGGATTGACGGTATCGTCCGAGAGCGCCCTGGCTGCCGGCCTGGTCATGGGCATCATGATCATCCCCTTCGTTTCGTCGCTGTCCGACGACGTCATCAACGCGGTGCCGCAGTCTCTGCGCGACGCTTCCTTCGCGCTCGGCGCCACGCGCTCCGAGACCATCCGGCAGGTGGTCCTGCCGGCCGCGCTGCCCGGCATCATGGGCGGGGTGCTGCTGGCCGCCTCGCGCGCGATCGGTGAAACCATGATCGTCGTGATGGCGGCTGGCCTGAGCGCCAATCTCACCGCAAATCCGCTCGATAGCGTCACCACGGTGACGGTACAGATCGTGACCTTGCTCGTCGGCGACCAGGAGTTCGACAGTGCCAAGACGCTGGCGGCGTTCGCTTTGGGGCTGCTGCTTTTCGTCGTCACCCTGGGTCTGAACATCGTGGCACTGCACATCGTGCGCAAGTATCGCGAGCAATACGAGTGAATGTGATGAATGATTCGGAACAGACGCGCGTCCGCGCGATAGACATCGTCAATGCATCGCTTAAGCGGCGCTATGCCAGGGAGCGGAGGTTCCGCTATCTTGGCCTCGGCGCCGTCATCCTTGGCCTGTTGTTCGTCGGCGTCCTGTTTGGCGACATCATCAGCAAGGGCTACAGCGCCTTCGTGCAGACGCACATCGTGCTGGAGGTGTATTTCGACCCTGAAGTGATCGACCCGGACGGTACCCGCGACCCGGCGGTGATCGCGCAGGCGGATTTTCGCAAGGTGGCCCGGGAGCCGCTGCGCGAGATGTTCCCCGAGGTCACCGGCCGCCGCGACAAGCGCGCGCTCAACCGGATCCTGAGTTCCGGTGCGCCCTTCCAATTGCTAGAGATGGTGCAGGCTTACCCGGATCTGATCGGCACTCGCAAGAGCATCGCGCTGATCGCCGACGACGACATCGATATGTTGGTCAAGGGACACATAGACCGCCATGCGCCGGCGCAGGACCGTCGCGTCAATGACAAGGTAATCGGCTGGGTCGACACGCTCGAAGAACATGGTCTGGTCAGCAAGAAGTTCAATACCGGATTCTTTACCAATGGCGACTCGCGGGAGCCCGAGCTTGCGGGCATCGGCGGTGCCGTCGCGGGCTCCTTCTACACGCTGCTGGTGACGCTTCTGCTGTCCTTCCCGATCGGCGTCGCGGCGGCGATCTATCTGGAGGAATTCGCACCGAAGAATCGCTGGACCGATCTGATCGAGGTAAATATCAACAACCTCGCGGCGGTGCCCTCGATTGTGTTTGGTCTGCTCGGTCTGGCGATGTTCATCAATCTGTTCGGACTGCCGCGCTCAGCGCCGCTGGTCGGTGGTCTGGTGCTGACCCTGATGACGCTGCCGACCATCATCATCGCCTCGCGCGCGGCGCTCAAATCGGTCCCGCCCTCGATTCGCGAGGCAGCGCTGGGTGTGGGTGCGTCGAAGATGCAGACCGTTTTTCACCATGTGCTGCCGCTGTCGATGCCCGGCATGTTGACCGGCACCATCATCGGTATGGCCCAGGCGCTGGGAGAAACTGCACCGCTGCTGATGATCGGCATGGTCGCGTTCATCGTGGACATACCTGGCGGCCCCCTCGATCCATCGACCGTGCTGCCGGTGCAGGTGTACCTCTGGGCCGACAGTCCCGAGCGTGCCTTCGTCGAGCGTACATCGGCCGCGATCATCGTGTTGCTCGCGTTCCTGATTGTCATGAACACCTTTGCGGTCATCATGCGCCGACGCTTCGAGCGTCGTTGGTGATGGGCGTTGACCTGAGAGGAGAAAGGCATGAACATCGAGACTGTGGCTGCCGCTGAAGATCTGGGTCGGAAAGGCACCGAAACCGCGCGTCATGCAAAGGCCCTGGACGGGGATTTCGAGACCGTCGGCAATGTACGGGTGGCCGGTCCGCGGATGAGCTGCAGCGACGTCAACGTCTTCTACGGCGACAAGCACGCCATCAAAGACTGCAGCCTGGACATCGGCAAGAATCAGGTCATCGCGATGATCGGGCCGTCGGGTTGTGGCAAGTCGACCTTCCTGCGTTGCCTCAATCGCATGAACGACACCATCGACGGCTGCCGGGTGACCGGCGATATTCGGCTCGATGACCAGGACATCTACGACAAACGGCTCGACGTCGTGCCACTGCGCGCCCAGGTGGGTATGGTGTTCCAGAAGCCGAACCCCTTCCCGAAGTCGATCTTCGACAACATTGCGTATGGCCCGCGCATTCATGGCCTGGCGACGAGCCGTGCCGAACTCGACGGGGTCGTTGAGCAAAGCCTGATGAAGGCGGGTCTTTGGGATGAGGTGAAAGACCGCCTGGATCAGCCCGGCACTGGCCTGTCCGGCGGGCAGCAGCAGCGCTTGTGTATTGCGCGCACGATCGCTGTCGAGCCCGAGGTCATCCTGATGGACGAGCCATGTTCGGCGCTCGACCCGATCGCGACGGCCAAGGTCGAAGAGTTGATAGACGAATTGCGTGAGAACTACACCATCGCCATCGTGACCCACTCGATGCAGCAGGCGGCGCGTGTGTCGCAGCGCACCGCTTACTTCCATCTGGGCAACCTGGTCGAAGTGGGTGACACGACCCAGATCTTTACCAACCCACGGCACAAGTTGACCGAAGACTACATCACCGGGCGTTTCGGCTGAGTCGGATGCCGCTTGACGTGGACCGGGAGCAGGATAGCAACGCCGGCCGTGCCGTCGACCGACATATCCTGTCGCGGTTTGATGGTGATCTGGGCCACTTTCGGGCGATCGTTCTCGAAATGGGCCGCCGGGTCGAGAGCCAGGTGGTGTTGGCGGGCGAGGCGCTCGCGGCTTGTGACGTGATCAGGGCACGCAGGGTAATCCATGAGCACCGGCAGGTCCGCGACCTGGACATGGAGGCACTGGAGGCGAATGCGCGCCTGTATGCGATTCACCAGCCGGTCGCGCGGGACCTGCGCTTCGTGCTGACCCTTTCCCGCGCCGTCTACGACCTGGAGCGCATCGGTGGAGAAGCGGTCCGGCTAGCCGACATCGCCGAGCGCCTTTACGACTACCAGCCTTCGGCACGCGAGTGCGCCATTTTCGAAGACGTGCGACGCATTGCCGCGCCCGCGGTCAGTCTGCTCCGCCGCAGCATCCAGGCGATCGCCGAAGAGAATTTACAGCTTGCGGTCGAGGTGGCGCTCGAGGGCAAGGACCTCAACGACCTGTTCGAGGGTTCGATTCGCCGACTGGCCACCTACCTGATGGAAGACCCCCGCAACATCCGCTGGGTGATCGATGCGACGCTCGGGATCAAGGCGATGGAACGTGTCGGCGACCATGCCTGCAGCATCGCGCGCAACATTATCTATTCGGTGACCGGGAAGGATGTGCGACACGCCAACACGGCAAACCTGGCGGTTGGCTGACGATTCGGCGGGTCAGTCTGCATTCAGGTCTGTAGCAGCGTGCGGAAATAGGTCCCCCAGATGAGGAGCAGGGCGAGGCCCACTGCGAGATCCAGCCGCATGCGCAATCTCTTGACCGCCTGCACCTCTGGTGGCTGCTCGATCATGAAAACCCGGTTCATCAAGGCGTCGAGCATCAGCACGAAAAAGAACAGCACGACCAGTGACGGCACGATATAGGCGGTCATTACGCCGATCCCTTCTGGCTGCATATCGGCAAACAGCACCAGCGGCAGGCTGAGCAGGCTCAGTACGATCAGGGTCAGGCGCATACCGCCGACCTGGGACAAATTGAGTTTCATTGCGGCATCTTGGCGTCGGTTGGATTGGAGGACGGCCAGCTGCTAGTCTTCTGCGCGACCGGATCTTGCCGATATCCTACTATGCCCGAATTGCCGGACGAACTGTTGAATCAGCTTCTGCACCTCATTGACGAACTGCGCCGCGAAACGGACGGATTCCTCGGCGACCCCGGTGACCAGCAACTCTGGTACAACCGCGGCTACGCCAACGGCATGGTACTGGCGCTGTCGCGTCTCGGCCAGTCCGGTCCTCTCGGCAACCGCCTTGCGGATGAGCCGGGGCAACTCGATGGACACCTCGCGATGCCTTGGGGCAAGGCCTACCGGCTCGGCGAATCCAATGGCAGCCGGGAAACCCATGAAATCACAGGAACCTTGTCATCATGACGCGTGTCGTTTCGTTCAACATCAACGGCGTGCGGGCCCGACCGCACCAACTCGAGGCCCTGAAGCTCCGGTACGATCCCGACATCATTGGGTTGCAGGAGACCAAGGCGCAGGATGCCGACTTTCCACGCCAGATGATCGAGGACCTGGGTTACCACGTGGCGTTCTATGGACAGAAGAGTCACTACGGTGTGGCCCTGCTGTCGAAGACACCCGCGGTCTCGATCGAGTACGGGTTTCCCGAGGAGGGTGCCGAGGCCCAGAGACGCCTGATTGCCGGCACCTACCGGGTCGGTGACCAGGAGCTGACGGTGATCAACGGCTATTTTCCCCAGGGTGAGAGCCGTGATCATCCGCTCAAGTTTCCGCACAAGCAGCGCTTTTACGCAGAACTGCAGGGGCTGCTCAGTGCGCGCTACTCGCCGCATCAGCGGCTGATGCTGATCGGCGACATGAATGTCGCGCCGCAGGACGGGGACGTCGGTATCGGGGCCGACAACGCCAAACGCTGGCTGCGCAGCGGCAAGTGCAGTTTCCTACCCGAGGAGCGGGAGTGGTTGGCGGGCTTGCTGGACTGGGGTCTGTGCGACACTTTCCGCGCCCGCTTTCCAGACGAACGGGACCGGTTCAGCTGGTTCGACTACCGCAGCCGCGGCTTCGAGCGCGAGCCCAAGCGCGGGCTGCGCATCGATCTGGCGCTTGCTACCGCCGGCCTGCAATCACGCCTGACCGATGCCGGTATCGCTTATGACATCCGTTCGATGGAGAAGCCGTCCGACCACTGTCCGATCTGGGTCGATTTCGACTGATCTTTCCGCTTGCCAATCAACCAGCGCGGACGCCCAGCGTCCGCGTCATCGGCGGGCAGGACCAAGCACCTGCCCGCTCTCGGGCAGTGGTGCCGGGCGACCGGGCGGGTGTGGTTTCGGGCCCGGTCTCCCCGGAGTGTAGGCCGGGTGTTCGCCGCCCGGATAGTGCGGTGGGTAGGGGCGGTGCGGGCGTGAGGGGTAAGCGGGATAGGCTGGATACCAGTAGGGTGACCGGTTGTCCTCGCGGCTTTCGGCCGGTGGTGTGGCCCAGGTCTGCTGTTGCGTTTCCCGTTCTTCGGCACGCCTTGCCTGTTCCTTTTGCAGTCGCCTCTGTTCAAGCTCGTCGGCCCGTTTGCTGACCTCCTTGACCTCTTCCCGTGCCTGCTCGATCGATTCCTCGGAAGGACCTGGCGGTACCTCGACCGCTTCTGTGATGACTGCACTTTCCGGAGGCGCGTCGGAAAAAATAACGTTGCCCGACTCGTCGACCGATTTATAAACTGCCTGAGAGCATACGCCCCCGGACAACAGCGCCAGGGATAGTGCTGCCGAGCAGGAGAGTAGGTGCGTTTTCATCGCCATTGCCTCCATCGAGCCGGCGGTGGAACGTATCTCAGAGCAACTCCGCGATCAAACAGCTCGCGTCGTCGGACACCCGGACTGCACGGACCCGCGCGATCTTGTTCTGCAGCTCCGGGTGATCCCGTGCATCGACCGCGACGCGCAGGTAGTTCGGCGTGTAACCGGACCAGGCCGGCCGCCCATTGGGGCCATCGCCGCTACATTGTTCGAACAGCACATCGTAGAGTTGCCCGCTCGACTGCTCTAGCACCCTCCGGCGAGCGGCCTGCGAGATCGTATGCAGCTGCCGGCTGCGCTCCCGCTTGACAGCTCGCGACACTTGGCCGGACATCGCAGCGGCCTTGGTGCCGACGCGCGGCGAGTAGGCAAAGATATGGATATGACCGAATTGCATCTCTTCGGCCAAGGTGATCGTCTGGCGCCATTCTTCGTCCGTCTCGCCGGGAAAGCCGACGATGATGTCGGTCGTGACGTTGAACCCGGCAACCCGTCTGAGGGCCGCCGCGACCAGTTCGCGGAACTCGTTGCTCCTGCAACGGCGAGACATGCGACGCAATACGCTGTCGGCCCCACTCTGGATTGGCAGGTGCAGATGTGGCATCAGCCGTGCATCGTCGAACAGCTCCCAGAATCCCGCCGGCAGCTCCCATGGTTCGAGAGAACCGAGTCGGACGCGCGGTATCGATGTGCCGGCGAGCACCGCTCGGACCAGGCCTGCCAGGTTGCTGTCGATGTCGCTGCCGTAACCACCCAGGTGCACGCCGGCCAGCACGACCTCCTGCACCCCCTCGCTGTGCAGGCGCCTCACTTCGTCGACCACCTGCGTGACCGGGCGGCTGCGTTCCTCGCCACGCGCGCTGGTGACGATACAGAAGGCACAGCGGTAGCGGCAGCCGTCCTGTACCTTGATGAAGGCGCGATGCCGCCCGCGCGCGAGCAGGGCATTCTCGCCCGGTTCGGTGGCAACCTCGGGCATCACCGGCAGATCCAGCTGCTCGGCGGCGATGCCGATCAGCCGGTCCTTGTCCGGGTTCGGTACCACCAGATCGATACCGAGCCCGGCCGCGGCCTGCCGCGGCTCGAGCGATGTCAGACAGCCACTGACGACCAGCTTGGCCTGCGGATTGCTGCGTTGTGCGCGGCGGATCAACTGGCGTGATTTTCGTGCCGACTCGCCGGTGACGGCGCAGGTGTTGATGATCACCAGGTCGGCCTGCTCGGCGCTTGCGGCTAGCGTAAAGCCGCGCTCGCGGCAGTCGCGTGACCAACTCTCGAGTTCGGCCTCGTTCAGTCGGCAGCCCAGGGCTTGCAGGAAAACACGCATGTCTATGCTAGGTTGAACCTTGAATGGTGGTGACCGAATAGTCTAAACCGCGAGTAGCACGATGGACACTGGGGTTCACGCTTACATTCGATGTTGCCGCGCCCGCCGGCCGACCGTCGGGCCGGGCATCGCCAGGCGAGCCAGTCCGGGTGTTTTTTCCGGTGCCGGGCCGTTCGCCTGGACGAACCGGCAATGGCACTCACCGGATGGGCCGGCAGTGGTCGCGCGCCGCTCCGACAGATTCGAATCCGCTGCGCCTGGGCGTGATGCGGCTGTCGAGACGTCACTGACGGATTCTGGGTGTCCCCGAGGTCGGATGTACCGCAGGGCAGCTAACCGGCTGACCGTCATTCGAACCGGCCCGGGGCTGAGCGCCGCGATAGACTGACACGGGGGAGTTCGCCACCGAATATGGAAGCTGTCGAGAATCTGTTGCCCTTGCTGCAGGCATTGTTGGACTTTTTGCCGCCCCTGGCGCTACTGCTCGGCCTGGTGTTGCTGGTTTGGCTGCTGGTCGATCTCGCAGGCGTGCGCCGCCAGCTTCGTGTTGAGCTGGGCGATCAACGGGCGATCCTGCGCGAGGTGCGCGAGGATATCGGCGACGATGTCGCACAGAGCCGGCAGCAGGTGCAGGAATCTCTCAGCGCCGGCCTGATGCGTTTGCAGGACCTGCTCGACCAGCGCATGAATGGCCTGCAGCGCCAGGTGTTGCAGGATTCGGCAGCTCTCAAGACCGAGTTGATCGACCGCTTCGAGCTCCAGCGCAAGTCGGTCACCGACAGTCTCGTCGATGGGCGATTGGCGCAGCAGCGCGAAGCGGCGCAATTGCGCGAATCGCTCGAGGCGGCGCTGACGCGTCACCGGGAGGTATCCGAGCAGAATCAGCGCGAAGCCCTGGCAGGTCAACAGCAGGCACTCACCAGCGGTATGGGGGCGATGGCCAGCCAGGTCAGCGAGGCGTTTCGTGCATCGTCGGACGAACTCGGCAAGCGGGTAGAGGGGCTGACACAGACCACCGACGGCCGCCTCAAGGAGATCAGTGGTCAGGTCGAGCGGCGTCTCGCCGAAGGCTTTGAAAAGACCACGGAAACCTTCACCCGTGTGCTGGAACATCTGACTCGGATCGACGAGGCTCAAAAGCGCATAACCGAGCTCTCGACCAATGTGGTCAGTCTGCAGGAGGTTCTGACCGACAAGCGCTCACGTGGCGCCTTCGGTGAAGTACAGCTGGCTGGTCTGGTGCGCAACTTGATGCCGGAGGGCAGCTTCGACTTTCAACATACCCTGAGCAACGGGATGCGGGTCGACTGTCTGCTGACCCTGCCGGAACCGACCGGCAACGTCCCGGTCGATGCGAAGTTTCCGCTCGAGAGTTTCCAGCGCATGATGGACAACGACCTGCCGGAGACCGAGCGCGCGCGGGCCGCCCGCCAGTTCCGCCGGGACATCCGTAAGCACATTCGCGACATCTCGGAAAAGTACCTGATCGCCGGCGAGACGGCCGACGGGGCGGTGATGTTCCTGCCCGCAGAGGCAATCTTTGCTGAAATCCATGCGCGATTCTCCGATCTGGTCGAGGAGGCGCAGCGTGCCCGTGTCTGGTTGGTGTCGCCAACCACGCTCATGGCTGTACTCACCACCGCACGTGCGGTGCTCAAAGACGAGGCGACGCGCAAGCAGGTGCATATCATCCAGGATCATCTGCGCAAGCTGTCCGAAGATTTCGGCCGCTTTCGACAGCGCATGGACAGGCTGGCCGTACACATTCACCAAGCCCACGAAGACGTCAAGCAGGTCAACACCTCGGCCAGGAAGATCAGTTCGCGTTTCCAGGACATCGATGAGGTGCAATTACCGCAGCCCGAGCCAGAGGAGGATAAGGCGACGCTGCCGGGGGATTCGTCGGGTTCGACCTGATGACACTGACCTGGGGAACCGGTCGCGGGTTGGAAAGGTTTCCCGATATTCGATCTGGGGGTTGCGGCAGGGACGCTGCAATCGAGACCAGGGAGCAATGGCACTTACTTGAGCTGATTCCGGTTGTTTCTGGAGAAAACGTCGGCGGCATGGGCGCCGCCGTCGACTCTAAGGGGACGCATTCACGGCGTTTTGCGCAAGAAATGATCGGAATCACCAGGCCAACCTGTCGCTTGCGCTGCTAAGTAAGTGCCATTCAGACCGGGGAGAGATTCACGCCGTCCCTCAGGTCGAATCTCGTGGAACTCTGCTACTCAAGTCGATGCCTCCGGGCTGGAGACCCCCAGCCGTCAGCAGCAGGAGGCAGCCTGCGCGCGCGATTGCGCGTCGGGACCACCCAGTGGGCTATGCGGGAAGTTCTGTAACACTCAGCCGATTCACGAGTCTCATCGACAAGGCACGTGAGCCTAGGACTAGCCCATGCTAATTCAAGCGATCGTAACGCCGGCGATGGGACTCGTGCACCGGCCCGCAGGGAGCCCCGCTGTTGGGCCAATGCCGTGTTGCACCCCTTGGAAAGGGCCTGCCATTCCCTTCGGCGTGCGCCTTGCCTTGGCCCAACAGCGGGGCTCTGAGCATTACAGAACTTCCCGCATGGCCCACTAGCGTTCTCCAATACGGAAGCTGGTTGGCTTAGCGGCAGTCTGTGTCGATGACCTGCTGCATCTCGGCGCGTTTTTCCTCGCGCTGCTCCTCGCTCAGGCGGCTTACCGTGCCGTCACTGTTGCGGAACAGCCGGCGCGCCGGACCGTTCAGCAACTCGATCTGCTGGCGTGCCGCCGCGCAGCGCTCGCTGGCCCGGATGGTCTCCTGCTCGGCCTGTTTCGCCTCTTCCGCAGCCAGGGCCTGGTCTTCGCGATTGTCCTCGAACTGCTGCATCTGTTGGCGCAGGCGCTCCTGGGCAAGCTCCGGCGATTCTGCCGGTGGTGGCGGGGGTTTCATGGTCTCGCTCTGGCGGCCTTCGCCTGGCGCAAACTGCGAATACACCGCCTCGCCGTTTTCGTCGTACCAGAGGTGGTAGCCCTTCTGCGCGTAGGCGGGAAGGGCTAGGGCGAGGCCGAGCAGCATCCGGACGAGGTGTTTTAACATGTGGAATCCATAGTGCGGGTATTATCGGCGCGACGCTATTGACCTTGAGGCGCAATATTAGTAGTTTGGCCGGTTCCTATAAACTTAGTACTCGTTCAGGTCACAGCCTTAGAAAGAGTTCAAGTTTTGGCCATCTCGCGAAGAGATTATTCTACGTACCGGAGGTCATCAAGGTGGAACTCAGTGGTGCCGAAATCGTCGTTCAGGCACTGAAGGACGAAGGCGTGGAGTACGTCTGGGGATACCCAGGCGGCGCCGTGCTGCACATATACGATGCACTGTTCCAGCAGCCAGATGTGCGTCACATCCTGGTGCGCCACGAGCAGGCAGCCACCCATGCGGCAGACGGATATGCCCGCGCCACCGGCAAGGTCGGTGTAGTCCTGGTGACGTCCGGACCCGGGGCGACCAATGCCGTGACCGGTATTGCCACCGCCTACATGGATTCCATACCGATGGTGATCCTTACCGGCCAGGTGCCGACCCCGGTGATCGGTTCTGACGCATTCCAGGAGGTGGATACCGTCGGCATCACCCGTCCCTGCGTGAAGCACAATTTCCTCGTCAAGCATGTCGACGACCTCGCTGAGACCATCAAGAAGGCCTTCTATATCGCCGCGTCCGGGCGACCCGGGCCCGTGGTGGTCGACATTCCCAAGGATGTGACCGATCCGAGTATCCGGATTCCCTACCAGTATCCGGAAAAGATCGAAATGCGCTCGTACAACCCGGTGGAGAAGGGCCACTTGGGTCAGATCCGCAAGGCGGTCGAGATGATGCTCGATGCCGAGCGTCCGGTGATCTACACCGGTGGTGGCGTGGTGCTGGGCGAGGCCTCCGAGCAGTTGACCGAGCTGGTGCGCACCACCGGATTTCCGATCACCAACACCCTGATGGGCCTCGGCTCCTTCCCGGCCAGTGACCCGCTGTTCATCGGTATGCTGGGAATGCATGGTACCTATGAGGCCAACATGGCGATGCACGAGACCGATGTGCTGATCGCCATCGGCGCACGCTTCGATGACCGGGTGACCGGCAAGATCGCACATTTCTGTCCGAATGCGCGGATCATCCACATCGACGTCGATCCCGCGTCGATTTCGAAGACTGTCCGTGTGGACGTGCCGATCGTCGGTCAGGTGCGCGGTGTGTTGCAGGACATGTTGCGCGTGCTGAAGGAGCATCCGCGCAAGCCGGATGCTGGCAAACTCAAGGTCTGGTGGGATCGGATCGCCAGCTGGCGCGGCCTCGATTGCCTCCGCTATGAGCAGGGCAGCGAGTCAATCAAGCCGCAGTATGCCGTCGAGGCGATGTACAAGGTGACGAGGGACAGCGATTTCTACCTGACCTCCGACGTTGGTCAGCATCAGATGTTTGCCGCGCAGTTCTACCCGTTCGAAAAACCACGGCGCTGGATCAATTCGGGCGGCCTGGGCACGATGGGTTTCGGACTGCCTGCCGCGATGGGTGTTCAGCAGGCATTCCCGGAAGCGACCGTCGCCTGTGTGACCGGCGAGGCGAGCATACAGATGTGTATTCAGGAACTCGCGACGTGCCGGCAGTACGACTTGCCGTTGAAGATCGTCCTGCTCAACAACGGTTATATGGGTATGGTCCGGCAATGGCAAGAGTTCTTCTACGATGGACGCTACTCGCATTCCTACGTCGACGCCCTGCCCGATTTCAAGATGCTGGCCGAGAGCTTCGGTCACGTTGGTATGCGCATCGACAATCCGGCCGACCTCGAAGGCGCCTACCGTGAGGCATTCGCGATGAAGGACCGGCTGGTGTTCATGGATATTATCGTCGATCCCTCGGAGAACGTTTACCCGATGATCGAGGCCGGCAAGGGACACCACGAGATGCACCTGTCTCCGCATCTGTCCTCGGACAGGGAGCTCGCATGATGCGTCACATCATTTCAGTCATGATGGAAAATGAGGCCGGTGCGTTGTCGCGTGTCGCCGGTCTTTTCAGCGCGCGCGGCTACAACATCGAATCGCTGACCGTAGCGCCCACCGAGGATCCGACCCTGTCGCGTATGACCCTGGTGACGAGCGGCGATGAGGCAATCATCGAGCAGATCACCAAGCAGCTGAACAAACTGATCGACGTGGTCAAGCTGGTCGATCTGTCGGAGGGTCCGCACATCGAGCGCGAACTCATGATGATCAAGGTGCGCGCCGACCATGCGATGCGCGATGAGCTCAAGCGTCTGGCCGATATCTTCCGCGCCAACATCATTGACGTGACGGACATCTCCTACACGATCGAGATGACCGGCGATGGCCCGAAACTGGATGCCTTTATCCGCGTGCTAGACCCGGAACTGATCATCGAGACGGTGCGATCGGGCCCGCTGGGCATCGCCCGTGGTGTCAAGCGCCTCGCAATCTGAATTCCGTTCAAATTCGAAAATAGACCAAGGAAACCGCGTCATGGCGATAAATATCTATTACGACAAAGACTGCGACCTATCCATCATCCAGGGCATGAAGGTTGCGGTGATCGGCTATGGTTCGCAGGGCCACGCCCATGCGAACAACCTGAAGGATTCCGGCGTCGATGTGCGCGTCGCGCTGCGCCCGGGTTCCGCGTCGGCGCGCAAAGCCGAAGATTCCGGTCTGACGGTCAAGAGCGTTCCCGATGCCGTCGCCGAATCCGACCTCGTAATGGTATTGACCCCGGATGAGTTCCAGTCGCAGCTGTATCGTAACGAGATCGAGCCAAACCTGGAGCAGGGCTCCGTGCTCGCCTTCGCCCATGGCTTTGCGATCCACTACAACCAGATCGCGCCGCGTTCCGACCTCGACGTGGTGATGATCGCACCCAAGGCACCGGGGCACACGGTGCGCAACGAGTTCACCCGCGGCGGTGGCATCCCCGACTTGGTGGCGGTCGCGCAAGACGCCTCAGGTCGTGCCCATGAGATCGCGCTGTCCTATGCGTCGGCGATCGGTGGCGGACGCACCGGCATCATCGAGACCAGCTTCAAGGACGAAACCGAGACCGATCTGTTCGGTGAGCAGGCGGTGCTGTGCGGCGGCGCGGTGGAATTGGTCAAGGCCGGTTTCGAGACCCTGGTCGAGGCAGGCTACGCACCGGAGATGGCGTACTTCGAGTGTCTGCACGAACTGAAGCTGATAGTCGACCTGATGTACGAGGGTGGCATCGCCAACATGAACTACTCGATCTCGAACAATGCTGAGTACGGCGAGTATGTCACCGGGCCGAAGGTGATCAACGACGAGAGCCGCTGGGCGATGCGCGAGGCCTTGAAGAACATCCAGACCGGCGAGTACGCGAAGAAATTCATCATGGAAGGGCAATCCGGTTACCCGGAGATGACCGCCCACCGGCGCAACAACGCGGCACACCAGATCGAAGTGGTCGGTGAGAGTCTGCGTGGCATGATGCCCTGGATCCAGAAGATCGTGGACAAATCGAAGAACTGAACGCGGCGCCGGTTGGGCCCCGCTTCGGCGCAGGCCCGAGCTGCGCCGTCCGGCTTCCAGCGGCGGTCGAATCTCGCGCCAGGTTTCTCTCGGTTCGATGCTCGGACGGGAAGGACTTGACGAACCGGCGGGCACTGGACAACGCACCGGCTGCGTGAGTGCTTAAGTAAGTACCATTGCCCTATACTTCGCCTATGGACAACGACCCCGCCAAGGGCACCGGCTTCGACCAGCAGCGGCCACGGCGCGCGCGTGGCATCTACCTTTTGCCCAATCTGTTCACCACGGCGGCCCTGTTCGCCGGTTTTTATGGTGTGCTTGCGGCGATGAACGACCAGTTCGAAAAGGCAGCGATCGCGATCTTCGTCGCGATGATCCTGGACGGTCTGGACGGCCGTGTCGCCCGTATGACGGATACACAGACCGCTTTCGGTGCCGAGTACGACAGTCTCTCGGACATGGTCGCCTTTGGCCTGGCGCCATCGCTGGTGATGTACGAGTGGAGCCTGTCGAGCCTGGGCAAGCTCGGTTGGCTGGCCGCATTCATCTACACGGCCGGGGCGGCACTGCGGCTCGCACGGTTCAACTCGCGCCTGGATAGCGCAGACAAGCGCTTTTTCACCGGCCTCCCGAGTCCGTCCGCTGCCGCGATCCTGGCCGCGTGGGTTTGGGTTTCGCTGGACAACGCGGTGCCGGGTGACGCGAGGGCCTGGATGGGACTGCTGCTGACGGCCGGGGCAGGGCTGCTGATGGTCAGCAATGTCCCTTACCACAGCTTCAAGCAGATCGATTTCAAGGGCAGGGTCCCGTTCGTCGCGATCGTCGTCGTGATGCTGGTGTTTGCGGTGGTACTTTCGGAGCCGCCATTGGTGCTGTTCGCGGGTTTCCTCGTCTACACACTCTCCGGGCCGGCCCTGGGGCTGAGGCGGCTGGTGCAGAAACGCAAGGCGCGTCGATCGGCGACTTGATCCGCATCGGCTGCGGCAGATCACAGAATCTTCAATCGCTGTGCCGGGCCTGCAGGCCCGGACGGAGCAGAAATGAGCCAGGACAGACTGATTATCTTCGACACCACACTGCGCGATGGCGAGCAGAGTCCAGGGGCGTCGATGACCAAGGATGAAAAGGTGCGCATCGCCAAGGCCCTGGAAAAGATGCGCGTCGACGTGATCGAGGCCGGGTTCCCGATCGCCAGCACCGGTGATTTCGAAGCGGTTCAGGCGGTTGCCAATGCGGTTCGCGATTCCACCGTCTGCGGTTTGGCGCGCGCGCTGGAGGCCGACATCGAGCGTGCCGGAGAGGCGCTCAGGGGTGCCGATGCGGCTCGTATCCACACTTTTATCGCCACATCGCCTGTGCACATGGAGCGCAAGCTGCGCATGACCCCGGACCAGGTGGTCGAGCAGGCTGTCTGGGCGGTCAAGCGGGCGCGCGCGTTCACCGACGACGTGGAATTCTCCGCCGAAGATGCGGGCCGTTCCGAACTGGATTTCCTGTGTCGGATTTTCGAGGCGGTGATCGATGCCGGGGCTACCACGATCAACGTCCCGGATACGGTTGGTTACAATCTGCCGCTGCAATTCGGTGAAACCATGCGCCGGCTGCTGGAACGCGTGCCGAATGCCGACAAGGCGGTGTTTTCGGTGCACTGCCACAACGACCTCGGCCTCGCGGTCGCCAATTCGCTGGCGGCCGTGATGAATGGGGCGCGCCAGGTCGAGTGCACCATCAATGGCCTTGGTGAGCGCGCCGGCAACGCCTCGTTGGAAGAGGTGGTGATGGCCGTGCGTACGCGCCGGGATATCTTCGATTGCGACACCGGCCTGGACACGACTCAGATCGTTGCCTGTTCCAAGCTGGTCTCGAGCATCACCGGCTTTCCGGTGCAGCCGAACAAGGCGATCGTCGGCGCAAATGCTTTCGCACACGAGTCCGGGATTCACCAGGACGGTGTGCTGAAACATCGCGAGACCTACGAGATCATGCGCGCCGAGGACGTCGGTTGGACCCAGAACCGGATGGTCCTCGGCAAGCATTCCGGGCGTAACGCGTTTCGCAGCCGGCTCGAGGATCTGAGCATCGTGTTTGACAGCGAACAGGAATTGAACGCCACATTTGCGCGCTTCAAGGATCTGGCCGACAAAAAGCATGAGGTCTTCGACGAAGACCTGCAGGCGCTGGTGACCGAGGGCGGAATCGAGGCCGAGAATGAACGTGTCCGCCTGGTCGCGCTGCGCGTCGTGTCCGAGACTGGTGAGGTGCCCAACGCGGATATCACGCTGAACATCGACGGTGAGGAACGCTCCGTTTCCGCCGAGGGCAGCGGCCCGGTGGATGCCGCGTACAAGGCGATCGAGGCACTGGTTTCGACCGGCGCCGACCTGAAGCTTTACTCGGTCAACAACATCACCAGCGGCACTGACAGTCAGGGCGAGGTGACGGTGCGACTGGAGAAGGGTGGACGTTTGGTCAATGGGCAGGGTGCCGATACGGACATCGTCATCGCATCGGCCAAGGCCTACATCAACGGCTGCAACAAGCTGCTGGAGAAGGTTCAGCGGGAACACCCGCAGGGTGCCGACGTCTGATGCTCGACGCGCGCCGACGCGCCTGTCTCGAGGCGATCGGGATCGAATTGTGGTCGCGCCGGGTGACGGATGGGTCGGCGGTTGGGGCGGATGACCGGGCACTGCCCGGGAGCCCGGCTGCGCGCGACGCGAACCCGAAACTGAGACCCCCGGCTGTTGGCGCTGCTGCGCCTCCCGACCCCGGGCCATCGGCACTGGATCCGGTTTCTCACCTGGGTTGGGATGCTCTGCGCACCGCGGTCGCCGATTGTCACGCCTGTGTGCTGCATCAAACCCGCACCCAAACCGTGTTCGGTGTTGGAGACTCGGATGCCGACCTGATGATCATCGGCGAGGCGCCCGGTGCCGACGAGGACCGCCAGGGAGAGCCTTTTGTCGGTCGAGCAGGCCAGCTGCTGACCGCGATGCTCGCTGCGATCGGCCTGCGTCGGGAGCAGGTCTACATTGCGAATATCATCAAGTGCCGCCCGCCGGGCAACCGTGACCCCCACAGCGAGGAGGCCGCATCCTGCCAGGCCTACCTGCACCGCCAGATTGAGCTGATTAAGCCGCGCCTGATCCTGTCGGTGGGTCGCGTTTCGGCCCACAGTCTGTTGGGCACCGACGAAGCTGTGGGCCGCCTGCGCGGTCGCGCGCATCGCTTCGACCCCGGTGACGTCCCGCTGATCGTGACCTACCATCCCGCCTATCTGTTGCGGCGGCCCCAGGAAAAGGCCAAGGCCTGGCAGGATCTTCAGGCCGCCCACCGCTTGCTTGCCGGACCATGAACCGCATTCGCGTTGTTGCGGTGTTTTGCTGTCTATAATCCGGGACACCCGGCGAAATCTGCGTGTGACCGCTATGAGCGCTGTCGTACAGGACCTGATGCCGTTTATCCGGCCGATGCGAGCCGATGACCTGTCCGAGGTCATCGGGGTGGAAGGCGATGCCTACAGCCACCCATGGTCCGAAGGGATCATGCGCGATTGTCTTCGTGTAGGTTACAGCTGCTGGGTTTGCGAACTGGGCGACAGGATCGTGGGCCATACGGTGATGTCGGTGGCGATCGGTGAGGCGCATCTGCTGAATATCTGCGTCGGCCCCAGGTGGCAGGGGCGTGGCCTGGGTCGTCGCCTGCTGAGGCGCATGCTGCGCATCGCCGGGCAGCGCAACGCCGATACCATGTTCCTCGAGGTGCGTGCTGGCAACGACGGTGCGCGCTGGCTGTATGAGTCGGAGGGGTTTGCTGAGATCGGTCGCCGGCGCGCCTACTATCCGGCACAGAACGGGCGTGAGGATGCGATCGTCTACGCCAAGGCGCTGTTTTAGGGCCTGTTAACACTAATCCGGAGCGTGTCGCCGGAGGCCATTTTTTCGCAGATCAAGGCGTAACGAGCGCTGTGTAGCAGGCTACATCAGCGAGGTGCAACGCAGAGCTGTGGAAAAATGGCCCCGTCCCTTCGGGTTGCGCCCCAAAATGGGCCACTCGGTGTTACTCGTCGTTCATTTGGAATGACCAAACTTCACTCCTCGCGCCTTGATTGGCCCATTTTGGGGCAGCAACGACGCGATCCGGATTAGTGTTAACAGGCCCTAGGCCCGATGGCACTTTCGCTCAGCGAGCCAGCCGGCGTTGAGCAGCGCTCCGGTGTGTTCGATGGGCGGGCGTCTGCCGCAGGGAGGCGGCAGTCGAGCCTCCACGAATGGATTTACGGCCTCCCGCGGATCGAATGCGCCGGGGCACAAGCGCCAAAGTAACTGCCATTGGTCTAGTGGTTGCGAGGGGCCGGCGTAACACGTCCGAATTCGATATAATTTCGGCCTTTTCCCGAATTGCAGTTGTCATGGCCGATCTCGACAAAGAACGTGCGAAACGTCGCACCTTCGCGATCATCTCCCACCCGGATGCCGGTAAGACCACGCTGACCGAGAAACTGTTGCTGTTCGGTGGCGCGATCCAGCTTGCGGGTACCGTCAAGGGGCGCAAGGCAGCTCGCCACGCAACGTCCGACTGGATGGAACTGGAGAAGCAGCGTGGCATCTCGGTGACCTCGTCGGTGATGCAGTTCCCGTACAAGGGCAAGGTCATCAACCTGCTGGATACGCCTGGCCACGAGGACTTCTCGGAAGACACCTATCGGACGATGACGGCCGTCGATTCTGCGCTGATGGTCATCGATGTCGCCAAGGGTGTCGAGGCTCGCACCATCAAGCTGATGGAGGTCTGCCGGCTGCGCGACACCCCGATACTGACCTTCATCAACAAACTCGATCGCGAGGGGCGGGATCCGATCGAGCTGCTGGACGAGGTCGAGGAAGTGCTGAAGATCCGGTGCGCCCCGATTACCTGGCCGATCGGTATGGGTAAACGCCTCAAGGGCGTCATCGACCTGCGTGACGAGATGGTGCATCTATACGACCCGCAACACGGTGGGCGCATCGTGTCCGGTGAGAAGATCCAGGGCCTGGACAGTCCGCGGCTCGATGAACTGTTGGGTGACCAGGCACAGGAGCTGCGTGACGAGGTGGAACTGGTGCGCGGCGCCAGCCACGGGTTCGATGTCGATGCGTACCTTCGTGGTGAGCAGACACCGGTCTTGTTCGGTTCGGCGATCAACAATTTTGGTGTCGAAGAACTGCTGGACGCCTTCTCGGAGTATGCCCCACCACCGCGCCCGCGCGAGACGGAGCAGCGCCTGGTCGATCCGGGCGAGGTGAAGTTCAGTGGTTTCGTGTTCAAGATCCAGGCGAACATGGATCCGGCACATCGCGACCGCGTGGCCTTTCTCAGGGTCTGCTCCGGCAGCTACCAGAAAGGCATGAAGATGAAGCATGTGCGCATCGGCAAGACGGTGCAGATCGCCAATGCGATCACCTTCCAGGCCGACGAGCGCTCGCATGTCGACGAGGCCTGGCCGGGCGATATCATCGGGCTGCACAACCATGGCACGATCCAGATTGGCGACACCTTCACCGAAGGCGAGGATCTCAAGTACATCGGCATCCCATACTTCGCACCGGAACTGTTTCGTCGTGTCGTGCTCAAAGACCCGCTGAAGATGAAACAATTGCAAAAAGGGGTGGTGCAGCTCAGCGAAGAGGGCGCCACCCAGGCCTTTCGGCCGCTGCGCAACAATGATCTGATCCTGGGTGCGGTTGGCGTGCTGCAATTCGATGTCGCCGCGCACCGGCTGAAGGGGGAGTATGGCGTCGATGCGGTGGTCGAACCGATCGGCGTGCAGGCCGCGCGCTGGATCGTTTGCAGCGACGACAAAGAGTTGCGCCGTTTTCGTGAGAAGGCGCACGAGAATCTTGCCGAGGACGGTGACGGGCAGCTCGTTTATCTGGCGCCGACACGGATCAACCTGAATCTGACCATCGAGCGCTGGCCGGGTGTCCAATTTCTGGCCACTCGGGAACTGTAAAAAACCTCGGCAGCCGAGCGGCGTTGCTCGACTGCCGTCGTAAAGCGAGGGAAACCAATGGAAACAGAAAGAGTCGAGGCCCTGATCGAGGCCGGGCTGCCTGGCGCCCGAGTGCAGGTGACCGGCGACGGCCGGCATTTCGAGGCCCTGGTGGTCAGCGAGGTATTCGAGGGTAAATCACTGATTCAGCGTCACCGAATGGTGCTCGCGACGGTGAACTCCGAGATTGCGAGCGATGAACTGCATGCCCTGAGCATCAAGGCCAAGACGCCGAACGAGCCGCTGCCATGAGGTCGTCCACTGCTGGATCATGAGTTAGCGTGCCGGCCTTGTGTCAGATCGGCAGTTGCCGTGCTAAGGTGCTGGGGAAATTAGATCGTGGGGGCTTCTGGGCTGCTCGAAAACGGGGTGCGGGCGAAGTGAGGAAGCGAGATTTGTATCCTTGCCGGTGTAAGTGAAGGCTCCGACTGTTGGTTTTTTTTACACTTCGGAGAATCGAAATTCACAAAGCATTCGAAAGTGGTTGAAAAAATTAGAAATTAAGTTTTTGGCACGCTTGGTGCTTTTCTCAATGCGAGGCCGGGACGATATCGGGCCCGTGTGAGATGCGAACTCATGAATTACGAACTCGGATATAAAGTCCAGGGGACAATAAAATGAAGCTTATTAAACAAACCCTTATTG
>CAWEET010000022.1:0-125797 GCA_963808165.1 uncultured Gammaproteobacteria bacterium | reverse complement strand
GAAGTGAAGGATTTGAGAAAGGTCGACCTGAATGGGTTGAACTGTGGCCTCAACTCGGTTTGTTCAGAAAATGACGCTCCGCCAACAGGCGGCGGCTTCCCGTGACCAGAGCAAGGCATGATGATGAAATACGTCGTGCTGGTGGATGCCCACTGCGCAATCGCGAGCCATTGGTTTGCACGTCTCCGATTAGCCGCGCGGTAACGCTCCCGTCTTCTCGCCGCCTGTGAACAACTCCTTAGCGTGCTGGGCAAATCCGCTGCCAGCCTCGGCATAGATGTTAAATACGGCATCGATACCGTGTTCAGCCAATTCCTGAGCTTCGTCGGCGAATTTGGCGGTGGCGCCGATTTTGCCACGAAAGCCCCACTCGCGGGCGAGCCGAGCGGCCTTCAGGTTGGCCCGATAGGACGGCATTGCGAGCAGTATCCACTCGACGCACCAGGTGTCTCCATCGATCCGCGACCAAAAGTCGGGATTGGTCAGGTTGCCGTCCTGAACGTTTCGTCCCGCCGCTCGATGCTGCGCTGCGGCTTCCTGATCGACATCGATACCGACGACATCCTCGCCGTATTGCTCGACCAAGGCATCATAGGCGCCCGTCCCCACTCGGCCCATGCCACAGACCAGAACGCTCGATTTGCCGAAACTCAATGCCTCGTCACCGACCAGGCGCTGATCGCGCTCGAAACCCCTTAGCCAGGGCCGCATGGCCAGGTAGATGTTATCGGCTTGAAGGTTCAACGCCGAAGCAGCGATAAATGACATGGCTACTGCCACAGCCATGACAACCAGCCAGTCGACATGCAGCCATCCGTTGGCGACCGCGATTGAGCCGACGATCAGGCCGAACTCGCTGAAGTTGGAGAGCGATTGCGAGGCCAGCGCGGCCGGCCGGATACGGACCCGAAAACGCGTAAGCAGCCAAAAGTACAATCCCGTCTTGATCGGTACGGCGAGCACCAGCAACACCGCTACGAGCAGCAAACCAAGATCCGGAACCCCTGCCATGCCGATACTGAGAAAAAAGCCCACCAGGAACAGGTCCTTGAGGCTGAGCAAAGCTCTGAACAGCTCGGTCGCCTTGGGGTGCCCCGATAGCAGGACGCCAAACACCAGGGCCCCGAGGTCACCCTTCAGATCCACCAGTTCGAATAGGCTGGCGCCGCCGAGCGCCAGCACCAGCCCGAACAAGACGAGCAATTCGCCGTGGCCGGCGCGATTCAGCAGGCCTGCCAGCAGCGGCCGGGAGGCGATGATGGCGACAATAATCGTGGCCGCCCAGGGAGAAGGGACCTTCGCGGCCGAGACACCCAGAAAGATCACCGCAGCGATGTCCTGAATGATCAATACACCGATTGCGATGCGACCGTACCAAGCCGCCATGTCGTCCTTGTCCTCCAGCAGCTTGACGGCGAACACGGTACTCGAGAACGACAAAGCGAATCCGAGCAAGACTGCGGTGAGCGGTGTCAGCTTATTGAGTATTGGAAACTCGAAAACCGCGAGCAGCAGTAGCACGCCGGTGGACACCAGGACAATCGCCAGCATATGCAAAGACGCTACACCCCAGACTTCCGGGCGTAGCAACTGGCCGATCCGCAACTTGAGTCCGATCGAGAACAACAACAGGGTCACCCCGAGGTCGGCCATCTCGTTGAGAAAGGCGCCGCCCTCGGCACCGAGCGCATTGAGCACAAAGCCCGCTATCAGAAAACCCACCAGCGCAGGCAGCCGCATCTGAGTAGCGAGGAACCCAAAGGCGAAGGCAACTGCAATCCAGATGGGGTCGCGGTAA
Source organism: uncultured Gammaproteobacteria bacterium (assembly GCA_963808165.1). Taxonomy (GTDB): domain Bacteria; phylum Pseudomonadota; class Gammaproteobacteria; order Chromatiales; family Chromatiaceae; genus Thiosocius. The sequence goes on along the minus strand of CAWEET010000022.1, from coordinate 123,999 downwards.
TCGATTGAAGCGAGGAAGTTTTCCATTCAGGTCAATCGCTGGCCATTGCCGGCACGTTGGACGACTCGGGCTGGTCCGAGATTTCCATGAAGATCCGCATCAATCGGAAGTTGATGTAATAGTTGTAGCGCGCGATCTTGTGCTTCTCGACAAATCCCTCGTCGGTCAGGCGGTCAAGGTACTTGGTTGCGGTCAGACGCGATACGCGCAGGTCATTCTGCAGCGCCTCGATCTTGGTGTACGGGTGCCGGAACAGATTGTTCAGCAGGCCCTGACTGTAGATCTTCGGCAGCTCCGCGCGGATGCGATGCTTGTAGTCCGTCATCAGGGACTTGATACGGCCGATGATCCAGATGGTCTGCCGCGCGGTCAGTTCCATACCCTGCAGCATGTAGAGGCTCCACGGCTCCCAGTCGCCGGTGTCGCGCGTTTGCTGCAGCAACCGGTAGTACTCGCTCTTGGTGCGGATGAAGTAGCGACTGAGGTACAGCACCGGGATATTGAGCAGGCCCTTGGCAACCAGGTAGAGGATGTTGATGATCCGGCCGGTCCGCCCGTCGCCGTCGTAGAGCGGTGGATGCTCTCGAACTGGTCATGGATCACGGCCATTTTCACCAGCGGGTCCGCGTCGCTCAGGCCGTCGTCGTTGATAAGCTGCTCCAGGTTCGCCATCAGGCAGACGAGTTCCGTGTGATCCTGCGGCGGCATATACACGGTCGCGCCGGTCCGCTCTTTCTTCAGCGCCGTGCCAGGCACCTTTCGGATACCGGCATCGTTCAGCACCAGCTCATGGTGGATGTCGAGGATACGATTCGTGGTCAGCAGGCGGTCACGCGAAACCAGCGTGAAACCCTCCTTGAGCGCGGTGGCGTAGCGGCTCACCTCTTTCGCGGCCGGGTCGCGGATGCAGTCGGAGAAGAGATCCGCTTTGTAGAGGTCGTCCTGAGTGGTGGTGATGTTCTCGATCGCGGAGCTGTCCTTCGCCTCCTGCAACGCGAGGGTGTTGATCAGAATGTGCTCGTTCGGGATCGTGGACGCCAGGCCCTTCAGTGCCGCCAGGTAGCGGTGCGCCGGCGCAAGCCGCTTGAGCACGGCCCGGGTCTCCAACTCGGACTGTGGCGGCAGCAGTGGGAGGGTGGCGGCTGGCACGTGGGTCGGGCACCTGTAGGGCATCTCTAACAATCCTGGGTGCGCAGATTGGGCGACATCATTCGGGACATCAAGGCGAAGACCGCACGTAATAGCTGGCTATTGCGAAGGTCTTCAACGCAGAGAGCGCGGATTAGGTCGTTCAAGATGCCATCTATGGATTGTCAGAGGTGCCCTGTATAAGACTTCAAAATTTTCTATGCACGAATCGCTGTCATGTCAAGAAAATTCAATTTTATATGCACGCCTGGCATGACGTGTATAGAAATCTGCCCATTCTTCGCACAAAGCGGCCGGCAGCGCTTGGCGAGCCTGGCCTGCCTGCAAGTTCGCGGCGGCGCCGCGTGCGGTTGAGACGGGGGATACCCCGGGTTCGATGGATGCCGCTTGCGCGGCTGGGTCAAAGAAAAACCAACGGTGGAACTCGCGGCGAGCGGGCTGTGTGCGACACCAGTCTTTTGCGGCATCTGCTGATCGTTCAATGCTTGAAGCCTGCGCACCTAGGCTTCGTTTCATCGTCGCTTCTCACGCGCGTCGGCGACTTGGCGTGCTGCCTCGGGGACAAACTTGCCGGCAATGGCCCATTTGACCAGCCCAGCCAGGTAAACGAGCGGGGAGATCCGGACGGTGCCGACCTTCAGGCGCGCCGCCAGCTCGTCGAGGAGCTGCTGCGCTAATTTGGGCGGGAGCCGGACAAGCCGCTTTTGCGCATCAGCGTGTTCCGAAGGCGACGAGCGTTTCGGGTATTCGAGTTTCGAGCGATACCCACCACCACCCTCCACGGTAGCCGAATCCATCGATCGATGAAGACCTGGTTCTGCTTGGCCTGTGCGGACTGATCGACCCGCCGCGGCCGCAGGTGATCGAGGCCGTGGCAACCCACCAGCGCGCCGGCATCGGCGCCAAGATGATCACCGGCAATCACCGCGTGACGGCACTGACGATCGCGCGGCAGGTCGGGCTATGCGACAACGAACGGGTGCTGAGCGGGCAGGAACTGCTCGCCATGGACGACCGAGAACTCGAGCCGCTGGTCGAGGACGTCGACGTCTACGACAACCTGCGCAAGGCGATCCTTTTGATACTGCCGACCAATGGCGGCGAGGCCATGATCATCCTGCTGGCCATCCTGCTTGGTGCTACCCAGTTCCCGCTGACGCCGGTGCAGATCCTCTGGGTCAACATGATCACCGCCGCCACACTGGCGCTGGCGCTGGCCTTCGAGCCGCCCGAGCAGGGTATCATGCACCGTCCGCGACGCGACGCCCGTGAACCGCTGCTGACGCGGCTGTTTCTGTGGCGCATCCTTTTCGTGTCGCTGATCCTCGTCGCCGGAACCTTCGGCCTGTTCGCCTGGGACCTCTCGCGCGACCTGGGGATTGCGCATGCCCGTACCGTGGCGGTGAACACGCTGGTCGCCTCCAGCGTGCTTTGGCTGGTCGAGATCGAAAAGGCGGCGGTCAGGCACCATCGCCACCGCACCTCTTGAAAAGCAACCGGTTGACCCTATCTCTGGTCCACGGGCGCCAGACGGGCCCCTGAAGACCGGTGGTTCTGAAAGAACGCCAACCTTGATTTGTTGCTTGATATAGAGGACAAAACCATGAACGCATTTGATTTTTCCCCATTGTTCCGCACCGCGATCGGGTTCGATCGACTGGCCAACGCGCTCGAATCGGCAAACCGTGCCGATGCCGGCGGCTATCCTCCCTACAACATCGAACTGACCGGTGACGACCAGTATCGGATCAGCATGGCGGTAGCCGGCTTTCGCCCCGACGAGGTCGAGATCGAGGCAAAGGAAAACCTCTTGACAGTGACCGGCAAGAAAGCTGCCGAGGTCGCAGACCGCAAGTACCTGCATCGCGGCATCGCAAACCGCAACTTCGAGCGCACCTATCAGCTTGCAGACTATGTGCGCGTGGATGGCGCGGAACTCAAGGACGGCCTGCTGCACATCGACCTGGTGCGCGAGATCCCCGAGTCGATGAAGCCGCGCCGGATAGAGATCCGCGGTAACGACGAGAAGCTGATCGAGAAACAGGCGGCGGAACAGGCCGCGTGACCAACCTTGGCCGTTGAGCCAGCCCCGGCAGCCGCGCCGCTGCCGGGGCCATGCTGACTGGAGTCGTATTGCAGATGCGCTACCTTCTTCGCTGGCAGCTGTTGCTGGGTGTTCTGCTGGTGGCGGGCGCCTTGCCGTCCGCGGCCGCGCTACCGGCTCGGATCGATGGTGCTCCATTGCCCAGTCTGGCGCCGATGCTCGAACGTGTCACGCCGGCGGTGGTCAACATCTCGACGGTCAGCGTCGTGCGTACCGAAGACCACCCCTTGTTCCGCGACCCGGTCTTCCGCTGGTTCTTCGAACTGCCGCGCGGCACGCGCGAGGAACGCAACCAGAGCCTCGGCTCCGGCGTCATCATCGATGCCGATCAGGGTCACGTGCTAACCAACCACCATGTGATCGAGAAGGCCGATGAAATCTACGTCACACTGCATGACGGCCGTGAACTCGAGGCCGAGTTGCTGGGTACGGATCCGGAAATCGATGTCGCCCTGCTGCAGATTCCCGCACGCGACCTCACCGCGATCCCATCGACCGATTCGAGCGCGCTGCGCGTCGGTGATTTCGTCGTCGCAATCGGCAATCCCTTCGGTCTCAGTCAGACGGTTACCTCTGGTATCGTCAGCGCGCTGGGCCGCAGTGGCCTGGGAATCGAAGGCTATGAAAACTTCATTCAGACCGATGCCTCGATCAATCCTGGCAACTCCGGTGGTCCGCTGGTCAACCTGCGCGGGGAGTTGGTCGGCATCAATACCGCTATCCTCGCCCCGAGCGGAGGCAATGTGGGTATCGGTTTTGCGATACCTGTGAACATGGCCAACGCGATCAAGCGCCAGATCGTCGAGCATGGTGGCGTGCATCGCGGCACCTTCGGTGTCATGGCACAGAATCTGACACCCGACCTCGCCCGCGCACTGAAGGTACCACCCGGCAGCCGCGGCGCAGTGGTCAACGATGTAAAATCCGGCTCGGCCGCAGAGCTGGCGGGCCTGCGCGCAGGTGACCTGATCGTGCGCCTGAATGATCAGCCGATACGCAGTGCCACTGAGCTGAACACGCAGTTCGCATTGATGCGCGTGGGCGAGCGCGTCATGCTGGAGCTGATCCGCAACGGCCGGCCAAAACGCCTAGCCGCCAGCATCGCCGACCCGTTCGAGAACTTCGTGGATGGGGGACAAATCAATCGCCGCTTCCGCGGAGCCCAGCTCGGGGAGGTGGTCGACGAGTCCAGTCTCGGCACCAATGCCGGCGTCGCCATCGGCCCGGTGCAGGAAGACAGCAACGCCTGGAAGAGCGGCCTCCGTGAAGGAGATGTGGTGTTCAACGTCAACCGCGTGCGGGTCACGACGCTCGAGCAGCTGGGCGAGGCCGCGAAGAACGGGATCAGCCGGATACGGCTGCGCCGCGGCGACCGCCTGGTGACCCTGGTTTCGCGCTGATACTCGCACCCTCTCCGGACCGGCCTGGGTGGCAGATCACTGTGCGATAGGCTGCTCGATCGCGAGGTCTCCAGGATCTCACTGCCACACTGCCGTTTCAAATCCTGAGCTTTCGAACGAGGAACCGTACATGACCCAGCGCCTCCGCTACATCGAGCATCTCCCGGTCCTGCCTGTCATGCAGCGCCTGCTGCCGGCAGTCATGACGCTGCTGCTCGCCGGTTGCCTGGGTTATCCCCAGGCCGTCACCCCGGTCCAGCCATTCGAACTCGAGCGCTACCTCGGCAAATGGTACGAGATCGCACGGCTGGACCATTCTTTCGAGCGCGGACTGCAGCAGGTGACGGCCGAGTACAGTGTGCGTGACGATGGTGGCGTGCGCGTCGTCAACCGGGGCTTCTCTGCGGCAGACGGCGAATGGAGAGAGGCCGAGGGCAAGGCCTATTTCGTCCGCGGGCCGGGCGAGGGCTATCTCAAGGTGTCGTTCTTCGGGCCCTTCTACGGCTCTTACGCGATCTTCGAACTCGACCGGAAGGATTACCAGTACGCCTTTGTCTCCGGACCCGACGAGTCATACCTGTGGCTGCTTGCGCGCAACCCTACGGTCAGTGAGGCACTCAGGGCGCGCTTCGTGCAGCAGGCGCAGGCGCTAGGTTTCGACACCGAGCGCCTGATATTCGTCGATCATCAGCGCGAGCCGGCCGGTTGAGCATTCGCGTCTGCGAATCCGTCGTCTGCGCAAGAGCGTCTGTGGGGCCCGCATGCGACGACGGCCCAGAGCTCTACAAGTCCTTGGTGTTGCCTTCCTCGATACCGAGGATGGTCGTAATGTGCTTTTCGCCCTTGATCAGCCGATAGCTGTCGTCTTGCTGTTCGTAGACCAGGAAGCACAGCGGTTTGATCTTGCCCTTCCAGAGGATGCACAGCCGGTCCTGATCGTCGACGAACCAGACGCCCTCGCGTCGGGCGCCATCGTCATGCATCAAGCGCTTGACGACACCGTCTTCGGTGAACCAGTTCGAGCAGAGACTCTGGTCTTTCTCCTTGCGGCACTCAACGGTCTTTTCGCTGACCAACTCGATGATATCGAAGCTGTCGAGCGGGTCGGTATCGGACGCGAGGGCCAGCGGGGCGCCAAGGAGCAGCGCCGAAACGGCGCATATTCGGGCGAATCGCATGTGCTATGTTCCTTTTTTGCTCAGCATTTTTCCTAGATTACGCGAAAGCCGCCGGCAATAACAAAGCGTCCGCCTCAGCGGCGGCCGAACCGCTCAACGGACGTGTTATCGGAACAAGCGCGGCCGGATAAGCTGCGCAGCCGCGCTTGGTGGCCGCCACGGACACCGCCTCAGGGTCGAAGCACTGACTGCAGATCAGAACCTGCCCGCCTCGAAATCGGCGAAGGCCTGGCGGATCTCCGCCTGGTTGTTCATTACGAAGGGACCGCCGCGCGCCACTGGTTCGTTCAGCGGACGTCCTGCCACCAGCAGGAACCGGGCATTCGAATCCCCTGCCTGCACGGACACCTGTTCGCCATGTGACAACACGGCCAGATCATCCCGCGCCAGTCGGATCGCATGGCCCTCGGCATCCTGCGCCAGCACCCCACCGGAGACGACGTACAGGAAGCCATTGTGCCTTGCCGGGAGCACCTCGCTGAACGCACCGCCGGCGGGCAGATCGACGTCCAGGTAGAGCGGCTCGGTCAGCGGCTGGACGACCGGACCAGGCGTACCTTCGGAGCTGCGGCCTGCGATCACCCGGACACGTGCCCCGCCGCGACGCAGCTCTTCCGGGATATGGCTCGCCGCATGCTCCTGGTAGGCCGGCGCATCCATCTTGTGTTCGGCCGGCAGATTGACCCACAACTGAAAGCCCTCCAGCAATCCCTGCTCCTGTTCCGGCATCTCCGAATGGACAATGCCGCGTCCGGCGGTCATCCACTGGATGCCGCCGGGCTCGATGACCCCCTCGTGACCGGCGTTGTCCTTATGCCGCATGCGGCCCGCCAGCAGATAGGTTACGGTCTCGAAGCCGCGATGCGGGTGCGGCGGGAACCCGGCGATATAGTCACCGGGCCGCTCGGAGCGAAACGCATCCAACAGCAGGAACGGATCGAGCATCGGCAGATCCGGCTGGCCGATCACCCGGGTCAGTTCGACTCCGGCTCCGTCCGTCGCAGGGCGGCCGCGGATCACGCGCGATACCGTCCGCTCACTCAAGTCTTTGTGGGTCGCAGGTTGTTGCATGAAAAGCTCCTCAGGCTGCCTGACCGGCGCGATCCGGCAGCCATTGATCCAATTGGGCAAGTGCCGCAGCACGCGCGCCAGCCGCATCAGCGGCGACGCGTTCGGCACCGATCAGACGGACATCGTCGATCCCGATGAAGTGCAGCACCTGTCTCAGGTAGGTGCTGGCGAAATCGACCGGGCTGCCAAGAGGCACGCCGCCTGATGCCATCACCAGATATACCGGCCGGTCGCGCAGCAAGCCCTGCGGGCCATCCGGAGTGTAGCGGAAGGTCAGCCCCGCGCGGCAGACATGATCGATCCAGGCCTTCAGTGTCGAGGGCACGGAGAAATTGTAGATCGGCGCGGTCATGACAATGGCATCGGCATCCATCAGCATCGCGACCGCACGGTCCGACGCGGCGAGGCGCGCGCGCTGCCCGGCGCTGCGCTGCTCCGCCGGAGTGAGATTCGCCTCGACCCAGTCGATGTCGACGTGCGGCAAACCTTCGGCGAGATCGACCTCCACGACCTGCAAGCCCGCATGGCGGGCGGCGAGCCGGTCTACCACCGCGTCGCCGAGCGCACGTGATTCCGACTCGCCGCGGCGAACACTGCTATCGATGCGCAACAGGGTCTTGATGTGGTTCTGGTTCATGCGGGTGACCTCCGAGTTTCCGGGCAACCCCAGCGGTTGCAATACAGAACAGCTTGACTGTTGCCGAATTCGAAATAAATATGCGGCCAGGCAAATCAATGTTGGGTTTATTCGAACAATATGGACAAATTCGCCAACCTGGAGGCACTGGTCGCTGTGGTGGAGTCCGGCAGCTTCAGCAAGGCGGCCGAGCGCCTCGACATCACCAAATCGGTCGTGAGCCGGCGCATCAGCCTGCTCGAGCAGCAGCTCGGGGTCCATTTGCTGCGGCGCACGACACGCAGCCTTTCTCTGACCGGACCGGGGCAGGAATTCTACGGCCGCGCCGTGCGCATCCTGGCCGAACTGGGTGAGGCCGAACAATCGGTCGCCGACGCCTCGCTGGAACTGCGTGGCCGGCTGCGCATCGCAGCACCCTTGTCATTCGGTCTGCTCCACCTGTCCGGTGCCCTCAACGACTTCTTGTACGAGCATGCCGGCATCGAACTGGATCTCGATCTCAACGACCGCGAGGTCAACCTGGTCGAAGAGGGTTTCGACATGGCGGTGCGGATTGGAAATCTGAGGGACTCCACGTTGGTCGCACGACGGCTCGGGACCGTCCGCTTCGTCACCTGCGCCAGCCCAGAGTATCTGGCCCGGCAGGGCGTGCCGAGCCACCCCGATGAACTGACCGGGCATGCCGGACTGCACTATGCCAATATCACACCCACCGAGGCCTGGCAGTTCATCGGCATCGGTGGTGAACCTGTTGTTGCCATCCCCGGCATCTGCATGCGCGCCAACAATGGCGACGTACTGGCCTCTGCGGCGGCAGCCGGCCTCGGCATCGTCAACACACCGACCTTCATCGTCAGCGATCTGATCGCGCGCGGACGACTGGTCCCGATACTGCCCGAGCACCAACGACCACCGATCGGCATCCATGCGGTATTTCCGCCGGGTCGCCTGATCGCCCGGCGCGTCAGAGTGTTCGCGGACTACCTGGCGGAGCGCTTTGGCGATCTGCCCTACTGGGACCGCGAGCTCACCAGCAGGCATGGTCACGACAGTGACAGGAATGGAACATGAGCCTGGCGCTGCGGCACAGACTCGGCACGGCTTCGCTACGCCAGGCAAGGGAACCGGCAGTCGAGCCCGGATGGATGGATTTGCCACGCCCCGCGGATCGATTGCGCCGCAGCGCGCACCAATCTGCGTATTGTTGCCGTCAGATCGACGTTTTCGGGGCCTTGCCACTTCGCTACCCCACCCCTAGGGCGGCCAGATTCTCCCAAAAGCCTGCGGGATTCCAGGCACCGCCAGACCCGGATAATGAGCAGTCTGCAAAGCGATACGGGATCAACCGATGCTCAATATGGATTTCGACCGCAGGGTCATGATCGACACGAACCGACAGGACTGGCAACCCAGCCCGATGCCCGGGGTGTGGCGCAAGCCGCTGGCCCGCGAGGACGCAGAGCGTGGCCATACGACCAGCATCGTGCGCTTCGATCCGGGCTCCCACTTCTCGCGCCACGAACATCCGCTGGGCGAGGAGATCCTGGTGCTGGAAGGCACCTTTTCCGACGAGCACGGCGACTATGGTCCGGGCACCTATTTCCGCAACCCACCGGGCTCCGGCCATACGCCATACAGTGAAGATGGCTGCGTGCTGCTGGTCAAGCTGGACCAGTTTGCACCGGAGGACACCGACCCGGTGCGCATCGACACACGCAATACGCCCTGGCTACCCGGGCTGGGTCGCCTGGAGGTGATGCCGCTGCACGATTTTCGAGGCGAACAGGTGGCGCTGGTCAAATGGCCGGCCGGGGAACGTTTTCAGCCGCACCGACACCATGGCGGAGAGGAGATCTTCGTGTTGTCCGGCGAGTTTCGGGATGAGTTTGGAAGCTACCCGGCCGGGAGTTGGCTGCGCAGCCCGCATCTGAGCCAGCACTTTCCGTTCGTCGACGAGGAGACCGTGATCTGGGTCAAGGTTGGCCATCTGCCTGTCTGAATCCGTCGGCTCACGGGACAGGCGATCCCCGGACGCACGACACAAGCATGAGGAAAGCCGGCGCGAGGGCAGCGCTAGTGGGCCGTGCGGCGCAGGGTGACACGGAAGCGGCTTCCCTGGTCCAGCCGGCTGACGACGTCGATCGTGCCATCGAGTCCCTCGACGATCTTCCGACAGAACGACAGACCCAGCCCCATCCCGGGATAGCTCTCACGCGGGTGCAGCCGGCGAAATGCCTGGAACACCTCATCGAGCTGATCGTGCGGAATGCCGATGCCGTTGTCCTCCACCGACACGGTCACCCGGTCGGGCATGGGACTACCCGTCCGGTCAATGACCTCCTCCGGGGCGACGCGAATCTCCGGCAGCCGCTCCGGGTCGCGGAACTTCAAGGCATTGTCGATCAGGTTCCAGAATAACTGACGCAGCTGGCCGGTATTGCCCAACACGACACCCAGCGGTTCGACAGTGATCTGGGCACCGGCCTTGTCTATTTTCGCAGCCAGGTCCTGTCTGACCCCGCGCATCACCTCGTCGAGATCGACCGGCTCGTTCACCGGCGCCCGTTCCACATGCGCGTAATCGGCCAGTCCCTTGGCCAGCTCGCTCATATCACGTACCTCGTCGGTCAGCGTTTTGAGCTGCGCCTGTCGATTGCCGTCCCTGCCATCAGAAGGCTCCGATCCGAGCACTTCCCCGAGGACCGCTATCCGCTGCAACGGCACCTGAAAGTCCTTGGAGGCAATCTGGCTGATCTCGTCGAGTTCCTGTCGCGAGCGTTCAATCATCGACGCCTGCGCGACGATCTGCCGTCGCGCTTCATTGTAGGCCGACATGTCGTGCAGGATGCCGACGAAGATGTGTTCATCACCCTCAATCGATTCACCCAGCGTCAACAGTGCCGGGAACAGGCTGCCATCCTTGCGCCGCCCGGTCACCTCGCGTCCCTTGCCGATGATTTTGCGTTCGCCGGTGTCCAGATAGTGCCGCATGTAGCCATCGTGCGCGGAGCGATGCGGCTCCGGCATCAGGATCCGCACATTGGCGCCGATGAGTTCGCTCGGCTGATACCCGAAAAGCCTGGTGACCGCATGATTCACATGGTGGATCTTGCCGGTCGCATCGGTCGTGACCATGCCGTCGACCATGGACTGCAGGATTGCGCGCTGGCGGCTCACACTCGACTGCAAGCTATTCATAAAGAGGCTGCTGTTGCGCTGTTCGAACCGCCGGATCGCCATCAGCAGGGCCGCACTGATCGCCAGCAGGGCCAGAACCAAACCCGCAACCTTCAGATAGACCTGGCGCACCGAGGCGGCCAGTGCCTGGGCATCCGGCAGCACCACCAGACGCCACTGGGTGCCCGGCAGGTCGACACTGTAGTGACCCGGCGTGAGCTCCTCAGGCTCGAGACGGAACTCGCCGCCGAGGACGTCCCGCGCTCCGGCGCTGGTCACCTCGATCAGACTTGGCTCATCCCGGCTGACCAGCAGGATACGTGCCCCGGAGGCCTGTTCTGCTGCTGCGATCAGTTCCGAGATACGGCTCGGTGACATGCTGATGAAGAACAGTCCGGTCGTGCCATCCTCGAGTTGCCACTCGCTGATCAGGTCGAAGTGGTAGGCGTCGGGGATGGGGTGTATCGGCGGAAGCTCGAAAGTCCCCTCGCCGCGCTGTCGTGTATCCAGGTAATCGCGCATCGAAGCCTCGCACACCGGTCCGACCAGGCCGTCGAAGTCCTCGAACAGCGGCCTCCCGTCGGCGTCTGTAATGGCGAATGCGATCGCGCCACGGAACATGCGCTTGATGCTGGTCTGCAACGCGTCGATGGCCGGCCAGTCGTCCGGGAAGGACAGTATGCTGCGGATCGCGTCTGCCTTTTCCAGGGTGAAGGCGTCCAGACGCTCATGTTCCCGATCGATGAACCCGACGATTTCATGCGCCGTCGCCCGCCCATCGGCCCGGGCGCTGGCCTCGACCGAGGCCACCAGACCTCGCGCGACCTGATGACCGTAATAGACGATCCCGCCGCAGGCCAGCAGAATGAGCAGCAACGGCACCCACAGGCTGGACCTGAAAAACGGCCGGCGCACCTCCTGCAGGACGGCGTCGGCGGGCCTCAAGCCCACTCCCCGAGGATACGACCGGATAGCTGCCGACCGCGTAACGAACCGGTGCAGCGATCAACCGGGCAATTCAGTTCACACAAAGCTCCCTCCTGACCATCGTTCGCGCAGACGAGCTGACCGGCGACATCTGCCCGCCGGGCCCGGTGACCCCGTGCCCCGGACCTGCGGCGCAATCCGAGGTCCAGCAGAATGAAATCGTGGGGAAGGTCCTGCCCGAGACGCCGGCGCTGTGTTTGTTGTTGCCCGCGCTGCAAAACCCGAGTTGTCCCTCGGAGGCCGAGTTTACCGCAAAACGACGAAAAATCGGGCTAGCGGGAGTGGCGCGTCGACTGTGTCGCAAAATGTCATTGCGCCAAGCGGCGATCAGCGCGCCCGCCCCACGACGACCACCAGCGCTATACCGCCGAGTACCGCAAGTGCGGCCAGCAGCAGCCTGACGGTGACCGGCTCGCCCAGGAACAGGATACCGCCGAGGGCCGCGACCACCGGCACGCTCAACTGCACGGTCGCGGCGCTCGTGGCGCGCAGGCCACGCAAAGCGGTGTACCAGATCGCGTATCCCACACCTGACGCAAGGGCACCGGAGGCAACCGCATACCAGAGCCCGTCAGGGTCGATCCTGATCCAGGGCAGGGTCACGACGCTCAGACCCAATGCCAACGGGCTGGCGCGCAGGAAATTTCCGCCCGTCACCGCCGTCGGATCGCCCGCCCCGGCGCCACGCAGCGAATAGACCCCCCAGGCGACTCCGGCCAGCAGCATCAGCAGCGACCCACCCAGCGGCGGCGCCGACAAACCGGGCAGCAGGAGCCCAAGCAGGCCCGCCAACGCCAGCAGCAAGCCGAGCGTCTGTCTCATCGTCAGGCGCTCGCCAGTCCAGAGTCCATAGGTGATCATCGTGGCCTGGACCGCCCCGAACAGCAGCAGCGCGCCTGTCGCCGCGGTCAAGCTGATGTACGCATAGGAGAAACCGGCCGCGTAGACGAAAAGGGCAATAGCCGAGGACCAACTCCCGGCGGGTTGCGTCCTGTCCTTGCGACGGTAAACGATGAGCCAAAGCACCAGTGCGCCGGAAGCCAGGCGAACGGCCGTGAAACTGGCCGCATCGATGTCGGTCTCCTTCAACGCCAGGCGGCACAGCAGGGAATTGCCAGCGAATGCCAGCATGGCGCAAACCGTCAGCAGGATGGTCGAACTGCGCGACATATCGCCTCAGCGGTCGACTTCGTGGAGCTCAGTGGGCCATGCGCTCGCCGCTCTGGCTGGCGCGTGCCACAGGCTCAACGGTCGCGGGCCGGACTCAGAGGAACGGGTGTCGCAGAACGATGGTCTCGTCGCGGTCAGGCCCCGTGGAGATGATATCGATCGGGGTTTCGCACAGTTCCTCGACCTTGCGCAGGTAGTTGCGGGCCGCCTCGGGCAGCGCCTCGCTCGACTTGACGCCCACGGTGGATTCCTTCCAGCCCGGCATTTCGATGAACACCGGCTCGCACTGCTCGAAGCGGTCCGCACCGACCGGAGGGGTGTCGACTTCCTGACCGTCGAGCCGATAGGCGATGCAGATCTTTACCGTATCCAGGCCATCGAGCACATCCAGCTTTGTGATACACATCCCGGTGACGCTGTTGATCTGCAGCGAACGCCTCAGCGCCACGGTATCCAACCAGCCACAACGCCGCTTGCGGCCAGTGGTGGCGCCAAACTCATGGCCTTTGACCCCCAGGTGCTCGCCATACTCGTCAAACAGTTCGGTCGGGAACGGGCCCGCACCAACGCGCGTCGTGTACGCCTTGACGATGCCAAGTATGTAGTCGATGTCGCAAGGTCCGACGCCGCTGCCACTGGCAGCACCACCGGCCGTGGTGTTGGAGGAGGTGACATAGGGGTATGTGCCGTGATCGATATCCAAAAGCGCCCCCTGGGCGCCCTCGAACATCACGCTGCGACCACGCCGGCGCAACGCATGCAGGGTACCGGGGACATCGTCGATCATCGGCCTGATCTGTTCGGCCTGGGCAAGCCCCTCGTCGAGCACCTGACGGTAATCAACCGTGGCGAACTTGAAATAATGCTCAAGCGCGAAGTTGTGATACTCCATCACCTCGCGCAGGCGTTCGGTGAAGCGTTCCTCGTCGAGCATCTCGCCCAGACGGATGCCACGCCGCGAAACCTTATCTTCATAGCAGGGACCGATGCCCCGCCCGGTCGTCCCGATCGCCTTTTTGCCGCGAGCGGCCTCGCGCGCCTGATCGAGCGCGACATGATAAGGCAGTATGACCGGACAGGACTCGCTGATGCCCATGCGACCGCGCACATCGACGCCGCCGGCCTCGAGCATCTCGAGTTCCTCGAGCAGCGCGCTGGGCGACAACACGACGCCGTTGCCTATCAGGCAGCGCACATCGTCACGCAGAATGCCAGACGGAATCAGGTGCAACACCGTCTTGCGGCCCTCGATCACGAGGGTATGGCCGGCATTGTGTCCGCCCTGGAAACGCACCACCGCATCGGCCTTGTCGGTCAGCAGGTCGACGACCTTGCCTTTGCCCTCGTCGCCCCACTGGGTGCCAATGACAACTACATTCTTGCCCATTGGATAATCTCTTCTTCGTTGGCGGCTAGAGCGGGATGACGTCCCACGTCTCGGCCTGTTTCTGTAAACGGTATGAGCAGCCCATCTGCACCGGATCGCCGGTCTGCCCCGGCAATTCGCGTATCACGACCCTGCCGCTGGCACGCAGTTCGACGATCTTTGCCTGCAGGTCCGCATCGAGGTCGCTGGGCGCCAGTACCGCATCGCGTGAGCACCTGCGGGACATGGCTGCCGAGCCGCATCAGCGTCTTGAGATCGGCGCTAAAGCCGGTCGCCGGGCGCGCCCGCCCGAACACCTCACCGATCTCGTCATAGCGACCTCCCCGGGCCACCTCCTGGCCCTCGCCGGGCACAAAGGCGGCAAACACGACGCCGGTCTGGTAGTGATACGCGCGCAACTCCGCCAGATCGAAATGGACCCGCACATCGGGCAGCGAGCAGCGCAACTGGGCCGCCACCGCCTCGACGTAATCGATCGCCATCGCGACCTCGGGCGGCGCCTCGGCAAGCAACTCGCGCGCCAGCGGCAGGACCTCCTCACCGCCGTTCAACTCGACCAGCCCCAGCAGCATGCGGCGCACCGGCACATCCAGCCCAAAGCCATCGACCAGTTCCTCGATCTCGGCCGTGGCCTTGCGCTGCAGCGACTCGAACAAGTCGGCTTCCTGGCGCGGGCTCAAACCGGCCGCCTCAGCCAGCGCGCGATAGATACCGACGTGCCCAAGATCCAGGTAGACATCGGTCAGGCCGGCGATGCGCAGCGTCTCCATCATCAGGCAGAGGATTTCGACATCGCTCTCGACCCCGGCGTGCCCGTACAGTTCGGCACCAATCTGCAAAGGGCTGCGTGAGCCGGAGAAACCCTCTGCGCGGGTTCGCAGCACGCTGCCGATGTAGCACAAGCGGGTTGGTGCCTGATGGCGCAGACGGTGTGCGTCGATGCGCGCGGCCTGCGGGGTAATATCGGCCCGCACGCCGAGTTGCCGGCCGCTCAGCTGATCGGTGAGCTTAAACGTCTGCAGGTCGAGATCGCGGCCGGTCCCGGTCAGTAGCGAGTCCAGGAACTCGATGAACGGCGTGATCACCAGCTGGTAGCCCCAGTCCTCGTAGCAGTCGAGCAGCGCGCGGCGCAGCGCTTCGAGAGCACGCGCGCGCGCCGGCAGGAGTTCATCGATGCCTTCCGGCAACAACCAGGTGTTGTCTTGAATCACTTGCTACGGGGCCTCTCGGGGCCTACCTCACCAGATACAACAGCAACAGGCCCGCGAGCATGGTGAACAAACCGCCATGGCGCAGCGACTTGTCGTCCATCTCACCGGCCGTTCGCATCATGTTGCGAAAATTGCGCGGACTGGCAAAAGGCAGGATGCCCTCGAGAACCAGCATCAGGGCCAGCGCCGCCCATAGGTCCTGCCACATCGCTCCGTCCACAAAAAAACCCGGACATCCGGGCTGCTCGGTTTAAACACAAAGCCTCGACCAACGCCGGCGACCGATCGCAGCGGGTGCAAGCAAACTGCGCGAATCTTCCCAGATCGATCACGCCTTGTCCATGTGTCCGGACAGCGTGTGGCATCTGCGAAGGGAGCCCGAGGCACGCACGGCTCCGATCTACACCGAGACCGGGAAACCCGGGCCGGGCGGCGCAGGACGCCGTCCAGCCCACTTTGGCGCCCGCGCTACCTGCCCGAGGGGTCGGAGTTGAAGTATCGGAAGAACTCGGAGTTCGGATCGAGCACCATCATGCTGCCACCGTCGCTGAACACGTCTCGGTACGCGGTCAGACTACGCCAGAATCCATAGAAACCCGGATTCTGGTTGAACGCCAGTGCATACACCTCGGCGGCCTTCGCGTCACCCTCACCACGCAGCAGCTCGGCGTCACGGTAGGCATTGGCGACGATCTCGACACGTTGCCGGTCGGCATCCGCCTGGATACGCTCGGCGGCCTCGGCACCCTGAGCGCGCAACTCTGCCGCCACCCGCTGACGCTCGGTGCGCATGCGCTCGTAGATGTTCTCGCTGATGTCGTCGGCAAAGTCGATCTGCTTGACCCGAACATCGACGATCTCGACGCCCAGATCGGCGGCGTTTTCGTTCGCTTCCTTTGCCAGTGTGGCCATGATCTCGGCACGCTCGCCGGATACGACCTCCTGCACGGTCCGTTTACCGAACTCATCGCGCAGCGCCGCATTGATTCGCGCCGACAGCAGGCGCGACGTGGTATCGGAACTACCGCGGGTCGAGCGGTAGAACTGCGCAACATCCGAGATACGCCACTTCGCGTAGGAGTTGACCACCACGAACTTCTTTTCGACCGTGAGGAAGCGCTCGGGGTTGGCGTCCAGGGTCTGGATACGCTTGTCGAACTTCACCACGTCCTGAATGAGTGGGATCTTGAAGTGCAGGCCCGGTTTGAAATCCGCGTCGACGATCTCACCCAGTCGCAGCAGTAACGCGAGCTGCTGTTCCTGGACGACGAACAGCGACGTGCTGCCGAGAAACGCCAGCGCGGCGGCAATGGCGACGGCGATTATGCCTTTCTGGGAATTCATCAGCGCTCCCTCCGCGAACGATCTGTGTTACGACCATCGCTGAACGGACTCGGATTCCGTTGATCGTTGGTCGGCGGCAGCGCGATTCGCGGCGAATCAGGCGCCTTGAACTCGGCCTCCCGGGTGCTCGGCTGGATCATCCGGTCAAGGGGCAGATAGGTCAGGTTGCTGCCCTCTTTGACATCGAGCAGTACCTTGCCGGTGTTTCTCAGCACGTCCTGCATGGTCTCCAGATACAGGCGTTCGCGGGTAACTTCCGGTGCCTTCTGGTACTCGCCGAGCAGTGCGAGGAAACGCTGCGACTCACCATCGGCCTCGGCGATCACGCGCGCCCTGTATCCTTTGGCGTGCTCGATCAGGCGGGCCGCCTCACCGCGCGCCCGCGGGACCACGTCGTTGGCGTAGGTCTCGGCCTGGTTTTGCAGACGCTCCTTGTCCTCGCGCGCCCTGATCGCATCGGCAAAGGCCTCGGCCACTGCCTCCGGCGCCTCGGCGCGCTGGATGTTGATGTTCGTAACGATCAGGCCGGTGCGGTACAGGTCGAGGAGCTGCTGGGTGCCCAGCTGTACCGCCGCCGCGATGTTGCTGCGGTTTTCGGTGATGATGTCGTCAAGTCGGCTCTTGCCGATCACCTCGCGCAATGTGGACTCGGTGGCGCCGTGAATGGTGCCGCCCGGGTCGGCGTCCTGGAACAGGAAGTCTGCCGCATCCTGGATGCGGAACTGCACCTCGAGCGTGAGATCGACGATGTTCTCATCCTTGGTCAACATCTGCGCCCGATGTTGAAACTTATTGACCTGGTCGACATTGACCACGTCGACGCTGTCGATGAAGGGCAACTTGAGGTGCGGCCCAGGCGCCGTAACGGTGTGATAGGCACCAAATCGCTTGACCACGCCACGCTCGGCAGGCTGGACGATGTAAAAGGCCTGGAATCCCAGCACGCCCAGCAGCACCAGGCCGATGATCACACCGATGCCCTTCTTGCTTGCACTACCGCCCGGCATGCCGCCACCGCCGCTGCTATTGCCGCCGTCGCCACCCCGGCGCTTGCCGCCGAACAGGCCACCCATCTTGTCCTGCAGCTTGCGGACTACTTCATCGAGGTCTGGGGGGCCCTGGTCACCGCCCTTGTTATTCCAAGGATCGCGGTTCCCACCACCCGGTTCATTCCAGGCCATGCATTACTCCCGTGCACTGATTAAATTTGGCCCCGAAGGGCCTCGTTGGCGGCGATTCTAACAACAGTCGCGCGCCGAGGGATATTTATCCGACCTCGCGCACCACATCTGGGCTGTCCCGCCACTGCCCAGCCAATCGAGGCTCGTGCTTTTTCAATCGCTCATAATCTCGACGCTTTAACTCCACGTCCAGTTCCCATCCCCCGTCCTTGGCGTGGTTTTCGCGCACGATGGCACCCTGTTCGAAAAGGATCGCGCGCAGTTTTCCATCGGCCGGTCCGAGCTGCAAATGCCCGCTGACCATATCCCGTCGGTACCAATCGGTGAGCGCGGCGATCAGTCCATCCACCCCGACACCAGTCGCGGCCGACAGCCAGACGCGCGAGACCTCCCCCTGGGCGTCGTACTCCACCCGTGGCCCGGCATCACCCATCAGGTCGATCTTGTTATAGACCTCGACGCATGGCACCTTCCGGGCACCGATCTGACCCAGCACATCCTCGACCTCGGCGACCTGCACGGCGCGCTGCGGGCTGTGTGCGTCGATGACATGCAGCAGCAGATCGGCCTCTACGGTCTCCTGAAGCGTCGACTTGAACGCAGCCACCAGTTCGTGCGGCAGACTCGAAACGAAACCCACGGTATCGGCAAGGATCAGGCTGCTGCCATCGTCGAGGGCGACCCTGCGCAACGTGGGATCGAGCGTCGCAAAGAGTTGGTCCTCGGCATATACACCAGCCTCGGTCAGCCGGTTGAACAGCGTTGACTTGCCGGCGTTGGTGTAGCCGACCAGCGACACGGTCGGAATTTCGTTGCGGCGCCGCGAACGCCGACCCTGCTCGCGTTGACTATCGACGCGGGCCAGGCGCCTTCCGATCTGGTCGATGCGCTGACTGAGCAGCCGACGGTCTGTCTCGAGTTGGGTCTCGCCCGGACCGCGCAGGCCGATACCACCCTTCTGGCGCTCGAGGTGTGTCCAGCCACGAACCAGGCGAGTGGAAAGGTGTCGCAACTGCGCCAGTTCGACCTGCAGCTTGCCTTCGTGCGATCGTGCCCGCTGGGCAAAGATGTCCAGTATCAGTCCGGTACGGTCCAGCACGCGGCATCTGAACAGTTTCTCGAGATTGCGCTCCTGGCTGGGCGACAGGGGGTTGTCAAAAATCACCAGTTCGGCACCGAGCGACTCCACCTGCGCGCGCACCTCCTCGGCCTTACCGCTGCCTATGTAAAGCCGGGAATCCGGGACCTTACGGTGCACCGCAACCAACGCCAGCGCATCGGCCCCGGCCGAACGTGCCAGTTCAGTGAATTCCTGCAGGAGGTCCGGGTCTGCGATACCGTGTAGGCTCACATGAACCAGGATCGCTTTCTCACCGCTTTGCGGACGTTCAAACATCTTGGGAATTCATGCGGTGCAGCCCACGCGCAAGAGATTGACCCGAGGGTAACACCTTGAGGTCCTCAGGTCTGCTCGCAACGGAAGGGGTGTTCAGGCGTTACCTGGTTCTGCGTCACCTTCGCTTTCGCTATGCGCATGTTGTATTCGCACGTTCCTGGCGGGCACGACAGTCGAGATGGCGTGCTTGTAAACCATCTGGCTGACGCTATTCTTCAACAACACCACGAACTGGTCGAACGACTCGATGGTCCCCTGAAGCTTGATTCCATTCACGAGGAAAATCGACACCGGCACGCGCTCTTTGCGCAGTGCATTGAGAAATGGGTCCTGCAGACTTTGTCCCTTCGACATTCGGCGCTCCGTTTTATTCTAGGGTAGTAAAATCGTTCACGCTCAGTGCTATCCGTAGACACGGTGCAGAAGTTCAGGCCAAGGCGGCCAGCGTCACCGCACCAAATCGTCAACCGGCCATGACGCCGAAACTATAGCACAGCAGGCTGCCGGCTTATGCAAATTCACCATGCATTGCGTATGCTTAGCCGCAGTTCGCAATACCCTGCGTAAACTCAGCAGCACTTGGCTGGCAAGCCGTTCGGTTCGAACGGCGCTGCCAAAAACTCCGGCATGCACGAGACTGTCAGAGGACGGCCGCCGATCCTCCCGGGGCATATTCATCGCGTGGCGCCGATCGAAGGCACGGGGGGCCACACAGTATCGCTCCGGGATTCACGGGTCACCAGACCGGCCCAATCCATGTCGGATCAGCGCAAGCGCCTGCGCCGCAACATCGCCGGACTCATCCAGCCAGGAGCAGCCCGGTTCGCTGCGCAGCCAGGTCATCTGACGCTTGGCCAGTTGACGCGTGGCTGCCTGTGCCCGCCCGACCATTTCGTCTTGAGGGAATTCCCCCCGTAGCCAGCCCCAGACCTGCCGGTAGCCCACCGCACGCATCGACGGCATGTCCGGCGTCAGATCGCCGCGTGCGACCAGGCCCTCGACCTCCTCGACAAAGCCCTGCTCCAGCATCGCAAGGAAACGATCATCGATGCGTGAGTGCAATACGCTGCGTGATGCAGGGCAGCGCACCAGCTTGATGGCGTGGTAGGGCATCGCCGTACCGGCCGCAGACTGCCACTCGCTGAGCGGCCGCCCCGTAGCCTCCCAAACCTCAAGCGCGCGCAGGGTACGTTGCGGATCGTTTCGGTGGATACGCTGCGCAGCCGCCGGATCGACATCGGCGAGCCGGGCATGCATCGTCTCGAGGCCATGCGCTGCCAGTTCACGCTGCAGGCGGACGCGGATCTGCGGCTGCGCCTGCGGCAGATCTGACAGACCATGCTGCAGTGCCCGAAAATACAGCATGCTGCCACCGACCAGCAGCGGGACACGGCCGGCGGCGCTGATCTCGCGCATCGCGCGCAGCGCATCGGCGCGGAAACCCGCGGCGGAATAGGTTTCCGCCGGGTCGCAGATATCGATCAGCCGGTGCGGCGCCCGCGCCAGTTCTTCAGCACCCGGCTTGGCAGTCCCTATGTCCATCCCACGGTAGACCATCGCCGAGTCGACACTGACCAGTTCGACCGGCAAACTTTCCCGCAACGCGATTGCCAAATCGGTCTTGCCCGACGCCGTCGGGCCCATCAGCAGGATCGCCGCGGGCAACTGGGCGCTCGACTCGGTCATCCGGAAACATCCGTCGCCAGGACTGGCCCGCATACCGCATGGCGAGGGGACAGCTTCCGCGTCGGCCGCACCAGGCAATGCCTCCCGATGAGATCGGGGCGGACCGCCTGGCGCAGCGACCGCACACGACAACGTCGCTTTCTGCCTGGCGGTGGCCAGGTACCAGCCGGCCGGGGGTGCTGAGCAGTCAATTCGGCGAACCCGGAATCAACGGCCACGCAGAAAGAGTTTGTCGAGCGCCCGCATGTCGAGTTGGGTCCAGGTCGGTCGGCCATGGTTGCACTGCCCGCTGCGCTCGGTGCGCTCGATGTCGCGCAGCAGCGCATTCATTTCCTCCAGACCCAAACGCCTGTTAGCGCGCACGGAGCCATGGCAGGCCATGGTCGACAGGACCCCGTTGACCTGTTCCAGAATACGGCTGCTGCTGCCGTGCACCGCGAGATCCGCCAGCACATCGCGCAGCAGCCGCTCAGCATCGGCATTGCGCAACAATGCCGGCAGCGCACGCACGATCAGACTCTGTTCGCCGAGCCGGTCGACCTGCATGCCGAGTTCGGCGAACACCGCAGCGTGCTCCTCGACGAGGTCCGCCTCGCGCCTGCTGACCGCCACGCTGACCGGCACCAGCAGCGGCTGGCTCTTGATCCCCTCGCCCGCACGGGCCCGCTTGAAGGCCTCGTAAGTGATGCGCTCGTGCGCGGCGTGCATGTCCACCAACACCAGCCCCTGGTGATTCTGCGCAAGCACGTAGACGCCGTGTAACTGGGCGATGGCAAAGCCCAGCGGGTGCTCATCTTGCGCGACCCCGGCCGCTGTTTCCGCGACGGCGGCGGCCGGCCCGCCACCCGGCGCCGGGGGTGGTGCCTGCCACTCCCGGGCCGCACGATAGGACGCCGGGCGTTCCACGACACGTAGCGGCATACTGGCCTGGCGCGAAAATGCCTCGGCCCCGGCACGCTGCGCTGCACGGTCCATGGGTGCCGGGGCCGCTTCCCGAATCCCAGGCACCGGGCCATCAGCCGGGTCGTCGACCGGCTCGGCCAGCACCTGGTGCAAGGTACGGAATAGGAAATCATGCACCAGACGGCCCTCGCGGAAGCGCACCTCGTGCTTGGTCGGGTGCACGTTGACGTCGACCAGCGCCGGAGCCAGATCGAGGAAGAGTACGTAGGCCGGGTGCCGGCCGTGGTAGAGCACATCCTGATAGGCCTGGCGTACCGCATGGGCCACCAGCTTGTCTCGCACCATGCGTCCGTTGACGTAAAAATGCTGCATGTCGGACTGGCTGCGCGAGAAGGTCGGCCGCGCCACCCAACCGCGCAGGCGCAGACCGGCCGCGGCGTGCTCGAAATGCAGTGCCGATTCGAGGAACGCCGGCCCGAGCAGGTCGGCGAGACGGCGCTCGTGACCCTTGCGGTCGGCGGCGCTGTGCGCACAGAAGGCCTCGCGGCCGTTATGGGTCAATACGAAAGTGACATCACTGCGCCCCAGTGCCAGACGCTTCACCACCTGTTCCAGGTGCCCGAATTCGGTCTTGTCGGTACGCAGAAACTTGCGCCGCGCCGGCGTGTTGTAGAACAGGTCACGCACCGTGACGACCGTGCCACGCGACAGGGCCGCCGGCCGGAGTTCGCCGCCAGCGCCGTCGACCTGCCAGGCAGCAGAGGCGGCGGCCTGGCGCGAGGCAACCGTCAGCCGCGACACCGAGGCGATCGCCGGCAGGGCCTCACCACGAAAACCCATGCTCGAGATGCGCTCCAGATCCTCGAGTGCCGATAGTTTGCTGGTGGCATGCCGGGCCAGTGCCAGCTTGAGGTCATCCTTCGCGATTCCGGACCCGTCGTCGCTGATACGGATCAGCTTGATCCCGCCCTGGTCGACGTCGACCTGGACTCGGCCGGCGCCGGCGTCGAGGCTGTTCTCGATCAGTTCCTTGACCACCGAGGCGGGCCTCTCCACCACCTCGCCGGCGGCTATCTGGTTGATCAGCTGGGTCGGGAGGGCATGGATGCGGGTTGACATCCGGTCATTCTGCCACCACTGCGGGGAACGAAAAAAGCCCGCGAGCGGACGCGCCGGACATGCTGCCTGCCGGACAGGGTCCAATCAGCCGGGGCCCGCAGTTACAAGCGGCCGGGGTCGCTCAGGAATCGGGGATCACCAAGACCTGCCCGATGCGGATAAGGTTATCGCTGCGGATGCGGTTTTCGCGGCGTAGCGAGCCCAGGCTGACCTGGTAGCGGGATGCGATCTCCGACAGCGTGTCACCCCTTGCGATCACGTGCTTGGTCGTGGACTTCTGCCGCTCGGCCAGCAGGGTGCCTGGAGGCGCGGATTCAGCAAAAAACTGCTCGATGCCCTTCTTGATCGCCTTGGCCAGTCGCTCCTGGTAGGCCGGGTCGCGCAGCTTGCGTTCCTCACTTGGGTTCGAGATGAACCCGGTTTCCACCAGCATGGACGGGATGTCGGGGGACTTCAGCACCATGAAACCGGCCTGCTGCACGCGCGGCCCATGCACCTTGCCGACCCGCCCGAGCTGGGCATACACCTTGGCTGCCGCACTCAGACTGGCATGCTGGGTGGCCGACTGCGACAGATCCAGCAGTACCGACGCCAGCACGTCGTCTTTATCGTCCAGTTTGACCCCACCCACCAGATCGGAGGAGTTTTCCTTCTCCGCCAGCCATCGGGCTGCCTCGCTCGACGCACCGCGCTGGGACAGCACGTAGACTGAGGAGCCCCGCACCCGCTTGTCACGGAAGGCGTCGGCGTGGATGGAGACGAACAGGTCTGCGCGATGCTTTCGGGCCAGCGCCATACGCTTGCGCAGCCCGATATAATAGTCACCCGTTCGCGTCAGCACCGCACGCATGCCGGGTTCGGCATCGATCTGCGCCTTGAGGCGGCGTGCAATCTGCAGGGTGACCCGCTTCTCGTCGGTGCGGAATCGCGAACCCGATGCGCCCGGGTCCTCTCCCCCATGACCCGCGTCGATCGCCACCACGATGTCTCGCGCGCGCTTAATGTCGCCGGTCGATTTGGCCACGCGCGGCTTGCGGGTGGCCTCGGCCGGGTGCAGATCCACCACCACGCGATGCCCGTAGCTCGCATTCGGTTTCAGCAGGAAGGTCTTGGGGCGCACCGGCTGCTTCAGATCCAGCACGACCCGCAGGCTGCCGTCGGCACGCACCGCATGGCGCACCCCGCCGAGATGTCTGTCGGAGATACCCTTGGCATCGAAACTGTCGGCCAGGCTGGTCCGGACGAAATCGATCACCAGCCGATCTGGCCCACTGAGCGAGAACACGCGGTGATCCGTCGGTCCGGTGGTATCGAATACCAGACGGGTATGGTCGGGTGCCGTCCACAGTCGGACACCGACCACCTCGGCCGCCAGCAACTGGGTGGCCAAAAGGGAAAATACGATAAATACGAATAGCTTTCTCATTCTGGGTTCAGAGTTCCGGACCGCCCTGAGCCGATGCAGATTAAGCTAGCATAAGAAAAAGTTTTTTCCTAGGCAATTCGGCTGCATATATAAACTTTCTAGAAATTTTCTAATAGAAGATGCAGGATTTCCTCGCCGCGCGGGCTGGCTGCAGCGACCTCGACCCGGCGTCCGTCACCGGCGTAGGCAATCCGCACCGATAGATCCGGAGACGGCAGCCACCCGGCCCCGCGTTCAGGCCATTCGACCAGCAGCAGCGCATCCTCCGCCAGCATCTCGCGCAGGCCCAGGTATTCCAGCTCACCGGGGTCGGCGACACGGTACAGATCGAGATGATAGACCCGCCGACCGTCCAGGTCGTAGGGCTCGACCAGCGTGTAGGTGGGACTCTTGACCGCGCCGCGATGCCCTAAGCGGCGCAGGAAACCTCGCGTCAGAGTCGTTTTGCCGGCGCCGAGATCGCCCTCCAGATAGACCAGCAGGGATCCATCGCAGACCGCAGCCAGTTGCGAGCCAAACGCCTCCTGCTCGGCCTCATTGTCGAGCAACAATGACAGCGTCCGGGACTCGCTCATCCGAGGTTCACCAGGCCGCGCAACTCCGCGACGACGTCGCTGGCCAGCAGGCCACGCTCGCCCCCGGCTCGTGCGGCCACGTCGGCGGCCGCCGCATGCAGGCACACCCCGCCCTCGGCCGCATCGCGCAGATCCAAGCCCTGGGCCAGCAGACCCGCGATCACGCCGGTCAGCGCATCGCCCATGCCGCCGCTCGCCATACCGGGGTTGCCCTCGCTGCAAACCGCCGGGGGCACGCTCCCGGCGCTGGCAATGATGGATCCGGCGCCCTTCAGCACCACACAACCACCGAAGCGACGCTGAATCTGGTCGGCGGCATCGAAACGCTGCGCATTCACCTCGGCGCCACACACGCCGAGCAGTGCCGCGGCCTCGCCCGGGTGCGGCGTCAGCACCCAATCGTCACGCAGCGACGGCTCGGCCGCCAGCAGGCGCAGCGCATCCGCGTCGACCACCAGCGGCCGGCCGGCCCCGATCGCCAGTTGCCAGACACCGCGGGCCCAGTCGTCTTGCCCGAGCCCCGGACCCAGCGCGACGACGCTGGCCTGTCGCAGCAGAGGCTGCAACTGTCCCGGATCTACGACACCACGCACCATGATCTCAGGCCGTGCGGCCAGCACGGGCGCGACATGCTCTGGCCGAGTGGCCAGGCTGACCAGCCCGCCGCCAGTGCGCAACGCGGCTTCCGCGGCCAGTCGGGGCGCCCCTCCCATGCCCTGGTTACCGCCGATCACCAACACATGTCCGAAATGACCCTTGTGCACATTGCGCCGGCGCGGCCCGAGCAGACCGGCCTGTTTCTGCCAGTCGAGCCGACGCGCCGACAGCGGACTGCTGGCATAGACCGCGGCCGGCACGCCGAGACCGTCGAAATGCACATCGCCTGCGCAGTCAGGACCGTCGGCGGTGAACAGGCCCAGCTTGAGGCCGATGAAACTGATCGTGGCCGAGGCGCGGATTGCGTCGCCCAGTACTGCACCGCTGTCGGCATGCAGACCGGAAGGCAGGTCGATGGCGAGACAAGGCGCCCGGTGGGCATTGGCCGCGGCGATCGCGTCCGCCCAGTGGCCGCCGACCGCGCGTTCGAGCCCGGTCCCGAGCATCGCATCGACAATGACGTCCACGGCGTCAGGCAGGGACCGGAAATCCGACCATTGGGCACCCGACTGCCGCCAACGCTCGGCATTGTGCTGCGCATCTCCGCGCAACCGGCCGCGGTCACCCAGCTGCAGCACCTGAACCTGCAAGCCGGCCTCGTGTGCCAGGCGGGCGACGACGAACCCGTCGCCGCCATTGTTGCCGGTGCCGGCCAGTACCACCAGGCGACCGGCATCCGGCCAACACCGCCGGATCAGATCGAACGTCGCCTGCCCGGCGCGCTCCATCAGATCGAGGCCGGGCATGCCGAAGTGCTCGATCGCGAGGCGATCGAAGCCGCGCACCTGAGCGGCGGTGTACAGTGCGCGAGGCAACTGGTCGGAATCAGGCAGCGGTCGAGACTTCATAGAAATCCAGCAGGGTGACAGCCTGGCCGTACCAGGGGGCAGCGCGACCACGCGCCAGTCGCCGGACCCCCGGCGCAGACTTGCAAGGCAGCACATGCTGCGCCACTGTATCCCCGTAGACGACGCATGGTTCGGATTTTCCCCCACCTGGTGCGATGCAAAAGGGCCCGCAGACAGATTTAAACACGCTTGCCCTGCGCATCAAACGCTGGGGGCAGGAACTGGGTTTCCAGCGGGTCGGGATCTGCGATACCGAACTCGGTGAGGCCGAAGGCCATCTCGCGCGCTGGCTCGCACAGGACTTTCACGGCGAAATGTCCTTCATGCAAAGACATGGCAGCAGGCGGACCCGGCCGGCGGAGCTGGTGCCAGGCACTCTGCGGATCATCTCGGTGCGAATGGACTATCTGCCGGATGAAGCCGACCCACAGCTCATCTGCGCGGATCCCGGCCGGGCGTTCATCTCGCGATACGCACTGGGTCGCGACTACCACAAAGTGATGCGTCGAAGGCTGCAGAAACTCGCCGACCGCATCGCCCATGAGGTCGGCCGCTTCGGCTACCGCGCCTTTGTCGATTCGGCGCCGGTGATGGAAAAGGCGATTGCCGAAAAGGCCGGGCTCGGCTGGATAGGCAAACACTCGAATCTACTCGACCGCTCGGCGGGTTCCTGGTTCTTCCTCGGGGAGTTGTACACCGATCTGCCGCTGCCCGTCGACAGACCGGTCGAGGCGCACTGCGGCAGCTGTCGAGCATGCATCGACATCTGCCCGACACAGGCGATCGTCGCCCCCTACCAGGTCGACGCGCGGCGCTGCATTTCTTATCTCACCATCGAGTTGGCGGGACCGATACCCAAGGCCCTGCGCCCGGGGCTCGGCAACCGCATCTATGGCTGCGACGACTGCCAGCAGGTGTGTCCCTGGAACCGATTTGCCACACCGACGCCCGAAGGCGACTTCTTGCCCCGCCATGGGCTCGACAGCGCGACCCTGATCGAGCTGTTCGCCTGGCACGAAGAGGATTTTCTGACACGAACGGAAGGCTCGGCGATCCGCCGCATCGGCTACCGGCGCTGGCTGCGCAACATTGCCGTCGCGCTCGGCAACGCCGGGCAAGATCCATTCATCATCGAGGCCCTGGAGGGCCGGCGCGGATACCCCGATTCCGTGGTCCGGGAGCATGTGCAGTGGGCGCTGGACCGACAGCGGGGTCGAGCAGGCTGAACGGGGGGCGGTGGGCGCTGCCGCCTCACGAAGGTCCGCCGATTCCCTGCCTGCCAGGACCGGCCGACTGCGGCTCGGCGACGCCATTGCCTTCGCTGGCCGCGACCAAGTGACTACGGTCACGCAGGTAAATGACGCGGCGGCTGATCTCGATCACCCCCGCATCCTGCAGGCGATGCAATTCACGCGAAAAGGTCTCGGCCGAGATGTTCAACGTGCTCGCGATCACCGCCTTTGGCGCGGGCAGCTCGATCCGAGTATGGGGAGGCCCGGCCGCATCCGCCTGATGCAACAGGTAACTGGCCGTGCGCTGCAGGGCGTTCTGCATGCAGCAGGTCTCGAGATCCTGGATCAACTGGCGCATCAGCGCACTCATGCTCTTGAGCATGGACTCGGTGAACCCCGGATCGGCCGCCAATGCCGCACTGATCACCTCACGCGGGAAGTAACCCAGCCTCACCGGCGACAAGGCTTCCACGAACACCGGACTGGGAATCGCATTGAACATGATCGCCTCGCCGAAGTTGTCGCCGGGCTGAAGGACGCGGAGCACCCGCTCATCGCCGTTGCAAGACAACATGTACAGCTTGAGGCGACCCTCGAACACTGTATAAAGCCCGTCCAGGCGGTCGCCACGGCTCAGGATACGCGCGCCCCGGCGCTCCTCGACTGTCCAGCCGCCGTCCGCGATGGACGCGAGACTCGAGTCATCCATGCCGCCGAACAACGGCTGCTCGATCATCTGGTCCGCATCGATCGGTATACCGGTCGGGTGCATCTTCCCTCCTGTGGTTGGGGCGCTCGGCCAAGCCGGCACCATGATGGATTATGCGTTTCGATTATCCAATGCGACAAAATGCGCTGGACCGATCACGCGGCCGTGTCGCTCGAAACTATTGACCTGGATCAAGAAAACCCGCCTCCCTGCCCATCGTCATGACCTCAGGCGCAATTCTTGAGTTGCCTCAAGGATAAACCGCAATGTGAATGGGTATTTTCCGTTGCACCAACCTGGGTAGCGGGTTTCAGCGCACCTCGGCTTGCTATCAACAACAAGATGTCGGGGTAGTACCACCCGACCACGACTCAATAACTTGGGAGGATTTCGCGATGAGCCAAGCGATGAGCCCGGCGGGCCATGGTCTGATTCGCCTGTTTTTGGCGTTTGGACTGATGCTCGCCGTCAGTACCGTTTTCGCTGCACGACCCGCGGGTGAGATTGGAAAGGACTGGGGCGACCCGGCCGGTGAGGAATGCGTAGAGTGTCACTGGACCGAGAATCCGGGCCTGACCCAGGAGTGGAACCGCAGCCAGCATGGACAGGCCGGCGTCAACTGCCTGGATTGCCACAAGGCAGAAGAAGGCGACAAAGACGGCTGGAAGCACAAGAAGCAGCTGATCTCCGTCATCGTCACGCCGAAGGACTGCGCACGCTGCCACGAGACCGAGTTTGAAGAGATGGACGGGTCGCACCACTCCAAGGGTGGAGAGATCCTGGCCTCGCTGGACAACCTGCTCGGCGAAGTGGTCGGCGGGCCGGCCGCGGTAAATGCTGGCTGTAAACAGTGTCATGGCTCGGTCGTCGAGATCGGCAAAGACGGTAAGCCGACCCCGGGTTCCTGGCCGAACACCGGCATTGGCCGCATCAATCCCGACGGTTCGAAAGGCTCGTGTACCGCGTGCCACGGCCGTCACCGCTTCTCCAAGGCCCAGGCGCGTACACCTGACACCTGCGGCAAGTGCCACGTCGGCCCGGACCATCCGCAGATCGAGGTCTACAACGAGTCCAAGCACGGCATCATCTACCGCGCCAAGATGGACGAGATGAACCTCGAGTCGGACAAGTGGGTAGCGGGTGTCGACTACTCTGCGACCGCGACCTGTGCCACCTGCCACATGAGCCGAGGGGGTGACCAGCCGAAGACGCACAATGTCGGTGAGCGGATCTCGTGGACCCTGCGCCCGCCGATCTCGCAGAAGATCAATCTGGTCAAGCTCGAGAACGGCCAGGAATTCGACGTCAAGGAAGGCGGCAAGATTCCGAAGGTTGGTGACGAGGCCAAGGGCTCGAAAGTGATCGAGGTGCTGACCTGGCAGGACCGTCGCGACAAGATGGCCGAAGTCTGCGCCGCCTGTCACAGCGAGGGCGTGATCAACGGCCACTACAAGCAGTTCGACGACGTGGTGGACCTGTACAACGAGAAATTCGCCAGGCCGATCGCGGCCGTGATGGGCGACCTGAAGAGCAACGGTTACATCACGCCGTCGCCGTTCGATGACAAGATCGAATGGACCTGGTGGGAGATCTGGCACCATGAAGGTCGTCGTGCACGTCACGGCGCCTCGATGATGGGTCCGGACTACACCTGGTGGCATGGTCTGTATGAAGTCGCCCAGCACACCTACTTCAAGTGGATTCCGGAGTTGAAGGAGGTTGCGATGAAGAAGGACGGCAACACCAAGTTCGCCGACGAGATGCTGGCCAAGTACTTCCGCCCGATTGAGGGCCATGCTTGGTACTTCGACGGCATGAGCAAGGACCAGATCGACAAGGTCCGCAAAGGCTTCGAGGAACGCTACGGGAAGGGCGCCCTCAAGTAACCCGCACTGGCGGCTGGGCGTGTCCGGGAGACCGGGCACGCCTTTTTCGTGTCGAAGACCGTGGCATCGGGCCAACCACCCGCCGCGCCGTTACGGCTTTCTTGCCCCGAACGCACCAACAAAACACTATTCTCTTGGGAGATTGTCAGATGCAACACGTGAGTGTCCTGTCCGGTCTGCTGCTGTTCGTCACATTGTGCTGTGGCACCCCGGCGCTGGCCCAGACCGAAGCCACGCTGGCCGAGGGCCAGCAGAAAGCCGCCAGTGGCGATATCAAGGGCGCGCTGGCGGTATACGAAGGGTTGACCAGGAGTGAGCCGGATTCCCACGTCGCTTATGCCCACCTGGGCGGGATGCAGTTGCTCGATCAGCGCTACTCCGACGCGGTAAAGAGCTTCCAGCGCGCAATCAGTCTCGGCGACAGCGAGCCGCGTTCGTTCATCGGCATGGGGATGGCTTACCTGCACATGGGACAATTCGGCCCAGCGCGCGCCGCATTCGTCGAGGCAAAGTCACGCAGCGCCGGTAATGGCGACAATATCGACGAAATCATCGCCTGGATCGATACGCGCAACCCTGGCGCCGGCCCGGCTCACCCCTGACCTTCCTGTGGGCAGCGCCCACCTGACGCGAGCATCTCATTGACCGGGATGCGGTTTGAGCAGCATCAGCAGGATCCCGGCGGCCACCAGCGCCGCCCCCGCGGCGTGATACCAGGCGAAGACCTCGCCGAGAAAGGCCACGGCCATCAGGGAACCGAACACCGGCATCAGATGTATAAAATGCCCGGCCGCGTTGGCACCGATCAGGGTCACCGCCCTGTTCCAGAAAAGGTAGGCCAATGCGGAGGGAAAGATCGCCACGTAGGCGACCGTCAGCACCACTGGCAGATTCCACGACATCGGCCGCGCGACGCTGTGCTCGAGCAAGTAAAACGGCAGCAGGGCCGCGCAACCGAGCAGCAGGGTAAAACCGAGAAAGGCCCGGGGATCTAGGCCATCGGGACGCCAGCGCAGCAGCACCGAGTAAAGGGCCCAAATCACCGACGCCCCCAAGATCCACAGGTCTCCGCAGTTCCTGCCACCTTCGAGCAGGTGCAAGGGGCTGCCGGCGCTGATGATTATCGCGGCGCCACACAGCGACAGCAGAATCGACAGCAGTTCACGTCCACCGACTGTGGCACGGAACATCAGCCAGTTGAGTAACAATATCTGCACCGGCATCGTGGACTGGATCAACACGCTGTTGGTGGCAGTCGTTGTCTGCAGCCCGAGATAAACGAAGGTATTGAAACCGGACACCCCCAGCAACGCGAGCAGGGACAGGCGGAAGAGGCGGGAGCGCAACAGGTTCCATTGCTGCAACAGCGGGCGCCACACGAACGGCAGCACCAGCACACACGCCGCAGCCCAGCGCCAGAACGCCAGGCCGATCGGCGACACCGTTTCGTGCATCGCCCTGCCAAGGACAAAATTTCCGGCCCAGAAGAGCGCACACAGACCGAGCAGCAGCCGCGGGCAATTCAGCAGGCCGCGCACCCGGGATCAGGTCTTTAGCAGATGTTCGCGATAATGGCGCAGTTCGGCGATAGAATCGCGGATGTCATCCAACGCAAGGTGCGATGAATCCTTGCTGAATCCGCTGTACACCTCGGGGGCCCAACGCCGCGCGAGCTCCTTCAGGGTGGACACATCCAGGTTGCGGTAATGGAAAAAGTCTTCCAGCGTCGGCATCAGCCGCGCCAGGAAACGCCGATCCTGGCAGATCGAGTTACCGCACATTGGTGAGATGCCCTTGGGCACCCATTGCTCGAGGAAAGACAGCGTCGCCTGCTCCGCGGCCGCGGCATCGATGCCGCTGTTGCGCACGCGGTCTGTGAGCCCGGATCCACCATGCTGCCTGGTGTTCCATTCGTCCATCGCACCCAGGATTTCGTCCGGCTGGTGTATCGCGAGGACGGGCCCTTCGGCGAGTTCATTGAGAGCGGAATCCGTAATCACTGTGGCGATCTCGATGATCCGGTCGACGTCAGGGACGAGCCCTGTCATCTCCAGATCGATCCAGATCAGGTTGTTCTCCGAGACGGCCATCCTCGATGCTCCCGTGTGCTGCGATGGAATTGCCCGGGGATTCTATACGAGTGGCCGCAAGCCAGCATGCGCGCCCGAAAGTCCAGGCAAACCCTGCAGAGAATGACGAAACAGCCAAGTGCAGCCCAGCCTGACGTAGAATCTCGGCCATGAGTATATTTACCGTCATTTTCGTCGCAACAATGGTTGCCGGGCTTGCGCTGCAACTGTGGCTGGTCAGCCGACAGGCGGCTCACATCATCACGCATCGTAAGACAGTCCCACCGGACTTTGCCGGCTCGATCAGTCTGGAGCAGCATCAGAAGGCCGCCAGTTACAGCCTGGCGCGTCTGGCCCTGGAACGCTGGGACCTGGTGCTCGGCGCGGTGGTTCTGCTCGGTTGGACCTTGGGCGGCGGACTCGGGTGGCTCGACAGTGCCATCGCAAGCGTGATTGCCGACCCGCTGTGGAGCGGCGTGCTGCTGGTCATCACTGTGGTACTGATCGGCGGCCTGCTCGAGCTCCCGCTGTCTGTCTGGCGGACTTTCAGCATAGAGGAAAACTTCGGCTTCAATCGGACCACCCCGATCGGGTTCATCAAGGATAGGCTGCTGGGCGTGTTGCTGACCCTGATCCTCGGCGTGCCGCTGGTCGCGGTGATCCTCTGGCTGATGGGCAGCACCGGACGGCACTGGTGGCTCTGGGCCTGGCTCGTATGGATGGGCTTCTCGCTATTAGTGACCTGGGCCTACCCGATCTGGATCGCGCCCCTGTTCAATCGATTCAAGCCGCTCGACGATGCTTCTCTGAGGTCGCGACTCGAGGCCCTTTTGCAGCGTTGTGGCTTCCGCAGCAACGGCATGTTCGTAATGGATGGCTCGCGCCGTTCGGCTCATGGCAATGCCTACTTCACCGGCTTCGGCTCGAACAAACGCATCGTGTTCTTCGACACGCTGCTACAGGGGTTGAGTGCAAACGAGGTGGAGGCGGTTTTGGCCCACGAACTGGGCCACTTCAAACGGCGCCATGTCGCGAAGATGCTCACCCTGTCATCGGTGATGGCGCTGCTCGGCCTCGGGCTGCTGGGATGGCTGTCGCAGCAGGGCTGGTTCTACAGCGGTCTCGGCGTCGGGCGTGCGACGCCGGCCCTTGCGCTGGTGCTTTTCATGTTCGTCCTGCCGGTGTTCACCGTGTTTGTCAGCCCACTGTCCGCCATGTTGTCCCGGCGCCACGAATTCGAGGCGGACGACTTCGCGGCTGAGCAGACCGATCCCCGCCATTTGATCAGCGGACTGGTCAAGATGTACCGCGACAATGCCAGCACGCTGACTCCGGATCCGCTGTACTCGGCGTTCCATCACAGCCACCCACCGGCCGCACTGCGGATCGCCCATCTGTCGACCAAGATTCCGGCCTGACCGGACCAGGAGCAAGCACCATGTCACTAAAATCCAACTTTGCCGCAGCCGGCCTGGCACTGACGCTGGCCGGCGGTCTGCACGCCAAAGAGTTCGAAGCCGCCAGTTACCATGAGGCAAATTGCACACGCTGTCATGACAGTGGCGTCTACACCCGCAGCGATCGTCGCATCACCTCGTTCCCTGCACTCGAGGCACAGGTCGCACGCTGTGACGCGAACCTCGCGACCAAACTTTTTCCAGAAGATCTATCGCAGCTGGTCGAACACCTCAACAATAATTTCTACAAGTTTTCCCAATAAGCCGCATGGCGCGCCGACGCCTCAGCAAGCAACAAAAAGCGCGCATCGCCAGGATTCATGACCGACGTCGCGAACGTGCAAGCGCTCAGGCCGAGAGCGTCTTGTCGGGCGCCGGAGAAACCGAACAACATACCGGTCGGGTCGTCGTGCGACATGGACGCAGCCTGTTGATTCGTGGCGAAGACGGCAGCCAAATCCACGGTATGTTTCGCGCCAACCTTGGCGAGGTGGTATGCGGCGACCGGGTAGTCTGGCAGGCGGCCCCCAACAACGAAGGCGTGGTCGTCGCAGTGCTGCCGCGGGAAACGGCCTTGTCACGCCCCGGCATCGGCACCCAGGGCAAGGCCATCGCCGCCAACATCAGCCAATTGGTCGTAGTGCTTGCACCCCACCCGGAACCGAGCGGCTACCTGCTCGACCAGTACCTGATTGCCACGGAGCGCATCGGCGTCAGAGGTCTCATCTGCCTGAACAAGGCCGACCTGCTCGACGAAGACCAACGCGAGGACTTCCGCCGTCGGTTCAGACACTACGAGGCCATTGGCTACCCGATCATCCAGATCAGCGCCAAGACCGAACACGGCCTGGATCCGTTGCGCGAGAGGCTGCAGGGGGAAACCAGCATACTGGTCGGTCAGTCTGGTGTGGGCAAGTCGTCACTGATCAACGCGCTGATACCGCAACAGGCAGTCCAGGAAGGCAGCCTATCCGACGCCACCGGACTGGGTCGCCACACCACGTCGGCGGCGACCCTGTATCAGCTGGAGAGTGGCGGCGAGTTGATCGATTCCCCAGGCGTCCGCAGTTTTCGCCTGGGCCCGCTCGACAGACAGGAACTAGAGCGCGGGTTTCGCGAGTTCAGGCCATTCCTTGGCCAGTGTCGTTTTCACAACTGTGCCCATCTGGCTGAACCGGATTGCGCCATTCGCCGGGCGGTCGAGGCCGGCGAGATTTCATTGCAGCGCCTCGAGAGCTATCAACACATCGCCAGCGAGTCGAACAGCGAGACGTGACATCCCGCAGCGATCGCGGCCAGTCGGATCATGGCGTGTTCCAGTCCGTGCGCCTGGGGTTAGAGAT
The DNA here is from genome assembly GCA_963808165.1 of uncultured Gammaproteobacteria bacterium. Taxonomy (GTDB): domain Bacteria; phylum Pseudomonadota; class Gammaproteobacteria; order Chromatiales; family Chromatiaceae; genus Thiosocius. Next base: position 88,697 of record CAWEET010000022.1, on the reverse strand, counting down.
GGAACCTCTGTGTCATTTCGATCAGCGCGGACGACAGCCGATTGAGCTCAGCGACGGAATGGTCGCTCATGTCCACCGAACGCTGCATCTCCAGCGCGGAATCATTGATTGTCGAGACGTTGCGGTTGATGTCTTCTGAAACGGTACCCTGTTGCTCGGCGGCGCTGGCGATCTGAAGATTCGCCATGCTGATCGACGACACTGCCGCGGCGATATCGGCAAGCGCCCGACCCGCATGCTCCGCCATCGTCATCGTATCTGCGGATTTTCTACTGCCCTGCTCCATGGCCTGCGCCGCGGCCTTGGTGCCGGTCTGCAGACGTTCGATCATCGCTTGGATCTCCTGCGTCGAGGCCTGCGTGCGGCTGGCCAGGGTGCGTACCTCATCCGCCACGACTGCGAAGCCACGACCCTGCTCGCCGGCGCGGGCCGCCTCGATCGCGGCATTCAGTGCCAGCAGGTTGGTTTGCTCGGCAATGCCGCGTATCACGTCGAGTACACTGCCGATTTCCTCGGAGTCGGATTCGACCTCCCGCACGACCTCGCTGGACTTCTCGACCTCGCCAACCAGGTCACGAATGGCCCCGATGACGCCCGTCACCACGTCACTGCCGCTCCGAGTCAGATCGTCTGCCTGGCGGGCTTGCGCCGCCGCCGACTCGGCATTGCGCGCGATCTCCTGAACCGTTGCGGTCATTTCAGTCATCGCAGTCGCGACCTGCTCAGTCTGATCGCGCTGCCTGTCGACCCCCTGCGCATTCTGCGCGCTGAGCCGCGTCAGCTCGCCCGCCGAACCATCGATCTGTGAGGCGGCATCCGCGATCTCCCTCATCATGCGTCCCAGCTGCATCTGCACGGATTTGGCACTCGCCGCAATATCACCGAATTCGTCACGCGACCGACATTCGACATTCTGCGAGAAATCGCCGGTGGCGAGGTTACCGAGGTAATGCTTCAAGCGGTTCGCCGGATTGAGGATCTGACGCTTGGTGAACCAGGCCATGCCCACCGAGATGACGACAAGAACGATCGTCACCGCGGCTATGCTCAACTGCATACCCCTTCTGCCACTTTCGATGCTCGCACCGATCGAGCCGGCGGCATGCCCGGCTATCAGTTCGGCCGCCTCTTCGAGCAACGCCATAGGCTCGCGGTCGATCCCCTTGACCACCTTGTCCCCGACTCCGGGGTCGAATCCCTCCTGCTTGAATCTGTCCAACCCTTCACGATAGCTGGCGCCCATCGAGCGGTGCGCGTCCAGGAAGGCAGTGACCCGATCGATGGCCGCCGCGTTTTCCAGTCGACCCAAGAGAGACTGACCCGTGTCTTGGATTGACGCCTCCGTCTGCCTGAACTTGCCCCAGTACTTGTCGAGCTGCTCCGGATCGGCGCCCCTCAGCAGTACGTTCTTCCACTCCTGAACCTGCTTCTTGAAGTCGACGGCCATACTCAAAATGGCCCGCTCGTTTTCAATCTCGACGGCAACCACGCGTTCAAAGTCACCGATGGTCGACCAGGCCGACGCATAGCCAATGAAGACCACCGCTGCCGCGACCAGCATTCCGGCGCCGAAAAATGACAGAAGCTTATTGCGCAAGCTTCGCGAAAGGATTCGCATGAGTCTCTCCAGAAGGAACCATGAAGTTTTCGTTACAACTATTTGACAGCTCGATTACATGCCGCAACGGCGACCGGCGAGCCAGACCTGGGTCGGCGCCATAAGGCGCCGGACTTACCCCGGACCCTTGCTTGCATCAGCCATAACAAGCGGCACATTCGCTGGATTCCTGAAGCCTTTTTAGGGCCTGTTAACACTAATCCGGATCGCGTCGTTGCTGCCCCAAAATGGGCCAATCAAGGCGCGAGGAGTGAAGTTTGGTCATTCCAAATGAACGACGAGTAACACCGAGTGGCCCATTTTGGGGCGCAACCCGAAGGGACGGGGCCATTTTTCCACAGCTCTGCGTTGCACCTCGCTTATGTAGCCTGCTACACAGCGCTCGTTACGCCTTGATCTGCGAAAAAATGGCCTCCGGCGACACGCTCCGGATTAGTGTTAACAGGCCCTAGTACATTCGGCGACGCTGAGGCCTGTCCTCGATGGCCCTGACCAGTGACCGGCGCAGGGTTTGCGCGGCAAGCCGGTTGTCACGCGGGCAGCGTCGCGCCTTGGCCGCCCAGGTTCGGACATTCAGCCGGCAGCCCGTGCGCGACACCCGGGAACCCTCTATACTCGCTGCAGTATCAGTGACTTGGCGATACGGTGCGCCGGCTACAGGCGGCGCGGTGACTGCATGGCTCGAGGTGGGTAGTGACATGCACGAGGCGGGAGGGCCATGCCACCCCGAGTCTCCGCGGCAGCGGTTCAAACGGGGGCATTAAGATCCCCGGCACCGCCGATGGATAAACCGCAGAGCAATCAACAACAAACGCTACGCTATGCCTCAAGAATCCGTATCGGATGACGACATCCTCGAGTTCCTCGAAGAGGATCCGACATTGCCGGCCGAGGAAGGATCGGAGCGGGGCCAATGGAAGATCCTGATCGTCGACGACGACGAAGACGTGCATCTGACAAGCGTATTCGCGCTGCGCGGACTAACGATACATGGTCGCCAGCTCAGCTTTCTGCACGCCCATTCTGCTGCCGAAGGGTTAGAGGTGTTGAGCGACCATCACGACGTCGCGGTGATTCTGCTCGATGTCGTCATGGAGAGCGATGAAGCCGGCCTGCGCATGGTCGATGCGATACGCAACGAACTCCATCTGCAAAGCACCCGAATCGTCCTACGAACCGGTCAGCCCGGTTATGCGCCGGAGATAGAAACGATCGCGCGCTATGACATCAACGACTACAAGACAAAGAGCGAACTCACCCGCGCAAAGTTATATGCAACCCTGACGACGGCAATCCGATCGTACGATCAGTTCCGCAGGCTGGAGACGAATCGCAACGGCCTGAAGCAGATCATCAGCGCCAGCAACAGCCTGCTCAAAACATGCGACCGGCAGTCTTTTGCCATCGGCCTGCTGACCGAACTCGCCGGTTTCATCGGTGGAGCACCCAATGGACTGGTTTGCGCCCTGAACCAGGATGCGGACGAGAAAGGGGGGCCAGTGGACCTCGAGATCGTCGCGGCTGCCGGCAGCTATAGCCACTGCACCGAAGAGGCCGACCTGACAGGGATCGCCGACCTGGCAAGAAGCAGCCTGTCGAACAGAACCAACGTTATCACCCAAGGCGCTATCTGCCTGCTGTTCGGTGGCGATGACAAACATGATCTCGCGGCCTGTGTCGAGACGTCCACACCGGGCACCGACCTCGACGGGGATATGCTGGAGATGTTCTGCAACAACATCTCTCTGTGCGGGCGCAACGTGGAACTGCTGGAGCGGTTGTCCGATTCCGCTTTCAAGGATCGACTGGTGAGTCTGCCGAACCGCAGCGGCTTCATCGCCGCAATCGAACGCATGACGAAATCGGCCGCCGAGATGCTCGCTGTAGGCGTATTGGATATCGATCAGTTCTCGGCAACCAATGATTTGTTCGGCCACCGTTACGGCGACAGGATCCTGCAGTCGATTGCCCAGCGGCTCGATTCCCTGTCGCAGGCGCAGTGTATTGCTGCACGAATCGGTGACGACACCTTCGGTATCATAGGCCCGAATGAGTATGTCAATCCGGGGCGCTTGACTGCACTGTTCGCGCGGCCCCTGGAGATCGACCGGTCCGAGGAACAGTCCGTATCCGTCTGTCTGGGATTTTCCGGCGTGGTGGATCCCAGCAAAGATGGCGAAACCCTGCTCAGGGAGGCACTGACCGCACTCAAGCGCGCCAAGCAGGTAGGTCATGGGCAGTCCCTGCACTTCGACGGCGCCATGCAGAGCGAGTCGCGCGAACATGCCCTGCTACTGCATGAACTGAAACAAGATTTCGGTAGCAACCGGCTGTTCCTCGCGTACCAGCCGCAGGTCGAACTGGCCAGCCGGCGTGTCATCGCGTTCGAGGCGCTGTTGCGCTGGAGGACAAAAACCGGCGAACTGGTCGCCCCGGACCGGTTCATACCTCTCGCCGAGCAGACCGGGCTGATCGTTGACATCGGCACATGGGTCGTGCGCCAGGCCCTGCAGGTGGCCAAGACCCTGCGGGAGTCGGGGCACCCCGATCTGCGCGTGGCGGTAAACCTGTCGCCGGCACAACTGCGTCAGCCGACATTCGTTTCGGTGGTGGAGTCGGAGCTGTTGGCGGCGGATGTGCAACCGTCACAGCTTGAACTCGAGGTAACCGAGTCGGTGTCCGTACTCGGTCAGTCTCTGGTGATCGACAGGCTGAAGCGCCTGGCCGATCTTGGGATCACCATCGCAATCGACGATTTCGGCACCGGCTATTCTTCGCTGTCCTATCTGGACCAGTTGACCGCCAACCGGCTCAAGATCGACCGCTCGTTCATCAGTGGCAATGCATCCGGTAATAACGATTTCAGCATTGCAGCGATGATCATCGACCTGGCCCGCCGGCTGGATATGCGCACGCTTGCCGAAGGCATCGAGACCACGGCGCAGGCCCAGACCCTGCTGTCCATGGGGTGTGACGAGGCTCAGGGGTACTTTTTTGCCAGGCCGATGCATCAGGAAGCGCTGCTCGGCTGGCTCAAGCAGCACAACGATGCTGTTTAGGTGGCGACCGCGCTGGATTGCCATCATGGTCCCGCTGATTGCATGGCTCTGCGCCTGCGAATCACGCGAGCCGCTTCGGGTTGGTTTCGTAGGCGGTCTGAGCGGCAGGGTGGCCGACCTCGGTAGCGATGGGCGCAACGGCGCGTTGCTGGCGGTAGCGGCCTTCAACCAGGCCGGCGGCATACGCAACAGTCCGGTTCAACTGGTCGTCCGGGACGACGCGCAGGATCCGGATACGATGATCGACGCGATAGAGGAACTCGCCGCGGCGGGTGTCGTCGCCATCATCGGGCCGATGACCAGCTCGATGGCCATAGTCGGCCGCCCGGTTGCCGAGCGGCATGGGCTCCTGATGCTCAGCCCGACGGTTACCACGGCGTCTCTGACCGGCCGCGACGACAACTTCCTCCGCGTGTCCTCGGATAATCGTGCCTATGCGAGCTTTTCTGCCAGGCAGCTGCTTGAAACGTCCGGGCCGATGCGCCTTGCTGCCTGCCTTGACCTTGGCAACCATGCATACACCGAGAGCTGGTTAGGTGCGTTCACCGAGGGATACACGAAGCGCGGCGGCGAGATCGTCGCCAGGGTTGCCTTCACCTCGGATGCCGACACCGAGCATGCTGCGCTCATCGAACAGATGCGGGCAGGCGATCCGGACGGCCTGCTGTTCGTCGCAAGCGCGGTGGATACTGCACGCTTGGCGCATGAGGCAAAAAAACAGGCACCCGACCTCAGACTGATCGCCGTGGAATGGAGCGCAACAGAGGCGCTGATCGAATTGGGTGGTCGGGCCGTGGAGGGTCTGACGCTGTCCAACTTCTTCGATCGTGACAGCGAGGCGCCCGCTTACCTGGAATTCAAACGGGCCTATATCGAACGCTTCGGCCGCGAACCGGGATTCGGCGGCACGGCGGCCTATGATGCGACCTATGCACTGCTCAGCGCCGTGAAGGATTCCAGCGCTGATCTCGACCTCAAACAGGTGCTACTCGATACCGGCGAATACCCTGGTTTGCAACAGCCAGTGAAGTTCGACCGTTTCGGCGACGCACAGCGTGACATCTTCCTTGCTCGGATCGAGAACGGCCGCTACGTCGTCGTCCGATAACAGCGCTATGCCAAGATGGCACCTTCGAACCTTCCTGATACTGTTGCTCTTTGCGACCACGTTGTTGACGTTCAGCATGGTTGGCATCGGCCTGCTCGCCTACCGGCTGCCACAGATCGAGCAAGACGCCGTACAAGACGCACGGCTGACCGCGAGGAACGTATCGGATCTGCTGGAGAACGCGGTCAGTGCTTTGCAGATGCAGCTCCGACCGGCCGTGCGGCTCAGGGAAGAACTGGGCGTTGGGCGGATCGGCAAACTCTTTGCAAGCATCCTGAACGAGGGAGGATTTCAGGCCATCTATCTGGCCGACAAGCAAGGCATGGTGCAGGCATCCGCTTCCGGAGTCGGCCGGGCCGTTGGCCAGAACCGACTGGTGGGTGCGGACCTCTCCGGTAACTCGCTGTTCAAGGCCTCACTGAACTCCGAACGCCCTCTGTGGAGTGATCGCTATCTGTCCGCCCTGACAGGCGAGCTGACGATTGCCGTCGCCTGCGCGGGCGACGATTACGTTACCATCGCCGAGATTACGACCGGCCGCCTGCTCGACATCGTGCTCAGATCGCTGGTACACATCAAGCACCAGGTGTTCGTGATCGATGGGCATGGGGAATGGGTAGCCGACAATCTCCCGGACAGCAGCTTCCGCCACACCCATTGGGGTACGCATCCGATCGTGACGGCAGCCCGCAGCGGGACACCTCCGCCGGAGATCACCGAACTCAACGGCCGCAGCTTTTATCCGGCCTACCATCGATCGGAGAAACTCGGTTGGATCGTGATCTCGATCATGCCTTCCGGACTGGACAATCCGGACCATGCCCGGACTGTATTTCTCGTCCTCCTCGGCCTGGTCGCATCCGGCCTCATCGGTCTGTTGATGGCGCCCATCTGGGCATTGGCGATTCAGCGGCCGTTGCGGAGCCTGATCCGTCAGTCCCAACTGATCAGCCGCGGCGATTATTCTGACTCATGGCGCCCAAACGGCATCATCGAGATCGATGAACTCGGCAAAGACCTCAGTCGCATGGCGAGGGCAATCGGTGAGCGTGAGTCTTCGCTGGAGAAAAACGAGAAGTATCTCCTGGAGCTTTTCAATATCGCTCCGAACGCTATGTTGATTTCGAGATCCGTGGATGAAGACTACGCCGTGTTGGACGTCAATCAGGCCTGGGTTGAGCTTTTCGGCTACAGTCGTGACGCGGCCGTCGGTCGAAATGGGAAGGTCCTGAACTGGTGGAAACTTCTCCAGGATCGGGAAAACATACTTCGCAGGCTCGAGGAACGGGGCCAGGTCACCGGGTATGAGGCCTGGATGCTGAATGCCAACGGTGATGAAATCCTGTGCAGTATCTCCGCCGCATCTGTCGCCAGAGAGCTGGAGCGCCAGGTGATTTTTGTGTATGTCGACATCACCGAAATGCGCAAGATGCAGCGTGAACTCGACGGCATGAACCGGGAGCTGGAACTGCTGGTCACGGCGAGGACCACGGAACTGCAGCGTTCCAACCGCGACCTCGAGCAAACACTGGAATCGCTCAGCGTTGCGCAGGACGAACTGGTCAGGTCGGAAAAGCTGGCGGCACTCGGCGAACTGGTGGCGGGCATCGCGCATGAGCTGAACACCCCGATCGGCAATGCCGGAATCACCCTGTCGACGCTCGAAGACCACCTCAAGGAGTTTCGTGATCTGGTCCCGCGGGGCCTGAAGCGATCGACCCTCGAGCAGTTCGTTCAGAATGTCGACTCGGCGACGTGCATAGCGTTACGCAATATCCAACGGGCCTCCGATATGGTCGCGACATTCAAACAGGTAGCCGCCGACCGGGCCAGTTCGCAGCGCCGCAAGTTCGACGCCAGGGAACTGGTTGAGGAACTGGCACTGATACTCCACCCGAGTTTGAAGCGCACGCCTTACCAACTACAGACCGATGTCCCGAACGGGGTCGAACTGGACAGCTACCCGGGTCCGCTCAGCCAGGTCCTGACCAATCTGGTAAACAACGCGGTGATGCATGGCCTCGATGGGAAGGACCGGGGCAAGGTCCGGATCCTGGTCGGGCAAGTCGCCCCAGATCAAGTCTGCTTCACCGTGGCGGACGATGGCATCGGCATGCCCGAGGAGGTTCAATCGAGGATGTTCGACCCCTTCTTCACCACCCGACTTGGCAGCGGCGGCACTGGTCTGGGGCTGCATATCCTGCACAATATCGTCACCAACGTACTCGGCGGCCGAGTTGATTTTTCCAGCTCACCCGGGGTCGGGACGGAGTTCCGCATCACGATCCCGGCCATGGCGCCATTCCCCGAAGTCACAGATCAGCAGGCAGCCGTGTCACAATCGAAATGACACTTGAAGCGACTCCTGTTGATCCTCGATGATGCCCAGGCGTGGCAGCCGAGCGCGGCAATGAAGGAGACCTTGAATGAATTTCTGGCTGATGAAATCGGAGCCCGACGTGTTCGGTATCGATCACCTCAAGGCAATGCCGAAGAAGACCGAGCACTGGGACGGCGTGCGCAATTACCAGGCGCGGAACATGATGCGCGACGAAATGAAGAAGGGCGACCAGGTGTTCTTCTACCACTCGAACTGCGACGAGCCGGGGATCGTCGGGATCATGGAAATCGTCAAGGAGGGCTATCCGGATCACACTGCGTTCGATCCGGATGCGAAGTATTACGATCCCAAAAGCGACCCCGACAATCCGCGCTGGTACATGGTCGATGTGAGATACCGGCGCGATCTTCGCCGCAATGTATCGTTGCGCGAGCTGAAGGCGCTGGACGACCCCTGCCTCAAGGACCTGCCGCTGCTACGCAAAGGCAACCGCCTGTCGATCATGCCGCTCAGCAAGAAACACTGGGAACGGATCCTGGATCTCGAAAATGATGCATGAGCCACAAGCTCGAGTAGGATGATGCGGCAATGCGTTTCGACACACTGATCGACTGCCGGCAACTGGGTGAAAAAATGGGCGACCCGAGCTGGCGGATCTTCGACTGCCGGTTCGATCTGGCCGACACAGGGCGCGGTGAGCGCGACTACCACGAGTCGCACCTGCCTGGCGCCATCTATGCTCACTTGGATCGAAACCTGTCCGGCCCGATTACGCCGCAATCCGGTCGGCACCCGTTGCCCAATCCCAAGCGGCTGTGCGGTTGGCTCGGTCAACACGCCGTGCAGGAAGACACCCAGGTCGTCGTTTACGATGATAGCGGTGGGACCATGGCAGTGCGTCTTTGGTGGCTGCTGCGCTGGCTGGGACACAAGCAGGTGGCGCTGATCGACGGCGGCTGGCAGGCCTGGACACAAGCGGGATTGCCAACGGATAAAGCGCTGCCCGACCCGATGCCGGGCACTGCATTCGACTGCCGACCGGATTGGCAACAGGTCGTCGACAGTGACGCGATACTCCGACAGCATCGCGACGGCGGCAACGCCATGCTGCTGATCGACGCTCGCAGTGCGGAACGATTTCGAGGGGAGGCCGAGCCGATCGACCCGGTGGCCGGCCACATTCCGGGGGCAACCAACCTGCCGCTGCAGCAAAACCTCGCCCCCGACGGCAGGTTCATGTCGGCTGCCAGCCTGCGTCCGCTTTACGATGATGCCCTGGCGGGCAGGCCGCCGCGGGATGTGGTGCTTATGTGCGGATCGGGCGTGACCGCCTGTCACAATCTGCTTGCCATGGAGATCGCCGGCCTGCCGGGCGGTCGGCTGTACGCGGGATCCTGGAGCGAATGGATTCGTGACACAAGCCGGCCGGTCGCAAAGGGCGACCCGCGAAGCAGTTGATCAAACCGCCAGATCAACCCGCATCCGCACCGCCTGCGCGGCATTGTCGGTGTCATACACCAGTATGACCTCGGCGCTGCCGGCATCTTCCGCAAGCAGCGCGAGCCCCTCGGCAAAGGCACCACCCGGGGTGCTCACCTCGCCCAACCAACGGGCTTCCTGCACCGTGCGGTCTCTTCCGGGGATCTGATCGGCGCCGTCCCACCACCACAGGCAGAACGGACCAGGCGCATCGTTGACCGGACCCGACAGGATCAGGAACCCCTGGTCTAGCGCCACGAGGTCGCGGATCCCCTGCCCATCGAGTTGCACGAAACACAGTTCGTAGTCTTTCGGCCGATCGAAGGAAAGCGTCATTACCGGCACATAATTGTCACGCAAAACCGGGCCCCGGAAACCGAGATACAACCGGTCGTCACGCACCGCGATACCCTCGATCTCGACCCCGTTTTCCTTGCTGGGCAATTTGGTAAAAGGCCGCAGCAGTGGATCCTTGCGCAGGCGTTTTGACAGATCGATGTACTCGGCCTTGCCAAGCACGCCGCTCACCGGGTCGAACGGCAGCCGGTACAGGCGATTGCGTGAACTCTGCTCCCCGATGTCCAACAGGCGCTCGCGGTTCTTGCGCACCGACAGGTCCGACTTTACCCGACGGCGCCGCAGCGAATGTGAGCCGGCCACATACAGGTGCCCGCCTCCGAAGGTTATCGCCTCGATATCCACTTCCTGGTCCTTCTTGGCCAGCGTAACGGTCTGCTGCAGGTTCCAGTGGTCGCCATCCGACGCGCGCACCAGGATCTGCAAGCAATGCCCCTCGTCCGCACCGAGCACGAGGTAGTCGCCAACGACGGTGACGCCGCTAAGGTCCATCGCGGCATCGATGGCGCCCCTCAGTTGAACCTGGAGCACCTGGCCGATGCGCACCGGAGGTTTCGGCAACAAACCCTCGGATGGCATGGTCTCAGTCAATGTACTGCGCCCCGCTGAGCATGGACTCATCGAACGCCTCGGGCAGGTGGTCGAGACGGTCCAGTGCCTGTTCGCGGGGCAGGGTCAGGCGCAGGCAGCCCGAGGCCTCCGGGTACACCAGCTCAATCGTGAGCTCGTCGGAACGATCCGCCACATAACACTGCAGAATCAGGTCGTTGCGATCGATCACGCCGAGGAAGTTGTCTCCCCCGACCAGCAGACGGTCGGCGAGCGCGGCCAGACGATCGGCCGGCAGCGATTCCGGCTGCGTCGAGGGGATGCTGACCGCGTTGTGGTAGTCGCGGTAAAAGACCCGACACTGGCGCGGGCCATGATTGTCCTTCATGCGCGTCGCCATGTCGTTCCCGCCGGAGAGTCCTCGACGACGATCCCGGCTTGCTTGAGCTGGTCGCGAATCGCATCGGCCTCTGACCATTGTTTGTCTTGCTTGGCCTGTGATCGGCGGGCGATCAATTCCTCGATGGCCGCATCCTCGAGCCCCGAGCCCTGGCCCTCGGTACCACGCAAAAACGCCTCGGGATCTTCCTCCAATATGCCCAGGACCGCACCCAGTCTGCGCAACAACGCGGCCAGCGCCGCCGCACGCGGAGCATCGCCATTGCGTGCGCGATTGACCTCGCGCGCCAGCTCGAACATCGCGGCCAACGCCTCGGGCGTGTTGAAGTCATCCTCCATCGCCGAATGAAATCTTGCCTCCAGCGGCTCGCCAGTCGCCGGTTCGGCATTGGGCAGGCCGCGCAGCGCGGTATAAAAGCGCGTCAGTGCGGCGCGCGCATTGTCCAAATGCACGTCGTCGTAGTTGAGCGGGCTGCGATACTGGCTGGTCAGGATGAAATAGCGCACTTCCTCGGGCCGATACCGGGCAAGGATTTCGCGCACCGTGAAGAAGTTGCCCAGCGACTTGGACATCTTCTCCTCATTGATTCGGACGAAGCCATTGTGCATCCAGTATTTGACAAAAGGATGCCCGGTCGCACCCTCGGACTGGGCTATCTCGTTCTCGTGGTGGGGAAAGGTCAGGTCGGCACCACCGCCATGGATGTCGAAGGTGTCGCCCAGGGCCCGGGTCGACATTGCCGAGCATTCGATGTGCCAGCCGGGCCGGCCGTCCCCCCAGGGTGATTCCCACGCCGGCTCACCCGGCTTGGCCGCCTTCCAAAGTGCAAAATCCAGCGGATCGCGTTTCGACTCTCCGGGCTCTACCCGTGCCCCGCTCTGCAGGTCCTCGATCGACTTGCCGGACAGACGCCCATAATCGGGAAAGCTCTTGACGTCGTAATAGACATCGCCGTTGTCGGCCACATAGGCATGCCCGCGTTCGATCAGGCGCCCGATCATCAGGATGATGTCCGGCAGATGCTCGGTCGCGCGCGGCTCCTGATCCGGCGGCAGCACACCCAGCGCCCGCGCATCCTCATGCATGGCCGTGATGAAGCGCTCGGTGAGCTCCTGAAAGCGCTCGCCGCGCTCGTTGGCCCGGTTGATTATCTTGTCGTCGATATCCGTGATGTTGCGTACATACGTAAGCTCGTATCCGAGCCAACGCAGATAGCGCGCCACAACGTCGAACACCACCATCACACGGGCATGGCCAAGATGGCACAGGTCGTACACAGTCATGCCACAGACGTACATATTCACCCGTCCGGGCGTGAGCGGAACGAAGGGTTCCTTGGTCCGATTGAGATCGTTGTATATGCTCAGCATGACAGCGCGCGAGTCAGATCCGACCCTTTGGTTGGCAAAGGCTTGCATAGTAACGAAAAATCCATCCATGCGTCATTGCGATGCCCCCCTGACGCGCGACCCCGTGCAACAGGGGGCGTCGTATTCACCGCCTGGCCGTGGCACAGATCCGGCATCGCCGGCCGCGGGGTTTTGTCGCCGGCCTGGCGCGGCTAAACTAGCCTGCCGATGAACTAGCTGGAACCAACCGATGAAATCACCCCTGAAGGTGCTGGCCACCGTCACCTTGCTGTGCCTCTCGCTTTTTGCCCATGCAGAAACCCAGCGTGTCCTCATGAAAACCAGCATGGGCGATATCACCATCGAACTGGAGGGCGATAAGGCCCCGCAGACGGTGGACAACTTCCTCACCTACGTCGACGAAGGCTTCTACGATGGCAGCATCTTTCACCGCGTGATCAATGGCTTCATGATCCAGGGCGGCGGTCTGGGGCCCGACATGCAGAAAAAGGCGACCCGCGACCCGATTCCCAACGAGGCGAAAAATGGCCTCAAGAACGTGCGCGGCAGTATCTCCATGGCGCGTACCGGCGACCCGAACTCGGCGACAGCGCAGTTCTTCATCAACCACAAGGACAACGCGAACCTCGACTACCCGAGCTTCGACGGCTGGGGTTATGCGGTGTTCGGGGAGGTCGTCGACGGCATGGACGTGGTCGACGCGATTGCGCAAGTACCGACCAGCTCGCAGGACGGGCGTCGTGACGTACCGAAGGAAACCGTGCTGATCGAATCCGTCACGCGCCTCGAGCAACAATGAAGACAACCCACCACGTGACCCCACCATCCAAGCCATCAGGAGTCGGCAAATGATTACCCTGAAGACCAGTATGGGCGACATCGTGATCGAACTCGATCATGAAAAGGCCCCGAAGAGCTGCGAGAATTTTGAACAATATGTACGCGACGGACACTATGACGGCACGATTTTCCACCGTGTTATCAGCAACTTCATGATCCAGGGCGGAGGCTTCCTGCCGGACATGATGCAGAAGGCCACTCGCGACCCCATCGAGAATGAGGCCAACAATGGCCTGGCCAACACGGCCGGCAGCATCGCGATGGCCCGCACGGCCGCACCGCATTCGGCAACTGCGCAATTCTTCATCAATGTCAAAGACAACGGCTTCCTCGACTATCCCGGTCAGGACGGCTGGGGCTACTGCGTGTTCGGCAAGGTCAGCTCGGGCATGGACGTGATCGAGAAGATCCGGTCGGTGGAGACGACCAGCCGTGCCGGTCATTCGGATGTCCCGGCTGAACCCATCGTGATCGAGAAGGCAGAGATCGACGACGCCTAGTTGTCAGACACCCTGGGTGCGACAGCGCTACCCGAGTGCGCGATCCAACACGCCGGCCTTCGCCCAACTGCCTGACCAGCGAGCAGGTGTCTCAGGCGCTCCCGGGTGTTCGATTCGCAGGCGCCTGCCGCACGGAAGCGGCAGTCGAGCCTGCAGCGACGGGTCCACCGCGGGTCGGGGCGCAAGTGCCGAAGTACCCGCACAGCAGCCCCATTTGGCGGAAAGAATGGCCCCGCACCTCGCGCAGATTGCGTCAGAGCACATAGAACAGCACCGCGGGCAATACCAGCAGGCTGGCCATATTGCCCAGCAGCACGACTGCCGCCACCTTGCGCGGTTCGATGCCGTAGCGCTCGGCCAACATGAAGTTCAACACCGCCGGCGGCAGCGCCGCGAACACCAGCAGTTGCGCGGCCTGCGTCGAATTGAGCGGCATGACCATCACCACCAGTCCGGCTATCAGCAGACCACTGAGCGGACACAGCACGGCCCCCGCGACGCCGATGCGCCAGTCGGCGAGACCGCCCCCGGTCATGCGCACACCGAGCGCAAACAGCATGAGCGGTATCGCGACCTGGCCCAGTAGGTCGATGGCCTCGTGCAGCGGGCCCGGCACCGGTACCTGAAACACGGCCACCAGCAGACCGGCAAGGGTCGCGGCCAGCATCGGCACGCGTATCAGTTTGAGAGGATTCACATGCCCGGTCAGCATGGCATTGCCAACCGTGAAATGCAGCGTGTTTTCTACCAGGAACAGGATCATCGCGGCCGGCAGTGCCGCTTCGCCGAATGCGAACAGCGCCAGCGGTAGCCCCATATTGCCCGAGTTGTTGAACATCATCGGCGGTAGGAACGTCTTGGGTGAGTAACCCAGTAGACGCGTGACCGGCCAGGCGATGAGCCCGGAGCCCAGCACGACCAGGATCGCCGCAAATGCCAGCTCGCCGTAGCGGGTCAGTTCAAAGCCCTCGCTGGACAACACCGAGAAGATCAGCGCTGGCGTGAATATCTCCAGGTTGAGGCGGTTGGCAGAGGCCATGTCGGGATCGAAACGACGCGCATAGAAATAGCCCAGCAGCACGATGCCGAAGATCGGCAAAACGATTTCGAATACCTGGAACACGAGCGGACCCGGTGAGAAACAATCGGCGCAGCATAAGCGGCCCGATCCGCCATCACAATTGCCCGGCCCGGCCACTTCCTGCACAAGCCCATGAGGTCAGCACGACGGCGACTGGTTACAATGCGCGACCATGGCAAGGCAATGGTTCATCTCGGATCTGCATCTGGCGATCGACCGCCCGGGGACACTGGCGCTGTTCGAGGGCTTTCTGGCGAGCTTCCCCCGGCCCGGCGACCGGGTTTTCATCCTGGGCGACCTGTTCGACGCCTGGATTGGTGACGACGATGACGAGGCGTTTGCCCAGCAGGTGCGGGCCATCCTGCGCGAAACGACCCGGCGCGGCATTGAGTTATCGATCCAGCGCGGCAATCGCGACTTCCTGATGGGAAAACGCCTGATGCGAGAATGCGCCACCAAGCTGTTGCCCGACTGCCATGTGACGGACGTGGCCGGCCAACCAACGCTGTTGATGCACGGCGACCTGCTGTGCACCGACGATGTCGATTATCAGCGTGCCCGGCGCCGGTTTCGCAACCCGCTGTTCCAATGGCTCGTACTACGCAAGCCCTTGCCGGAACGACGCCGTATCGCCGCCGATTATCGCCGCCGCAGCAGCGAGGCGACGGCGAAAAAGGCGGCGCAGATCATGGACGTCAACCCGGACACCGTATTGCGCTACCTGCAGAGATACCGGGTACGCCAGCTCATCCACGGGCACACACACCGACCGGCAACGCATCGACACGCGCTGCCGACGGGGGGCTCGGCGACCCGCATCGTGCTGCCGGAGTGGCACGATACGGAGGCCACTGTCTGGTTCGACGACGGCCACAGTCTGCAAGCACAGACTCTACCGGTCGATCCAGCGGCTCAGATCGCCCCGGGGGCGAACATGGGACGACGGGCGAATTCGGCCGGCAATGTGAACATTGCGTCGTCGACCTCGAAATCAGTCGAAAAATCGACCAAGGACTGACTGCGGCCCTCACTGCGTTCCTGTATAGGCAGGCCGAATCGCAACGCCCGGTCGGCCGCATGAACGTTCATCGCGAGATCGCAGGGCGTGCGCATCTCCAGCGGCAGCGCATCCAGCGTCGCCTCCTGGATACGCGCGAGGACCAGCTTCAGCTCTGCCAGCGCCTCGACCGCCTCTTCCATCAGCCCGTCGATCACGACCAGCTCTGCGCACAGTTCGCCGTTGGCCAGCAGGCGCACATTGCTCGGTTGCCGGCCGGCCACGACCGGGGCCTGCTCGTCCACCTCGACATCCTCTTGCAGCATCAGGCCGTCACTCGGCTCAGACGGCAACTCGGTGGGGTTCATCACCAGCACCGACTGATCCTCCGTAGAAACGTTGTAGAGGATCTCCTGTTGTCTGTCGAACAAGGTATAGCCGCCCCCACCCGCACCCTCATCGAGCCGCACATGACCCGGCGTGACGATCACCCGGCTGATGTACGGATCGATACCCCGCTCCCAGACCCGATAGACCAGCAGCGAGCCAGACGCGGCCAGCGCGCCGGTCGGCAGCGCACAAAGCAGTAGCGCGCTCAGGATTTTTTGCATAACGCCTCCAGACGTCCCAATTCGGATTCGGTAAAACCGGCCTCGCGCCGGGCGGCCCTGTGCAGTGGGCAGCGTACGGCACTGCCGAGATGTCGCTCGAGCAGATCGAAATAGGTCGCTTCCGGCTCCAGGCCGCGTCGCTCACACAGGTAGCGAAACCAGCGGCTGCCTGCCTCGACGTGGCCCACTTCGTCGCGCAAAATGACCTCGAGGACCGCGACCGTCTGACGGTCGCCAATCGACGCGAACCGCCGCATCATGCCCGGAGTCACATCGAGCCCGCGGGCCTCCATCACGCGCGGCACCAGGGCCATGCGCAGCAGGGGGTCATCTGCGGTCCTCACCGCCAGATCCCACAGACCACTGTGGGCCGGGAAGTCACCGTAGGCATAACCCAGTTGTCCGAGACGCTGTTGCAGCAGCGAAAAATGATGCGCCTCCTCTGCGGCCACCCGTATCCAGTCGGCATAGTAGGCATCCGGCATCGCGCGGAAACGATAGACCGCGTCACAGGCCAGATTGATCGCATTGAATTCGATATGCGCGACGGCGTGGATCAACGCCGCATGCCCCTCCGGGCTGCCAATGCGACGATGCACCAGTTGCTGCGGGGGGACGAGCATCGGACGCTCAGGCCGACCGGCCTCGGGCGGACCCGGGGCCGATGCCTCGGTAATGCGCTGCAGCCGCCCCGCCTGCCAATCGTCACTCAGGCGATGTGCCATCTCGAGCTTTTGCTCCACATCGGCACAGAGAAGGCATCGTTCGGTGGCGCTGAACAGGTTAACCGGCATCCCCGGAGTCTACCACCGGCACATGGAGCATTCGCCCGACGGCCCATGCAGCGAAGGTGGACCAGCGGTTGAGGTGGCATCGGTCAGTCAAAAACTGCAGGGCGTCATGCTAATATTCGCGAACTGCAACCCGCGCGATCGAGCACAGTCCCCTCCGGGGCCGTCCCGCGCCCCCTTGCGAGGTTAGCGACTTGGAAAGCATCAAGCTGCGGCGTCATTTTAGCCGCAATACCCTGTTTCGGATGATCGTCCTCGCGCTGCTGGTGGGGGCAGTGGCGTTCTGGAAGTACGACCTGATCCATGCCGTCTATTTCAAGGATCAGCTCACCCGGATGGGCCTGATCATCAACGGCGCCATTCTGGCATTGTTCGCGGTCGGTTTGCTGCGCATCGTGGCAATCCTCGTGAGCTACATGCTCGAAGAAGGCGCGTTGGAGCGCTTCGTGAACAATGTGGAGAAGCGGCCCGACAGCGACCCGCTCAAAGGCGTCAGCACCGACACAATGATTGCCCGACGCTACGTCACGATGCGCCGCCTGCACGAGGCGCACACGCCGATCAATCAGAATGCGCTCGCCGCGACGCTGGTGGCCAGCGAAAGCACGCGCAACGGCACGCCACGCTACATCAACAACATCCTGATCCTGACCGGTGTGTTCGGCACGATCGTGTCCCTGTCTATCGCACTGCTCGGCGCCTCGAAGGTGCTCGAGAACGCAGTCAGCGCGACCGGCATGAATATGGTGATCCATGGCATGTCGACAGCACTATCCACCACCATCACCGCGATCGTCTGCTACGTGTTCTTCGGTTACATCTACCAACGCCTGACCGACGCGCAGACCAATCTGATCAGCGGCGTCGAACAGGTGACCAGCAACTACCTGATGCCTCGATTCCAGATTCAGACCGACAACGTGCTCTATGAGTTCACCGGCCTGATACGGTCGCTGCAGGGATTGATCGATCAGATGCAGAAGTCTCAACGCGGCTTCCAGTCCACCCAGGATCAGCTGACCGACACCCTCGAGGCGTACCGCGAGAAGACCCACAGCCTGGATGGCCGCCTCGATACCATCAATCGCCAGTTGCGCGCCGGCTTCCGCCTGCGCGACGACGAATGAGCCAGGACGGTTTCACCGACCTGCGCCTGAATGGCGGCGGCGGAGAGGTCCAGGAGGGCTTCTGGCCATCGTTCACAGACATCATGACGGTTATCGTGATGATCTTCCTGATCGCGATGGTGGTGCTTCTGGTGCGCAATATGGAACTGGTTCACCAGCTTCGCGCGACGATGGAGGCCGAGCGCATCGCCGCCGAACTGGCACGCACGACCGGCGAGGAGAAGGAGAGTCTGTCGAGCGCCCTGCACCGAGCCGAGGACCGCGCACAGCGGATGCAGCTCGAGATCATGCGACTGCAGGATCAGGATCTGCGCCACGAGACCCTGATCGGCGAGCAGCTCCGTCGGATCAGCGGCCTGACCAATGAACGCGACGACCTCACCCAGCAGGCAACCCAGCTGGCGCTGCTGCAGGAGCGCCTCGAAGCCGACTTGGCAAGGCGTCAGACGCAGCTCACCGAAGCCCAACAGGATATCGACCGGAAGCAGCTCCAGCTCAGCGCCGCACAACGCAGCATCGTGGCGCTCGAAGACGACATGGACCAGTTGCGCAGTCGTTATGCGGAGAAGCTCGAACAGGCCGACCGCCTGCAGGACACGATCAAGGAACAACGCCAAGGCCTGGAGCAGGCCCGGCAGCAACAGCACGCTTTCGAGCGCCGCTATCTGGTGCTGGCCGATGACTATGACGAACTGAAGGTCGAATACGACAAACTGGTGCGCCCGGCACGCAGCTCGGCCGGCCGACACCTGATCGAAGTGCGCTATTGGAAAGACGACGGCGAGTATCGGATATCGTGGCGCGAAGGCGGCGAAGGCAGCTATCAGGACATCATGCGCAGCCGGCTCGACAAAGTCCTCGGCCGCCTGGCGGCGGAAAAGGAGAATGGCCTGTATATCAAGGTCATCTTCCCGGAGAACAGCGGCCTTTCGTACAACGAGGCGTGGGAATTCACCAGCCAGCTGCACGGCAAGTACGACTACTACTTCAAGTCCGGAATTGAAGAACAGGGACAAGACAGGCCTTGACGGCTGCCGATCCGCGCACCCCGGTCAATCTGATCACCGGTTTTCTCGGTGTCGGCAAGACGACGGCAGTGCGGTACCTGCTGGACCACCACCCGGCCGGAGAAACATGGGCGGTGCTGGTCAATGAATTCGGCGAAGTCGGCATCGACGGCACGCTGCTCGCCGGGCAGGAAGTCGTGGTCCAGCAGGTCGCCGGCGGTTGCCTGTGCTGCGTCGCGGCGCCGGCGTTCACTACGGGTCTCAACCGGCTGATCCGCCGGCATCGGCCGGACCGGATCCTGATAGAACCCAGCGGGCTGGGCCATCCGGCACAGGTTCTCGACACGCTTTCCGGTCCGCTTTACGCGGGTATTCTCGAAGTGCGTACGACCATCTGCCTGATGGATGCCCGGCATCTTGCCTCGACCAGACACCGCGAACACCCGACCTTTCAGGACCAGATCCACCTGGCGGATGTGCTGGTCGCCAACAAGGCCGACCTGTACGCCAAGGACGATTTCGCCGCATTCGAGGATTTCGCCGCCGGACTCAGCCCGCGCAAGGAACGGCTCGCATTGACCGAGGGGGGCAGGATGGAACCGCTATGGCTCGATATCGGCTGCGGCCAACGCCGCCAGGCGGCCTTCCCCGAGGCCCATGCCTTCCTCGTCGGCAATGCCGGTCGCGACGCTGCCGGACACGCAGATCATGTGCGCGAATGGGTGTTGATCGAGGGCGTCGGGGACGGCTACCAACGCGTCGGCTGGGTCATTCGACAACACGCACCCTGGCCTGCCGAGGCACTGCGAGCATTGCTTGAACAAGTACCGGCCGAGCGCAAGAAAGGCCTTTTCAACACCGAGCGGGGCTGGCTGGCGATGAATCAGACGGATTGGCGGCCCATCGACCCACCGGCGGACAGGCGCGCACGACTGCAGCTGATCGACCCGGAGCCGATTGCCACCGACGCAATCGACCGCAGCCTGAGAGACATTTCGACCCTGGCCATGGCCGATGGAGCAGCGGGGCAATCGGCAGAAGATCCGGCGGCAGGTTTGTAAAGCACCACGTAAAGAGGCCGCCACGCGAACGCAGCGGCCTCCATCGAACGACTAGGGCCTGAGGGACCGTATCAGTTCGAAGACTTGATCTTTTCCTTGATACGGGCAGCCTTGCCGGTCAGGCCGCGCAGGTAATACAGCTTGGCGCGGCGCACGTCACCTCTGCGCTTCACCTGCACCTCGGCCACGCTCGGGCTGTAGGCCTGAAACACGCGCTCGACCCCCTCGCCGTGCGAGATCTTGCGCACGGTGAACGAAGAGTTGAGCCCACGGTTGCGCTTGGCGATACAGACACCCTCGAACGCCTGCAGACGCTCACGCTGACCTTCCGTCACCTTCACCTGGACAACCACAGTGTCGCCGGGACCGAAATCCGGCAGTTGTTTGCCCATCTGTTCTTTTTCGAGTTCCTGGATGATATTGCTCATCGCCGCTGCTCCTGTACCTCATGTGCCCTCACGGGCACGGATAAAATCGTCAAGTAGATACTGTTCTTCGCCGCTCAGCGCACGCCCTTCCAAGAGTTCGGGCCTGCGCAGCCATGTCCGCCCCAGTGCCTGCTGCAGGCGCCAGCGGCGTATCAACTCATGATTGCCGGATTTCAGTACCTCCGGCACCGTGCGTCCCGCTATCTCCTCGGGACGCGTGTAATGCGGACAGTCCAGCAGACCGTCCGTGTACGAATCCTGTTGCGCGGAATCCGCATGCCCCAGCACGCCGGGCAGCAGGCGAATCACCGCGTCCATCAGCACCATCGCCGGCAGTTCTCCGCCCGACAACACATAGTCGCCAATGGACCATTCCTGATCGGTATAGGCCTCGATCAGGCGCTCATCCACGCCTTCGTAGCGGCCGGCCAGCAAGACCAGACCCGATTCTGCGGCCATCTCTCGCACGGCCGCCTGTTCCAGCCGGCGGCCCTGCGGACTCAGATACAGCACACGACTGGACGGCGCCGCAGCCCGTGCATCCTCGATGGCCCGTCGCAAGGGCTCGACCATCATGACCATACCAGGGCCACCGCCGTAGGGCCGATCGTCCACCGTCCGGTGCACATCTTCCGCATAGTCCCGCGGATTCCAGAGTTCCAGCCTGGCCTGCCCCCGTTCGATCGCGCGCCCGGTGATGCCGCGCCGCATCGCGTCGAACATCTCCGGGAACAGGCTGATTACGTCAAAACGCATGCCCGCCGATTAAAACTCCGGATCCCAATCGACATGCATCTGGCCAGCCTCGAGATCCACGTCGCGAACCACCTGCTCCCAGATATACGGGATCAGTCGTTCCCGTTCACCCTGCACGACGATCACGTCGTTGGCGCCCGTTTCGAACAGCCGTTCGATGCGCCCGAGGTCGACACCCTCGACCGTCTGCACCCGAAGTCCTACCAGATCCGCCCAGTAGAATTCGCCGGGCTCGGTCGTCGCCGGGAGCCGGGCCCGCGGAATGCCGATCTCCGCCCCGACCAGTTGCTCAGCGATGTCGCGGTCGTTGCAGCCCGCCAGTTTAGCGACGACTGACTTGCCCTGCAGACGCCCAGCGCTGACCTTCCAGACATCGCGACTTCCCGGCCGCACAAGGTGCCACGGCGAATAGTCCAGAATGTTCTCGCGCGGACTGGTGTCCGAATGCACCTTCACCCAGCCCTGAATGCCGTGTGCCCCGGAAACGCGACCGAGGGTGACGAAGCGTTGCTCGTCACCCTCGGCTGGTATTCCCTGCTCCGTCCTGATCGTGTCGCTCACGGGATTCCCCCCTGGCGGATCAGCACGGCGAGCCGACCGTGCGGGTCAGCCCTGGGCGGTCTGGCGATAACCCTCGACCAGCTTGCGCGCCCGATCGCTCAGCTGCCCACCTACCGACACCCAGTGATCGACGCGTGCCAGGTCGATGCGCAGGGCCTCTTCACCCTCGACGGCGATCGGGTTGTAGAAACCGAGGCGCTCGATATAACGACCGCCGCGCGCGCGGCGCGAGTCGGCAGCGACGAGATGGTAAAAGGGACGCTTTTTCGCACCCGATCTTGCAAGACGAATCGATACCATGGTTGTGTCAGCCCTAAATCCAGTTTGCTTGCGGGCGGCACTGGCCAGCCCGAGATAAACCGCGCATTGTACGCATTATTCGTGCTTTGTGAAGTAGTATTTTGCCGTTGAATCAGGGTTTTGGCGAGGGCAGGACATGAGCACCAAAAAGCAAGACGACGACCGGCCGGCAGTGCACCGGGGCCCCGCACACAGCTCGCCCTATCCGGTCAGCCGCCTGGCACCCGGCTTCGGCCTGGTCGACCTGGCACGCGAGATCGAACAGGCCGACCAGCATGTCGCATCTCGCCTGGAAGCGCAGCTCCGGGTGATCGCCGATCAGGTCAAGGCCCTGCAGGCGCAGGCCAGGGAGATCCTGCAGCAGGCCAAATCCGACCAGCGCCTGCATCATGCGCGTTGCGCGTTCCGCCGCATCCCGGGACACGTCTACCACCTCTACCAGGAAGCGGATGGTACAGCGGCGTTTTCCATGCTGTCACCCGACGATTGGGGCGGACACCCGCCCAAGCCATTTCTCGGATCTTACCGGCTGGAGAACGACATGGGCTGGACCCCGGCCGGGACCAAAGAACAACCGGATGACAGCCGTCGACTGGTCGCACACCTGCTGGAAGCCAACGATCGCGACGGGTGATTCGGGCTGCGTTCGGAGCACAGCACCCGCCTTGCCTGCCTGGGGAAAATGCCGATTGCCGCTGCCTGGCAGAGCCCGGACCGCCGATCGTCAGTTGGCCGAACCGCCGCCGTGGACCAGATGCACCTCGATACGCCGGTTGCTCCGGTGCGCGGCCTTGCTGTCGCCCGGGTCGCGCAAACGCGTGTCCGCCAGCCCGACGGCCGAGAGCCGATCCTCGGGCAGGCCCTGGGCAACGAAAAAGCGCAGCATGCCGAGCGCACGCGCCGCGGACAGTTCCCAATTGCTCTCGAAGCGCGGGTTCGAGCGCAACGGCCGGCTGTCGCTGTGACCCTCGATCCGAAGGCGCCAGCTTTCGTCCTGCGGCAGCTCTCCGACTAGGCTGCGCAGGGCATCGGCCAATGGCGTCAAGCGATCCTGTCCCTCCGCCCCAAGTTCGCCCTTGCCGAAAACGAACACCGGGTCGCTGGCGATGACCAGATGGTCGGGCAGGATCTCGTACAGCGCAGACACCGGCAGTTTCCCTTGCAGGGCGAGGAAAAACTCGCGCTGCAGAAGCTCCTGTCCCAGTGGGCCCTTCGCACGTTGCGCGTCCAACTCTTCCTGAAGGCGCTCGATCTCGCGCGCCTGTTCGGTGTTGCGCTGCTCCGCCTTCAGCAGCGCATCGTTGAGCCGCTGCAGGCTCTCCTCGATCGCCTCGGCATGGCGCCGCATCGCGTCGAGCTGGGCATTGCTCTGTTCGATCAGCGCCTCGCAAGGCTCGGCGGCCACAGCGGTACCGAACAGTCCGGCGACCACCAGCAGGCAGACCAGCCAGTGGCCACAGACGCGGCGCACAGTCAGAATGGGAACCCGCCACCGGGCGGCATTCCGCCCCCGGGAAATCCGCCCGGCAGCTTGCCCTTCATCCCGCGCATCATCTTGGCCATACCGCCACCCTTCATCTTCTTCATGACCTTCTGCATCTGAGTGAACTGCTTGAGGAGCTTGTTCACATCCTGCACCTGGGTGCCCGATCCCGCTGCGATACGCCGTTTGCGCGAACCCTTGATGATTGCCGGAAACGCACGCTCCTGCGGAGTCATCGAGTTGACGATCGCGATCAGCCTACCGACCTCCTTGTCACCGACCTGGGCCTTGACCGCATCCGGCACCTGCCCCATCCCCGGCAGCTTGTCGATCAGTCCCGCCATGCCGCCCATCTTCGACATCTGCTCCATCTGGTCCTTGAAGTCGGCCAGCGTGAAGCCCTCACCCTTGTGGATCTTCTTGGCCAGGTTAGCGGCCTTGTCGTGATCCACCTTAGCGGTGACCTCCTCGACCAGCGACAGGACGTCGCCCATGCCAAGGATGCGTGAGGCCACACGCTCGGGGTGGAAGGGCTCCAGCGCGCTGGTCTTCTCACCCACGCCGAGAAACTTGATCGGCTTGCCGGTGATCTGGCGAATCGACAACGCGGCTCCGCCGCGTGCATCGCCATCGGTCTTGGTCAGCACAATGCCGGTCAGCGGCAGCGCGTCATCGAATGCCTTGGCGGTGTTCGCGGCATCCTGGCCGGTCATGGCATCGACGACGAACAGCGTCTCTACCGGGTTGAGTTCGGCATGCAGCGCCTGGATCTCGCTCATCATGTCCTGATCGACATGCAGACGACCGGCAGTATCGACGATCAGCACATCGAAGTAGCCCCTGCGTGCCGCAGCGATCGCCGATCGGGCGATCGCCAGCGGGTTCTGATCGGGGCTCGAAGGAAAGAACTCGGCCTCGACCTCAGTCGCCAGTGTCTCGAGCTGGTCGATTGCGGCCGGGCGATAAATGTCGGCGCTGACCACCATCACCTTCTTCTTGTCTTGCTCTCTGAGCAGCCGCGCAAGCTTGGCGACACTGGTCGTCTTACCCGAGCCCTGCAGGCCGGCCATCAGTATCACGGCGGGCGGCTGTGCGGCCAGGTCGAGGCGTTCGTTCTCCTCGCCCATTACGTGGACGAGTTGGTCGTTGACGATCTTTACCAACACCTGACCTGGTGTCAGGCTGCGCAGCACCTCCTCGCCGAGCGCCTTCTCCCGCACCTGGTCCACGAACTGCTTCACCACCGGCAGCGCGACATCGGCCTCCAGCAAGGCCATGCGCACCTCGCGCAGGGTGTCCCTGATGTTTTCTTCGCTGATCAGGCCCTGGCCTCGGACCTTCTGCAATACGCCGCTGAGGCGGTCGGAAAGACTGGCAAACATGATTCCGGTCTGTGCCTGCTGTGGTTGCTGTTCGAATTGCCGCATTATACGGATGCAGGCGCCCAGGCGTTATGCCATGATCTTCATCCGGATGAACGTTACCCTGATCGCATTTCCGGCCGCCGTTTTGTATCTGCTGGGCGGCCTGAGCACCGGCTTGCGGCTGTTTGGCGCAGAGCAAAGCTGGCGCCCGCCGCGCCGGCTCGGCCTGCTGCTAGGTTTCGCTGGACTCCTGCTGCACGCAATCATGCTGTACCAAGAGCTGTTCACCACACGCGGACTCAACCTGAGTTTTTTCAACGCGGTGTCGCTGGCCGCATGGACCGTCGCCGGACTGCTGCTGGTGTCGGCACTGAGCAAGCCGATTGAGAACCTGGCCATTCTGGCGCTGCCACTTGCCGCAATCACCGTGCTGCTCGATCTGCGTTTCCCGGGCAGCCACCTGCTCGGCGAGCACTCCGGCTGGGCACTGCGGGTGCACGTCCTGACCTCGATCCTGGCCTACAGCCTGCTCACCCTGGCGAGCGCACAGGCCATCCTGCTGGCAGTTCAGGATAATCACCTGCGCCGCCACCACCCCGGTGGCTTCATCCGCGCACTGCCCCCGCTGCAGACGATGGAGTCACTGCTGTTCGAGATGATCGGCCTGGGTTTCGTGCTGCTTAGCATCGCCTTGCTGACCGGCTTCCTATATCTGGAAGACATGTTCGCCCAGCACCTGGTGCACAAGACCGTGCTGTCGATGGTCGCGTGGATCTCGTTTGCGACTCTGCTTTGGGGACGCTACCGATTCGGCTGGCGCGGCCGCAAGGCGATCCGCTGGACGCTGGTCGGTTTCGCCGTGCTGATGCTGGCCTATTTCGGCAGCAAGGCGGTCATCGAGCTCATCCTGCAACGTTGAAGGATTCACGGCGTTCCGTGGGTGGCGTGCGCCGGCGCGCAGCTAACATCGGGGGGATGGGCGTATACGGCGGCATCCAACGGCACAACCCTGTTTCTGGACCAAAAAATGCATCCCGCTGAGAGACCGCCGGTTTTCCGGCAGGAACTGCAATACTGGACCGCTGGATCGAATGAAGACTCTCGTTACCGGCGCCGATGGTTTCATCGGCTCCCACCTGACCGAGGAACTGGTGCGACGAGGCCACCAGGTACGCGCCTTTGTCTATTACAACAGCTTCGGGCATTGGGGCTGGCTGGACGAATCGCCCGAGGATATCCGGCGTGAAGTGGAGGTCTTCGCCGGCGACGTGCGCGACCCCCACGGGGTCCGTACGGCAATGCAGGGTTGCGACCTTGTGCTGCATCTGGCGGCATTGATCGGCATCCCCTACTCGTATCACTCGCCGGAAGCCTATGTGGACACCAACGTGCGCGGCACCCTCAACGTCGTGCAGGCGGCGCGCGACCTGGCTGTACAGAAGGTCGTGCACACCTCGACCAGCGAGGTCTACGGCACCGCACAGTATGTGCCGATCGACGAGCATCACCCCTTGCAGGGACAGTCGCCGTATGCGGCGACAAAGATCGGCGCCGACCAGATCGCGCTGTCCTTCTACCGCTCGTTCGAAACACCGGTCACTGTGGCCCGGCCTTTCAACACCTTCGGCCCGCGACAGTCGGCACGCGCGGTGATTCCGACGATCATCACCCAGATCGCCAACGGCGAACGGAGCATAAAGCTCGGCGCGCTGCACCCGACCCGCGATTTTAACTACGTCAAAGACACCGTCGCCGGTTTCATCGCATTGGCCGGGTCACACCAGGCGCTCGGCGAGGAGGTCAACCTGGGCAGCAATTACGAAATCAGCATCGGCGACACAGTCGGCCTGATCGCCGAGGCGATGGGGGTCGAGGTACAGATCACGACCGATGCGCAGCGCCTGCGCCCGGACAAGAGCGAGGTGGAGCGCCTTTGGGCAGACAATACCAAGGCCCGTGAACTGCTCGGCTGGCAACCGAGCTACGGGCAGCGTGACGGTTTTCGGCGCGCATTGGCGGAAACGGCCGAGTGGTTCACTGATCCGGCCAATCTGGCCCGTTACAAACACGGCATCTATAACATCTGAACAATGTGCACAGCCACTCGGGAAAAGCTGACAGACCTGATCCTGGAGCGACTGGAAGGCATGATGCCGGCACAGCGACCGGTTGCCCTGCACGAACCCAGTTTCGGAGCCGATGCCTGGGGTCTGGTCAAAGACTGTCTGGACTCAGGCTGGGTGTCGTCGGCAGGCGCCTATGTCGACCGCTTCGAGCAGGGCCTGGTCGATTACACCGGTATCGCGAATGCGGTAGCCACCGTCAACGGTACCGCCGCGTTGCACACCTGCCTGCTGCTGGCCGACGTCCGTCCCGGCGACGAGGTACTGCTGCCCGCACTGACATTCGTCGGCACCGCCAATCCGGTCGCGGCGATGGGCGCCATACCCCATTTCGTCGACAGCGCCGGCGACACGCTCGGGGTTAGCCCGCAGGCGCTCAGCGCCCATCTGGCTGAGATTGCCGAGCGGCGCGGCGACATCTGTATGAACAAATGCACCGGGCGACGCATCCGCGCGCTGGTCGTGGTGCATGTCCTCGGTCACCTCGCCGACATGCCGGCGTTGCGCGAGATCGCAGACCGTTACCGGCTCAAACTGATCGAGGATGCAGCGGAGGCACTGGGTAGCTTCCGCGACGACCTCCACGCCGGCCACTGGGGCGACTCGGCGGCACTGAGCTTCAACGGCAACAAGGTCATCACCACCGGCGGCGGTGGCGCCGTGATGACCAAGGAACCGGGACTCGCTCGACAGGCAAGGCATCTGACCACCACGGCCAAGCTGCCGCACCCCTGGGCCCTCGAACACGATCAGGTCGCCTTCAATTACCGGCTGCCCAATCTGAATGCTGCACTGGGTATCGCCCAACTCGGACAACTCCCCGGCCTGTTGGCCGCCAAACGTCAGCTTGCCCAAACTTACCAGCAGACCTTCGCCGGCCTCGGCGGTGCACGGCTGTTTTCTGAGCCGGCAGGCTGCCGCGCGAACCATTGGCTCAACCTGCTGCTTCTGCCAGATGCGGGTCAGCGCGACGCACTGCTCGAAGCGGCCCTGGCACGGGGACTGTTAATGCGGCCGTTCTGGACCCCGTTGCACCAGCTAGCGATGTATACAGAGGTGCCACGCGCCACACTGCCGGTCGCGGAGAGTCTGTTCGCCCGCGGCGTTTGCCTGCCCAGTTCCGCCTCGCTGGCCATCGACGGCCAAGCCGCACAATGAACGCGGCGCCCCGCCGCATCTGCGCCGTCAGCGGTTCACGTGCCGACTATGGCCTGTTATTGCCGCTGTTGCATGCCATCCAGCGTCATCCCAGTCTGGAGTTGCAGCTCGCCGTCACCGGTAGTCACCTCGAGCAGCGATTCGGACATACGGTGGATGTCATTCGCCGCGACGGCTTCTCGGTCGACGCCCGGGTACCCCTTGGCCTGGAAGACGATGCGGTCGTAACGATCACACGGGGTCTGGGGCGCTGCGTGAGTGGATTCGCCACCGAGCTGGCTAGGCTGCAACCGGACCTGCTGCTGGTACTGGGCGATCGCTACGAGATCCTGGGTGCCGTGCAGGCGGCGCTGATCGCGCGGATCCCGGTCGCTCACATCGCGGGCGGCGACGTGACCGAAGGTGCCTTTGACGATGCCATCCGTCATGCCATCAGCAAGCTGGCCCACCTTCACTTCGTAACCCACGAGGGGGCGTGCCGGCGGGTAAGGCAACTCGGCGAGGCAGATGGCCGGGTGTTCGTGACCGGAAGTCCGGGTATCGATCAGATTGTGGAGACTCCTTTGCTGGAGCGCCGTGAGCTGGAGCGGCGGCTCGGCATGCCACTGCAGACGCACAACCTCGCGCTGACCTTCCATCCTGCAACCCTTGACAGCGACGACGCCCTGCAGCAACTGGAGCAGTTGCTGGACGCCGTCGGGAAATTGGATGGAACCTTCGGGCTGGTGTTCACCGGCGCCAACGCCGATCCGCGTGGCCAGGCCATCAGTGAACGCCTGGCGTGCTTCGTCGCCGGGCATGCACACGCGGTGCATCATGCCTCTCTTGGCCAGCAGGGCTATTACAGCCTGCTCGCCATCGCGGATGCGGTGGTTGGCAACAGTTCCAGCGGGCTGTACGAGGCGCCCACGCTGCGAACCCCGACGGTCAACATCGGCGACCGGCAAAGCGGGCGCCCGAAGGCCGCTTCGGTGATCGACTGCCCACCGCAGGCAGCCGCCATCGCTGCCGCCATCGAGCGTGCAATGAGACTGGACTGCAGCGATGTCGTCAACCCATACGGCGATGGCAGGACCACCGAGCGCATCATGGCCGTGCTGGCGGGCCCCTGGGATCCCCAGGGCCTGTTGCGAAAGGGTTTCACCGACAGGGACTGCAGTTGATGCCAGTTCAGCGCCCGAACTTTGTTGCATTGATACCTGCACGCGGCGGCAGCAAGCGGCTGCCGCGCAAGAATCTGCTGCCGCTGGCTGGCAAGCCGTTGCTCGCCTGGACCGTGGAGGCCGCCAACTCAGCCCGTCATATCAACCGGGTGATCCTGTCGACGGATGATGCCGAGATCGCAGCGGCAGGCCGGGCGAGTGGTGCCGAGGTACCGTTCGTGCGGCCCGCCGGGCTGGCCGGCGGCAGCGCCAGCACGCTGGACGTCATGCTGCATGCGCTACGCACTCTCAATGTCGAGGGTGAGGGCTGCGATTACCTGGTGGTGCTCCAGCCCACCTCGCCGCTGCGCACTGCCGCGGACATCGACGCGGCCATCGAACTGCTGCAGGCGAAACGCGCCGATGCGGTGATCAGTGTCTGCGAGTCGGAGCACCCACCGGAATGGAGCAATACGCTGCCCGACGACCTGTCCATGTGCGCCTTCTACCGCTCCGGCAGCCGTTCCATGCGTTCCCAGGATCTGCCCAAGACCTATCGACTGAACGGCGCGATCTACATCTATCGGGCGCGCCGGTTGCTGGACTCAGGCAGTCTGGATATGGATGACAACAGTTACGCCTACGTGATGCCGCGCGAACGCTCGATAGACATCGACGGCGCCTTCGACTTCGAGATGGCGCAACTGCTGAAGCAGCGTCTCGACGCGATACCCAGCGCATGAGCGAACGCGTCTACATCATCGCCGAGGCCGGTGTGAATCATAATGGCGACCTCGAGCGGGCCCTGGCGATGGTCGATGCGGCGGCCATGGCCGGCAGCGACGCGGTCAAGTTCCAGACCTTCCATCCCGAGGCACTGGTGACCGCCGATGCCCCTCAGGCCCCCTACCAGATTCGCAACGACGGCGATTATGGTTCTCAACTGGCTATGTTGCAGCGCCTGGTGCTCGGGCCGTCGGAACACCTCGCCCTGATGGCGCGATGCGCCGAAAATGGCATCGATTTTCTGTCCTCGCCCTTTGATCCGGCCAGTGCCGATTTCCTAATTCACGAACTCCAATTAACGCGCGTCAAGCTCGGTTCGGGCGAACTGACCAATGGTCCTTTGTTGCTCCAGCTTGCCCGTGCCGATCGCGAGCTGATCCTCTCGACCGGCATGGCGACCCTGGATGAGGTCGGCGAGGCGCTGGCGGTGTTGGCCTTCGGCTACCTGCGGCAAGCGGAGCCGGCCGGCCGTTCGGATCTGCTCGATGCATTGCGCGACCCGCGGGCCAGCGAGGTCTTGAAACGCCGGGTCACGCTGCTGCATTGCACGAGCGAGTATCCGTGCCCGCTGGACCAGGTGAATCTGCGCGCGATGGACAGCCTGACCAACCGTTTCGGCCTTGCCGTGGGCTACTCCGATCACACCCTGGGCATCCAGGTCTCGGTCGCCGCTGCGGCGCGTGGGGCTTGCGTGCTGGAAAAACACTTCACGTTGGATCGCAGACTGCCCGGCCCCGATCATGCAGCCTCGCTCGAACCCGGTGAACTGGCCGTGCTGGTGCACGCGGTCCGCGAGGTCAGTCAAGCGCTGGGACAAGCGGAAAAAGTGCCCGCGGCGGCAGAGACCGGGAACGCCGCGGTGGCGCGCAAGAGCCTGGTGGCAGCGCGCGCCATCAGCGCAGGCGAGCCTTTCAGCGGCGATAATCTCACTGCAAAGCGCCCCGGTATCGGGCGCTCGCCGATGGATTGCTGGGACCTGTTCGGCACCTGCGCGTCGCGCGATTATGCCGCTGACGAGGCGATCGAATGAACGCCGCCGAACAGCGCCCGTTGATCGTCCTCGGTGGGGGCGGTCACGCCCGTGTCCTGGTCGACTGCCTGCAGATGAGCGGCCGCAAGGTGTTGGGTTTCACGGCGCCGCAGGCGTCACGCGATCTGGCAGCGGGCATCAACTGGCTGGGCCGGGACGCACTGCTGGATCGGTACGCGCCCACAACGATCGAACTGGTCATGGGCATTGGCTCCACCGCCTCGCCCCATAGGCGGCGGCAGCTGTTCAAACACTGGACGGACAGGGGCTACCGGTTCGCCACGGTCGACCACCCCTCGATCATGGTTTCCACGCTGGACGTAGACCTGGGCCATGGCTGCCAGCTACTGGCCGCTTGCCTGATCGGGCCCGGCGTACGACTCGGCGACAACGTGTTGGTCAACAGCCGCGCGGTGGTGGAACACGACTGCCGGGTCGGCAAGCACAGCCACATCGCCACCGGCGCCATCCTATGCGGCGGCTGCGACATCGGTGGCCGGGTCCATGTGGGGGCCGGCGCTACCATCCTGCAAGGCATCAAGATTGGGTATGGCGCAATTATTGCTGCCGGGTCAGTAGTTACCGGAGACGTCGAACCCTTGACGCTTGTCGCCGGCGTCCCGGGCAGACCCAAAAAGGCCCTGAATGAGCAAGACCTGGAAGGACATCAGTGTCCGACGTGACGCCAGCCTGAAGCAGGCCCTGCGGGTACTGGACGACGGCGCGATGCAGATCGCCCTGGTGGTGGACGACCAATGCCACCTGGCCGGCACCCTGACCGACGGCGATGTCCGGCGCGCGTTGCTGCGCGGCCAGGATATGAACAGCGCGGTCACCGAGGTCATGAATCCCAACCCCGTCACCGGACTCCTTGCCGAAGGTGCGGAGATCTGGCAACGCACCATGCATCGTCACAGCCTGCGCCATCTGCCTCTGCTGGATGCCGCGGGCTGTGTCGCCGACCTGGCCCGCTACGAACTGCCAGTGGAACCGGCACGCCAGACTCCCGTCATCATCATGGCCGGAGGACTGGGCGCGAGACTGCGGCCACTGACCAACGACATCCCCAAGCCGCTGTTGAAGGTGGGCTCGCGACCGGTGCTCGAGACCATCCTCGAGAACTTCGCCGACCAGGGCTTCCGGCAGATCACGCTGTGCATCAACTATCGCGGCGATATGATTCGGGATCACTTCGGTGATGGCAGTCGTTGGGACCTGCAGATTTCCTATGTCGAGGAACCCGATCGCATGGGCACTGCGGGCGCGCTGACACTGCTGCCCGAGAGACCCGCCGAACCCTTTGTCGTGATGAACGGGGACCTGCTGACAAAAGTGGATTTCGTCCGCCTGCTTGACTTTCACCGGCGTCAGGGCTTCGCCGCCACGGTGGCGATGCGCGAGTACAGCTACCAGGTGCCCTATGGCGTGCTGGAGATCAACGACAAGTACAAGGTGACGCGGATGGTGGAAAAGCCCCTGGAAAGGCGTTACGTCAGCGCGGGCATATACATCCTGGATCCCGAGACAATTGGCCTGATCCCGCGTGACGCCTATTACGACATGCCGACCCTGTTCAACGCCTTGATGGAACGCGACCAAAGCGTCGGCAGCTTTCCATTGCGTGACTACTGGATCGATATCGGCCGAATCGAAGACCTGGAACGGGCCAGCGCGGAGTTCACCGAATGGTTCGGCTGATACGCCCTGGCGCCGGTTTCTCGGCTGGCGGGATCTCGCCCGAGTCCGACGAAACCTACTGATTGATCAAACCCTTGCGGCCTGGTAGGCGCCGGCGGCGCGGCGGCCCTTACTGCTTCTCCCGAGTTCCTCGGCAATCCGATCGCGCGCCTCCATGCTACGCGCCATCAATCGCTTGTCGAGGTCGAGAATCGCCCGCACGCGATCGGTGACGAACTCATCGGCCGGGGCGTGCGTGGCAAACGCCTGCTCGAGCAGCAGCCGGCGCTCCGGCTCGAGTGCGATGACTGCGTCCCAGTCGTCGGCATCGCCCAACTGGGCCATGCGCCGGCTGATGCCGAGGGCGTCGTCCAGCAGTCGGTGGCGCGACGGGTTCACTGTTTCAGCCTGCCGCCTTTTCCGCAGCCGCGAATCCGGCTGCACTGCGCACCTCGACGGGCATGACATCCCAGGCGCCTTTGATCTCGAGCATCAATGCCATCACCTCGCTCAATGCGGCGGGGTCGTTCTGCGCCGAGGCATCGATCAGTCGGCGGATCATATAGGCATAGAGATCGTCGAGGTTGACTGCAATGGCGCCGCCCGCCTCCAGGTCCAGGCTGCTGCGCAGACCGTTGACAATCGACATGGCCCAGCTGATCTGCCGGCTCTTGCCCTCGAGATCCCTGCGCTCCATGCAACCTTTGGCGGTCGCGACCTTCTCCAGGGCCCCTTCCATCAGCATCTGCACGAGTCGATGAGGCGTGGCGTAGGTCACCTCGGATTCAGCGGCGACCTTGCCGTACTCGGCGACTCCCGCGCGTTTCTTCCCGTAGGTCATTTAGTTCAGTTCCAGGATGATCTCAAGACACTCAAACTAACGGCAAGCGAGCAAAGAAATTGAGGGAATGGCGGTCACCAGCATGGCCCCTGGAACGCGTCAAACGGAAAAGTTCTGCAGCAGGAAAGTGCTCGTGCTCTGCAGGCTGCCGACGAGCTGGTCCAGCGCCGCGTACTGGCGACGCAGCGCCACCTCGCGCAGATCGAGACGGCGCTCCAGTTCCGCCTGGTCAGTCTCCAGCCGGCGGACACGGGTATTCAGGCCGTCGACTCGGTTGTCGATCAGACCGGCGTCATCGAGCATGCTGTCTGCCAGCAGGTCGAAGCGGAAGGCATAGCCCTGATTGTCGTTGGCAAACAGGTCTGCGACGCCGGCAAAATCGGCGTCCAGCGCCTCGGTGAATTCGTTGCTGTTGAGGCCCAGCTGACCGGTATCCCGGTCTGTCTTTATGCCGAGCTGGGACAGCGCATTGTAGCTCCCGGCAAGTCCGGTCGGCGCGGTGTTGATGATCCCCCGCATCTGGCGCTCGAGGCTCAACAGTGTCGAGTCTCCGGCGAGCTGGTCCGCGCGCAGGGTATCTATGGTCGAGAAGATATTGTTGTAGGCATCGACGAAGGCCTTGGCCGATTCCTCGATCGCCGCGGTATCGCGGGTCACGTTGAGTGTGGCGCTTCCCTCCCCCTTGAGTTCGATTGCCAGACCGTCGATGACCGAGGTGATGTTGTTCGAGGCGGAGGTCAACTCGAAGCCATCGATGCTGTAGGCCGCGTCCAGCTCAGCGAGGTCTGTGAGTCTCACTCCGAGGCTGTCCTGATTGGTCGTGGCGAAACCGAAGCTCGAGCCATTCACACCGCCGGCGAAAGACATCTGGACACGTTGTTCATAGCCGGATTCATCCGCCGTCAGGATCAAACGCTGGTTGCCCCCACCGACGTTGAGAATGGTCGCGGTGACACCCGGATTGTCGGCCGCGGAATTGACGGCGTCGCGGATCTCGCTCAGCGTCTTCGCCCCCGACAGGTCGACCGCCACGGACTCGGTGCCCACGGTCAGTGTGAACTCATCACCCGCGCTACCGCCAAAGAGCTGGGTTTCGGAGAAGGCGTCCGAACCCAATTTGTGGTGCTGTGCCAAACGGCTGACATCCAGATTGTAGATGCCGGCAGCCGCGGCGCCGTCGGCAGATGCTGACATGACGCCCTCGTCGGACGAGTCGGACTGAAAGATCCGAAACGCATCCAGCGTGCTCAGGTCCTGCATGGCGTCCTGGAAAGAGGAGACGGCGCTCTTTAGGCTGCCATAGGCCGAAATCTGCGCCCGCGTGTCGGATTCCCGCCGCTGCAACGCGACCAGCGGCTGACGCTCAAGCGTCATCAGCTGCGAGACAATGGACTCGATATCGATGCCCGACCCGACACCCGATGCGGTAATTGCCATTGTCGATATCCCCTCTCGCTCAGCAGGCTACGTTGCAGTCAAGTTCAGGCAGAGTCTTGAAAAATCACCCCTGCCGCCTCTTCGAGGCGCTTGCGCAGATGCATCAGCTCTGCGCTGGGTATCTGCCGTACCACCTCGTCGGTCTGACGATCGACCACCTTGACCACGGTATCGCCGCTGTCCTGATCGATCGAGAACCTCAATTCCCTGTGCAATTCACGTACCATCGAATTGAGGTCGGATACGACGCTGTCCAGCGATGGTCCCTCCTCCCTCTTCTGCTCCTCGCCCGCGGGCTCGGATCGCCCGATTAGACGGACATCACCCGTCGAGCGCCCGGCAGCGGCAGTGGAGTTGGCCTGGAATCCAGGCGCCAGGGCCGATTTGATCGGCCCGACATCGTTAGTCATTTGTTAGACCTCCGTCGTCCGGTCGGCCGTCGGCTGCTGAGCAGCGGGCGGTCACCCTCCGGGCCACGAGGGGATGACTCCCCCCGCGATCCGCTATGTGCCTGACTGAACCAAAGACCGTGGACAGCAACTTTGCTTCACCAGCCCGATCGGTCAGGCGTCAGGCCCCTCGAAGCTCGAGGTGCCTCACCATCAGCGCAGCAGCGACAGCACGTTCTGCGGGATCGCATTGGCCTGCGCGAGCATCGCGGTGCCCGCCTGTTGCAGGATCTGCGCCCGCGTCAGGTTGGCGGTCTCAGCGGCGAAGTCGGCATCCATGGTGCGGCTGCGGGCCGCGCTCTGGTTCTCGATGATGCTCGCATTATTGCGGACCGTGGACTCGAGGCGGTTCTGCTTGGCACCGAAATCGGCGCGCTTGGCGCTGATCGCGTCGATTGCCGCATCCAGGCGGCCCAGCGCGGTACTGGCAGATCCGGCTGTGCTGATGCCGAAGGACCCAAGCGCTACCGAGGCGATGCCGCCGCTGGCGATATTCGCGGCAGCCAGATCGAGAAAGCTGATCTTGATCTGGTTGTTGGTACCATTCTCAAAGCCGACCTGGAAATTCACGCTGGCGTTCGCACCGAGCAGGCTCGTGCCGTTGAACTCGGTAGTGTCGGTGATGCGGACGATTTCGTCTCGCAGTTCAGTGAATTCATCGTCCAAGGACTTCTTGTCGGCGTTGCTGACTGTGCCGTTCGCGGCCTGCACGGCCAGCTCACGCATGCGCTGCAGCATGTTGCCGACCTCGTCCAGTGCGCCTTCCGCGGTCTGCAACATCGAGATACCGTCGTTCGCGTTGCGGTTGGCCTGCTCCAGACCACGGATCTGCGCGGTGAAGCGCTCCGAGATCGCCAGACCGGCCGCGTCATCCTTGGCGCTGTTGATGCGCAGACCGGAAGACAGTCGCTGCAGCGAGGTTGCCATGCTCGCCTGAGAATTCATCAGCGAACGCTGCGAGTTCAGGGACATTACGTTGGTGTTGATTACCTGTGCCATTTCGTATCTCCTAAAAACCGGTCTGCGTCTTGCGGCGACCGGGGGAGTTGCTTTTTGGCGGATATACGAATGATCGTATTCACCGCCTCCCAAGTCGGCTTTGCGTCGAAAGCCTGGGTCGCAGAATCGTTCAACGACCCGAATCGTGGGGCGGTGGTCAGGTTCAGTCGGGAGGGTAGCTGCCGCTAGGGCTGCTCGGCACGGCACTGGGCCGCAGTGAAACCCACTTCGGGTGGGTTTCGTGAAGTGATCGCATCTCGGCGACCTGCGCAGGGACCGGCGAACCCGCCTTGCCCGCGAACTTCATCAGAGATCCATCGGCGCTATCAGCGGCCAGGGTGAATCACTTTGTTTGCCGAGCGGATATGCTGATCCAAACTGTCTGCATTTACCGCCTTACGCAGACTGCAACGGCCGTCCATAAGGATTCTTTAATCCGTAGAATCCCGAATTTCATCTCGCCCCGTGGCCCGGCAACCGGTCCGCCCCGCAAACCCCCGCATCGCCCCTATCAATTGGCACCTTTTCTGCATAACAACTTTCAATCGTGTCGATGCGTCAAAGTTTCGTTGTCGGGGGCCGAGGATCGCCAAGTATCTGAAGCGTCGCGCATATCACCTTATGTTCGAGATTTGGAGTAACTACCAATCATGTCATCAGCCAAACCGATCATCGAAAACGGAGACTCGACCATGGAGATCAACACCCGGTTCGGTACCCAGGATATCGACCCTTCTTCCATCATCCATTTTCCCGATGGCCTGGCCGGCTTTGAGGAACTACACGAGTACAAGCTGTTCCATGAGGAAGACAAACCGACGGTGTTCTTCCTGCAGTCGATCGACGATCCTGATGTGCAGTTCGCGGTCGTGAACCCGGACAATTATCAGGTCAGCTATGAATGCGTCTTGAGCGACGAAGAGGCCAGCGCGCTGCAGCTCGACGACCCTGCGGATGTGGCCGTGTTGGTGACCCTTTCGCAGGGAGGCAATTACGACGGCGGAATTCACGCCAACTTCATGGGCCCGATCATGCTCAACGTCGGCAAGCGGATCGGCCTGCAGAAACACCTCAATCAAGTCAGTGGCAGCGTGGTGATCCGGGCAGGATAGCAAGCAGTGTCTGACGGGCAAGGCCTGGCCGGTCCCTGCCCGTTACGGCGGCAACGCCTTGCCGCCTCTTACTTTACCGGCCGAAACGCGATGATCCTCCAAGCCTTTACCCCTCCATGCAGATAGCCCGGAGGGGTTTTTCTTTGCCGATTCCCGCCGGAAACACTAGTTTTTGCGGGAATTTCGACTCAATCGATATCTTGGCATCAAGTTTGCTGCTGATGCGTTGTGACCCGATCGTCCGGCGACTGCCGACGACAGAAACTGATTGAATCATGACGAAATAAGGGGCCCTGAAAATGCCACAGGTAATCAACACCAACATGATGTCGCTGAACAGCCAGCGGGCACTCAACCTCTCGCAGAACAGCATGCAGACATCACTCGAAAGATTGTCGTCGGGTCTGCGCATCAACCGAGCCAAGGACGACGCGGCCGGCCTGGCGATCTCCGAGCGCATTGGCGCCCAGGTCCGTGGACTGGAACAGGCGAATCGCAACGGCCTGGACGGCATCTCGCTGATGCAGACGGCCGAGGGGGCACTGGACGAAATCGGCAACATGCTGCAGCGCATGCGTGAACTGGCCGTGCAGTCGCTCAACGGAACCGTCAGCGACAAGGACAAGGCCTCACTCAACGACGAATACCAGGAACTCAAGACCGAGATCGGCCGCGTGCTGAGTTCGACGGAGTTCAACGGAGTGAACCTGCTGGGCAACGAAGACAGCATCAATCTGCAGATCGGCTTCAGGGCCGGCGCCTCATATCAGTTGACCGTCTCGCTGTTCAACATGTGGAGCCGGACGCTTTCGAACGGCGGTCTGGCATCGCTCCTGTCTGCGGCGCCGGCATCGGGCATAGGTTCCGGGACGGGCTCTGCGGCCGCGATTCTCGGCCGCCTGGATACGGCGATCGACAACATCACACAGAAGCGTGCCGACTTCGGCGCAAAGCAGAACCGCATCGAGTCGACGCTGCGCAACAATGCCAACGTAATCGAGAACCAAAGCGCAGCGCGCAGCCGTATTCGTGATGCGGACTTCGCCCGAGAAACCGCGAACCTGACCCGCACGCAAATCCTGCAGCAGGCAGGTACCGCGATGCTGGCCCAGGCCAACCAGATCCCGCAGAGCGTCCTGCAACTGCTTGGCTAACGCTAGTGGGCCATGCCTGTGCGCCGGAGGCGGTCGGTCCGAGGAGGCCCACGACATCGACATGGAAACACTGCAGTACTACCTGAACGCCTACGGCGACCGCTATCTCCACGAAGTCAACCGCACGACGTTCAACGGCCTCGGGGCCGCCAGCGCGTTTCAGCGGCATTTCGGGGAAAGACTGTTTCCACGGGATACGCTGAACATCATCATCGGCACCGATTCGGGCCTGTTGGTCCGCCATGTGCTGCGACAGGGCGTGCCCGACGGTTCACGTTACCTTTTTCTGGAACTCGACGAGTTGCTCCCGACAGTCCGGGCGGAACTTGCCGACGCCGAACTCGATGACACCATCCACCTGGTGTCAGCATCCGCACTCACCGACTCGCTCAAAGAGGTCCGATTCTCCGATTACGCCAATATCGGGGCGATAAAGCTACTTGAGTCCATCGCTGCCGTCGACGCCTATTTCGCGGGCTACCGCGAAGCCACCGTCGAGATAAGACAACAGCTTGATGCGGTACTCTGGGCCTACAACTGCCAGCTCAGCAATCCAACCTTCATACGCTGCCAGTTGAAGAATCTTGTCGAGGAACATGTGCCGGCAGAAGCCTTGCGGGATAGCTTCAGCGGCCAGACCGCGCTGCTGCTCGGCGGCGGACCGTCTTTAGACGACATACTGCCCTGGGTGAGGGAACACCATGACCATGTCGTGATCATCGCGGTGTCGCGGATCTGCCGGCGCCTGCGCGAGGCGGGCGTCACGCCGCACATCGTGGTCTCGATTGATCCCACGGAACTGAGCTTCGATATCAGCAAGGAAATGCTTCTGCTCGACCGCCGCGTGTTGTTCGTGCACGCCAATCACGTGGCCTATCCCTTATTGGCCCAGTGGCCTGGTCGCAGCGTATTCCTAAATCGACGTTATCCATGGAGCAACAAGCTCGACTGCGCGAACCTGAGTGCAGCCGGCCCAACCGTAACCAACACGGCATTCGCCGTCGCGGGCGCGATGGGCTTCTCGCGCGTGATATTCGGCGGCATCGATCTGTGCCATAGCGGTGATGGCTACTCGCATGCGCAGGGCAGCAACGAGCGCGACGCGGGCCCCCGCTTGGGGGGCACCGGGATGCGGGTGAAAACAAACGCGGGAACGGACGCCGAAACCACACCCGACTTCTTCAATGCCATCCGCGCCTTCGGCACCCAAGTGCTTGCGGCCAGGCGTTCGGGACTCGAGGTGGTCAACCCTGCGCCCGACGCGGCGGTCATCGATGGCGTCGATTTCAGGACTCTGGATCAACTACACCTCCAAGATGCCGAGAGTGATCCGTTCGACGTCTTGCATTCTTGCCTGCCTGCAGACTCGCGGGAATTACGTATCGCGAACCTGTGTGAGATTCAGCGCGAGCTGGCACGAGCCAACGGCCGGCTCCGCAAGGTGGCCAAACTGGCCGAAGAAGCACTCGAATGCAACGCAGGGCTGTTCGGCCGCGACGGCAAGACCGCCGATTTTCGCCATAAGAAGCGCATGGACAGGATCGAGCGTCAACTCGACAGCAGGCTCGAAGACCTTTCCGAGATCGTTCGAATGTTCAGCAGCCGCGCGTTCCTCCATATGCCGCCATCTGATCGCGAGTGGACGGACGAGGAGATAGAGCATGCCGGAAAGACCTACTACACGGCATATCGTGACAACGCCCGGGAAGTCCTCAGACTGGTGGAGCAGGCACAAGAGCATGTGCAGTCCGCGTTCATGGAGGAAAACAAGGCGCCCGAGTTCGACAGGCTGCTGCAATACTGGGAGAGTGATCAGATTCCTGGCAGGGCCCTGGTGTGGAGCCACCGTCACCCGAAAGGACTCAAAGGACTTGCACCCGAGTTGCGCGGTCAATTCGATCGCCTCGTTAAAAGCTTCAACGACATCCTGCAACAGCGCGACACGCTACATGCACGCAAGGTGCGGGCGGAGATATCGCTGGCCCCGGTCAGGGGTCGCCTGCAGGCCCTGTTCAAAGAGCGCAACGAGCCACAACTCTTGAATGCGATGAGCCAACTGCGGGAACTGCACAACCCGGAGGCGCAACAACTGCTGCACCTGGCGGATGGCTACCTCGCCGAGTTGCAGGACAGGGACGAGGCTGCGTTCGACTGCTACAGCCAGGTCATCGACGACATCCGCGGGCAGCTCTGCGGCGGCACCGAGGAACAAGCCCAGGCGTGGCTCGAAGATGCACTGCGCCGCATGGTATACATCGCCATGTCAAAGGAATGGCACACGCAGGCGCTGTTGGTGCTGGAGACGCTGGCAGAACTCGCCCCCGCGTACGAACCCCAGTATGCCGAACTCTTGCGCCTGTCGGGCAATCTGCCTGCTGCCGCCGCGATCTACACCAATTACCTGAGCAAGGCCCCGGACGACCATGTCGCGATGCTGCGCCTGGGCAAGGTCTACCAGGCTATGGGGGCCGAAGACGCCGCGAAGACTGCTTTCTGCTACGTCCTCGAGAAAGATCCTGACAACAGGGCCGCGCAGTCACTGCTGCAGCAGGCGGGCACTGCCGCCTGAGGATAATGGCACTGTATGCGGCACTTGCGTCCCGGCGCATTCGAGCCGCGAGACACCATGAATCCGTGCCCCTAAGCCTGGAGGGCACCTCTAACAATCCATAGATGGCATCTTGAACGACATAATCCGCGCTCTCTGCGTTGAAGACCTTCGCAATAGCCAGCTATTACGTGCGGTCTTCGCCTTGATGTCCCGAATGATGTCGCCCAATCTGCGCACCCAGGATTGTTAGAGATGCCCTGGAGTTCGATATCCCGGCCGCAGACACCCGTGCATCGAACACCCTGGAATGCTGTGCAATGCCTGCCGGCCCACTGAGTCAGTGCCTTATGCCGGAGGGTTTGCACTGAGTACGGACGAACCCGGGATAACGACCCGGCCGCAACCACGTCGGAACACTGACGTCATGATAAGCTTCTTCGAAGATGCGAAATGGGTAAGGCTAAACACGACGAATCGGCACCGGACGATATCCAGCGCCAGCGCTTGGCGTTCCGCGTCGGGAGCATTCAGGAACGAACTGATTCAGCCGATAAGACCTCACAGTGACTGCCGAAGGAAACGACGACTTTAACGTGATGCCGATGGAACACCTCTGCCGACTGCTCTTGCTTCTGGCCTTTATCTTGCCGCTGACCGGCCACGCCGTGACGCTGGGTCAGGCACGGGTAAACTCCTTCCTCGGCCAGCCGCTGGATGCCGAGATCGATTTGATTGGGCTCACCGCCGGGCAACATGAAGATCTGCGCTTGCGGATCGCCAATGAACGGCATTTCGAGCGAATGGGTATCGTCTATCAACGACAACTCACGGAGTTGCAGTTCGACGTGGTGCGGTCGGGCCGGCAGTGGCTGGTACGCGCCCGGACCGAAAAGCCGATCACTGAGCCCTTCATCGACTTTCCACTGCAGATGACCTGGCCGGGCGGCCAGATGATCAGACAATACACCCTGCTGCTCGACCCACCCAAGCGCGTACGGAAGGCACGCGTCAGCGGCGGCGCACCGACCACGGCAACGCAGCGCCCGACGCCGCTAGCGGGCAACAGCTACGGGCCCGTGCGAAACGGTGAGACCCTGTGGCCGATTGCGCAGGCGCTGAAGCCGGCCGGTATCACCACGCGGCAGATGGCCATGGCGCTGCTGCGGGCCAACCCGCAGGCCTTTGTCGACAATAATATCAACCGGCTGCGCGCGGGGGCCACGCTGACCATCCCGTCGCGCGGCGTCATCGAAGAACTCGATGCAGCTGCGGCAAGAGCCGAGTTCAATGCGCAGATCAGCGCACAGCGGCGCAAATCCCCACCCGTCGCGACCTCGCCACGTGATCTGCAGGGCACGGCCGACCCGGCTTCGTCGGACACTGCGGGTGCCATCGAGGCGGCGCCGTCAAACGAGCCGACCAAACCCGATGACGCGGATGCGCAGCTGCGCATCGTCGCAGATCAGAGAAAAGTGGAGGCTGGATCCGACAAGGAAGAGGATCTGCGGGAACAGCTGCTGGTCACGATGGAAGAGATCGAGAGCAACCGCTTAACCACCGGGGCGATCGCATCGCGGCTTGCCCGTCTCGAATCCGAACTCGAGCAGATGCAAAAACTGGTCGAACTGAAAGATGCCCAGATAGCGGCGCTACAGTCGGAGGTCTCCAGCCGCGAGGCCGTACAGGATGCCGTGCAACAGCGCCAACAGGCCGCTCCCGCAACGACCAAGCAGATGCCTCCGGAAATGCAGCCACCGAAGTCCGGCATGGCGACCTCCCCCAAGGTAGAAAGCGCCCCAGCAGTCGACATCCCTGCCGAACAGATCGTTCCGACGGCCGATGCTGAGCCGTCAGCGCGGCTACCATGGTACGAAGAATACCTGTGGGCAATTTGGGCAGCGCTCGCCCTTTTGGGCCTGGCGGCCGTGCTGCTGATGTTCCGTCGACCGAATCCGGCCGCAGAGGAACTGCCTTTGGCGGAGCTGCCGGAGGTTCGCAATTCGACGCCGCCCTATGCCGCAGCCGGTGCCGCGGACTCCAGAGGGCTGCGCCGTGAGCAGCGGAGTTTCCAGGCAGTCGCGCAGGAGCCGCCACCGGGCATCAAGGAGATCGCAATCGATGAGACGGAGCTGCCGGAGTTGGATATCCCTGTAGCCCGCGTGACGCGCGAGGATATAGACGGCGGGGCGAGCGGCCCGCTCATCGATGACATCGTCGACGATAGCAGACTGCTCATCGACAGGCCGCAGGCAGACGCGACCACCCCCGGGTACAGCGACGACGACATCGCGTCTTGGATCAAGGAGCTCGGCACGGAGGCCGAACGCGGCAGCCAGGACGCGCATGCTGAACA
The DNA here is from genome assembly GCA_963808165.1 of uncultured Gammaproteobacteria bacterium. Classification (GTDB taxonomy): domain Bacteria; phylum Pseudomonadota; class Gammaproteobacteria; order Chromatiales; family Chromatiaceae; genus Thiosocius. The sequence goes on along the minus strand of CAWEET010000022.1, from coordinate 44,697 downwards.
GGTGCAGGGAGACGACGACGTTCCCAGCCTGTTGACCGAACTCGACGACCGGTTGGCGTCCACGCCATCGGAGGGGCTATCCGACACGGGCGGTACGCAACCATCTGAAGATGACGGCGAGGACGAGACCTTCGCGATGAGCTTGGATCTGGCACGTGCCTACCTCGAGATCGGCGATCATGAAGGTGCGAGAGACATGCTGCAGCAGGCCCTCGCTGGCGCACGGAGTCCCACGCATCGGCGGCAGATCGAGGAATTGTTGCAGCAGATCGACTAAGTTCTGTCGATAATGATACGCAACAGCCCACATTAGGGGTTGCCGTTTATTTTTGCCAGACTCTGATCGAGGAGCCGATATGATTCGGCGTCACAGAAACGACCGGCCCGGCACGGGAACAACCTTCGATTTCGTCCGCGTGAAATCCCTGTTGACCACGCGTCGGCGCTTCCTCATCCAGGCGGCCGGCGGCAGCGTGGCGCTGCTGTTCGGCCTGCGCAACGCTGCCGCCACACAGCACGATCCCTGGCCCACGCTCGATGCGGTCATGCGGCACCTGTTGCCGAGCGAACCCGACAGCCCGGGTGCGGCGGAGATCCACGCGCTGGATTATCTGCGCTTCGTGAACGCTGACCCGCTGGTCGACCGCGAAGAGCGTGACCTCATCCTGCAGGGTGCCCAGTGGCTTGACCAGTTGTCTCAGGAGCGGTATCACGCGGCGTTCCCTGAACTCGCGGCGGAGCAAAAGGAACAACTGCTGAGGCAGGTGGCGAAGAGCTCCGCCGGCGAGAACTGGATTTCCACCCTGCTGACTTACCTGTTCGAGGCGTTGCTGACTGCACCCGCGTACGGTGGCAATCCAGACGGCATCGGTTGGCGCTGGCTGGAGTATGTCCCCGGTTTCCCGCTGCCGGTGCCGGGCAACCGTTATCCGGACCTGCCATTGTGAGCAGCGACTTCGACGTCTGCGTGATCGGCAGCGGCGCGGGCGGCGGACCGGTCGCCTACAGCCTGGCCAGCGCCGGCTACTCGGTCGTCGTATTGGAAAAGGGCCCCTGGCTTACCGAGAGCCACTTCACCAAAGACGAACTCGCCTGCTGCCGGCGCAGCGTCTACACCCCGGCGTTACGCGACGAGCAGCACGTGATCGAGGAGCCCGGTGCCGACCACGGTTGGAATGCGGAGCCCGGCGAGCAATCCGGCTGGAACTTCTGGAACGGCAACTGCGTCGGCGGATCGAGCAACTTCATGAGCGGCTATTTCCACCGCCTGAAACCGGTCGATTTCAAACTGCTCAGCACCTTCGGCCCGATCGACGGTGCCAACGTCATCGACTGGCCGATCGAATATGCGGACCTCGAACCCTATTACGACAAAGTAGAGCGCCTGGTCGGCGTATCGGGCAAGGCTCAACCACACGCCAATGCGGAGCCACGCTCCAGCGCCGACTTCCCCTTCCCGCCCACCCTCGAGCATCCGATATCACAGCGCATCGACCAGGCCGCGCAGGCCCTCGGTTTTCATGCCTTACGGGTCCCGCGTGCCATCTTGTCGCAACCTGCAATGCAACGGCGCGCCTGCGAATACTCCGGGTTCTGCGGCAGCTTCGGTTGCTCCAGCGGAGCCAAGGGAAGCTCACGGGCCGCCCTGCTGGACCAGGCCGTTGCCAGTGGTCGCTGCGAGGTGAGGCCTCACAGTCAGGCTTTCAGACTGGAAACGGATGCACAGGGTCGCGTTACCTCAGTGGCCTACTACGATAAGGATGCCCGGCCGAGGCGGGTTGATGCGCGCATCTACGTGGTCGCCTGTCAGGCGATAGAAACCAGCCGCCTGCTGCTTGCCTCAGTCGGACCCAGGTTTCCGGACGGCCTGGCGAACAACCATGGTCAGGTCGGACGCAATCTGCTGTTTTCCGCCGGCGGCGCCGGCAGCGGCGACATGGTCTTTTCCGACCACGATGCGGTCGAGAGTGCCGCACTGCGCGTGGTCGGTCCCTTCGTCAATCGCGCACTGGATGACTGGTACACCATCGACGACCAGCGACTCGGGCATGCCAAGGGCGGGGTCATCGAGTTCCTGTGGGATCACCCCAACGCCGTGGCGCGTGCCCAAAACGCCAAGTGGCGCAACGGCGAGCTGGTCTGGGGCTCGCCGCTGAAGCGGCGCCTCGAGACCTGGTTCCGTACCGACCGGACGTTGAATTTCGAGGTATTCAACGACTGGCTGCCCAATGACGACTGCTTCGTCGCACTGGACCACGGGGTCAAAGACCGCTGGGGCAACGCAGTCGCCAGAGTGCGTATCGGGGCGCATCCACACGACCAGCGAATCGGCCGGTTTCTGGCCACAAAGGGTGAACAGCTGTTGAGTCGGCTCGGGGCACGCCGCATCTCTTCCTCGGTAGGACCGGCACCACCACCCAATCTGCAGGCCGGCGGCTGCCGCTTCGGTAGCACGCCGCAGAACTCCGTTCTCGACCCGGACTGCCGCGCCCATGAGGTCGACAATCTATTCATCAGCGATGGCAGCTTCATGCCGACGGGCGGCAGCGTACCTTACACCTTCACCATTTACGCCAATAGTTTCCGTGTCGCAGACCGGATCATCGATCAGCTTGGCGGATGCCGCAGGCAAGCCGGCTGAGGCATCAGATCGGCGATTCGAACACTGCCGAGGGCTGTAATCCGTCGACCCGCGACTGCACCTCCTCCCACAATGCCCGATAGGCGCGACCGGCCGCCGAGCGCGGTGCGTAGTCGGTGACGGGGCGGCGTTCCAGCCCCATTCGCTCGACCTCGCTGGCATAAGGTATCGTGGTCTGTAACACCGTACAGCGCGGATCCCCGGCGGCCGCGATGACCTCCTGGTGCAGTCGTTTTCGTCGATCGACCATGGAATAGAAGGCATACACCGGGCTATTGAGGTCGTGCCCTTCCATGAAATCCAGCAACTGCCCCATGGTGCGCAACGACAGCGTGGTCGGGATCGTCGGAAGCAGCAGCGCATCGGCCGCACGAAAGATGTTCTCCGAGACCAGCGAGATACTCGGCGGACAATCCAGCAGTATGAGGTCGTACTGATCGGACAGTGGGCGCAGCATCTTGAGCAGGCGGAGCGCCGGCTTCTTGTTCTCGACCAGCATCAGATCCATGTTGCGGTAGGAGAAGTCGGCGGGCAGCAGGTCGAGATTGGGATAATCCGAACCCTTGACAACGTCATCAAGGTCGCGCTTGCCGCGCAGCATGCGGTTACTGCCTTTGACCTTGGGCTTGACCCGCAGATAGAAGGTGGTGGCGGCCTGCGGGTCCAGATCCCAGATCAGGGTGCGCAGTCCACTGGACGCGGCCAGATGACCGATGTTGACCGAGGTGGCGGTCTTACCGACACCACCCTTGATGTTGTAAACGCCGATGATCTTCATCCGAGACCCTCACCCCGCGCCTTGAACAACTCCTTATAGATTTTTCGGTTGTCGGGCGCATCGAATCTTGCAAAACAGTCGGCGAACCGCTCATGGGCCTGTTGCTGGTGGCGCAGCAGGTCGGCGACCAATGCACCGATCGCCATCACGCTGCGCAAGGACTGCGGATCATCACGATCGAACTCGGCAGCGAAGGCACGCAGCCGATCCGCCTGCACCTCCTTGTCCTGATACTCGCCGAGGTCATCGAGCAGATCCTTGAGCGTCCGAATGATGCCCTTGAGCGGTTTTTCCGGATAGATATTGCGGAAGAACTCGATCAAATAGCGCAGCTTTTTGCAGTCCTTGCGCAACTCGTGCATTTCCTCAGGCGGACCGTCCGGTGAGGTTGCCCGCCCCGCATTGAGGACCTTCTTGTACATTCGCCAGATGCGTTGTGATGCAACCCGCTCGACAGGCAGGTCGACAAACCAGCCGGGCTCACCGGGCGGCAGCTCGGCCTCGAGAATGTTGCGCCAATCCTGCATCAGGGCCTTGAACTCGGATGATGCCAGCTTGCGTTTCAGCTTGGCCTGTTCCGAGCTGTGTGCGGCAAGCAAGTGCTCTTCGAGTGCATCGAGGTCGCCGGCCATCGCTGCCGGCAGGCTGGCCCGGTAATGCGGCAACTCCAGCAGGAAGACATCAAGATCCCGGGTCGGGCCTGTGATCTGCCCGAGCCAGGCAAAGCGTTGCTTGAATTCCTCGACGACGGGCTCGGGCAATACCCGCTTCACCTGGCTCACTGCCGAGCGTGTGCGACGGGTTGCGACACGAAGGTCATGCAGGAACTCGGAATCCAGATTGGTCCGCGTCCCGTGGACATTGCGCTCAATCGTCTCCAGCAAGGTCAGCAGGATCTGGCGCAGCGCCTCGAGCGCCGTCAGCTCGGGCCTGAGAGGCACATCCAGCTTGGAGGTGTAGTCGCCGGCCGCCCGGCCGACAGCGGTGATCGCCTCCTCGAACAGACACACCGGGGCCTTCGGCCACTCCATGTCCTCTCCGAGGTAGCTCAGCAGCGCCGACCATTCAGCGTCATAACCTCTTACTGTGCTCAGCCGCAGCCTTGGCCAGAGGGCACGATGTTGGTGCGACCCGGGAGACTCGCTCTGCAGCGTCAGCAACTGCAGACGCACGACTGTCTTGGCGTCATGGTTCAGCAAGCGCAGCTCGATGGCGGTTCCGGACACCCGGACGACCGGCAGCAGAATCCGCATTGCCAGCAAGTCAGAAACCCGCGATTTCAACTCGCCCACAGGCAGATCACCAGGCCACGCCGGCTCGCCGTCGAAGGCCACCGGATCGGTGCAATCGTCGCCCTGCGCGGACCGCAGATGCAGGGCATTGCCCTGCGCGGAAGACACCCGCAGCAGCCGCAGACCAGCAGCATGCAGCCTCCAGTCGAAACTGTCGTAATAATCGGCGGAAAAATGTGTGGTCTCACCAAGCTGGCAGTGTTCGTCGCCGCCAAGCAGGTCAATCAGCCGCGCGACATCAAAATCGTGCGGCAACAGGAATCCGTAACTGTCCGAATCGTTCATGGTGGTCGATAATCCAATCGGCGATGGGGCCTCGCTGCCGGTGGTCCCGGCAATTACGTCCGCGCCGCCCGGAATCTCGGTTGAGGATACTTCCCGACAACGAGACCGCGGGCGGCGGGTGTTGACGGACAATATCCGTTATCAGGCCGGCTGGAAACAGCTATAGGTATTGCAGGGCCTGATGGGCGCAGGAATTTCCCGGATTCAGGCCAGAATGCCGGCACCTTGGCATGCCTTGCATACGCCAGCCGACGCGCCAGTCGAGATTGCGTATTAGTATTTGTTGATTCAGTGATTTAAACTTCGCCTTGGCGGAGGCAGTCCACGGTCCGGCAGTAACGGACAAGCGAAGCCACAAAACAGCAGGGCCGGGCGCCGAGTCCGCGGCCGGGCCAGATAACCAACTCGAATTCGACCTATTTTTAAGGAGAGGACGATGTTCAAACCCATGCTGATAGGCAGCACCTTGGTGGGCGTGCTCGGCACGCCACTGCTCCAGGCCGAACAGGCCGCCGCTCCTCAGTTCCAACCCACCCAGCCAGCTACGCAGCAGAACATCTCGGCGACCGCAGAGCTGCCTGCGTGGGTCAAGGAACGTCGAGCACAACTCGGGATCACCGAGGGACCACAAGCGCCTGCCGCTCCCCAAGCCCCGACAGCGCCGACGGCTGGCGAGATGATGCCGACACAGGCCCCGGTGCAGCAACAACCCGCCCGCATGCCGCCTCCGACCCCACCGCAGGCACCCGAGATGCCGATGCCAGGCAAGCTGACGCCACCAGCGGCACCGGCCTGGGTGCAGGACCGGGCAACCCGGATCGCCCCGCCGGCCGCACCGCAAGCTCCGACGGCGCCGTCGGTGGAGGTGGGCCAGATGCCATCGCGGCCTGATGCACCGACTCCGATGCAGGGACAGGCGGCCCGTATCGCACCCCCGGCCCCGCCGCAGGCACCCGAGATGCCGGCACCAGGCAAGATGGTGCCGCCGCCCCCTCCGCCGGTCTGGCTGCAGGATCAGGCAGTCCGTATGGCGCCTCCGGCCCCACCACAGGCACCCGAGATGCCGATGCCGGGCAAGATGACACCGCCAGAGGCACCGACCTGGGTGGATCAGGCAGGCGAGGTCACCCCTCCGGCCGCACCGCAGCCTCCAGCGGCACTTTCACCTGGAGAGAAATCGCCGCGGCCCGCGGCGCCGAACTGGGTGCAGGAGCAGCCAGCCCGCATGGCGCCCCCGGCTCCACCACAGGCACCCGAGATGCCGATGCCAGGCAAAATGACGCCGCCACAGGCACCGACCTGGGTGCAGGAACAGCCGGTACGTATGGTACCGCCGGCCGCACCGCAACCTCCCACCGCACCGTCACTGAGCGAGATGCCGCCGCGACCCGAGGCCCCGAGTTGGGAACAGGGTCGATCGGCCCAGATGGTGCCGCCGACCCCGCCACAGCCTCCCGCAGCGCCTGCGATACGGCCGTTCGTCGAGGCTCCGCCCGCGCTCCTGCCGCGGCCCGCTTACCTCCCGGTCCCGGCACACCAACCCTGGGGCGGCAGGCCCTACGGCGGCTGGGCCCCACCCTACGGAGGCGGCTGGAACCGCGGCTGGACGCCGTGGGGCAACGGTTGGGGCGGCAACAACTGGGCGCCTTGGGGCAACGGCCGGGGCGGCAACAACTGGTGGCCCTGGGGCGGTGGCTGGGGAAACCGCGGCTGGGATGACGGCTATGGCAGTGGCTGGGGAGACGCTTCCGGTAACGCCTGGGGCGATGGCTCTGCGGATGGCAGTGGCGAGGCCGACTTCAGTTTTGCGATGAAGGCCTGGGCGAGCGGCGACCTGACCGGCCGGGGTGACGCCTATGGCGACGGCTATGGACGCGGTTACGGTTACGGCTACCAGGGGTACCAGCCCTACTATCCCCCGGCGTTTGCACCGATGCCAACGGCGTTGCCCGAACCATCGGATGAGCCGGCCGGGCAGCAAGAGACGACGGATGGCGACTAGGACGGCGTTTCCGGCGCCGATGACCTCCGCGGAAGGCAAGGTCCAGAACCGGCGCGTCGAACTCATCCGGCTGTAAGCGACCGGATTGAAAAATCGGCAAGGGCGCAGTCATCGACTGCGCCCGCCGTTGTCCGGTAGTCAGTTCACCTGACTACCGGACGATTCGATCAGCCGAACAGCACTCAGCGGATAAAATTGAACAGGCTCATATCCTGGATTTTGACGAACGCCTGCTGCGAGGCCTGCAGCGCGGTCATCTGCTGATTGAAACGGCTGATGGCTTCGGCGTAGTCGAGATCCTCCAATGTCGACCGAACGTCCGTCACGGCCAGCGTGAAGGCGTCGTTCACACTCTTCTGGTCCTCGATGGCATTCATGCGCGCGCCGATCTTGGCACGCGTGTCGAGCAAGCGGTTCAGCGCGGTATCGATCTCGGTCAGAGCGTCAGGATGGCCGTTGCCCGCCTCCAGGGCGCTCGCCAGCGTGTACAGCACCTCACCGATGTTTGTGCTCAGCCCGCCACCGGCTGCAGCGGGAAACTCCTCGAAGATGCTACCCGGATCACCGGTGGCCACTTCGCGGCTGTCACCGATTTTCAGCATGCGCTGGCCATCGTCTCCGGCGTAGTCGAAACCGCCGACACCGTCATGGCTGAAGGGGCGGGTCAGACTCTGGAAGCCGGCGAAGATGTACTCCCCATTGGGGTCTCGCGTATTGGCCAGCTGCAGGTAGCCGTCCATGTGCTCTCGCACCTCGACCGCGATCGCGCCGCGGTCTTCGGCACTGAGCGTGCCGTTAGCGCCCTGCACGGCGAGTTCACGGACCCGCTGCAACAGGTTCCCTATCCCAATCAGCGCGGTCTCCTCCTGCTCCAGTCTGGCCATCGCCATGTCGGCATTGCGCTGATATTGCGCGAGCCGCTGCTGAGCCTCCTGGAGGTCGAGCACACGCACCGCGGCCGAGGGGTCATCCGACGGGCGCTGTATACGTTTGCCGCTGGCGACTTGGAGCTCGGTCTGGGTGAGCTCACGCTGCCTCTCGAGCATCGCATCGACACTCTGACGGAATACCTGGGCGGTCGAGACGCGCATCATTACCTCCTCACTGCGCCGAGCAGGGAATCGAACAGGGTATTGGCAATGCTGATCACCTGGGCCGCAGCCTGGTATGCCTGCTGGAAGCGCACCAAATCGGCGGCCTCCTCATCCAGGTTGACGCCAGAGACCTCCGACTTCGCCGACTCGGCTTGGCCGAGCAGATTTTCCTGCACACCGGCATTGCTGCCCGCCTGCTGTGTCCTGGTGCCGACGTCGGCAATCAGCGCACCATAGGTATTGGAGATGCTGGCGGTGCCACCAATCATCAGGCCGGCAGTCTGCAGATCAGCCAGGCGCCGTGCGTTGCGATTGTCCCCCACCCCGCCGGCGTTGTCCTCGATCGCGAATGCATCACCGACGGCCGGCGATCCGCTCATAGTGAACTCGAAGGTGCCCAGGGTCGGGATTTCGATTCGATAGGTCTGCCCCGGGACAAAGCCGTCACTCACCCCTATCGCGCTACCATCAGCCTGCACGAACTGGGTACCCGGCGGACCCGCGGTGATGGCGAGCTGGTTTCCGGCCTGGTATTGCACGGCAACCGCCGGCGTGGTCGGGAGCGAGGGACTGCCGACCACACCGGACAGCGCCCCCGGACTGATCGAGCCGGTACCGCTGTTGCTCGGCGCCGCACTGCTGCGCAGCGCTTCTGCAGCAGCGATATCACGTCCGTTGTCTAGCATGACGCCCATACCGGAGGCGCCTTTTCGGGTCGGCCGCAGAAGAAAACTGTCGCCGTCGACGGCCGCATTGACCAGCACGCTGAAACCCAGACCGGCCGGCGCGGCCACCAGCGGATCACCCGGGACGCCGGTCCCGCTCAGCGCCACGGCGGCCCCTGTATCGAGATCGATCATTGACCAGCTTCCGCCGGAACGATCCAGTCGGTACTCGTGTGTGGTCAGCCGTGCAGCATCGTCGATATCGATCACGACCGAGCTGCCCGCCGCATTATTGCTGCTACCCAGCGCCTGGGGCGCGGCCAGGCCAAAGAAATCACCGCCGAGATCGCCGTCCAGGTCCATGCCGGTGCGGTGCTCGGCATTGAAGAACGAAGCCAGCCCCAGCGCGACCCGACCCAACGCATTCTGCGAGTCATCAAGGATTTCGTCACGGAAGCGCAACAGGCCGCCCAGACTGCCGCCTGTCATCTGCTTGCTGACATTGACCACCGTGCCGTTGGTCTGCTGCAGTACCAGTTCTTTGTGGCCGGCATCGTATGCATTGCCAGCAACCGCCAGCGTGTTGTGCGCCATCCCAACCACGAGCGCCTGTCCAGTCCCGATGAACACGTTCACCGAACCGTCCGACTGCTCCAGGGTCGACACATTGGTGTAATGACTCAACTCGTCCACCAGGCGGTCGCGCTGGTCCAACACATCGCCGGGGATGCCAGCGGTCCCGTTGCCGAGTTCGGCAATGCGCTGGTTCACCGTGGCCAGCGACTGGGCCAGCGTGTTGATCTCACCGATCTCTTGCTCGAGACTGCGATTCAACTGCGTGCGGCTGCCCTCCAGCCATTCGTCCAGCGAGTCGAACCGATCGACCAGTTGATTGGCCCGATTGAGCATGACCGAACGTGCCGCCATTGAGGTCGGATCGTCAGCGACGTCGTTCACCGCCGCGAAGAATTGCTGCAGCATCCCGTCGACGCCGGCCGACGCATCGGCAAGGACGTTGTCTATCTGCCGAGCATTCTGCTCGTAGACAGAGAATTCCTGGTACGAGGACGTGTGGTCACGCACCCGGGTCGCGAGGAACTGGTCATAATTGCGGCGGACGGATGCCACCTCGACGCCGGAGCCGATATAACCGCTGCTCGCCCCCTGTGGCTCACGCGTATCGAATTGGACCGTCTGCCGGCTGTAACCCTCGGTGTTGACATTGGCGATGTTGTGTCCGGTCGTCTCCATCTGACGCTTGAACGCGTTCAGTGCGCTGATACCGGTGTTGAGAATGCTCGCCATCGTCTATCGCCTGGCCACCTGAGTTCAGGTGGCGACATGGCCCTCCGATTTGCCCTGCGCAGCGCGCTGCATAGGCTCGCTGTCGAGAATTCGTTTGATCTTTTCCGCATAGTCCGGATCGGTCGCGTACCCGGCAGCCTGGAGTGACTGGAAGTAGGCTGCAGGGCTCTGGGTATTGCGCAGGGCCTCGCGATAGCGCGGATTGCGCTGCACGAAATCGACGTAGTCGGCAAAGCTCTCCGCGTACGAACCATAGGCGCGGAAACGCGCCTGCGTCTTCAATGCGACGCCGTCCCGATACTCGAGCGTACTGACCTGGACCCTGTCGCCTTCCCAGCGCGAATCCGCCTTGATCCCGAACAGGTTGTGACTGCTGTCACCGCTTGCATGACGCATTACATGACGACCCCAGCCGGTCTCAAGGGCGGCCTGCGCCAGCAAGGCCTCGGGGGGCAGGTCGAGCCTGGCGGCTGCCTTTTTTGCCATTGGCCACAGTCGCCCAAGGAATGTCCCCGGCGAACCATCCAGCGGCAATGATGCCTCGCCGTCCGAAGGTGTATTCGGCCCATCCGCGTGCCGCGCCCCTGCGCCTTGAGAAGTTCGGGGCGCAATCGGTGTTTCCATGTAGTCCTGCAGGTCCAGCCCTTTGGGTGGCGCCGCGACGCCATCACCCAGCTGGCGCTTGATCACGTCGGCGAGGCCGATGCCCGGTTGCTCTGCGATGTCCATCGCGATCTGCTTGTCATACATCTCACGGTAGAAATCGCTCTGCTTGCTATCCATCAGGCCGCCACCGAAGCTGGCATCGCGCATGCCCTTGAGCATCATCTGCAGGAACAGGGACTCGAACTGCCGCGAAACCTGATCCAGCGCCGCATCCTTGTCCTCTCTGGCCCGCGCGCGTAACGCCGCAAGGCCGGAGAAATCCGTGTAGACCTGGGCCATGTCCAGAGTCATGTGCGACCTCAGATCACAACAAGCTCGGCCCGCAGCGAACCGGCCTGCTTGAGGGCCTCGAGGATCGCCACCAGGTCACTGGGACCGGCGCCGACACGATTGACTGCACGTACAACGGCATCCAGCGTGATCCCCGGATTGAAGACGAACATACGTTTCGCATTCTCCTGCACCGCCACATCGGATTGCTGCGTGACAACGGTCCGGCCGCGGGCCATCGGATTCGGCTGCGACACCTCGGCATTCTCACTGATGGTCACGACGAGGTTGCCGTGCGACACGGCGGCCGGGCTCACCCTCACCGTGCTGTTGATCACGACAGTGCCGGTGCGGGAATTCACGATAACCTTTGCCACCGCCTCGGCTGGATTGACCTGGATGTTTTCGATCATCGCGACGAAACCCACGCGCTGGCCGGGGTCGCGCGGCGCCGCGACCTTCACCGAGGTGGAGTCGACGGCGGTGGCGGTTCCCGCGCCGATCGTCTCGTTGATCGCATCCGCGACCCGCTGCACCGTGGTGAAATCACCGCTTCGCAGGTTGAGGGTCAACATCGCGTCCTTGCCAAACGGTGAGGGCACGCTGCGCTCCACCAGGGCGCCTCCCGGAATACGGCCGGAACTCGGAATATTGATCGTTACCTTCGATCCGTCAGCTCCTTCAGCGGACAGACCACCGACCACCAGGTTGCCCTGCGCCACCGCATAAACATTGCCGTCGATGCCCTTGAGCGGGGTCATCAGCAGGCTGCCGCCGCGCAGGCTTTTGGCATCGCCAATCGACGACACGGTGACATCAATCGCCTGACCCGGCTTCGAGAAGGGCGGCAGGTCAGCATGCACCGTGACCGCTGCCACATTCTTCGGGTTGAGCCGGGTGCCAGGAGGGACAACAATGCCCAACTGGGTAAGCAGGCTGTTCAGACTCTGTCGGGTAAACGGCGAGGAGTTCACCTTGTCCCCGCTGCCGTCCAAACCAACCACCAGGCCATAGCCGAGCAGCTGGTTATGACGCACACCCTGTATCGAGGCAAGATCCTTGATACGCTCGGCCTGTATCGGTGCGGCAAGCACGAGCAGGCTGCAAAAAGCGATGGGCAGCAACCGCGGAATCATCGTCGAAAGAATAGCAAGCACTGTTCTGTACATCGGGTTTGCCTGTCAGAATGGCCACACGGCCGAGATAAAGAACCGTGCAAGCCAACCCATCTTGGAGGCATCGGTCACCTGCCCATCTCCCACGTAGACCAGCGTTGCGTCCGCAATCCTTGTGGAATCGATCGTATTCGAGGTATCGATGTCCTCGGGCCTCACGATACCGGAGACCCGAATGTATTCGTTGCCACCGGTCATCGAAATCCGCTTCTCACCACGCACCTTGAGGTAGCCGTTGCGCAGCACCTCGGTCACCATCACCGAGATCGAACCGCTGAACTCGTTGTTCTGCGTGTTATCCGCATCACCCGTGAAGTCGGTCGAAGACGCCAGGCTCTGGCTGAGATTGTACGAACCCGACTGCCCTGGCAGGCTGAAACTCAGGCCGCGACCAAACAAAGTGGGTGCCTCGATTTCGGTGCTCTGATCGCGCGATACCGTGCCGGTGTTGGTGTGCGAGGCCTCCGTGTCTTCAACCAGATTGACGAGCAGTATGTCGCCGACACGGCGTGCACGGACGTTTTCGAACCAGCTGCGTTCGAAGCCCGCCTGATAGATCGAGCCGTTGCCCTCTGGCATCGGGGGCAGTGCGGCCGGCGGAACCGCGGCAAACTCTGGATCGCGTTTGGGCGTCGATTGGCAGCCGGAGAGCAGGGCGGCGACCATTGTCAGCAGTACCACCGCCTGTAGCACTGGCCTGCTGCGGGCCTTGCCCATTTCGTTAGAACAGTTCATGTCCGTTTACCTTGTCGGCGATTGGCGGATCAGAGCTGCTGACTGATGTAGGACAGCATGTCGTCGGTCGTCGAGATCGCCTTGCTGTTCATCTCGTAAGCCCGCTGGGTCTCGATCATGTTGACCAGTTCCTCCACCACGTTGACGTTGGAACTCTCGAGCGAACCCTGGATCAAGGTGCCGGCCCCGTTCGTCCCGGGCGTATCGATCTGCGGTGCACCGCTGGCCACGGTCTCCCGAAACAGGTTGCCGCCGATTGCCTCGAGGCCGGTGGGATTGACGAACTGCGAGAGCGTGATGTCGCCTATCTGGGTCGGTGCGCTGTCACCGGCGACCAATGCGGACACAGTGCCGTCGGAGCCAATCGTGACACTCAGGGTATTCTCCGGAATCGTAATCGCCGGTTCCAGCAGGTAGCCGTTCTGGGTCACCAACTGGCCCGTCGCGTCCATCCCGAAGGCCCCATCGCGCGTGTATACGATGCTGCCGTCGGGATGCGAGATCTGGAAGAACCCGGCGCCCTGAACCGCGATATCAAAGCTGTTGTTGGTCTGCACGATATTGCCCTGCGTGTGCAGCTTCTGGGTAGCAACCGTACGGACACCGGTGCCCAGATACAGTCCCGAGGGCAGTGTGGTGTCTTCGGTGGAATTGGCGCCAGCCTGGCGGACGTTCTGATAGACCAGGTCCTCGAACACCGCCCGGTCTCGTTTGAAACCGGTCGTGTTGACATTGGCCAGATTGTTGGAGATCACGGACATGCGCGTCTGTTCGGCATCGAGTCCGGTCTTGGCGATCCACAGTGCGGGGTACATGTCGGAACCTCTCGTTTTCCAGGGCGGCGCCTGCCTATCGCGACGCGGCCGTTCAGTTCAGTTGTCTTCGTTTGTTACTCTGCAAGACTCCTGCCAGCTTTAGACCGGCCGGAGAATGCTGGCTGCGGCGTCGGCATCTTCCTCGGCCGTTTTCATCATCTTGACCTGCAGTTCGAAGCGCCGGGACAGTTCGATCATGTCGACCATCTCGCTGACTACGTTGACGTTGCTCCCGATCAATGCGCCCGAGGCCACACGCTGCGCCGGATCGGCTGGTGCGGACCCGCCGCCGTTCAATCGGAACAGGCCATCGTCACCCTTCGTCATCGCAGCGTACTGCGGTGCGATGAGTTTGATCCGGTCGATCACCGCCAGTTCATCGGTGGCGGCACCCAGTGGCCGGATCGACACGGTACCGTCGACACCGATGTCGATTTTCTCGAAAGGGGGTATCGCAACCGGCCCGCCATTGCCCATCACCGGCAAACCATTGCCGGCAACCAGCAGGCCGTTTTCGTCGACCCGCAGATCACCGCGGCGACTGTAGGCCTCACTGCCGTCACGCGCCTGCAGCGCCAACCAGCCACCATCCTTGATCGCGATATCGAGATCGCGCCCGGTGTGCTCGGTGGCGCCATGGCCGAAATCGGTGGTCGAGCGCTCGTCCATCGCATAGACGCGCGTCGGATGGCCTGCGCCAAACACCGGCATGCTGCGGAACTGATTCAGGTCGGAGAGGAAACCGGTCGTGCTCGCATTGGCGAGATTGTTGCTCGCGTTGGCCTGAGCGATCAGCGTCTCTTTGGCGCCGCTCATCGCAACGTATAGCATGCGGTCCATATTTGCTCCCTAAGGTCGACGTGCGATTAGGCCCGCTACCTGATGTTGATGATGGTCTGGGTGACCGAATCCGCGGTCGAGATTACTTCCGCATTGGCCTGGAAGGTGCGTTGCGCAGTGATCAGATTGACCAGCTGTGCCGCGATATCCACGTTGGAGGCCTCGAGCGCACCGGACTGGATCTGTCCGAAGCTCGAGGTGCCTGCCTCGCCGAGTTGTGGAGTGCCGGATGCAAAGCTCTCCACCCAGTTGGAATCACCGACCTGGCGCAGGCCCTGCTGGTTGTTGAACTTGGCCATAGCCACCTTGCCCAGTGCCGACGACTGACCGTTGGTGTAGCGGGCGAATGCCACACCCTCCGCGTCGATATCCAGACCGGCGAGACGTCCCGAGGTGTAGCCGTCCTGGGTCAGATTATTGACGGCGAAAGGCGAGCCATACTGGGTCAGGCCGCTGAAGTCGAAGTCGACAGTGACATCCGCTGCACCGGTATTCGGTGGGAAGGGGCCAAGTGCCACCGGAGATGCCGGGTTTGTCAGGGCGCCGCTTTCATCGAAGTCCATGGTCTGGGTAAACCCGGTACCGGCAATGTAGGTGTGTTGTTCCCAGGCGTTGTTGGCTGTCTTGCGAAAATACAGGGTTGCGGTGTGTGAATTGCCCAGGGAATCGTAGACGGTCGTCGAGGTCGATGCGTTGTAGCTGGCTGGATCCGTTTCGCTGAACGGTACGGCTGGTACCGTCTCGGAGGAATCGAGATTGATCGCCTCGAAAACCGAAGTCGTCGGCAGCGGTGCGCTGGGCATCGTCGGCAGCTGGAAGTCCTGCAAAGCCCCTGTGTTGAAGGCGGTCGCACCACCAACGCCAGCCACGGCCTCGAAGATCTGCAGCCGGTCGCCGGAACTATTGGTCACGAAACCGTCGCGATCGACACTGTAGGCACCGGCCCGGGTATAGGCCTGCGTGCCGTCCGGCGCCTCCAGCACGAAAAAGCCCTGACCGCTGATTGCAAGGTCCAGGTTGTTCGAAGTGAAGTCGATCGTGCCCTGGCTGAACTGCTGGGCTACACGGGCGACGCGGACCCCCTGCCCCGCCGAGCTGGAACTGGTGTCCTGGATGGCGCTGGCATACACGTCGGAAAATTCGGCACGGGATTCCTTGAAGCCGCTAGTCGCGGAGTTCGCGATGTTATTGCCGGTGACCTCCAGGTCGGTGGAGGCCGCGTTGAGTCCACTGAGGGCGATACGAAAAGGCATGTTGGCTTCTCCGCTTAATAGATCTGTTGCACGTTGTTGAAGGAAACAGGGCCCAGGCCCTCGAGGTTCAGCATGAGTCCATTGCCGCCGCTCAGGTTCACACTCTCGACCCTGGAGAACATCTGGGTCTGCAGATCGACCGCGCGATCATTCTGGATCGCCTCGATGTGAATGCTGTACAGGCCGGGTGGGACGGCTTCGCCACCGTCGTCGATGCCATCCCAGCTGAAGTTCAGCTTGCCCGACGGTGCGGTACCGAGGGGCATTTCACGCACCAGCTGACCAACCTGGTCGGTGACACGCAGCGTCACCTGCGGACTGCTCTGCTCCAGGTCGACCTGACCGCGCAGGCTGTTGCCCGGCATCAGATAACCCGTATCGACCGGTGCCAGGACCTCGCGTCCGACCAGCGAGCCGGCTTGCAATGCCTGGCCGGAGGTGATCGAAGAGGCCAGGGATTCAAAGTTCTGGTTCAGCTGCTCGAGACCCGTTACCGAGCCGAACTGCGCGATCTGGGCCAGGAAGTCACCGTTCTCCATCGGCTTGAACGGGTCCTGGTTGTTGAGCTGGGTGACCATGAGCTTGAGGAAGGTATTGAGTCCGAGTTCGTTGGCCTTGTTGGTCGCGCGCGATGCCGTATTGTCCGATGATGACAGGCCAAGGCTGGCGAACAGGTTCTCTTGCGTACCGATGCTGCTCATCGCGTGTTACCTCCCGAGGTTGATCGTGGCGGTGAGCATCTGACGCGTCGCATTCACCAGTTCGACATTGTTTTGGTAGGCGCGCGAGGCAGAGATCATATTGGCCATCTCTTCCACCACGTTGACGTTAGGCCGGTAGATATAGCCTTCCGCGTCAGCCAGTGCGTGGTTTGGCGCATGCTCGCGCACCAGCGGTGCGCCGCTCTCGACCACACCCGACATGTGCACACCAACCGCCGGGCTGCGCGGATTCGCCTGGTCCAGCATGGTCCTGAACACCGGCTGCCGTGCGCGGTAGGTCTCATCCACACTGCTCGAAACCGCATCCACGTTGGCCAGGTTGCTGGCCACCAGGTTCATGCGCAGGTTCTGCGCATTCATGCCGGAGCCGGCGATATCGAATATCTTGAAGCTACTCATCAGGCGCTACCTTTTATTGCCAACATCAGGCCTTTGATCTTTCCGTCGAGGAAACGCAGGCTGGCTTGATAACGCATCGCGTTGGCGCTGAACGCGTTCTGCTCGCGTTCGACCTCGACCGTGTTGCCATCGAGCGAGGCCTGTTGCGGGACTCGGTAGCCCATCTGGGTCGATGCCACAAGCCCGTGATCGCTCGCCATGTGGCCACTGTGCGTGGCGGCAAGCCGTACCGGTTTCTGTGCCTCGTTGCGCAACATCGCACGGAAATCGAAATCACGTGCCTTGAAGCCGGGTGTATCCGAGTTGGCGAGATTGGCGGCCAACACCTCGGAGCGCCGCGCACGTACCCGCAACGCCTCCTCATGGATTCCGAACACATCATCGAGCTTCATCCCACTTCCCCCTGAACGGTACCTACGACGATTCAGCAGCAGGACCCGTGCCAACACGGCGAATGCGCGCCAAATCAATCACTTGGGATTTTTCGATTGTCCCCTTTGCGGAACCGCGGCAAGGGGTTGCCGGTTCGGGCGGCAAGGCAACGCTGGACCGGGGCCGACCCGCCGGACTCAGCAGCGCACCCGGTAGACCAGAGCGCCATCGAGTTGGCGCATCTCGAACAGGTCTTCGTGTCCCCGCATGGATTCAGTGGAACCCAGAAATAGATGTCCACCCGGTTTCATTGCGCGGGCGATGCGCGTGACAATGTCGCGCCTGCGCTCCTGCGAGAAATAGATGAGGACGTTGCGGCAGAACACGACGTCGAACCGGCCCAGGACGTCGAAGGGCTTGAGCAGGTTGAATTCATGAAAGGTCACTCCTTCCCGGTACTGCGGGAGCAGTTCGACACAACCTTCGTGCTCGCGAAAATAGCGCTGTCGCTGCTGATCGCTCAGCCCGCGCGACGCCGCGATACCGCAATAGATACCACGCCGAGCCTGCTGCAGCGCACTTGGCGAAATATCGGTTCCGGTGATTTGGTAGCGCAAGCGGCGGTCAAGCCGACCCTCCCGTAAGGCATCCTGCAGGCAGATCGCCGCCGTGTATGCCTCCTGCCCGGTCGAGGCGGCAGCGGACCAGATGCGTAGATCGGAGCTTCGGCATTTGCTGACAATCCCTTCGATGAGCGTGCGGAAATGCCCATGGTCGCGAAACCAAAAGGTCTCGTTGGTCGTCATCGCATCGACCACGGCGGTCTGAAGTCGCGCAGCCGCAAAGTCCCCAAGGTGGTCTGCGAGATCGCTGAAGCCCAGCAGACCGAAACTCGGCAACAGCCCCGTAAGACGGCTGACGACAAGGTACTCTTTGCCTGGGCCAAGCCTGATCCCGACCCGGCCTTCGAGAAAATCGTGGATCGCCTGATAAGCCGCCGGCGTCAGGCTCCTGGTCACCCGCTCCCCCTGCGCATCGGACCGTTACATCGCGGACGCCTGGCACTCTTGCGCATGCTGTCTGAGATGCTCTTGGACCATCATCGCAAGGGTATCGGGCTCCCACTTGGGCAGGAAATCGTTGGCCCCGACCTTTTCCACCATCGACTTGTTGAATACGCCGCTGAGCGAGGTATGCAGGATCACATGCAGATGCTCTAGCCCCGGGTGCTCGCGAATCGCCCGGGTCAGCGAGTAACCATCCATGCGCGGCATCTCGACATCGGAAATCACCAGGGCCAGCCAGTTCTCGACGTCCCTGCCCTCGGCGAGCCATGCGATGAGTTGATCGAGCGCCTGTCGGCCATCGTTCGCGGTCGTGTACTCGACACCCATCTGCTCCAGTACCCGGGTCACCTGGTTACGGGCCACGCTGGAATCGTCGACCATCAGGACATGCTGGGGAAGGCCATGCCGACGCTCCTCGATGATGCCTTCGGAGACCTCGTCCTGACCTCCGATCACCTCGTTGAGGACCCTCTCGACGTCGATGATCTCCACCAGCTCAGCGTCGACCTGGGTAACTGCGGTCATGTAGGTACCGTCGGCGGCGCCTTTTGGCGGTGGCAGGATTTCTTCCCAGTTCATATTGACGATGCGATCGACAGAGTCGACCAGGAACCCCTGTACCTTGCGGTTGTACTCGGCGACGATCACGAACTTGTCGCTTGGATCGTCCACCGCGGCTGCGCCGATCGCCCGTGACAGATCGATGATCGAGATCGTCTTGCCACGCAGCTTCGCGATGCCCAGTACCACCGGATGCGACTGAGGTACCGCGGTTAGCGGCGGACATTGGATCACCTCCTGGACCTTGAAGACGTTGATCCCGAAACGTTGGCGACCACCGAGGCGGAACAGCAGCAGTTCCAGCCGGTTGTGGCCCGCCAGTTTCGTACGCATGTCGACGCCATCGAGTATCCCGGCCATGAGGGGTTCTCCGTGATGCGGGCATTCGGGTCCGTTGCGTAGCGGCATGGGAACGATAAGCTTTAGCCGGCACGAACCTTGCTGAATCCAGGTCACTATGCCTATGACCCGACAAATAACTGACGCATTTGGCCTGTTACTCCTGTTCATTGCCGCACTGCCGGCCTCGGCCGAGGAAACCGCAATAGAATCGCATGACAACATCCGGGCCGCCGCGGAACAGCACGTGCTGGAACGGATCGATGATCTGCAGGGACGAGTCGAGGTCAAGGTAGGAAGCCTCGACAGTCGGCTGCGGCTGGCCGAGTGCGACCGCGCGCTGGAAACCTACGATTCACCCAATGCGCTGAGCGGCGGCCGCGGCGTGGTTGGCGTTCGTTGCGAAGGCAGCAATCCGTGGAAACTGTACGTCCCGGTAAGGATCGCTGTGATCGACGAGGTGGTGGTTACCCGGCGATCGGTGGTACGCGGCGAGACGCTGCAGGCGGATGATCTGACGCTGAGCGAGATGGACACATCCAAGCTGCGCAAGGCTTATTTCACCCAGATCGAAGACGCCGTAGGACTGCGCAGCAAGCGGTCCATTGCGAGTGGTTCCGTGGTGCATGCCGGTCTGTTGAAACGGGTTAATCTCGTGAAACGCGGCAGCAAGGTCGAGATCATTGCCAATTTCGATGGCCTGGATGTGAGGATGCGGGGCGAGGCACTTGCCGACGGCGGCCGCGGCGATCGGATTCGGGTCAAGAACCTGAGTTCGGGGCGTGTGGTTACAGGGACGGTAACCGGCAGTGGTGTGATCCATGTGATGAACTGAGTGGACCGGTCAATATACGGCGCAAACGACTATTTCCGGAATCAACTTCACGACTTACGTCCGCTGCATAAAGTCCGTCAAAAGTCGGACGATACAAGGGGCGTGACAAGCATGAAGGCGTGACCGAGATGGGCATCGAAATCAATGGCAACAGCGGCCGACCGCCGCAAGAGGCAGTCGAGGCCAGTAAGGGCCAATCGACTTCGACCAACGACACGCAACCGCGGGCCGCTGCTGGCGCGAAGAGCGCGTCGGCCGGCGCCGATCAACTCAATCTGTCGAACCAGGCCGCCCAACTGAAGGCCATGGAGGCAGAGATCTCCAACCTGCCAGTGGTCGATACACAGCGCGTTCAGGATGTGCAGCGCACCTTGGCCACCAACACGCTGCAGGTCGAGCCGGCGCAGGTCGCGCACAAACTCCTGACGTTCGAAGCAGGACTCGGCCGGGCATAGCGAATGGTGAGCCCTCAGGCATCCGACAGCACTGCGCAGAGGTCTACCGCGGGAAGCCGACCGCCGAGTCTCCTGGGACAGATTCACAGCGTCCCACGAGTCGAGGACGGCCAGGGCGCAAACTCTTAACCTAGGTCCCATTCGGGCACAGAAGCAGTGAAACAGGAACAACTGAGCAAGGCATTCAGCGCAACCGTGCAGGCGAGCCTGCATGGTCTGCAATCATTGGAGCCGATCCTACGGCGCGAGCAGGCGGCGCTGGTGAGCAGAGATCCTGAGGTGCTGACCGACATCGTGCAGGAGAAGGTCGCCGTGCTGAAGCAACTCGAGCCGAGCATGCAGGCACGCGACCGACTGCAGGTCTCGGCCGGCTTGCCTGAAGGCATCGAGGGCGGCAGCCGACTCGTCGACATGCTCAAGCAGGACGCATTGACCAGAGATTGGGGGCAACTCACGGGACTGGCCAAGGCCATATCTGAACTCAATGATCACAACGGCAGTCTGGCATTGCAGGGCCAGCGTATGACCCGCGAGGCCCTCGGCATCCTGACCGGCAGATCACCCAGCGACGACACCTACACGACGCTACGGCGCAAGAACGGCGGCACCGCAAGCTACTCGTTCGGCAGGGCCTGAAACAGTCCAGTCAGATCGCTCGTCACGGCCGATCGCGCCATTCCGGCATCGGCTTGATCGAAACCGAAGTCCTCGGGCCGGGGCGGCCAGTGCGATCTCCGACCAGAACCGATGGCATTTCCTTTCGCGCTTGCGCCCCGATGTCGTCAACCCGTGGGGCGCCGTCAATCTGTCCCTGGAGACTCGGCTGCCGTATGCCTGCAGCAGATGCCCGCAGATTGAAGACACCGAAACGCTGCCCAATGCCTGCCGACTCGCCGGTGGGCCATGCGGCTAGTGGGCTGCTTGGTAAGTTCGGTCACATTCAGCCGATCCACAAGCGTCATCGGCAAGGCGCGCGAGCGCCGGACTAGCCGTTGCTAATTCAAGCGAGCGAAACACAGGCGATGGCGCTTGTGTACCGGCTCGAAGGGAGCCTCGCCACCTGGCCAATACCGCGTTGCACTTCTTGAAAAGGGCCTGCCATTCCCTGCGAAGTGCGCCTTGTCTTGGCCGGGTAGCGGGGCTCTGAGAGTAACTGAACTTACCAAGCAGCCCTCTAGAGCCCGCTCTCCAGCCGATTGTTCTCGAGTTGCAGCTTACGGAGTTCCTCGGCCTTGATCTTTTCGGTATGCGGCGACCAGGCGGAGCTCTGGCCCAGCAGGGATTCCACATAGACGCCATCGGTGCGCAAAACAAGCGGCTGGGCGGCGACGACAACACCATCGACGAAGAACTCGCGCCCGCTGCTGAGTTCCTGATAGCTGCTGACATAGTCGTGGTTGAGGCGCACAAAGCTCACCTCGCTTGCGTCTTCCTTGTTGAGTTCAGCCGCGGGTTTTTCCGGGCTTCCGATCTTCAGCCAATGATCCTCGGTGATGAACCCGGGCCTCGTGCGTCCCCGATAGTCCAGTATTCCGCTGAGGGCGGTTATTATCGAGCGCTCCGCAAGATCGACCTTGTCGCTCGACACCACCTGATTGAGCAGGGAACGCATTTCATACAGCGGAACGACGGTCAGATTGCCGCGGCCGTCATCGTAGCCCAGTTCGATCTCGGTCAAATGCAACAGCGACACATAGCGCTGATTCATCTGGTAGAAGATGAAATTGAGGGTGCGGCTGGAGTTGACGTTCTCGACTGTTCTGATGGATGTTTCCTCCCTTCCCTCTTCGACAGTGCGCTCCACGTTGGTGTTGATCTCGATGTTTCTGGCGGCGGAGGCACGGGCGGTATTCTTCGCGGTGGCCGAGGCCACGTTGCTCGCAAAGCTTGCGCGTGCCTCCTCGGTCGCATTGGCGTAGCTGCCGCTCGCCTCGGCCTTGCCCCACCCCCAACTGGCAGAGGCACTGGCCGAGGCCTGTGTGGATGTCTTGCTCGAGGAACTCACCTGGTTCGACTGTTCCGTGCGGATCGAGTTTTCGAACTCCGCCAGTGTCTCGTCACTGTAACTGTCCAGGATCGACGAGGCCTGGGTTTCCTTCAGCGTCTCGCGGGTGAAGGAACTGACCGTCAACTCGGCCTTTTCCCCCGGCATCAGGGAGAACGTCTTTATGATCCGGCCGGTCCCATAGTCGGAGACAAAATTCGTCAGTCGATAATGTTCCACCAGTAGCAGCTGGGGCTCGGTATGGACGAAGGGCTCGAAGCTTTGGACGAAGCGATACACGAAGCCCGCATCGCTGCCTTGCGGCGTGATCGCGATGCGCTTGCCGGTCTTGAGCTGCGCCAGTGCCATAGCCGGGGTGATCTCCTCGATCGCCTTGGCCACCAGATGTATCTCGCTGGCGGTGTCGATCCACGCCGGGGCTGCTGCGAATAGCTCCGGTCGATAGGTGCCGAGCGTCGCCGCTTTCAACCATGCCTGCACCTCGGCTTCGGTGATATCCGCCGTCTGCGGCTGCGCGGGCCGTTTGAAATCACCGCTCAGTTTTTCCCATGGCTTCAGCCAACTCCCCGCAGCGTCGCGCAACCCGAGTACCAGATTGAACGTTCCAGAGTAACCGCTCGATTCGGGGACGTCCGGTTTCAATGTCGGAACCACCGGCGTGGAATCGAGCCTTGCCGGGATCTGCAGCACGCGGCCTTTGTCAAGAGGCTCGGTGCGTGGGAGATCGGGGTTGTTTTCCAGCAGGTCCGCGACCTCGACGCCGAACTCGTGGGCAACCATGTCCGCAGTGTCCGTTTTCTCCACCTGGAATGTGGAACTGCCCGACGGCGGGCTCGATTGCCTTTCCGACCCGGCGTCCCGCGAGCAGCCCGCCGACAGCGACAGAAGCACTATCGCAAGGCCCATACAGACAACGCGGTTTCGGAGCATCTCATTCACGGACGTGTAACCTCTTGTTCATTCCCAGGGACCTTGCCGCGCAAGCGTAGCACTGCATGGAAGCTGTCTGGCAAGCGGAATGACCCAGTTGGTCCCGTCTTCGGTCATTTGCGCACATGGGTTGTCCTGCGCAAATAGGCAACTGATATAATGCTGGACGTTCCGGAGAACCTTGGCGTACAACACCGAACATTCATTCCATGCCCCCGTAGCTCAGTCGGATAGAGCAACCGCCTCCTAAGCGGTAGGTCGGACGTTCGAATCGTCTCGGGGGCACCATTTCCCTTTTTCCAACCGAGCCTAGTGGAAATCTCGCAGATCCTGGTACTGGCCCTGGTCGGCGTGCTGGCCGGTTGGCTGAACGTGCTGGCCGGCGGCGGTTCGCTGCTGACGGTACCGGTGATGCTGTTCATGGGCGTCCCCGGACCCGTCGCCAACGGGACCAATCGGATCGCCATACTGGCGCAGAACATCGTCGCGGTCGGTACCTTTCGCCGACGCGGCTTCTCCGACTTCAGACTGAACCTCAGCCTCGCGGCCGCAGCTGCGCTGGGGGCACTGGCCGGGGCATCGCTAGGCGTCCATCTGCAGGGCGAGTGGTTCGACCGCATGCTGGCGCTGGTAATGATCGCCGTCATGCTGCTGATGGCCACAGGCCACGACAGGATCCGGCCGGTCAGCGGGAGACGGCCAGGTCAAGAACCTGCTGCTGGGACATGTGCTGATGATCGGGGCCGGCTTTTGGGGCGGCTTCATTCAGATCGGTGTAGGTTTCATCCTGATGCCTATCCTGCATCGTGTGATGGGTCTGGACCTGGTCCGCGTGAACATGCACAAGGTGTTCATTGTCCTGGTCTTTACCATCGTCGCGCTTGCGATATTCGCCTCTCAACTGGAACTGCTGTGGTGGACCGGCCTCGGCCTCGGCAACGCGCTCGGTGGCTGGCTGGGCGCACATACGACCGTGTCACATGGTGAGGGGCTCATCCGCCAAGTGCTGTACGTCGCGCTGACAGCCTTTATCATCAAGCTTCTGTTTTTCTGAGTGTTCCAGGCGACGCCTATGAGCAGCCGAAACTGCGGATCTGAATTTCTATATCGGCGTCGCCCAGGTCGAAGGTCTTGTATTTGACGGAGACAAGCTGAGTTGCTGTGGCGCATCCCGTTGGTCCTGTCGGTGCTGACGCTTGGCGGATGCTTCGTGGGCATGGAACGCCCGGCACCGCCAACTATCAGCCCGCAGGCCAGTTTCAGTTCCCCGCTGCCGCTGACTCATGCCGAAGCGGAAACGGCCAGCACCTGGTGGCGCAGCGCTGTGCCGGAAGGCCTCTGGTTGCCGCTCGAACAGGCCATCGCAGCGGACCCTACCCTACGCCGCGCACAGGCCCAGGCGAGCGCCGCCCTGGCGCGTTGGCGACAGGCCGAGGCCAACACCGGCCTGAACCTTTCGCTCGGCGCAGGCGCCGACGTACAGACGGTATCCGGGGACAGGACGGACAGCCAGTCGATCGACGTCGACGCCCGCCTGCCGATCGATGCCAGCGGCGCACTCGGCCTGCGAATCGATGCGGCGCGTAGCCTCTGGATCGCGACCAGCGCAGCTGCCGAGCAACTGCGCTCCGATCTTGCCCGGGACTTCCTGATTGCGCAGCTCGACGGTGCCGAAGCCAACCAGCGGCACGCCCTGCTACTGCGCCAGATCGACCTGGCCGAGACACTGCTGCGCCTGATCGAGCTGCGCTTCACCCAGGGTCTGGCATCCAGCGTCGACGTACTGCAACAGCGCGACCAGGTCGCGTCATTACGCCAGGAGCTACCGCAGGCCCGGCTCGATCAGCAACAGGCAGCCAACCGTCTGCGCCGGCTCAGCGCCCGGACACCGGAACAGGCCAGTCCGCTGGTGGTCGAGCCCCTGCCAGCGGTAAGCGGCACATTTGCATCGGTCCAGCCCATCGACCTGCTGAGCCGACGCGCCGCACTCCGGGCGAGCGGCGCCAGACTGGAGGCCGCCGACGCCGGCTTTGCTGCCGCATTGGCCGACCGCTGGCCAACCCTGCAACTGTCTGCACTCAGCGTATCGCGCGCGCTGTCCGGCAACGTCACGACACTGCTTGCTGGCGCCCTCGACGCGGCGGTCACCTTGTTCGACAGCGGCAACCTCGAGGCCGCAGCCACGGAGCGCCGGGCGCAACTTGTCGCCGCCGGGCAGCAGTATCTGGCAGACTGGCTCGACGCGGTGATCGAGGTCGACGACCTGATCCACCAGGAGGCCAGTCTGCGCGAGCGCATCACATTGTCCGAACAACGTCTCGAGAATGCCGAAGCACTGCTGAAGGCCGCGCAACGCCGCTACGAACAGGGTGTGAGTGATTACCTGCCGGTACTCGCGGCATTGCGCGGCATGCAGCAGCAACAGCGCGACCAACTGGCACTGCAGGCCGAGCTGGCGCGCTCACGCGTGCGCCTGCACCGTGCGCTTGGCCACCCAATGGCGGCGGACGCCACGTGAAGACCACTACGCTCGCCCGTCTGTTGGTCTTTGCGCTGCTTGCCGGCGGTTTCACACTGGCCGGCTGGCAACTGATGCAGACTGCGCCACAGAGCAAGCGTGAACGCAGCAGCGTGCCGGTGGCGCTGGTCGATGTCATCGACTCGATGCCGCGCGACCACCGCCTGACGTTGACTGCCGCCGGACCCGTCACCAGTGCCTACGAACTCGAGATACGTCCCCAAGTCGGCGGCCTGATCGCCGAATTGCATGCCGACTTCGAGCCCGGCGGTCGAATTTCAGCCGGCAGCAGCATCCTACAGATCGAGCCGGATGACTACCGCCTCGCAATCGAGGCCGCGGAGGCCGAGATAGCGAAGGCCAAGGCCGCGATAGTGCTCGAAAACGGCCGACGCGTGGTGGCACGCGAAGAGCTGGAGACACTAAAAGGCTCGGTCAATATCGATTCTGCCTCGTCCGCGCTGGCGCTGCGCAAACCCCAGCTAAGGCAGGTCCAGGCAGAACTCGCGGCCGCCGAAAACCGTTTGGAGCGGGCCCGGCTCGATCTCGCGCGTACCCGCTTCAACCTCCCGTTCGACGTGATCGTACTGGAGCGCGTCCGGGTGGCGGGTGAGGTCGTCGCGGCACGTGAACTGGTCGGCCGCGTGACCCGGGCCGACGAGTACTGGATCGAACTGCGTACGCGCCCCAGCATGCTGCGGCGCGTGACGGCGAGAAACGGCGACGCACCCGGTTCGCGCGTCCTGGTGCGCGCCGGTGCGGAAGAGTTCGAGGGTGAGGTGGTGCGTATCCGCGCAGACCTTGCTTCGGGTTCGCGACTTGCCGGCGTCATCGCCGCGGTTCCGGTCGACAACCGGGCCGCCCGCCATCTGCTGCTGGGCAGCTACGTGGAGGCCGAGATCGCCGCCGGCGAGATGTCCCAGGCAATCGAGGTGCCGCGGCGTGCGGTACGCGACAATGGCCGCCTGTGGGTGGTGGATGCGGACGACAGGCTACAGGTCCGCGATGCCGAGGTGGTTTGGGAGTCGGGGCAGACCCTGTTGCTACACAAGGACACCCTGCTGAGCGGCGACAAGATCGTCGTCAGTCGCATCTCGGGCCTGGTACCTGGTGCGCAGGTGCGCAGCCGCGTGGTCGATCCGGATAACGGTCGTCCCCTGGCAATGCAACCGGACGGACGACCTCGGCCTTGACTGACCACAGCCCCCGCTTCGCTCTCGTCTCCTGGATGGCCGGCAATCCGGTCGCCGCCAATCTGCTCATGTTCGCGATGCTGCTTGGCGGCATGCTCGGCTTCTCAGACATCCGCCAGGAAATCACGCCCGATTTTACGCTCGAGTCCGTGCGCGTGAGCGTCTCCTACCCGGGCGCCAGTCCGGAGGAGGTCGAAGAGGGGATCGTGCTCGCGGTCGAAAAAGAGATCACCGGCATGGAAGGCGTCCGCAGCATCCTCTCATCGGCAAACGAGGGCTCCGGCCGCGTTACCGCTGAACTCAGCGACGATGCAGACCCGGGTGAAGTCCTGCAGAACATCAGCAACGCGGTCGCGCGTATCACCTCGTTTCCGGATGACGCCGAGCCACCGCGGGTCGGAATCACCACCCATGGATTCTACGTCGTCAGCGTGGCGGTCGCCTCGTCCCTGCCACCCGACGACCTGTTCGAACTTAGCGAACGTATCCGGCGCGAGATCCTGACGATGCCCGGTGTGTCGGAAGTGAATGTCCGCGGCAGACTGGCGCCACAGATCACCGTCGAAATCTCGCAGGAACGCCTGCGGGCACTCGACCTCAGTCTCGCCGATGTGGCTCAGGCGGTGCGCAGCGCCGCGCGCGATGTGCCGGCGGGCACCATCGAGACGGTCGACGGCGAGATCCTGTTGCGCACCGAGGGTCGCCGGGTCCGGGCCAACGAGTTCGCCGACATCCCAGTCAAGGTGCTGCAGGATGGCTCAAGCATCCTGCTGAACGATACTGCGCTATTGGTCGATGGATTCGCCGAGGCCTCGCAGAGTTTTGAATTCAACGGCCGCCCCGGTCTGCGTCTCGACATCTATCAGACCGAGAGTCAACGCCCGATCGAGTTGGCCGAGCGCGTGCGTTCGCTGGTAGCACAGTTGAATGCCGAACTGCCCGAAACCGTCACGATCAGCGTTCACAACGATCGTTCCGAGCGTTATGCCGAACGCAGTGAAATCCTGCTGAAGAACGGCGCCATCGGCCTGACACTGGTGGTGATCACACTGGGCATATTCCTCAACCCGCGCCTCGCCTTCTGGGTGGCGGTCTCGATACCCGTGGTCTTCATCGGCTCGTTCATGATCCTGCCGGAGATTGATGTCACCCTGAACATGATCTCAATGTTCGCCTTCATTCTCACCCTGGGGATCGTCGTCGACGACGCGATCATCGTGGGTGAGAACATCCACGCCAAGCATCAGCAGGGGATGCCTATGGCGCAGGCTGTGCGCGACGGTGCCAACGAGATGGTCGTCCCGGTGCTGTATGCAGTCGGCACCAACATCATTGCCTTTATCCCACTGATCTTCGTGCCCGGCGTAACCGGCCAGTTCATGCGCCACCTGCCCATCGTCGCCATTGTGGTGTTTCTGGTCTCGCTGGTCGAAGCACTGCTGATACTGCCGTCCCATCTCAACTCGGTTGCTGGTGCCGGAAGAACCGGCTGGCGCGATTTCATCGCGCGCTTCAGGCGGGTCAAACGCTTCCACGATGCCCTAGCCGACAGTCTGGATCACCTGCGCGACGGCCTCTATATGCGCTTGCTGAACACCGCGCTACGCGAACGCTATATCACTGTGCTGATATTCACCGGCCTGCTCGCGCTGGTCGTGATCTGGTACGAGTCGGGCCGCATCGACCTTACATGGCGACCGGAGATCCCAGGCAACCGCGTGGATGCGGAACTGCAGATGCCGGTCGACGCATCATTCGGCGAGACGCTGAGCGTGGTAAAGCGCATCGAGGCCGCCGCACTGCGAGCGTTGGACCGGCTCGGCGACCGCGAACAACATATCGAAAGCTGGTTTACCCGAGCCAACGCGAACAGCGGCGATGTGAACGTCTACCTGGTGCCGGATGAGCTGCGGCCTTTCAACCAGGAGGAACTGACCCGCATCTGGCGCGAAGAAATCGGTGACTTGCCCGAGGCCAAGTCGCTGTTCTTCGAATACCTGGTCGGACCGGGCGGAAACCAGGGACTGCGCATCAACCTGTCACATGCCTCGACCCCGACCCTGGAAACCGCGGCCCGGGAACTGGCCGAGCGGCTGGACGAGTTCACCGGACTGGTGGACATCAGTGACGGTATCGCCGAAGGCAAGCGCCAGATCCGCTTCACGCTGACGCCGCAGGGCCGCGCGGTCGGACTGACCGAGGCATCCCTCGGGCGCCAGGTGCGCAATGCCTTTCATGGGGCAGAGGCGCTGCGCCTGTTGCGCGACGGTTACGAAGTGAAAGTGATGGTGCGCCTGCCACGCGAGCAACGGCTGTCCGTCCAGGACATCAGCGACTTCATCGTGCGCGGCAGGGACGGTATCGAGATACCCCTGGCGCTGGCGGCCGATTTCAGCGAAGGCCAGGCGTACAGCACCATTCGGCGCGAGGATGGCAAGCGCACCCTGACCGTGGCAGCCAGCTTCGACAAGAGCAGTGCCAACTCGCGGCGCATCCGCAGCTCGCTGGAGCAGGAAATCCTGCCCGAGTTGGTCGCGCGTCACCCCGGCCTCAACTGGAAGTTCGCCGGCGGGCGGCGCGATCGCAACGAGGCCCTCAACGGCATCTTCAGGGGGTTGCTGTGGGCGGGGCTGGTGGTGTTCGCGCTGACGGCAGCGCTGTTCCGCAGCTACGCACAGGCAGTGATCATCATGCTGACGATACCCTACTCGGTCGCCGCCGCGGTGGCAGGCCACGTGCTGCTCGGGTTCGATCTGAGTTCGGTCAGCATTTTCGGCATGATCGCACTGGGCGGTCTGGTGGTAAACGGAGCGCTGGTGCTCACACTGCGTTATAGGCAACTGGCAAGCAGCGGCCATAGTCCGGACACCGCATTGGCGCGAGCCGCGCAAAGCCGCTTTCGCCCCATCGTACTGACCTCACTCACCACCACGGCCGGGCTGTTCCCGATGTTATTCGAGAAATCGACCCAGGCATTGTTCCTGGTCCCGATGGCGATAGCACTCAGCTTCGGCACTTTGGCGTCGGCCTTTGTCGTGCTGTTGCTGATTCCGGTCTTCCATGCGATCTGGGCCGACATCCGCAGCGTGCTCGGCCTGCGTGAAGCCGACCGCGCCACGAGCCGAACGGCGCACAGGGAACAGTAGCTGCCTCGCACCGAGCCGCGCGAATGGTTTGACCGGCGGTAGGGCGCCGTGTTCCGGCCGCGAAGGGCGGGGACAACCCGAGGCGTTGAATCAGGCCGCCGCGCGACCCTTGCGACGTGGCCCAGCCACACCCCTCCGTCGGGGACGCAGTTTATCGATAGTCTCGCCAATCTGGGCGCCAAGGGTCTGGTAGGTCTTGATCTGGGCACGCTGGTAGGCGGTGTCGGGCGCCTCGCCGGCCAGCGACAGGCGTGCCTCAAAGAACGCCAGATCCGCCTCCAGCGAACACAAGTCGGTGGCCACCTTGGGGCCGTCTATCACAAGCGTACTCATGTTGGGAATTTTAGCAGCCTTGCCGGCTCTTGTGGTCGCCTTTCCCGCACCCGCGCTTAGCCATGCCCTCAGACAATGATCCGAATAAAAATTTATTGACCTATAAGGTCAAAATCGCTGTGCTAGACTTCCTTAAATCCCGGTCCGGCCGGGAATTTGTCATTTCTGCACCAACTTTGGGTGACCGTCCTAAAATGTCCGAGTTTCTCGATCGACTGCGCGGATCTTCCGCCTTCTTCGGCGCCAACGCACCCTTCATCGAAGATCTGTTCGAGGCCTATCTGGAGGACCCCGGCAGCGTCCCGGTGAACTGGCGGGAGCACTTCGACAGCCTGCCACCGGTCAACGGCGGCGAGGCCGACGACCTGTCACACCGCCGGGTGCAGGATGCCTTTCTGCAGCTCGCCTACGATCCGTCCTCGAGGGTCAGTACCGGACTGTCGGCGGCAGCCGCGGAGCGCCAGGCCAAGGTGCTGCGCCTGATCAATGCCTATCGGGTCCGTGGCCACCAAAACGCCAGACTCGATCCGCTGAATCTGAAACTCGAGACCCCACTGCCCGATCTTGAGCCTTCGTACTACGGGCTCGGCAAGGAAGATATGAACACGGTGTTCAACACCGGTTCGCTGTTTGCACCCGACCAGATGCCGCTCAAGGATATCCTGGCGCAGGTGAAAGAGGTGTATACCGGCACGGTCGGTTCCGAGTATATGCATATCACCAATACCGAGGAGAAACGCTGGATCCAGCAACGGCTGGAAAGCTATCGGGTCGAGCCCGAACTCGACGAAGACCAGCGGCGCTGGATTCTTTACATGCTGACCGCCGCCGAGGGTATCGAAAAATTCATGCATGCACGCTATGTCGGGCAAAAGCGTTTCTCGCTGGAAGGCGGCGAATCGCTGATCCCCATGCTCGACGAACTGATCCAGCGTGCCGGGCGCGACGGTGCCGTAGAGGCGGTCATCGGCATGGCCCACCGCGGCCGCCTGAATGTCCTGGCGAATATCATGGGCAAACCCCCGGCGCAGATCTTCGGCGAGTTCGAAGGCCGCCGACATGTGCCGGACGAGGGCATCATGTCCTCCGGCGATGTGAAGTACCACAAGGGCTTTGCAAACGATGTGGCAACGCCCGGCGGCCTGATCCACATCACCCTCGGCTTCAATCCCTCACATCTCGAGATCATCAGTCCGGTGGTGCACGGCTCGGTCCGGGCCCGGCAGCAGCGGCGCGCGGACAAGACCGGGGAAAAGGTGCTGCCGATCATCCTGCACGGCGATGCCGCCTTCTCCGGCCAGGGCGTGAACATGGAAATGTTCAACATGACCCAGGCGCGTGGCTACACGGTCGGCGGTACAGTCCACATCGTCATCAACAACCAGATCGGCTTTACCACCAGCAACACGCTGGACAGCCGGTCGACAGCCTACTGCACCGATGTGGCAAAGGTCGTGCAGGCGCCGATCTTTCACGTCAACGGCGATGATCCGGAAGCGGTGATCTTCGTCACCCGGATGGCGCTGGACTACCGCAACCGCTTCCGAAGAGACGTGGTCATCGACCTGGTCTGTTACCGCCGGCATGGCCACAACGAAGCCGATGAACCTGCGGTGACCCAACCGATCATGTATCAGCGGATACGCAATCATCAGCCGACCCGCGCCGCCTACGCCGACGAGCTGATCGCCAGCCAGCTGATCAAGCCGGCGGAGGTTCAGGACTACGTGGAACAAATCCGCGCCGAGTTCGACCGCGGGAACTGCGTGGGCCGCCCCACGGTCTGCCGTGTGCAGGATTCCTTTCACGTGGACTGGTCGAATTACCGCGG
Organism: uncultured Gammaproteobacteria bacterium; assembly: GCA_963808165.1. Classification (GTDB taxonomy): domain Bacteria; phylum Pseudomonadota; class Gammaproteobacteria; order Chromatiales; family Chromatiaceae; genus Thiosocius. The sequence goes on along the minus strand of CAWEET010000022.1, from coordinate 12,175 downwards.
CGTGCACTGGGATCGTCCGGTCGACACCAGCTTCGACCCGGAGCGCTTCGAGGCACTGGCCGGGCAGATCGTAACCCCGCCGGGCGAGTTCAATCTGCACCCTCGCGTGCAGCGCATCATGGAAGATCGCCGCCTGATGGCGCAGGGCGACAAGCTGATCGACTGGGGCTTCGCGGAAAACATGGCCTATGCGACCCTGTTGGACCAGGGCGTGCCCATCCGTATCTCCGGCCAGGATTGCCGACGCGGCACCTTCTTCCACCGTCACGCGATGCTGCGCAACCAGGACACGGGGGACAGCTATATACCGCTGCGCAACCTGCACAAGGATCAACCCAATTTCACCGTGATCGATTCGGTCTTGTCCGAAGAGGCGGTGCTCGGTTATGAGTACGGCTACGCCACCGCAGACCCTAAGGCACTGACGATCTGGGAAGCCCAGTTCGGCGACTTCGCGAACGGCGCCCAGGTGGTCATCGATCAGTTCATCGCATCGGCCGGCGCCAAATGGGGGCTTTACTGCGGACTCGTGATGCTACTGCCGCATGGCTACGAGGGCCAGGGCCCGGAGCACTCATCGGCGCGACTGGAGCGCTATATGCAGCTTTGCGCAGAACACAATATCCAGGTCTGCGTGCCCACAACCCCATCGCAGATATTCCATCTGCTGCGCCGTCAGATGCTGCGGCCTTTCCGGCACCCGCTGATCGTCATGTCGCCCAAGAGCCTGCTGCGGCACCCACTGGCGACTTCGTCACTCGAGATGCTGACGCATGGCAGGTTCGAGAACGTCATCGACGAGATCGACCCGATCACCCCCGAGGATGTGACCCAGGTGGTGCTCTGCACCGGCAAGGTCTACTTCGATCTGTTGCAGGCCAGGCGAACACGCGAGTTGCAACACGTCGCACTGGTCAGGATCGAGCAGTTGTATCCGTTCCCGAGGGATGAGTTCGAAACCGTCATCGGTCGATACCCGAATGCGACTTTGTATGTGTGGTGCCAGGAAGAGCCGCAGAACCAAGGCGCCTGGGATCAGGTGAAACACCGCTTCCACTCCCTGCACGAAGGCGGGCGCAAACTGATTTATGCCGGCAGGCCCTCCGCAGCCGCACCGGCTACCGGCTACAGCCAGGTACACCAGGAAGAACAAGAGAAACTCGTGGATGACGCGCTGACCGGGCGCAGTGATCCATCGATGAACCTAAGGGGCTAACTATGTCGACCGAAGTACGTGTTCCCACACTGCCAGAATCCGTCAGTGACGCCACCGTCCTGACTTGGCACAAGAAGCCCGGCGAGGCCATAGCGCGCGATGAAAACCTCGTCGATCTGGAGACGGACAAGGTGGTGCTCGAAGTCCCTTCGCCGGTTGCCGGCGTCCTGAGCGAGGCCCTGGTGGAAGAAGGTGCCGTGGTCACCGCAGATGAGCTGCTGGCGATCGTCGAAGCCGGGGCGACCGCCCCCGGTCCGGCAACCGAACTGCCGACTTCGCCGGAGAAGGCACGACAGGCCGAGGAAGAAACAGCACCCCGGGCGGCCGAGCAAGATTCCGGACCGGCGGCCCCGGAGGATGTCGACCAGGTGTTGACTCCGGCAGTGCGCCGCCTGGTGAAAGAGCTGAACGTCGATGCCGGCAAGATCAAGGGGACCGGCAAGAACGGCCGGATTCTGAAATCCGACGTGATGGCCTACATGGACCAGCAGGCAACGGGAAAAGATGCCGATCTGGAGGCCGTGGCGGGCACCGCCAGCGGCGTACGCGAGGAAAAACGGGTACCCATGACACGGCTGCGTGCGCGTATTGCCGAACGCCTGCTCGAGGCACAGCAGAACGCCGCCATTCTGACCACCTTTAACGAGGTCAACCTGAAGGCGGCCATGGATCTGCGCTCGCGGCACAAAGATGCCTTCGAGAAGGCCTACGACGTCCGCCTGGGTTTCATGTCGTTTTTCGTCAAGGCCGCAGTCGAGGCACTGAAGAAATTCCCGGTGGTCAATGCGTCGATTGACGGCAACGACATCGTCTACCACAACTTTTTTGACATCGGAGTCGCAGTTGGTTCGCCGCGCGGCCTCGTGGTCCCGATCCTGCGAAATGTCGACCAGATGTCGTTCGCCGAGATCGAAGACACCATCCGGGCCTTTGGTCAAAAGGCGAAAGAAGGCACGCTGAGCTACGACGAACTGACTGGTGGCACGTTCACCATTTCGAACGGCGGCGTGTTCGGCTCGATGCTGTCGACGCCGATCCTCAACCCACCGCAAAGCGCGATCTTGGGCATGCACAATATCGTCCAGAGACCGATCGTCGAGGATGGCGAGATCGTGATCCGGCCGATGATGTATCTGGCGTTATCGTATGACCACCGCATCATCGATGGTCGCGAGGCGGTCCAGTGTCTGGTGACGATCAAAGAATGCCTGGAGGATCCGGCACGGATGCTGTTGAACATCTGATGAGGCCAGCCGGCAACAGCAAAGATCGAACCCTGAATGGAAACCGGCCCGGTTCGCGCGGAGAAGTCGCCTTGCAGTGCGGCGCGTCGCTGACTTATCCACCGTGCGGCGGATCGGCCTTCCGAATGAGACACGCCCGCCTGTCGGCACCGGGGCTGAAGCCGCGTCGCACTGACGGCAAGGGGCCAACAGGCATCGAACATTGCTCCGACGTATTCGATTCGCGGATGTTTGTCCCAGGGACACGGCAGTCGAGCCTCCACGGACCGATGTATGGCGACCCGTGGATCGACTGCGCCAGAGCGCAGATTCCGAAGTGACTCCCGTTACGCTTCCGAGTTCCGCCCGACCTACCCCAGCATGGACCCACTCCAATGACCACTATCAAGCAGGATGACCTCATCCAGAGCATCGCCGATGCCTTGCAGTTCATCTCCTATTACCATCCGCTGGATTACATCCAGGCAGTCGGTCGAGCCTACGAGCGCGAGCAGTCGCCGGCGGCCAAGGATGCACTCGCACAGATCCTGACCAACTCGCGCATGTGTGCCGAGGGGCATCGGCCGATCTGTCAGGATACGGGCGCGGTGGTCGTCTTTCTGAAAGTCGGCATGGGGGTGCGATTCGAAGGTGACATGAGCCTCGACGATATGATCAACGAGGGCGTACGCCGAGCCTACCTGCACCCCGATAACAAGTTGCGCGCCTCGATGGTCGATCCGCCGATCGGCGCGCGCAGGAACACCGGCGACAATACGCCGGCGATCGTCTACACCGATATCGTGCCGGGTGACCGCCTGGATATCGCGCTTGCCGCCAAGGGCGGAGGGTCCGAAAACAAATCCAAGTTCGCCATCCTCAACCCCAGCGACAGTCTGGTCGACTGGGTCTTGAAGACACTGCCGACCATGGGTGCCGGCTGGTGTCCGCCCGGGGTATTGGGCATAGGCATTGGAGGAACCGCAGAGAAGGCGATGCTGCTGGCCAAGGAATCGCTGATGGCGCCGATCGACATCGATGAACTCAAGGCGCGCGGACCGGCCAACCCTATCGAGGAACTTCGCCTGGACATCTTCGAGAAGGTCAACGCCCTCGGCATAGGCGCACAAGGGCTCGGCGGATTGACGACCGTAGTGGACGTCAAGATCCTCGACTACCCGACGCATGCAGCCTCTTTGCCGGTAGGCATGATCCCCAACTGTGCCGCCACCCGGCATGTCGAGTTTCATCTGGACGGCAGCGGACCGGCGCTTCTCACGCCGCCAAGGCTGGAGGACTGGCCTGACGTCACCTGGCAGGTCAGCGAATCCGCGAAACGTGTCGATCTGGCCACCCTCACCCGCGAGGAGGTCCAACGCTGGCAACCGGGTGACCGCCTGTTGCTCAACGGCAAACTGCTGACGGGCCGCGATGCCGCACACAAGCGCATTCAGGAACTTTTGGCCAGCGGCCAGGGCTTGCCCGACGGCGTTGATTTCACCAATCGGCTGATCTACTACGTCGGCCCGGTCGATCCGGTGCGGAACGAAGCCGTCGGGCCCGCCGGACCGACCACCTCGACCCGGATGGACAAGTTCACCGACATGATGCTGTCGCAGACCGGCCTGATCGGCATGGTCGGCAAGGCCGAGCGGGGCCCGGCCGCGATCGAGGCGATCAGCAAACACAAGGCCGCCTACCTGATGGCGGTCGGTGGCGCCGCCTACCTCGTCTCGCAGGCGATCCGCTCGGCGAAGGTCATTGCGTTTGAAGACCTCGGCATGGAGGCCATATACGAGTTCGATGTCGTCGATATGCCGGTCACCGTGGCGGTCGACAGCAAGGGCGAGTCGGTCCACGCGACGGGGCCGGCGGAATGGCGCATAAAGATATCCGAAATGAAGTTGGTCGGTTAGGGCCTGTCAACACTATGCGGATACTCTTCGACGGAGGTCATTTTTTCACGGGACAAGGCGCACTGAGCGCCGTGTACCTGCCGTACATCAGCGAAAGTGCAACGCGGTCATGGGGAAAAATGGCCTCATTGGAGGGCCAACGCTGGGCATCCGCATGGTGTTGACAGGCCCTAGCGGGCTGCTTGGTAAGTTCGGTAACATTCAGCCAATCCACAAGCGCCATCGGCAAGGCTCGCGAGCGCCGGACTAGCCGTTGCGAATTCAAGCGAGCGAAACACAGGCGATGGCGCTTGTGTACCGGCCCGCAGGGAGCCCCCCTAGTCGCCGACGCCGGCACACAAATCAAGGTCGTCTTCTGCCGGGAGCAGCACCGTTTCGCGAAAAATGGTCTCGTTGAACAGCGAGTGATCGGGTGAAAATTCGCTGACGGTGTCCACGAGATCCTTCCCGGCCACGCTCGAGATACGCACATAGGCATGTTTCGACCTTCGCAGCATGCCACGCACCACGGACGATTCCTGGGACATCGACAGCGCGCTTTCACGCATATGGACCAGATAGGCCGTGCGCGTTCCACGGTGCTGAACCGGCGGCCCGACCTGCGTGAATCGCAGACCCAGGCGACGTAACAAACGGGCAAAAGGGTCGGTAATCAGCATGACACAGGCGTCGATGCCTCGCTTGAGCGCGAAAATTATCTGGGCACGCATCATGCCGAGTGTGATCTCGAACTGCTGACTCTTGCCGATGGCACCTATTCCCCAGAGCTCCAGCGAATTCGCCTCGGAAAGTCCCTGTGTACCGATCGATCGCTGCGGCCGATTGCGGACGATGCAGAACCGGGAAATCTCGGCTACCGGCCTGTCGACCTGCCCGACCCCCTCACGATCAAAGGCGCCCAAGTTGTCCACCGGCAACGGCCGCCCTCCTTTTGGCAAGACCATCCGGGTCGCCGCAACCCACTGCCGGGTTGTCTTGTCCTGCACGATGAAATGCGCAGACTGGTCATCCCAGGCGTCCGTTTCCCGAGCGGATGAGAATGCACACGGGTCTTCGAAGCCCTTGTCCAGACAGAAGACCCGGTAGCGGATCCGTTGGTGCAATGCGACACCGAACGGGGTATCCGCGAAGCAGACGCGGAATGTTTCGTCGAACATTCGAATAGTCGTTAATCGCGCGGAACAGCTTTCAAGTTCAGGTTCCCAGCGTCGCTATATAAAATAAATCACTATCGTGACCACCTGCTCCCGTGCCGCTGGCAAACCCGATTTCAAGGCTCACCACCCTCTGGAACCTGTCTCAAATGGACCTGGTTCAGCCTTACCGTGAGTTCTTCTCGATAACCATGGCAGATACGGACGCACTGCGCAAAGAGGTTTTTCGTCTGCGCTACGATGTCTATTGTCGGGATTTGGGCTGGGAAGACCCCGGGAAGTTTGCCGACGCGTTGGAACGCGATGTCTATGACGACGTCTCCCGGCATTGCCTGCTGACGCACAATCGAAGTGGCATGTATGCCGGCACGGTGCGCATGGTGATGACCCACGATTCCGCGCTGGAACCGGCCATTCCACTGGTCGGGCATTGTGGCGACCAATTATATGATGGCCCATTGCGGCCGGACCGATTGCCACTGGGCAGCTATGGTGAGATATCCCGCCTCGCCCTGCGCAGCGAGTTCCGGCGCCGAGCCAAGGAGCACACCAACCCGGAGGGACACGGCGAAGAGCTGTTCAAATGGACGCAGGATGAACGCCGACGCTTCCCGCACATTGCACTCGGCCTCTACCTGGGCGCCTCTGTGATCGGCCTGGCCGACGGTGCCACCGGTGTCTATGCGATGATGGAAACCCGCCTCGCCCGCCACCTGCGCCATGCCGGTATTCGCTTCGAACAGGTCGGTGAGCCGATAGACTTTCGCGGTCGGAGGGCGCCCTATTTCATTTCCCGCAAGGTGTTGTTCCGACACCTCAGCAGACCCCTGCGGAGACTGTTGCTTGCGATTGCCGAGGACATGAACCTGCAGATCTGACGGCCGCTTCGACCGACACATCGTCGCTGCCGCGAAAACTGCGTGCCAGGATCTGCCGCATGCGCACAACAGACCGCCGCGATGCGGCAAACAGCTCAGCCGGTACGCTTGGTGAGGTTGTAGCGACCGGGCGATATGATGTCGTTTGGATCGAAAACCGTCTTCAACTGATAGATCGTCTGCCAATAGGGATCGTCTTCCCTGGTGATTTGAGGCATCAGATCAACCCTGGAGCGGTATAGGCTCAGCCCATGGCCATGGATGCATTCGAGCAGGTCGGCAGCCAATGCCTGCGCACTTCGCTGCTGCTCACTATCGCTCCGGTCGAACAGCAGATTGATAACGCCGACCAGCGTCGTCGGGCCTTCGACATTCAAGGTGATGAACAGCTCGAAGCCCGCATCAGAGGCGATCTGCTCGACGTCCCGAATGACCTTTTCGACCAGCCGACCGTCCAGAGGCAGGGCCGGATTCACGAAAATGAGACCACAATCCGACTCATCCAGACGCCCTGTATCCAGATGCCCAAGCGCGCCGTATTTGTACAGCAGGTTATCGATCGGCGCATCCGTCGGGCGCCCCGTGGCCAGACCATGCAGCGGCAGTACCGCAGAAACGACCGCTGCCTGAAAACGAGCCGATTGTCGTTGCCGGAACCGATCGAAAATCGCGAATGCAACGCGCAGCATGCCGTCACTGACGATCTTCATACCCGCGACTTTACGCGTGCGCCGCCAGATCTCGAAAATATTCGCCGCAACGCCAGCCCGCGTCCCCGAGACGCCGGCCAGGCTGGCCCACTTGTCCGGCACGACGGTATTGAGGCAAACGGCGGCTTCGGCATCCGCGGCTTCGGCGGTGAAACCGCATCGGTCGGAAAAGTACGCAGCCACCAGCTGAAACAGGGTGCCGTGCGTTCGGGCCTGATTGGCGAGATGCGTCACCGTGTGCAATACGCCGTCGCGCTTGAGTTCCGCGAGCAGGTCGATAAACTCGCCCAGCTGTTCATCACTCTTTAGCCTGAGCGACACGGCGACGTTCGCGGGCCGCTTCGGAAATAATCGGAAGCAGGCGCTGGTCACGATGCCAAAATTTCCCTGGAAGAACAGTCCGTCCGTCATTGGACCGAGACCATAGGGATGGGCGTGAGCCAACGGCGATTCCTCCCCCAGCCGACGGAACCCCGTGCGCAGCATGTCACCGCGCCCGGTCACCACTTCCAGGCCGAACAGGTCTTCTCTGCGCGGCCCCAGGTATCCCACACCGCGCTCCAGTGAGTTACCGAGAATACTGGTTCCGGTACCTGCACCGGAGACATTGAAGGTCAATCCAGGATGGTTGGCCTCGAGGAAATCGAAGACCTGCTGCTGTGTGACACCCGGCTCGATCACCAGCACAGGGCTCTTCACCGAGACCTCGTCCGCATTCCGGATGCTATTCATCCGGGAAAGGTCTACCACGACGGCGTTTTCGACCGAGGGGCATCGGGACCCGTAGCCCCAGTTCAATCCAATGGATACCGGGTACAAGGGAATATCGCCGTCGTTCGCGAGGCGCACGACGACGCGGACCTGTTCGGTCGATTCCGGATACACGACGGCCCCGACATCCGCACTGAAACCGGTCACGCTCCGCGTATACCTACTCTTTTCGCCATCGGCTGCCGAGATCGACGCGATGCCCTGCTCGCCGCAAGCGCGAACGAACCCGGCTATCCTCGAGGCCAGATCACTGCCCACTGCGCACTCCCCTGACTACACACACCAATAAGTCAGCCGACCGCAGCCATCTTCGAGCCGACCGGCCGAAGGTGTGAAACGGAACAGACGAAGTGCAGCCGCGAACAGGAGACGTATTCCAGGTCATGAGGTCACCCAGGCGATAGCTGATCACGCGACAATGCGGACCGAAATGATCGAGTCTGACTCAGATGCACCAACAGTTTGCACCTATCTTCTGTTCGACATCGATTGCTCTATCGCGGACAGCGTATCCTGCAGATCCTTGTTGGAGGGCGCCATGGCGACAGCGCGCTGGGCAAGCTCATGGGCCCTGTCCAGGTCCGATTTGCGCAGCACCCAGGCAAGATTGTTAAGTACAGCCGGTTGTTTGGGGTTGCGCTCCAGCGATGTCTCGTACAGCGCAACGGCCGCGTCGGGCTGCCCCATGTCAAGCAGCCTGTCGGCCAGGTAATTCAGGGTCAGGAGATCTTCCGGATGCTCCTTTACCCAGGACGAAAGCCCGGCCAAGGCCTCCGTTTCCCTGCCCACCGACCACTGCACCTTTGCCAATGAAATCAGATTCGTATTGTTGGGCGCCAATTCGAACACCCTGCGTGCCAGATCCAAAGCGTCGTCTGGCCGATTCTCTTTCGATGCGATCACGGCCGATAGCCCTAGCAGTCTCGGATTGTCAGTATGATCTTCCGATGGACCCAGGAGCTTCTTCGCGCCGGTGACATCATTTCGCAGCAGAGCGCTCGCAGCCAGTTCGTGGCGTGTTTCGTCCAGACGCGGCTCAATATCCAATGCGCGCCGAAGTTCCGCTTCATACGCGTTTGTTTGACCCGCGTCGCGGAGCAATCCGGCATAGGTAACGGCGATCAGGGCGTCGCGGGGAAGCAGCGACGCCAAGCGGCCAAAATCCGCGAGGGCAGAGGTTTCATCACCAACTTCCAGAGCAAAGCGCGCACGCAGCGCTAGGAATTTGGTACTGTCTTCGAAGTGGTGACTTTGGCTGTTAAGCAACGCCAACGCACCTGCCGAGTCGTCTTGTTGTCCCATCACTCGGGCCAGGAGTTCAACGGGTTCATAGGCGCCCGGACGCAGCGCGACGGCCCGCTCCAGCCATTGCCTGGCCATATCCAGGTCGTTCCCCGCGACCTCCGCCGCCGCAGCGGCCAGGTAGGCCTGGTAGTCCTGCGGATGCAGTTCCGTGATCCTCGCCTGCAGCTCCGCCGCCGCGGCGTAATCGCCACGCAGCATCTGCACCGTTGCCAGCGAACGCAGCGCCGGAACATAGCCAGGATCCAACCCGACCGCCCGCGAGTAAGACTCGTAGGCCTGCGCCATATCTTGCCGGGCAACCGCGGCGATACCGGTCAGCAGGTGCGCAACTGGCTCGTTGGCATGCTGCGCCAGGTAAGCGCTGGCAATAGCCTCTGCTTCGGCGAAATCACCCCGCTCGGTGGACGCACGAATCTCCCGATAGACCCGGGCAGTCTCGGCGCCCACCGTCTGGAGCAAGCGTTCGTCCGTATCCTCCGCGACCGGTCTCTCTCCGCCCAGCAGGGCGATCTGCGCAGGCGGAGGCCGCAACGTCATGGCCGCAATACTGCTTTTATCGGCAGCCGATGGCTCGGATACCCCGCGCATCATCGCGGCCGAACGCACCCTCAGCTGCGCAACGTAGTCGTCGAGTGCGGGGATCTGACCGACCGAATCCAGTAGTGCATCCGCGGCCTCTGCGTCGCCTATACGCAGACTGAGGAATGCCGCCAGAATCGCTACGCGGTCTGAGGACCCGGGAGTCCGTTGCCTGGTCAGACGGTCCTGATAGTGTTTGGCGATCTGCAGCGAACCCGTCTGGCCGTAGGCCGCCGCCCCCAATAGCAGGGAGGGTACATGCGCGGGATCTTCTGCCAAGACCCCGTCCAAACGGCTCTGCGCATCCCCAAAGTTACCGGCCTGATAATTGAAATAGCCGGCGAGAAATTCAACGATCGCGGCGCCGGGATAGCGGTTCGCCAGTTCCTCGTAGTCGCGTCGAGCTGCCTCGGTCTCACCGACCTTGAGCAGGGCCAGGGCACGGTACTGTCGTTCGATGCCCGGTACATAGGCAAATTCTACAGCCCTGTTCAATGCGTCAATGGCACCCTGATCGTCGCCGCTGTCGGATCGAACCTGTCCCAATCGCAGCCAGGCCTTGTAGTCTTCGGGACGCCTCTGGACCAGGCCATCGATCATCTGCTCTGCCTGCGCCGAGCGCGACAATGTGGTGAGGAATCGAGCCCTTGCGAGAACGGCATCGGGCTGGGAGGGATCGAGGCCGACGATTTGTTGCAGCAGCTTGGCCGCATCCGCGATTCGTCCCGCACCGATCAACGACTCGGTCTCAAAGGCGAGTACAGCAGCATGACTCGCGGCGTCAATGTCCGGCGGCAACTGCAAGTCTTGCAAGTCTCCGGTCTTGCCCTGGGCCAGCAGCGCCTCTGCCAGCAAGGGATACACATGGTCCCCAGCAATGCCCAGTTCAATGGCCTTCTCGAACTCGATCTCGGCAACCGCGGCGTCGTTCGAGCGCAGCAGCACCTCACCGAGCACCGCACGCACCGAAGGATTCTGGGGCTCCTGGGCCGCGGCATTCAGCGCATGAACCCTGGCCTCCTGCACATCCCTGCTGTCGAGCGAAGCCTGTGCGGCCAGGAGCAACTCAGAAGTGGATTTTTCGCCCACCCCATCACAAGCACTCAGGAGCACCAGGCAGGCGGGGAGGAAGGCGATCAACCGAAGCATCTTCATAAGAAATCTGAACGTCCATTCTTGCTACATGAAGCTATCTATTATGGGACAGTACTCAGGCACTTGTCCCGCGTGGCGTGGCGCTGGCGCCCGATAGCGCAAGTCAGCAGGTTAGTTTCCGCAGTCGGGCGGGGCAAGGCATCTGGACGAGAAGGAAGGAAAAGCGACATTGGCCGCTCGGGCGGCGGATAGCAGAGACAAAACAAGCCAACGCGGTATGTCATAAGCACGGGCTGGTGAAAAGGAGCTTCAAATACAAAAAGGGGGGCACGTTTCCGTACCCCCCCCTTTAACAGCCGACCAAGTCGGCTCAAGAATGCGTCAGTCGCGCACTCACGCAGCAGCCGAGCGGTTACGCCGACGCTGAATACCGCCCAGCATCAGCAGGCCCGCACCCATCAGCGCGAGCGGCGCCGGGATCGCCACCAGCGACGCCCGTGAGTCAGCAATCGACTCGTGGGTGATGGTCAACTGATATGCATTCCCGGCATTCAGGAACGTACCCGACGTGCTGGCACTGAAGGCGCCACCGAACGACGTGTCGAAATCCGTACCCGGTATGAGCGTCGACACATTGCCGGTCACGAACTCGTCGTCACTGGACAGGTTGAACGTGAAGATCTCACCATCGGTGATGTCCAGCAGCGAGACCGTCCACCCGATCTTGGCGTTGGCACTGACCCCATCCAGCCCGCCGATCAGCGCCGCGCGCAGATAGGCGGAGTAGGTGCCACTGAAGGTCAGGTCGGTGTCCACGTTGGAAATGAACTCGAACGAAGAGTTGACCCCGACGTTGCTCTCGGCACTACCCACGCTGTTGGGAAGCACGGCGGACTCGGCCAAGGTCTCTGCGTTGGCGCCGGCCGGGATAACTCCACCGGAACCGTCCGGAAGACCGGCCACGATCGCACCGGTGAGTACGATGTCGCTGACCACGTATGACGAAGCGGCATCTGCCGGACTGGTCAGGTAACTGAAGGAGTTGTTAGCGTACGTGCAGGCCCCGACGCAGGAGAAACCGGCACCGCCGACGTCGTTGATCAGCACAGGAGGCGCGTCCAGCGTCTCGTCCTGGGTCACACCATCGAGGGTTGCGCGCGTGTCCCCGACGTTGACGATACCGCCCGCGATCGGAACCACGTCGGTTCCGAGGGTCAGCACTTGGCCCGCGTCATTACTGGCGATCAGGTCCTCGATGCTGAGGTACGCGGTGGCAATCGCAGCGGAATGGGCCGCTCCGCCGAACATCGACGCACTAACGGCGGCGG
>CAWEET010000021.1:0-568862 GCA_963808165.1 uncultured Gammaproteobacteria bacterium | reverse complement strand
CGACGCGCGCCCGGCACCGGAGCGTCAGAAGCCGCCGCCGGTGCGGAAGCCGCCACCACCACCACCACCGCCGCCGCCGAAGCCGCCGCCGCCGAAACCTCCACCGAAGCCGCCGCCGCGGCCCAGGCCGCCGAAGATGTCGCCCAGATCACCCAGGCCGCCGCTCCACACGGTGCCGCGGCCGAAGCCGCCGGAGCCGAAGCGCGGATCCGATCGTTGCGGGCGATAACGCTGATTCTGTTGTAACACCTTCCACAGCATGCCGCGGTCGACCATGCCGCCGAGGAACTGTCCGAGCAGCAGCGGCAACATGGAATCGTTCGAAAAGGTCGAACCGGCCCGATCGTAACGCTGGTGCTTGAAGTCGCTGCGTAGTTTCTCCAGCTCCTTGAGCCGGCTCTGTTGCTGCCGAACGGCATCCTTGAGCCCCTCGACGCTGGTCTTTATCTGTTGCCGTTCGGCGTCGCGCTGCAGCATGTTGCTGACGATCAGGTCGTCCTCCGGGTAGGGTGTCTGCACTGCGTCATGACGCAGTTCGGCAAGATCGTCGCGTTCGAACTCGTTGGCGAGATACTCCACTGCGCGGACCATCTGCTCGTCTTCGCCGGCTGCGTGACGTGCCTGCTCGGTCAGCAGTTCGTGTTCCAGGTCCTCGTTCTGCCTGACCTGCGCGTCGATCTCGTCGAGCCGCTGCTGCTCCGCGGCCACGCGCTCCTCCAGGGCCGGAATGCCGTCGGCGGCGCGTGCGGCCTCATCGAGTTCCTTGAGACGGGCCCACTCGGCATCGGCCAGCGACTTCAGGTTCGTGGCGTGCTCGCGCAGGCGGACCGGGATTTCGTTCAGGCGGTCGTAGTTGGCGCGCGCGTCGGCGAACCCGATCAGGCGCGCGACCTTGCCATCGAGCCAGCGCGTCAGGCCGCCGCCCTGATAGGTGGGCAGACCAAACTGACGGTCCCATAGATAGGTGAACAGCGGATCGTCGCGGTACGCCTGTCCCTTGCTCTCGCGTTCCTGCTCGCTGCGGCCGGCCTTGTCGTCCGCATGCGCCGCCTTGCGCTGGGCCTGCTCGGCCCGTTCCCTCTGGGCACGGTACTCCGGCTCGTCGTCCAGCCTGGCCTGGGTCTTGGCCTCGGCCTCGTCGACCACGGCAATCGCCTGATCCAGTCGCTCGGCCTGCTGGGCCCGCTGTTGATCGAGGTGGCCGCGCAGCCGCTCGGCATCCTGCAGTTTCTGCCGCATGGCTGCCAGCGTGTCGCTGCGCTGCTTGAGCAGGATGATCGCCTGCTGCTCGGCATGATCCAGCTTGTGGATCACCGAGTCGCGAGACAGTTGCCCTAGGCGCACCCGGGCCAGCTCACGATACTCCTCGGCCTGCCCCTTGTTGAGCGCGAGCATCCGCTCGCTGTGTTCCCCGACCTCTTTTTGCAGCCCGTTGATCTGCTGATGCACCTTTTCCAGTGCCTCGTCGATGGAGCCAAGTGCCTGACGTCCAGAAATCATCGGCTATTCCTCACCACCGTGTGATCATCCCGCCGTTGTTCGGCATTTCGTACTCGGGGTCGAGATAACCCCGCGACTTAACGCCGAAGCGGTCGTTCTGAATGATGCCGTCGTCCTGCTTGTCACGCCGCACGGCCTCGAAAGCCGACTCATCGACCCTGATACCCCAGGTCTCGACCTTGTCGGTCTTGCCGGTTTCCTCGTTGTAGACGGGCACGCTGAGGCTCTCGCCGGACGCTGCCACAGCCTCGACCAGCACGTAGTAGTTGCGGGCCTGCTCATTGACGTCGGGTATGCGCCAGACGCCGGACGGCTCGCCCGGCCGGTTCACGATCTGCACGACATACTCCTGTTCCAGCAGCCCTTTCAGATCGTCGAGCTTTTCGATGGCCTGCCCGGCCGTCGCGCTGTCATCGGCCTGCAATGCCGCCGTGCCGGTCGCGTAGATCTTCTGCGCCGCGGACCGCGCCTGGTCGTCCTTGGCGATCTCCGTCAGCACCGCATACCTTTCCTCGAGCTGCCCCGGCAGGGCCCTGACCGGTGCCACGACCGTGAAGTAGTAGATGCCCACAGCGAGTGCCGCCGCCGCCAGACCGGCGCCCAGCCACCGGCCCCAGGTACGCCGGTTCACATACCACATCGCCAGCCGGTGACCGAGACCCTCCTGCGGTGGCTTGTAGGTGAAACGGTCTTCGCGCAGCGCCGCGACGCCCTGTTCGATCACGTGATCGGGCACCTCGATGCCCTGCTGCTGGTAGATGCGCTTGAGGCGCTCCTTGAGGTCCTCTTCGCGGCCGAGTTCATCCAGCTCACGCGTCACCAGGCGCTCGCGACGCCGCAAGGTGTCGACCACGTCCATCGCGAGCATCATGTCGTCCAGCGGTGGACGCTCGGCGGCCGGCGCAGCGTCCGCCGCCGGGGCTGCAACCGGACTGTTCATGCCCCGGACTCGACCACCAGTCCCCTGCCGTCTTCGGCCAGATCGGCCAGACGGCGCTTGCCGTCCTCGACCGCAACACGGATCTCGTCGGCGTTCTGCGTGGACAGCGTGCGCATCTCATCGATGATCTGGTGCGAGCGCTCCTGCCAGTTCACCACGGAATCGACCAGTTTCTTCACCGCATCGGCACGCACGGTCGGCCCGTAACCGGCCTTCACGGCCGCTTCCTGCACCTTGCCGCCGACGTCCGCAAGATCCTCCAGAGAACGGCTCACCCCCTCCTTCATCGCCTCGATGGTCTGCGTGCCCTCGTGCAGACCGAACATCCCGGTGAAGGACGCGGTCAACGCGGTCAGCACGACCTCGTTGGTGCCGAAGAAAGAGGTCGCCTGTGCATACACGCGCTCCTTGGCGGTCGTGGTCTGCAGCAGGCGGGCCATCACTACCTCGGAGGTGTTGTAGCTGATGGTCAGGTTGTCGGCCAGGTCCTTGGCGATCTGGTAGCGCTTTTCCTCGTGCTGCAGCGTGCGCACCTTCTCGTCGCGCGCCAGTTCGAGCTTGGCCCGCTGCGCCAGGTCCTCGCCGGTGAACCCCTCGACGGTCTGCATCGCCGCATTCACCTCGCCTTTCGCCGCCTCCAGCTTGGCCTCGGCCTTTTTCAGCACCTCGAGCGCCAGCACCTCCGACTCTTTCAGCGCACCGCGGAAATCCTGGTAGGCGTCGAGGATCTTGCTCTCGCGTTGAATCTGGTCGTTGGTCGATGCGGTCACGTCCAGGTAGGTCTCTTTGATCTTGTCGAAACGGCTCGCGATATCGCCACGCGTGACCTTCATCCAGACGTTGCTGATGCGCTCGAAGGTGTCCAGATGGCCGTCTTCGATCTGATCGACCATCTTCTTAGCATCGTCACGGATACTGTTGAACGAATTGGTTATCTCTTCGTAGCGCTCGCCGATCTCCATCGCCTGCACCTGCTCGCGCACCACGTCGTTGAACAGGGAGGCCTTGTCGAGCGTGCGCGCGATCGCGGCCACACGATCGACGTCGAGGCCGGAGATCTGGTTCAGCAACGCGACGATCGGTGCCTCCTGACCGCCCGCGTCAGAGGGGATCAGCCCCATGTCGTGCAGCGAATTCATTGCCTTGTCCAGGTACTGCATCGGGCTCGTGGTGGTGGTCATTGATCGGCTCCTTGTTGAATCGGTGGCCAGATGTTCCCGGCGTCTGCCGGTACACCTGTTTGTTGTAGTTGGCGAAACCCCGCCTGCGAAACTCTCTCGACCCTAGCAATATTTGCAGCAGAGAGTAAGCCAGTTTCCCTCCCCTTCCTGTGGATTTCAGGCACCCGCCGGCACGGCGAAAGCATATCGCCCTAGAGCAGCGTGCTGAACGGCTCCACCCGCACCACCTCGCCCTCGGCGACGCCGGCGCATTCCTCGGCAAGCACGATGTAGCAGTTGGCGCGACTCATCGAGGTGAGGATGCCGGACCCCTGGGCACCCGAGGGGCCGACCGTGAGCCGACCGTCGGCATCGTAATCCAGAATCCCGCGGACGAATTCGACCCGCCCCGGACGCTTGTTCAACGCCCCCCGCGACCGCGCCTCGACGATCAACGGCCGCGGCCAGTGGCCGCTGGCCAGGCAGCGCAGCGCCGGGCGCACGAATTGGTGGAAGGTCAGCATCACCGCCACGGGATTGCCGGGCAGGCCGAAGAACATCGCCGTGCCGATGCGACCGAAGGTGAGCGGGCGCCCCGGCTTCATCGCGAGCGTCCAGAAGGCCATTTCACCGAGGCCTTCGAGCACCTGCTTGGTATAGTCGGCCTCACCGACCGACACGCCGCCGGACGTCACGACCACGTCGGCCAACGCGGCTGCCCGGGAAAACGCCTGCCGCAGGGCGTCGGGATCGTCCCGGACGACACCGAGATCGATCATGTCGACCGGCATCTCGGCCAGCAGCGCGTGCAGGCTGTAACGATTGCTGTCGTAGATCTCGCCCTCGGCCAGCGGCTCGCCGATCGAGCGCAGTTCATCGCCGGTGGAAAAGAAGGCGACCCTGGGTTTGGTTCGCACGCACAATTCGGCAAAGCCCAGCGATGCCAGCACGCCCAGGTCGGCAGCCCGCAGAAACCGGCCGGCCTCGAAGACCGGCGACCCGGCGGCGATGTCTTCCCCGGCCTGACGCACATTCTGACCCGCCCTGTGGCGCGCATCGATTCTGACCCGGCCGCCGTCGAGGACCTCGGCCTGCTCCTGCATGACCACGGTGTCGGTGCCCGGCGGCATCGGCGCCCCGGTCATGATGCGCACGCACTGACCCTTTGCGCAGCGTTCGGCGATCGTCTGGCCGGCCAACGCGGTCGCCGTTACGCGGTACTCGCGCACACCATCGGCGGGGAGATCGCTGCCGGACAGCGCATAGCCGTCCATCGCCGAGTTGGTGTGGCCGGGCACATCGACCGGCGAGACGCAGTCCGCCCCCAGCACCCGCCCCAACGCGCTGCGCACCGGTACCTGCTCGACACTGTCGATCGGCCGCAGGGCATTGCGGATCGCCGCCTGCGCCTGCCGGACACTGAGGGACGACGCATCGGAGGCATCGGCACAGGAAGGTTGGGTACTCACACGCACGGTTGTCATCGGTCTCCTACCGCTGATGGGCCAGACCGGCCCCGTTTCGAGTGCCCCGGCCAATGTAATGCTGAATGAAGGCCGCTATCTCGTCGGGCCGGTTGATGGAAAGGTGTGGCAGTTCGCCCGGATCGACCGCCGGCGCCAGATCGTCGGTCGCAATCGCCACGATGTTGGGGTCGCCGGGAAACAGCAGCGGTTTGTGCAACGCCGCGCGATGCAGTTCTATCTTCGGGAACGGCTCCGCCTTGAAGCCCTCGACCAGCACCAGGTCGAGCCGCGAAGGGTCCAGTACCGCGAGCGCCTGGCTCAGACTCGGCTCTCCCTGCTGCTCGTCGCATTCGCGAATCCAACCGATGCGGCAACGCGCGGCCACCAGCATTTCGTCCGCGCCGGCGGCACGCAGCCGGAAGCTGTCTTTGCCCGGGTGATCCATATCGAAGGAATGGTGCGCATGCTTCACCACCGCGATGCGCAGACCGGCAGCCTTGAGCCGTGGCAACAACTCGAGCAGCAACGTGGTCTTACCGGTACCGCTATAGGCGGCGATGCCCATCAGAGGGACCGGAAAGCGAATGCGCTCTGCTGTCGAACCCATGGCCTACCCCTGCAAAGCTGATCCGCCGGCGCTCGCATAGTCTTCCGGCGTATTGATGTTACTGAACTGCTCCGGGACGTCGCTGAAATCCACCGTGACCCAACGATGCCGCGGATACCAGCGATCAATCTTGCGCTCTCCCTCCTGCAAGGCGAGGCGCAGGTCCGGCAACACGCTGCGATGCAGCAAGGCATAGACCGGCTGCAGTCGACGGCCGTCATGCGCAACGGCGATATCGGCATCGGCCTCGGCAAGCCCACTGGCGAGGCGCCGAGCCAGATCCCGCACCACGACCGGACCATCGCATGGCAGCGTCAGCAGGTAGCCGGTCCGCATGTACTCGAGGCCGGCCAGGAATCCGGCCAGTGGCCCCTGATAACCCTCGAGAGGATCGGCCAGCACCGGGTGGCCAAACCGCCGATAGTCGTCCTGGTTGCGGTTTGCACTGATCAGCAGGTCAGCAACCTGGGGCAAGACCGCTTCGAGCACGTGACCGATCAACACGCCGTCACCGAACGGCAACAGGCCCTTGTCACGCCCCCCCATGCGGCGGCTCTTACCACCGGCCAGCACCAGCGCGGTGATATCGTTCGCTTCGATCATCGGCAGGCCTCCAGCAGTTCGCGCCCGACGAGGCAGCGGGACAATACCCGCTGCCGGGTTCCCAGGCCGCGCGCCTCGGCAAAGACCGGATCGAGCAGACCCGTGCATGCAGTGCTGGCTAAACGCATCAGTACATACTTAATCACTGGTGAAGCATCACTCAAGAAACCGGTGGAGCAGTCCAACGCACTGCGTGGTCGCCGCCTGCGCGCTCGAGAACCAGCGGTCTGCAAATCGAGTGCCAGCCCGGCCGACATTACCTGACCCGAATCGCAATGGCACCTGTCTCGTCGGATCATCGGCCATCTCACAGGGCGCCGGCGTGCTCAATGCAGCAGCGTCTGCCACGGCTGGCCGGCAGTCGAGCCTCCAGGGCCGGCTCGCCGCGGCGCCGGTCCTGATGTCAGGGGCGATCGACCCGATACGATCGGATGCCCGCAGAGATCCATCGTATTTGTCCTAGGCTTGGCGCGACAGAATGTACCAGAGTTCGCTAGACTCTGGAGACAGAATGGGTCAACCGCCGAGAAGACCCGCTGCCATCCCTGGCGATTTGCTGTCTTGTTTCCGTTTTTTACCGGGGATCGGCGAAACCGTAGGCATAACCAGAATCAGACCATAAGACAGCAATCATGGCTTGCACGACAGAGACACTGCAATCAGACCTGACAGCGCCGAAGGCCGAGCCCGAAGAGAAGAACGAAACCGGCAAACGGCTGAGCTCGGTGCTGATCGTGGACGACGAACCCGGGATCTTGAGCTTCCTGCAAAAAGGGCTGGGGGCGCGATTCAGTCTGGTCGAGACCGCGGCCGATGCGGATGCGGCCGATGAGTTGCTCAAACGCTGCCATTTCGATCTGCTCATCTCGGATATCCGATTGCCCGGACGCTCCGGTGTCGAATGGGTAACCCAGCTCCGGGATCAGAACCAGATCATGCCGGTCGTCTTCATGACCGCCCATGCCGACCTGCAGACCGCAATCAACGCACTGCGCGCCGGCGCCTCGGATTTCATTCTCAAACCGTTCCGTATGGAGCAGATGCAGACGGCGGTGGATCGCTGCCTGGAACGCCAGCGACTGCAGAAAGAGAACTATCTGCTGCGTCGCCAGGTCGAGCAGATACACGACGGCAGCGGCATCATCGGTTCCTGCGATTTGATTCGCGGCGTGTGCGATGTCATCCAACGGGTTGCACCAATGCCATCGACGGTGCTGATCCACGGTGAATCGGGCACCGGCAAGGAGCTGGCCGCGCGCGCGATCCACAGGTTCAGCGGACGCCGCGGCTCCTTTGTGCCGATCAACTGTGGCGCCATGCAGGCGGAACTGCTGGAAAGCGAACTGTTCGGACACACCAAGGGGGCCTTCACGGGTGCGGTGAAGGCCCGCGAGGGCCTGTTCTCTTATGCCGACGGCGGCACGCTGTTTCTCGACGAGATCGGTGAAATGCCGCTGGCGATGCAGACCCGCCTGCTGCGCGTGATGGAAGACCGCGCCGTGCGACCGGTCGGTGGTAACCGCGAGACGCCGGTCGACGTGCGGATCATCGCCGCAACCAACCGCGACCTGAAGGCCGAGGTGGACGCCGGCAATTTCCGCGAAGACCTTTATTACCGGCTCAACGTGCTGAGTCTGCGAATGCCGGCGCTGCGCGAACGCGTTCAGGATCTGCCGGAGCTGATCGGACACTTCGCCGCCAGCATCGCGGCTGACCTGGGTATGCCGGTCCCGCAGATCCCCGAGTCCGAAGTGCAGCGCCTGGCCGAGTACGACTGGCCGGGCAACATCCGCGAACTGAAGAACGTGATCGAACGCTGTCTGCTGCTCAGCCATCAGCCGAGCCAGAGTCTCGCCGGCTGCGCGACCGTCGCGAGGCCGGAAGATGCCGCCGGCGAGGACGACGACCTGACCCTGGAGACCGTGGAACGCAGACACATCCTGCGCGTGCTCGACATGGAACAGGGCAACAAGTCAGCCGCTGCGCGCCGCCTGGCCGTGTCGCGCAAGACGCTCGAAAGGAAATGTCACGCCTGGGGCGTCGGTACTTGAGTTGCGGCACCGCAGGACACTAGTGGACCATGCGCGCGAAGGGACAGGGGATACGCGGCAGTGTGCGCCGCAAGCTGCTCACGCTCGCATTGTTGCCGCTCGCCCTGGTCTTGCCGCTGGCCCTGGCCGGCCTGACCGTCTGGGGAGCCTCCTTCACCTATGAACAACTTTACATCAAGGTCAACACCGATCTCGCGGTCGCGCACGACCTGTTCGAACGCATCCAGCGCGATCATCTGGACCGGCTCGCGCGCCTGAGCGATTCCTACCGGTTTCGCAGCGCGCTGGCCACAGGCGACCAAGCCGGAATGCAGCAGCTGATCGCGCAGGTGGAACGCGAGGCGGCGTTCAGCTATCTGCGGTTGATACCGGTCACGGATCTCGACGAGGCGGATCATGCCTCGCCCGGGGTCGGGATCGAGCTGTTCGAAGCGCGCGAACTGGAGGCCCTGGATCCGGCGCTGGCGGCGTCGGTGAGGCTGCCGCTGATCCAGACCCGGCGCGCAAGTCCCACGCAACGCACGATGGAGGACCGCGCCATGTTGATCCGTGCGCGCCATCCGGTAACCAATGCCGATGGCAGGGTCGAAGGCGTGCTCGACGGCGGGGTCCTGCTGAACAACAACTTCACCTTTGTCGATGCGATTCGCGACCTGGTGTATGGCCCCGGCAGTCTGCCGGCCGGGAGCATCGGCACCGTGACCGTGTTCCTGGACGATGTGCGCATATCGACCAACGTGCCACGGCAGGCCGGCGAGCGCGCGCTGGGCACGCGCGTCTCACAGGAGGTGAGACGCGCGGTACTGGACAAAGGCGAGACCTGGATCAACCGCGCCTTCGTGGTGAACGACTGGTACATCTCCGCTTACGAGCCCATCGTCGACATCAACGGCGATCGCGTCGGCATTTTGTATGCCGGCTACCTGGAGGCGCCGTTCCGAACCGCGCTGTGGAAGGCGCTGGGCCTGGCCCTGTTGCTGTTGGTCGGCCTGTTGGCCCTGTACGCCGCGCTGGCCGTTCGCGGCGCGAAATCGATATTCCGACCGGTGGAGAAGATGTCACGGGTCGTCCGTGCGACCCACCTCGACCAGTCACTGCGCGTCGGCAAGGTCGAGAGCCGGGACGAGCTGGCCGAACTCGCCCACGAGTTCGATGCCATGCTCGACCGGATCGAACAACAGACCGCACAGTTGCAGACCTGGGGCGCGCAACTCGAGGAGAAGGTCGACGAGCGCACCACCGAGTTGCAGCAGCGCAATGACGAACTGCAGCGCACCATCAATGTGCTGCGCGAGACGCGGCGCAAACTGGTGACTGCCGAGAAGCTCGCGGCGCTCGGCGAGTTGACCGCCGGTGTCGCGCACGAGATCAACAATCCAACGCAGGTGATGCTGGGCAATCTCGATGTCCTGGTCGCACAGCTCGGCGACCGGCTCGATCCGGTTCGGCCGGAGATCGATCTGATCATCGAACAGATCTACCGCATCCAGGCGATCATCGAGAAGCTGGTGAAATACGCCCGGCCGGACGAGTATGCGGGCTACCTCGCGCAGCTCGACGTCAACCAGGTGATCCGGGATACCACCGCGTTGATCACGCACATGCAGAAGAACCGAGCGTTCCGGCTGAAACTGGAGCTGGATGCGACGCAACCCGTCACGATCAACGAACAGGAACTGCAGCAGGTCCTGGTCAATCTGGTCAGCAACGCCGTGCATGCCCTGCCCGATGTGGGCGGCGAGATCACACTGAGCAGCGTCGACTGGGACGACCTCGGTGTCTGTATCAGCGTGACCGACAATGGCTCCGGCATGGACGAGGATCAACGCAGCCAGATATTCAACCCCTTCTACAGCACCCGACGAGAGGGCGAAGGCACCGGGCTCGGGCTGTCGGTCAGCTATGGACTGGTCAGGCGCTACGGCGGTGACATCAGCGTTGCGTCGCGACCCGGGGTGGGGACAAGATTCAAGGTATGGCTAAAGACAGAACCCGAAATCATCGAGGACGCGGAAAGCATTGCCGAGCAACTGCAGGCCTTCGAGGCCAGGGGAGAGGCCTTCGACAGACTCGATTCCGGCAGCCGGACATCGAAGCGCTGAACTTGCCGGTGCCGCATGGAAACGCCGGTCGCGCGAACGGCCTCCAGACGCCAGCCAGTGGTCGCATATGACGCCGGAGCAGCGTCAGCGTTATGCCCGCCAGATCCGACTGGAGGCGATCCGGGAAGGTGGCCAGGAACGACTGCTCGCGGCCAGGGTGCTGATCATCGGCCTCGGGGGGCTGGGCTCCCCGGCGGCGATGTATCTCGCGGCCAGCGGCGTCGGCACCCTGGTGCTCAGCGACTTCGACAGGGTCGAGCCATCCAACCTGCAGCGCCAGATCATCCACCACGAGGCCGACCTCGGCGAACTCAAGGCCGCCTCGGCCAAACGCACCCTGCAGGAGATCAATCCCGGATGCGAGGTCGTCGCGCTGGACTGGCAACTGGACGAGGCCGAGCTGTCCGATGAAATCGCCAACGCGGACCTGGTACTCGACTGCACCGACAACTTCGCCTCGCGCTTTCAGCTCAACCGAATCACCAGGGCGCAGCGCAAGCCGCTGGTGAGCGGAGCGGCTATCCGTCTCGAGGGCCAGATCATGACGTCGCTGGCGCAGGGCGGGCCCTGCTACCAGTGCATTTATCCAGCCGAACTGGAGAACGAGGAGAGCTGCGCGATGGAGGGGGTGCTCGCACCTGTCGTCGGCGTGATCGGCACCCTGCAGGCGCTGCAGGCGATACGCGTGCTGACCGGCCACGGGGAAGGATTGCGCGGCGTGCTGCTGTTGTTCGATGCGGGCACGATGGAGTGGCAGCGAATCCGGGTACCGGCCCGGCCCGGCTGTCCGGTCTGCGGCGGCACCGGGTGAGCACGATGGCGGCGACCCTGCGTAGCGTGGCGGCCGTACTGCTCGGCTGCTGGCTGCTGTTGCCGACGGCGGTTGCGGAGACGCCGGCAACGGGCGACGCAGCGGGATACCTGGTGCATCCGATCGGCTGGGTACGCAAGACCGGGGGGCAAACCTTCATCGAGGTGGAGGAACGCTATCGGCCAGCGCTGCTCGGCGTCGAAACACTGGATTCGATCTGGGTACTCTACTGGTTCGACCGCAACGACAGCCCGGAACGGCGCGCCATCCTCCAGGTGCATCCGCGCGGCAACCCGGACAATCCGCTGCGTGGCGTGTTTGCCACGCGGGCGCCGGTGCGCCCCAATCTGATCGCCCTGAGTCGCTGCCGCGTGCTGGCAGTGCGCGAAAACCTGATCGAGATCGACGAGATAGACGCCCTGCCCGACACGCCGGTACTGGACATCAAGCCCTGAAACACCCAGTCAGGGCCGATGACATTGGCTTAGGGCGAATGGCACTGACTTAGTAGCGCAAGCTACAAGTTGGCCTGGTGATTCCGATCATTTCTTGCGCAAAACGCCATGAACACGTCCCTGTAGGCTCGACGACGGCATCCATGCCGCCAACGTCTTCTCCAGAAACGACCGGAATCAGCTTAAGGGGAATGGCGCTGACTCAGGAGCGCAAGCTACAAGTTGGCCTGATGATTCCGATCATTTCTTCCGGAAAACGCCGTGAATACGTCCCTGTAGGCTCGACGGCGGCGTCCGTGCCGCCAACGTCTTCTCCAGAAACGACCGGAATCAGCTTAAGGGCTCAGGGCCGTGTCGATCGCGGCCTGCTGCAGCCGGCGTTCAGTCTTCACCCCAGATCAACTCGCCGCTCTGGGAGAAATCATAGCCGCCGAGCATATCGGCCAGGCGCCGACATTCTCCGGACTGCAATCGATTGAGCAGTTCCTGGAACAGGCGCCGGAACCAGATGTTGCGCGGCAGGGCGAGGTCGAAACCCTCGACGCCGAACGGAATGAAGCCCAGCCCGGCCTCGGTTGCGGCGGCACGCGGCCCGGTCGCGACATCCGCCTGATCGAGCACGATCGCCGCTGCCGCCTCGCGCTCCGACAGCGCGGTGGCGGTTATGTTCAGCGCCTCGCCGGCCGCGGCGTTCTTGCGCATCTCGAGCAGAAAACGCTGTGCGCCGGCACCCGCCTGCCGCTGGACCCAGCGGTACCCCCCCTGCATCAGGGTTTCCGGATCGCCGGCCCGACGCAGCACATCGGGGCGTACCATCAGCCCCTGTTCACGGCTGAAGGCACGGATCAGGACCCAGTTCCGATAGCGGGCATGCTGGCGCAGCAGCGCCGGATGGCGGGTCTGGCTCTCTTTGACCGGCCCCCAGTGCAGCGCACTGACGTCTACCCGGTTGGCCTGCAGCAGGTCCAGTCCGAGACGCGTCCCGGTCGGGGTGTAGCTGACCTGCGCGAGCGCATTCACCTCATGCGCAAAAGCGGTAACCGTGCGATACAGCAGCGGGTCGTCACTACCGGCGATGACCAGCCGGTCGGTCAACAGCCCGCCATGCGCCGAATCCATCATCCAACGATCGACAAGCTCACGGGGAAACATCCACTTGCCGGTGACCTTGGTGGCCGGGATCTTGCCCTCGTTGACCAGCGCATAAACCTTTTTTTCGTTCAGCTGCAGGTATGCCGCAACCTGCTTGACGCTGAGAAAGGCATCGTTTGGCGTCGTCATCACGGCGGACATGGCGCAACCCCCTTGCTGGCGGTTCGTTAGCGGACCGGGGACCTCGAACCCCTTCGTGGTCCATCGGCCGGCAAGGCCTCTGGGATCGCATCGAAAGTGATTTGCCCGGCCCCGTTGTAGACGAGGAAATGCCGTCCCTTGGCGCGAGCGATCAGAATCACACCGATTTTCTGCGCCAGCTCAAGGCCACGGAAGGTCACCCCGGAGCGCGACAGCAGGATCGGGATCCGCATCTGCGCGACCTTGATGATCATCTCGGACGTCAGACGCCCGGTGGTGTAGAACCACTTGTCAGCACCCTCGACGGCATTCAGCCACATGTAGCCGCTGATCGCATCGGCTGCGTTGTGCCGGCCGACGTCCTCGACGAACAGGTGGATCTCCGGGTCACTGGCCGCATCGCAGCTGCACAGTGCGCAGCCATGCACGCCGCCGGCGCGCCTGTAGACCTCGTTGTGATGGCTGATCTGAGACAGCAGGCCGTAGATCAGGGACTGCGATATCTGTCGGCGAGGCAAACGGATTTTCTCGATCTGATCACCGATACGCCCGAACACGGTCCCCTGCCCACAGCCGGTGGTAACTGTGCGGTGCTTCAGCTTTTCCTCGAGATCAGTGATGCGCTCGAAGGTCTCGACCCGCACCTCGGCCTTGTCCCAGTCGACCCGGACCGAATCAACCGACTCCAGGCACGGCACCAGGCGCTGGTTGAGCAGATAACCCAGGGTCAGCATCTCGGGGTGGGTACCGAGCGTCATCAGCGTGACGATCTCTCGATCGTCGAGATACAGCGTGAGCGCCCGCTCACCGGCGATGAACCCGCTGCGTGGCTCGCCGTACTCGTCGATCGCGACCACCTCGTGCGAGGGACGCAGGCCCAGGTCGGACATCTCCGGCCGGTAGCCGGGCCGCTTCGTGCCGGTCGGCTGCCTGTCGACTGGAGGCGCTTGGCCCATCGCCCGCTAGCCCCCGGTGTGATTCATGTGACGGAAGATCACCGGCTGGGTCTGGAGATCGAAGTCGTGCCCGCGCGGTTTGATATCCATCGAGGCCCGAATAGCGCGCCTGAGCGCCTCATCGTCGCCGGGATTCCCGCGCACGACGCGGCGCAGGTCGACGCTGTGTTCCTGGCCGAGGCACAACAGCAGGCGCCCCTCGGAAGTCAGGCGCACACGGTTACAGCTCTCACAGAAATTGTGGCTGTGCGGTGAGATGAAGCCGACCCTGGTTTCGATCCCTGGAATACGGAAGTAGCGCGATGGGCCGCCGGTGGATTCCGCAGTGGGCAGCAGCTGGTAGTGCTGCGCAAGATCGTCACGGATCTCATCGCTCGAGTAGTAGCATTCCGCCCTGTCATGATCGCCCACCAGTCCCAGTGGCATCTCTTCGATGAAACTGATGTCGATGCCACGTTCGATCGCGAACCCCACCAGGTCGCCGATCTCATCGTGGTTACGATTCTTCAGGATCACCGCATTCAGCTTGATGCGTGAGAAGCCGGCCGCTTGTGCGGCATCCAGGCCGGCCAGCACCTTCTCGATCTTGCCGTTCCTGGTCAGCGTCCGGAAGCGGTCTGCTCGCAGCGTATCCAGGCTGATGTTGACCCGCGTGACCCCGGCATCGCGCAATTGCCGGGCGAAGCGTGGAAGCTGCGTTCCGTTCGTCGTTACGGTCAGGTCACGAAGACCTTCCAGTTCACCCAGTTCGCGGAATACTTTGATGATGTTGCGCCGGTGCAGCGGCTCGCCACCAGTGATGCGAATCTTGTGCACGCCCAGCTCGACGAAGCAACGTCCGACCTGCACGATTTCCTCGAGCGACAACAGGCTCGCCCGCGGCAGGAATTTCATATCCTCCGTCATGCAGTAGACGCAGCGCAGATCGCAGCGGTCCGTGACCGATATGCGCAGGTAGCTTACCCGGCGATGGAATCGGTCGATCAATGTGCCTTCCGGCCCGGGCACCTGCTGATTATTCTCGTGCATCTCTCACCCCTGATATCGCACAGCATGGCTGCAAGAAGCGTTCCGCCGGGTGCGTAACCCGACGCTCGACCATTGACGACCGGCACATCGGACACACGCGGCCGGTAGCATCGATGCCGCAGCATGCCTCAGTTGAGCAGATTTGTCGCTACGCTGCCGGCGCACTGGGACAAATTGCACCACCCGTCTGAGGCCCATCCGGTCAATGCGGGCCCCGGACAAGCCGACGACTCCAGATGGGCAGCTGGTACGCTACTTGCCTGAATGGAAGGGCTAAAAGCCGCCGATTGCACGAAAAGGAAGCCATGAGTCCCAGCGACAACTACGAATCTCAACCCGAAGGACTGCAACACCTCCCCGTGTCGGTGATCCTGGAACGCCGGCCGGCCAGCAGTCACTGGATCGATCATGTCTGGGCTGCCGCCGGCATCACGGTCGGCAGGCAGGCAGATAGCCCGGAGCCAAAACTGATTCGCGAGGCCGAGGGGTGCGCGCTCTACCTGGTCGGCGGGCTCGAGGTGGCGCTGCACGCCGATGAGTGCGAGAGCTACTATTACAACCTGGTCAGCGACAGCCCGCGTGCCTACGTGCTGGCACATGTCGAGGATGCCAACGAACGACCCCGGCCCTTTCGGGTCAGCATGAGTTTCGACGAGGCGCACGCCTACCTCGAAGGCGACGACGAGATCTATGCGGTCGACGTCCCGCCCGAGCTGTATCGCTGGACCGAGGCCTTCGTGATCGCGAATTATTTCCCGGAGCGCAAGCGCAAGCGCAAGCTGCGCGACTGGTCGGCCCAGGAACCGGAGAATCGGCCCCAGTGAATAAGCAACCGTCGAACCCCGTCGACCAGGAGCAGCTCAGCAGCCCGGGGGAGTCCTTTGTGCAGCGTTTCCACCGACGCAAGCAGGAGGCGCGTCGGGCGGACGGCGACGAGGCGGCGGCGCCGACTTCGAGCGAGCGGCTCCCGCGCGGTGACCCATCGTCCGCCACGCCGGCGCCGGAGTTGACCGATGCGGACATGCCGCCACTGGAGTCGCTGACCGTCGACTCCGACTACAGCGGCTTCCTGTCGTCCAAGGTCAGCGAGTCGCTGCGCCGCGCGGCGCTGCGCAAGCTGTTTCACAGCAGCGAATTGAACGTGATTGACGGTCTCGACGACTATGCCGAGGACTTCACCAATTTCGCCGCGCTCGGCGATCTGGTCACCGCAGAGATGCGCCACCGGATCGAGGTCGAGGCGAAGAAGCAGGCCGAGGCCGCGAAACAGGCGCTCCTGCAAGACCAGGAGTCACCGGCCGAAGACGGGGCCGACGCTGCAGACACCGCAGCCACGGAGCAGGCCGAGCCTGCCGGCGAGGACGGTGAACTGCCGGCCGGCGAATTCGAACGCACCTGAACTGGGGCCTTTCAACACTATGCGGACACTCATCGACAGAGCCCCATTTTTTCCAGGAACAGGCGCAGTCAGCGCTGTGTACCTGCGGTACATGAGCGAAACTGCAACGCCGGCCTGTGGAACATGCGGCCAGTCGCTCCGGGTTGGCCCGCAAATCGGGCCATGCAGCGTTGCACATCGCTTATTCGGAATCATCAAACTGCGCTCTGCGTGCCTTGCTTGGCCTGATCCGGGGACCAACGCTGGGCGTCCGCACAGTGCCAACAGGCCCTAGGAGACACGACGCCCCATGTCCGAAGTCGAACACACGCTCGAGGAGTCCCGCAACCTGCGCGCACGCAGCGCCGCCCAGGCCGCCGCCGAGCGCCTGACGCAGCAAGCCACCGGGGTGGTGAAATACGAATCGCGCGGGCGCGTACTGGTGGTGGGCGGTGAGGAGGCGCAGTGGTTCGCCGCGCGACTGTCCGACCCCCTGCACGCCGAGATCCTGCTGACCGAGGGCGAAGAGGAAGCGGGCGTCCCCAGCACCGCGGTGGGTGGCCGGGCATTGTCGATCGACGGCCACCTCGGCGCATTCCGGATCGAGCTCGGCGAGAAAGGCCGGCACAATTATCAGTCGATCAACACCGACCTGGTGGTTGACCTGGGTGCGGAGCCCTTGATCGCCAGCGAGATCCCGCCGCCCGGCTACTGGCGTTTCGGTCGCGAGCCGGCGGACCTGGACGCGGCCTGGCTGGCAGTCGATGGCATGGTCGGGACATTCGAGAAACCGCGCTACTTCGACTACGACCCGAACATCTGCGCCCACGGCCGTTCGGGCCAGAGCGGTTGCAGCCGCTGCATCGACGCCTGCCCCGCCGACGCGATCATTTCGATCGGCGAACAGGTCGAGGTCAATCCGAACCTCTGCCAAGGCGGCGGCATCTGCGCGACCGTCTGTCCGACCGGGGCGATGCGCTATGCCTACCCGGCCGCCGGCGACACCGCCGAGCGGGTCCGGGTCATGCTGAAGACCTATGTCGAGGCCGGCGGTGGCGACCCGGTTGTCATGTTCGCTGCGGAGAGTGACGCGGCCGACCTGCCGCCGACCCCGCCCAACGTATTACTGACCGTTGTCGAGGAACTCGCCAGCGTCGGTCACGAACTCTGGCTGGCAGCGATCGCCTGGGGGGCACGCTGTGTGCTGCTGGCCGACGGCGGCTCTGTCCCCGGCAAGGCGCGCGCTGCGCTCGACCAACAGATCGCCCACTGCGGGGAACTGCTGCAGGGCCTGGGTTACGACCGCTCCGCACTGCGTACCATCGACACGCGCACCGGACCGGCGGCGTGTCAACCGGTTCCGGGTCTGCCAATCCCCGCCCTTTTCGCCGCGACCGGCGACAAGCGCCAGTTGGCCGGACTGGCGCTGAGTCGGCTGTGGGAGGAATCAGCGGGCCGACCGGAGGCCTTTGCGCTGTCGACCGGCGCGCCCTATGGGCGAATCCTGGTCGATACGGAGAAGTGCACACTGTGCATGGCCTGTACCTCGGTTTGCCCGGCGCGTGCGCTCAGCGCGGGTGACGAGACCCCGCGCCTGGTTTTCCACGAGGCCAACTGCGTGCAATGTGGCATCTGCGCGAACGCCTGCCCCGAGACTGCGATCAGCCTGGAGTCGCGCCTGCTGGCCGATCCGGAGAAACGGCGCCAGCCGGTGACGCTGCACGAGGAGCCGCCGTTCTGCTGCGTCGGGTGCGGTAAACCCTTCGCGACGCGGCACGTGATCGACAACATTCTCGACAAGCTCGCCGGTCACGCGATGTTTCAAACCGACCGGGCACGCCGCCGGTTACAGATGTGCGAGGACTGCCGCGTGGTCGACGCCGTGCAAGACGTCGAAGCGATGCAGTCCGGCCTGGCGGTCGATTCGACCCACCGAACAGAGAACGGAAAATCATCATGAACCCACAGATGCCGCAGACGACAGCCGACCCGGGCACGGCTGGAATGCCCATCGCACCGTCCGAGGAACAGACGCGCCGGGCCGCAATTTACGGGCTGCTCGCCGCGTTGTTGCGCAGCGCGCCGGACCATGAAGTGCTGGAGTACACGCGTGGCTTGCAGGCCGATGCCGGCAGCGAGAAGAATGATCTGCCGCTTGCCTTCGGCTCACTGGCGCTGGCTGCCCGACACAGCGACGTCGAGGCGCTGCGCGACGAGTATCACAGCCTGTTCATCGGCCTGGGACGTGGCGAACTCGTGCCCTACGGCTCCTGGTACCAGACCGGCTTCCTGATGGAGAAACCCCTCGGACTGCTGCGCGCCGATCTGCGCAGGCTGGGTTTCGAACGAGACGACGACGTGCGCGAGCCGGAGGACCACATTGCCGCTTTATGCGAGGTGATGGCGCTGATGATCCTCGATGGCTTCGCGACAGAACAGCAGCAGCACTTCTTCAACAACCACCTTGGCAACTGGGCGGCAGGCTTTTTCAGCGATCTCGCCGGGGCGCAGGCAGCCGTTTTCTACCGCTCGGTCGCGCGCCTGGGCAGCGCCTTCATGGCCCTGGAAACGCGCTATTTGTCTCTGCTGGACTAGACAAATTGTCACATCGGACCGATTTGACGCAGCATCCAGACCCACGCATAGGCTTTCAGCCCCCTTTTGCTTACTTCTTTCCTCGCACTGTTGGCGCACGGTTTGCTGTAGTACCAGGAAGCCTAATTATCCGGGCCCTGATGCGGGGCCCATCCCCGAACCCGCGACGTGCACGTTATTTCCAAGGAGCAATCGCAATGAAAGATACCAAGCAGCAGGTCTCGCAATCCCGGCGCAAATTCTTGCGCGACGCCGGTATCGCGGGCGGAGCGGCAGCCGTCGCGGCCGCTTCGCCCGGCGTTGTCCTGGCCGAGGACACTGGGGCGACGGCCGCACAGAAGCCGACCGAAGGCTATCGCCTGACCAAGCACGTACTCGATTACTACAAGAGCGCGGCCAGCTGAGCCCCGACCCAGGAGGAGCGACACGATGAAACTGAAAAAGATCTCCGATGAGGTGGGTACTGCCGCGGCGACCGGAGTTGTCCAGGAGCGCGCTGCTGAAACCGGCCACAAGTTGAGCCGGCGCGACTTCCTGCGCCACTCGGGCGTCCTGGCGGGCGGCACCGCACTGGCCACCGGCCTCGCGCCGGGAATGATGCGCAAGGCGAAGGCCGCACCAGCGGCAACTGCCGGGGAGGCCAAAGAGGTACGCACGATTTGCACCCATTGCTCGGTGGGCTGCGGGGTCCTCGCCGAGGTGAAGAATGGCGTATGGACCGGGCAGGAGCCGGCATTCGACCACCCGTTCAACCTGGGCGCCCATTGCGCCAAGGGTGCGGCGCTGCGGGAGCATGGGCATGGCGAGCGCCGCCTGAAGTACCCCACCAAGCTGGTCAATGGCAAGTGGCAGAAGGTCTCCTGGGACGAGGCGATCAACGACATCGGCGACCAGTTGCTGAAGATCCGGCAGGAATCCAGCCCGGATTCGGTCTATTGGCTGGGTTCGGCCAAGTTCAACAACGAGCAGGCCTATCTGTATCGCAAGTTTGCCGCCATGTGGGGCACGAACAACGTCGACCACCAGGCCCGCATCTGCCATTCCACCACCGTAGCCGGTGTCGCGAACACTTGGGGCTATGGGGCGATGACCAACAGCTACAACGACATCCACAAGTCCAGAGCGATTCTGCTGATCGGCTCGAACCCCACCGAGGCGCACCCGGTCTCCCTGCAGCACATCTTCAAGGCCAAAGAGGAAAACAACGCGCCGATCATCGTGATCGATCCGCGCTTCACCCGCACCGCCGCACACGCCAATCACTTCCTGCGCATCCGTCCCGGCACCGATGTGCCGATCATCTGGGGCATGATGTACCACATCTTCAAGAACGGCTGGGAGGACAAGGAGTATATCCGTCAGCGCGTCTACGGCATGGACGAGGTCAAGGCGGAGGTCGCGAAATGGACGCCCGACGAGGTCGAGCGCGTGACCGGTGTCCCGGAAAACCAGGTGTATGCGGCGGCCAAGGCAATGGCGGACAACCGCCCCGGCACCTTCATCTGGTGCATGGGTGGCACCCAGCACACGATCGGCAACAACAACACCCGCGCCTATTGTGCCTTCCAGCTCGCGCTGGGCAACATCGGCGTGGCTGGCGGCGGTGCCAATATCTTCCGTGGCCACGACAACGTGCAGGGCGCGACCGATCTGGGCGTGCTCGCCGACACGCTGCCCGGCTACTACGGCCTGGCCCCGGGCTCGTGGGCGCACTGGGCCAAGGTCTGGGACCTCGATCTCGACTGGATCAAGGGCCAATTCGACAAGGTCGCCTATGACAAGGACGGCAAGGAATACATCGGCGAGTACGACGAGAAGGACAAGGCCGCCGCCGTGATGAACACCAAGGGGATCCCGGTCTCACGCTGGATCGACGGGGTACTCGAGGACAAGGGCGCACATGGCGCAGCGGGACAATGTCCGCGCGATGTTCATGTGGGGCCACGCGCCAAACTCGCAGACCCGTGGCGAGGAGATGAAAAAGGCCATGGAGAAGCTCGACCTGCTCGTCGTGGTCGACCCCTACCCGACCGTGTCGGCCGTGATGCACGACCGCACCGACGGCGTCTATCTGCTGCCGGCCTGCACGCAGTTCGAGACCTATGGCTCGGCAACTGCGTCGAACCGCTCGCTGCAGTGGCGTGACCAGGTGATCGATCCGCTGTTCGAATCGCTGCCCGATCACACCATCATGTACAAGCTGGCCAAGAAGCTCGGCTTCGAAGAGCAGTTGTTCAAGCACATCGAGGTGAACGGCGAAGAGCCGCTGATCGAGGACATCACGCGCGAGTTCAACCGCGGCATGTGGACCATCGGCTACACCGGGCAGAGCCCGGAACGTCTGAAGCTGCACCAGCAACACTGGGGCACCTTCGACTACACCAGCCTCAAGGCCGAGGGTGGCCCGGCCGACGGCGATTTCTACGGCATGCCATGGCCGTGCTGGGGCACCGCGGAGATGAAGCACCCCGGCACACCGAACCTGTACGACACTAGCCTGCCGGTAGCCGAGGGCGGCCTGACCTTCCGCGCGCGCTTCGGGGTCGAGCGAGACGGCGTGAGCCTGCTCGCCGACGGCAGTTACTCGGCCGGTTCCGAGATCCAGGACGGCTATCCGGAATTCACCGGCGAGCTGTTGAAGAATCTCGGCTGGTGGGACGATCTGTCGGCCGAGGAACAGGCAGCTGCAGAGGGTAAGAACTGGAAGACCGACCTGTCCGGCGGCATCCAGCGAGTTGCGATCCAGCGCGGCTGCGCGCCGTTCGGCAACGCCAAGGCCCGCACGGTGGTCTGGACCTTCCCGGACCCGGTCCCGATCCACCGCGAACCGCTGTACACGAATCGCCGCGACCTGGTCGAGCAGTACCCGACTTACGAAGACCGCAAGTCGTTCTGGCGGCTGCCGACCCGCTACGCCTCGGTCCAGGCGAAGGACTATTCGCAGGACTACCCGATCATTCTGACCTCGGGTCGACTGGTGGAGTACGAAGGTGGTGGCGACGAGACGCGGTCCAATCCCTGGCTGGCCGAACTGCAGCAGGACATGTTCGTGGAGATCCACCCGCGTGACGCCAACAATGGCGGCATAAAGGATGGAGACGACGTCTGGGTCGAGGGCGCGGAGGGGGCCAAGATCAAGGTCAAGGCGATGGTGACGCGCCGCGTCGCTGCCGGCGTCGCATTCACGCCGTTCCACTTCGGCGGCCACTTCGAGGGCAAGGACCTGCGCGACAAGTACCCGGCGGGCTCGGACCCCTACGTGCTTGGCGAGGCCTGTAACACTGCGTTCACCTACGGCTACGACTCGGTGACACAGATGCAGGAAACCAAGTGCACCCTTTGCCGCATCTCCAAGGCTTGAGGAGGACTCAGACATGGCAAATATGAAGTTTTACTGCGACGCAGAACGCTGTATCGAATGCAATGCCTGTGTCACCGCTTGCAAGAACGAGAACGAGGTACCGTGGGGCGTCAACCGCCGCCGGGTCGTGACCATCAAGGACGGCGAACCGGGGGAACGCTCCCTGTCGGTGGCCTGCATGCATTGTTCAGACGCCCCCTGTGCGGCCGTCTGTCCGGTCGATTGTTTCTACACCACCGACGACGGACTGGTGCTGCACGACAAGGACATCTGCATCGGTTGCGGCTATTGCTTCTACGCGTGCCCGTTCGGCGCGCCGCAGTTCCCCAAGGCCGGCGCATTCGCGTCACGCGGCAAGATGGACAAATGCACCTTCTGCGCCGGTGGCCCGAAAGAGACCGGGAGTGCAGACGAGTACCGTGCCTACGGTGCCAATCGACTCGCCGAGGGCAAGCTGCCGCTGTGTGCCGAGATGTGCTCGACCAAGGCGCTGCTCGCCGGTGACGCGGATGTCATCTCCGATATCTATCGCAAGCGCGTGGTGAACCGCGGAGCCTCCGTGCTCAACTGGGGTGTCAACTATGACAAGGCCAGCCTGCGGGCACCGCAGGGCACCAAGGGCAAGGCCAGCAGCGACGGCTGAGCCGCCGCAACGGCTGCCGGGACCGTTAGCGGCCCCGGCAGCCTGTTAGGGCCTGTTAACACTAATCCGGATCGCATCGTTGCTGCCCCAAAATGGGCCAATCAAGGCGCGAGGAGTGAAGTTTGGTCATTCCAAATGAACGACGAGCAACACCGAGTGGCCCATTTTGGGGCGCAACCCGAAGGGACGGGGCCATTTTCCCACAGCTCTGCGTTGCACCTCGCTCATGTAGCCTGCTACACAGCGCTCGTTACGCCTTGATCTGCGAAAAAATGGCCTCCGGCGACACGCTCCGGATTAGTGTTAACAGGCCCTAGCATGGGACCTCCGACCCAACGGTCGTTCGGCCAGGGAAGCAGGTTGACGAAACGAAAACCAGAACAACAGCTCGCTCAATCGAGGAATATGGCGATGTCATTCATCACCCTCCGGGCGGCAGTCTGGCAATTCGCCGCGCTGCTGTTCGTGATCTGCCTGCTTGCCCCGCTCCCGGCCCCCGCTCAGGGCGGCGACCCGGCATCACCGATCCTGGTGCCCAACCCGGGCAGTGACCTCTGGCGTGCGGTGCGACAGCGCGACGCCATCGGTGCCGGGACCACGCAGACGCGCGGCGTCGAAACGGGCGTGCTGATCGAGCAGAGCGGCGAGGAATTTCGCAACTACCGGAGCAACGACTTCATCGGCAACGCCGGACTGTTTATCGCAGCGGTCGCCGGGCTGGTCCTGATCTTTTACCTGGTTCGGGGCAGGATCCCGATCCCCGAAGGTCGCTCCGGCAAGCGTATCAGGCGCTTTCCCGACATCGATCGGACGCTGCACTGGCTTACCGCCATCCTGTTCATCTTCCTCGCACTCACCGGCCTGACTTTGTTGTTCGGACGTTTCGTGGCCTTGCCCGTGTTGGGAGCCGAGGCCTTCAGCGTCATCGCCAGCGCCTCCAAAGAGGGCCACAACCTGTTTGGCCCGCTGTTCCTGGTGGCGATCATCGCATTGTTCGTTCGCTGGGCGGCCAGGAACCTGCCATCGCGCGGCGATCTCAAGTGGCTGATCAAGGGCGGCGGTATCATCGGCAACGCGCACGTCAGCGCCGGCTTCTTCAACACCGGCGAGAAGATCTGGTTCTGGTCCGTGATGCTGCTCGGTCTGACGGTTTCGATCAGCGGACTGGTGTTGGTCTTCCCGGTATTCGGACAGGGCCGCGAAATCATGCAGCTCGCGCTGATCGTCCACGGAATTGCAGCCGTGTTGTTCATCGCCGGCTCCTTCGGTCACATCTATATCGGGACGCTCGGCACCGAGGGCAGCCTGGAAAGCATGACGACCGGCTATGTGGACGAAAACTGGGCCAAGGGACACCACGACCGCTGGTACGCCGAGGCAACCCAAGGCGGTGCCGAGTCGACGACCGCAAACGAACCATCCACGGCGACACGACAGGTGCCTCTGCACACCTCGACCGACAAGGCATAACAGCACGGTCGAGACCCAGGTCCGAAAGAATAACGATACGATTCGAGGGAACAGAACGTGAGCTTCACTGAATTTGTCGACGGTCCCTTTTGGTATTTCTCGGCGGCCGTGTTCGTAATCGGCGTCCTTTGGCGACTGATCGGCATGCTGACGATGGGTAGTAAGAAGGATCTCAGCGTGCCGCGCGCTTCCGGAACCGCCGGTGCGATCGGGATCAATATCAAGCGCTTCTTTCCACGCGCCGACTTCTGGTCACGGATCAAGCTGCAGGTCATTGCAGGCTATCTTTTCCACGTGGGTTTGTTCGCGCTGCTGTTCTTCGCTTTACCCCACATCGACTTCTATCGGGAACGCGTGTTGGGTTTCGGCTGGCCGGCCATGCCCGAATGGGCGTTCATTCTGGTTTCCGAACTCGCCTTTCTGGGATTGCTGCTGCTGATCCTGCACCGCATGATGAACCCGGTCACACGGGCGATCTCCGACCGCGGCGACTATATCGGATCGGTCCTGATATTCCTGGTCATGCTCACGGGCTGCCTCGCACTGGCCCGCGCTTACGAGCCATTGCGCGTGCTGCACTTTTTCCTCGCGGAGCTGCTGTTGCTGTATTTCCCATTCAGCGCGCTGATGCACACCTTCACCTTCCCCTTCAGCCGGGGTTTCATGGGAGCCCACTACGGGCGGCGTGGCGTGCGCGTATGAGCGGACCTGCGGCTTCCAGGGTACCCATCGCCGCCGCCGGCGGCGAGCGTTTCGGAGATTAGGTCATGGCCATCGACATGAACGTCTTTCGCGGTTTCGGCGAGCAGATCAAGATGCTGCCGCAGATGGCGCAGCCCACCGACTGCCCCGACAGCGAACGCCTGAAACGGGCCAAGGCGGTGTTTGCCGCCAAGCTGGACTCGTCGCAGGCGACGTTCCTCGAATCCTGCGTACACTGCGGCCTTTGCGCGGAGGCCTGCCAGTTCTACATCCAGACCGAGGACCCCAAGTTCACGCCAATCCACAAGCTCGACCTGCTCAAACGCTTCTACCGCCGCGAGAAGGCCCCGTTGCGCTTTTTTCACCGCTTGACCGAGCCGGAGATCACCGAGGCCGACCTCGAAGCCACCCAGGAGCTGGTCTACGAATCCTGCACCGAGTGCGGCCGATGCGGGCTGGTCTGCCCGATGGGCATAGATATCGCCGCGATGGTTCACATCACCCGTGAAGGACTGGCCCAGGCCGGCCTGATACCGGCCGGTCTGCGTGCCGTCGAGCAGGAACAGGGCAGCCGCGGCACCGTGTTCGGCGTCGGTCCCGATCAGATTCGACAGGCCGTGGATGATCTGCGCGCCAAGGGTTACGAGGTGCCGATCAACAAGGAGAAGGCCGACATCCTGGTCCTGAGTTCGACCATCGACGTGCTGCTGTTCAAGGACGCATTGGAGGCCACCGTCAAGGTAATGAACCACCTCGGCGTCGACTGGACCATCCACAGCTGTGCGTTCGAGGGCGCAAACTTCGGTCTGCTCTCGGGTTACGAAGAGGTCCAGAAGTCGGCGTCGGAACGCATCACCAGCCAGGCGATCGCGCTCGGCGCAAAGCTGGTCATAGTCCCTGAGTGCGGACACGCCTACCCGGCGATGCGCTGGTATGGGGCCAACGAGCACGGCGCAGCACTGCCGTTCGAGGTGATGGCGCTGTCGGAGTTCCTCGGCCGCGAGGTCATTGCGGGCCGGCTGCATCTGAAGCCGCTCGGCCCGGACAGACATGTCACTTACCACGACCCCTGCAAGGTCGGGCGCCACGGCGGGGTGTTCGATGAGCCACGCGCCGTTCTGAAGGCACTGGGTGTCGATCTGCGCGAGATGCCGAGCAACAAGGTGACCAATTTCTGTTGCGGCGGCGGCGCTGGTCTGTTCGTGATGGAGGGAGCCGCACCGATGCGCGACGCGGCCTTCGATCTGAAGCGCGAGCAGGTCGAAGCGACCGGTGCGGAGAGCGTCGTCACGGCCTGCGGCAGCTGCCGGGTCAACCTGATGGCCGGCGCGCAGCGCACGCAGTGGGGCACCCAGATCGAGAGCCTGGTCGAATTGGTTGGTGCTAACCTGAAATAGTCATCGCTCGCGGTCTTGCACGCGGCGTTGCGTGCAAGAATCGGCAGCCGTGCGAAAAGCGGCGGGAACCGCAGTGACGGCCAATTGCCTTGCGCCGACGCCGCTGGTCATCGCAGACACAGCCACCATCCGCTTGGGCGACAAGCAGCCCCCCTAATGCATCGCGCAGCCGCTGCCAGGCGGGCGCCCGACCGCCCGGATCAGCTCAGCGGCGCGTCGAAATCCGACGCCGAGCGCGCGAGTATCTCGTGCAGATAGGCGATACGCTTCAACGAAACCTCGATCTTCTCCTCCAGCGCATCGTCCTTCTCTCCCCCCAGCAGGTGCAGCATGTCTTCGAAGAAGAACACGTAAAAACTGTCCACGAAGCGAATCTGGCGCTGGTTGTCCATGACCAGGTTGTCGAGACCGTACAGATCGATAACACGCGGGTTCGGACCTTCGCGCCATCTCGCCGATGCGGTCAGAAAGTGCGCCAACTGGCGGCGCGCGATCGGGTGTTCGCGGAGCAGTCCGATGGCCTCTTCCCGGTTGCGTGGATTGGCGATGTTGAACCAGACGTTGACGGCTCGCGCCAGGACGATGAGGTTGGGTTCGCCATCGATGCAGGTCTCGACGAACAGCGCCTCGGGGATGATCTCGCCCAGCGCCTCGCGCAGCATGCTGTGCTGACGCGAAAGGATCCGTGCATCCTGGTGCCGATAACGATCGCGCGGGAACTTGACGACGAACTCGGTATAGGTATCGTCGTCCGGGTCATCGGTGTTCTTGCGCGCACTGCGCCAGACCTGGCAGTGGTTGCCGGTACTCGACACCAGCGCCGCCCTGCGACTCTCAGGATGCAGACAGGCGACATCGAGAACCGGCCGGTCCGCTTCGCATCCTTCGCCGGTCTGATCAGCGCCGTTGTTCATCGACGACATCTGACGATGTGGCCGGGACGAAGCCCGGATACTCTGCGAGGAACTCGCGCAAGCCCTCGGAAACGAAGCGCTGCAGAGACCAATCCTCGTCGCCGAGCAGGTGGTTCCATGACTTGCG
Organism: uncultured Gammaproteobacteria bacterium; assembly: GCA_963808165.1. Lineage (GTDB taxonomy): Bacteria > Pseudomonadota > Gammaproteobacteria > Chromatiales > Chromatiaceae > Thiosocius. The sequence continues at coordinate 541,302 of CAWEET010000021.1, read as the reverse complement.
CAGCAGGTAGGTCTCTGCGCTGAAGCGGTCCGCCCCGACCACGACATTGACCGCCACGCGCCGGTACATCGCCCCCTCGAAGGCATCCAGCGCCTCGAACTGCCCGGGTTCCAGGCCGCGATACAGCAGGCCCTCGACCCGGCCGCCCGGCCAGGGGACGATCGCCGGGTACAACCGGCCGCTCAAGCGGCCGCGCCGATGACCAGGCAGCACCGCTACGTCACCCACTCGATGGAAGCCGCTCACCCGGCCCATCACCTCGGCGACCATCAAGGTGCCATAAACGAACAGATTCGTGCCCAATCCGTTTCACCGACCGGTCGACATCAGGTATCCGATGACAGGGGAAGGTGGCGGGGCGTCTGCCACAGGGATGCGGCAGCCGAGTCTGTATGGAACAGGGATTCACGGCGTCCAACGCGTCGAATTCGCCACGGCGCCACTTGCCCTTGGCCTAATCGAAGTCGACAACGTCGACCGCTACAAGACGCGAGTCCAGTTCGTTCGGCGAGGACACCTCTTCGCGGCTGTGCGCTACCGCAAGCTTGTATGGCAGCTTGCATTGCAGCGTCGACATGGCATCCAGAAACGCCTGCGCCTGCGGGGTAAGAAACTTGCCTCGCCGCGTGACCGCCCCATAGGTACGGCGCGGGAAGTAGTCCTCCAGCGGAATGACCGCCAGCCGCTCCTTGCCGGTGAGGCAGATCTCGTTGACGATCGAGATCCCCATGCCCTGCTCCACGTAACGTTTGATAACCTCCCAGCCGCCGGCCTCGAGTACCACGCTGTACGGGACACCGTGCTGTTCGAACACCAGGTCGACGCTCCGCCAGTGGTTGAGCTGGCGCGGCGGCAAAATCAGGCCATACGGGCTGATTTCCTCCAGCGTCACCTTGGTGCGCCTCGCCAGCGGGTGGTCGAGCGGCACGATCAGGACTTGTTCGAATGAGAACAATGCCTTGTATTCCAGATCGCCCTGACCATCGACCATCGGGCCGACCGCGAAATCCGCTGCGTCGGAACGCAACTTCGCGAGGCCGTCCCTGCCGGTTTCGTTCAACAATTTGATGTGGATGCCCGGATGACGTTCGCGGAAACAGGAAACGAACTCCGGCAACAGGTATAGGATGGTCGATTCCCCGGCAACGACCGTCAGCTCGCCGCTGTCAAGCCTGCCGCTCTTGCTGGCGAAGGTCTGCGCCAGATTGTCTATGCCTTCGAGTAGGGGTTTTGCGATCTCGTACAGGAGTTCGCCATCGGGCGTAATGCGGATCTGTGGTCCATGCCGCTCAAACACAATGATTTCGAGTTCACGTTCCAGGGCCTTTATCTGCAGTGAGATGGTCGGTTGCGTCAGGAACAGCTTTTCCGCCGCTCGCGAAATGTTTTTCGTTTCCACAGTCTTGCAGAACGCACGCAATTGCTTGAGCCGGTTCTGCTTGTAGCTCGGGGGTGAAATACTCATTCGCACTCCGTCCTCTCTGAGCGTCCAGCCCTGTATTTTCAACGTGTGACTCTGTGGTCAGCACAGGGACTCGAACGAATAGGTCATCGAAATCGACGCGACTCCCGGGTGCAGTTCGCGTCGGAGTTTGCCGTCTTGACTCCATACCCTAGCCGAAAAATGCCGTTAAGATACCGCTATTGCCTCTGCTGCCCTCCGCTGCGAATTTCCGGATCCGGGGCCAGCGAAAAAATCGGCGCCCGCGAGGGGCGCCAAATGGAAGAGCAGAGGGGGCAGATTCCTCTGCTAGGAGGGTTCGTTTCGCCGGTCAGTGGCTGGTAAAGAGTCCACCGTTTACCGGGATGTTGGCGCCGGTCGTGTAACCATTGCCCTCGCTCGCGAGCCATGCGACCGCATTCGCGATCTCTTCGGGCGTGCCCATGCGGCGCATCGGAACACTGTTGACGATTGACTCCAGCACGTTTTCAGGCATCGCCTGAGTCATCGCGGTGGCGATATAGCCGGGGGAAACCGTATTCACGGTGATCCCCTTGGCTGCCGTCTCGAGCGCCACAGCCATCGTGAAGCCATGCATGCCGGCCTTGGCGGCGGAATAGTTGGCCTGGCCGAACTGGCCGCGCTGGCCGTTCACCGAGGCAATATTCACGATCCGGCCCCAGCCCTTCTCGAGCATGCCGTTGACCACGTGGCGGGTGACGTTGAAGGCGCTGTCCATGTTGGTCGCAATGACTGCCCGCCAGTTGTCTTCCGACATCTTTTTCAGCGTACCGTCACGCGTTATGCCGGCGCAGTTAACGAGGATATCCACCGAGCCGAACTCTTCGCTTATCGTCGCGACGGCGCGCTCGCAATCCGCAAAACTGGCGACATCCACCGGCGCAAGGCCGATCGAAAATCCCTTGTCGTGCATTTCTTTCTGCCAGGCCTCGGCAGATTCCTTTTCGGGTGGGAAATAGCCGGCTACTACAACATGGCCCTGGTTGGCCAACTCGCAGCAGATCGCGGAGCCGATGCCGCCGTTACCACCGGTCACAAACGCGACACGCTTGGTCATTCTTGCTCTCCGTTCTGGTTCTTCTCTAAAATACTCGTAACTGGAATTCGAGCCCTGTGAGTGACAGGGGCGACAAACCGCGTCGCCCTCGTCGAGGCCGCATCACGCGACTTTCTTGGTCGCCAACTCGCTGGCCTTCTCTACGCTCTTGCTGGTGTACTGGACCACCTCTTCCACCATGCCGGTCATTTCTTCACGGACCGAGTTCAGCATTTCCGTGGTCTCGCGCAGATTGGCAAGAAACTTCTCGTTGCAGCCCTTGAGCAACTCGCTCTGTGCGACCATGGCCTCTTTGTAGTCCTTGGCGGTCGTCAGTACCTCGTACTGCTTGGCACTGGACTCCATGCACTGGTTGACGATTTCGGCCTGCTTGCTGGCCAGCTGCTCGAAGGTACGCATGTTCAGCTCGCCGATGCGGGTCGCAGAGGCAAAGACGTGATCATTGAACTTGGTTACCATGTCGACGTAGTCGTTTTTCATGACGGTGTCTCCTGATTCGTGGTGGCGATTAAATTGTGCAGCGCAACAATGTTGCAGTGCACAATATAGGTCTTCTCCGGCCCTTGTCAAGCCCTCGCCCGAATAAATTTTGTGCGCCGCACAAGCCGTATTCTTTCACACTGTTTTTAAAAAGATTGTTCTATGCCACTCCCACCCCCTGAAAAGCGCGAGCTGGTGCACACCAGAAGAATCGAATGCAGTGGCTACCGTCGAAAAGACGGCCTCTGGGATATCGAAGGCAGCCTGATCGACACCCGGACGGAGGAAATGGAGACCTTTGGACGCGGCAAGATCGCCCCGGGCGAGCATCTGCACGAGATGTGGCTGCGAATGACCGTGGACTCCGATCTGACGGTGCAGGCGATCGACGCCAAGACCGTCCACGCCCCCTATCCGCCCTGCCCCAATTTTCCCGATCGCTTCGGCAAACTGGTGGGACAGCGCATCGAGCCCGGCTGGACCGGGAAGGTCCGCCTGTTGCTCGGTGGCCGATGGGGATGCACGCACCTGGTCGAGCTGCTCGGTCCACTGGCAACCACCGCGGTGCAGACCGTGTATGCCTGGCGCGGCGAAACCGGCGATCACCTGGAAGACAGCGTTGCACCGCCGGCCGATTTCATCAATACCTGTCATACCCTGGCCTCGGGTACCGACGTGGTCAACCGCCTGTGGCCGGACCGCGACGAGGAGAGCAGCGACTGATCCGCGACGGCGTTGCAGCGCTGACGGTTGCGGGCTAGGGCCTGTTAACACTAATCCGGATCGCGTCGTTGCTGCCCCAAAATGGGCCAATCAAGGCGCGAGGAGTGAAGTTTGGTCATTCCAAATGAACGACGAGTAACACCGAGTGGCGCATTTTGGGGCGCAAACCGAAGGGACGGGGCCATTTTTCCACAGCTCTGCGTTGCACCTCGCTGATGTAGCCTGCTACACAGCGCTCGTTACGCCTTGATCTGCGAAAAAATGGCCTCCGGCGACACGCTCCGGATTAGTGTTAACAGGCCCTAGGCAAGCGATCGCGCAGGGCGCACACTTGTCCTAGTGAATCCAATGCAGGCACCACCCCGTGCAAACTGGCTATTTGACGGTGGAAACGCATGCCGGGCATTCCGGCCTGTCGCGAGTGAATCTATACAGCGCGCTGCCAGACCCGGAACCGACCGGTGACACGCAGCCGCGCATCCGTTACATCGCGCACTTCAACGACGGCGATGCCGCCCTGATGCACGCCCATGAAATTCTGAAACGACGCCTGATCGATCTCGAGGCCCATCTTTACCGCCTATCGGCCGAGCATGCGGTGTCAGCTATCGAGGCGTCGGATCTGCGGCATCGCCGGGTATACCTCGATCCGGCCTTTTCCGACGACAGCAAGCTGTCGATCGATGAACTGTCGGCGCGTTTCCGCGACCAGCGCAGGCGCCGCGAAAGCTTTTTCCAGACCGTCGGTTACATCGGAATCGCCCTGTTGCTGTTCAATCTGATTGCCTTGTCCCTCGTCTGAGCCAGCACTCCCGGGAACACCTTTCGCGGCGCGCAAATGTGTCCATACTTATAGCAGGTGGTCTTGGAACGAAGGCACGACAATGCCAAGCAGAAACCCATTTTTCGCCGCTGCCCTGTTCATGGTGATGTGCCTGTCGCCAAACGCGGCGGTGCACGGAGACACCGGCCGGGCTGCGGCGAACGAGGCGCTGTGGGGTGATGTCGAGTTTCAGATCTCGCGACTGCGAACGGAAACCGGCATCGATGGTCTTTCACCCGAGGTGCGCCGGGTATTGCACGAGGTTCCCCGGGAAAGGTTCGTCCCCGACGACCAGAGGCGTCACGCGTACGAGAACCGTCCGCTGCCAATCGGTTATGGTCAGACGATCTCGCAGCCCCTGATCGTCGCCTTGATGACCGAACTGCTCGACGTCGAAGCCGGTGACAGGGTCTTCGAGCTGGGCACCGGATCCGGCTACCAGGCAGCCGTCCTCGGAGCGCTCGGCGCCGAGGTCTACAGTGTGGAAATCGTCCCCGAGCTCGGTGAGCGCGCGCGCGCGACACTGGACGAACTCGGCCACAGCACCGTTCAGAGTCGCATCGGAGACGGCTATTTCGGATGGGAGGAGGCTGCCCCGTTCGATGCCATCATCGTCACGGCGGCCAGCGAACACATCCCTCCGCCGCTGTTGCAACAACTCAAACCCGGTGGACGGATGATCATCCCCGTTGGCAGCCGGTTCCTGACCCAGAAGCTCGTCCTGGTCAGCCGCGACCAGGAGGGTAGCGTCCGTACCCGTGAGATCCTGCCGGTGACCTTCGTACCGCTGACCGGCACACGATGAGGGGCTGACCCCACCGACGGGCAATCCATGCGAACCAGCACGCCACCCCTGAGCGCGATCGGGCTGATCTCGGCGTCCGCCCTCGGCTATGAGATTCTGCTGACCCGCGTGTTCGCGATCGTCCACTGGCATCACCTGGTCGCGATTGCGATCAGCCTCGCGCTGTTGGGCTACGGTGCCAGCGGTACCTTCCTGACGCTGCTCGGGCCGCGCCTGCGGCCTCATTTCGCCGCCTTTTTCATCGGCAATGCGCTGCTCTTCGCCATCTCGTCGCTGGCTTGCCTGACGTTCGCGCAGCGTGTCCCCCTCGATCCGCAGGCGCTGGCCTGGGATGCACGCCAGGTGCTGTATCTCGCCGGCACATTCCTCTTGCTGGCAGTTCCGTTCTTTGCCGCGGCCAACTGTATCGGCGCGACCCTGTGGCAGTTCCGTGCCGACATCCCGCGCATCTACGGCTTTGATCTGGTGGGCGCCGGCCTCGGCGCATTCCTGCCGCTTGCCGGCCTCGTTTTCCTGGATCCGGCGGATGCCCTGTTCGGCATCTTCGCCGGCGGCGCTCTCGTAGCCATTCTCGCTGCGATCACGATGCGCTGGCACCCGGGGCGGCTCAGTCTGCTGGTCATCGCGCTGACCGGGCTAGCCTGGTCCTCGTTACGTCCCGACGTCGAGCCGGCCGCATACAAGGATCTCGCACGGACCCTGGCCGTGCACGGTGCGACAATCGACAGCGAGTCCAGCGGCGTGGACGGCGTGGTCAGCGTGGTGCGCAACGACGAGGTGCCGCAACGTTTCGCCCCCGGGCTCAGCCTGAATGCCGACCAGGCGCCGCCGAAGAAGCTGCTGGTCTTCCTCGACGGCGATGGCGCCGGTGCGATCGATGTCGATCACGACAGCGCAGGATCCGGCGATGCGTTCGAACAGCTCATCTCGGCCCTGCCGTTCGCGTTGCGCGGCTCCCCGCGCGTCGCGGTGATCAACGCGGGTGTCGGCTTCTCGGTGCAGCAGGCGGCCACGCTGGGCGCGACCGAGATCACCGCGATCGAACCGAATCGGCAACTCTATGACCTGGCCTGCAAGGGATACCGCCATCACGGCCGGGCGTCCTGTGACCCATCGAAGGTTCGCTGGCACATCCAGACACCGCGCGCCTTTCTCGCGGCGCAGGCCGAAGCGTACGACCTGATTACCCTGGCCGTCGGGGCCGACGCCGGTGGCGTGGACGCATTGAGCATCGACTACGACCTCACTGCCGAGGCCTTCGCCGCCTATCTGGATCACCTCGACGAAGGTGGGCTCCTGGCGATCGAGGGTCCGACCCGCCTCCCGCCCCGCCTCGCGATGCGCATGCTGAGCACGGCCAACAGCGCACTGCTCGCATCGGGGGTGAAGGATCCCGACCGGCACATCGCGATGATCCGCGGCTGGCAGCGCTTCGTGCTGGTACTTTCCAATGTCCCGATGGACGCACAGGACAACGCGACGATTCGCGCCTTCGCCAGCTCCCTCGGCTTCGATCTCGTGTGGCTGCCCGAGATCCATGCCGATGAGGTCAATCGCTTCCAGGTCCTGAATCGGCCGATGTTCTTCACAGGCGCGGCGCAGATACTCGGCTCGCATAGCGCGAACTCCGCGGCGCAGGGACCGTATCGACTCATGCCGGTCAGCGACGGGCGCCCGTTTCCGATGCTGTTCACGACCTGGGATGGCCTGTGGGCGTCGCTCGCGAGCGACGATCCCGCAGAGCGGGCACAAGTGGACAGTGCGCTGCTGCTCGGCGTCGTCACGCTCGGGCTGGTCAGTGCCGCCGCGGTCATTCTGATACTGCTGCCCTTGTCATGGATGCGGCCCGGCGATGCCGAAACCGTATCGGCAGACCTGCGGCTCCGCGCCTTGCTGTACTTCTCCCTGATCGGTCTGGCCTTTCTGTTCCTGGAGTTGGCCTGGATCCAGCGCCTCCAGTTGTTTCTCGGCCATCCGGTATATGCCACCACGACAGTGCTCGCGGCATTCTTGGTTTTTGCCGGACTTGGCAGCTTCTGGTCACAGCGGCGCAGCGACGCGAGCGAAGGTCGCATGCTGCGGCCGGCGGTATTGATGATCCTGGCATTCAGCCTCGCCTACCTGCTATACCTGCCGGACTGGCTCGAACAGCTCGCCGGCCTCCCACTAACCGCGCGTATCGCGCTGGTCCTGGCCCTGTTGGCGCCGCTCGCCTTCGCGATGGGCGTCCCGTTTCCGGTCGGCTTGAGTCACCTGGGCGACGCGGCGCCGGGCCTGGTGCCCTGGGCCTGGGGCATCAATGGCTGCGCATCCGTGGTCAGCGCCGTCGCTGCGACGCTGCTCGCCGCGGAAATCGGCTTCAACGGGCTGATGCTGGTCGCGCTAATCTGCTACCTGTTGCTGCCGGCGATCGGACTGCAGCGTGTCCGGGCCAAAGCCGAATGACACGAACTTGCGGTGCCCGCACGCATCCCTAAGTGCTCCGGCGGCGTCTGCCTCAGAGATTCGACGATTCCAGCCCGCAGGGACGAATCCACGGCGTCCAGCGGGTCGAACGCGCTGCGCCGCAAGTCGCATTGCGTCGACAGCGGACATGTCCGGAGCGGGGCGACCAGGAGAGGCGTCAGACATGAATCCACCCGGTCCACTGACCTGGCTCAGGTGGAAGCCCGGGGGGCTTAACTTATACTTGGAGCATTCGCATTTGGATGGCTTCTTACAGGGGGATCGCCATGAGCACACAAGCGGAACAGCCAATGGTCAGTGTCGAGGCTATTCGTGAATCACCGTTGGGAGCGGATCTCTCCGAGTCGCAGTGCCTGCTGCTCGCCGAGGCAACCAGCATCATCGGCCTCGATGTCCGAGCCCCACTGCTCGACGAGGGGCACGTGGACGACAGGTTATACGTCGTATCCAGCGGCAGCCTCGAGGTACTCAAGCCGACCGGCGGCGGCGATGCGATCACGCTGCAGCTACTTCACAGCGGTGACATGGCGGGCATACTCGGCTTCGTCGACGGCGTGCCGCACAGCGCGGCCATTCGGGCCTTGACCCAGTGCGAACTGATCGTGCTGGACCGCAAGGATCTGGAACAGCTGATCGAGAAGGACCCGCAGCTGGTCTACCTGGTCATGCGAACCGTGGTGCGTGCAGCACATCGAATTCTTGGCAAGATGAATGCCCAGTTCGTCGAGATGTCGAACTACATCAGTAAGCAGCATGGGCGCTATTGAGCGACGGCCTGGCGGACCATGCGCTTGAAACGGTATTTGACGATCCGGTCATTGCCTGAATCCGCAAGCCAAAGGGTATCGCCCGCGCTGTCCACGCCTTCCGGCGTGGTGAATACCCCGGGTCCCCGGCCGGGCCGGCCGCTGCCCAGGGTCGCCGCAAGCCTGCCGTCCGGGCTGATCAGCTTGATCGAGTGGCTGTATTTGTCCGCCGCCAGCAGGGTGCCGTCCGGCAACACATCGAGATAGCGCACGCCATCGAAATCGTATGGCGGGCCCGACAGTTCATCGATCACCTCGAGCGACGCACTCAGCAGCAGGATCCGGTCGTTGCCGGCGTCGGCGAGCCAGATGCGTCCGTCGGGGGCCAGTTCCAGGTCATGCGGGGCCGACAGATCACGCAGTTCATGCACGAGTCGACCGTCGCGGAAGGCCAGCACATTGTTGGACCAGGCGCCGGCAACGTAGATCATGCCATTCGGATGCACCAGCACCCCCTCCGGTCCACGCATGCCTTCGCTGAGCTGACCGACCAGCTCGCCCCGGGTACCTTCCAAGCGATAGCTCACGACGCGTCCATTGTGCGTATCCGCGATGTACAGCAAACCACCCGGACCGATATCGACGTCGTGCGGCCCGCTGAGTTCGCCCGCTCCAATCGCGTCGACCAGCACCAGCGTCGCGGCATCAAGCACGACCACGCGGCCGGAGCCAACGTCCGAGACATAGAGCAGTCGTCCGTCGGCAGACAGCTTGAGGTCATGCGGGTTCGACAGCGGCGTCGCGCTGGAGCGCTCGAGTTCGAAATGCCACAGGTCGCCGGCCAGCGCCGGGACCGTCCAGAATGGCTGCGACAAAGCGCAACAGAGCACGAAAGTACAAACCCTTACGATCATGTAACACCTCTTGGTGCGTCTGCCGGGATAAGCAGAATCCAGTCTCCCGAGTCAGAAGTTCGCATGACCCTTTGGGCGAGCCAGAAAGGTACCCGGACCTGCGTTGCACTGGTTCGCACTGGCGACGGCCGGCCCTACACTCGCGCACCTGGGCCAGGCACGTTTCAGATCCTGCTGAAACGATGCGAACTGCTCACTAAGGAAAATAGCGCAAGCCGGCAACGGTGGGGGTGCCGAATAACCGTATCGGCACGACGGAATAGTTTGTCGGTCGTGGTCAGGACTCGAAAGAGTCGGCGGCGCCGTAGCGCTGCAGGATACGTTTGACGTATGTGCGGGTCTCGGCATAAGGCGGAACGCCGCCGTGGCGTTCCACTGCCCCCTCGCCGGCGTTATATCCGGCCAGCATCAAGCTGACATCCCCGTCGAAGCGGTTCTGCAGCCAGCGCAGATAGGCCATGCCGCCATGCAGGTTGTCGATCGGCTCCAACGGATCTGCAACACCGAAGCGCTTGGCCGTCGAGGGAATCAGCTGCATCAACCCGATCGCCCCGCGCGGTGATCGCGCCTTCGGGTTGAAGTTCGACTCGGCGCGCACGACCTCGCGAACCAGGGCCGGATCCAGCTCGTACTGCGGCGCTATCTCGTAGATCGCGATCAGCAAATCGACGCGCCGCGGGTCGGTCAGGTGCAGGTCCAGGCCGTTGCTCGCAACGCAGCGCAACGGCTTGGACTCGACCGCGGCCAGGCTGTCCGTGATCCAGGGCGGGGCCTCTTCGCCCAGGCGCCGCGCTTCGCGCAACCAGGCCGCTGCCAGCCCGTCGTCTTGCGGCACGCCGCGCCCCTGAAAATACAACCAGCCGAGTTCGAACGCCGCCATACCCTGTTGCTTCAGCGCGGCAGCGCAAAGATAGACCACCGCACGATCGGTATCACGCGCTTCCCCTTCACCGTGCAGGTATCGAAGACCTCTTTCGGCCAGTTGATCCGACTTCAGCGGACTTGCCGCCGAGGCGGGCCCGCCCACCAGCAGGCATAACATCAGGGTGGCCGCGAGCGTCCCGGCAAGCCGTAGCGAGAGGTCTGTGTTAATGCCCTGGCGTGTCATGACTGGCGTCACTGCAAGGCCCGTGCCCAAGCTCAGATAACGGACCGGAGCGACGCATCGGCGCGCCAGCAATCTAACGTGTTTGCTGAGCTTACGGGCTGAATCCGTTGCCAGGAATGTACTTTCTGAGATCGGGCTTCTACCACTAAACCTCAAGTAAGTTCTGAAGTTGTAAAGTCGACGAGTATCATGGGGGCAGGTTGCGCGACCGGGCCTGAGTCGCCGCACCGATGGCGCAGCGGCTGGCTCTTACCTACCATTGCAGCCAGAAAACCAGGTACCAGCGAGCCGCCGTGCGACTCCCGTCACCCACGCATCTGTTCAGCGGGCTCTTGCAGCCCGACGACCGCTACCGGCTCACGGCCTGGTTGTTTCTGCGCCTGATCGCGCTGATCTATCTGGCGGCCTTCGTATCCAGCGCGCTGGAGATCACCGGACTGATCGGGGAAAACGGCATCCTGCCGGCCGCCGATCACCTGGTGCGACTGGAGCAGCACTTCGGCGACAAGCGCTGGATCCGTGTACCCACACTGTTCTGGATCGACCATCGCGACAGCACGCTGCTCGGCGCCGCCTACGCCGGTTGTGTCCTGTCGGTACTGTTGCTGATCGGCTGGCGACCGCTACTGTCCACGGTACTGCTGTTCGTGCTCTATCTCTCGCTGTTTCGGGTCGGGCAGATCTTTTTCAATTTCCAGTGGGACTATCTGCTGCTCGAGGCCGGATTCCTGTCAATATTCCTGACCGCCGGCCCGAGCCGACTGCTGGTGTTTCTGTTTCACTGGCTGCTGTTTCGCCTGCGCTTCCTGTCCGGCCTGTCAAAGATCCTCAGCGAAGACCCGTCGTGGCGCGGCCTGACCACGCTGAATCACTACTTCGAGACCCAGCCGCTGCCGCACATGGGCTCCTGGTACGCTCACCAGCTGCCGGATTGGGTGTTGCGGGGCGGCACCGGGGCCACCTTGTTCGTCGAGCTCGTGGTGCCCTTCTTCATTTTTCTGCCACGCCCGTTCCGCCTGTTCGCCGCGCTGGCGACGATCACGATCCAGGTGCTGATCATCCTGACCAGCAATCACAACTTCATCAATCTGCTGACGATCGCCCTGTGCCTGTTTCTGCTCGACGATCGCGCCATCGGGCATCTCGTACCCGACTGGCTGATCCATCGCATCAGGCAACCTGCGCGCAGCCTGCTGACCAACGTGCTGCTACCGCTGGCCGGCGCGCTGCTGCTGCTCAGCAGCAGCCTTGCCATTTACCAATTCGTCACGGATCGGCGCAACGATCACGCCTGGTCCGACGCGGTCAGCTGGGTACATGGCTGGGGTCTGGCCAACGTCTATCATATCTTCCCCAACATGCAGACCGAGCGCCAGGAACTGGTGATTCAGGGCAGCAACGACGGGCGCACATGGCGGTCCTACCGGTTTCGCTACAAACCGAATGACACGGATGAGCGCCCTGCTTTCATTGTGCCGCTGCATCCGCGGCTCGACTGGATGATATGGTTCGTTGCGCCGCAGAATCCGGCGATGCGCCCGTGGTTCGAGCGTTTTCTCTGGCAACTGCATCAAAACACGGCCGAGGTCACGGGTCTGCTGCGACACAATCCGTTCCCCGACCAGGGGCCACGTTTTCTACGGGTGCTGTCCTACCGCTACCGCTTCAGCACTCGGCAGGAACGCGAACTAACGGACCAGGTGTGGCATGCCGAGTTCCTCGGCGAGTTTCCCAACGTGCCTCCGCGCAGACCGTAGGGCTGGCTGTGCCTGCCGAAGGATCGCCCAGCAGGTATGCCGGCCCGTCGGGCGCAGCCCGACCTACCATTCGGGGAGATGTCCGGCGGGGCCCGGAGCGACCCTGGCGCACGACCCAACACCGACACCGACGCAGGGCCGGCCGTGCCTGCCGAACAGTCGCCCAACGAAAACCGGGCGGTTTTCGCCTATTTCAGGCCATCCACATAGCGGTCGCGCGCCGCCTTGGCGCGCTCGAATATCGCCAGCAGATGGTCGGCGTCGGCCTCGCCGATGCTGCGCGCCAGTTCGCCCATCTCTTCGGCGAACGCCGCCAGCATCGGGCTCAGGGCCTCGCGATTGGCGATACAGATGTCGCGCCACATCACCGGGTTGCTCGAGGCAATCCGAGTGAAGTCACGGAAGCCGCCCGCTGCGTAGAGAAAGATCTCATCGTTCTCCTTCATGCGCGCGAGCATATCCACCAGGCCGAAGGCCAGCATGTGCGGCAGGTGGCTGGTCGCGGCCAGCACCTCGTCGTGATGCTGCACGGACATCTCCATCACCTGGGCCCCGCAGGCCTGCCACATCGCGCTGACGCGCGCCACCGCAGCGACATCGTTCTGCGGCAGCGGCGTCAGGATCACCCGCCGATCGCGGAAGAGCCCGGCCAGTGACGCAGCGACGCCGTTGCGCTCGTTGCCGGCAATCGGATGGCCGGGCACGAAGCGGGCGAGCAGCTCGGGTGCAGCGCTGCGACAGTCGGCAACGACGCTGCCCTTGGCACTGCCACCATCGGTGATCAGCGCATCGGGCGGCAGCGTCGCCCGCATCGCGGCGAAGGCCTCGCGCATCGCCCCGAGGGGCACCGCGAGAAACACCATATCGGCATCGCGCACCGCATCGCCGATATCGTGCGTGTAACGGTCTATGACACCGAGCGCGACGGCTTCTTCGAGGTTCGCCCGGCCACGACCGCATCCGACGATCTCGTCGACCAGACCGGCAGCACGCAGCGCACGCGCCAGGGAACCACCGATCAGGCCGACGCCGATGACAGCCAGCCGGCGGATCGCAAGGCTCAAATGACCTGCTCCAGCGCGGCAAGGAAACGAGCGTTTTCCTCGGGCAGACCGATGCTCACACGCAGATGATCCGGCAGCCCGTAGCTGGCGATCGGTCGCGTGACGACGCCCAGGCGCAACAGCGCCTGGTCCACCGGGCCGGCATCCCGGCCCAGATCAATCGTGAGAAAGTTGCCCGCCGACGGGATGAAACCCAGCCCAAGCCGGGACACGCCCTCGACCAGCTGCCGCATGCCCCGATCGTTCAACGCCACCGAACGATGCAGAAATTCCTCGTCCTCGAGCGCGGCGAGTGCAGCAGCCTGCGCGAAGCTGTCGACATTGAACGGCTGTCGCACTCGGTTGAGCAGATCGCCGACATCCGGGTGCGACAGTCCATAACCGACGCGCAGGGCCGCCAGCCCATAGGCCTTCGAGAAGGTCCGGGTCACGACCAGATTAGGAAACTCAGCGAGCCACTGGCTCGCATCGGGATGATCGCCGGCCTGGACATACTCAAAATACGCCTCGTCGACCACGATGATGACATCCGACGGGACATCCTCGATGAAACCCCGCAACGCCGGGCCACCCAGCCGTGTCCCGGTCGGATTGTTCGGGTTGGCGATCCAGACGACGCCGGTATCGGCGTTGATCATCCCGCGCATGGCCGCCAGATCGTGTCCGTAATCGAGCGCCGGCGCGATGCGCGGCGTCGCGCCCACGGCTGCGCTGCTGATCGGATATACCGCAAAGGCATATTGCGAGAACAGACTCTCCCGCCCCGCCCACAGAAACGCACGGGCGATCATGTCCAGCACATCATTCGAGCCATTGCCGACGGTGACGCAGGCGGGTTCGACGGCGTGACGCCGGGCCAGTACCTGGCGCAGTTCATAGGCGGCGCCGTCCGGATACCGCGCGACATCGACGATCTGCGCCTCGAGCGCCGCACGCACCCGCGGGCTGGGGCCGAGCGGGTTCTCGTTCGACGCCAGCTTGATCGAGCCGCTGATCCCCAACTCGCGCTCCAGCTCCGATAGCGGCTTGCCCGGCACATAGGGTCTCAGGGCTGCCAGTCCGGGCGCAGCCTGGCCGAGAAATCTGTTGGCCACTACAGCACCGCCTTGGGATAAGAGCCCAGTTCCTTGAACATACCCGCCTGCTGTTTCAGTATCGCCAGCGCATTGGTCACCTTGGAATCATCGCGGTGGCCATTGATGTCGACGAAGAACACGTAGTCCCAGTGACCGCGGCGTGAGGGACGCGATTCAATCCGCGTCATGCTGATGCCGTGCTCGGCGAGAGGTGCCAGCAAACGGTACAGACCGCCGGCCTCGTTTCGGGTCGACAGCAGCAGGCTGGTCTTGTCGTCGCCGGAGGCCGGCACTGCCTGCTGTCCAACCACCAGAAAGCGTGTGGTGTTGCCGGCTTCGTCTTCGATGTTCGGGGCGAGCACACGCAGGCCATACAACTCGGCCGCAGTCGCCCCGGCAATCGCAGCAGAATGTGCGACCTTCGCCGCACGTTGCGCCGCCTCGGCATTGCTGCCGACCGGCGTCCGCTCCACCAGCGGCAGATGGCGGTCGAGCCAGCCACGGCACTGCGCCAGCGACTGCTGGTGCGAATAGATCATCTTCAGATTACCCAGATCGGCGTCCTTGCCCATCAGGTTGTGATGAATGCGCAAGGTGACTTCGCCACAGATTTTCAGCGGCGAGTTCAGAAACATGTCCAGGGTGTGGCTGACCACGCCCTCGCTCGAATTCTCGACCGGTACGACACCATAGTGGCAGCCGCCGCTTTCGACTTCCTGGAACACGTCCGAGATCGCGGCCATCGGTACAGTCGTGACTGCGTGACCGAAATGCTTGAGCGCCGCCGCCTGGGTGAAGGTCCCCTCCGGCCCCAGGTAGCTGATCTTGAGCGGGAGTTCCAGCGCCAGGCACTCCGACATGATCTCGCGAAACAGGCGCGCCATTGCCTCCGCGCCCAACGGACCTGCATTGCGCTCCTTGACCATGCGCAACACCATCGCCTCGCGCTCGGGCCGGTAGAAGACCGCGTCTTCGCCCGAAGCCAGCTTGATCTCGGCCACCTCCCTGGCGGCTTGTGCGCGCGCATTCAGCAGGTCTTGTATCTGCCGGTCGAGGTCGTCGATCCGGTCACGGATCTGCGCGAGTTGCTGTTCTTCAGTCATGGGCGCATTGTAACGCTAACCCCAATGGGACTGACTTGACCAGCAGGCGAATCCGCCGGCGCGCCAGTGCCGAAGCAAGCTCCACCGATGACGCAAATACCTGTTCCTAAGCGACATCACAGCCCAGGCAGCGCACCGAGAGCACCCCGTCGATATCGGCGATCCGTTGAATTGCCTGCTCGGACGGTGGCCCGTCCACATCGATCAGTGTCACGGCAATATCGCCGCGCGACTTATTCAGCATGTCGATGATATTGAGGCCGGCCTCCGCCAGGTCGGTGGAGATCTGTCCCAGCATGTTCGGGACGTTGCTGTTGACGACGGCGATGCGGTGGCCGTCCTCGGTACGCGGCAGACCGATCTCGGGGAAATTGACCGAATGGCTGACGTTGCCATTCTCCAGCCAGTCACGGACCTGATCCGCGACCATCACCGCACAGTTCTCCTCGGCCTCGGCAGTCGATGCGCCGAGGTGCGGCAGGGTGATCACGCGGGGGTGGTCCTTCAACAGGTTGCTCGGAAAATCACAGACATAGGCGTACAGCCGGCCTTCATTCAGCGCGGCAACCACGGCCTCGTCATCGATGATCCCGTTGCGCGCGAAGTTCAACAGCACACCGCGCTTTTTCATCAGCTTGAGACGATCGGCATTGATCATGCCGCGCGTCTTGTCGGTCAGGGGCACATGAAAGGTGATGAAATCGGAACGGGCCACGAGGTCATCCACCGACAGCGCCTGCTCCACGTCCGAATCGAGCGCCCAGGCCGCGCGCACGGTGATGGTCGGATCGTAACCGACGACCTTCATCCCCAGCGCGCGGGCAGCATTCGCAACCTTGACACCGATTGCCCCCAGGCCGACGACGCCCAGCGTTCGACCCGGCAACTCGAATCCGACGAAGTTCTTCTTGCCCGCCTCCACGTTTTGATTGATCGCCGTGTCTTCACCGCTCAAAGCGGTCGCGAAACGCCACGCCTGGCCGATGTTGCGTGCCGCCATCAGCATCCCCGCCACGACCAGTTCCTTTACCGCATTGGCGTTGGCACCGGGCGCGTTGAACACCGGGATGCCGACGGCCGTCATCGCATCGACAGGGATGTTGTTGACGCCGGCACCGGCGCGACCGATCGCCCTGACCGAGTCCGGCAACTGCAGGTCGTGCATCTTGGCCGAGCGCACCAGGATGGCATCCGGGTGGGTCATCTCCGAGGCGACCTCGTAACTGTCCCGTGGAAAACGGTCCAGACCGACGGCCGAGATATTGTTCAATGTCTGAATCTTGTACATGGTTCCGCCTGCTTGCTTATCTTTGGCATCCGACGTGCGCGGCAGGGATCGGGTGGCTGCCTGCAAGGTGCGCCACCGGATGCAATCCTCGGCTCAGCGCCGAATCAACCCCGGGTACGCTCGAACTCGGACATGAAATCGACCAAGGTCTTCACGCCCTGTTCCGGCATCGCGTTGTAGATACTCGCCCGCATACCGCCGACCGACCGGTGTCCCTTCAAGGTTTTCAATCCCGCCTCGCCGGCCTGCTTCAGGAACTCGGCGTCCAGCGAGGGATCGGCCAGGGTGAAAGGGACGTTCATCCATGAGCGGCAATCCGGAGCGACCGGGTTGGCGTAGAAATCCGAGCTGTCGATCGCGTCATACAACATCCCGGCCTTGCGCTGGTTGATGTCGGCCATCCCCTGGAGACCACCCTTCTGCTTGAGCCATTTGAACACCAGCCCGGCGAGATACCAGCCGTATGTGGGCGGCGTGTTGTACATCGATTCGGCATCTGCCTGCGTCGCATAGTTGAACATGGTCGGCGTAGCGTCCAGCGGGCTGCCCATCAGATCCTCGTGCAGGATGACCAGGGTCAGACCGGCGGGCCCGATGTTCTTCTGCGCGCCCGCATAGATCAGACCAAAGCGCGACACATCGATCGGGCGCGAGAGAATGGTCGATGACATGTCAGCGACCAGCGGCACATCGCCGGTCTGGGGCACATAGGAAAACTCGACGCCCTCGATGGTCTCGTTGGGCGTGTAGTGCACATAGGCCGCATCCCCCGAGACAACGAAACCATCAGGCGCCGGGGCGCTGGTGAATTTGCCCTCGACCTCACGGTCGACCGTGACAGCGACGTCACCGTAGCGTTTCGCCTCGGCGATGGCCTTTTTCGACCAGGAGCCGGTACGAAAATAATCGGCCTTGCCGGTTCGACCGATCAGGTTCATCGGGATCATCGCAAACTGGCTCGAGGCGCCACCCTGCAGGAACAGTACCTTGTAGTTCGACGGCACGCCCATCAGTTCGCGCAAGTCGGCCTCCGCCTCGGCGGCGATCGACATGAATTCCTTGCCGCGATGGCTCATCTCCATCACCGACATCCCCGAGCCGTGCCAGTCGAGCATCTCGGCCTGGGCCTGTTTCAGGACGTCTTCCGGCAGCGCGGCCGGGCCGGCACTGAAATTATAAACACGGGACATAGCTGCTTCCGGTCAAGTTGAGTGAATTGTTCGTTTCGTCTACTGCGCGGGCACAGACATCGGGGCCCCGAGGGTTACGACGCCGTCAGGGACCGCTGCATATCCTGCCGAACGATGCCGCCCGGCGTTCGGTGGCAGGGCATTATCTGCCGGAGCAAGAGAGCATGCTGCAGCGCCGAATAATCCCTGCGGGAAATCAGTCCGCATCCGAGCCGGCGCCGTCGACTTCGTCTTCGATGTCGCCGTCATCCTCGACATCCAGCGCCTCGATGCGCTCGATACCGATCAGTTTCTCATCTTTCGACAGGCGGATCATCGTCACGCCCTGGGTGTCACGCCCCATCTGCGAGACATCGGCGACCCGGGTCCGCACCAGCGTGCCGCCATTCGTGATCAGCATCATCTCGTCATCCTCATCCACGCGCACCGCGCCAACCTGTCCGCCATTGCGGTCCGAGACCTTGATGGAGATGACACCCATGCCGCCGCGACCCTTGATCGGGAACTGCTCGATCGGCGTCCGCTTGCCGAAGCCGTTCTCGGTGACCGTCATGACGTCCCCCTGATTGCCGATGATCAGCGAGATCACCCGCTGTCCCCTGCCCAGCTTGACGCCGCGCACACCACAGGCGGTGCGACCCATGGCCCGCACGTCGGATTCCTTGAATCGGATCGCCTTGCCGGCCGAGGTGAACAGCATGACGCTTTGGCTCCCATCGGTGATGTCGACCCCGATCAGTTGGTCGTCGTCACGCAGGTCGACCGCGATGATACCGTTCGACCGTGGCCGCGAGAAATCGACCAGCGAGGTCTTCTTGACGGTGCCCGATGCAGTCGCCATGAACACGAAGCGGTCCTCCGTGTACTCACGCACCGGCAACACCGCGTTGATGCGCTCACCCTGCTCCAGCGGCAACAGATTGACCATCGGTCGGCCACGGGCGCTGCGTCCGGCCTGCGGCAATTCGTACACCTTGAGCCAGTAGCATTTACCGCGGCTGGAGAAACATAGGATGGTGTCGTGCGTATTGGCGACGAACAGCTTGTCGACGAAATCCTCGTCCTTGGTGGCGGTCGCCATCTTGCCGCGGCCGCCACGCCGCTGCGCCCGATAATCGCCGACCGGTTGCGACTTGGCGTAACCCTGATGCGACAGCGTGACCACGACGTCTTCTTCGGTGATCAGGTCCTCCAGCGTCAGATCCATGCGATTGATCACGATCTCGCTGCGGCGCTCGTCCCCGAACTGCTCGCGCATCTCGACCAACTCGTCCTTGATCACCTGCATCAGCCGCTCGGGGCTGGACAATATTTGAAGTAGATCCGCAATTTTCTCCAGCAAATCCTGGAATTCATTGATTATCTTGTCTTGTTCCAGACCGGTGAGTTTTTGCAGTCTCAGATCCAGGATCGCCTGCGCCTGGGTCTCCGTCAGGCGGTAGCCTGCATCGGTCAGGCCGAACTCCGCCGACAGGTCCTCGGGACGCGAGGCATCCGCCCCGGCGCGCGATAGCATGGCCTCGACCGTACCCGATTGCCAGAGGCGCTCGACCAGCCGCTTCTTCGCCTCGGCCGGACTGGGGGCCGCCTTGATCAGCGCGATCACCTCGTCGATATTGGCTAGCGCGACCGCCAGGCCCTCGAGCATATGCGCCCGCTCGCGCGCCTTGCGCAGGTCGAACAGGGTGCGTCGGGTCACCACCTCGCGCCGATGGCGCAGGAAGTATTCCAGCAGCTGCTTGAGATTCAGCGTGCGCGGTTGTCCATCGACCAGCGCGACGATATTGATCCCGAAGACATTCTGCATCTGTGTCTGCTGGAACAGATTGTTCAGCACCACCTCGGCGACCTCGCCGCGGCGCAGCTCGATCACCATGCGCATGCCGTCCTTGTCGGACTCGTCGCGCAGCTCGCTGATGCCCTCGAGCTTCTTGTCCTTCACCAGCTCGGCGATCTTTTCGAGCAGGCGCGCCTTGTTGACCTGATACGGGAGCTCGTTGACGACGATCCGCTGCCGGCCGTGCTCCATCTCTTCGAAGCTGGTGCGGGCGCGGATGTAAACCTTGCCGCGACCGGTGCGGTAGGCCTCGCGCACCCCATGGACCCCATTGATGATCGCGGCGGTCGGAAAATCCGGACCCGGCACGATCTCCATGAGCTCCTCGATGCTCACCGCAGGCTGGTCGATCACCCGGACACAGGCGTCGATCACCTCGGTGATGTTGTGCGGCGGAATGTTGGTCGCCATCCCCACCGCAATGCCGGACGAGCCGTTGATCAGCAAGTTCGGTATCTTGGCCGGCAGGACCTGTGGCTCGTGCTCGGATTCGTCGTAGTTCGGGACGAAATCGACGGTTTCCTTATCGATGTCGGCGAGCAGTTCGTGCGCAATCTTGGCCATGCGCACCTCGGTGTAACGCATGGCCGCCGGGGCATCACCATCCACCGATCCGAAATTGCCCTGGCCATCGATCAGCATGTAACGCAGCGAGAACGGCTGCGCCATGCGCACGATCGTGTCGTAGACCGCGGTGTCGCCGTGCGGATGGTACTTGCCGATTACGTCACCGACCACGCGTGCCGATTTCTTGTAGGGCTTGTTCCAGTCGTTGCCCAACTCACCCATCGCGAACAACACCCGACGGTGAACCGGCTTGAGCCCGTCGCGCACATCGGGCAGGGCACGCCCGACGATGACGCTCATCGCATAGTCCAGGTAGGACTGTTGCATCTCGTCTTCGAGATTGACGGGCAGGATTTCCTTGGCGAAGTCGGTCATCGATGGCTTTCCAATCTGCACCCCGGGTGATGGTGCGAACGCGGGCGCCCAGCCGGGGAGCGGGCTCGCTCATTTTAAGGACGAATCAAGCGAATGATGGTAACACACCCTTGAAGGTGCGACATAGGCGAAAAATGGCCCAGAGCGGCTTACAGGGCGTGAGAGCCAAATCGCACAGACGTCAAAGCCCATTTTTCAAATCTGCCGAAAGGCAATCGGAAGCGAACGGCGGGCATCTCGATCGGCAGGCCGTTGGCGCGCGCGACGACATACAGCTCGAGCAGCTCGTATTCCCTCGCGCAATCAGTCGCCAGCCAATCACATTCGGCTTGAGCGTCGGGCGAGCCTGCCGCGAATCGACCGTCAGCGCTCAAACTTTGCATTCGCCGGGGCATCGCTGCGAGCCGTAACACCCCGGATGCCGGGCCGACAGGCAATCTGACGCATTGGCCCGCATCATTCACGCCAGCGGGAGTGAGGTCTTGTCGATCACTCGGCGCATCACGAAACTCGAATGCACGCCGCTCACCCCCTCGATGCGCGTGATCTTGTCCAGCAACAAGGCTTGGTAGGCGTCCATGTCGCGCACGATGACCTTGAGCTGATAGTCGGCATCCTGGCCGGTGATCAACAGGCACTCGAGCACCTCTGGCAGCGCACGCACCCGTTCCTCGAATGCGGCGAAGCGCTCCGGGGTATGCCGATCCATCGAGATATGGATCAACGCGAGCAGGCTCAAGCCGAGCCGCCGCGCATCCAGTACCGCGCGGTAGCCGGTAATCAGGCCGCTTTCCTCAAGCGTACGCACCCGCCGCAGGCAGGGCGATGGCGAGAGTCCGATGCGCTCGGCCAGTTCCTGGTTGCTGATCCGCCCCTGCTCCTGCAACACCTCCAGGATCCGCCGGTCGTAGCGGTCCAAGTCCATTTCTGCCTCCTGCCGGCATGGCCAAAGCACCTCATGCCGAGTATCTTACTCATTGCGCAATTATATTTCCAGACTGGTGTCTTTTGACGCTGAATTCGCAATCATTTGCGGTGCTCGCTGCCCTATCCTTTCAACATCGGCCACAAGCCGGTCAGCGGCTGCCAAGGACTCACGAGGTCTCGCGCAGCAGCGGCCCCGTCGGGGGAAGAACCACCAGCCGCCGCCACCTCCCCTGACCGGGGAGGTCAGGCAAACAGACAACATGCACCCTGGGAGCCATCAAACGTGAGCAGCTTCGACCATCGCAAGTACCGCCCGGCAAGACCCGTTGCGCTGCGCAACCGCCGCTGGCCTGATCGATCCATCGACAACGCGCCGATCTGGGCCAGCGTCGACCTGCGCGACGGCAACCAGGCACTGCTCGAACCGATGAACGTCACCCAGAAACGCCGCCTGTGGGATTTACTGGTAAAGATCGGGCTGAAGGAGATCGAGGTCGGTTTCCCGTCAGCGAGTCAACCGGATTTCGACTTCGTGCGCTGGCTGATCGAGAACGACCGCATCCCGGCGGACGTCACCGTGCAGGTCCTGGTACAGGCCCGCGAGTCACTGATAAAGCGCACCTTCGAGGCGTTGAAGGGCGCGCGCCGGGCGATCGTTCATGTCTACAACTCGACCTCGACGGTGCAGCGCGAGCGCGTATTCGGGCGCGACCGCGAGGGTATCAAGCAGATCGCGGTGCAGGGCGCGCAGATGTTGCTGGACGAGGCACGCCAACACCCCGAGACCGAGTGGGTGTTTCAGTATTCGCCGGAGAGCTTTTCGGATACCGAGTGGGACTATGCGGTCGAGGTCTGTGATGCGGTGACCGCGATCTGGCAACCGACGCCGGCACAGCCCTGCATCATCAATCTGCCGGCCACAGTCGAAAGCAGTACACCGAACCTGTTTGCCGATCAGGTCGAATATTTTTGTCACCACGTGGCGCGCCGCGAGGCACTGATCATCTCGCTGCACACCCACAACGACCGTGGGACCGCGGTGGCCGCCGCCGAGCTGGGCCTGATGGCCGGCGCGGACCGCGTCGAGGGCACATTACTGGGCAACGGCGAACGCACAGGCAACATGGATATCGTGACGCTGGCGATGAACCTGTACAGCCAGGGCGTCGACCCGCGACTGGATCTGTCCAACCCGGACGAGATCATCCAGGTCTACACCCAGTGCACCGGGCTGCCGGTCCACCCGCGCCATCCCTGGGTCGGAGAACTGGTCTACACCGCATTCTCCGGCAGTCATCAGGACGCGATCCGCAAGTGCCTGCTCAAGCAGACGGAGGACCAGCCCTGGCAGGTTGCCTATCTGCCGATCGACCCGCGCGACCTGGGCCGCGACTACCAGGCCGTCATAAGAGTCAACAGTCAGTCCGGCAAAGGCGGCATGGCCTTCGTACTGGAACGCGATTACGGGCTCACACTGCCACGCTGGATGCAGGTCGAGCTGGCGCAGATCGTCCAGCGCGAAAGCGAAAACCACAGCGGCGAGATCAGCGCCAAACGCATCCACGAGTTGTTCCTGCAGCACTTTGCCGACGCGCGGCATCCGCTGACCCTGGTCGGCTACCGCCTCGATCGCCGTGACGGTATCGATATCATCGAGGCACAGATCGACGATGCCGGCCGGGTGAGCACCCTGCACGGCAGCGGCGAGGGTGCGATCGAGGCATTCGTCGACGCCTGGACGGCCGCTTACGGCAACCGCGTGAATGTGGTCGACTACAGCGAACATGCCATCGGCTCTGGCACCACGGCCGACGCGGTGGCCTATGTGCAGTTGAGCATCGACGGGCGTCGGGCCGGCGGGGCGGCGTTCGATCGGGATACCGTGAGCGCATCGATGCGCGCAGTGCTCGCTGCGATGAACCGCGCCCTGCTGACTCAGGCGGCGGCCTGAACCGGACCCGGGCTTGTCGGCCCGGGCCGGTCGCGACCGGCACCTGAGCGCGCCGCGCTTGTGATACCGCTGCCGGATAGCTCGATGCGCCTGCTGCGCCTCTCCAAAGGGTGGTTCCCGGCCCATCGGAGGCCGAATCAGGCGGCCATTTCGATTATTGAAACCTCGTTCTCTGCAAAGGTGTTCTGTTTCGGGCAGGCTAGCGTCTGAGTCGGGCGATGCCCGGTCTTGAGACGCGCTGCGCCCCGATGGCGCTTGCCTTCCGGACCATCCGGCCATGAACAGCGCTGTGGCATGTCGCGTGTGCTGATGCCTGCTGCCGACAAGGCAGCAATCGAGCCTCCAGGGAGGGGTTCACGGCGTCCCGCGAGCCGAATACGCCGTGCCGCTGGCGCCCAGGCCGGTGCGATGACCGTTGGCCCGCGGTGCTCAGCGAACAGCCGTGGCAGGTAATTCCCGGATGTCTGCAATCCGTCCCCGGATGGGGTCACCGGCAGTGGTCGGGGGGTTTGCGCACGCCGAACCCGCTCCGATTCAGCGGGTTCGGCAGGACGCCGGCATCCCGCGGGTGCAGATGGACGACAGCGCCCGGGTAAGGCTAAATGGTCGCAATCGGGAACATCGCCAGAGTCCCGGGCACAGCGCGGTGGCAGGAAGGGAGTTTTCCATGGAAACGATTGGTGGCTAGAAAATTTTTTGTCGAAACGGCCTCTGGCGAAAAGAATCCATTCCTGCGCGGCGTTCTGGTCGAGTCTCTGGTACGTTCCGGCCTCCCGTTCGAGGATGCCTACCTGCTTGCGCAGACAGCTCGTAACCAACTCGAAAGCAAGTCCAAGGTCTCCACAGAGACCCTCAGACAGTGGGTGATAGCGGAACTTCAGCAAGGTTTCGGGGATGCCAGGGCCGCGGCCTACGCGCTGGGGTCTTCGACAGATCGGCAGATCATGGTGCGCACCTCGACCGAGCTTGCGCCATTTTCCACCGGCCTGCTCGCTCGTTCGATCGAAGCCTGCGCGATAGAACGTGCAGACGCACTGGAGGCGGCCAAACAGGCACATGACGATCTGCACAAGGCAGGGACCGAGATCGTCGATACCGTCGACCTCAGAGACATCGTGGAAAGATGCCTTCGGCGGCACTGCTCGGCGTCGGCAGCGGACAGTTATCTCGCGTGGCAACGCTTCAGGGCGAGTGGCCTGCCGTTGATCCTGCTGATCGGCGGCGTGACCGGCACGGGAAAGAGCACACTGACGACCGAGTTGGCCTACAAGCTGAACATCGTAAGGACCCAGTCCACCGATATGATGCGCGAGATCGTGCGCTGCTACCTTCCGCGCGACAAGATCGCGACCCTCGACTATTCGAGTTTCGAGGCCTGGCGGGGGCTGACGGATAACGGCAGATCGGCAGGTGACATTGGCCAAACAAAGGTGATCGAGGGATTTATTTCGCAATTCGAGAAGGTCAAAGACGGGCTCGAGGCGACCATCCAACGCGCCGTGAAGGAGGTCCAGGATCTCATCGTAGACGGCGTCCATATCCTGCCGGCCAGGCTCGACCTGGACGTCGCGCGCGATCGCGCGGTCGTGGTTCCGCTGATGCTGGTCGTGCCCAACAAAAAGACGCTTTCCAAACGCCTCCAGCACCGGGCAAGGGAGCAGACCGAGAGACCATCGTCGCACTATCTCGAAGGACTTGATCAGATATGGACATTGCAATCGTTCCTGCTTGCAGAGGCAGAAGATCGCGGTGTCCCGTTGATCGTCAACAGTGATGTCGACGAGGCCCTGCAGGAACTCTTGATGGAGATCAGCATCAAGATCAGCCGGCATTTTCCACCCGGCACCGGACCATGAAACCGAATGTGCCGGAGCAGGACTCCGCGCGTCCCTTCGCACCGGGGTCTGCAAAACAGGCGGCCATCGCACCGCTCTGGTGGACCTACTTTCCGGTCGGGCTGATGGCGCTTATGGGCACCATCATAACGATAATGCAGTACACCCAATCCGTAGAGCGGGCGCAAAACCAGGTCGAGAGCACCTTTCGCGACGTGGCCAGCGACCGCATTCTGGTCGTGCGGCGGGAAGTCCGGGCGGCGGTTGGCATCGTGCAGGATATCGCCAGCTTTTTTGAGGCCTCGAAGATCGTTGATCGGCGCGATTTCAGAAAATTCGTGGGCCCCTCTTTAAAGCGCTTCCCCGGGATAAGGAAGCTGGTATGGGTACCCAAGGTATCCGCTGAGGAGCGCTCCGAATTTGTCGCATTGGCACGCGAGAGTTTTCCACCATTCGACATTACCGAGACAGATCCTTCGGGAGAGCCGGCCAGTGCGCAGGCAAGACCGGTCTACTACCCGAGCCTCTACGTTCAACCCTACGGCAGCAACAAAACCGATCTGGGGCTCGATCTGGGCCTGGATCCAGTCGCATCGGTGTTGCTCCGCGAGGCGGAACTTGCGCGCGAGCCGCGGATTTCCCCGGGCATCCGCTTGGACGACGACGCCGAGGGAAAGAAGGCCATCGTCATCGCCGCCCCGGTATTCATTGAAACCGGGGAACCCGAAGGTGAAGGCGACCTGACACCCACCGCTATCAGGGGATTTGCGCTCGGCGTCTTCGTGATCGGAGACATCGTGGAATTGGGCCTTGCCAACCTCAGCCTCGGCGGGATCGACCTGCATTTTTACCAAAATCGTGCCGACGGGGAAAAGGAGCTGCTGTACAGGCATTACTCCCGTCTGAGAGACCAGACGGCGACAGACTTGGGTGCCGGCACCACGGGACCGAGCCTGAAGGAACGGATTGCGGTCGGCGGCCAGCAGTGGCTGGTCGTGAGCAACGCCGCCCCGGGAAGATACCAAATCGAATTTTTCAGCAGCTGGGCGATTCTCGGCGGCGGACTTGCCTTCACCACACTGCTTACCACTTATCTGATTTCTCTCGTCGGTCGGGCCCGACGGGTTCGGATGGAGGTCGAACAGAGGACCTCGCAACTGCAACAGGTGGTCCAGGCGCTGAACCGCGAAATGGTCGAACGTAAATCGGCCGAGCGGGAGTTGCAAAGGCTCAATGAGAGCCTGGAACACCACATAGCCAGCCGCACCGCCGAGGCCGAGCGAAAGGCCCAGTATCTCGAGCAGTTTGCCTACGTGACCTCCCACGACCTCAAAGCGCCACTGCGGGCAGTCGCGAATCTGGCCCAGTGGATCGAGGAAGATCTCGACGAGCGGCTGGACGATTCCTCGCGCGAACAGCTGAGTCTGCTGCGCGACCGCGTGCGCAGGATGAACGACCTGATCGAAGGGCTGCTGGAGTATTCGCGGGTCGGCAAGACCGGCGAAGCCGCGAGCGAGGTGGAAACGGGCGAGCTGATCACCGAAGTCATCGATTCGCTATCCCCGCGCAAGGGGTTCAAGATCAAAGTGCGCGGCGAAATGCCAACGCTGCACGTCGACCGGCTGCAGTTGGGACAGGTATTCTCCAACCTGCTGAGCAACAGCCTGAAACACCATGGCCGTGACAAGGGCAAGATACGCATTTCGGTGCAAAATCGCCGCGAGATGTATGAGTTCTCGGTCTGCGACGACGGCCCGGGGATAGCGCCGGAGTATCACGACAAGGTCTTCATGATGTTTCAAACCCTGGCATCCAGCGACTACAAGAACAGCACGGGTATCGGCCTGGCGCTGGTCAAGAAAATAGTCGAAGAGCACGGCGGCAAGATCTGGATCGAGTCCGAACCCGGCAAGGGTGCCTGCGTTTACTTCACCTGGCCCAGACCCGGCCTGGATTGACCTGGTGAGCAATCGGGTCAAAACTGTTGATTAAACTGCAAATCGGATCCCCCCCATGAATACCCCCTCATGTTGAAGAGCGACGACACCATATTGCTGGTCGAGGACGACAGGGTGGACATCATGACTGTCCAGCGCGCCCTGAAGAGGAACGAAATCGAAATTCCCCTGCGCGTCGCCCGGACCGGTCTGGAGGCGCTGAGCATGCTTCGCGGAAAGGACGGATGCGAAAAGATCGCGCCACCGCCCACGCTGATCCTGCTGGACCTCAATCTGCCCAAGATGAGTGGGATCGAATTCCTGCGGGAATTGCGCAGTGACCCGGAGCTCAGAGATCAACGCATCATCGTCCTGACATCTTCGAACGAACCCAAGGACCGGGCCGCCGCGTTCGAGTACGACGTAGACGACTATATCGTCAAACCCCATTCCTTCGACGAATTCACCCGTGCGATAGCCACCATTCTGGCGCTCTGGGACTAGCGCTGATTGCGGTCGTTTCTGCCGAAAACGTCGGCGGCATGGACGCGGCCGTCGATCCTACAGGGCCGTATTCACGGCGTTTTTGCGCAAGAAATGATCGGAATCAACAGGCCAACGTGTCGCTTGCGCTCCCAGGTAGGTGCCATTCTGGGCCGGCGCTGCTCCTGTCTGGCGAAGATCAGCCCCGGCCCATGTGCGTCGCAAGTTTCCCGCGGTCCGGATGTTTGATGACGCCTCGCTCGGTGACGATCGCATCGACCAGGGTGGCCGGGGTGACGTCGAACACCGGGTTCCAGGCGCCGACCCCAGCGGCCGTGGTGCGCTGCCCGGCACAATGCAACACCTCGTCGGCCGGGCGTTCCTCGATCGGGATAGCCGCCCCGTCGGGGGTTTCCATATCGATCGTCGAGGTCGGCGCCGCGACCATGAAGCGGACCCCGTGGTGGCGGGCGGCGACCGCAAGCCCGTAGGTACCGATCTTGTTGGCCACATCGCCGTTCGCGGCGATCCGGTCGGATCCCACGATCACCCAACTCACGCCCCCCGCCGCCATACGGGCGGCAGCGGCACTGTCGGCCATCAGCTGCACCGGTATGCCGTCGCACGCCAGTTCCCAGGCGGTCAGCCTTGCGCCCTGCAACCACGGCCGCGTCTCATCGGCGTACACCCTGTCTATCCTGCCCTGTCGGTAGGCGCTGCGGATCACGCCCAGCGCGGTGCCCCAGCCGCCGGTGGCGAGCCCCCCGGTATTGCAGTGCGTAATCACCGCGGTCGGCCCCTCGATCAGAGCGGCGCCGAACTCACCCATGCGCTGATTGTCCGCCCGGTCGCTGCGATGGATCGCAATCGCCTCGGCCAGCACGCGCGCGACCGGGTCCGTGTCGTCCAGGCCGCGGATCAGCTCACGCAGGCGCGCGATGGCCCAGAACAGGTTTACCGCGGTCGGTCGTGACCCAGCAAGCATCTGCAGGTCGTTTTCGACCGCCGCGCGCCAATGCCCCCGGGCATGTGCATAGCGCTCACGCACCGCCAGCACCACACCGTAGGCCGCGGTGATGCCGATCGCCGGGGCACCGCGCACCACCATGCGGCGGATGGCCTCTGCGGTGGTCTGTACGTCAGGGCACTCGATGAACACCTCGCGCCGCGGCAGTGCCCGCTGATCGAGCAGATAGAGCCGGTCGTCGCGCCACAGGATCGCCACATCGGCGGACACCGGGATATCGAGTTCAACTTCCTGCATCTTGGCCCCCAGGGTCTGTCAGTTGCCGGGCATACCGGCTTTATCTTCCGGCGAAACGTGGCCGGGGCGCGGAATTGCGGTATTTTACGGCCTCTTGAGCAGTCAACGGCAAGGTATCGTGCAGGCAGATCTCGTCATACATGCCGACTGGGTGGTACCAGTCGAACCATCCGTCGTACTCGAGCGACATAGCGTGGCTGTCGCTGAGGGGAGGATCAGCGCCATCGCGCCGCGCGAAACGGCACAACGGCAGATCGAGGCACGCGAGACGGTCCACCTGCCCGGTCACTGCCTGATCCCTGGCCTGATCAATGCCCACACCCATAGCGCGATGAGCCTGTTCCGCGGCCTGGCCGACGACCTGCCGCTGATGAACTGGCTCAGCGAGCATATCTGGCCGGCCGAGGCGCGCTGGGCCCACGAGGAGTTCGTCGCCGACGGCTCCCGGCTGGCGATGGCCGAGATGATCCGTAGTGGGACGACCTGCTTCAACGACATGTATTTCTTCCCTGACGTCACCGGGCGTGTGGCTGCGCAGATCGGCATGCGCGCCACGGTCGGCCTCATCCTGATCGACTTTCCGTCGGCATGGGCCGCCGATGCCGATGAGTATTTCGACAAGGGGGTCGCGGTGCACGATCAGTTCCGCAACGACCCGTTGATACGCACGGCCTTCGCGCCGCATGCACCCTACTCCGTGGGCGAGGCGCCGCTACGCCGCCTGGCAAAGCTCGCCAACGAACTCGACGTCCCGATTCACATGCATCTGCACGAGACGCTGGCCGAGGTGCGCGGCGGTATCGAGCAGTCCGGACAGCGCCCGATCGAACGCCTGCATCGGCTCGACCTGGTCAATCCGGGGCTGATCGCAGTGCACATGACCCAGCTCGAGGCGCACGAGATCGGCCTGTTCGCAGACAGCGGCGCCCAGGTGGTGCACTGCCCCGAATCCAATCTGAAACTCGCCTCCGGGCACTGCCCTGCGGCGCGCCTGCTGGACGCCGGGATCAATGTCGCCCTCGGCACCGACGGGGCTGCCAGCAACAACGACCTGGACATGCTGGGCGAACTGCAGACGGCCGCGCTTCAGGCCAAGGGACACAGCGGCAACGCCTGCGCGCTGCCGGCCGATAGGGCGCTGCGCATGGCGACGATCAACGGCGCCAAGGCGTTGGGTATCGAGGCCAGCAGCGGCTCGCTGACCACCGGCAAATCCGCCGACATCGTGGCCGTCGACCTCTCCCAACCCGAGACCCAGCCGGTTTTCAATCCGGTGTCGCAACTCGTCTACGCCGCCGGACGCGAGCAGGTCCGCCACGTCTGGGTAGCCGGCAGACGGCTGTTGAACAATCGCGAGCTGACCACGATCGATCTGCCGCAGGTGCTGGGCCGGGCGGCCGCCTGGCGTGAACGGATCGCGGCAAAAACCACGTAAGCAACCGCGCTTTGGGTTACGTACCGAATCCTGCGCCGTATAATCGCCGCCAAACAGACCAGCGAGTGCCGTGAAATGAGTGCAGCCGTGAATGTCGACTATGCCGAGGTGAGCAAGTTCGAAGAACTCGCATCGCGCTGGTGGGACCCGCACAGCGAGTTCAAACCGCTGCACGAAATCAACCCGCTGCGTCTCGACTACATCGATGCGCGCGTCGGACTGGACGGCAAGACCGTATTGGACGTCGGTTGCGGCGGCGGCATCCTGGCGGAATCCATGGCGGCGCGAGGCGCGATCGTCACCGGGATCGACATGGGGCTGGCCCCGCTCGAGGTTGCCCGACTGCATCTGCTGGAAACCGGCCAGCAGGTCGACTACCGACAGATTGCGGCCGAGGAACTGGCCGCCGAGCGAGCCGGGCAGTTCGACGTGGTGACCTGCATGGAGATGCTCGAGCACGTGCCCGACCCGGCATCGGTGGTCCGCGCCTGTGCACAATTGGTCAAACCGGGAGGCCAGGTGTTTTTCTCCACCATCAACCGCAACCCGAAATCCTATTTGTTCGCGATCATAGGCGCGGAGTATCTGCTGCGCATGCTGCCCAAGGGCACCCACGACTATGCCAAGTTCATCCGGCCGTCGGAACTGGCGCGCTGGACACGCGCCGCCGGTCTGCAGACCCGGGACATCACCGGCCTGACCTACAACCCGCTGAACGGGATCTACCGACTCGACCCGCGCGACGTCGACGTCAATTATATGATCGCCACGCTGCGCGCAGGATGAGCCTTGCTGCCCTGCCGGACGCGGTACTGTTCGACCTGGACGGCACACTGGCCGACACCGCTCCCGACCTCGCCTTTGCGCTGAATCGGACGCTGGAACACTTTCGGCTTGCGCCGCTGCCCTACGAGCGGATCCGTCCGGTCGTGTCGCACGGCGGCGTCGCATTGATCAGGCTGGGCTTCGGCATCGAGCCCGAGGCAGCCGGTTTCGAGGAACGCCGACAGTTTCTGCTGAACGTCTATGCACAGAACCTGTGTCGCGAGACCGGCCTGTTCGCCGGCATGTCGGAGGTGCTCTCCGGCCTCGAGTCGCTCGAGGTGCCATGGGGTATCGTCACCAACAAACCGGCTTGGCTCACCGACCCGCTGATGTCCGCGATGCGTCTGGACACGCGCGCCGCTTGCGTCGTGAGCGGTGATACCTGCGCCAGGCGCAAACCCCATCCGGAGCCGATACTGTATGCCTGCGAGCTGCTCGGCCGGGACCCGAAACGCAGCTGGTACGTCGGGGACGCCGGACGGGATATGCTCGCGGGCAGGGCGGCCGGTTGTACGACGGTCGGCGCACTGTACGGTTACCTGCACCCGACAGACCCCCCGGACGCCTGGCAGGCCGACTTGACGATCCGGGACCCCCTGCATCTGCTCGACCTGCTGCAAGATGACGACGGGCACGTCTGAGATTTCGGAGTGGCAGTTCCCCAACCGGGCCACGCCGGTCGGCTCACCGAGCTACTATGCGGTGCGTTTTTCGCCGCTCGCGCAACGCGAGTGCAACGCGCGGCTGATCGCCTGGTACGAGGTGATTCAGACAATCGTCGACCAACCGCTGGACCCCGGCGTTGCCCGCCTCAAGCTCGACTGGTGGCGCAGCGAGCTGGCCAGGACCGCGCAGGGTCAGGCCAGACACCCGCTCGCGGTCGCGCTGCAGGCGTGTACGCCCGGGGAGCGCATGCTGCATGCCATGCAGTCGCTCATCGACGCCGCGGAAGCCGGGTTGGCCGAACCGCATCCCGGGGACGATGTGGCGTTCGCCACGGCCTGTCGGCGCAGCTTCGGCGGCTTCTTCCTGGTCCTGGCGGCACGCGAGCGCCCAGGGTCGCACGATCTGGCGCTGTGCACCGACGCCGGCGCCTACTGTGCAGCAGTGGAGCGCGTGCGCAACCTCGGCCGGGCGCCGCACCGCGTCCCGGCAACCTTGAGTCCGGCGGCCGTCGCCCGAATGAGCATGCAGCAACGCAGCGAGCGTTTCGAGCCCCTGTTTGACCAGTTTGCTGTCGACCCTGTCGCCGGCGAACCGGGACTGCCCGATCTCGCCCGCAAACTGACCGCGCTGGCCGGCGCATTGCACGAAAAGATGCGCCACAGGGGTTATCCTGTCGCGGACACCCTGTTGGACCGGGCACCAGTCGCCCACCTGTGGACCGCCTGGCGCTGCCGCTGAACGTTTCGAAGAGATTGCCATGCAACAAGACTACCGCCCTGCCGACGACATCCTAGAAGACCGCGTCGTGCTCGTGACCGGCGCCGGTGACGGCATCGGCCGGGCCGCCGCCCTCGCCTATGCAGCACATGGTGCAACCGTCGTGCTGCTGGGCAAGACAGTGGCCAAACTGGAGTCCCTGTACGACGAGATCGAGGCGGCCGGCGGCCCCGAGCCGGCGATCTACCCGATGCATCTAGAGGGCGCATCGCCACACGATTATGAAGAACTGGCGCATGTGATCGATGTCAACTTCGGTCAACTCGACGGGATTCTGCACAATGCCGCCACCCTGCCCTATCTGAGCCGAATCAAGGACTACGACGCCGATGACTGGGTCAGGGTAATGCAGGTCAACCTCACCGCACCGTTCCTGATGACCCAGGCCTGCCTGCCGCTGCTGGAGCGCTCGGACGACGCGAGCGTGATCTTTACCGCCGACGAGGCGGGCCACCGGGGGAAGGCATTCTGGGGCGCCTATGGCGTCTCGAAATTCGCCATCGAGGGCCTCACCCAGACGCTGGCGGCGGAACTGGAAAACAGCAGCATCCGGGTCAACTGCATCGATCCCGGGCCGACCAACACCAGCCTGCGCCGGCGCATCTTCCCCGGCGAGGACCAGGCCAAGCTCAAATCCCCGGCCGCGCCGATGCCGCTGTACCTCTGGGCGATCGGTCCGGACAGTCGCGGCACTACCGGTAAACGCCTGAACTGGGAAGAGTAATTCCGCCGAGGCATCTCAAGTCGAATGGCCGTCCGCCGCTATCCCCGGCATGAATGCGCCGCCGGACGAGCGATCAAGGGACACTGACGACGGCATAAACATCAGGCTCGAACAGGCTCGGATGATCTATTCCGCGGTGCCGCTGTCCCTGGCTGCCATTCTGATCAACAGCAGCATTCTGAGCATCCTGTTCTGGGACATCGTTCCCCACCACATCAACCTGAGCTGGCTATCCGCGACCTATGCGATTTCACTGTATCGCTGGGTGATCCTGAGGCAGTTCAACGCGGCATCCGACACATCCCGGACGGACCAGCGCTGGCGGATCGCACTCGCGCTCGGCGTCGTGTCGTCGGGGGTGTTGTGGGGGGCCGCCAGCGTCTTTCTGTTTCCCCACGACAGCATGCTGCACCAGTTGCTGCTCGCCTTCGTCATTGCCGGCATGGGCGCCGGTGCGGTGACTACGCTATCCGCGATCTATGGGTTTTGCGTCGCATTCCTGCTGTTGAGCCTGGCGCCGCTGATCTGGTCCTTCGCCACCGCCGGAAACGCCATCAGCAGCACCATGGCGGTAATGACCGCGCTGTTCACGCTGATGTTAATGGGCTCGTCGAAACGCCTGAACCAGATGATCATGGAGACGCTGCAGACGCGCAACGAACGGCGCCAGGCCCAGGAGACCATCCGCTA
This sequence comes from uncultured Gammaproteobacteria bacterium, assembly GCA_963808165.1. Lineage (GTDB taxonomy): Bacteria > Pseudomonadota > Gammaproteobacteria > Chromatiales > Chromatiaceae > Thiosocius. Next base: position 506,947 of record CAWEET010000021.1, on the reverse strand, counting down.
CCAGGCGCTTTACGATGAGTTGACCGATCTGCCGAACCGGCGTCTGCTGCTCGAACGGCTGGCGCAGGAAATGTCGCGGTCGAAGCGTCACGGGCACATGGGCGCAGTACTGTTCCTCGACCTCGACCACTTCAAGAAGATCAACGACGCGCTCGGACATCGCGTCGGCGACAGCGTGCTGCAGACAGTCGCCACGCGGATACGGCAGCGGCTGCGCCAGGAGGACATCGCATCGCGTATGGGTGGCGACGAATTCGTAGTAATGGTACCCGAGGTCGGCGATTCTCCGGACCTGGCCGCGGCGAACACCGAATACCTTGCACTGGAGCTGCGCGAACTGTTCCGCGAAGCCTTCATCGTCGACCATCACAAGCTGCATCTGTCGGCCAGCATCGGTATCGCGTTGTTCCCGATGGAGCACGAAGACCCGGAGGACCTGCTGCAACAGGCGGATGTGGCCATGTACAGCGCCAAGGAACTCGGCCGTGACAACGTCCAGATGTTCCTGCCGAGCATGCAGGCGGCGGTCGACCGCCGCCTGGAGATCGAACGCGACCTGCGGCGCGCCATCGGCGGCGGCGAACTCGAACTCTACTACCAGCCGCAGGTGCTGGAGTGCGGCCGGATCGTCGGTGCCGAGGCATTGGTCCGCTGGAACCATCCAACGCGCGGCCTGGTTTCCCCGGCCGATTTCATCAGCATTGCCGAGGAGACCGGGCTGATCTATCAACTCGGCGACTGGGTGCTGACGCGCGCCTGCGAGCAGCTCGCTTACCTCTGCAGGGACAGCGAACTGCACGTCTCGGTGAACATCAGCCCCAAACAGTTCCGCGAGGCCGGCTTTGTCGAACGGGTGCGCTCCATCCTCGCGCAAACAGGTGCCCCACCGGAAATGCTGACACTCGAGATCACCGAAAGCCTGGTCATAGACGACATCGAGCAGACGGTGCAGCGTATGCGGAACCTCAAGACACTCGGCGTCAGTTTCTCGATGGACGATTTCGGTACCGGGCACTCATCGCTGGCCTATCTCAAGCGCCTGCCGTTGGATGCGATCAAGATCGACCAGTCTTTCGTGCGCGACATAGAAAGCGACCCGAACGACGCGGTCATCGTCGAGACCATCATTGTCATGTCGCACCATCTGGGTCTGGAGGCGATCGCCGAGGGAGTCGAAACCCGGGGCGCCCTGGCATTTCTGCGATCCAAGGGCTGTCACCGCTTCCAGGGCTACCTGTTCGGCCGACCCGAACCTTTCGACAACCTGCTGCTGCAACTGACCAGCCCTTCCGAGGCATACGTTTCCCGCTAGCGCGCATCCGTCACCGGCATCACGGATGCTGGTGGATTTCGCAGCCGCTCGGGCGCCGGGCTGGAGCGAAAATCGTTTCAGCGGGATCAGAAAGTCCCCTGGACCAAGGTGCGCGAGTGAAGGACTGGTGCTCGAACAGGCCTCCGATGACCTCGATCAGCTGCCTCGACTGCGCCGACTCCCCCAGCTCGGTCCCCGGGGCGACGGGTCTCGGTCGCCGGGGTTCCCTCGAAGCCTGTTCCCCGGTATCCAAGCGCATCGAACTGGCATGATCCGGCAGGAAAATGCGACCGCTTTTCGCTACGATCTATGATAATCGTGCAACCGATACCCGCTTGAGCCCGGACGGCTCCGAGCAACAATCACGCGACTTTCCTTAATCGGGGAGCATTCTGAAGATACTCAAATCACCCACTGCCGCTTATCGAGTGCGTGGCATAAGGCGCAATGATCCATGGACACGACCATGAGTGAGGCGCCGGAACCGAATCCGCAGGCGCTCGACCCGGCAGGGGTCGAGCTGTCTGTCGGCAGCAACGCCGAGGTGACGCTACAGTTTTCCGGCGGCTGGTGTATCGACGGCCCGCTGCCACTGAGCGGGGACATGCAGCAGCGTCTGGCAGACATCGCCGGGCTACAGGCGGTGGCCTTCGACAGCGGCGCGCTGACCGCCTGGGACTCGGGGCTGGTCGCCTATCTCGCCGGTATCGTTGGATGGTGCACTGAGCGCGGTGTACGGGTCGAGCGGGCCGGTCTGCCGGAGGGGGCGCGCGCGTTATTGAAGCTCGCCTTCGCGGTGCCCGAACGCAGCGGTGCGCGGCGCGAGGAAAAACGCGAACGGTTTCTCGAACGTATCGGCAACGAATCTCTCGATCTGGTCGAGTCGACTGGTGAGATCATGGGCTTCATCGGTGAATCCGTGCTCGCCTTCCGCCAGTTACTCGCTGGCAAGGCACGCTTCCGCCGTGCGGACATGTGGCTGATCATCCAGGAGGTCGGCGCCGATGCGCTGCCGATTGTCAGCCTGGTGAGTTTCCTGGTCGGCCTGATCCTCGCCTATATCGCCCAGCAACAGCTCGCCCAGTTCGGCGCCAGCATCTATGTCGCCAACCTGGTCGGACTGGCCATGGTGATTCAGATGGGCGCGCTGATCACCGCCATCGTACTGGCGGGCCGCACCGGCGCCGCCTTCGCAGCACAACTGGGCAGCATGCAGGTGAACGAGGAGATTGATGCACTGCGCACCCTGGGCATCTCGCCGATGGAGTTCCTGGTGATGCCGCGCATGATGGCGCTGATGCTGATGACCCCGTTGCTGGCGATCTACGCCAACCTGATGGGCATATTCGGCGGCGCCCTGGTCTCGATGACCGTCGGCGGACTCACCTCGACCGAGTATTTCGGCCAGATCCAGGACGCGGTAGGCCTGAATCATGTGACCCAGGGCCTGGTCAATGCCACGGCCTACGGCGCCATTATCGCGGTCTCGGGTTGCCTGCGCGGCATGCAGTGCGGCCGCAGCGCGGCATCGGTGGGGCTGGCGACGACATCGGCGGTGGTGACCGCGATCGTATTCATCGTTATCGCAGCCGCGGTGCTCACGGTCCTGTTCAACGCGGTCGGCTTCTAGATGGCCGGCGGCGACCCACATGTCGAACTGCTGGACGTCACCCTCGCCTACGGCAGCTTCGTGGTCCAGCAGGGTCTCAGCTTCAGCATCAATCGCGGCGACGTATTCATCATCATGGGCGGCAGCGGCTGCGGCAAGAGCACCGTGATGCGCAGCCTGGCCGGCCTGCTCGCACCCAAAACAGGTCGCATTCTCTACAACGGCGTAAGCTTCTGGGAACTGCCCGAAAATGGGCGCACGCGGCGGATGCGCCATTTCGGCGTCATGTACCAGAGTGGCGCGCTGTGGAGTTCCATGACTTTGCGCGAGAACGTGGAACTGCCGCTGGAACAATACACCGAGCTGAGCCCACGGCAGATTCGGGAAATTGCCGCCTACAAGCTGGCGTTGGTCGGCCTGAACGGCTTCGACGATTTCTATCCCTCGGAGATCAGCGGCGGAATGCGCAAGCGGGTCGGGGTCGCCCGGGCGATGGCGCTCGATCCCGAGATCCTGTTCTTCGACGAACCCTCGGCCGGCCTCGACCCGGTCAGTGGGCGGCTCCTCGATGAGCTTATCCTGGAACTGCGCGACAGCCTCGGTACGACCATGGTCATGGTGACCCACGATCTGGCCAGCATCTTCACCGTTGCCGACGATTCCGTCTTTCTCGATCCGGAGACCAAGACCATGCTCACCACCGGCGACCCGCGCAAACTGCGCGACCACAGCGAGATCGACAAGGTGCGCACCTTTCTGATGCGGGGTGAGACATGAGCAAACAGGCGAATCCGGTCATGATCGGGGGCTTCGTGCTCGGCGCGCTGGCCCTGCTGGTGACCGCGATCCTGGTGCTCAGCAGCGGCGTGCTGTTGCAGACGAAGGAAAAGGTGGTGTCGCATTTCCCCGGTACCGTGAGCGGCTTGAGTGTCGGTGCCCGTGTGGAATTCCAGGGTGTTCAGGTTGGCAAGGTAACCGGCATCGCGCTCGAATACCACACTGAGGACGGCCATTTTGTCGTGCCGGTCACCTACGAGATCTGGCCGGAGAGTACCAAGATCGTCGGCGGCGAGGTGCACGATATCGACGAGGGTTACCGCCTGCTCGTTGAGCGAATGGGACTTCGCGCGAAGCTGGAGAGCGTGAGTCTGTTGACCGGACAATACATGATCGCTCTCAGCCTGCAGCCGGACACCCCGATCCATCGGGTCGGCCTCGACAAGGACATCGTCGAGATCCCGACCATCGAGGCCGACCGTGACCTTTTCGCCAATACGCTCAGAGAGATCGATATCAACGGCCTGATCAAGAGCGTAACCGGCGCCCTGGAGGCCATAGAGAAGCTGGCGTCGGGCGAACAGACCCAGACAATCATGGCGAATACCGACGAGTTGCTGATCGAGGCAAGGCGGCTCATTACGGGCGTCGACGCCAGGGTCATATCGCTGACCGAACGACTCGACGGCACGCTCGACGACTATGCGCAACTCGCCCGCACCACCGCGACCCGGGTCGAGGGCCTGGCCGACAGTCTGGAGTCGGCCAGCGCGGATCTCCAACGCCTGGCGGGCACTCTCGGCCGGCAGACGGGGCGCATGAGCCAATCGGCGAGTGATGCACTCGACGAGGCGGGCAAGGCGATGAGCTCTTTCGACGAACTGCTCGGAAGAGACTCACAGGCGCGCTATGACCTGGAACTGATGCTGAAAGAGGCCGCCGGTGCCGCGCGTTCGCTGCGTATCCTGGCGGACTATCTCCAGCAAAACCCGGATGCCTTGATCAGAGGCAAGTGATCGTCGAGGAGACCGACATGAAAATAGCGCCCATCCACTGGATTGTCATTGCATGCCTTGCGCTGATCGCGAACGGCTGCGCAAAGACGCCGGCGCCCGATTTCTATCTGCTGGCACCGGACGTCCCCTCGCAGCCCCCGGGCTTCGAGGGAGGCGTCGCGGTGGGTGTGGGTCCGGTAGAACTGCCACCGCATCTGGACCGCAATCAGATCGTCAGCCGCGAGGCCTCGACCAAACTGCAACTGTCCGAGCAGCATCAGTGGGCGGAACCCCTGAAGGCAGGCTTTACCCGGGTGCTGATCGTCGCGCTGGGTCTGGAGTTGGACAGCAATCGCATTTATGCGCTGCCAACGCGCAGACGCCAGCCAGTCGATTACCAGACGGCTGTCGACGTGTTCCGCTTCGATGGCAGGCTGGGCGGGGATGTGCAACTCAACGCCCGATGGGCGGTGCTGAGCGGTGATGGCGACACTGTCCTGACCAGCAAGGTCTCGCAGATCCGGGTGGCCACCGAGGGCAGCGATCATGGCGCCTTCGTCGCCGCGCAGGGCCTTGCCGTCATGCGGCTCGGCCGCGAGATAGCCGGCGCAGTGGCCGCACAGATGCGCTAGGGCGTTTCACAATCAGAACTTCGCAGGATCTCAGAGCGCCCCCGATCGACCAAGACAAGGCGTGAAGTGCCGGCAATGGCAAGTCCTTGCCAAGATTCGCAACGCGCCAGCGGCACATTCGGGGCGCTCATACCGTCGCGTCAGAAATCGAACCTGACCCCAGCGTACGGACCGCTGGTATCCAGATTATCCAAGACGGAATCATCGAACTCCCACTTGATATAGCGGTAGCCAAATGCGGCATCGACCTTGCTGAAACGGTAGTTGAATCCCGCCAGCAGCTGCCAGGTCAGGTCGGATTCACCGGTGCCGATATCGGCATAATAATTCACATACCATTTTTCATTGAGTTCCGTCCTGCCGCGCACGCCGACGATGGCATCGATGAAATCTTCTGACTCCGCAACCCTCTCGCGCCAGGGGCCAAACGGGCCGACCTCGGAAATCCTGAACTCGAGATCCGGTTTCATGTACAGGTAGCGAGCACCGGCCAGCACATCCAGCTGCGTACGGTCGTTTTCGTATACCTCATAGCCGCCGGCCGCGCTGACGATCCACGCCTTGAGACCGACATCGAGCTTGGCGGTCACAGGCCGGTCTATCAGATCGCCGGTAGTGTTCCGGCTCTTGTCATCCGACACGTTCAGATAAATGACGTCGGTCAACAAGGACCATTTTCCCTTGCGGGCGTCCAGCATACCCATGAACGCCATGTCGAGGTTCTTCAGCAGGTCGCTGAACGAGATGTCGATATCGTCCCCGGTCCTGGTCTCGCCACCAAGGGCGGCGCCCCACAGGTAGATCGCGCCACTAAACTGCCAGGTTTCGTCACTGGACGAATCATCGGTCGCCGCCTGCGCCATGGAAAGACTCAGTGCACATACCCCGGCCGCCAGGCCCCTACAGAAAACCGATTTGAACACGCTGCATCACCTCTCGTTGGACCCTGGTGGGTGCGAAAAAAAGATATAGTGTCGAAATGCCGATATATTATCGGATTTTGCCCGGGAAAATCGTGGTTATCACGGTCGGGCAGGTCCAATCAGAGGAATCCCGTTGAATCAGAAGGTCCCTGCTGGCGTTGCCTGGCAGTAGTCGGGGGAGGCCAGCTCGCATCGATCCTCGCAGCGCGGGACACCATACCTGTCCACCTCGGCCGCACCGCGCCAGACGGTCGAACAGTATACCTCGCCTCTGGAGGTCGTGACGCATTCGCCCCGGCCGCAGACGATCTCGCCGTGCCTGTCGCGAACCGCAGCGCCATCCTGAAACATGGAACAGCGGACCCTGCCGTAGCGGTCCCGCTGACATTCGCCCTTTCCGCAGATCACCTCACCGCCCGAGTCCTTCATGCAGTCGGCAGCAGCCGGCCCGCCTGCCAGCACCAGCAGCACCGTCGTCGGGATCAACACCGAATGCAGCAGTCGGTTCATCACCATCCTCGTTGTGCGGGACCGATTGGTCGCCTGACGCGATTTTGCCCCCACCGGCGAACGCATTGCAAAGGCCGCACGAGGCGAAAGCAAGGTCCTCGGCGTCTTTGGCGGCAGGCTCTCGTGGTCAATCCATCAGGTCGACTGTGAAACCGCGTTCGCCGAGCAGTTCGGTACGGTGCTGCAAGAACCGCTGAAAGGATGGTTGCCGGCGATAGGCACCGGACACCACATAATCGATCGCGCCGTGGACATGGAACGATCGCAGATAGGCCTCGGTGCGGAACACCTCGCTGCCGTCCACATCGAAAAACACCAGACTCGGGGCGTGCTGGATGCCAAGTTCTGCGATCCAGTCGCGCACAGTCATCTCGCGCCCTTCGGGCGTCTGCAGTCGGTCGCTCGACCACAGGTCGACCTGGGCGACGTCGAGGTTCGTCAGGGCGTAGGCGACCTCGCGGCGCGACAGCGTCTCGCGGTGCAGCTCGTCGCATTCCCTGCAGTTGCCCTGCTCGAACATCACCAGCAATGGGCGACCGCTGGCGCCGCGATCGGCAAGCCGCAGTGGCTCCGGGAGGGCCCCGGCCAGGACATTCAGTGCTGCGCTGGCCGGCGCCGGTGCGCGTGCCGCATAGAAATCACGGAAGCTACCCTGTTGCTCGTGTCGGCCCGCGACATAATCCAGCGCGATGTCGAACTTGTGCGGGGCGAAGTAACCGTTGACGCGCAACACCACCCCGCCCGTCTCGTCGAGGAACAACAGCGTCGGCGTGTACTGCACGCGCAGACCGGCGGCGAATGCCTTTTCGCTGGTCTCCGCGCCGTCCAGCCCGGTCACCGCGCGGTCGCCCCACATGTTGATCGCGATCACGTCGAACGATCGCCGTGTCTTTCCGGCGATCGCCCGGTTGCCGAAATTGTCGTTCAGCAACTTGGCGCAATAGGGACAGCCGTCCTGATAGAAATACAGCAGCACCCGTCTGCCGGCCGCCCCTGCCTCGGCAAGGTCGTCACGGATGTCGAGAAAGGATTGTTTGAACCAATCCGGTTTGTCATGGTAGCCGGGATTGACCATGCCCTCCTGCAGCGCGGTTTCGCCACCGGACGGCATGGCCGCATCGACCGCAGCGGCCAGCATCGATAGCAAAACCCAGGTGACAATGCGTTTCATCGGGACCTCCGGTTTGGGTCTCTGCGCGGCCATCGCATACCCGGCCGAAAATAAGACCACGACATCTTAATCGGGAATCAGTATGTCGAAAAACCGCCGACGAACGAGGCTCCCACAAAACGCCGGAGTTCCGGCGTTTTGGGAATCACAGGTCGGGACAGAGATCTGACACCCTGGCAACGGGACACAGGCCGTAAAAATAAGCTATTGTTTTTAAAAAGGAACCTTCACCTGGCACGGGTTTCGCTTGGCCAAGACTGTAACGCAGTCAACGGAACGCAGAAATGGAAACCCTCGGCCGAATCAACAAAGGCAATCTCGCTTTGGTCAACCCGCTTCAGGCACATGGCACCGTGGTGCCGACAGCACCGGAAAACCTCGGGCCGCGCGTACTCGAACTTTCGAGCATCCTGCAGACAACGCTGGAGGTCGAATCGCAGATCGATCTGTTCGGTAAGGAAATACAGCGTTACCTGTCGATCGATGGGTTGATCTATACGCTGCCGGATGGCGAACAGAACGTAGTCTACGGGAGCGAGGCCTCACACCGCGCCACCTACGACCTGAAATTGCAGGACAAGTCGCTGGGCAGCGTGCGCGTGTGCCGTGAGATCCCTTTCACCCGTAATGAGATCGCTTCGCTGGAAAACCTGCTGTGCGCCCTGGTCTATCCGCTGCGCAACGCGCTCAGCTACCGCCAGGCCGTGGAGATGGCCTCGCGCGATCCACTGACCGGTGTACAGAATCGGCTGGCACTGAGCAATTCGCTGCTCCGCGAGGTGGACCTGGCGCGGCGCCAGAATCTGCCCCTGTCGATGCTGGTGATCGACATCGACCACTTTAAGGCATTCAACGACCGGCACGGGCATGCGTTCGGCGACGACGTGTTGGTTGCGGTCTCGCAGAGTATCGCCAACACCATCCGCCGCAGCGACCTGCTGTTCCGCTTCGGCGGCGAGGAGTTCGTCGTGCTGGCCAGCCACACCCGCGAACAGGGGGCCATGCTGCTGGCCGAACGCATTCGCAAGAATGTCGCGGCACTGCAGTCGGTTCGCGGCACGGAGATCCTGATCACCATCAGTGTCGGCGTCGCGCGCCTCGACGAACAGGAAGACGCCGAGACCTTTTTCAGCCGCGCCGACAAGGCACTGTATATCGCAAAAAACGCCGGTCGCGACCGCAGCCGACTCGCCTGACAGCCAAATCCTGACCGGTGCCCGGGGCATACCGGTCACATCGCAATCACTCGCCCCGGCCGGTCGGACACTGCACCGACAGCGCGCAGCGGCCGCAGTCGGGCGTCTTGCGACAGACCTCTTTGGCATGCACGACGATCAGTGCGTGGTATTGCTGGTACAACAGGACATCAGCTGACAAGGCCCGCTCGAATCCCGAGCGGAGTTCCTCGTAGCTTTCATCGCCCTGCGTCAGCCCGAGCCGGTGCAGCAGACGTCGCGTGTAGGCATCGATCACGAACACCGGCCGATGCAGCGCATAGAGCAGGATGTCGTCCGCGGTCTCGGGGCCAACCCCGTTCACGTCTAGCAGCCCGGCGCGCTGATCGGCGGTAGCGAGGAGGCCAAAGGCATCGAGTCCACCCTGTTGATCCAGGTACCGGCAGAGATTGCGCAGGCGCCGGGCCTTGATGTTGAAGTAACCGGAAGGTCGGATCGCCTCGGCCAGCGTTTCGTGGTCGCATGCGAGCACTGCCGGCAACGACAGCAGGCCGGCGGCCTTGAGGCGATCGATCGCCTTTTCGACATTCGACCAGGCGGTGTTCTGCGTCAGTACCGCACCCACCATCACCTCGAAGGCCGACTCCGCCGGCCACCAGGGCTGAACCCCGTAGCGCTTGCGCAACGCGCGGTGGAGCGCACGCAGGGCTGCCGGCGGGGGCGGTGCGGATGACACCCCGCGTGTCGTGGAATTCAGCGCCGTGACCGCGGCTTCCAGGGCGAGGCGGGAGGGGCCGGCCTGTTTTTCGCCGGCTTGCGCGCCAGACTGCCCCAGGGGCGATCGTCCGGCAGACCGACCACCTGCAACAGCGCGCGCCGCTCTTCCGGTTCCAGTTCGCGCCAGCGACCTGCCTTGACCCGGCTGTCCAGTATGATTGGACCGTAACGCACTCGCTTGAGACGCGACACGGTGGCACCGACCGCCTCCCACAGGCGGCGCACCTCACGCTTGCGGCCCTCCATGATCACCAGGTGGAACCAGTGGTTGCGACCCTCGCCACCGGCATCGACCACGTCCTCGAAACGAGCCGGCCCATCCTCCAGCTCGACACCCTTCACCAGTTGCTGGACCATCTCTTCGGTGACCTCTCCGTGGACCCGTACCGCGTACTCACGATCGACCCGGTTTCGCGGGTGCATCAGGCGGTTGGCCAACTCACCGTCGCTGGTGAACAGCAGCAGCCCGGCACTGTTCACGTCCAGCCGGCCCACCGCGACCCAGCGGCCGGCAGGCAGGCGCGGCAGATGACCGAATACCGTATCGCGGCCCTCCGGATCGTTGCGCGTGACGACTTGCCCCTCGGGCTTGTTGTAGATGATCGCAAAGCGTTCATTGCTGGCCAGGCGCCGGCCGCCGACCGGGCGACCATCCAGCTCGATACGGTCATCGGCATTCGCCCGGTCGCCCAGCTTCGCGACCTTACCGTTGACCTTCACCCTGCCCTCGCTGATCAGCGCCTCCAATTGTCGGCGCGAACCGAGGCCGGCGTTGGCCAGGAGCTTCTGCAGACGCTCTGCAGTGGCTTGCTTGGGCTTCATCGCTGGCTGGGCACCGGTTCGGCCGGCGCGTCGGATCCGGATTCGGTTGCACGCCGCGGCTCGTTGCCCGGCTCGCCGTCCGCATAGGTCGGGCTGTGCCCGACGTCTCCCTCGGCAGGCACAGCCTGCGCTACACCGGGGATTCCGGCTGCCACCGATTGTCCTTCCGCGGCGTCGGCGGACCGGCCCGCCGGGTCGTCCGGCCTGTCTGGATCACTCAGGTCGAGTTCGCGGTTGATCTCGTCCAGATCACGCAATTCGGCGAGCGTCGGTAGTTCATCCAGCGATTTGAGACCGAAGTAGTCGAGAAACTCGCGGGTGGTGCCATACAGCGCCGGCCTGCCGGGGACGTCCCGGTGACCCAGCAGGCGCACCCATTCACGCTCCATCAGGGTCTTGATGATGTTGGTGCTCACCGAGACCCCGCGGATATCCTCGACCTCACCGCGTGTGATGGGTTGCCGATAGGCGATCAGCGCGAGCGTCTCCATCAGCGCACGCGAATAGCGTGCCGGCCGCTCTTCCCACAGCCGCGACACCCACGGCGAGCAGGTCTCGCGGACCTGGATGCGCCAGCCGCTGGAGACCTCGGCAATCTCGATACCCCGGCCCTGATAGTCTTCGATGAGCTGTTGCAGCGCAGAGCGCAACTGCGGCTTGTCCGGGCACTCGATTTCAGGGAACAGACCCTGGATGGCCTCGAGCGACAAGGGGCGTCCAGCGGCCAGCAAAGCCGCTTCGACGATGTTCTTGAGTTGCGATTCCGTCTCCATACTCACCCCCCGCGCGCCCGCACATGGATTGGCGCGAACGACTCGGCCTGGACCAGTTCGATCATCTGCTGCTTGATCAACTCGAGAATCGCCATGAAAGTGACCACGACCCCCGACCGGCCCTCGCTGATGTCGAACAGGTCGGTGAACTTGGTGAAGGTCTCCGGCGAGACCGACTGCAGCACGCGGCTCATGCGTTCACGCAGCGAAAGCGGTTCACGGGTGACCTGGTGGCTGCTGAACATGTCCGCGCGGTGCAGCACGTCCTTAAGCGCCAGCAAGACCTCCTTCAGATCCACCTCGGGCGGCGCCTGATCGACGTGCTTATGCGGCGCCTCGGCCAGCACCGGGAACACGTTGCGGCCAAGCTGGGGCAGCGCGTCTATGTCCTCGGCCGCCTGCTTGAAGCGCTCGTACTCCTGCAGCCTGCGGATCAGTTCGGCACGCGGATCGTGCTCCTCTTCTTCCTCGGCCGGCGCCCGCGGCAGCAGCATGCGCGACTTGATCTCGGCCAGCATCGCCGCCATCACCAGATACTCCGCAGCCAGTTCGAGGCGCATGTCCTGCATCAGTTCGATGTACTCCATGTACTGTCGAGTGATGTCGGCGATCGGAATGTCCAGGATGTCGAGGTTCTGGCGTCGGATCAGGTACAGCAGGAGATCCAGCGGACCCTCAAATGCATCGAGGAACACCTCGAGCGCATCGGGCGGGATATACAGGTCCTTCGGCAGGGTGAACTGAGGCTGCCCCTGCACGACGGCAAACGGCATCTCCTCCTGCTGCGGGGCAACGGCGTCGGTCTGTGTTTCGGCCAATGAGAGATCCCGGGCAGCTTCAGTAATCGAGCGACATCGCGTGGCGCACATCATCCATCGTCTCGCGCGCCACCTCACGGGCACGCTCGCAGCCCTCGTTGATGATGTTACGCACGACATCGGGCTGCCCGGCATATTCCTCGCCACGCTCCTGCATCGGTTTGAGTTCGGCCAGAACCGCGTCGATAACCGGCTGCTTGCACTCGATGCAGCCGATAGCCGCGGAACGGCAACCCTGCTGCACCCAGTCCTTCACACCGGCGTCGGAATAGACCTCGTGGAACTGCCAGACCGGACAGACCTCGGGATTGCCCCGGTCGGTGCGGCGCACGCGCGCCGGATCGGTGGGCATGGTGCGCAAGCGCTTGACCACGTCGTCGCCGGTGGCGTCCAACGCAATGGTGTTGCCGTAGGACTTGGACATCTTCTGCCCGTCGAGTCCGGGCATCTTCGGTGACCTGGTCAACAGTGGCTGCGGCTCCGGCAGTATCACCATGCCGCCACCCTCGAGGTAACCGAACAGACGGTCGCGATCGGCGATACCGATGTTCTGCTGGGATTCCAACAGTGCACGCGCCGCGGCCAATGCCTCTTCGTCACCCTGTTCCTGAAAGGCTCGCCGGTACTCACGATACAGCTTGGCGTTCTTTTTGCCCATCTTCTTGGCGGCCTGTTCCGCCTTCCCTTCGAAGTCCGGCTCGCGGCCGTAGACATGATTGAAACGCCGCGCCACCTCGCGCGTCAGCTCGACATGTGCGACCTGATCCTCTCCGACCGGGACCAGCCCGGCGCGATACATCAGGATATCGGCCGACTGCAACAGCGGATAACCGAGAAAACCGTAGGTCGAGAGGTCCTTTTCTCTGAGCTTCTCCTGCTGATCCTTATAGCTGGGGACCCGCTCGAGCCAGCCCAGCGGGGTGATCATCGACAGCAACAAATGCAGCTCGGCGTGCTCGGGAACCCGCGATTGGATAAACAAGGTCGCCTCGCCGGGATTCACCCCGGCCGCCAGCCAGTCGATCACCATGTCCCAGGTACTCTGCGGGATCATGCTGGGGTCGTCGTAATGGGTGGTCAGGGCGTGCCAGTCGGCAACGAAAAAGAAGCACTGGTACTCGTGCTGCAGCTCGACCCAGTTCTTCAAGACTCCGTGATAGTGACCGAGATGCAGACGCCCGGTGGGACGCATGCCGGACAGGACACGTGCGTGTTGCGCAGCGACAGCAGCCAAAATCTTCTCCTAGGGAAACAGGGTGGGCAGTATACCGAACACGAGGTCCGACCCGGGCAGCAACGCGACCGCACCATACACCACTGGCGCCAGTATCATTCCGACCACGCCGCTGATCAGCAGCGCGATCAGGATGATCATCCCGTAGGGTTCGATGCGGGCAAAAATCCGCGATGCCGCGGCCGGCAGCAGCCCGGTGACGATCCGGCCACCATCCAGCGGCGGTACTGGCAGCAGATTGATCGCCATCAGCACCAGATTCACGAAGACACCGGCCACCGCCATCAACATCAGCGGCAGAGCGACCGCCGGGACACTGTGGATCAGACTGTGGGCCAGCAGCAGCACCAGAGACCATCCGCTTGCCATCAGCAGATTCACGCCAGGACCGGCGGCCGCGACGATCGCCATGTCGCGTTTCGGCGAATTCAGGCGGGCGACCGACACGGGCACCGGCTTGGCCCAGCCGATCAGGAAGCCGGTGAAGGTCAGCATCAGGATCGGCACCAAGATGGTGCCGATGGGATCGATGTGCGGGATCGGGTTGAAGGTGATCCGGCCGAGCTGGCGAGCGGTCGGATCGCCCAGGCGGTCGGCAACCCAACCGTGTGCCGCCTCGTGGACCGTGACCGCGAAGATCAGCGGCAGGGCCCAGATGGCAATGCGCTGCAGCAGCGTAAGTTCTTCCATGCGCGGGATTATATCCGGTGGGTGGGGGCGGGACTCGGCTAGGCGGTGAACAGGCTCACGTCGCCCTTGCCGACCCGCAGCACCACCGCGGGGTCCTGGTGCAGATCGATGACACTGGTGGCCTCGTAGCCGCAATAACCACCGTCGATGATCACATCGACGCTGTGTCCAAGGGTCTGGTTCATCTCATACGGGTCCATCATCGGCATGTCGTCGCCCGGCAGGATCAGGGTGCTGCTCAGCAGCGGCTCGTTCAGTTCCTCGAGCAGCGCGAGCGCCACCCGGTTGTCCGGTATGCGGATGCCGATTGTCTTGCGCTTGGGGTGCATCAGACGCTTGGGTACCTGCTTGGTCGCTGCCAGTATGAAGGTGTAGGGGCCGGGAGTCAGGTTCTTGACCAGGCGGTGGGACGGGTTGTCCAGCTTGGTATAGCCCGACAACTCGGACAGGCTGCGCCCAACCAGCGTGAAGTTGTGGTCGTCGCCGAGTCGGCGGATCTGACGAATCCGGTCCATCGCCGACTTGTCGCCGATCTGGCAGCCGATCGCATAACTCGAATCGGTCGGGTAGATGATGACGCCGCCTCCGCGGACAATCTCCGCAGCCTGCCGGATCAGACGCGCCTGCGGGTTGTCCGGATGAACCTGGAAAAACTGAGACATCTTTTATTTCAATGGCTTATCTGCCAATCCTTCCAAATTGCTTTACATCCATCCGGCAGATCGGGGAGACGGCCGAGTTCGATCCAGGGGTGCTCGGGCCCATGGTAGTCCGAGCCTGCCGAGGCGAGCAGGCCGAAGTCGCGGGCGTGCTGGGCCATGGTGAAATAATCATCCCGGCTGTGACTGCCCGAGACCACCTCGAGTGCCTCGCCACCGGCCGCGGCGAAATCACCGATGAGTCGACGCAACTTGCTGCGGGTCAGTGGGTAACGCGCCGGATGCGCGATCACCGCCTGCCCGCCGGCCGCGCAAATCCAGCGTACCGCATCGGCCAGTTCCGCCCACTGACCAGCCACGAACCCGGGCTTGCCAGGCACCAGGAACTTGCGAAACACGGCGCGCACATCCGGTGCGTGACCATTATCCACCAGGAAGCGCGCGAAATGCGTACGGCTGATCAGGCGCCCGTTGGACAGGTCACGCGCGCCCTCGAAGGCGCCGGCGATCCCGAGCTGCTCGAGCCGTCGCCCCATCTCCTGGGCCCGCCAGTCGCGGAACTCGCGCAGACCGGCGAGCCCGCGCTGCAGGACGTCGCTGTCAGGCGACACGCCGAGACCGACGATATGTACCGTGATGCCCTGCCAGCTAACCGAAACCTCGACCCCCGGCACGAAACCGATCCCGAGCGCTGCCGCACTCTCCGCCGCCTCCGGCAACCCCTCCAGGGTGTCGTGATCGGTCAACGCCATGCAGCCAACCCCCGCCCCGTGCGCCCGCTGCATCAGCTGGCTCGGCGAAAGGCTTCCGTCGGAGGCAGTCGAATGGGCGTGCAAATCGAAACGGTTCGGCATAGCGGCAGCATTCTATCAGGTGTGACCGCCGCGGCGCCCTTGGCCGGTGCCGGAAACGCGCCAACAGCATTCGACCGCGGCACCGACCGATCCAGTCCCGCATGTTACACTCCCCGGCCATGAGCCTGCCGCCCGTCGACCTGCCCTTTCTCAGAGAACAGTTCCGCGACCTCGCCACACAACTGCGCGAGGACTGGGAATCGTCGGGGCTGTCGGTTGACGAGACCGACGACCCGGCCGTACTGCGCGATGCGATGTCCCAACTCGTCGGCATACTGGAACAGCTCAGCGGCGACAATCCGGAGGCACAGGTCAGCAGCTCGGAACTGAATACGCTCGGTGAATACGGGCTACACCTGCTCGACGAACTCGCAACGCTGGCCGAGCAACTCGATCAGCCGGCAACAGCCGCTGAGATTCAGCAGTTGTGTCTTCCCTTTGCCGTCTGGATGGCCCGCCGGGGCGCTGAGATTCGCAACCTGGCACCGGTGGTCAACGGCCTGGCGCATTTCGCCAACCAGGCCAGCCAGCCGCAGGCCATGGCCGCGCTTTACAGCTACTGCTGCGAACTGGTCGACGCGGCAAGCCCGGCCTGCGAAGAGTACCAGACCGGCGAGGCGCATCAGCCATGGCGGCTGCTGCTGATCAACCGTGCGATTGTCGCGACACGCAGCCACAACCCTGAATTGATGGAGCCTGCGTTCGATGCCATCGTCGAATGCCTGCCACAGGAGGCGCAGCGATTCTTCGCCGAAGGCATGGAGCAGATGGCGACCATCGATTATCCCACCCAGGTCCGTGACCTGGTGCGGCGCTACTATCTCGCGCATACCCAGCGCAAACTGTTGCACTGAACCCCGAGAAGACGCCGGACGATGAAAGTGCTCGCCGACCTTTTTCCGGTCATCCTGTTCTTCGTCGCCTACCAGCTTTTTGATATCTATATCGCCACACAGGCCGCTATCGCGGCCGCGGCGCTGCAGGTCCTGTATCACAAGCTGCGCTATGGCGCGGCGGAGAACATGCAGTGGATCACCCTTGGCCTGCTGGTCGTTTTCGGTGGCCTTACCCTAATGCTGCGTGATCCGACATTCATCAAATGGAAGCCCACGGTGGTGAACTGGCTGTTTGCCGCTGCTTTCCTGCTGTCCCAGATGTTTATGGATCGCAGCATGTTGAGGCGCATGATGGACCATGCGGTGACGCTGCCGGATGGCGCCTGGCTGAGGCTCAATCATGCCTGGGTCGGCTTCTTTTTCGCGATGGGCGTTCTCAATCTGTATGTCGCCTACAACTACCCGGAAGAAGTCTGGGTGAACTTCAAACTGTTCGGCTTACTCGGCTTGACACTGCTGTTCATGCTCGGCCAGGGCTTCTACCTGGCGCGTGTCATGGAAGCCGAAGAGAACCCCAGCGAGGATTGATCAATGCTCTACTGTATCGTCAGCACCGATGTCGCAAACAGCCTGCCGCTGCGCCGCGGCGCCCGACCTGCGCATCTGGAGCGATTGCAGGCGCTGCAGAGCGAGGGACGCCTGGTGCTTGCCGGCCCCCATCCGGCGATCGACAGCGACGATCCCGGCGAGGCGGGGTTTACCGGTAGCCTGATCGTCGCCGAGTTTGTTGATCTGGAACAGGCGAAGGCATGGGCCGACGCCGATCCCTATGTGGCCGCCGGCGTGTATGCCAGCGTTTCCGTCAAACCATTCAAACAAGTCTTTCCACAATGATGTCGCTATCGCAGCGAGGAGGAACCCACATGCGATCCAAGTTAACGCGGCTTGCCGCCCAAGCACTGATTGTCTGCGCGTGCACCGCGGCCGCGGCCCAGGAACCAGCGGCCGAGCCAAAGGTTGAACCACAGGTCCTGGTGACAATCGATGACTTCGACATGACCGACCTGCACTTCGCGCTGTTTGCCAGCCAGACCGGACGCAATGTCCAGGATCCTGCGCAACAGATGGCTTTGCTCAACGAACTGGTGAACAATTTCATGGTCGCCAATTCCGTGCAGGGACAAGCAATGGCGAGAGCCCCTGAGGTGGCGGCGGCACTGGAGGTCGCGCGCGCCAGGCTGGTTGCGCAGACGCTGGTGCGCTCGGAACTCGAAAAGACACCGGTTGACGAGGAACAGGTCGTCGCACTGTACGAAGCCGAGTATGGCGATGGCTCAGGGTCGAAAAAGGAATACAAGGCGCGCCACATCCTGCTGAAAACCGAGGATGACGCCAAGACCGTAATCAGCGAACTCGACGCCGGGGCCGATTTTGCGACACTGGCTGCCGAACGTTCGACAGGTCCCAGCAAGTCGGTCGGCGGCGATCTCGGCTGGTTCGAGGATGATCAGATGGTCCCCGAGTTTTCCGCGGCGACCGCAGAACTCGCCGACGGTCAGTACAGCAAGGCGCCGGTGAAGACCCAGTTCGGCTGGCATGTAATCCTGCGCGAAGAGAGCCGAGACGTGCCGGCACCCAGCCTGGAATCGGTCAGAAAAGACCTGGAGCAACAGATCCAGCAACAACAGGTGGCCAAACTACTCGCCGACATCCGCGAGCAGACAACGATCAAGGTGCATGGTCCCGGTCAGGCCGAGTGAACGTCGATAAAACCGGGTTGACGAGCCGGGAGGATTGAACGGCGCGCCGGGGGGGCGTTGCCACAAGTGCCGCTGCAGCCCGAGCCCGCTACAAGCACAGCATGAGCTCAGCGGTGGCTCACTCCTCCGGCTCTTTGCTCACCTTGGCGATTCGGTTGATTGACACGACTTCCGCAGCCGGTTTTTCATCCGTGTAGTAGGGTCGCTCCTGGGCAATGCCGGCCTCGTCGGCCAACTCCCGTTCACGCAGCGATATCAGCCCGAGGCAATGCCGCACGTCCTGGATGGTCTGTTCCGACAGGGGGTGCTTCATCGCGCGACTCGGCGGCGTAGTGTCTTTGATGACCTGCGCCAGCACCTTTCGCATCACCACCAGGATTTCGCGTTCTTTCCTGCTCAGCTCGTTCATCCGCTCGGACCTCTGAATATTTCCCGATAGGATAACCGAAGCGCGCTTGGCGAAACCACGCCGCCGTTGCACGAATTGCAGCGGCCGCCGCCCGCCTATTTGAATATGGTGTCGATCGAGAAGCCTTCCTGCTCGAGTATCCCGCGCAGGCGCTTGAGCGCATCCATCTGGATCTGACGCACACGTTCGCGTGTCACGCCCAGCTCATTCGCGACCTGTTCGAGGGTTGAATTCTCGTAGCCATGCAGACCGAAGCGGCGTTCGACCACTTCGCGCTGCTTGTCGTTGAGCTTCGCCAGCCAATCATCCAGATGCCCGGAGATGTCTCCCGCCTGGATGTGCTCAGTCGGGTCGGTCGCGTTCTCGTCGGCGATGGTGTCGAGCAGGGGCTTGTCGGCATCTTTGCCATACGGCGTATCGACAGAGGTCACCCGTTCGTTCAGGCCAAGCATCCGTTTGACCTCGTCGATCGGGCGATCCAGCAGATCGGCGATCTCCTCCGCGGTCGGCTCGTGGTCCAGCGTCTGAGTCAGCTGACGCGCCGCACGCAGGTAGACATTGATCTCCTTGACCACATGAATCGGGAGACGGATCGTCCGCGTCTGATTCATGATCGCGCGCTCAATCGTCTGACGAATCCACCAGGTGGCGTAGGTCGAAAAACGGAAGCCGCGCTCCGGATCGAATTTTTCCACGGCCCGGATCAAGCCGAGGTTGCCTTCCTCGATCAGGTCGAGCAATGCGAGTCCGCGATTCATGTAGCGCCGCGCGATCTTGACCACCAGGCGCAGGTTGCACTCGATCATGCGCCGCCGCGCCGCCGCATCGCCCTTTTGTGCCAGACGGGCGAAGTAGACCTCCTCTTCTGCGGTCAGCAGTTTGGAAAATCCAATCTCGTTCAGGTACAGCCGGGTCGCATCGAGCTGACTATCGGGAATCTCGCCAGCGGCGTATTTTGCTTCCGGTTCTGCGGAGTCGTCGCTGGCGTCGACGGTATCGGCGTTTTTGCCATCGTCGGCCGTCGTCTCTGCATCTTCGGCGATGTCCTCGATGTCGTCCTCGGCATCCGGATCGACTTCCTCGCGCTTCGCAGCCATGCCCCCTCCATCACTGTGTGCTCACGTCAACGAGACGGAGAATTCAAAGGTTAGGGTTTCGGCAATAACCGCAAGGGATCTACCGGCTTACCGTCACGCCTGATCTCGAAATGCAGCTGAGCATCGCCGTTGTTCGCGATACCCATCTCTGCGATTTTTTGTCCTTTGGTGACCCGGTCGCCTTCATTGACCAGGATGTCTCTATTGTGCCCGTAGGCACTCAGATACTTATCATTATGTTTGACGATGATAAGCCGCCCGTAGCCGATCAGTCCACTCCCGCTGTAAACGACCTTTCCGCCCTCGGCGGAACGGATCGCATCGCCATTGCGCCCGGCAATCTTAATCCCGTTGCGCAGCGGATCGCCGGACTTGAAGCGCGACACGATCTTGCCACGCACCGGCCAACGCCAGCTCAGGCTGCGCCGAGTCGGTTCGGCCGGAGGCGGCGCCGGTTTGGATGCCGCACTGGGTTTCGGCCTTGACGCCGGCTTTGGCGTCGATCTAGATTTCGCGGTCGGTTTGGGCGGCGGCGGGCGCCTGACCGGCGGGGGACGCAGCCGCAGCGTCTGGCCGGGATAGATTCGGTAAGGCGCGCGTATTCCATTCCATTGAGCAATCGCACGGTAGTCCAGCTTGCTCTGCCAGGCGATGCCGTAGAGGGTGTCCCCGGCGCGCACACGGTAGTGATCGCCACGGATGATCGGGCGTGCCGGCTTGGAGGCCGCCGAACGGCTACTGCGCGACTCGACTGGCGCCTTCCAGCTCGAACTGCAGCCGGCGAGCAGCAGGCAAACGATGGCGAGGGTACAAGCGCGCCGCGCACGTCCGTTCCAGGAAGACCGCGCCCTATGCAACCAAGTCCGGTGGCGTTCCTGCTTCAAGATCCCCGTTACTTTCTCGCGACCGATCAGAACCGATAAACCAGCACTATGATGACCACCGCCAGTACCGTCAACCATCCCAGCCAGTCGATCCAGCGGTGCAGTCTGGCCTCCATCGACTCACCGCCCCAGGCCATGAGCATTGCGACCAGATAGAAGCGCAACCCACGGCCGACCAGCGACGCCAGCACAAACGGCAGTAACGGCATGCCCAGCACACCCGCGGTGATGGTAAACACCTTGTAGGGAATGGGTGAAAAACCGGCAGCAAAGATGGCGAAAAACCCCCATTCGTCAAACCACTGCTGAGCCTGCGCAAACGCACCAGCATAGCGCCCGCTCTCGATCCAGGGGGCAACCAGCTCGAACGAGAACATCCCGATCAGGTAACCGAACATGCCACCCAGCACCGATGCCACCGTGGTCAGCGTCGCGAACCAGAGCGCGCGAGCCGGTTGCGCCATGCTCATCGGGGCGAGCATCACGTCCGGTGGGATCGGAAAGAACGACGACTCGGCGAAGCTCAGACCGCCGAGATACCAGGGTGCCCTGGGGTGACGCGCCCAGCGCATCGCCCTGGTATACAGAGGCGAAAAGATCTTCACTCAGCAAACCCCGCCGAGCAGCGGCACGAATACCACCCGTTCGAGCATCTCGTGACGATACCCGTCTTCGGTGCGGGTCACCCGAACCAGTGCCTGTTCGTCGCGCTGGCCGATCGGCAGGACCATCCGCCCGCCGGGGCGCAACTGTTCCACCAACGATAGAGGAATACCCTCGGGTGCTGCAGTCACGATAATCCCATCGTAAGGCGCATATTCGGGCAGGCCCAGCCCGCCATCGGTGTGCTTGGTCACTACGTTGCGGATCATCAGCACACGGAAGCGGGCACGCGCCTGGTCGAGTAGAACCTTGACCCGCTCGACGGTGTAGACACGGCGCACGAGCGGTGCCAGTACCGCGGTCTGATAGCCGGACCCGGTGCCCACTTCGAGGATGTTTTCCAGCGGACCATCCTCGAGCAGAAACTCTGTCATGCGCGCGACGACATAGGGCTGGGATATGGTCTGACCGTTGCCGATTGGCAGCGCCGTTTCTTCATAGGCACGGCTTGCCAGCGCCTCGTCGACGAACAGGTGACGTGGGGTATTGCGCATTTGATCGAGCACCCGACGGTCACGGATGCCCTCGTCGCGCAAACGCTGGACGAGGCGCTCGCGCGTGCGTTGGGAGGTCATGCCGATGCCGAGATGCTCGGGCGTCATCTGTCCTGCTCCAGCCAGGCGGCGAGTCCCGAAAGCGCCTGGTGGCGCGTCAGATCGACCTGAATCGGTGTTATCGAAACAAATCCGTTGCGCACCGCATGGAAATCGGTTCCCGGCCCCGCGTCCTGTTCTGCACCGGCCGGGCCGACCCAGTAGATCGAGCGCCCGCGCGGATCCTGCGCCTTGACCACCGGCTCCGCCTTGTGGCGGTGCCCCAAGCGGGTAGCCACGAAACCCTGCAGCTCCTCATATGGCAGGTCGGGCACGTTGATGTTCAGGATCGAATCCGATGACAGCGGCCGCTCACACAGACGCCCGACCAACTCAACCGCGACGCGGGCAGCGGTATCGAAAAATCTCGGCGTATGCGAGGCCAGCGATACGGCCATCGCCGGATAACCGAGGAAACGCCCCTCGGTCGCTGCCGCCACAGTGCCGGAGTAGATGACATCATCGCCCATGTTGGCACCGGCATTGATACCGGAGACCACCATGTCGGGCTCTTGTGTGAGCAGGCCGGTGATGGCCAGGTGCACACAGTCCGTCGGGGTACCTTCCACGCGGATGAATCCATCTTCGGTCTGATTGGCGCGAATCGGCAGTTCGAGGGTCAGCGAATTGCTCGCGCCGCTGCGGTCACGGTCCGGCGCGACGACTACCGCGTCGGCCACGGCCGAAATCGCACCGAACAGCGCCCTGAGGCCCGGTGCCTGATAACCGTCGTCGTTACTGAGCAGAATACGCATGTGCTTCCGGGTGCTGACCGACCATCACCGCAGGGCGGTTCAGAGGCCGGAGATGATACCGTAATCTTCGGCTTGAACTGAACCGCTCAAGCCGTTTCAATCGAGCACATGGACAAACCGAGTGACAATGCCAGCGACGACGAGGCCGCCTTTCGCGAGGCGATGCAGGATGTAGAGCGGTTCGACGCGCAGCGCATCGATCCCTACCGGAAGAAACGCCGCCCGGAACCGCTCAATCTGCCGGTGGGCGATGAGCAAGACGCGGAGTTTGCCGACCTGGCGATCGAAACCGGGGATTTCCTCGAATTCCGCCGGCCCGGCATACAGAACCGGGTGTTTCACGACCTGCAGCGCGGCGTGATCGAGGCCAGGGCCAGCCTGGATCTGCACGGCCTGCGGGTGCACGAGGCACGGCCGGCACTCGCGCGCTTCCTTGCCCAGAGCCTCGCTGCAGGACGTCGCTGTGTGCGCATCATCCATGGCAAGGGCCGCAGCGGGAGTGCCCAGCAACCGGTGCTGAAGCACAAGACCAACCAGTGGCTGCGTCAGCGCGAGGAGGTGTTGGCATTCGTCACCGCGCCACGTTGGGATGGCGGCACCGGCGCCGTCTACGTGCTGCTGTCGGGCAAGCATCGGCGCCATCCCTGAAGCGGCCAGGCGGCAGCTGCGATTGGCAGCCCAGGGGGATGCACGCGGCAGGCGACAGCGGTCAAAGCTGCGACTGCGCTGACCTGGTGCAGCTGCACCCCGGCGTGTTCGGCCCGCGGGACGCCGTGAATCCGTCCCTGGAGGCTCGGCTGCCGTCTCCCTGCGGCAGACAGACGCCGCGCATCGAACACGCCGGAGCGCCGGTCAATTCCTGTGGATCCGTCGAGCGGGTGCCATTGGCCTGGCCGGGTATCCAGCGTATCTTTCGGTATCAGAGGTTGTTCGCGATACCGCTGTGGATGTTGCTGCGCCAAGCGCAGCCTGCCCTACGGCACGCGCACCAGCTCGCGCAATACCGCGGTGGCGTAAGCACCGGCGGCCAGGGCAAACCTGATCTGCAGGGAGTCCTCTTGCCACTGCCATTCGAGGTCTTCGACCACCAGCCGCAGCGCGCGGCGGTCGGCATCCAGTCCCATCCGCGCCAGGGCCTCTATCCAGGGTGACCATTCAGAGAGCGCGCGCTCCTCGAGCTGTAGCGCAGCGCCGCCCGGCCGCAACGCCCGGCTCGGTCGCCCGCACAATGGCCCCGTTGGGTGGATATCCAGTTGCGCGAGGCGCATTGCCACCGTCGCATCCTCCGGCTGGTACAGGAACTGACGCTGTGAACCGGCGAGCGACATCACATCCCCATCGAGGACCCGGCCCCAGCTGGCATCGGCCACCCGGGCCGCGGCAACCCGGTTGAACAGATAGGCCCTGGCGGCGGACAGCAAAAGCCCGCGCTGTTCGCGATTCGGCCTGCGGCCCTGCCCTGCAAACAACGCGGCCACCCGATCGAGGTTGCTCCCGTCGCGGCCGAATCGCTGGCTGCCGAAATAGTTCGGCACCCCGGCCTCGCGGATAGTTTGCAGCCGCTGCTCGGCCAGATCGCGATCACCACCGACACCGGAAACCCGGATGTGAAACCGGTTGCCGCGCAATGCACCGCGCCGAATCTTGCGATCATGCCGAAGCGACGCCAGGATCTGCAGCGAGTCGTCCTGCAATGCCGACCAGTCGGGGGCATCCCGACCGGGCAACTGCACCGTGAAGTGTTGGGTCGTCACCGCATTGCGGTCCTTCAACCCGGCATAGCCCACCGCCACCTGGGGAACACCGGCCAGCCTGGCCAACGCGCGCGCCACGTCGTGCGTGTTGCGTTCGCGCTTGCGCACCGTGAGCATGACGTGCTCGCCGGCGCCCGAGGCGGCATAACCGAGGACTTCCTCGACCACGAAGTCCTCTGGTGCCGCGCGCAATGTGCCGTCGAGTACCGGCCCACCGTGGGCGAATGCCAGCTGCCGCGTGGGATCGCCGGCAAAACCGGGACGGGATGCGTCCATCATCAGAGGGTGGTCAGCAGCACGACCGCGTGCGCGGCGATGCCCTCGCCCCGCCCCAAATAGCCCATGCGTTCGGTCGTCGTGGCCTTGACGTTCACGCGATCTACGGTGCTATCCATGTCCTGCGCGAGGTTCTCGCACATGGCGTCGATATGCGGCCGCATACGCGGCGCCTGGGCAACCAGCGTGCAATCCAGGTTGGAGACGCGCAGGCTGCATTCGGCCAGGGTATCGCGCACGCGTCGGAGCAGGATGCGGCTGTCGATGCCGCGGTACTGCGTATCGGAATCGGGGAAATGCCGCCCGATATCACCGAGACCGGCCGCGCCGAGCAGCGCATCGCAGATCGCGTGGATCAGCACATCGCCGTCGGAATGGGCCTCGAGCCCCCGATCGTGGAGGATCCGCACTCCGCCGAGCATGACATGGTCGCCGTCACAAAACCGATGGGCGTCAAATCCGTGGCCGATACGCATAGCTTAGCCGTTCGTTCCGAAAAGGGCCCCAGATGATATCACCGGTGTCGCGTTAGACTGTGGCCATGGAGCTGTTCGATACCCATTGCCATATCGACGTCGAGGAATTCGCCGTGGATCGTCGCCAGGTACTGAGCGACGCGCGCGCCGCCGGCGTGCGCGACCTTCTGGTACCGGCGGTACGACGCAGCACCTGGCAGGCGCTGATCGAACTCTGTGCGAACGACGCGCACCTGCATCCCGCACTGGGATTGCACCCGGTGTACCTGCAGCATCACCGGATCGACGACGTCCAGGCGCTCGCAGACCAGATCGCGGCGACACAAGCCATTGCGGTTGGCGAGATCGGTCTCGACTGGTATCTGAAGGGCCTCGACAGGGATGAACAGCAACGCCTGCTGGCGGCACAGCTCGAGGTCGCTGAGCACTTCGAACTGCCGGTCGCGCTGCACGTCCGCAAGGCGCACGATGCGATGCTGAACACCCTCAAGCACTACCGGCTGCAAGGCGGTTTCTGCCATGCTTTCAACGGCAGCCTGCAGCAGGCCGAGCGCTACCGGGAAATGGGATTCTGCCTGGGGTTCGGCGGCATGCTGACCTTCGAGCGCTCCAACCATCTTCGACGGCTGGCCACGCAGTTGCCGATCGACTCGATCGTGCTCGAGACCGACGCCCCCGACATGACGGTCGCCTCGCACCAATACGAACGTAACAGCCCGGCCTATCTGCCGGAGGTGCTCGAGACACTGGCCCGGCTGCGCCAGGGATCCGCAGCGGAAATCGCACGCGCGACCACGGCCAATGCGCGCAGGGTGCTGGGCCTGTGACGCGCTACGACCGTCTGAGCTCCGCCTCCTGCATTTCGAGATAATAGGCGGCCAGGCTCAGGTCTTCGGGGCGGGTGATCTTGAGATTGTCCGGATGACCCTCGACCATGATCGGCCGCATGCCGGCCCGCTCGACCGCGCTGGCCTCGTCGGTGACCATAAAACCGGCATCCAATGCGTCCCGGATGGCGCTGAACAGCACACCGAAGCGGAACATCTGCGGCGTGAAGGCGCGCCAAAGGTGGCTGCGCTCGACCGTCTCGATGACCCGGTCGGCCCCATCGGTGCGCTTCATGGTGTCGTGGACCGGCATCCCGAGCAGGCCGCCGACGTCGTGCGACTGCACCATCTGAATCAGATGGTCGATATCGCCGTGCCGGACGCACGGCCTGGCGGCATCGTGCACCAGCACCCAGTCGTCCGGGGCGGCACGCTGCTGCAGGCGTTCGAGGGCATTCAACACCGAGTGGCAGCGCTCCCTGCCACCCGCCACACGAACCAGATCAGGGTGCCCGGCGAACTCTGTGTCATCCCACCATCGGTCCTCATCGCTGAGGGCGAGGTAGAGTCCATCGACGCAAGGGTGCAACAGCATGCGCTCGAGCGCGTGGTCGATGACCAGACGTCCGTTCAGCGGCAGATACTGCTTGGGAATCGCACCGCCCATGCGCCGACCGACGCCGGCCGCAGGCACTATCGCCCAGAAGGCCGGATCAGTCATTGCTCTTTGGTTTCGAAGGCAGCAACTGGAAATAGGTCTCGTCCCGGCGGATCAAACCGAGTTCGCTGCGCGCCCTGGCCTCGATCGCCGCCAGGCCCTCCTTGAGATCGTCGACCTCGGCCTGCAACGTGGCATTGCGTTCATGCAGATCGTTCAGCTCCGCACGCTGCGCCGCAAGCTGCCGCCGCAGGCTCTCGACCTCGGCGAGGCTCCCCTCGCCGACCCAAAGACGGTATTGCAGGCCGAGCAATACCAGCAGCAACACGGCAACGGTCAGCTGCAGCTTCCAGTTCACCTCTAGAAGGAGGGAAAGGCACTTTTGCCCGCATATACCGCGTCATCGCCCAACTGATCCTCGATCCGCATCAGCTGGTTGTACTTTGCGATCCGGTCGGAACGCGAAAGCGACCCGGTCTTGATCTGGCCGGTCGCGGTCGCGACGGCCAGGTCGGCGATCGTCGTGTCCTCGGTCTCGCCGGAACGGTGCGATATCACCGCGCTGTAGCCGGCGCCATGCGCCATGCGTATCGCCTCAAGCGTCTCGGTCAATGTGCCGATCTGGTTGAACTTGATCAGGATCGAATTGGCGACGCCCTTGTCGATGCCCTCTTTCAGGATGCGTGTATTGGTCACGAACAGATCGTCACCGACCAGTTGCACCCGCTCGCCAAGCTTTTCGGTGAGCAGCTTCCAGCCATCCCAGTCGCCCTCGTCCATGCCGTCCTCGATCGACAGGATCGGGTACTGATCGACCCAGCCGGTGAGAAAGTCTGCAAACCCCGCGGAGTCGAACGACTTGCCTTCCGAGGCCAGGACATAGCGGCCGTCCTTGTAGAACTCCGAACTCGCCGCGTCGAGACCGAGATAGATGTCCGTGCCGGCCTTGAAGCCGGCCTTTTCGATCGCCTCCAGGATGACCTCGATGGCCTCTTCGTTGGAACGCAGGTTCGGCGCAAAACCGCCCTCGTCGCCGACCGTGGTCGCCAGTGCACGCCCGCCCAGCACCGACTTCAGCGCATGAAAGACCTCGGCACCGTAGCGCACGGCCTCGCGGATCGAGCCGGCCGCGACCGGCAGGATCATGAACTCCTGGAGATCGACACTGTTGTCGGCATGCTCACCGCCGTTGATGATATTCATCATCGGCACCGGCATGCGGTAGTTGCCGTCGCCCAGCGACTGGTAAAGCGGCATGGCCTTCTCCTGTGCCGCGGCGTGCGCCGCGGCCAGCGAGACAGCTAGGATCGCGTTGGCACCGAGGCGCGACTTGTTCTCGGTGCCATCCAGGTCGATCAGTCGGCGGTCCAGCATCTCCTGGGCACCGACCTCCTGGCCGAGCAGGCTGTCACGGATCTCACCGTTCACATTGCCCACCGCGGTCAGAACACCCTTGCCGAGAAAACGCTGCTTGTCGCCATCGCGAAGTTCCAGGGCCTCGCGTGAACCGGTAGACGCACCGGAAGGTGCGACGGCACGCCCGATAGCGCCATCGGCGGTCAGCACGTCGCCCTCTACGGTCGGGTTGCCGCGCGAATCGAGTATTTCGCGGGCCCGGATATCGATGATCTCAGACATGGGTGCTCCTAGATTGACGAGACGGAATTTGGCGGTTCGGATCGCCGACAGGGAGGCGCGATCACTCTCGGCAGGCGACGGCCATCAGACCGCGCGCCTCACAACTCCTGCTCGATGAACCCGCGGTCCTTGACCAGCCGATCGAGTTCCGCGAGGGTTTCGAGCAATGCCGGCATCTTGTCCAACGGCCAGGAATTCGGCCCATCCGACAAGGCGTTCTCTGGATCGGGATGGGTCTCCATGAAGAGTCCCGAGATGCCGGCGGCCACGGCTGCCCGTGCCAGCACCGGGACATGCTCACGCTGTCCGCCTGACTTGCTGCCCAGGCCACCCGGCTGCTGCACCGAGTGGGTTGCATCGAAGACCACCGGACAGCCGGTCGAACGCATCACCGCCAGACCGCGCATATCGGATACCAGGGTGTTGTAGCCGAAAGACACGCCACGCTCGCACACCATGATGTGATCGTTACCCGCAGCGCGCGCCTTGTCCACGACGTTGGCCATGTCCCAGGGCGCCAGAAACTGTCCCTTCTTGATATTGACCGGCCGCCCCGCGCGCGCCACCTTCTGGATGAAATTGGTCTGACGACACAGGAATGCCGGCGTCTGCAGGACGTCGACAACCGCGGCCACTTCATCCAGCGGGGTGTCCTCATGGACGTCGGTCAGCACCGGCAGGCCCAGTTCGCGCTTGACCCGCTCGAGGATTCTCAGGCCCTCCTCCAGGCCCGGACCACGCGGGCTGTCGGCCGACGATCGGTTGGCCTTGTCGAACGACGATTTGTAGATGAAGGGGATTCCCAGGGCGGCGGTGACGTCCTTCAACCGGCTGGCGACGGACAGTGCATGCGCCTCACCCTCGATCACGCAGGTGCCGGCGATCAGGAACAGCGAGCGATCGAGACCGACCTCGAAACCACAAAGCTTCATGCCGACGCCACCTCGGCGGCAACCTTGTTTCGATGCACTGCCGCGGCCTCGATGAATCCCTGGAACAAGGGGTGCCCATAGCGTGGCGTCGATGTGAACTCGGGGTGGAACTGGCAGGCGACGAACCACGGATGCGTAGGTATTTCGATCATCTCCACGAGGCGCCCGTCAATGGATGTCCCGGCCACCTTTATGCCCGCGTCTTCGAGGTCCTGGCGGTAGCCGTTGTTGAATTCGTAACGATGTCGATGGCGTTCGCTGATGACGTCCTTGCCATACAGCCTGCGCGCGATCGTGCCCTTCGCCAGCTTGCATTGCTGCCCGCCCAGACGCATGGTCCCTCCGAGATTGGAATCGTCTCCGCGTTGCTCGATCGAGCCATCGGCGTTGAGCCATTCGGTGATCAGCGCGATCACCGGGTAGGGTGAAGTGGAATCGAACTCGGTACTGTGCGCACCAGCGAGTTTGGCGACATTGCGGGCGAACTCGATCACCGCCACCTGCATGCCGAGGCAGATACCGAGGTACGGGACACCGTTCTCACGTGCAAAGCGCGCCGCCGCGATCTTGCCCTCGACGCCTCGCTCACCAAAGCCGCCGGGCACCAGGATCGCGTCCATCCCCTGGAGACTCTTGGTCCCCTCGCCCTGCAGGACCTCGGAATCGATATAATGGATGTTGACCTGCCGCGCACTCTTGATCCCGGCGTGAACCAGCGCCTCGTTCAGTGACTTGTAGGATTCGGTAAGGTCGACGTACTTGCCGACCATCGCGATATCGACCTCGCCTTCGACCTTGTCCAGTCCATCGACCACCGCCTGCCACTCACTGAGATCTGCCGGCGGCACATCCAGGTGCAATTGATCGACCACGATCTGATCGAGCGCCTGGGCGTGCAGCATCAGGGGAATTCTATAGATGCTGTCGGCGTCGATCGCCGAGATCACCGCCCGCTCGGAGACGTTGGTGAACAGCGCGATCTTGCGACGTTCGCCGTCCGGCACGGGACGGTCGGCCCGACACACCAGCACATCGGGCTGGATGCCGATCGACCGCAACTCCTTGACCGAATGCTGGGTCGGCTTGGTCTTTATCTCGCCGGAGGTCGGGATATAGGGCACCAGTGTGAGGTGCATGAAGAGCGCGTTTTCGCGGCCCATCTCGACGCCCATCTGGCGAATCGCCTCGAGAAATGGCAACGACTCGATGTCGCCGACCGTACCACCGATCTCGATCAATGCGACGTCCGCGTCGCCGGCGCCGAGCCGCACGCACTCCTTGATTTCATTGGTGATATGGGGAATCACCTGAACGGTGCCGCCGAGGTAGTCGCCGCGGCGCTCCTTGCGAATCACGTTGTCGTAAATCTGACCGGTGGTGAAATTGTTGTTGCGGCCCATCGTGGTACGGATGAACCGCTCGTAGTGGCCCAGGTCGAGATCCGTCTCGGCACCGTCGTCGGTGACAAAGACCTCGCCGTGCTGAAAAGGGCTCATCGTACCCGGATCGACGTTGATATACGGATCCAGCTTGATCATCGTGACCTTCAGGCCACGCGCTTCGAGCAGGGCACCGAGGGAGGCCGAGGCAATGCCCTTGCCGAGGGACGACACAACGCCGCCCGTGATAAATATGCATTTAACCATGCGCCAATGGGGCCCAACAGGAGGTGAAAACGGACGGGATTAAAAGGTACCAGATGCCCCCACTGCGCTCAATCGGAAATGCACAGGCGCTGGCGCGAAGACCGCTTCCGGGGCTGACACCAGGGGCGCATCATCAGTATCCGATAAACCAATACTTTACCCACGATTTTTTCGCCTTCGGCGCTAGTGGGGCCGGCCGGCTTGGTCTATAGTGGGTCGTGCTCGAGACCAAGGGGAAACCGGGCCCGTGCTGACTGCTCTTCTCGAGTGACGCTACTGGTACCCTCGCTGCAGGGGCGCACATCTAAACCACAGAAATACGCACTAAAACAGGAGTCATTCAAATGCGGAAGTTCGCAAAAGCATTCGGCGCGGCGGTTGTCGCTGGCGCAGCTGTATTCACCATGTCCTCGGCCAGCGCCTGGTGGGGCGGCGGCCCGTGGGGCGGCGGCGGCCCTTGGGGGGGCGGCAACAACTGGGATCAGAACTATGGCCGGGGCAGCGGTTACGGCAACACCTCGGGCTGGGGTGACGGCTACGGCTCTGGCGACGCGGCTGGTGGTGGTGATTTCAGCATGAACATGAGCGGCCGCGGCAACACCAATATGCGCGGCTACGGCAGCGGCTATGGTGCCGGCGACGGCTGGGGCCGCGGCAACAACTACAGTGCGCCGGGCTACGGCGGCTGGGGTGGCGGACCCTGGGGCGGTGGCTATGGCGGCCCGGGTTACGGCGGCGGCTACGGTCCGGGTTACGGCGGTGGCTATGGGCCCGGTTATGGTGGCGCCCAGATGGCACCGCCGGCACCGGCTGAGTAAGCTCGCGCAGCGGCACAAACCCGCCCCCGAAAGGGGCGGGTTTTTTTTGCCCATGACGGAGGTTATTGATCAAGGTCAAAAAACTCCGCACAATCCAGGGTATAGGGATTGAAAAATCCACCCGACCATCGACTGAGAGAAACACCGTGCCTGAAAAGAACGTCATCTCACTCGAAAAGATCAAGGTTGCCTGTCGAGACTGCAGCCTGGCGACGCTTTGTCTGCCGATGGGGCTGCGTCCCGAAGACGTCGACCGGCTGGATGCGATCGTCAAACGCAGCCGGCCTCTGCAGCGCGGCGACAATCTTTTCCGGGCCGGCGAGTCCTTCCGCAATCTCTATGTCGTCAAGACCGGTGCGGTGAAGACCTTCACCCAGACCAACGATGGCGATGAGCAGGTGGTGGGGTTCCATCTGCCGGGCGAGGTCCTGGGACTCGATGCGATCCAGGACGGGACGCACGGCTGCAGCGCACGCGCGCTGGAGACCACGGCGATCTGCGAACTGCCGTTCGAGCGCCTCGAAGACCTGTCGGCCAATATCCCCAGCCTGCAGCACCAGATGTTCCGA
This sequence comes from uncultured Gammaproteobacteria bacterium, assembly GCA_963808165.1. Taxonomy (GTDB): domain Bacteria; phylum Pseudomonadota; class Gammaproteobacteria; order Chromatiales; family Chromatiaceae; genus Thiosocius. The sequence goes on along the minus strand of CAWEET010000021.1, from coordinate 474,625 downwards.
CTGCTGAGCAAAGAGATCAGCCAGGAGGCGGAAATGATGGCGCTGCTCGGCAGGAGTACCGCCGAAGAGCGAGTCGCCTCTTTTCTGCTCAGCCTCTCGGAGCGCTTCAAACGGCGCGGCTTCTCCGCCACGGACTTCTTCCTCAGCATGTCCCGTCAGGAGATCGGCAGCTACCTCGGGCTGGCGCTCGAGACGGTCAGCCGCCTGTTCACGCGATTCCAGGACGAAAAAATCCTGAAGGTGGAGCGCAAGCATGTGCAGATCCTCGATATCGACCGATTGCGGAGCATGGTGACGCACCAAACGAGCCTGGAGGCGCCACGTGCCAGACCCTCGACTTGATCTGGCTCAATTCAAAAGCGACAAAAATACTTGCCCCCGCACTGCGCGCCGCGCAGTTGATCTACGTCAAAGTAGCGACTCCTTATAAAGAATTAGGGTGCGCCGCAGACTGGCCAGCCTTGGTTCTTGGCCGGTCGAATTCTTTTTATCTTGTGGAGACGCGCAATGGAGTCACAGACCACCTACAACTATAAGGTCGTGCGCCAGTTTGCGATCATGACCGTCGTCTGGGGCATTGTAGGGATGCTCGTCGGCGTCATCGTTGCAGCTCAGCTGGCCTTTCCGGATCTGGTTCTTTGGGACGGCATTCCCTGGCTGAGCTACGGCCGACTTCGCCCCCTGCACACCAATGCCGTCATCTTCGCGTTCGGCGGCTCCGCACTGTTCGCCACCTCGTATTACGTGGTACAGCGCACCAACCAGTCGCGATTGTTCGGCGGTCCGCTGGCAGCCTTCACCTTCTGGGGATGGACGGTGGTCATCATCCTCGCCGCCGTGACCCTCCCGCTGGGCATCACCTCCGGTAAAGAATATGCCGAGTTGGAATGGCCGATCGATCTGCTGATCGCGGTGGTCTGGGTGAGCTACGCAATCGTGTTCTTCGGCACCATCGTGACCCGCAAGGTCAAGCACATCTACGTGGCCAACTGGTTCTTCGGCGCATTCATCCTGACCATCGCCGTCCTGCACATCGTCAACAGCGCCTTCGTCCCGGTCACCCTGACCAAGGGCTACAGCTTCTACCCCGGTGCGATCGACGCCATGGTGCAGTGGTGGTACGGACACAACGCGGTGGGCTTCTTCCTGACCACCGCCTTCCTCGGCATGATGTACTACTTCATCCCGAAGCAGGCCGAACGGCCCGTCTATTCCTACCGCCTGTCGGTCGTGCACTTCTGGGCACTGATCTCCACCTACATGTGGGCCGGCCCGCACCACCTGCATTACACCGCGCTGCCCGACTGGGCACAGTCGGTCGGCATGGTCTTTTCGCTGATCCTGCTGGCGCCTTCCTGGGGCGGGATGATCAACGGCATCATGACCCTGTCCGGCGCCTGGCATAAGCTGCGTACCGACCCGGTCCTGAAGTTCCTTATCGTGTCACTGTCCTTCTACGGCATGTCGACCTTCGAAGGTCCGATGATGTCCATCAAGACAGTCAATGCCCTGTCGCACTACACCGACTGGACCGTCGGACACGTGCACTCCGGCGCACTCGGCTGGGTCGCGATGGTCTCCATCGGCTCGCTGTACTACCTGATCCCGCGGCTGTTCGGCAAGGTTCAGATGTACAGCATGAAATTGGTCGAGGTGCACTTCTGGATCGCCACCATCGGTGTGGTCCTGTACATCGCGGCGATGTGGATCGCTGGCGTCATGCAGGGCCTGATGTGGCGTGCAGTGAACGCAGACGGCACGCTCACCTACTCGTTCATCGAGTCGGTCGAACGCACCTACCCGTTCTACTACGTGCGCCTGCTCGGCGGTGCGATGTTCCTCGTCGGCATGTTCTTCATGGCCTACAACGTCTGGAAGACGGTCGGCGAAGGTAGTGTCCAGGACGCCGACGACGCCATCCCGGCACCGGCAGCCCATTGATCCGAAGGAGAATCGACAATGTCACATGAAGTCGTTGAAAAGAACATCGGCCTGCTGGCGATATTGGTCATCCTGGTGATCAGTGTCGGCGGGCTGGTCGAGATCGTCCCGCTGTTCTTCCTCACGGAGACCACCGCACCGGCACCTGGCGTAAGCAAGTACAGCGCGCTGCGACTGGAGGGCCGCGACGTCTACATCCGCGAGGGCTGTTACAACTGCCATTCGCAGATGATCCGCCCGTTCCGCGCCGAGACCGAGCGCTACGGTCACTTTTCCGTCGCCGGCGAGTCGGTCTATGACCACCCGTTCCAGTGGGGCTCGAAGCGGACTGGCCCGGATCTCGCCCGTGTCGGTGGCCGTTATAGTGACGATTGGCACTATGTCCATCTGATCAACCCGCGCGACGTCGTGCCGGAATCGAATATGCCGGCCTATCCCTGGCTGAGTGAGGCCACGCTCAGCGGCGAGGACACGGCGTCCAAGATGAAGGCCCTCAACGTCGCCGTCGGCGCGACCTGTTCGACCTGTGAGTTGTACAGCGAGCAGGATATGAGCAATGCACAGAACGACGTCGCCGGCAAGACCGAAGCAGAGGCCCTGGTGGCCTACCTGCAGGGTCTGGGCCTCGCGTCAAGGCAGTGGTGATCGGCATGGATATCAACGACATTCGAGCCTGGCAGACCGCCATTCTGATGGCTTCATTCATCGGGATCGTCGTCTGGGCCTATAGCAAGCGCCGCAAGAAGTCTTTCGACGAGGCCGCGAATCTGCCCTTCGCCGATGAGGATCAGCACCGGGCAACGATTGAGAAGGAGAACCTGTCATGAGCAGTTTCTGGAGTGGGTGGATTATCATTCTTACCGTGGCCAACATGTTGGGCTGCGTCTGGCTCGTCTGGTGGACCATGCGCCGGCGGACCGGCGAGTCGGCACAAGGCGACGTTACCGGTCACACCTGGGACGGCAATCTGCAGGAGTACAACAACCCCCTGCCACGCTGGTGGCTCTGGCTGTTCTACATCACGCTGTTCTTTGCTGCCGGTTACCTGGCCCTGTACCCCGGTCTCGGCGCCTTCAAGGGCCTGCTGGGCTGGACATCGCATGGCAGCCAGTATGAAGCCGAGATGGCCAGGGCCGAAGAAAAGTACGGCCCGATCTACCAGCAGTATGCCGCGGTCGCCGTTACCGATCTGGCCAGCAAGCCGGATTACCAGGAGGCACGGGATATGGGCAAACGCCTGTTCCTGACCTACTGCATGCAGTGCCATGGTTCGGATGCCGGGGGCTCGCGTGGCTTCCCGAACCTGACCGACGAAAACTGGCTCTGGGGCGGTACGCCCGAGCAGATCCGGGTGTCGATCGCCAATGGCCGCATAGGGGTCATGCCGCCGCACGCACACCTCGGTGACGAAAAGATCGACCAGGTATCCACCTACGTGGCCAGCCTGTCCGGGCGGGACGTCGATGCCGCCAAGGCAGAGGCGGGAAAGGAGGTGTTCATGACTGCAGGCTGTATCGGCTGCCACGGCATGGACGGCACCGGCAACCAGATGCTCGGCGCGCCCAACCTCACCGATACCAGCTGGTTGTACGGCGGCAGTGAGGGCATCATCAGGCAGACCCTCGTCAAGGGACGCAACGGCGTGATGCCTGCCCACCAAGATCTGCTGGGTGACGAGAAGGTACACCTGCTGACCGCCTATGTGATCAGCCTGACCCAGCAGTAATAAGCTGTCCGCACGCTGGCCCTGCATCGGGCGGGTAATCGATGGTAATGCGAATTATCAAAGACACCCGCCCGGTTGCAGGGCCAGAATCCGTTTGTTGTTCTCGCCTCCCATGTGCCGCCCGGCACGGGCTTGCGGATCGAGCGAGGATACAGCGCTAACATGACTGACCGCCGGATTCGATCGGACCGGCGACTGCACAGGAAATGACCATGTCCACTCTGCCAGCCACCCGGTCTGACAAGAACCAGTTGCCGGTTGTCCAACAGATAGTTTCAGTCATGTGGCCGTCTTTTCTCACGGCGAGTCTGGCTACCATCATCTTTTTCACCGTCTTCGACCCAATCGAGCTCGGTATGATCGGAGGTTTCCCCGACCTGACGCGCATCGGCGGCTATACCATCGGGTTCTTCTGCTTCTGGCTGCTGACCTCGATCAGTTGCGCACTGACCTGCTATTTCCGCAGACCGGCCAACCGGGAGATACACTCGAACTCCGCCACAAAATCCTGATCACGGAACAGTCGAAGATGTCCCAGCCTGCCGCGAACAAGAATGAAACCCCGATCGAAGACGATCTCTATCAGAAGCGTGAGAAGATCTACGCGCGCGAGGTCCATGGTGTTTTCGCGGCACTGCGCCTGCTCGCGATGGCGGCTCTGCTGGGCACCTACTACGGCCTGCCCTGGATCAACTGGGATGGTCATCAGGCGGTACTCTTCGACCTGCCGGCGCGCAAGTTTCACATCTTAGGTCTGACCTTCTGGCCGCAAGACTTCTTCTACCTCTCGATGTTGCTTATCATCGCGGCCATCTCGCTGTTCATGTTCACCACGCTGGCCGGGCGATTGTGGTGTGGCTACGCCTGTCCGCAGACGGTCTGGACCGAGATCTACATGTGGATAGAGCGCAAGATCGAGGGCACCGCACGGCAACAGAAGAAACGCGACCAGGGTCCGCACGATGCCGCCTACTTCGGCATCAAGGCGACGAAACATGGCGCCTGGCTGCTGTTCTCGCTTTGGACCGGCTTCACTTTCGTCGGTTACTTCACGCCGATCAAGGAACTCTCGGTCCATTTGCTGAGCTGGAACCTCGGCCCCTGGGAAACCTTCTGGATCTTCTTTTACGGTTTTGCGACCTACGGCAACGCAGGTTTCATGCGCGAACAGGTGTGCATCTATATGTGTCCCTACGCACGCTTCCAGAGTGCGATGTTCGACCATGACACCCTGGTCATCTCCTACGATGAAATGCGTGGCAATCCGCGCGGGTCACGCCGCCGCGGCACCCCGTCGGCCGAGGTCGGGCTCGGCGACTGCATCGACTGCGGTCTGTGCGTACAGGTCTGCCCAGTTGGCATCGACATCCGTGACGGCCTGCAGTATCAGTGCATCGGCTGCGCGGCCTGCATCGACGTATGCGATGACGTCATGGACAAAATGGGTTACCCACGCGGCCTGGTGAAGTACACCACCGAGCATGCCCTGCAGGGGCAGCCTACCAAGGTCCTACGCCCACGGCTTCTGGTCTATATCGCCATTCTGACCTTCGTCACTGGCGCGCTGGTGTACGGCTTGCTGACCCGGATCCCGCTGGAAGTCGACATCATCCGTGACCGCAATGTCCTCTATACTGAGACCGACGCGGGCCTGGTACAGAACGTGTACAACCTCAAACTGATCAATATGCATGATGAGAAGCAGAGCTACCGTCTGTCGGTATCCGGCCTCGAAGGGCTGCAGGTGATCGGTCAGACGGAAGGCATCGAGATCGATAGCGGCGCCGTGGCGGATCTGCCGCTGCGCGTCGAAATCGACCCGATCGAGCTGAAATCGTCGAGCAGCGAGATCAGGTTCCATATCGAGTCGGAGACCATCCCTGAAATCGTGATCGACGAGCATGCCCGCTTTCTCGGCCCGGTAGCGCGATAGGCCACATAAGTCATGAGACCACCCCGCGAAGACACCGTCCCCTGGTACAAGCAGTTTTGGCCGTGGTTTCTGATCAGTCTGCCGTTGAGCGTCGTCATCGCATCGATCGTGACGATCAATATAGCGATCAGCACGAATGACGGCCTGGTCAGTGACGACTATTACAAGGAAGGCCTGGCGATTCACAAAAATGCCGATAGCTCGGCACGGGCCAAATCCCTGGGCCTTACGGCTGGCGTCGACTACGACACCGAAACCGGTGCAGTCACCATCAGGCTCGACACACCGCCACCCGCACAAACCGGTCTGTTGACGTTGAAGGTGACGCATCCGACGCTGCCCAATCGGGATCAATCGGTTCAGCTGACCCCGCTGGACCCCGCGAGTTATACCGGCCGCCTGGACCCACTCGGGCCGGCCCGATGGAAGCTTCAGCTTTACCCATCCGACAAGTCCTGGCGCATCGAGGGTCGGCTCGCAATGCCCGACAGCCCGTCGACGCGACTCGACTAGCGCAGCCAGTCCACAGGGAGCGTCACTGCAGACGCCGCCAGACCGCCTCGCCACCGCAAGTCTTGTCGATCGCCCGAAGGCGTTCCTCGTGGGCCGCGAGTTCTTCGCCATCCGCCGCCATGACGAGCAGATTGAGCCCATCTCGATCGACCCGGCGAAGTCCCGCCCCGCCCCCCTGTGCATCCGTCGGACCGCCGTCCGACTCGAGCGACAGGAGCGTCTGCCCGCCGGTCATGGCGAGATACACGTCCGCGAGTATTTCCGCATCCAGCAAGGCGCCATGCTTGTCGCGCCGACTGTTGTCGACATCATAGCGACCGCAAAGCGCATCCAGGCTGTTCCTCTGGCCCGGGTGTTTTCTGCGCGCCAACACCAGCGTATCGAGCACAGAGCAATGCTCCGCGACTGTCCCCAGTCCCTGCAACCTGCTCAGCTCGGCATCGAGAAACCCGACATCGAACGGCGCGTTGTGGATGACCAGCTCCGCTCCCTCGACGTACGCAAGAAGATCAGCGGCCACATCGGCAAACCGCGGCTTGTCGGCGAGGAACTCGTTGGTGATGCCGTGGACCTCGATCGCGGCCGCATCGATCTCGCGGTCAGGTTGCAGGAAGACATGGAAATTATTCCCGGTCAGTCGCCGTTCCAGCAGTTCGACGCAGCCGACCTCGATGATGCGATGCCCCTGTTCCGGCTCCAGGCCGGTCGTCTCGGTATCCAGTACGATCTGTCTCACGAAATCCTCTGCCCAAACCCAATGACACTCACTCGAACCAGCCGCGCTGCAGTGGCCGCGTTCCACGCAGCGAAGATGGCTACACGCCGGGCTGCGGTCCGCCGAGATCGGCAATCCCGCGGTTGGCCAACGCGTCGGCCCGCTCATTCTCCGGGTGGCCGGCATGGCCCTTCACCCAATGCCAACTCACCTCGTGGCGCGCCACCGTCTCGTCCAGCAGGCGCCACAGATCTTCGTTCTTTACCGGCTTCTTCGCCGCGGTCCGCCAGCCATTGCGCTTCCAGTTGTGGATCCACTGCGTGATACCGTTCTTCACATACACCGAGTCGGTCGTCACCGCGACTGCGCAGGGCCGGCTCAACGCCTGCAGACCCTTGATGACCGCCATCAACTCCATCCGGTTGTTGGTGGTCGCCGCTTCACCGCCATAGAGTTCTTTCTCGGTGTCTTTGAAACGCAGCAGCGCACCCCATCCGCCAGGGCCAGGGTTACCCTTGCAGGCGCCATCGGTGAACAGTTCGATTTGCTCAGACATCTTTCAACTCGCGTGCTGTGGGCCCGATGGCGCGTGGTCCGATGACGCGCAGCCTGGACCAATGCTGCCGAACCGGGGTGACGCGCGACACGCGTTTCACCGCACGCACGACATAGACTCCGGCGAGCATAGGGCATACCCGCCGCCCGAACCGTTCCAGCGCGTCCAGATGAGCGCTGCTGCGAGTCGGCGGGCGAAACTCCATGACATCGATACCTTCGATGCCGAATCCCAGCAGCGTGAGCCAGTCGTTCAGCCTCGGATAGGAAAGAAATTGACCGCACCACGGAACGGACCCACGCCAGCGACCGAACAGCCGCCAGAGTCCCCACAGACTGTAGGGATTGAAACCGATCACGATCACACGCCCCCCGGCAATCAGAACCCGCTCGGCCTCGCGCAGCACCTGGTGCGGATCGGACGAAAAATCCAGCGTATGCACCATGATCAGCGCATCGACGCTATCGGATGCAATCGGCAGGCGGGCGACATCGGCGACCAGGCTGCTCGATTCCGCGGCATCGATACGATGCGTCACCAGGGTCTTGCGGCGGATCGGACAACCGTCGAGGTAGGCCATATCCTCGCCGAGTTCACCGAGCTGCAGCAACTGGTAGCCGAACAGGTCGTCGGATATCGCGGCCAGCGTCGCACGCTCCTGGGCCGCGACACGGCCCCCGGGCTGGTCGGCATACCATTTCACAAGCGATTGGCTCAGCTCATTATTCTCTGATGCGCAGGATCTGAATTGAGACATCTTGGCGTCGCGGCTGGAAGCTCCGGAATGCATCTCGTATATTGTCCCGCCATGACTGCGGCGGAAGATATGTCTGATTCTGAACAAAGCGTGCGGCGCCGGCAACGTTGGCGACTGCCCCGGATGGCGCTGTTGCTGCTGATCGGGCTCACGCTGGCCGGCTGCCTCGGCCGGGAAACCAGGCAGGAGTCGCCATCCGGCGTCGACACGATGGGCACTGTATCGCCGGCCGCAGCGGAAGCTGACGTCGGGCAGACCGATGTCACGATCATCAAACCGCTCTCGGAGGACGACGCGATCTGGTCTCGACTGCGCCGCGGCTTCCGCCTCGGCGACATCTCGCACCCCCGGATCGACAAAGAGATTCGCCGGCTGCGCCAGGTGCCCAAGGCGTTCGTCGCCCTGATGATGCGGGCCGAACCCTACCTGCACCATATCCTCAACGAGGTCGAGGCCGCCGGCCTGCCGACCGAGCTGGCACTGCTGCCGGCAGTGGAGAGTGGGTTCAAGCCACACGTGTACTCGCCCGATGGCGCCGCGGGCCTGTGGCAGTTCATGCCGGCGACCGGGCGGATGATGGGCCTGGAACAGAACTGGTGGTTCGACAAACGGCGTTCCGTGCGCCCGGCCACGGACGCTGCCATCGCCTATCTCGAGAAGCTCAACGGGCGATTTTCCGGCGATTGGCTGCACACCTTGGCGGCCTACAACGCCGGTGCCCGTAAAGTCGGCAACGCGATCCGCAAGGCGCGCCGACGCGGCGAACCGACCGATTTCTGGTCCCTCGACCTGCCGGGTGAGACCGACCGCTACGTCCCGCGGCTGCTGGCACTGGCGATGGTCGTCGACGATCCGGAAAAATACGGCCTCGAGCTGCCCAAGATCGAGGACCGCCCGTACTTTGCGCCGGCATTCACGGCCGGGCAGATCGATCTCAATGTCGCCGCCGAGCTGGCCGGCATACCGGTCGAGGACCTACTCGTGCTGAACGCCGGCCACAAACGCTGGACCAGTCGGCCGGACGGACCGCACGAGCTGCTGCTTCCGGTTGACCGGGTATACCGTTTCGAATTTGCCGCCGCATCATTGCCGGACGACGAACGTCTGCGCCTGGTGCGGCATCGGATACAACCCGGTGAGAGCCTGAGCCGTATCGCGCGGCGCTACGGCGTTACCGTGCAGGCGATCCGCCAGTCCAACGGGCTTCAGGATTCGCGCATCCGCGCCGGCGAGGAACTGCTGGTACCCCTGTCCGACTCCGTTGTCGCAGAGGCAAGCAAATCAAATGAGCTTGCCCGGCAGCGTCTGTATTATCGCGTGCGCAAAGGCGACTCTCTGTACACCATCGCCCGACGTTTCCAGGTAACCATCGCCGATCTGAAACGCTGGAATCGCGTCGGCCGCTACATCCGCCCCGGGGAGCGGCTGACCGTCTTCATCGATCCGGACGCATGAAGGGCGGCTGCCTGGTTGCAGACAGTGGCACTGACTTTGGCGCTTCGGCCCCCGCCCGCACGTTCGATCCGCGGGAAGCCATCACCCCCCCTTAAGGCTAATGGCACTTACTTAAGCTGATTTCGGTCGTTTCTGGAGAAAACGTTGGCGGCACGGACGCCGCCGTCGAGCCTACAGGGACGTATTCACGGCGTTTTCCGGAAGAAATGATCGGAATCATCAGGCCAACTTGTAGCTTGCGCTCCTAGGGCCTGTTAACACTAATCCGGATCGCGTCGTTGCTGCCCCAAAATGGGCCAATCAAGGCGCGAGGAGTGAAGTTTGGTCATTCCAAATGAACGACGAGTAACACCGAGTGGCCCATTCTGGGGCGCAACCCGAAGGGACGGGGCCATTTTTCCACAGCTCTGCGTTGCACCTCGCTTATGTAGCCTGCTACACAGCGCTCGTTACGCCTTGATCTGCGAAAAAATGGCCTCCGGCGACACGCTCCGGATTAGTGTTAACAGGCCCTAAGTCAGCGCCATTCCCCTTAAGGCTCGACTCCGACCTTCCCCAGTGGGCCGCGCGGCGAACACGCCAGGGCGCTGCTCACTCGACCGGCACCGGTCAACTAGCTGCATGGCCGATCGCCAGGGATTGGTCGGTCGTCGGGCGCTCGGCCTCGGGCACCATCAACCAGCATGCCACACGCCCGCCGGACCCAACCTCGACGGTTTGCGGATAACGCTCGCGGCAGACCGGCATCGCCTGCGGACAGCGTGGATGGAAGTAACAGCCTGACGGCGGATCGATCGGGGAAGGCATATCGCCCTGCAGCTCGATCACCTCGCGCTGATGCCCCGGATCGGCCACCGGAACCGCGCTCAGCAGTGCGCCGGTGTAGGGGTGCAAGGGATTGCGCAAAACCCGCCCGACTGCACCGTACTCGACGATGCGGCCCAGATACATCACCGCCACTTCATGCGCCAGGTAGGCCACTACCGAGATGTTGTGTGTAATGAACAGATAGGACAAGCCCAGCTCATTCTGCAGCTCCTTGAGCAGGTTGAGTACCTGAGCCTGCACCGACACATCCAGCGCGCTGGTCGGCTCGTCACAGACGATCAGGCGCGGCCTCAGGGCCAGTGCGCGGGCAATGGCGATGCGCTGCCGCTGACCGCCGGAGAACTCATGCGGATAGCGATCGGCCGCGCCCGGCTGCATTCCGACCTGCTGGAGCAGCTGCTCCACGGTCTCGCGCCGTTGCGCACGATTTCCGCCGACACCTTGTGCCATCAGACCCTCGGCGATGATGTCCTCGACCAGCATGCGCGGATTCATCGAGGAAGCCGGATCCTGGAATATGATCTGGAACTCGCGACGCAAGCGGCGCAGCTCGGCACCGCGCACACCGGCCAGGTCGACCCCGCGAAAAAGGATCTGGCCGTCGGTCGGCCGGATCAACTGCAGGATGGCGTGGCCCACGGTGGTCTTGCCGCAGCCGGATTCACCGACCAGCGCAACGGTCCTCCCGCTCGGGATCGCCAGCTCGACACCGTCGACCGCCTTGACGTGCCCCGTCACGCGCCGCAACACCCCCTTGTGAATCGGAAAGTGCACCTTCAGACCGCGCACATCCAGCAATTGTTCGCCGGCCGCGAGCGCATCCGGCTTCGCGGTCAGTACCGAGGCGCGCAGGTTTTTCGCCTCATCGGGACCGAGATGGCATCGATAGCCGTTCTCCGCCGTGCCGTGCCATGGCGGCAGACTCTCACGACAGGCGTCGTGGGCCAGCTCGCAGCGGTCGGCGAAGCGACAATGATCGAAGGCCTGATCAAGGGTCGGCACGATGCCCGGTATCACGTCCAGTCCCTGGTCGCGCTTCTCGGCCTTCGGCACCGAGCGGAACAGCTTGCGGCTGTAAGGGTGCTGTGGATTCGCGAAGAAGGCCTCGACGTCGTTCACTTCCATCAACTGGCCCGCATACATCACGCCGACGCGGTCGGCCATTTCAGCGACGACCCCCAAATCGTGCGTGATCAACAGTATTGCCATCCCTGTCTCGCGCTGTAGCTCCTTCAGCAGGTCGAGCACCTGGGCCTGGATCGTAACGTCGAGCGCCGTCGTCGGCTCGTCGGCAACGAGCAATTCCGGACGACCGGCCAGCGCCATCGCGATCATCACGCGCTGTTTCATCCCACCAGACAGCTGATGAGGGTATTCGTGCACACGACGCGCCGGGTCCGGTATACCCACGGCCCTGAACAGTTCCACGACCCGCGCATCCACCCCGCCACGATTTTCCGCATCATGCAGGCGTACCGCCTCTGCGACCTGCTCTCCGACCGTCATCACCGGGTTCAGCGAGGTCATCGGTTCCTGGAATATCATACCGACCCGGCCGCCGCGTTCGGCGCGCATCTCGGCCTCGGACAAGGCGCGCAGCGACTGGCCGTCCAGCCGGATGTCACCCGCAACGATCCTCCCCGAATGCGGCAACAGGCGCATGATCGACAAGGCGATCATCGACTTTCCGCAGCCCGACTCACCGAGCAGCACGAAGGTCTCGCCACGATGGATGCGCAGACTGACATCGTCCACCGCACGCACCGGCTGTGTCTCGCTGCCCAAATGGGTCGACAGACTCTCCAGGGTCAGCAGCGGGTCGGCATGGCCGGCATGTTTCCTCATCGCATTTTCGATCAGACTCATCGTTGCTGTCTCAGGCGTGGATCGAAGGCATCACGTACGGCGTCCGAAAACAGGTTGGCGGCCAGGACCAGTGTGAACATAAAACCGAATGCCGCCAGCAGCGACCACCAGACGACCGGCTCACGGGCAAGCTCGAGGCGTGCGCCGTTGATCATATTGCCCCAGCTGTTGGTCGCCGGATCGACGCCTATGCTGATATAAGAAAGCACCGCCTCGGCCAATACCAGGCCACTGAAGTCCAGCACGATGGTGATCAGCACGATGTGCATGACGTTTGGCAGGACATGGCGCAGCAGGATACGGAAGTGGCCGACGCCGAAGGCCCGCGCCGCCAGCACGTACTCGAGTTCGCGCAGTTTCAAGGCCTCGCCACGCAGCAGGCGGCACAGCGAGGTCCAACTGGTGACGCCCAGTATCAGGCACAGGAACAACAGTCGGAGGTCCGCACGCTCGGTCAGGCTGTTGAACTCATCGGCATGGTTGCTCATGTAAATCTGCATCATCAGCACCGCTGCAGCAATCAACAACACGCCTGGAATCGAGTTCAGCGTGGTGTAGAGATACTGAATCACGTCATCGACCCAGCCACGAAAATAGCCGGCCATGATGCCGAGCAAGATTGCCGCCGGCAGCATCACCAGCGTCGTGAGGGTACCGATGATCAGGCCGGTACGAATACTCTTGAGCGACTGGAAGAATACGTCCTCTCCGACCTTGTCGGTCCCAAGCACGTGGTAATAGCCGGCAAGCTCCCAAAGCGCACCGAACAGCGTAACGACCGCCAGCGCCGTCCAGGCCCCGACATGCCAGGGGTTCTCGAGACCGCCGCCCAGCAAGCGGCGCAGGCGCAAAGGATCGAACCGGCACAGGATCAACACAAGCAGGGCCCAGGCCAGAGCACCCTTGAGCGCCCCGATCAGACCCTTCACCATGATATCCACCAGCTTGCCGTGCCCGTCGGCGTCCAGGTGGGCACCGCCGTGCAGCAGTCGTGGATAATCGCGCCTGGTGCTGCCATCATCCTGCTGGATGGTCTCCTTGCTGAACAAATGGTTTGCGAACGGCGCCGAATAGGTCTTCTCGCGCTGCGTGCGCAACGGTCCGGCAATCACATCGAACAGGCTGAGCACCTCGGTCGAATAGGCCGCCCTGCCCTGCTCGTCGGTCCCGGTTCGTGGATGGAAATGCAAGGTATCGAGCAGGCCGATGACGACATAGAACAGCAGCACAATCATCGCCGCCTGCCCGGTGCGGCTCCCTGCGACCCGCCGCCAGGGGGCCATCAGGTGTGGATGTCGCCGCGTATGCCAGACCGTTACCGCGGTAAGGATCAACAACAGGTAGACCAGTGCGTCCGTCCAAAGGACAACGGGCTGAAAGTCCATCGCCTAGGGCCTGTTAACACGATGCGGACGCCCAGCGTTGGTCCTCAAATCAGGCCAGGCAAGGCGCGCAGCGCGCAGTTTGGTTAATCCGAATAAGCGATGTGCAACGCCGCATGGCCTGATTTGAGGGCCAACCCGCAGCGACAGGCCCGATTTTCCACCGGCCTGCGTTGCAGTATCGCTCATGTACCGCAGGTACACAGCGCTCACTGCGCCTGGTCCTGCAAAAAATGGGGCTCTGTCGATGGGTATCCGCATAGTGTTAACAGGCCCTAGTCCAGCCTCACGCGCGGATCGACGATCGTATACGAAATATCCGTCAGCAACAGACCCACGATGTAAAGCACCGCACCGAGGAACACCATCGCGCGCACGATCGCGAAATCCTGGTTGTTGATCGCATCGATGGTGTAGCTGCCGAGTCCCGGTATGCCGAAAAATGACTCCGTCAGCAGGCTCCCGATGAACAGCAGCGGCAGTACCACCACGACCCCGGTCAGGATCGGAATCAGCGCATTACGCAGCACGTGGCGAAACAGCACCCAGTGCTCAGACAGACCCTTGGCGCGGGCCGAGCGCACGTAGTCGCGATGAATCTCTTCGAGAAACAGCGTTCGGTACCAGCGGGTACCGGAACCTATCCCACCGATGACGCCGACGATGACCGGCAGGATCATGAACTTCCAGGCATGGAGGCCGGTATCGTAGCCGGATATCGGTACCAGGTTGAGCAGCTTACCGACCAGGAACTGGCCGCCGATGATGTAGAACAGGCTTGAGATCGACATCATCGCGACGCAGATCACCACACCCCAGAAATCCAGATAGGTGGCGCGGAAGAATGCCAGCAGCAGAGCGAAGGTGATGTTGATTGCCAGGCCGACCAGCAGGGTTGGTATCGCAATCGCGAGACTCGGCCACATGCGCTGTGAAATATCGTGACTGATGTCGCGCCCGCTGTCCGACTGGCCGAAGTCGAACAGGAACAGCCGCAGCGACTTTTCATAAAGAATGGTGTCGGTAAAGACCGCGCTGCCCTCCCTGGCACCGTTGATCAGGAGCGGCTTTTCGTAACCATGCTCCTCTTTCCATGCCTGGATCGCCTGATCGGTGACCCGCTTGCCGCCGAGGTGCATGCGTGCCATGTCATCTGGCGAATTGACCACAAAGAACAACACGAAGGTGAGCGCATTCACCCCAATCAGGATCGGAATCGCATAAAGGAGGCGGCGGATGATATACGCGCTCACAGTGCGCGACTCCTCTCGCGGGCGCGGAAGCCCTGCACCGCCGGAACGATGGAAAGCACCAGCAACAGCAGTACAATCCCGATGGGCCAGAGCACCGGGGCGTTCCAGGCCCGCTGCGCGGCAATGCGGACCTCGCCGTCCACCCGCTTGTACTTCAGCGTGTTGTTTGCCATCAGGTGCGGTTTCGTATTCTTGTACCAGGCATGGTGCAGACTGAAAGCCTTGGGGAAGAAGCCGAACAGCCAGGGCGATTCCCTGCGCAGGATCTGTACCATCCGATCGATGACCTGCTGACGTTCAGGGCTATTCGGAAGATCTTTCATCCTGAGGAACAGTGCATCGAACTCGGCATCGGTGAAATTGGCCGCGTTCTCGCCCCTGGATTCGACCTTTCCATTCGGACCATACAACAGAAAGAAAAAGTTCTCCGGATCCGGGTAGTCGGCATTCCACCCCCAGCTGAAGATTTGCGCAGTACCCTTCAGCATCTTGTCCTGGAATCGGTTGTAGTCGGTCGCCCGAATCACCAGCTCGATACCGAGCTTCGCGAACTGCTTGCGATACCACTGCAACATCGCCTTGCTGTCCGGCCCTGCTGCCGGTGTGTCGTAGTACAGTATCAGCGGACCGCCGGTCTTGGGATCGCGGCCGTCCGCATAACCGGCCTCTGCCAACAGGCGTTTTGCATCATCGATGTTGCGCCGGTGCGCGCTGCCATTTTTCCAGACGTGCGTTATCGGGTTGATGCCGGACTCGGCTTCCCGGTAGCCGAAGATACCAGGCGGTAGCGGACCCTGTGCGACCTCACCGCGGCCATTCCGAAATATCGAAATGAACTCCTCGAAATCGACCGCGGCAGCGATCGCCTGGCGCAGAAGGCGCGCGCTCTCACCAGTGCCCCCGACGACCGGGTCGAGCATATTGAAGCCGGTGTAGAACACCGACGTCTCGACCGCGGTGCTCAGTTGGATGCCTCGTTCCTGCATGGCTTCGGTCAGCGTCGCCTCGCCCGTGCTGCCGAACTGAACCGCCTGATCGAAGCTGTCGGACGCGATGCCGGAATTGTCGTAGTATCCCTGCAGGAACTTGTTCCAGCGCGGAATGGCCTCCTTTTCGAGCGCATACACTGCGCGTTCAATAAACGGCAACGGACGCCCGGCGTCCTGCAAAAGGCCCTCAAGGCGGTCTTGTTTGGTCCCGTCCGACGGATAGGTCTCACCGTGGAAATTCGGATTGCGCACGAGCACCATGCGCAGGTTCGGGTTGTTCTCGGTCAGCATGAAGGGACCGGTGCCTATCGGGAACCAGTTCAGGTTTATGTTTCTCTCATCCAGCCCGGGCTGCTGGTAGAAACGCTCCGCCTCCCACGGCATCGGTGCGAAGAAGTTCATCGCCAACCAGAACAGGAACTGCGGGTACTTGTTTTCGATCCGGATACGATAGGTATAGCGATCGATGGCCTCGACGCCTTCCATCGGGATAGTCCGCAGATCGAGCCAGCTGTCATCGCCGCCGTCCTGCCCCTGACGCTCCTGTGCTGCCTTCGCCGCCTCCATGAACCCGGCGAAACCACGGATGTGCTCCGCCATCAGGCTGGCGATCGGGGAATGGTTGGGCGCGAACGCCAGGCGCTTGATCTGGTAGATGTAGTCGGCCGCGACCAGCTCCCGTGTGCCGGTCAAAGGGAAATCGGCCAAACTATTCACACCTTCGAGCACTTCCTGGGCCAGCGGCCAATAGGCTGGACTGCCGTCGTCTCGCACCGCCAGCGCTGGATGCGGCTGATAATGGGTGCCCGGACGGATCCGCAGCAGATAATCCGTGTACGCCACATCGGCCGCATCCGTTTCCTCTCCCAGGGTCTGCCCATCGTGACCAACGTACCGGATCTCGGGCAGACTCTCTGCAGTCAACGGGGTCAGCGCATAGGGCCGACGCAGGAAATGATACTGTAGCGGTGGCTCGTAGACCTGCGAAATGAACGCCCACTCGTTGGCACTGTAGGATCTTGCCGGGTCCAGGTGTTTCGGACGTTCCGAAAAGGAGCTGTAGAACACCGGCCCGGCCGCCTCTCCTATGCGGTAGGGATCGTTCCAGGCCTGTCCGGTGCAGCCGTTCATCAGTACCAGCACCACGCCGAGGACCGACGCGGCCGCGCCCCGCCGGAGGTTTTTTACTGCGCAGTCTATTTGGGTTACTTTACGCGGCATTCTGTGACTGTCTTGACAAGACCTTGGCTCGGAGAGGCTATCAGCACTCCCGGCGGACACCGGATGATGGCATCGCCTTGCATTGCTGTCAGCCGGTTTGTCCGACAAGAACGACAATGGTGAGGAACTTGATATGGGATTTCTGCAAAACAAGCGCGCACTGATCGTGGGCGTCGCGAGCAATCGCTCGATTGCCTACGGCGTCGCGCGGGCGATGCACCGCGAGGGTGCCGAGCTGGCGTTCACCTATCAGGGTGAGAAGCTGCACGACAGGGTGAAGGGATTCGCGGCCGAGTTCGACTCGGACATCGTATTGCCGCTGGATGTCAGCAGTGACGAACAGATCGATGCGGCATTTGCCCAGTTGTCCGGGCGCTGGGACGGGCTCGACTGCCTGATTCACTCCGTGGGTTTCGCGCCCAAGGATCAACTCGAAGGGTCCTATGTCGATGCGGTCACCCGCGATGGTTTCCGTATCGCTCACGATATCAGCGCCTACAGCCTCGCCGCACTGGCCAAGGCCGGGCGGGGTATGATGCAGGGCCGCAATGCAGCTATCGTGACCATGACTTATCTGGGTGCAGTGCGGACAGTGCCGAATTATAACGTCATGGGCGTGGCAAAGGCCGCACTCGAGGCCAATGTCAGGTATCTGGCAGATTCCCTCGGACCGGAGGGCGTGCGGGTGAATGCGGTCTCCGCCGGTCCAATCCGAACCCTGGCCGCATCCGGCATCAGCGGATTCCGCGGGATGCTCGCCGAAGCGGAACAGAAGACCCCATTGCGCCGCAATGTGACCATCGATGAAGTCGGCAATGCTACCGCCTTCCTGTGTTCGGATCTGGCATCCGGCATCACCGGCGACGTGCTGTACGTCGACTCCGGCTATCACATTCTGGGAATGGCCTGAGCGACGGCCAGGCTGTGTTCACTCCTCGATGGCTTCGATTTCGATTTTCGCACGATCACGCAGGTCCTTCGTGACATAGCGCATCTGCGCATTCGCCAGTTGGCCGGCGGCCTGCTCGGCGATCAGCGGTCGCTCGGCTTCGGCAAGGGCATCGAGCGAACCGCCTTCGATCGCTGAGACTTCGATCAGCAGGTAGTCGCCCTCCGCGGAAACCACACCGGTAAAGGCGGATTTTCCGTCTTGCGGGGGGGTAAGACCGAACGCGGTGGCGAGCACCTCGGCCGGAACCTGCGGATCGTCACGACCCACGGCACCCGACTCTTCAAGGCGCCAGGCACGGTCCGAGGCCAGCTGCGCGAGTGCAAGGTTGCCGATGCGCAGCTCATCGAGCAGCTTTTTGCCGGTCTCTGCGGCGGTCTCTGTTGCCTTCTCCTGCCTGTATGCCTGCTCGATGGCCGCTAGATTGTCCTCAAACGGCTTGGCGCCCGCCGGTTCGTACTCGGCTACCCGCACGACTACGGACTGCTGCGGCCCCATCTCGATCAGCTCGCTATTGTGGCGCTCCTGCAGGACATCGTCGGAAAAGGCCGCGTTGATCACCCTGGGCGAGCCGAGCACACCCGGCAGATTGGTATCGCGCGTCACCCAGTCGGTCGTCTGCACCGACAAACCCAGGGCCTCGGCTGCCGGCATCAGGCTGTCGGAGTTTTCGTAGGCGTTTTCTGCCAGTCGTTCCGCGTAATCGAAGTAGAGGTTCTCGCCTTCGAATTTGCGATAAGCCTGTTCCACCTTGTCCCGCATGTCCTCGAATCCGGCGTCTGAGCCACCGCGGACATCGGTCACCTGGATGAGGTGGAATCCGAAGTCGGTGCGAACCACGTCGCTGATCGCGTCCTTGTCCAACGCGAATGCGGCTTCTTCGAATGCCGGGACCATCATGCCGCGTTCAACCCAGCCGAGGTCGCCGCCATTTGCCGCTGAGCCCGGGTCTGTCGAGTGCTGTTTGGCCAGCGCTGCGAAATCAGCCCCGCTGCGCAGTTGCTCCCGCAGGTCGTCGGCTTGCGCCCGGGCCTGCTCGATTGCCGCCTCACCCGCCCCGGGGGCAAGGGCGATCAGGATATGCCGCATCGCGCGTTCCTCCCGGGCCACGAACTCGGCCCGGTGATCGCTGAAATACTGCTGCAGCCTTTGATCATCGACCTGAACAAGATTTGACAGGGCGGCGGCATCGAGCAGCACATAGCCGAGCCTCACACGTTCCGGCGTGCGGTAACGATCGATGTTGGCCTCGTAGAAGCCACGCAGTTCCTCCTGCGTCGCTGTCACCTGATCACGATACGCTGCCGCCGGAATACGCAGGTGACTCAGGGTGCGCTGCTGATCGCGCAAGCTGACACGCGTATCGAGCTGGGCTTGAGTAGCGAATGCGCTGTCGGCGATACCACTGCGCAACTGCGCCAAAGCCATATCCTGACGGATGCGCTGTTCGAAGCCGGCCCGGCTCAGGCCGCGGTTGCGCACCGCCGCCTCGTAAGACTGCTGGTCGAATCGCCCTTCCCGCTGGAAGGCCGGGATGCCGGCGATGAAACTGCGCGCCTGCTCGTCGCTGGTGCGAAGATTCCAGTCTTTCGCACTGTTGCTCAACACCAGTTCCTCGACCATGGTGTCGAGCACCTGCGCCTTGAGCCTGGCATCGTCGAACAGGTCCGGCGAATAGTTACTGCCGAGCGACTGGCGCACGCTCTCGCGGAAATCGCGCGTGCGCTCGTCGAGCATCCGTTCGGTGATTGTCTCTCCGTCGACCACGGCAACCTCGGGCTCACCGCCCACGCCGAGGTATTCCTGGATTCCCCAGAGTGCAAAGGGAACACTGATAAGAATGACAATGGCCCAGGCAATCCAACCCTGGGCTTTTTCTCTGATGGCCTGCAGCATGATCGTCGCGTCTTCTGGAAAAACTATAACGGAAAACGGGGTATCGGATGATACCCCGTTTGATCTTGGATATGGCGGAGTGGACGGGACTCGAACCCGCGACCCCCGGCGTGACAGGCCGGTATTCTAACCAACTGAACTACCACTCCAAAGTCTTGGTGGGTGCTGCAGGGATCGAACCTGCGACCCTCGCCTTGTAAGGGCGATGCTCTCCCAGCTGAGCTAAGCACCCCTAAACGAGGCGCGCTAGTTTACTGCGTCCTTGAACGCTTTGCCAGCCTTAAATGCGGGCGTCTTGGAGGCAGCGATTTCGATGGTACCGCCGGTCTTCGGGTTGCGCCCGGTGCGTGCCGCGCGCTCGCGCAACAGGAAAGTGCCGAATCCGACGATCGACACGCTGTCGTCGTTTTTCACAGCGTTGGTGATAGCTTCAATCAATCCGTCCAGGGCTCGACCGGCTGCGGCTTTTGAGATATCAGCAGAGTCGGCCATAGCCTCGATTAGATCAGATTTGTTCATTGTGGACGGTGCCCCCTTTATTGAGATAAACAACCTTGTCCATGGTCGGCTGCGGCTTGGTGAAGTTGGGTATCGTCAGTCGACCTGACACGGCAATGCGCGCGGCTTTATAACAGCCGCCAATTTTAGGTGTCAAGCAAGCAGTCAATAAAATCCTGTATGGCTTGCCCAGACGGTTTTCTACCAGCGTTGCCGACAGAGTTCAATGATGGCGCAGGGCATCGTTGGCATCGTCGGAGTTTTCCTCTTTGCTTTCAGCGGCCTCGACCTTTTCCCCATCTTCCGAAGCGCGTGGTTTCGGCTGATCTGCGAGTGCAATCTCCATTACTTCGTCGATCCAGCGAACCGGGCGTATATCGAGATTCTGTTTGATGTTCTTCGGCATCTCGACCAGATCGCGCTCATTTTCTTGCGGGATGATTACGGTCTGAATGCCACCACGAAGCGCCGCCAGCAACTTCTCTTTCAGTCCACCGATCGGCAGCACCTCACCGCGCAACGTAATCTCGCCAGTCATCGCAACGTCGGCGCGCACAGCGATGCCGGTCAGCGCCGATGCCAGCGAAGTTGCCATGCCGATGCCTGCGCTTGGACCATCCTTCGGAGTCGCGCCCTCCGGCACGTGAATGTGGACATCTATCTTCTGGTTGAAGTCGTCCTCCAATCCGAGTGCCGCGGCACGACTGCGCACCACGGTCATCGCAGCCTGAATGGACTCCTTCATTACATCCCCCAGCTGACCCGTGTGCGTCAGGCGACCCTTGCCCGGGGTCAACGCGGTTTCGATACGCAACAGCTCGCCGCCCACCTCGGTCCACGCCAGGCCCGTCACCTGACCCACCTGATCGTGTTCGTCGGCACGACCGTAACGGAAGCGCTGCACGCCGAGGTACTTGTCCAGGTTCTTCGTCGTCACGGTCACATGCTTGCCGCGCTTCTTATCGAGCAATATGTCTTTCACGACCTTGCGGCAAATCTTCGAGATTTCCCGCTCGAGGTTACGCACCCCGGCCTCACGCGTGTAGAAACGTACGATGTCGCGCACCGCGCTCTCGCGGATAGTCAGTTCCTCTACCTTCAGACCGTTGTTTTGGATCTGCTTGGGCACCAGATAATTCTCGGCAATGTTGACCTTTTCGTCTTCGGTGTATCCAGAAAGGCGGATCACCTCCATGCGGTCGAGCAGTGCCGGTGGTATGTGCATGCTGTTGGCGGTTGCCACGAACATCACCTCCGACAGATCGAAGTCGACTTCGAGGTAGTGATCCTGGAAGGTGTGGTTCTGCTCCGGGTCGAGTACCTCCAGCAGCGCCGACGCCGGGTCGCCTCGAAAATCCATTGCCATCTTGTCGATTTCATCCAGCAGGAAGAACGGATTCTTGGTCCCGGCCTTGGTCAGGTTCTGCACGATCTTGCCAGGCATCGCACCGATGTAAGTGCGACGATGGCCACGAATCTCCGCCTCGTCACGCACCCCGCCGAGGGCCATACGAATAAACTTGCGATTGGTCGCCCGTGCGATCGATTGGCCCAGCGAGGTCTTGCCGACGCCCGGCGGACCGACCAGACAGAGAATCGGCCCCTTCAGCTTGCGCACACGCTGCTGTACCGCGAGATACTCGAGGATGCGCTCCTTGACCTTCTCCAGGCCGAAATGATCCGCGTTGAGCACTTCCTCGGCCTCGGCGATGTCGTTGCGCACCTTGGTGCGCTTTTTCCAAGGTACGCTGACCAGTGCATCGATGTAGTTGCGCACCACGGTCGCCTCAGCCGACATCGGCGACATCAGTTTGAGCTTGTTCAATTCCGCCGTGGCCTTACCCTTGGCCTCTTTGCTGAGTCCGGCTTTCTCGATCTTCTCAGCGAGTTCTTCCAACTCGTTCGGCGCGTCTTCCAGTTCGCCAAGTTCCTTTTGAATGGCCTTCATCTGCTCATTCAGATAGTACTCGCGCTGGTTTTTTTCCATCTGACGCTTGACCCTGCCGCGGATGCGTTTTTCCATCTGCAGGATGTCGTTTTCGCCTTCCATCAGGGCCATTAGATGTTCGAGTCGCTCACGCACGTTGAACATCTCGAGCACATGTTGCTTCTCGTCCAACTTCAGCGCCATATGAGCCGCCATGGTGTCCGCCAGGCGCGATGCATCATCGATGCTGGCCAGTGAAGTCAACACCTCCGGCGGCACCTTCTTGTTGAGCTTCACGTACTGATCGAACAGGGCGGTGGCTGAACGCATCAGGACTTCCATCTCGCGTTCGGGCAGTTCGACGACGTCGTCTGCGGCTTCGATATCGGCGGTAAAGTAATCATCGACCGATTCGATGCGGCTGATCGCTGCACGCCCGCCACCCTCGACCAGGACCTTGACGGTGCCATCGGGAAGCTTCAGCAACTGCAGGATACTGGCCAGTGTCCCGATTTCGTACATGTCCGCCGGTTGCGGCTCGTCGACATCGGCGCTCTTCTGCGCGACCAGCAAAATTTGCTTGTTGTCGGCCATCGCGGCGTCGAGGGCCTTGATTGACTTTTCGCGACCCACGAAAAGCGGGATGACCATGTGCGGATAGACAACGACATCGCGCAACGGCAGAACCGGGACATTACCCGGCCGATCGTTTGATGCGCTGATACTAGTATCTTCCTGTCCCATTGGATTCCTCCATCGCCGCACATGGGGTACGGCTGAAAAAACTGACGCCGATACTCCGGGGAGCAGCAGCAATAACGCTTGCCCAGGCAACATGCGGGCTCATGCCGGGAAATTCAACCAGTGAAATGCTACGTTATCCGCGCACCTTCCTGACGAGAAGCCGCTGCCGCGGGATTTCGGGGGGATTTCGTCTGAAACGACGGTCGGCCGAGCAGCGCGCTCAAACGCCTGGCCCGCAACCGCGGGCACTAATAGCCACGCATCGAGCCAGTCGATCGGCGCCGATGCCGGGATCGTTCAGTCGGAGGCGGCGATCTGACGTGGCTCGCCGCCACCGAAGATCATGTAAGGCGCCGACTCTCCCTTGATGACCGCCTCGTCCAAGACCACCTTGGTCACGTCGTCCATCGACGGAAGGTCGTACATGGTGTCCAGCAGGTAATGCTCCAGGATCGTGCGCAGACCGCGCGCTCCCGTCTTGCGTTCCATCGCCTTGCGGGCGATGGCACGCAGCGCGTCTTCCCTTATCTCCAGCTCCGCGCCTTCCATCTCGAACAGACGCTGGTACTGCTTGATGAGCGCGTTGCGGGGCTCAGTGAGGATCTGTACCAGGGCATCCTCGTCGAGTTCCTCCAGCGTAGCGACGACCGGCAGCCGGCCGACGAACTCAGGGATCAGACCGTAGCGGATGAGGTCTTCCGGCTCTACGCTGCACAGGATTTCCCCGACGCTGCGCGAGTCCTCCTTGCTGCGGACCTCTGCGGAAAATCCGATGCCACCCTTTTCCGAGCGGTCGCGGATCACCTTGTCCAGGCCGGCAAAGGCGCCACCGACGATGAACAGCACGTTCGAGGTGTCGACCTGGAGGAATTCCTGCTGCGGGTGCTTGCGGCCCCCCTGCGGCGGAACCGATGCGACAGTACCCTCAATGAGCTTCAACAAGGCCTGCTGCACGCCTTCACCGGACACGTCGCGCGTAATCGAGGGATTGTCCGATTTGCGCGAAATCTTGTCGATTTCGTCGATATACACGATTCCGGTCTGCGCCTTATCGACGTCGTAATCGCATTTCTGCAGCAATTTCTGGATGATGTTCTCTACGTCCTCACCGACGTACCCGGCCTCGGTCAGCGTTGTCGCATCGGCGATCGTAAAAGGTACGTTAAGGAGGCGTGCCAGGGTCTCGGCCAACAGCGTCTTTCCGGAGCCGGTCGGGCCAATCAGCAGGATATTACTCTTCGCGATCTCGACGTCGTCTTTCTTGCCCTTGGCTTCGAGGCGCTTATAGTGGTTGTATACAGCCACCGAAAGCACCTTCTTGGCCCGTGTCTGACCTATGACGTACTGATCCAGTGTGCCGTTAATCTCTTGAGGAATTGGTAACTTGTCGGACGATTCGCCGACGCTCTCTTGCATCTCCTCACGGATGATATCGTTGCAAAGTTCAACACATTCGTCGCAGATGAACACAGATGGGCCCGCGATGAGCTTGCGCACCTCGTGCTGGCTTTTTCCGCAGAAGGAGCAATACAGCAGCTTGCCGTCGTCACCCTTCCCGTGCTTTTTCTCGTCGCTCATAGTCGTCCACCTTTCGCCTGCGTAGCAGCGTTGCCGGTCCTCGCCGCACCGGCAACTGCGCACCCCATTAGTTCCATAATATCCGAAAGCCTTCGGATAACAAGCCGCCCCGCGCGCGCGGCCTCGTGCCTTGCATCAAGCCTCGCGCGCCGGCCGCTTGTCGAGCACCTGATCGACCAGCCCGTAAGCAACGGACTGCTCGCCGCTCATAAAGTTGTCGCGGTCGGTATCCTGCTCGATGCGCGCAAGGTCTTGACCGGTATGATGCGCGAGTATCTTGTTGAGCTTTTCGCGGATCAGCAGTATTTCCTTGGCATGGATTTCGATATCGGTCGCCTGACCCTGAAACCCGCCGAGGGGTTGATGGATCATCACGCGCGAGTGTGGTAGCACATAGCGCTTGCCTTTTTCACCACCAGTCAACAGCAGGGCGCCCATGCTCGCTGCCTGGCCGATGCACATGGTCGTGACGTGCGGCCGGATGAACTGCATGGTGTCGTAAATGGCCAACCCGGCGGTCACCGAACCTCCGGGCGAGTTAATATAAAGGTGGATATCCTTGTCCGGATTCTCCGACTCCAGGAACAGGAGCTGTGCGACGATCAAGTTCGCCATGTGATCTTCGACTGGGCCCACGCAGAATATGACGCGCTCTTTGAGCAGCCGCGAATAAATATCGTAGGCGCGCTCGCCGCGCGCGCTTTGCTCCACCACCATCGGGACCAGGCCGAGGCCCACCGGTTCGAATCGTTTCATATGCTGCTTATCGGATGTTATCAGTTGCACTTGAACGTACCCTCAAAACCCAGGTCGGGCAAGCCTGCTCTATGTCCTGTTTTCCATTACCTCGGAAAACGACTTGTTTTCGTCATTGACCTCGACCTGGCCGAGCGCCCAATCCACCACTTCGTTCTCGAGCACCAGATTCTCGATGCTCTTGCGGGCATTCTGATCCTGCATGTAGTAATCGATGACTTCCTGCGGATCTTCGTACGACTCGGCAAACTCGGCGATGACCCCGCGCAGCTTGTCCTCCTGGGCCTGAAGCTTGTGCTGCGCGATAATCTCAGCCACCAACAGACCCAAATGGACACGCCGGCGGGCCGGCTCCTCGAAAAGGCTTGCGGGCAGGTCGACGCCGCTGGACTGGCCGCGCTGCTGCATGTCGTGCACCATCTGCTGCTTCATCCGCTCGGCCTCCTGGTTGACCAGGGCCTTGGGGATATCCATCGGGTTGGCGGCGATCAGAACATCCATGACCCGCTCCTTGGTGATGCTGCGCAGCTTCTGCTTCAGTTCCTGATGCATATTCTTCGCCACGTCCCCCCGCAGCGCCTCCACGCTGCCCTCCTTGACGCCAAAGGCCTTGACGAACTCCTCGTCGATCTCAGGCAACTGCGGTTCCGCGACCCGCAGCACCTTGACCTCGAATACCGCATCCTTGCCGGCCAGCTGCTCGGCCCGATAGTCATCGGGAAATTTGACCTCCAGCGTGCGGGTTTCGCCGCCCTTGACGCCCAGCAGCCCGGCTTCGAAACCTTCGATCATCGATCCTGAACCAAGGACCAGCGGCGCGTTCTCCGCCGAACCGCCCTCGAAGGCCTCACCATCGATCATGCCCTTGAAATCCATGTGCACGGTGTCTCCATCATTGGCCCCGCGCTCGACGTCGTTCCAGATCGTCCGCTGGCTGCGCAGCTTGTCGATCATTTCGTCGATATCGGCCTCACCGACCTCGGCCACCGGCCGACTCAGTGACTGCCCGGCCAGGTCGGCCACCTTCACCTCGGGCATGATCTCGAAGGTGGCGGTGTACCCCAAGCCACCCTCTTCGGCCACATCGCGCAACTCAATCTGCGGCTCCCCAGCCGGCATCAGCTGCTCCTGAGAGGCCGCTTCGTAAAGGGTTTCCTGAATCAGGGCATTGTAGGTCTCGTGACGGACCTGCTCGCCAAAACGCTGCTTGATCGTGCGCATCGGCACCTTGCCGGGGCGGAATCCGTCCAGCCGCACGTGCCGTGCCAGGTCCTTGAGTCTCTTGTCCATTGCCGCAGTCACACGCTCTGCCGGCAGATCAACCATCAGTCGCTTCTCGAGGCCCTCGCCCGACTCAACAGAAACTTGCATTCCAATTCTCTCCAGCAGCCATCACTGCCTGTTAACTCTCGTCGATTACAAGTTGCCCGACATGCGCCGGACGAATGAAAGCAGCCGGATCCGGTTGGTGCGAAAGGAGAGACTCGAACTCTCACGGGTTGCCCCACTGGAACCTAAATCCAGCGCGTCTACCGATTCCGCCACTTTCGCCTGTCCGGTGCGAATCGACCATTATACAAGACAGGCGGGTGCTAGAAACAGCCTGGTGAAACACCGGGATCGGCCCCGCAAGGGGCTGGTTCTGCGCGGCTTTACGCGCCGGCCAACCACGAAGCCGGCGGGACAGCGCGGAACGCCTGCTCAGGCAAACACAGCCTGCCCACTCCGCCCCTGGGACAGGGGCCGGCCAATCGATGGCGGGGATCAGCAAGCCGTCATCAGGCGATCGCAGACCACCCCGTGCCCGATCGGTCTCGTGCACAATCAGATGACTTTCGAAAACCTCGCGGTCTGACCGCCGGCACCCAGATAGCGATCGAATACCATGCAGATATTACGGATCAGGAGGCGGCCGGGCGGCAACACAGCAAGGATGTCATCCGAGATGCTCAGCAGACCATGTTCCACCATGCCGCCCAGACGATCGATTTCCGCGGCGAAGTATTGCGCGAAATCGATGTCCCAGTCCTGCGCTACCTGCCGCATATCCAGTGTGAAATTACAGATCAACTGGGTAATCACTGCACGCCTCAGTTCGTCGTCGCGGCTCAGTTCGACTCCGCGGAATACTGCCAAGCAGCCGGCATCGATGCGTTCGTAGTACTCATCCAGGGTCCGCATGTTCTGCGCATAAGTATTGCCGACCATGCCGATCGAGGTGACGCCCATCGCGACGAGATCACAATGCGCATGGGTCGAGTATCCCTGGAAGTTGCGGTACAGCTGCCCCTCTCGCTGCGCCACCGCCAGTTCGTCGTCCGGTCGCGCAAAATGATCCATGCCGATGTAGACGTAGCCGGCTGCGGCCAGACGCTCACCCACCTGCTGGAGAATTTCCAATTTCTGATCGGGGCTGGGCAGTTCAGATTCGTCGATGCGCCGCTGCGGCTTGAAGCGCTCGGGCAAGTGCGCATAGTTGAATACCGAAAGGCGGTCGGGCTCGGCCTCGACAACACGATCGAGCGTGGCGATGAAGGATGCGGCGGTCTGTAACGGTAGACCGTAAATGAGATCCATACTGACCGACCGAAAGCCTTCGCGCCGTGCTGCAGACAGTGCCCCGAAGGTCTCCTCGGCCGTCTGGATACGATTGACCGCCTTCTGCACAGCGGGATCCAGGTCCTGCAGCCCAAGGCTCATCCGATTGAAGCCGATCTCGCGCAGCAGGCCGATGGTCGCATCGCTGACCTCGCGCGGATCGATCTCGATGGAGTATTCGCCGCGGTCGTCGTCCAGCAATTTGAAATGACGGCCGGTTACCGCCATCAGCTCGCGCATCTGATCGGGGCTGATGAATGTCGGCGTACCGCCGCCCCAGTGCAACTGCTCGACCGGCCGGCTGTCGTCGAACAAATCACCCTGCATCGCGATCTCGCGATAGACACGGTCGAGATAGGGCTGCGCGCGCGTCCGGTCTTTGGTCGCTATCTTGTTGCAGGCGCAATAGAAGCAAACCGTGTCGCAGAATGGTATGTGGAAATAGAGCGACAGCGGGCGGCCGCTGGCATTGCTGGCCTGCGCCGCGGCCCGGTACTGATCCTCTCCGAAACCATCGTGAAACTGCACCGCGGTGGGATAGGAGGTGTAACGCGGACCGGACTGATCGTAACGCGCGATCAGCGCCTGATCGAGAACGAGAGTCTGTTGCATGTTCGACATTCTAGGCTCCTCCGTTGCCATCGGACTGAGACGCGTCACAAAGTCTGTCAGTCATCCTCCGGCACCTCCAGACCTTTTCGATGCGTTTCGTTGATCTGCTTGAGCAATGTGTGGAAGGGTATCTCGTCCTCATAGCGTCGCAGTACGTCCATAAAAGACAGATCTTCGCGCCCAAACTGGTAGGTTCCCCCAACCATCGCGTCATAGACCTGCTTGATGCCCTCCTCGAGTGGCTCGATATAGGCAGGGAAGCGCTGCAGGTCCTCGATCTCGTACAACAGGCAATCCTTCAGATCGCCGACCTCGAACATCGCCTGTTTCACCCATTCGGCATACTCGTCCGGCGAGCGCGCCCTGCGTAGACTCATGTCCCACCCTCCTCGAAGACATCGCGGTAATCGTCGAGCTGTTCCGCGGTCAGCAGAAACACACCGTCTCCACCACGCTGGAAATCCAGCCACAAAAAAGGAACATCGGGGTAGCGCCCGATCAGCAGGTCGGCGCTGAACCCGACTTCAACAACCATGATACCACCCGGACTCAGGTACTCCGCGCCTCCGGCCAGGATGCGCGCGACGACGTCCATGCCATCGTCTCCGGCCTCGAGCCCAAGCTCCGGCTCGTGCCGATACTCGTCCGGCAAGCCCTGCATCTCAGCGCTGCTGACATACGGCGGATTGCTCACGATGAGATCGTAGCGCTCGCCATCCAGACCCTCGTAGACATCCGCACGCAGTGCCCGGACCCGGCTTTCCAGATCATGACGCTCGATGTTACGCGTCGCGACGTCCAGCGCCGCCGGCGAAATATCTGCGAGATCGACCAGGGCCAACGGAAAGGCGTATGCGCAGGCAATGCCGATGCAGCCACTGCCGCAGCACAGATCGAGCACGCTGCTGACCTGATCCGGATCCAGCCACGGGGCAAAACCTTCCTCGATCAACTCGGCGATCGGCGAGCGCGGTATCAGTACGTTCTCATCGACGTCGAAATCCAGGCCCGCGAAACGCGCCTCGCCGATCAGGTAGGCTGCCGGTATACGGCGATCGAGACGCTGCGCGAACAGTTCGGCCACCGCCGCCGACTCGGCCGCGGTGATCCGGGCGTCCAGGTAGTCGGCCGGAATATCGTGCCGCAGGTGCAGCGCGTGCAGCACCAGGGCCAGGGCCTCGTCGAGCGCGTTGTCGGTACCGTGGCCAAAAAAAAGACCGGCCTCGTTGAAACGGCTGGCGCCCCACCGCACCCAGTCCCGCAGCGAGCGCAATTCACCGTCGTCCGGACCCTGCATATGGCTGCCCCCGTTTGATTTGCCCCACCCGAAACGGGCATGCCGCGGTGCGGCCGCTCAACTATAGTCGCTTCCAGGGTTTCCCCATAAGCTGCCGGCCGAGCAATAGCCCGCAAACATCCCCGGTCAACACAGGCAATCCATGACAGTATCGAGACTGCAGCATTCGTTAAAACTCCAGATCATCCTGGCGATCGGTCTCCTGGCCCTGCTGTTCGCGGCCTCGACCCTTTACTCGCTGCATGTCATCGACCAGCAGCACAGCGATCATGCGCTGGTCCAACTCGCCGGCCGCCTGCAATACCACCAGCAGCACCTGACCGTGCAGGCCATGCGCTATCAGGAGAACGCACCACGCGACTACCCCAGTTACTACCGCGACCTGCGACTGTACTTCGAGGACCTGAAAAAGACCCGCGCCGAACTCTCGCAGATCATAGGCGCCTTCACCGCCAACCGCTTCGACAAGGTACTGGCCGGAGAGGTAACCGCCATGCAGCCGCAACTGCGCCAGTCCTCGCGTGCGGCAGCCGAGGAGCTGGGCCAGGCATGGCGGCAATTTGCCGAGCAGCTCGACGAGCGTATCGGACCCGACCCCAAGGAACCTCGTCTGGAGTGGGCCGCCGAGTGGATCGTCGACGAACATCGAGGTCTCGAGCAGGCCGCCGAGCATCTGACGTCGACACTCGAGAACGATGTCGCCAGCCGGGCCGAGAGGGCGAACCTGGTCAATCGCCTGCTGCTGGTCTCGGCCTTGTTGGTCGCTTTCGGCATTGCCACCTGGTTTTACCGCCGCGTCCTAGGCCCCCTCTCGGCCGCCGTGGAGGGATTCAGGCAGGTCGCGAACGGAGATTTTTCACAACGCGTGCCGATCGATCAGTACAACGAAATCGGTTCACTCGCCGACTCGTTCAACCGCCTGTCCGACCGCATGGGTGCGCTGCGCAAACTACTTACCCGCCTCGAGCAGGGGGCCGATCTCGAGGGCACGCTGCGCACCCTGTCCGAGACCCTTCCGCCTCTCATCCCGGTAGACTGGATCGGCGTACTGGTGGTCGGCACGGACCGACACATCCACTTGGAAATGGCGTTCAGCGACGGCCAGCCGGACAACATCGGCAAACTCAGCTTCACCCCGGAACGTACCCTGCTCGAGGAATGCATCAGCAGCAGCGAACCGCTGCACATACCGGATGTACGCGAGATGGCATCGCTGTCGGACTCCTACGTATTCCTGCAACAGCTTTCCGAGCTGGGTCGGCGTGATGCGGTATTCCTGCCTATCAGCGGTGGTGGCGGCATTCAGGGCGTGGCGGTCTTCGCCAGCCGGTTCCCGAATAACTTCAGCACTGAGCACCTGGCGCTGCTGCGCAATCTCGGCGTGCTCGTGGGCGTCAGCCTGGGTAGGACCATTCAACTGGTCGAGAACAGCCGGCTTGCCAGTATCGGTCAGTTCGCCTCGGGAATAGCACATGAGATTCGCAACCCGCTGGCGACCATCAGCCTCGCCCTCGACCACCTCAAGGGCGTCGAGCAATTGCCCAGCGGTGCGGCCAAACGCGTGGATCTCGCCAGCAATGAAGTCGCTCGGCTCGAAGGACTGCTCGCAGACATCCTGCTGTACGCCAAGCCACTGGCGCTAAACCGGACGCCTCAGGACCTGGTGGAGCTGGTCGGCGAAACCGTTGCTGCAGAAACGGCACAACGCCAACCTATCGAGATTCGCACCGCGCCCTGTCCGCTCGTGCCAGCCGACCGTGACCGGATACGTCAGGTCCTGATCAATCTGATCCACAATGCCCAGCAGGCGTCTATGGACGCCTCCCCCATCAGCATCAGATGCCGGCCGTCCGGTGCTGGCTGGGTCGAGGTCGAAATCGTCAACGGCGGTCAGCCGATACCGGAAAATGTGCTGGAACGCGTATTCGAACCCTTCGTGACCTCAAAGTCCGGCGGAACCGGACTGGGGCTGCCAATCGTCAAACGCATCGTCAGCGCTCATGGCGGAACCATCGAACTGGATTCAGATCATGAGCACGGTACGCGGGTCAGGCTTCGCCTGCCGACCACGGCAGGCAAAGCTGTAGCGGGCGATCAGGCCGCAGTGGATACGCCCGCGGACGCTTCACCATGAACCGCAGCAGGCTGTTTCGACTGCAGGTCGGCGATCGCAGCCTTGATCGCGTCCTCGGCCAGCACCGAACAGTGAACCTTGACCGGCGGCAGCGCCAGCTCCTCGGCGATTTCGGTATTCTTGATCTCACGCGCCTGATCGAGAGTCTTGCCCTTGACCCACTCGGTCAGCAGTGAGCTGGAGGCGATCGCCGAACCGCAGCCGTAAGTCTTGAACTTCGCGTCCTCGATCACGCCCTGCTCGTCCACCTGGATCTGCAGCCGCATCACGTCGCCACAGGCCGGGGCGCCGACCATACCGGTGCCCACGTTGCCGGCCTTGGTGTCGAGCACGCCGACATTGCGCGGATTCTCATAATGATCGATGACTTTATCGCTGTACGCCATGGTTGTTACCTCTTGTCGTATCGGACCAACGGACGCCGTCAGGCGGCCTGCTCCTTGAGCCCCAGTACCAGCGACGCGGCCTTCTTTTCGCGTCGCGCAGCCTCGCGCACCTCACCTCGCTGGACCAGATCATGCAGCGTGATGTCGGTGAGGAAGATGAATATCTGCTGGCTCAAATCGTCCCACAGGCTGTGGGTCAGGCAGCGCTGACCGTCCTGGCAATTCTGGCGGCCCTTGCAGCGGGTGAACTCGACCCACTCGTCCACCGCACAGATGATATCGGCGATCGAGATCTCGTCCGACTCGCGCCCGAGGTAGTAACCGCCGCCCGGGCCGCGCACGCCACGAACCAGCCCTTTGCTGCGCAACGCGGCGAACAGCTGCTCGAGGTACGAGAGCGATATGCCCTGGTTTTCCGAAATGTCGGCCAGCGTGACCGGACCCTGGGTACCATTGAGTGCCAGATCCAGCATCGCGGTGACGGCATAGCGGCCTTTGGTAGAGAGTCTCATGATCGTCTTCCTCGTATTGATGCACGCAAGTGCAATTACCCAGTAATTTTCTCAGGTACAAATCTAGCAGTAACCTAGCAAAACAGTCAACATTCAACGCGAACAAAAATTGTCCATGTTGGCCAGGGCGGCAACGCGGTCGGCCGCGATCAGGCTGCGGGTATCGTTAATAAATATCGAGACGAATTTGCGACAAAACATTGCCGCTGAAGGTTTTTCGTGCCTTCAGGAGAGGTCGCAAGCGGACTCGCGCAATGCGGTGACATCGTCGACGAACAAGTGGCCCTGGCGGATGCAGAATGCCAGCCACTTGGCAACAAACAGATTGACGCGCCACTTGTTGAGCAACCCCGGGGCCTCGTACAGCCGATGGGTCGGCAAGGCCTGCTGCCGCAGGTCCTCCACCTCGACCTGGCGTGCATCGTGGTAAACGCGTAGCACGGCATCCGGGTCGGATTTGCCACCATCCGCATGCGGGAACTGGTAGGTCAGCCGCAGCAATGTCGTGTAACGCGTTTGTTCGACGATGGTGAGATGCAGGTCCTGATGATCAGGCCGACTGGAACGATGTTCGCCCTGCAGCCGGCGCAACTGCGGAACCAGGTGGTGCAGATGATAATAATTC
Organism: uncultured Gammaproteobacteria bacterium; assembly: GCA_963808165.1. GTDB lineage: Bacteria > Pseudomonadota > Gammaproteobacteria > Chromatiales > Chromatiaceae > Thiosocius. The sequence continues at coordinate 440,978 of CAWEET010000021.1, read as the reverse complement.
TCCTCGCACAAGGCGAGCAGGTCCCCTACTGATGGGTCGCTGTCCAACCATTTACGAAGGTGCGCATTGTCGTCGAGCATGGGCCTGTCCGCCGAAATCCAGGTCCCAGTATAGCCGCCCCGGGAGACGCCGATGCGAGCCCGCCGGACAGGGGACTCCGAGCGTCGGTTCAGGCCTGGCCGTTCTGCTGCTCCTCGACCTGCCGCCGCACCTCGGCCATGTCCAGTTCACCGGCCTTCTTGACCAGCTCGCGGAAGGCCGACTCCGGCAACGCGCCTGCCTCGCTGAAGATGATGATCTTTTCCCGAAAAATCATCAGGGTCGGAATCGAACGGATCTGGAAATGCCCGGCGATCTCCTGCTCGTCTTCCGTATTCACTTTGGCGAAGACCACATCGGCATGGTCTTCGGAAACCTTCTCGTAAGTCGGCGCAAACGACCGGCAGGGCCCGCACCAGGGTGCCCAGAAATCGACGATCACGAATTCATTCTTGGTGACAATTTCCTCGAAATTGTCTTTCGTCAGTTCGACGATAGCCATGTCGGCCTCCACGTATTACGCTGTTCAAGCTCGCCAGTTTAGCACAGGGACCCGGCGATTCAGCGACAGTAAAGGCCCGGAAATCCAGGCCTTTGTCCAGACGACACGCCGGTCGCAGGTCAGCCTTCCAGGCCGGTGAAGATCTGACTGCGGATGTCGTCGACACCGCCGACACCGTTGACCTTGAGGTACTTGCAGTTCCCTGCATCGGCCTCTTTGCGGTAGAAGCTGATCAGAGGTTCGGTCTGATCGTGATACACCTTCAAGCGCGCCTTGACGGTCTCTTCCTGGTCATCGTCGCGCTGAATCAGCGGCTCACCGGTTTCGTCATCCTTGCCCTCTTCCTTCGGCGGATTGAACACGACATGATAAGTGCGGCCCGAGGCCAGGTGTACACGCCGACCGGACATGCGCTTCACGATCTCTTCGTCCGGCACATCGATCTCGACCACCGCATCGATCGGCACGCCGGCCTCTTTCAATGCCTCGGCCTGAGGGATGGTGCGCGGAAACCCGTCGAACAGGTAGCCGGCCTTGCAGTCGTCGTCCTTGATGCGCTCCTTGACCATCCCCATGATGATGTCGTCCGACACCAGGCCGCCTTCGTCCATGATCTTCTTGGCCGCCACACCGAGATCAGAGCCAGACTTGACGTGGGCGCGCAGCATATCGCCGGTCGAGATCTGCGGTATACCGAAACGCTCCTTGATGTAATTGGCCTGAGTGCCTTTGCCGGCGCCGGGGCCGCCGAGAAGAATGACGCGCATGGTTGTGCTCCCTACCGTGTTTACGAATTTTCAGGGGGCGCAGTCTGCCATACCGACCCTAAAATCCCCACTCGACTGTGTGAATAGGCGGATTGAGGGGCCTTATCAGTATCGGCTGATAAACCCGTTTGCACAGGGGCCGGCCAACAGTGATGCATCGCGGGCCTATACTTCGGGTCGTCAGACGTTGAGCCGCATGCGCCTGCTGCCGCTGCGGGCGTCTCAGCGGCACAGGGGGGGTGAATCATGCATGTGGCTCGTTGTATTGACGAACAGGGTCGGACCCGCTGGGTCGAAGCGGCCGGTACAAACCGGGGGATGGCCTATTCGGGCAGCGGCCTTTTCGACGGTTTGACCCCTACCGATGAAGTGGTGCGGGTGGCACACTGGCTGGCACCGGTACAAGCTGCCGACATCTACGGCATCGGACTCAACTACCGCGCGCATGCGGCGGAAACCGGCGCCAAGCTGCCGGATACCCCGGTGATGTTCATGAAGCCCAGCACAGCGGTCACCGGTCCCGGCAGTCCGATACTGCTCCCTGCAGCCTGCGACAAGGGGCCGGAGGTCGACTACGAGGCGGAACTCGCGGTGATCATCGGCCGTTCGGCCCGCAACGTGCCGGTTGGTAATGCGCTGGACTACGTCTTCGGCTACACCTGCGCCAACGACGTCTCTGCGCGGCGCTGGCAGAAACATGCCGGTGGCGGCCAATGGGTGCGCGGCAAGAGTTTCGATACCTTCTGTCCGCTCGGCCCGGTGCTGGTGACCGCTGACGAAATCCCCGACCCGCAATCCCTGGCGATCCGCTCCGTGCTGAACGGCGCGACCATGCAGTCGAGCAATACCCGCGACATGATCTTCCCGGTTGCCGAGCTGATTGCCTTCATCAGCCGCGACACCACCCTGCTGCCCGGTACGGTCATCCTCACGGGGACCCCGGAGGGGGTCGGTTTCGCCCGCAAACCACCGCTCTTTCTCGCCGACGGGGACACCATCGAGGTCACGGTCGACGGCATCGGCACCCTGAGCAATCCAGTGCACAACGCGCCACGAGGGTAACGCCCCCCGAGCGCCGATGTCAGGCGCAGCGCCTCACCCGGATGCGACCGAGCCTGATGCACTGCAGCATGCGGGGCGCCACGCCCTTGGTCTTGGAGGCTCGACCTCGGCCCCGCTGCCACAGCCCCCGCGCACCGAATGCGCGGGGGCGCGAGCACCAACTGAGATCGCCATTGCCGACAGGACCGGCCTGTTCAGGCAGACATGTCCAGCATCAGGCGGTTGAGGCGGTGCACGAAGCCTGCAGGGTCTTCGAGCTGCCCACCCTCTGCCAGCAGTGCCTGATCGAACACCAATTTGGCCAGTTCGCCGAACCTGTCTTCGTCCACCTCCGCATCCATGCGCTTGAGCAGCGGGTGCTCCAGATTGATCTCGATGATCGGGGTCGGCACCGGGGCGTCCTGGCCCAGTTGCTTCAGCACCCGCGCCAGGTTCTGGCTCATGTCATAGTGATCGACTACCAGACAGGCCGGCGACTCGGTCAGGCGGCTGGAGACACGCACCTCCTTAACCGTCTCACCGAGCGCGGTCTTGACCCGTTCGATCAGGTGCTTGTGCTCCTCGGCGGCCTTCTCCACCTTTTCCTTGTCGTCCTTGTCCTCCAACTCACCCAGGTCCAGCTCGCCCTTGGCTACGGACTGCAGGTGTTTGCCCTTGTATTCGGTGAAATGCGACACCAGCCACTCGTCGACACGGTCGACCAGCAGCAGCACCTCGATGTCCTTCTTCTTGAACACCTCGAGGTGCGGACTGTTGCGTGCCGCGGACAAGGTATCGGCGGTGATGTAATAGATCTTCTCCTGCTTCTCCGCCATGCGCTCGATGTACTGGTCGAGCGAGACAGTTTCGGCATCCCCGTCCGATTTGGTCGAGGCAAAGCGCAGCAGGCCGCCGATCTTTTCACGGTTGGCGAAGTCCTCGGCCGGGCCTTCCTTGAGCACCCTGCCGAACTCCTTCCAGAAAGTCTGGTAGTTTTCCTCGTCGTCCTTGGCCAGCTTTTCCAACAGGCCAAGCAAACGCTTGACGTTGGCGCTGCGGATGCTGTCGATCTTCTTGTCGTGCTGAAGGATCTCGCGCGACACGTTCAGCGGCAGGTCGTCGGAATCCACCACACCCTTGACGAAACGCAGATAGTGCGGCATCAGCTTGTCCGCCTCGTCCATGATGAACACGCGCCGCACGTACAACTTCACACCATGCTTGGGTTCGCGGTCCCACATGTCGAACGGGGCGCGCGACGGAACGAACAACAGCGAGTTGTACTCGTTGGTGCCCTCGACACGGTTGTGCGCCCAGGTCAGCGGATCTTCGAAATCGTGGCAGGTATTTTTGTAGAAGTCGCGATACTCCTCATCGGACACCTCCGACTTGTTGCGCATCCACAGCGCCGTACCCCTGTTCACCTGTTCCCATTCCGGCTCGGCTGCGGCCTCCTTGCTCTCGTCACCTTCCTCGACCGGCTCCGGGGCCTTGAGCATCTCGACCGGGATCGCCACATGGTCGGAAAACTTGCCGATGATGCTGCGCAGACGCCACTCGTCGAGAAACTCATTTTCGTCCTCGCGCAGGTGTAGAACGATCTCGGTGCCGCGTTCTGCGCGCTCGGTGTTCTCGATGGTGTAGCTGCCCTCGCCGGTCGACTCCCAGCGCACGCCTTCGTCCGGCTGCATCCCGGCGCGCCGGGTCGTCAGGACGACCTTGTCGGCGACGATAAAGGCCGAATAGAAGCCGACACCGAACTGGCCGATCAACTGGCTGTCCTTGGCCTGGTCGCCGGACAGGTTCTCGAGAAACTTGCGGGTGCCGGAACTGGCGATCGAACCGATGGTCTCGGTGACCTCCTGGCGGCTCATGCCGATGCCATTGTCCAGGATGGTCAGGGTACCGGCCTCCTTGTCGACCGACACGCGGATCCGCAGGCCGCTCTCACCCTCGTACAGTGCCTCGTTGCTGAGCGCCTCGAATCGTAGCTTTTCCGCCGCGTCCGAGGCATTCGAAACCAGTTCGCGGAGGAATATCTCCTTATTCGAGTAGAGTGAGCGTATGACCAGGTTCAGGACCTGGCTGACTTCGGCCTGGAAATCCAGGGTTTCTTTCTGCGCAGTAGCGGTCATGGTTGGTGTTTCCTCCGGAGATTTTCTCGCTGGCGCGACAAATGCGGGCGGTTGGGCGGGATTTCAAGGGGTGACTGTGGTAAAAATCCGGCCAGCTTTTGCAGTACTCGAGGATCTATGGGAATCACCACCTACTCCACCAAGCCTTATACCGACCAGCGTCCGGGCACCTCCGGCCTGCGCAAACGCGTCGAGGTATTCCGTCAGGGCAACTATCTGAAGAATTTCGTGCAATCGGTATTCGACACCCAGCGCGAGTTGATCGGCGCAACGCTGGTGCTCGGCGGCGACGGCCGTTTCTACAATCGCGAGGCGATTCAGATCATACTGCAGATGGCCGCAGCCAACGGAGTCGGCCGCGTGCTGGTCGGTCAGGGCGGCCTGCTGTCCACCCCGGCGGCATCCTGCGTGATCCGAAAATACGCGGCTGCGGGCGGTCTGATCCTGTCGGCCAGCCACAACCCGGGCGGGCCGGACGGCGATTTCGGCATCAAGTTCAACACTGCCAACGGCGGACCTGCACCGGAGAAGATCACCGAGGCCATCTACGCCCGTACCCTGGAGATCGCCGACTATCGCAGCATCGAGGCCGAAAATCTGCCGCTGGATACGATCGGCAGCTACCCACTCGGAGAGATGCAGGTCGAGGTAATCGACCCGGTCGTCGACTACGCCGATCTGATGGAATCCATTTTCGATTTCGAGGCGATCCGCGCGCTGCTGGCAGGCGGTTTCCGCATGCGCTTCGACGCGATGCATGCCATCACCGGCCCCTATGCAAAAAGGATTTTCGAGAACATGCTGGGGGCACCGGCCGGCACGGTAATCAACGGTGAGCCACTCGAGGACTTCGGCGGCCACCACCCGGACCCGAATCTGGTGCACGCCGCCGGCCTGGTACAGATGACACAAGGCCCGGAGGGCGTCGACTTCGCGGCCGCGTCCGACGGCGACGGCGACCGCAACATGATCCTCGGCCGTGATTTCTTCGTCACACCGAGCGACAGCCTCGCGGTACTGGCTGCGAACGCAACGCTGATCCCGGCGCATCGCGGCGGGATCCCGGGGGTCGCCCGCTCGATGCCGACCAGTCAGGCGGTCGACCGGGTCGCCGCGGCGCTGGGAATCGAATGCTTCGAGACCCCGACCGGCTGGAAGTTCTTCGGCAACCTGCTCGATGCCGGGCGCATCGCGTTTTGCGGAGAGGAGAGCTTCGGCACCGGATCCAGCCATGTCCGTGAGAAAGACGGCCTGTGGGCGGTGCTGGCATGGCTCAACGTGATCGCCGGCCGCGGCGAGTCGGTGGCCGACATCGTCACCGGGCACTGGCGCGAGTACGGCCGCAACTACTACTCGCGGCACGACTACGAGGCTATCAAGAATCAACCGGCCGAGGAGCTGATGGATGCCTTGCGCGAGCGCCTGCCGCAACTCCCGGGTACGCAGCTCGATGGGCTGGAGATCAGCTACGCCGACGATTTCAGCTACACGGACCCGATCGATGGCTCAGTCAGCGCGCACCAGGGCCTGCGCATCGGCTTTGCCGACGGCTCGAGAATGGTCTTGCGCCTGTCCGGCACCGGCACGGTCGGCGCGACGTTGCGCGTCTATCTGGAATCATTCGAACCCGACCCGGACAGGCAGCAGCTCGATCCGCAACAGGCATTGGCGCCACTGATCCACATCGCCGATGCACTCGCCCAGATAACGGAAAAGACCGGACGCGAGGCGCCGGACGTCATCACCTGAGAGGACAGACAATGGGTATCGCGCACTGGTGCAGAATCGAGGTCGACGGCCAACCACGCTTGGGGCGGATCGACGGCGATCAGATCGCCATGTACGACGGCGACCTTTTCGGGGAGCCGGTAGCTGACGGCACTCGCATCGCGACGGCCAAGGCGACCTGGCTGCCGCCGGTCGAGCCGCGTCAATTCCTCGGCCTGTGGAACAATTTCCACGAGCGGCAGCAGAAGGAAGGGACCAGGATCCCCGACTTTCCGCTCTTCTTCGTCAAACTGTGCGAATCAGTCTCGGCGCACGGCCGCCCGATCCGGCGCCCGCCGGGCTTCGATGGACGGGTCAAGTTCGAGGCGGAGCTGGGTATCGTGATCGGCCGGCACTGTTTCCAACCCACGCGCGACCAGCTCGCTCAGTGCATCTTCGGTTACACCTGTGTCAACGACGTCACCGCCCCGGAGGCGCTGTTCGCCAACGACGAGTTCCACCAGTGGTGCCGCACCAAGAGCCTGCCGGGCTTCGGGCCGATCGGCCCGACAATCGCGACCGGTATCGATCCGGCCGGTCTGCGTGTGCGCGGCATCCTCGACGGCGAGGTCAAGCAGGACTACCCGGTCAGCGACATGATCTTCTCGCCACAGGAGATCGTCTGGCACATCAGCCGCGAGATCGCGCTCTACCCGGGCGACGTCATCGCCTGCGGCACCTCGGTCGGCGCGGTGGATATGGCGGACGGCCAGACGATCGTCGTCGACATCCCCGGCGTGGGCAGCCTCAGCAACACCCTGAAGTAACGCGCAGGGCGCTGACTCAACCAACTTGCCGCCGGCTGGATGGGTTTCACGGTGTTCGATCTGAGGGCGGTTGCAACAGGGATATTGCAGTCCAGCCGCCACGGATGGATTGGATGCACTGCGTTCCTGAGATCGAATGCCCAAGCACCCCCGGGCTCACTTCAGGACGCCTCGAAAAATCGAGGTGGCCGCGCGGCATAGGGATGTGTCGGCATTTTCAATCACAACAAGTGATTGAAAATGAAGGAAAGCGAAAACCACATTTTTCGCTTTTCCGTGGAGAAAAATGCCATGGACGGCATTTTTCGAGGTCCCCTTCAGTTGAGGCCTGTCCGGCGGCAGGCATCCGCAACCTGGAAATCCCAACTGTGCCCGGGGTCGGTCCACCCGATATAGCGAAGGCGGCGCCTAATACTGCCGATCGACACCCACGCGCTGCATGATCTCGATCGACAGTTCCTCGATCGATACTGCGGTGCTATCGAGGAACGGTATCGCATGGCTGCGGAACAAATCCTCCGCCGCCGAGGTCTCTTCGCGGCATTGCCCGAGGCTCGCATAGTCGGACCCGGGGCGGCGCTCTTCACGGATGCGGTGCAGACGATCCGGCGAGATGCTCAGACCGAACAGCCGGTCGCGGTGTTCGAGCAGTTCTGCGGGCAGCCGGCCGAGCTGGAGGTCTTCCTCTGTCAGCGGAAAATTGGCCGCGCGTACGGCGTACTGCATCGCGAGATAAAGGCAGGTGGGTGTCTTGCCGCTGCGTGATACGCCGATCAGGATCAGGTCGGCATCGGCCAGCTTGCGGTGGTGCGAGCCGTCGTCAAAGCAGAGCGCGTAACTCACCGCATCGACGCGCCGATCGTAGCGCACCGGATCGCCCATACCGTGGCTACGCCCGATGTGCCCGCTGTGCGGCATACCGATCGCCGCGGAGAGCGCCGGCAGATAGGTGTCGAAAATGTCGAATACCTGTGCATCGGCCTGCTTGATGCGGTCGCGCAGCGCCGGGTCCACGATGCTGGAGAACACCACCGGCTGTGCGCAGTCTTCCCGGGCGGCGGCCTCGATCTCGCGCAGCGCGGCTTCGATCTTGGCCGGCGTGTCGAGAAACGGCAGCACCACGCGTTCGCAGCAGTGACCGTCGAACTGCGTCATCAGCGTACGGGCAAGGTTTTCCACCGTGATGCCGGTGCGATCTGAGATCAGGAACAGGGTGCGCGGCAGGTTGGCCATAGCGTTTTGTTGTTCCTCTTTCCGCACAGCCTGCCGAGGCAGGCTGCCTTTTCAATATTAGCAAATCGCAGGCATCGTGCCGGTACGAATCCACTGTGCCACGGGCGAGCTTTCAAGCGGACCAATCGGCACCCACTGCGCAGCCGTTTTTTGTCACAATAGCAGCATGCTGAATCCCGAATTGACAAGGCGACGCGAAGAACTGGCCAGCCGACTGCGCTCGGTGGTCGACGGCCCCTATGTGCTGAGTTCGCTGGAGGAGCTCAAGCCCTACGAGTGCGACGGTCTGGCCGCCTACCGCGTGGTGCCCCTGCTGGTCGCGCTGCCCGGCTCGACCGAGGAGGTGCAGGCGGTCCTGCGGATCTGCAACGAGGAGCGCGCACCCGTGGTGGCACGAGGCGCCGGGACTGGGCTGTCGGGTGGGGCACTGCCGGTAGAGAACGGCGTTCTGTTGAGCCTTGCCCGGCTCAACAGGATCCTCGCGATCGAACCGGACAACTGTTGTGCGCGTGTCCAGCCCGGGGTGCGCAACCTGGCGATCAGCGAGGCAGCGAAGCCGCATGGCTTGTATTACGCGCCGGACCCCTCGTCGCAGATCGCCTGTTCGATCGGCGGCAATGTCGCCGAGAACGCCGGCGGGGTGCATTGCCTGAAGTACGGCCTGACCGTGAACAACCTGCTGGCGGTCGAGATGATCACAATCGAGGGCGAGCGCGTGACGCTCGGCGGGGGCGGACTGGATGGCCCCGGCTACGACCTGCTGGCGCTTGCCACCGGCTCGGAGGGGATGCTGGGCGTGGTGGTCGAGGTGACGGTCAAACTGCTGCCGATCCCGCAGCGCGCCCAGGTTGCGCTGGCGGCGTTCGATGACGTAGAGACAGCCGGGCAGGCGGTTGCCGACATCATCGCGGCCGGGATCCTGCCGGCCGGCCTCGAGATGATGGACAATCCTTCCATTCGCGCGGCAGAGGACTTCGTGCACGCCGGCTACCCGACCGGTGCAGCGGCAATCCTGCTGTGCGAGGTCGACGGGGGCAGCGAGGAGGTTTCCGAGGACATCGCGCGGGTACGTCAGCGACTGCTGGACTCCGGCGCAACCGAGGTGCGGACCGCCGCCGATGATGGCGAACGCGCGCGTTTCTGGGCCGGACGCAAGGCCGCCTTCCCGGCGGTCGGACGCATCTCACCCGACTATTACTGCATGGATGGCACCATCCCGCGCAAGCACCTGCCGCGGGTGCTGAGCGAGATCGCCCGCTACTCGGCGGAATCCGGCCTGCGGGTCGCGAATGTGTTCCATGCGGGTGACGGCAACCTGCATCCGCTGATCCTGTACGATGCGAACAATGTCGGCGAACTCGAACTGGCCGAAGAGGTCGGCGGGCGTATCCTCGAACTCTGTGTCGAGGTCGGCGGGACCATCACCGGTGAGCACGGCGTTGGGCTGGAAAAGATCAACCAGATGTGCGCCCAGTTTCCGCCAGAGGAGTTGCAGTCGTTCCACGATGTCAAGGCGGTGTTCGACCCGCACGGGCTGCTCAATCCCGGTAAGGCGATCCCGACCCTGAACCGCTGCGCGGAATTCGGCGCCATGCATGTGCACAAAGGCGATCTGCGGTTCCCGCATCTGGAACGCTTCTGATGGCCGATCACGACATCTCCGGGGATCTGTCCGGTCAGGTACGCGACGCCGCCGAACGGCGCCAAGCCCTCAGATTGGTGGGCCACGGCAGCAAGGCGTTCTATGGCCATGCAGTGGACGGCGAGGCGCTCGAACTGGCCGGCCATCGCGGCATCGTCAGCTATGAACCGACAGAACTGGTGCTCACGGCACGTGCCGGGACGCCGGTCCCGGAGATCGAATCGCTATTGTCCGAGAGCGGCCAAATGCTGGCATTCGAACCACCCGGCTTTGCCGGGACAGCGACGCTCGGCGGTGCGATCGCCTGCGGGCTGGGCGGGCCACGCCGACCCTGGGGTGGCGCGCCGCGCGATCTGTTGCTGGGTGTCCGCCTGCTCGACGGCCGCGGGCGAATCCTGCGCTTCGGCGGCGAGGTGATGAAGAACGTTGCCGGTTACGACCTGTCGCGCCTGATGGCTGGCGCCCTGGGCACACTCGGGGCGCTGCTCGAGGTGTCGATAAAGGTGCTGCCGGCGCCAAAGGTCGAGCGCAGCCTGACGCTCGCGCTGCCCCGCGACCGCGCAATGGCCTTGATGCGCGAGCTGGCGCGCCAACCGGCCCCGCTGTCCGCGGCCTGTCACCTCGATGACCGGCTGCACCTGCGCCTGTCGGGAAATGCCTCGAGCGTCGCCGCCTGGGAAAAACAGATCGGCGGCGAAGGCGTGGCCGGCAACGAATTCTGGCGTGATCTGCGCGACCAGCGCCTGCCCTATTTCGACTCGCAGCGACCGCTCTGGCGACTTTCCGTGCCTCCGGCGACGCCGCGCCTGGACTGCGAACAGGAAGTCCTGACCGACTGGGCCGGCGCGCAGCGCTGGGTATACAGCCGCTACAGCGGCGACGAAATTCGCGCCGAGGTCGCAAAAGTCAACGGACATGCCATACTTTTTCGCCATGGCGACGGCAAAACACCGGTCTTTCATCCGCTCGACCCGGTCCGCGAGAGACTGCAGCGCGGCCTCAAGCAGGTGTTCGATCCGCATGGGATTCTCAACCCGGGCCGGCAGTACCCCGCACTTTAGCTGGGTCTTTTTATTCTGCGCGATGCTGCTGATGCCGCAGGCGGCGAACGCCTTTTTCTGCTTCAAGTCCGGATCCGGCCATAAGGGCTTCGGCCGGTCGATTCCCTATCCGGCGGCCGCCTATCCCCCGGCCGCCTACCGGCTGCCGCCGATCGTGCCGCGCCAGGTGCCGCCCCCGCGGCCCAGCAGCACACCGTTGCGCACGCCCACGCCGCTGAGTTGGCGCCCGCTCGATTACCATCGCTGATACATCTGAAAGAACCCGTTCGCAACGGTTAGAATACCGGCCGGTTTGTTAAAGATTCAGAGGTTTCCACGTGGAAGAACGCCAGGTAGACGTCGCGATCATCGGCTCGGGCAGCGCCGGGTTATATGCCATGGGACGGGTCAGACCATCGGGAAAGTCCGTCGTTCTGATCAACGGCGGCGAACTCGGCACCACCTGTGCCCGGGTCGGCTGCATGCCCTCCAAGGCGGTGATCCAGGTGGCCGAGGACTTCCATCGGCGTGGCGTGTTCAAGCGATTCGGACTGGAGGGCCAAGAGGGCCTCAACCTGGACGTCAGCGAGGCCATGGGCTACGTCCAGGATCTGCGCGACATGTTCGTCGAGCGCGTCGTATCCAACAGCACCGACCGGATGCCGGAGGGGATGTTTATCGAGGGCTACACGCGCTTCGTGGAACCCAATGTGCTCGAAATGGAAGACGGCCAGCGAATCCGCGCCGGCCGCGTCATCGTCGCCACCGGCTCCCGCCCGATCATCCCCGCCGCCTGGCAGGCGTTCCGCGACCGGATCATCACCACGGACGAGTTCTTCGAGCTCGAGGAACTCCCGCGATCCATCGCGGTGGTCGGACTGGGCGTCGTTGGACTGGAACTCGGCCAGTCACTGCACCGATTGGGCTGCGACGTGGTCGGCGTCGACCTGCGCGACGCGATCGGCGGTCTCAGCGACCCCGAGGTGAGCAAATCCGCGATCGAAATCATCGCTAAGGAATTCCCGCTATGGCTGGGCCATGGTGCGGACATCACCGAGGGCTCGAACGGCAGGCTCAAGGTCAGTGCCGGTGAAAACAGCATCGAGGTCGACAGGGTATTCGCCAGTATTGGGCGCCAGCCGAATGTGGAAAAGCTCGGCCTGGAGCTGATCGGCGCACCGGTGGACGCACGCGGAATCCCGCTCTACGATCCGAATACGATGCAGGTCGGCGACCTGCCGGTGTTCCTCGCCGGGGACGTCACCGGCGAGCGTCCGCTGTTGCACGAGGCCGGTGATGAAGGGCGCATCGCCGGCCAGAATGCGGTCAGCGACAGGGTGACTGCCTATCGTCGCAAGACACCGCTGAGCATCACCTTCTGCGACCCCAACATCGTCCAGGTCGGTCAGAGCCATGCCTCGCTCGATATGGACACAGTGGCCGTTGGCGAGGTGCAGATGGCGCCGGTGGGCCGCGCCCTGATCATGGCCAAGAACAAGGGCATGATCCGGGTCTATGCGGAAAAGGCGAGCGGCAAATTGCTGGGGGCCGAGATGGTATGCGCCAAGGCGGAGAACCTGGGGCACCTGCTGGCGTGGAGCATCCAGCAGGGACTGACGGTCGGCGACCTGCTGCGCATGCCCTTTTATCACCCGGTGATCGAGGAGGCCCTGCAGGCCGCGCTGTACGACCTCTACGCGAAGGTCGATGCGAAGAACCCCGGCCCGATCACTGAACTGGCGACACTCTGAAACAGCAGGGTTCCGGGGGCCCGGCGCCCCCCGGGGGCAAACGCCGACCAATTCCCCACAACGCGCCGATAAATAGACGCCGGTCCGGACGGTTCAGCCGCGCACGATGCGCCAGGCCGCCAGCTTCCGGTCGAAACTGTAGGTCGCATTGGCCGGGCTGGTCGACGGCAACCGGAGCGTCGGCAGCCTTTGCTGCGCTTCCGGCAACAAACCCGCCGCGTACCGGCGGAACGACTGCTCAGCCATGGCGCCATTGAAATAGATGGCGCGAATATCGGGATGCACGGCGAAAAACGCCGGAAAGTCGTTGGCGACGATGGACGACGGGGCGATATCGGAGTCGAGACTGCTGCTTCGCGTACAGGTCTGCAATACGTCCCAGACCGCGATCCGCTGCACCATCAGCTGCGCACAGCGCACCTCGTAGGGCAGCGCCTGGTCGATACCGAACAGGGATTCGATGATTGGCCAGAAGGCGTTACGCGGGTGCGCATAGTACTGATTGGCGCGCAGAGACGTCTTACCAGGCATCGAGCCGAGTACCAGCAACCTCGCATCGGCGGCCGCGATCGGCGGGAAGCCGTGGACTCTGCTCATCGCGACGGCGTAATCTCACCGGGCCATTGTAATCGACCTGCGCGCGCCGCGTTCAATCGGTGCCATTCACCGCCAGCACCATGCGCACCAGCTCGGCAAGCGATCCGGCCTGCATCTTTTCCATCACACGCGCCCGGTGGGCTTCGATGGTCTTGGCCGAGACGCCGAGGGCATTGGCGATCTCCTTGTTTGATCTGCCTTCGGTGACCATCGCCATCACCTCGTGCTCGCGCGGCGTGAGGTTGGACAGCCGTTCCTGGATCTGCAGATTTTCGGAATGGTGGGTACGCTGCTGCTCCTCGTAGGTGATGGCGCGGCGGATCGCATCAAGCAGGACTTCGTCGTTGAACGGCTTCTCGATGAAATCGATCGCCCCACCCTTCATCGCACGCACTGCCATCGGCACATCGCCATGCCCGGTGATGATCACCACCGGGGTGCGAATGTTCCTTTCCGCAAGGTGCTCCTGCAGATCCAGCCCGCTCATACCGGGCATCCGCACGTCCAGCACCAGGCAGCCGGCCCGTCCCGACTGATACTGGGCAAGAAACTCGTCGGCGGAGGAAAAACTTTCCACCTGCATGCCCACCGACTCGATCAGCCATTTCAGCGAATTACGCATCGCCTGGTCGTCGTCGACCACGAACACGGTGGCTTTGTTGAATGCTGAGTCAGACATGTTTCATGATACCGCGCTGACGGCCGTTTCCACACTTGGCGGCAGCTCGATAGTGAGGGTACTGCCCTTTCCCGGCCAGGAATCCGCTCTGATCTTACCATGATGGTTGTTCATGATCGTTTGGCTGATTGCCAGGCCCATGCCCATGCCACTTTCCTTGGTACTGAAGAACGGATCGAACAGGTGCTCCATCGCCTTGTGCGAGATGCCGCTTCCATTGTCCTGCACACTGACATAGACCATGCCGTCGGACTGCACGCCGGACTCGATGATCAGGCGTCGCTCCGAAGGGGGGGTGTCCGTCAGCGCATCCAGCGCATTGCGCAGGAGATTGATCAGTACCTGCTCGATCTGTACCGAATCCACGCGGACCCACAATGCTTGATCTGATAGACGCCGGTCCATCGCCAGTTGCTGACGTTTCAGTTCATGACTGATCAGCGAGCAGGTCTCACGCGCCAGAACGTTCAGATCGACGACCTCACGCACCGGCTGGCGACGACTGACCATGCCGCGCAAACGCTTGATGATCTCGCCTGCCCGACTCGCCTGCGCCGAGATCTGGCTCAATGCATGGAGCAATTCGTCCTTGCCGCCGATGTCCATACGCAGTCGCCGCGAACAGCCGTTGGCGAAATTCACGATCGCCGATAACGGCTGGTTCAACTCGTGCGCTATACCGGTCGCCATCTCACCCATATTGCTCAGACGCGTGACGTGAACCAATTCGTTCTGGCGCCGCTTGAGCTCCTCCTCGGCCAGTCGTTCGCTGGTGATGTCGCGGGCATACACGTTCACATAGTCCAGTTCAGCCACGGGTGCCAGCAGCAGCGAAAAAACACCATGGTCGGTTGTCACCTCGAACTGACCGGTCGAACGGTTCGACAAAACATCCTCTATTCGGTTGCGCCAGTAGACCGGCAGGGTCTGCAGCGGACGGCAGCCCCAGTATTGCAACAGAGGCATGCTGGACTGATTGGCATAGGTGATGACACCCCGCCGGTTGATACGCAGCACCGGGATCGGACTTTCGCTGGGAAACGCGGCAAGGCTTCGAATCTCCGCTTCACGCACCTTGCGCTCGGCGATGTCGCGCAGGTATAGCGTGAAGACCAGCTGCTCTTCCAGAGATACCGGCTTGATCGACAGTTCCACAGGAATGACCCGTCCGTCGCGGGCCACCGCCTGCATCTCCACACGTTGCAGCGGCGCACCCTGCTCCACCCCGGCAAACGACAGATCCAGCAGGCGCTCGAAGGTACCCCGCCATTTCGGCGCCACCAGTAGCTCGTTGAAGGAGCGGCCTACCGCCTCATCATGGCGGTAGTCGAAGGTGTCCTGCGCGGTCGGGTTGAAGTCGATGATCTCGCCACGCTCATTGACCGTGACTACCGAATCAAGCGAGGCATCCATGATCGCAACTCGCAGTTTCTCGGTCTGGCGTAGCTCGGTTTCATGCTGACGACGCATCTCGTCGCGTGCGCGCATCACGAGTTGGACGAAATCCCGTATCCAGTCCTCCAGGATCAGCAGTTGGTTACCATGGCGATCGACCTCGGTATCGGGGATGTCGAGGGCACGACGCGACAAACTGGATACACGCCGCAGCAAACGGCTGATGCGACTCGACAACAACACGAACAACAGCACGAATGCCGAAATGATGACCGCTGCGCCGATCAATCGCTGTTGTCGCTCGAGATCGAGCACCTGCTGTCCGGTGCGTTCGAACGAGGCACGCGGCAACAGGGTGGCGAACAGCAGGCTGACATCCGCGTCGTCGTACTCGAAAAACGATTGCGCGGTGATCAGATAGCCTTTGCGTAAGTTCGACAGCACCGCACCGCTCGGAACCAGTGCGGGATTGCTGCTCGACAGTATGCGATGGGCATCCGGGTCGAGGATCGCCACCACATTGTGCGACGACTTGACGAACTGCTGTGACGCATTCAGGAACGGACTGTCCAGAGCGATCATCACCACCACACTACCCATCGGGGTGCGGGCGTTGTCTTCGGTCGGCTCCGCTACGATCAGCCAGGGCTGATCATTCAGCAGGGTGACGAATGCGCGCCGTTGTGCGACCGGCAACTGGCCTCCCGTCTCACCCTGCAGTGCAGCCGGCAATGGCTGGCTGCCCGGACTGTACAGTTCGCGGATCGTGCCAGAGGGGTCGACTAGCAGGAAGTGCCGCGGATTCGCATCACCCTGCCAGGTCAGGTCATCCGGCAGCCAGCTGGGTGGATTGGCGGAATCGTAGTGGACGACCGGGAGTGGCCGCCGCCCCCAGATGATCGGGTCCAGATAATCGGCCATGCGGCGATGCGTCGCGACGAGACGGGTGAAATAACCGAATGAGCGGCGATACTCATCGAATCGGATAAGGGACTCTCGCGCCTGCTGGTCGAGTTGACTCTCCAGGGCCTGATCGAAGATGTTGCTGAGCGCCCGCGTCTGCACGCGGTCCACCACCAGCCAAAGCACCAGACCGGTCAGCAGACCGAATGCAAGCGCAAGGACCGGAATGGGAATCCCTGTGAGAAGCCTCCGTAAAAACGACCGCCTGCTGATGGGTCTGGTCCCGGTGAATCGCCGTTACAGGATTATCACCTGGGAACCGCGATTCACCAACCCGCAACGCACGACTTCAACGCCAACCGGAAACACCGGGCGACGCCATCGCAGCCGTCAGACCCGGACTGCGCGCAATACTGGTACCGCCCGGGTCGGTACCGGCGGCATCTGCGGCAGCAAGCGGTCGAGGGCCTTGCGACAATGGGCCTCGAGACCGTCGAACTCTACACCGAATCCCTGCAGACTCTGGTGGGCGACCCGCCCCTTGATACTCAGGCAGGCACCGCCGGTTTCGGCACCCGGCTGAAAGGTTACCGTCACCACAGCGCCGATCGGTACGATGCTCGTCTCTGCCTTTATGTACAGCCCGTTTAAGCCGAGATCGACGATACGGCCTCGAATCAGGCCAAAACGCGAGCAAGCTATCACGGCGTCGAGCGATACGGCCTTGCGGTCTGAATTTCGCTGCTCCATTCTTCCCTCCTTTAGAAGATCACCGCTCGCACACGATCTTTCGCCGCATTGCGAATTTCGGATAAACATTATTATCGGGAAAACACCGGCATCGGCCATTAGGGCCAATCCCGGGCTCCCTTGGTAAATTCCCTATATTCTATATTTTTTATCTATGAATCAAATAGTTAATCCTATATTCCAGTCGCCTGATGATGCATTTCCGATGTTGGCAGAGTCGGCGGCGCCGGCACGATTGGGTGGCACAGCGATCCGGCACGTCAGGCGGACATGATGCAGACCGATCTGGAAAATGCCGTTACCCCGAGTCTCTGGCGCCGACTGGCCGCGATTTTCTATGACGCCTGGCTGGTCGCGGCCATCTGGTTGCTGGGGGCCATGGTCGACACCTTTGCCCGGGTCGCGCTGGGCGCGGCCAACACCGGCTCGCATCTGGCGCTGCAGATATTCCTGTTCGCCGCCCCGGCCGTCTTCTTTGGCTGGTTCTGGACCCATGGCGGCCAGACACTCGGTATGCGCGCCTGGCGCCTGAAGCTGCTCGACCGCCACGGTGCGGTCGTCACCTGGCGTCAGTCGCTGTTGCGCTACGTCGGCGCCTGGCTGTCTCTGCTCGCACTCGGTCTCGGATACCTTTGGGTATGGATCGACCGTGACGGCCTTGCCTGGCACGACCGTCTGAGCAATACCCGGCTGGCGCTGCTGCGCCGCGACTGAGGTGAGGTGGCGCCCGCCGCCGGGTCAGCGTACCCGCCGGATCATGAACACCCCAATGGCAAGGAACGCCGCAGCCGGGATCAAGGCGCTCACCAGCGGGTTCAACCCATAGACCAGGGCCACGTAAGACATGCCGCGGTTCAACATGTAGAACGCCATGCCGAACACGATGCCCAGGAATATGCGCTGCCCGATGCTCACGAAACGGCTGTGCGCGAGGACGAAGGGCACACTGAGGAACAGCATGACCAGCGTGGCCGGCGGTGTCGCGAGCTTGGACCAGAAGGCGACCTCGTAGTCGATTGCCGACTGGCCATTGGCACGCATCACACGGATATAGCGATGCAGCTCGTTCAGCGGCAGCATGGTCGGGTGTATCAGTACCGCTCGCAGCAGCCCCGGGTCGAGCAGCGAGTCCCATCTCGCCTGGGCCAGTTGACGTTCGCTCACGCCATCCTCGGAGATCCGGCTCTGACGGATGCCGAACATCACCCAGTGATCTCCCCGATGCTCGGCACGATCTGCGCGAGTGGCCAGGGTGAGACGGTGGGCATCATCGAACTCGTAGACATAAATCTCGCGCAGCTGAGCGCGTGGCAGAATCTCGCGGATGTTGACAAAGGCGCTGCCGTCGCGCGCCCAGAACCCATGTCGTGTCTTCAGGGTCGTCTTCATCTCCAGCTGTTCGATCCGATGCTGCTCCCCCCATTGCTCACTGGCCGGCGCCACCAGTTCGCCGAACAGGAAGACCAACAACATCATCAGCACACCGGTCTTCATCACGGCGAGAGTGATCTGACGCAGGGAGAAACCGGAAGAGCGCATCGCGACCAGCTCGCCATGCGAGCCCATCGCCCCCAGGCCTATCAGGCTGCCGAGCATGGCGGCGACCGGGAATACCTCGAAGACGTAACGCGGCGTGGACAGTATCACCACGAGAAAGGCGTCGCCCAGGCCGAAGTTCCCGCGACCTACATTGCCCAGTTCATCAATCAAACCGAAAAACACCATCAGTGCCAAAAGCACCAGGACAGTGACGGCGGTCGCCTTCAGCATCGTGACGGCGATGTAGCGTTCGAGCAGGGAAAACTTCATGGGCGACCAGTCGCCCATCTGCGACGGCGTAACGCGAACCCGTTCGAATCCACCAGCATGATCAGGCCGGCAAGCAGAACCATCAGCAGCGGCAACCACCACATACCCATCCAGCCCGGCAGCACGCCGTGCTCGAGCCATTTCTCTGCGACGTGCTGCATGTTCATGAAGGTAAAATAGATCAATACAGCGAATATCAGCCGGCCGTAGACGCCCGACCGGGGCGGCGATCGCGCCAGCGGTACGGCCAGCACACCGAAGGCCAGCAGGGCTAACGGCACCGAAAGCCGATAATGGAACTCGGCGCGATCCTCCGGATCGTCCGAGGCGAGCAGTTCCTCCCAGGGTTTCGCGCTCTCCGGAACATAGAGGCTTCCGGTCTCGACCGTTGGGATGCGCACGGCATACTCATCGAAACGCCCAAGCACATAATCCAACTGTCCCGGAGTACCCTCGTAGCGATGACCGTCGGTCAGAACGATGAAACGCTCACCGGTATCCGGGTCCGTCTCCTGGTAGGCGGTTTCGGCGGTTACCAGGCCCAGTTTGCCGTGTTGCCGATCCTGCACGAAAATCCCCTGCAGCTCGGAGCGGTCTTGCGCCTGCCGTTCCGTATAAACGACTAACCCTCCCTGACTGAACTCGTTGAAGCGTCCGGGTTTGACACCCGATATATCGGCGGTATTGGCCTCCTGGTCCCTCAGCTCGGTCACGTACCCCTTGGCCCAGGGCAGCAGCTCCATGACCAGCAGCAGCACCAGCAGCGTCAGCGGCAATGCGGCCAGAAACACCGATCGGAATATCCTCCAATGACCGAAACCGGAGGCGGCAAGTGCCACCATCTCGCTGTCGCGGTACATGCGCCCGAGGACCCACAGGACGGAGAAGAAAAACGCCGGCGGAATAATCAGCCCCAGCGCCCGAACCACCTCCAGTCCGACAACCATGAGCAGGACATCGGTGTTCAGTACACCCGCGGCCGCCTTGCCGAGGTAGCGCACCAGAAGGTTGGACAGGAGCACCAGCACGATCACCAGTACAACGACAGACAAAGTCTTGAAGATCTCGCGCAGAAGCATCCGATCGATGATCCCCATGGTGCTTTCTTTACGCTCCTGATTCGCTACACTCTGGCGCACGGCCAACGCAAACCATACCGTCAACGGTGAGCCAGCGAAAGCTCGGCCGGCCGCACAACGGTGATTACGGAGTTCCCATGGAATACAGCTGCAAACTCGGCGACCCGGAGAAACTGAAATCAGCCTGCCTGGTGGTCGGTGTGTTCAAGAACAACCATATGACGGCGCCGGGCCAGGCGCTCGATGCGGCGCTCGACGGACAGATCAAGGCGGTCTTGCATCGCCAGGATTTCAACGCCGACATCGGTCAAACCCAGATGCTGTACGAACCGCACGACTGTGAAGCGGCGCGCATCCTGTTGGTCGGCATGGACGAGCGGAGAAAGTTCTCGGCACGCCAGTTCGGGCTGGCGCTGGCAGCGGCATTCCAGCAGCTTGAAAAGTCCGGTGCGACGGATTGCCTGGTGCTACTGCCGAACGACGCCGGGGACGACTCAGTGTACCGACTGGTGCGAGAGGCGGTGCATGCTGCGGAAGGTGCCGTGTACCGTTTCGATCAGTGCAAGAGCGAAAGCACGCCGCCCAAGCGGCCGCTCAAACGAGTCAGTTTCCTGTTGCAGTCGCGCGATCAGATGAACGCTGCAAAGCGCGCGACCGCCCATGGCCATGCAATAGGGATGGGCAGCCGCCTGGCCAGGGACCTGGCCAACCTGCCGGGCAACATCTGTACACCGAGCTATCTCGCCGACCAGGCCAGGGCGCTCGCGCGCGGCAAACGTAAGCTGAAGGCCACCGTGCTCGACGAAAAGGAGATGAGCCGGCTGGGCATGGGTGCCCTGCTTTCGGTGTCGCGCGGCAGCCGCCAGCCGGCGAAGCTGATCGTCCTGGAATACCGGGGCGGCAAGGCCGACGCGAGGCCGGTCGCCCTGGTCGGCAAAGGCCTGACCTTCGACGCCGGCGGCATCTCTATCAAACCGTCTGCCAGCATGGATGAAATGAAATACGACATGTGCGGTGGTGCCAGCGTGCTCGGCACCATCGCTGCCTGCGTCGAACTGGAGCTGCCGATAAACCTGGTCGGCGTCGTACCGAGCTCGGAGAACCTGCCCGATGGCGATGCCAACAAGCCCGGCGACATCGTTACCTCGATGTCCGGACAGACCATCGAGGTACTGAATACCGATGCCGAGGGCCGCTTGATACTGTGCGATGCATTGACCTACGCGGAACGCTTCAAACCGGCCGCAGTAATCGATATCGCTACATTGACAGGCGCTTGCATTATCGCACTCGGCGACCAGGCGAGCGGTCTGATGGCCAACGACGATGTGCTCGCCAACGATCTGCTGGAGGCCGGAGCCGAGTGCGGCGACCGCGCCTGGCGACTGCCGCTGTGGGACGAATACCAGCCCTCCCTCGACAGCAACTTTGCCGACATGGCGAACATCGGCAGCGGGCGTGGCGCCGGCGCGATTACCGCCGCATGCTTCCTGTCGCGCTATACCAAGAAGTTTAAATGGGCCCACCTCGACATCGCCGGCGTCTCGTGGTTGACCGGCAGCGCCAAAGGGGCAACCGGGCGACCGGTACCCATGCTCACCGAGTACCTGCTGCGCCGCTGCAAGGTCCGAATGTAGCAGCAGCATCGCGACAGGCATGACCCAAATCGACTTCTACATCCTCGAGAAACTTGCCAGCGGTGACCGCTACCAGCTGGCCTGCCGAATCGCGGAAAAGGCCCGTCGCGCCGGCCGCCGGGTGCTGATCCATACCCCGCTGGCCACTGAGTCGAAACATCTGGATGGCTTGCTCTGGACCCTCTGGGAACACAGCTTCATCCCGCACGGCGTGCTTGGCAGAGACGAGCGTGAGATTAACCCGATCCTGGTCGGTGACGGCGGCACAGATACGCAGGAGCACGAAATATTGATCAACCTGGCAACGGAAGTGCCGGTATTCTTCGGCCGCTTCGAGCGCCTGATCGAATGTGTGGATCACGACGAAGCGGTAAAAAGCGCTAGCAGGGACCGCTTCCGTTACTACCGCGAGCATGGCTATCCGCTGAACACGCACGAAATCGCCTGACGGCGTTGCCGCGCACCGAACACGCCGGGGCAGTATTCAATGCCTGCCGCCCTTTCAAATCGGGGCCAGCAAGCGAACCTGCCCGACCCGTTAAACAACAAAAGGGGCTCTTGGAGCCCCTTTTGCGCGGCACGCTGACCGGCGATCAGGCTTCGGCTTCTTCGGCCACCGCCTTCATGCTCAGGCGGATACGGCCCTGCTTGTCGACTTCCAGCACCTTGACCTTGATGGTGTCACCCTCGGCCAGCTTGTCACTGACCTTCTCGACGCGCTCATCCGAAATCTGGCTGATATGCACCAGACCGTCCTTGCCCGGCAGGATGGTCACGAATGCGCCAAAATCCATCAGGCGCGCGACACGACCCTCGTAGATCGTGCCGACCTCGACGTCCGCAGTGATCAGTTCGACACGCTTGCGCGCCTCATCACCGGCACTCCGGTCGACCGAGAATATCTTCACCGTACCGTCGTCGCTGATGTCGACTGTGGCACCCGTTTCCTCGGTAATCGAGCGGATGGTCACTCCACCCTTGCCGATGACATCACGGATCTTGTCCGGGTTGATCTTGAACGAGACGATGCGCGGCGCATGCTCCGACATCTGCTCACGCGGGGCCTTGATCGCCTTGCCCATCTCTTCGAGGATGTGCAGCCGGCCATCTTTCGCCTGTGCCAGCGCGATCTCCATGATCTCGCGGGTGATGCCGTCGATCTTGATGTCCATCTGCAGGGCGTTGATGCCGTTCACGGTACCCGCGACCTTGAAGTCCATATCGCCCAGATGGTCCTCGTCACCAAGGATGTCCGTGAGCACCGCAAATTGTTCGCCCTCTTTGATCAGACCCATGGCCACGCCGGCCACCGGAGATTTGACCGGAACACCGGCATCCATCAGCGACAGGCTGGTACCGCACACCGAGGCCATCGACGATGAGCCGTTCGACTCGGTGATCTCGGACACCACACGAATGGAATAAGGAAAATCCTCGATGTTCGGCATGCACGCCGAAACACCGCGCTTGGCCAGACGCCCATGCCCGATCTCGCGCCGTTTGGGGCTGCCGACACGGCCCAATTCGCCGACGCAGAACGGAGGGAAGTTGTAGTGCAGCATGAATGCCTCTCTGCGCTCGCCTTCAAGCGCATCGATGATCTGCGAGTCACGCTCGGTGCCGAGCGTGGTCACGACCAGGGCCTGGGTTTCACCACGGGTGAACAGTGCGGAACCGTGGGTGCGCGGCAGTACGCCGGTACGAATATTGATCTGGCGAACCGTCTTGGTGTCCCGACCATCGATACGCGGCTCACCGGCGATGATGCGACCGCGCACAGTGGACTTTTTCAGTTTCTCGATCGCAGCAACGACTCCGCCTTCATCAAAAGCGGGCGCTTCGCCACCACACAGCTGCTGCTTGGCGGACGCGACCGCCGCATCAATCGCTGCGTAACGATCCATCTTGTCGGCTATGGTGTAGGCATTGCGCAGAGCGTCGCCGCATGCCGACTCGACGGCCGATTTGAGATCGGCATTCTCAACTGCCGAGGGCAGCTCGATGATCGGCTTGTTGACCTCCGCCGCCAGTTCCTTGATCGTGCTGATCACCACCTGCATCTGCTCATGCCCGAACAGCACCGCGCCCAGCATGATCTCTTCGGAAAGCTGGTCGGCTTCGGATTCGACCATCAGCACGGCATTTTCGGTGCCGGCAACGACCAGATCCAGGTCGCTATGCTCGCCCAGTCCGGTCGGTCCGTTGAGCAGGTAGTTGCCGTCCTTGTAACCGACGCGGGCGGCGCCGATTGGTCCCTGGAAGGGCGCGCCGGAGATGGCCAACGCCGCCGAGGTGCCGATCAGCGATGGGATCTCCGGATCGATTTTCGGGTTCAGCGACTTGACCGTGCAGATGACCTGCGTCTCGGCCTTGAAGGACTTCGGAAACAGCGGGCGGATCGGCCGGTCGATCAGC
Source organism: uncultured Gammaproteobacteria bacterium (assembly GCA_963808165.1). Lineage (GTDB taxonomy): Bacteria > Pseudomonadota > Gammaproteobacteria > Chromatiales > Chromatiaceae > Thiosocius. The sequence continues at coordinate 417,030 of CAWEET010000021.1, read as the reverse complement.
CGCGAGGTGAGGACTTCCTTTTCCGACGGGCGTCCTTCACGACGGAAAAAACCGCCTGGAATCTTACCCGCCGCGTAGGTCTTCTCCTGATAGTCGACGGTCAGCGGAAAGAAGTCGCGTCCGCTGTCCAGGTTCTTGTCGTACACGACCGTGACGAGTACCACGGTGTCCGCCATGTTGACCAGCACGGCCGCTTCGGCCTGGCGCGCGATCTCACCGGTCTCGAGTGTGACTTTGTGCTCGCCGTACTGAAATGTCTTCTTGATCGGGTTCACTGGGAAATCCTCAAACCTTTATGGATGTGTGTTCGCTCAGCGACGCAGGCCGAGACGGGCGATGAGTTCTCTGTAACGCTCCACATCCTTCGACTTGAGGTAGTCGAGCAGCTTGCGGCGCTGGTTGACCAGACGCACCAGGCCCTGGCGGGAATGATGGTCTTTCTTGTGGGTCTGGAAATGCGGCGTCAGCTCGGTGATACGGGCGGTCAACAGGGCGACCTGGACTTCGGTCGAACCCGTGTCTTTCGGGTCCTTACCGTAATCTGAAACGATGGCCTGCTTTTGCTCTGCGCTCATTGTCATGACATTTCTCCTGTCATATGCCTCGGTGAAGCCCCCAACAATGAGTTCAGGCGGCTTCGGCGTTGATAAAAAGGGGCCGTCAGGGCCCCGCGATAAAATTCAGGTCGCGCATTCTCTCTCAATTCGTGGCGTCTGTCAGCCTCCGGTCATCAGGCGTTTGGGGGCGATCCGCCCATCGTCCTGAACCTGGCCGACCGCAAGAAATTCATCACCCAGATAGATCCGCACCCAACCTTCGGTGGGCGCCTTGGGCACCAGGACCGGCTGGCCCTGCTTCAGGTAGAATCCGGAATCGGCGCCGACCCGCACCTCCGGCCAGTCTGCCAGGGCAGTGTCGATCGGCAGCAACAGGCTGTCCAGCGCCGCCTGCCCCTGCTGCGCGACCTGTTCCAACTCGTCCATCGTGTGCATTGGGTAATCGGTGTAGGGACCGACACCGGTTCGCCGCAACGCGGCGACATGCGCCCCGCAGCCGAGCGCTTCGCCGATGTCCTCTGCCAGGGTGCGCACATAGGTACCCTTCGAGCAATCCACCTTCAGCTCGAAGATAGGCAGATCGATGTCGCCCAAGGTCAGCGAATGAATCGTCACACGGCGCGGCTCACGCTCCACCTCGAGGCCTTGGCGGGCCAGTTCATACAGCCTCTTGCCCTGATGCTTGAGTGCTGAGTACATCGGCGGCAATTGTTCGATGTCACCGCTGAATGTCGACAACACCTGTTCGATCCGCTCGGCGCTGATGTCTTCGACTGGCCGCTCGCTCAGGATGTCGCCCTCGGCATCGCCGGTCGCGGTGGTCTGGCCCAGCCTGACCCGGAAACGGTAATGCTTGTCGGCGTCGAGCAGAAAGGCCGAGAGCTTGGTCGCATCGCCAAAACAAATCGGCAGCATGCCATCGGCCAACGGGTCAAGACTGCCGGTGTGGCCAGCCTTGCGCGCGTCATACAGGCGCTTGACCCTCTGCAGCGCTTGATTCGAGCTCAGTCCCAGTGGCTTGTCCAGCAACAGGATGCCGCTGACCGGCCGACCACGCGCTCGTCCACGCCGCCCCACGATCAGTCCCCGCGCCCTTCGTCTTTGGCGACTGCCTCGTCGATCAGCGACGACAGGCGCATGCCATTTTCGATCGACTTGTCGTATACGAACGCCAGACGCGGCACGGTACGCAGGCTCATGATATCGGCCAAGCGACGGCGCAGAAACGCCGACGCCTTGTTGAGCGCGGCTTCGGTCGCTTTCGCCTGGGTCGGATCCATCAAGGTGAAAAATACCTTGGCATGTGACAGATCGCGAACCACGCGAACCTCCTGGATGGTCACGCTCGACAGCCTCGGATCCCTGGCCTCATCGCGCAGCAGCAGCGCCAGTTCGCGGTGAATCTCGGTGCCGACACGTTCTTCGCGGCCAAACTCCTGCATCTACCAGTGCCTCTCGAGCGACCTATCAGAGCTGCCGCGCGACTTCGGTGCGCTCAAACACTTCGATGTGGTCGCCGGACTTGACGTCATTGTAGTTCTTCACGCCGACACCACACTCGGTGCCGGCCTTGACCTCGTTCACGTCGTCCTTGAACCGGCGCAGCGATTCTAGTTCGCCCTCGTAGATCACCACGTTGTCGCGCAGCACACGAATCGGGTTGTGGCGCTTGACCGTGCCCTCGACCACGATGCAGCCGGCGATTGCGCCCAGCTTGGACGAGCGGAATACGTCGCGCACCTCGGCCAGTCCGATGATCTCTTCCTTGATGACCGGCGACAGTAGCCCGGAGATCGCCTGCTTAACGTCGTCGATGACCTCGTAGATGATGCTGTAATAACGCAGATCGAGTCCATGCTCCTCGACCACACGGCGCGCACTCGCATCCGCACGGACATTGAAGCCGATCAGGATGGCATTCGAGGTGACGGCGAGGTTGGCGTCGGATTCAGTAATCCCACCCACTCCGGACGCCACGAGACGCACCTTGGCCTCATCGGTTTCGATCTTCAGCAAGGACTCGCGCAGGGCCTCCACCGAACCCTGAACATCGGCCTTGACGATCAGATTGACGTACGAAACCTCGCCTTCGGCCATCTGTGAAAACAGCTGATCGAGCTTGGCGGACTTTTGCTCTGCCAGGCGTGAATCACGATGCCGGATGCGGCGGAGGTCGGCGAGTTCGCGCGCCTTGCGTTCGTCGGCCAGCGCGATCAGGTCATCCCCGGCCGACGGTGCCGCGGACAGCCCGAGGACCTGAACCGGTATCGACGGCCCGGCCTCTTTCACGGAGCGGCCAGTCTCGTCGAACATCGCCCGGACACGACCGTACTCGGGACCGGCCACCACGGCGTCACCACGTTTCAAGGTCCCGGACTGAACCAGCACGGTGGCAACCGGGCCACGCCCCTTGTCGAGACTGGATTCGACGATGATGCCCTTGGCGAAGCCTTCATGCACAGCGTTCAGCTCAAGCAACTCGGACTGCAGCAGCACGGCCTCGAGCAGTTGATCAATGCCCTCTCCGGTCTTCGCCGATACCTTGACGAACTGGGTGTCGCCACCCCAGTCCTCGGGAACCACCTCTTCGGCGACCAGTTCCTGCATCACCCGATCCGGGTTCGCGTCCGGTTTGTCTATCTTATTGATGGCGACCACGATCGGGACCTTCGCTGCCCGCGCGTGCTGGATCGCTTCCTTCGTCTGAGGCATGACGCCATCATCCGCGGAAACCACCAGGATCACGATGTCGGTCGCCTGGGCGCCGCGCGCCCGCATCGCGGAGAACGCCGCATGTCCCGGCGTATCCAGAAACGAGATCATGCCGTGGTCGGTTTGCACGTGGTAGGCGCCGATGTGCTGGGTAATGCCACCAGCCTCTCCGGCCGCCACGCGCGTCCGTCTGATGTGGTCGAGCAGTGAAGTCTTGCCATGGTCGACATGGCCCATGATGGTCACCACCGGTGCGCGCGCCTGCAGGTCGCCCTGCTGCTGCTCCTCCTCGGCCGCAGCCAGAATCTCTACCTCGACATCATCCTGTTTCTGCTGCACTGCGCTGTGGCCCATCTCCTCGACCACCAGGATCGCGGTTTCCTGATCGAGCACCTGATTTATCGTCACCATCATCCCCATTTTCATCAGCGTCTTGATCAGCTCGCCCGCCTTGACCGACATGCGCTGAGCCAGATCACCGACCGAAATGGTCTCTGGTACCGCGATCTCCTTGATCACCGGTGCCGTAGGACGCTGAAAGCCGTGTTGTGAATCGCCTGCCATCGCGTCGCGGCTGGATCTGCGCGCGGCCTTGCCGGCGCGCTGACCACGTTTACCGCTCGCGACATGCAATTCCCTGCGCCCCTGCCGACCGCGCGAAGGTCGATCCGCTTCGCCACCTTCGCGATGGCGCTTGGCCTTCTTGGCCGGCTTTTCGGCAGTCTTGCGCTGCTCCGCCTCCTGCTGCGCGCGCAGCTGCTCGGCCTCGAGACGCGCCTTTTCTTCGGCCTCGCGCCGTTCCGCGTCTTCAACCGCCTGGCGTGACTCGTCCGATTTGCGCCGCTCGTCCTCTTCCGCCTGTCGTCTGGCCTCTTCGGCGCGGTGCCGCGCCTCGCTCTCTTGCTCGACCTGGCGCCGCTGTTCCGCCTGCTCCGCGAGGGCGCGCTTGGCCTCCTCGGCCTGACGCAGCAGTTCCTCTTGCTTCGCAGCATCGTCGACCTGCGGCTTGACGACCGTGCGCTTGCGGCGCACCTCGACACTGACCGTCTTGCCGGCACGCGCTGCAGCAGTGCGTGCCGTCGTGCGGCCGGCGACCGGCTGATGCAGCTCGGTCGTGGTCTTCCGCTTCAGCGCGATCTTGCGCCCACTACCGGCGGCTTCCTTCTTGCCATGCGCACGCCGCAAATGGTTGAGCAGATCCATCTTCTCCTGCTCAGTGATGAGGTCTTCCGCACTCTGTTTGGAAATTCCAGCATCGCTCAGCTGCTTAAGCAGCCGGTCCACCGGGATACCGACATCGGAGGCGAGTTGGCTGACCGTGACTTCACTCATATTCGATACCCTTTACTCGGCACTCTCTTCAAACCAGGGCGCCCGCGCAGTCATGATCAGCTGGCCGGCGCGCTCCTCATCCATACCCTCGATATCAAGCAGTTCGTCGATCGACTGCTCGGCCAGGTCTTCCATACTGACCACACCGCGCGACGCGAGCTGGAAGGCCAGCTTGCGGTCCATGCCTTCCATACCCAGCAGGTCTTCGGCCGGTTCCACATCGCCAAGAACCTCCTCACTGGCGATTGCATGGGTAAGCAGCGCGTCTTTGGCGCGGTTGCGCAACTCTTCGACGATGTCCTGATCGAACTCTTCGATCGAGCCCATTTCGGCATCATCCACGTAGGCGATCTCCTCGATGTTGGTGAAGCCCTCCTGCACCAGGATGGCCGCCACCTCTTCATCGACATCGAGCTGCTCCATGAAGTGCTGGATGTAGCCCTGCGCCTCGGCATCACTCTTCTCCGCGGCCTGCTCCTCGCTCATCACGTTGAGCTCCCAGCCGGTGAGCTGGCTGGCCAGGCGCACGTTTTGTCCACCCCGCCCAATCGCCTGCGACAGATTTTCGTCCTTCACCGCGATGTCCATGCTGTGCGCCTCTTCGTCGACCACGATGGAGGTCACATCCGCCGGGGACATGGCGTTGATCACGAACTGTGCCGGGTTGTCGTTCCACAGGATGATATCGACGCGCTCCCCACCCAGTTCGTTGGAAACCGCCTGCACGCGGGATCCGCGCATGCCGACACAGGCACCGACCGGATCGATGCGCGGGTCATGCGCACGCACGGCGATCTTGGCGCGCAATCCCGGGTCGCGTGCCGCGCCGACGATCTCGATCATTCCCTCGCCGACCTCGGGCACCTCCAGCTTGAACAGCTCGATCAGAAGAAACGGTGCGGTACGCGACACGAACAGCTGTGGGCCACGCGGTTCGGAGCGCACATCGTAGAGATAACCGCGCAGGCGATCACCGGCACGCGCCGCCTCTTTGGGGATGACATCCCCCTTCGGAATCAGCGCCTCGGCGTTGTTACCCAGATCGAGCACGATCGAGCCACGGTCGGCACGTTTGACGATGCCAGTGATGAGCTCGCCGACCCGGTCCTGGTAGGCCTCAACGACCTTTGCGCGCTCCGCCTCACGGACCTTCTGGACGATGACCTGTTTTGCGGTCTGCGCGGCAATGCGGCCGAAGGCTATCGAGTCGATTTCGTCCTCGATGTAGTCGCCCGGCTGGATATTCGGATCCTCTGAGCGCGCAGCGGACAGGGTTATCTCCGCTATCGGGTTTTCCAGCACAGGGGTTTCGGCGTCATCCATCACCAGCCAGCGACGAAACGTCTCGTAGTCTCCCGACTTGCGATCGATAGCCACGCGCACTTCGATTTCACCGCCGTTTTTCTTCCGGGTCGCCGACGCCAGGGCCGCCTCGATCGCCTCGAAGATGATTTCCTTCTCGACGCCCTTCTCGTTCGATACCGCATCGACAACGAGCAAGATTTCTTTGTTAATCACTTCGTCATTCCGCCCTAAAACTGAGGAACAAGTCGCGCTGAGGACACCTGTGCGAATGGCAGCCGTACCGGCTCGCCCTCGACCTGCATCACAATGTCGTCACCATCCACCTCGACGATCACGCCCTTGTAGTTACTCCTTCCATTCAGCGCCGCGTTCAACCTGACACGGGCCACCTCGCCCGCAAACCGCGCAAAATGCGCCTTCTCGAAAAGGGGACGGTCGAGGCCCGGCGAAGACACCTCGAGCGCGTAGTCGCCGTGCATCGGGTCGTCGACCTCCAGCACGCCGCTGACCTGATGACTGACCTTTTCGCAATCGCCCAGGCCGACGCCGTCTTCGCTGTCGATGTAGATGCGCAGCAAATGGCCGGTACTCGGCCGCGACACGTACTCCACGCCCAGCATTTCATAGCCAAGCGCGTCGACTGCGCCACGGACCAGGTGCTCCAGTTGCGGTGGTGCCTTGTGCATACTCCCCGAACGACAGTTGGCCCAAAAACAAAAAATGGGCCTCTGGCCCATTCCTGAATCATTTCGCACCGAACGCCGGACGTTCGACACCCTTCGATACAAAAAAACCCCATACGACGGGGTTTTCCAGGACGCGGCCCCTGTACGAACCGCCGCTGAACAAGGTCTTTCACTTCCTCGGCAGCGCGCGAAGTTTAACAGAATCCCGTTTCTCGTCAAATACAGGCGCAGTGCCTGCCCGCACAATCCGGCCGCTCAATGGCGTCGCGCGCAGCCGCCGTCCATGGCCGCGATCATCGCGGCGGCCTTGGCCGATTTCACCAGCCGGCGGGCGTCCGCGAACTCGCTGTCTGCCATCTGTGCGGCGACGTAGCGACGCAGTTTTTCGGCATCTGCATCGCCCTGTTCCACTGCCCGCGTGAGCCAGAAATACGCCTGAACCAGGTCCGGATCCACCCCACGACCTTCCGCGTAGACCAGACCGGCCGCGTACTGCGCATCCATGTCGCCGCGTTCCGCCTCGGCGATCAGGCGGGCCGCCGCCTCCGGGTCGTTACGCAACAGATTGAGGCCACGCAGGTCCGCCATGTCACACGCCGCCTAGCGCAGCAGTCGCGCCGGCCGCTTGCGTCGGCAAACAGTTATCTAACCGCATCAGTCGAGCTTCAGCATCTGTTCCATCTGCGGAGCCAGCTCCGCAGCCATGTCCTTCACGTCACCGCCATACATCTGGGCCATGGCGTCGAGGTTCATCATCGCGATGTAGGTCTTGCCGTCCGACTTCTCGTACACCGCGATGGTGCACGGCATCATCGCTGCGAGCTGCTTGTATTCGTCCTTGACCAGGAGCTTGGCTGCAGCGAACGGCTCGCACATCTTAAGCACCCGGCTGGGGCCGATATCGGTGCCGGTGATCTTTTCGAAATTCCGCTGGAAATCCACCTTCCACTTCTGCGGTACCTTCCAGCCCATGTCCCGGGCATTTTCCTCGATGCGCTCGAGCGTCTCTTCGAAACCCAGCGGACTGGGCCGTTCGATCAGCATCTTGATCGTGCCTGCCGCGGCCTGCTGCTGCTCGGCGCTCACAGCGCCACCTGCCAGCATCGCGAAACCCATCAGTGCACCTGCCGCCATCGCCTTCATCCGTCGCTTCATAGAGGATCCCCGTCGTAAATAGTCAAGCGGTACCAGACACCACGCCGGCGCGCTGGTGGCCGGACGTTTGCCGTAAACTGCGCAGGAGGCTTATACCACAGACGAGCGGTGCAATACCTTGACCGGCCCCCAAACCCGCGAGCAGCCAACGGCGGCGCAGCTGGCTGCCGACAGCGGACCGCTGCCCGCGGCCGGCAATCCGGTCGACAGCTGCTTTCATTGCGGGCTGCCCCTGGACCCGATGCACCAGCGGACCACGACGGTGCTGGGCAGGCAACGGTTTTTTTGCTGCAGCGGCTGCCTCGCCGTTGCAAAGGCGATCGTGGACGCGGGCCTCGAGACCTATTACGAGCACCGACGCGAGACGGCAGTGACAGCGGACGTCGTCCCGGAGATCGTCAAGCGGCTGGCATTCTACGACCACCCGGACGTCCAGAAGTCGTTCGTGCGCGATCGGACGGATGCCCGGGAGGCCTCCCTGCTGCTGGAGAACATCCGCTGCGCCGCCTGCCTGTGGCTGAACGAGCGCGTGCTGCGGGGCCTGGACGGGGTCCTGGACGTCGAACTCGACTATGCCAGCCACCACGCCCGGGTCCGCTGGGATCCGGCCCGGATCCAACTCAGCGAGATCCTCGAGAGCATCCTAAACATCGGTTATGTCGCCCACCCGTACGACCCGACCCGGCGCGAGGAACTCAATGAATTGCAGGAGAAACGCAGCACGGAGCGACTGATCTTTGCCGGCGTGATCGGAATGGTGGTCATGAACTTCGCGATCGCCGGTTACCTGATGGGTCTGAGCGATGAGACCGGCGAGTTGGCGCTGTGGATCCGCATCGGCCGCTGGACCAGCCTGTTCGCAACCACCGCGCTGCTCGCCTATCCAGGCCAGGAATTCTTCATCGGGGCATGGCGCGACCTGCGTAACCATCGGCTCGGCATGGATGTACCGATCGTGCTGGGGCTCGGTGTCGCCTACCTTGGCAGCCTCTACTCGACCTGGGTCCAGGCCGGTGAGGTCTATTACGACTCGATCGCGATGTTTGTTTTTCTGGTGCTTCTCGCGCGCCGCGTCGAGCTGCGCGGTCGCATACAGGCGGCCAATGCCCTCGACCGGGTCGGCAGGATCCTGCCGCGCGTCGCACTGAAAATAGAACGCGCCGGCGAACGCGAAGTGCTGATCACCGAGTTGGCCCCGGGTGACCGGGTGCGAATCCGGCCGGGCGAAATCGTCCCGAGCGACGGCCGGCTGGTCGAGGGACAAAGCAGCTTCGACGAGTCGCTGTTGACCGGAGAACCGCTTCCGGTGTCTCACCGGACCGGAGACCGCGTGATCGGCGGCACCTGCAATGTCGACCAGCCGGTCGTCATCGAGGTGGAGAAAGGCAGCGCCGACTCCACCGTGGCCGAAATCCACCGCCTGCTGGCCAGTGGGATGCGCGATGCGCCGCGTTATGCTGTGCTTGCCCAACGGGCCGCGGCCTGGTTCGTCGGCGCGGTGCTCGTCATAGCCACAGTCACCGCAGTCGCCTGGCTATGGCTCGACCCCGCGGCGGCGCTGCCGAATACGGTGGCCGTGCTCATTGTCACCTGCCCCTGCGCGTTGGCGCTGGCGACCCCGGTCGCCGCGGCGATCGGGGTCGGCCGCCTCGCGGACCGCGGCCTGTTGACGGTGCGCAGCAACGCCATCGAGGTCCTCGCCCAGTGCGATACCTTTGTGTTCGACAAGACCGGCACCCTGACCGCCGGCGCGCTCAGCGTCGAACGGATCGAACCCTTCGGAGGGATCACTGCCGCCGAGGCCGAGGCTGTCGCGGCAGCTTTGGAAGCCCACTCGGAGCACCCGATCGGCAAGGCGCTCAAGGGCTCACAAGCAGACCCGATCAGTCCCGCTGCTGAGCTGAGGAATATTGTCGGCGAGGGGATCGAGGGCATTGTCGCCGGGCGACGCTGGCGCATCGGCAAGCCCGGGTTCGCGTTGCGTGCCGCGGCCCAGCCCACCCTCACCGATCGCGCAGCGCAATACGCCGGCGAAGGTGCCGTAGTGATCGCATTGTGCAGCAGCAAAGACAACGCGGCGTTGCGCGGGGCGCTTTTCGTACTGCGTGACGAAATCCGACCAGGTGCGGCCGAACTCGTCGGGTCACTGCGCCGGCAGGGGGTCAAGCGCGTCGCGCTGTTGAGCGGCGACAATCAGGCCAGCACCGAGCGCTTCGCCAGCGACCTGGGCTTCGATGACACGCTGGGCGGGCGGACGCCCGCGGCCAAGCTGCACTGGATTCGGGACCGACAGGCCGAGGGCGCGCGCGTCGCGATGATCGGCGATGGGGTCAATGACGCCCCGACGCTGGCCGCGGCCGATGTCTCGCTATCGTTCGCCCATGCCACCGAACTCGCCCAGGTCAACAGTGGGCTGCTGGTGCTCGGCAGCGATCTGGGCGTGGTCGGCGACGCCCGCCGGGTCGCTGCGAAGACCCGTCGTATCATCCGGCAGAACCTGATCTGGGCCGCCAGCTACAACTTTCTCGCCGTCCCCGCGGCAGCGCTGGGGATGATCGCACCCTGGGGTGCCGCGATCGGGATGTCACTGAGTTCTCTGCTGGTGGTCGTCAACGCCCTGCGCCTACGCCGAGACTGAAGTGCACCGCGCTCAACAAGATTCCTCAAAGTCGTCAAGTTCACCTGCTTGATTATTTCAAAACGATAAGTATATTAGGTAATACTGTTTTACTAGAAGGCGTGCCATGTATCGCATCGTTCACAACGAGCTCACCGGTGTATACCGGATCGAAAGGCATGGCCTGCTCGGTTGGTCCTTCGTCACCCACCCGTCGACCCGGGATTACCTGGGTTTCCGCACCCTGGCGAAAGCTCGACGCTGGGTCTGCCGGCACAGCCGCCACAGGGGCCGCGACTCGCGCCGCTGGAAGGTCGTTTCCGACTGCGAAACCTGAGCCAGCCGCATCCATGTCACCCGCCCGGCGGGTGATTTTCCTTGCGTCCTGGAAATGTCCGTGTTGCGTCCAGCATTTCGCACGGCTTGACCGGCCGCCAACCTGATCCAGGTTATTTTTGTTTATAACCAGAGACTTATTTTGGACAACGGGGCTTTGAAAAACCCTGCCCCAAGTATATATTCCGGACGCAAGAGGGCGAAGGCGGACCCAGCCAAAGACCGAGAACGGCACCGGCAGCGGCCGTCGCCTCCAAAAGCATGCGACAAAATAGACTGCACAATGCCGCTGGCCGCCCAAGGAAACGGTTGCACCTTTGCCAACCCCTTATACCTGTCTGAGAGAGATACCTGATGAACGAGCTCACTGAAGACGAGCAGAGACGCATACTCGAGGCGCCACCGCGCGGGACATGGGCGGTAATCCTCGTGATCGGCGTCGCCATGTTGCTGAGCTGGCTGTACTTCTTCTTCGGCCTGTTCATGTCCCACGGACCGGTCGCTTAGCAGGGAAATTCGAGAGATGCATGTAGACCCGCTGGAAAAAAAATGGATGTATGTCGTCGCTTTCATCACCGTCGTGATGGTCGGGTCGATGACCTACGCCGCGATCAAGATGAACCTGCACCCGCCCAGCAACGTCGAGGCCATAGACCCGAAGACGCTGCACCTGTCCGGCGAGTTCACCGAAGACAATCTCGGTGTCACCACCAACGAGGATGGCTCGATCACCGTGCGCATGGTGGCGGCACGCTACTCCTTCTACCCGCAGATGATCGAGGTCCCGGTGGATACACCGGTGACGTTCAGGATCACCAGCCCGGACGTCCTGCACGGAGTCCACGTCCCCTTCACCAATATGAGCACCATGGTGGTGCCGGGCTACGTTTCCGAGGTAACGACCTCCTTCCCAAGGGAAGGTGAGGCGCAGTTCCTGTGCAACGAGTACTGCGGCCTGGGCCACGACTACATGTGGTCGAAGCTCAAAGTCGTTCCGAAAGGCTGACCGCGGCTGACGCCGCCCGCTGGGGAAAAACATGTACAACAAGTCCAAATCCGTGGCCATGGCAAACCTCTGGGTCGCCTTTGCCGCGTTCTTCGTGGCGATTGTCCTGGGCCTTTACCAGGTCGTGAACCGCAGCGGGCTGTTCCCGCAGATCGAATCGCACGAAATGTACTTCGCATCGGTATCGACCCACGGCGTGCTGATGGGCTTCGTGCTCACGACCTTTTTCATCATGGGCTTCGGCTACTACACCGCCACTGCAACGCTGAAACAACCGCTGTGGAACCGCAGTCTGGCGTGGGTCGCCTTCATCGTCGCGCTGGGCGGCACGGTGCTGGCCGCCATTCCGCTGCTCACCGGCCATGCCTCGGTCCTGTACACCTTCTACCCGCCTCTGAAGGCACACCCGGCCTTTTACATCGGGGCGACGCTGCTGGTGGTCGGATCCTGGATCTGGTGCCTGGAAATGATCATGTCGACTGTCACCTGGAAGCGTGACAACCCCGGGCAGGTGGTTCCGCTGGCGATGTATGGCACCACGGCCAACGCGATCATGTGGCTGTGGACCAGCGCCGGTGTCGGCATCGAGATGCTGTTCCAACTCATCCCCTGGTCGCTCGGCCTGAAGGACACGATCGATCCCGGGCTGGCGCGCACGCTGTTTTCCTGGACCCTGCACGCCATCGTCTACTTCTGGCTGTTCCCGGCCTACATCGCGATGTACACGATACTGCCAAAGGTTGCCGGCGGGCGCCTGTTCAGCGACGAGATGGCGCGCATCGCCTTCATCATGCTGCTGGTGATCAGCGTGCCGATCGGTTTCCATCACCTGTACATGGATCCACAGCAGTCGGCCGGGTTCAAGTTCCTGCATATGCTCGGCACGTTCGGCGTGGCGATTCCCACCCTGCTGACCGGCTTCACCGTGCTCGCCTCGCTCGAGGGGGCCGGGCGCCTGCGCGGTGGCAAGGGCCTGTTCGGCTGGATCGGCGCATTGGACTGGAGAGAGCCGATGGTCGTCGCCGGTATGCTCGCGCTGTTCATGCTGATCGCGGGCGGCTGGGGCGGCATGATCAACGCCAGCTATCAGATGAACACCCTGGTGCACAACACCCAGTGGGTCACCGGCCATTTCCATCTGATATTCGGTGGCACGACGGTCATCATGTACCTGGCGATCGCCTATCACCTGTGGCCCAAGCTGACCGGACGACGGATCGCGTCGCGCTCGATGGCCGTCATGCAGCTCTGGCTGTGGGCGATCGGCATGCTGATACTGACCCTGCCCTGGCATGCCCTCGGCCTGCTCGGCCAGCCGCGCCGCATCTCCTCCGCCCCCTACGACTCGCCGCTGGTCGCGCAATGGGATCCGCATGAACTGGCGATGATCGTCGGCGGCGCGGTGCTGATGTTCTCTGCGCTGCTGTTCGTGCTCAACCTGCTGCTGTCGCATGCGTCCAAGAAGCTGGACCAGATCAACGACGACGACTGGGCGGTAGCCGTATACCCGCCGCTGAACGTCCCGAAGTCGATGAACGGCTTTGCTTTGTGGAACGGCATCGTCGCGGTCTGGATGGTTGTGGCCTACGGCATACCCATCGTACAGCTCCTGATACTGGACGCACCCGGCTCGGTGCCATGGGGATACTGAGACATATGAAATCGTACAAGCTGTTCTTGTTCATCTCGGTGCTCGTACCATTCGGTCTGGCCCAGGGCGCACCTTCGTCGAATGTCGCCTGGACTGTCGAGACCCATAAGCTGGTCCGCAAGGGCGATGCCGAGATCGGTTCCAAAATCGAGACTGTCGAGACCGAAGATGTCAATGCCTGCACCGATTGCCATGGCCCGGGCGGCAGCGAGCCGGACCGTGACAAGCATCCGACCCTGGCCGGGCAGCTTGCCGCCTACACCTTTAAGCAACTGAAGGACTATAAGGACGGCAGCCGCGAGAACCGGCGCATGAACGAGGCGGTCGAGCGTCTGACCGATGAACAACTGGCGGCGCTGGCCGCCTGGTATGCGCAACAGCCGATCGCCCAGGTCGAGGTGGACGAGGAGGACAGCGTCAGCGAGGACACCGTCCGGCTGGTGTTCCGTGGCGACAAGAAGCGCCTGATCCAACCCTGCGCCTCGTGCCACGGGCCGCGCGGCGAGGGCGCGATTATCGATGTCCCGGCGATCGCGGGTCAGAATGTGAAGTACTTCGTCAACACGATGAAAGACTACGCCAAGGGAGAGCGCGCAAATGACATCTACAGTCGCATGAGAATCATTGCCGAAGCGTTAACCCGCGAAGAAATTAATGAATTGGCCGTGTATTACGCTAGACTAGGCAACGACCAAGGCAGCGGTGGCCCGAAACAGGCCAAAGCAGACTGACCAAAAAAAATAACCGCGGTCCGGCCGACGCCGGGCGGCTCAACAGAACCCTTCCAATCAAATCAAAGAGCTAGGAGGAATTATGGGCTGTAAGAAGAAGGCGCTGGTCGCGCTGATCGGCTCTGTACTGATGGTCGGCACCTCGCAGGTGCTGGCTGACCCCAGCGCCAAGGCGATGGCCGACACCTGTGCCGGCTGTCACGGCACAAACGGGCAAAGTGCGGGACCGGCATCGCCGAACCTCGCCGGCATGTCCGCGAGCTATTTCATCGACAGCATGACCTATTTCAAGGCCCTGCCGAAAGGCGAAAGCCATGCAGAGGACGCGCGGCCCGCGACCATCATGAACCGTATCGCCAAGGGCTACTCCGACGAGCAGATCGAGGCGATGGGCGAGCACTTCGCCGCGATGCCGGTTTTCAAGGCCAACGTGCCGCACGACGCGGCCAAGGCAACGGCGGGCGCCGAGGTATACGACAAGGCCTGCGCCAAGTGTCACGACGAGGGCGGAGCTCTGCCGGACGACGACGCCGGGATACTGGCCGGACAATGGCTGCCGTGGCTGCAGTATTCCATGGAGGATTTCCAGTCCGGACACCGCGAGATGCCCAAGAAGATGAAGAAGCAGGTCGAGAAGCTCAGCGACGATGAAATCGAAGCCGTGCTGAACTACTTCGCCAGCCAGAAGTAATCAGGAGGAATTCAACAATGGCAAATTTCACACGTAGAAAGTTTCTCCAGGTGACCGGCGGCGCAGTGGCAGTGAGTTCACTGGGCTTCCCGGCGATAGTCGGCGCGGCCAGCAAGAAGGTCGTTATCGTCGGTGGCGGCGTGGGCGGTGCGACGGCCGCCAAGTACATCCGGATGGCGGATTCCTCGATCGATGTCACGCTGATCGAGCCCAATACCGAGTACTACACCTGCTTCATGAGCAACGAGGTCCTGTCGGGGCACCGCACGATGGAATCCATCAAGGTGACCTACGACGGATTGAAGGGGCACGGCGTCACTGTTGTGCACGACACCGTGACCGCCATCGATCCTGACGGCAAGAAGGTGACCACGAACGGCGGACAGAGTTTCGCCTACGACCGCTGCATCGTCGCTCCGGGCATCTCCTTCGCCGACAACATCGAGGGCTACGACGACGCCGCGATGAAGGCCATGCCGCATGCCTGGAAGGCCGGCGAACAGACGGTGCTGCTGCGCAAGCAGCTCGAGGCCATGCCAGATGGCGGCGTGGTCGCGATTGCGGCCCCGCCGAACCCGTTCCGCTGCCCGCCCGGGCCTTACGAGCGTGCGTGCCAGATCGCTATGTACCTGCAGGCCAAAAAGCCGAAGTCGAAGCTGATGATCTTCGACGCCAAGGACAAGTTCTCGAAGATGGGCCTGTTCACCCAGGCGTTCGAGCGCTATTACAAGGACACCATCGAGTGGGTCGGCTGCCTCCAACGGCGGGGCGATCACGCGGGTCGATGCGGCCAACGGCACCATCTACGCCGGCGATGCCGCGCACAAGGTAGACGTGGCCAACGTGATCCCGGCGCAAACGGCCGGCGCAATCGCCATCAAGGCCGGTCTCACCAGCGACGGTGGCTGGTGCCCGATCGACGGTCGGACGTTCGAGTCGACCCTGCACAAGGGCATTCACGTGGTGGGTGATGCTTCAGTGGCTTCACCGCTGCCAAAGTCCGGTTACGCCGCTAACTCCGAGGGCAAGACCTGTGCTGCCGCCGTGGTCGAGCTGCTGAACGGCCGCGAGCCTGGCGACCCCTCGTTGGTCAACACCTGCTACTCCGTGGTCGGCCCGGACGATGCCATCTCAGTGGCCATGGTCTACAACCTGAAGGACGGCAAGCTGGGCAAGGTCGAAGGTTCAGGCGGCCTCACCTCAGCGGACAGCAGCCCGGAGATGCGGGCACGCGAAGTGCAGTATGCCTATAGCTGGTTCGAGAACATCAAAATGGACAGTTGGGGCTGAGAAAGCACTGAGAACTTCATCAGCAAAATTCAAAGGGCCCCTCGGGGCCCTTTTTTTGTGTGCTGTTGTTACACTTGGCGCCCGTTCGGGGGGCATCAGGAAGGGGGCGACGGCCAGATCCAGGTCACCCGATCGGCAGGCGCAGCCCACCCCACCTTCTGAGCTCAAGCCAACGCCGATGGCAGGTCGGGCCGCCTCCGGCGTCCGAGTAACCGGCCCGACGGTCCGCGCTGCGTCAAATCACCTGACCTTGACCTGCAACATCTCCTCGCCGCCTTCGTCGGTCAGATGCACCGCACAGGCGATGCAGGGATCGAAGCTGTGGACCGTGCGGAGGATCTCTACCGGCTGATTCGGATCGTGCAGTTCGTGGTTGTCCTGCAGGGCGGCCTCGTACGCACCAGGCTGGTTCTGTGGGTCGCGCGGGCCGGCATTCCATGTCGATGGGACGACCGCCTGATAATTGTCGATCTTCTGGTCCTTGATCACGATGTAGTGCGCCAGGCCGCCGCGCGGCGCCTCCATGTAACCGACGCCCTTGGCCTCTTTGGGCCAGCTGGATGGCTTCCACAGCGCCTCGTTGAAGGTTCGGGTATCGCCGGCCTTGATATTGGCCACCAGGGTATCCATCCAGGTCTGCATCTTGTCGGCGATCAACTTGCTCTCGAGGGTGCGCGCCGCTGTGCGGCCCAGGGTCGAAAACAGTGCGCGCTTGTCCGCACCGAGTGCGCCGAGGGTGGAATCGACCAGTTCGCGCGTCGCCTCGTCGCCCTTGGCGTAAAGCAATAGCACGCGCGCCAGCGGCCCGACCTCCATCGCCTTGCCCCTCCAGCGCGGCGACTTGAGCCAAGAATAGCCCTCGTTGACGTTGAGCTGCTCGTATGGGGCGTCGGGACCACCACGTCCCCGATAGTCGAGTTTCGTCTCGCCGCTCCAGGGATGCAGGCCCTTGTCATTGCCGTCTTCGTACTCGTACCAGCTGTGTGAAACGAATTCCTGAACCTCCGCATCGGCCCGCAAATCGATCTCATGGATCTCGTTGAGGTTACGATCGACGATCGCGCCGGGCGGAATCCACCAGCTCGCCGGATCACGCAGGTCGGTACCGGGCTCGGCCGAGGGAAAGTCGCCAAATACCAGGAAATTGCCCAGACCTTCGCCGCGCTGGAACCAGTCCGGGTAGAAACCCGCAACCGCAATCGTATCGGGCACGTACACCTGATCGACGAAGGTGCGCATCTTGTCGATGATCGACTGGACCAGCGCAAGCTTCTTCGCATTGATCGCGGAATCGGACTCGAGATCGATCGGGTTAGGGGTACCTCCGACCAGGAACATCGGGTGCGGGTTCTTGCCACCAAAGACCGCATGCAGCTTGACCACGTCGCGTTGCCATTCCAGGGCCTCGAGATAGTGTGAAACGGCCATCAGATTGGCCTCGGGCGGGAGCTTGTAGGCCGGGTGTCCCCAGTAGGCATTGGCAAAGACTCCCAGTTGCCCAGCCTCGACGAATGCCTTGAGGCGCTTCTGCATATCGGCGAAATAACCGGCCGACGCCTTGGGCCAGCTGGACAGGCTCTGCGCGAGTGCCGCGGTCGCCTTGGGGTCGGCCTCCAGCGCAGACACCACATCGACCCAGTCGAGCGCGTGCAGATGGTAGAAGTGCATTACGTGATCGTGCACGTATTGCGCCGCAATCATCAGGTTGCGTATCAACTGGGCATTGGTGGGGATCTCATAGTTCAGCGCATCTTCCACCGCGCGCACCGACGCGACGCCGTGAACCAGGGTGCAGACCCCGCAGATGCGCTGGACGAAGGCCCAGGCATCGCGCGGGTCGCGCCCCTGCATGATCACCTCGATACCGCGCACCATGGTACCCGAGGAATAGGCGGCATCGATCTGGTTTCCCTTCATCTGCGCCTCGATGCGCAAATGTCCCTCGATGCGTGTGATGGGATCGACGACGACACGTTCTGTCATTTTGCTTACCTTTTGCTAACTCTACCCGCTCGCCGGATCGACGCGCCCCGGAACGAATTTCTACCCAGCCGTCAATGCGTCGGCAATGCCTCTGCGACTAGTTCAACCAGCGATTCGATGCCCTTGTTCCAGTTGGAACGCATGGAACCGTTCATGAAGTTCAGCCGACAGCTGCCGCAAGCCGTGACCACCGAATCCGCGCCGGTCTTCTCGACCTGTTTCATCTTCACCTGGAAGGCCTGCTGGCGCAGTTCCGAGGCGCTGTTGATCAGGAATACCCCGGCGCCACCACCGCAGCACCAGTTCAGTTCCTTGCCCGAATCGACCTCGCGGAAGTCGACGCCGAGCGCGTCGAGTACCCAACGGGGCTCTTCGATCGTCCCGGAATGACGTGCCAGTTTACAGGGGTCGTGATAGGTGACCTTGCGGTCCCTGCCGAGAGTGTTCAGCTTTAGCCGGCCCGCCTTGACCTCGCGACCGAGAAACTCCGAGATCGCCAGCACCTCGAACGGGAGCTTGCCCCCATGTTCATTGGCGGCCTCCCAGCGCATCGACGGATAGGCGTGTCCACATTCCGGAATGATCACGGTTTTCGCACCACAGGCCCGGGCCGCCAGAACGATCTTTTCGGAGGCGATCTTCTGCACCCGCTCACAGCCGGACAACAGGCCGAAGTTGGCCGCCTCGTAGCCGTCCGAACGCAGGGTCCAGTTGAGCCCAAGATGATTCATGATTCTGGCGGTGGCGATCAGGCCGTCGGTGAACAGGATGATGTCGATCACACTGGTCGTGACCAGTACGTCTGCCTCATGCTTGTCCAGTGGAATATCCACCCCGGCCTCCTGCAGCTTGGCGATCGCACCCTTCATCTGCTCGGGGCCGACCCCGAAGAGTGAATCATGCCCACCCTGCTCCTGTTCCATGGCCATCAACTCGGCAGGCATCATGCCGGCCCTCGCCATGCCCTGACGCATCACGTTCACCATACCAGCGATGTTGATTCCCATCGGGCACACCATCGAACAGCGGCCACACTCTGTGCAGCTGTCATAGACGAGTTCCTGCCATTCCTGCAGATCCTTGACCGTGATGTCGTCCGTGTAGAGGCGATGCAGCCAGCGCAGCGGTGAAAGCTCCCGACGGTAGACCCGTTTGAGTAGGTCCAGTTTTCGGATCGGGACATACTTGGGATCTTCGGTACCGACATAAAAATGGCAGGCCGAGGCGCAATGGCCGCAGTGGATGCAGGATTCGAGATCGACAGCCATGCGGGCATCGAGTTTCCGGACGAAGGTCTCCCTCGCGGCCTCGACACGCTCCACGTCGGTCATCTGCGGCGGCTGGGCATGGTCACCGAGATGTGGCAACTGCTCGGCGAACTGCTTGAAGATTTCCATATTGATCGTCATGCCTTCACCCCCCTGCGTTGAAAGCTCGATCCCAACTGGGCGCGTGACGGAACCCACAAGACGGCATGGAACAGCTTGCCGAACGGAAACCAGATCAGCATGGCCTCGACGGTAAGGATATGGATGGCCAGCACCGTCTGGTAAGGACCTCCGACGTGGGCATAGGCCATCATCCCGGTCAGCACCGGCAACAGTGTCACGATCCAGCTGATGTAGTCATCGGCGCTGCTGATCTTCTTCAGCATTGGCGTGGTCAGGCGTCTGATCAGCAGCGCGACCAGGGTGGCGATGGTCACCGCGCCGGCAAACATCACCAGGTTGTTCGGAATACCCGGCCAGGAGACGCCCAGCAGGCCGTCAATGAACAGGATATGCGGCGTGAACAGAAACACCGTGATCGCCAGACCGAAATGCAACACATAGCCGGCGATCACCGCGAACAGCGTCTTGCCGTGAAACTCTTTGCGCGGAAACATGCGGCTGAAAACGGTACGGATCCCGCCAGCGGTGGTGCTGCGTGAGCGGGGCTCCGACAGATCCCGCTTGCGACGCACAAGCAACGTGCCGAACAGGCGCCACAGGCTACCGGCGACAAAGATGATCAACGACCACTCGAGCGCGGGGCCGCGCGCGAAATCAAGCAGGGTCATACTTCCTCCTTACGGTCGGCTTTCGCCTGACGTGAACGTGATCCCAGGGCCGCGGCGACGCCGATGGCTGCGCCGACACCGGCTGCCAGTGCGATCCCCTCTGCGGAACCGTAGGTGCCTTTGGAAAGCGCATCGTAGAATCCACCCTTGTCCCAGAATCCGGGTTCCGAGCAACCGATGCAGCCGTGCCCGGCCTCGATCGGGAAGCTGGTGCCCTCGTTCCATTTCGCGGTCGCGCAGGCGTTGTAAGTGATCGGACCCTTGCAGCCCAGCTTGAACAGGCACCAGCCCTTGCGTGCCCCTTCGTCATCGAAGGTCTCGGCGAACTTTCCGCGTTCATAGAACGGGCGGCGATAGCAACGATCGTGTATCGACTGGCCGAAGAACACCTTCGGCCGGTTGAGGGCATCCAATTCGGGGAGACGACCAAAGGTCAGGAAATGCGCCAGTACGCCGCTGATCACTGTCGGGATCGGCGGACAGCCCGGGACGTTCACGATCGGTTTGTCCTTGATGATCTCGGAGACCGGTACGGCACCGGTCGGGTTCGGCTTCGCCATCGGCAGCCCGCCGAAGGCGGCGCAGGTCCCGACCGAGATGATCGCCGCCGCGCCGGCGGCCACCTCCTTCAGCATCGCCAGATTGGTGGTCCCGGCAATCGTCGAATAGATGCCGTCGTCTTTCAGCGGAATCGAGCCGTCCACCACCAACAGGTACTTGCCCCAGTTTTCCTGCATCGCCGCATCTCTGGCATGCTCGGCGTGGTCGCCGGCCGCAGCCTGCAGGGTATGGTGATAGTCGAGCGAGATGTGATCAAAGATCAGGCCCTCGATCGTAGGGGCATGACTGCGCGTCAGCGACTCGGTGCAGCCGGTGCATTCCTGGAACGAAAGCCAGATCACCGACGGGCGCTTCGCCTGCTGCAGTGCCGCGGCGACGCGCGGTATCATCGCCGGAGACAGCGCCATCATGGAAGCGGTAGCCGCACAGAACTTCATGAAACCGCGACGCGTGACGCCGCGCTCACGCAGCCGTTCGGCCAGCGTTTTTTCTTCTTTCATTGGACATCCTCTGTGGGGGCTTCGGAGTCATTCAGCGCTTTCAGGGCTGCCAGCCCATCGGCCAGATCGTCTCTTGGCGTGACCAGCAGGGTGGGAATAGCGGCGATCTCGAGGTGCAAGGTCAGCCGCCGGCGTTCGACGTCCTGGTGCTCGACCAGCCAGACGCCGGGGAAGGCGGTTTCCTCGACCAGGGTCGGACCGAAGGCATCGATCGTCGCACTGACTTCGCCGCTGCCAAGAAGCTCGCGCAGATCATGCTCGTCCTGATCACTGAATGGCATAGCGGCCAGGTCGATGACCGTTTCGGTCGCGTGCTCGATGAGTTCGCGCAGCGCGTTTTCAATCTGCAGCAGAACGGGCTTCAGATTCTCCGTCCGATGGTTGTTCTCAGGGCCAGCCTCGACCCGTACCGGAATGGAATTCAACCCGCTCATGCTGCGTCGTCCAACCTTCACTGCGACAAAACTAATGTACGCGAAAGCAGTTTCGTTGCTATGACGCAGGTCAACAGAGTTGGGGGTATATTAGCCGATCATGATTCTTGCCAGCGCTGCGCAAGTTCGAGCGCCATCGTGGCGACCGGGGCAATGGTCGGCGCCACCTGCGGACTGGGCTGCTCGGCCCAGTCCAGGAACGCCGGCTCCACCCCGATCAGCGCACGATGCGACGGGAAGGTGCCGGTCAGGCGCGAGATATCCAGCAGGTCCGTCAGCCCGACCTCGTGTACACTTTGACGGTTTCCGGTCAGATAGCGGTCCATGTCGTCGCCCTCCAGACACCGGACGGTGCCGGCGGCTTGCCCGAATCGGGCGGCATCCACGACAATGAGATTGTCGTGTTCCGCGATGGGTTCGGCGAGCGTGAAGCTCAGGGTGCCGCCGTCGAGGAAGGTGACGCCGGGAGTGTCGGGGTGTTGCTCTTCCAGAAAGCGCACCACGTGCACACCGATGCCCTCGTCGCCAAGCAGGTTGTTG
Source organism: uncultured Gammaproteobacteria bacterium (assembly GCA_963808165.1). Classification (GTDB taxonomy): domain Bacteria; phylum Pseudomonadota; class Gammaproteobacteria; order Chromatiales; family Chromatiaceae; genus Thiosocius. Next base: position 394,884 of record CAWEET010000021.1, on the reverse strand, counting down.
CCAATGCCCAAGATCAGGGTTGTGCGCATAGCGTCGATACCTGTGGATGGTAGGAAGTCAGAACAAATTTAAAGGTAACAGATCATGTGTCTCGGGATTCCGATGCAAATCAAGCAGCTCGACGGCTTCATGGCACGCTGCGAGGCAAAAGGCGTGGAGCGCGACGTGAGCCTGTTCATGCTGCAGCATGAACCGCTGGCAGCGGGTGACTTCGTGGTCGTCCACGTTGGCTATGCGATCCAGAAGGTCAGCGAAGAGGCGGCTGCCAGCGCCTGGCAGATGTATGACGAAATGCTGGCCCTGGAGCCTGGCGGACAGCCATGAAGCCGAGGGACAGCAATGTTGAAGTTACCGTGCGCCGCGCGCAAGATGCCCGCTCCACGATTCCCCGTTAAGTGCGACCATGAGCCAAGAACGTCAATTTATCCCGCTCGATCTGGCGCTGATGACCATTTCCGACACGCGCACCCAGGCAGACGACAAGTCCGGTGCGCTGTTGTGCCGACTCGTGCAGGAGTCCGGCCATCGCATTCACGAGCAATGCATCGTGCCGGACGACGTCTATCAGATTCGCGCCACCGTGTCGCGATGGATCGCGGACCCCGGGGTACAGGTGATCGTCACCACCGGGGGCACCGGGATCACCGGCCGTGATGGCACGCCGGAGGCGGTCCGGCCGCTGCTCGACAAGGAAATCGATGGATTCGGTGAGATGTTCCGCAAGCTCTCTTACGATCTGATCGGCACGTCGACGATACAATCGCGCGCCCTGGCCGGTGTCGCGAACGGCACCTTCATCTTCAATCTGCCGGGATCGTCCGGCGCGTGCAAGGACGGCTGGACCCAGCTGATCTCGCAACAACTCGACTACCGCACGCGCCCCTGCAACCTGGTCGAACTGATGCCGCGCCTGCTGGAGACCTGAACCGCTCAGGGACGGTACGCCCGCTCGACGCTGTCGCGCGTCAGGATCCCATAGACGTGATGTATCCCGGGCGCGGTCACGCGGCGCACCACCAGCGCCTCTGCCGCATGTTCCTCGAACACCATCCAGGCCTCCTGCAGGCTCGCCTGCAATTCTATCGGGGCAAGCTGCAGTCGGACGGCGGGGATTGCCTCCAGGTCGATGGCCTGTCCGGTTTCCGGCTTCGAGGTCTGAAGATGCCTGGCCAGATCGGCGGCCGGCATCAGCATCTGTTGCCCGTCCGCGAGATCGATCAACAGGTAGCGTGGGCCGTCATCGAGCACCCGGTTCGCCTGCTCGGACGACAGCATCGCCTCAACACGCACGAAACTGCGATCCATCGCGCTGGCAACCCCGATTCGGCGTAGCGCCTGAAACACCGGGTTGGCGGCATAGTCGACGCCACTCGCCCGCAGCATGGTGAGAAACAGCGAATCCTTGCCGAACAGCTCGGTGGCCGTGATGCCGGCCACGACCACCGCCAGCATGCCCGGCAGAATCACCGCCGGACTGTCGGAAAGCTCCAGCATCGCGGTGAGGGCGGCCAGTGGTGCCTGCAGACTGCCTGCCATCATCGCACCCATCCCCAACAGGACGAACAGCCCGACCGGGCTCTGCAGACCAACCGACAACTGCAGTGCCAGTTCGGCAACCATTGCACCGAGCATCGCGCCGATGAACAGGGCCGGGCCGATCACCCCGCCGGGGACACCAAGACCTATGCACAGGGATGTTGCAAGCAGTTTGCCGATCAGCAGGAGCAGCAGCAGGCCGATCGCATACTCTCCCTTCAGCGCGAGTTCCACCGAGTCGTAGCCGATACCCATTACCTGCGGGAGAAGCAGACCTATGCCACCGAGCAGCGCACCTGCGAGCGGCATGCGCCACCATATCGGCAGCGTCTTGGATCGCGTCGCCACCGTCTCTACGGCATGGATGAACGCCGCGGAAGCCACTCCAGCCAGGACACCGATCACTGCCACTATCGCAAGATCCTGCAGCGGCACGCTGCCCAGTGTCAGAAACCCGAACATCGGCTGATCTTCGAACACCATGTTGGAGAGCGTGGTGGCGCTCACCGCCGCGAGGATTACGGGAATAAAACTCGCCACCGTGTATTCCATCATCACGACCTCCAGCGCGAACACCACACCGGCAAGCGGGGTGTTGAACGAGGCGGCGATGCCGGCCGCAGTCCCGCAGGCGACCAGCGCACGAATCACGTTGTTGGGCAGCGCCAGTCCTTGCCCGAGCAGGCTGCCCGACGATGCGCCGAGAAAGATATGCGGACCCTCGCGGCCAACGGAGTATCCCCCGATGATTGCCAGCGCCGCGCCGAAGAACTGCAATAGAAACTCGCGCGGCGTGCAGCGTCCCTGGTGGAAGGCCATACGTTCCATGATGCGGCCGACGCCGAGTACGTGCACCCCCCGCGCCAGCCAGCGGAACATCACCGCCAGCAGTACAGCCGCGAGCAAGGGCAGCAGGATGCGCATCCCGCCAGACAACATTTCGTAGTTCTCGGGGCCGTCGCCGGGCAGCAGAGCATCTTGCGTTCCCTCCACCAGAAGGCGAAACACGATGATCACAGCGCCGGCCAGCAGACCGGTGAGCAGACCGAGCAGCGCCAGTGGCAGGAGCGCATCCGGGCGCGCGAGTTGTATGCGCAACTCGTCCAGACGGCCCGCCGAACGGCTGCGCAGGCTGCTGAACCTGACTGATTTGCGCGACCCCATCATTTGCTCATTGTGCTGAAACCATGCGTCAATGTCCGCGCATTGACCGCGGATTAATCTGCGAACGGCCGGCATCCCGGCTAGAATCCACGCAGGCACTTCCACGGCCGGCATTGCGACGCATGCGCAGTTTGTCACAAACTGTGGGCCCGACAAGTGATCCATCGTGCTCACCCTGTGCCACGCTTTCCGGCAGATTGGGTCTTTACTGAACCAAGGTAAAGCAAGCTCGAGAAACACTAGAAGAGACTCCTAGGAGGAAAATTGTATGTTTGACAAACAAATGGTTATCGCCGCGTCGCTGGTCGCAGCCGTAGGCCTGGGCACGGCGGCGACCGCCAGTACCAACAGCTTCATCACGATCGGCACCGGCGGTGTGACCGGCGTCTACTATCCGACCGGTGGCGCCATCTGTCGCCTGGTCAACAAAGGTCGCAAGGAACATGGCATCCGCTGCTCGGTCGAGTCGACCGGCGGTTCGGTGTACAACCTGAACACCATCCGCGCAGGTGAACTGGACATGGGGGTGGCGCAGTCGGACTGGCAATATCATGCCTACAACGGCACCGACAAGTTTGCCGACCAGGGTCCGAACAAAGACCTGCGGGCAGTGTTCTCGGTGCATGCCGAGCCGTTTACCGTGGTCGCCCGCAAGGACTCCGGCATCAAGAACTTCGACGACCTCAAAGGTAAGCGCGTCAACATCGGCAACCCCGGTTCCGGGCAGCGCGGCACGATGGAGGTCGTGATGGCGGCGAAGGGCTGGACCGCCAAAGACTTCGCCCTGGTTTCCGAGTTGAAGGCGGCCGAGCAGTCGCAGGCCCTCTGCGACAACAAGATCGATGCGATGGTCTACGTGGTCGGCCATCCGAACGGCTCGATTAAGGAGGCCTCCACCTCCTGCGACACCATGCTGATAAATGTCGACGGTCCGGAGATTGAAAAGCTGGTCGCCGATAACTCCTACTACCGCGTGGCCACGATTCCCGGCGGCATGTACTCGGGCACCGACGCCGATGTGCAGACCTTCGGTGTAGGTGCAACCTTCGTATCGTCGACCAACAGCCCGCCAGATACCGTCTACCAGGTGGTGAAAGCGGTGTTCGAGAACTTCGACGACTTTCGCAAGCTTCACCCGGCGTTTGCCAATCTGAAGAAAGAAGAGATGGTCAAGGACGGTCTTTCGGCCCCGCTGCATGATGGTGCGGCCAAGTACTACAAGGAAGCTGGCCTGCTTTGAGCGGGCCCGGGTCCGGTGGCGAACGCCGTGCCACCGGACCTGATTCACGATCCAGCTGCATGGCCGCAGATGCCGCAGCCCGCGGCGGGCTGTCGAGGGCATTACGCCCACCGGCCTGCCCGGTAAAAACGAACGGGGGAGAAACCCTTGGCCGAGAAACAACCAGCCGACACCGTAATCAACGACGCCCAGGACCTGGTCGCCCAGGTGGACGTCGGGGCACGTCATCCCAGCGGCATCCCGGGCAAGGTGCTATTCGGCGTCCCGGTGGCATGGTCGCTGTTCCAATTGTGGTATGCCTCACCACTACCCTTCCTGTTGGGGTTCGGCGTGTTCAACAACACCGAGGCGCGCTCCATCCACCTGGCCTTCGCGATCTTTCTGGCGTTCACCGCGTTTCCGGCGTTCCGCCGATCGCCGCGCGACCACATCCCGGTACAGGACTGGATCTTCGCCGTGGTCGGCGCCTTTTGCGCCGCCTACATTTACATCTTCTACACCGAACTGTCGGGCCGTTCCGGTGCCCCTACCACCGTCGACCTGGTGACTGCGGTGATCGGGATGCTACTGCTGCTCGAGGCTACCCGGCGCGCGCTCGGTCCGCCGTTGATGGTCGTTGCGATCGTGTTCCTGATCTACACCTTCGGCGGCGCCTACATGCCGGATGTGATCGCGCACAAGGGCCAAAGTCTGCACAAAGTCATGTCGCACCAGTGGTTGACCACCGAGGGTGTATTCGGCATTGCACTGGGCGTTTCAACCAGTTTCGTGTTCCTGTTCGTGCTGTTTGGCGCGATGCTGGAACAGGCCGGGGCCGGTAATTATTTCATCAAGGTGGCCTTTGCCCTGCTCGGACACTTGAAAGGCGGACCGGCCAAGGCCGCGGTGGTGGCCTCTGCGACCACCGGCCTGATCTCCGGATCGTCCATCGCCAACGTGGCGACCACCGGCACCTTCACCATCCCACTGATGAAGCGGGTCGGCTTCCCGGGCACCAAGGCCGGGGCGGTCGAGGTCGCGGCCTCGACCAACGGCCAGCTCACACCGCCAGTCATGGGCGCGGCGGCCTTTCTGATGATCGAGTATGTGGGCATCTCCTACCTGGAGGTGATCAAGCACGCCATTCTGCCCGCGGTGATCTCCTACATTGCGCTGTTCTACATCGTCCACCTCGAGGCCCTGAAGGCACACATGCAGGGACTGCCCAGGCGTCACACACCCACCTTCGCCCAGCGCCTCATGACATTTGCCGCAGTCGTCAGTGGTATCTGCGTCATCGGCTTTGCGGTCTACTACGGGATCGGCTGGATCAAGGACCTCGCCGGAGACGCGGCCATCTATATCGTTGCGTTACTGGTGAGTGCTGCGTATATCGGCCTGCTCAAATACGCCACCACCTTCCCCGAGCTGCAGATCGACGACCCGAACAATCCGGTATTGGAGCTCCCGGAGACGGGCCCGACCGTCAAGTCCGGTCTGTACTTCCTGCTTCCCATCGTGGTTTTGATGTGGTGCCTGATCGTGGAGCGCTTTTCGCCCGGCCTCTCGGCCTTCTGGGCCACCATGCTGATGGTCGTCATCGTGCTGACCCAGCGCCCGCTGCTGGCGTTCTTCCGCGGCAGCGGCCTACAGGGACAACTCAAGCGCGGTCTGAGCGAGTGCATCGACGGCCTCGCCCACGGCGCGCGCAACATGATCGGCATCGGCGTCGCCACCGCGGCCGCCGGCATCATTGTCGGCACCATCACCCTGACCGGTATCGGCCAGGTGATGATCGAGTTCGTGGAGTTCATCTCGGGCGGCAATCTGCTGGCGGCACTGATCTTCACCGCGATGATCTGCATCATCCTCGGCATGGGTCTGCCGACCACTGCCAATTACATCGTGGTTTCCAGTCTGATGGCGCCGGTCGTGGTAGCGCTCGCCTCGGCCAACGGTCTGATCGTCCCGCTGATCGCGGTGCACATGTTCGTGTTCTACTTCGGCATCCTCGCCGATGACACGCCACCGGTGGGCCTGGCGGCATTCGCCGCCGCGGCGATCGCCAAGAGCGATCCGATCCGGACAGGCATCCAGGGCTTCATGTACGACATTCGCACGGCGATATTGCCATTCCTGTTCATCTTTAACACCGAACTGCTGCTGATCGGGATCGGGACCTGGTATCACCTGCTGTTTGTGATTGTCGCGGCGACCGTGGCGATGCTGTTGTTCGCGGCGGCCACGCAAGGCTACTGGCTGGTCAAGAGCCGCCTTTGGGAGTCGCTGGCGCTGCTGCTGGTCGCCTTCACGCTGTTTCGGCCGGGCTTCTGGTGGGACGAGGTCTATCCGCCCACCGAGGTTATCCCGGCAACCGCGATCATCGAGCAGGCCGCCACCGCGCCGAAAGACGGCAGGCTGCAGATGATCGTGCAGGGCGAGACGCTGGACGGCAAGTTCATGACCCGCACGGTACTGCTGCCGCTCGGCACATCCGGGGACGGCGAGGCCCGGCTGCGCGATGCCGGTCTGGAAATACGCACCGAAGACGACAAGGTATTCGCCGACAATGTGATGTTCGACAGTGATGCACAGAGGGTCGGCATCGACTTCGACTGGGAGATCGTCAGCCTGCAGGTCGACGCCGACCGGCCGCCGAAACACCTGATGTTCATACCGGCATTCGCGCTGCTCGCCCTGATCGCCTGGCTGCAACGGCGTCGTAAGCCATCACAGTCGGCCACACCGCAAACGGCCTGATTCGGAGACCCGTCATGTTCAAAGAGATTCTGCTGCCCGTCGACCTGCAGGAGACCAAGCTGTCCGAGCGGGCCGTAAGCTGCGCCAAGGACCTGGCCAATCGCTACGATTCCAATATCACGGTTCTCACGGTGATACCGGATTTCGGCCTGCCGATGGTTGCCAGCTACTTTCCCGAGAGCGCCCTGCGACAGGCCCGAGACGACGTCGATGAAGAGCTGAAAAAATTCATCGCGCAGCGTTTCGAGGCGTCGGCTTCGATCAAGTCCGGCGTGGGCCAGGGCAGCCCGCACAAGGTCATCGTCAGCTATGTCGAGAAGCATGCAATCGATCTGGTCATCATGCCCTCGCGCGCCAACGACATCAGCAAGCTGTTCCTCGGGTCGAGCACCAGCCACGTGGTCGATCGGGCCAAGTGCTCGGTGCTGGTGGTGAGGCCCTGAGGCTTAGGCCACCGGCCTGCCGTATGCGTCCGTGCCAGGTTCTGGAGAAACCGCACCATGCGAGGAGAGAATTCCTTGAGTGACTGCTGTCCACCACCCCGCGGCGACGCCGCAAGTGACAACGAGCCGAACCAGACCGCTCAGCCGTCACAGGATCAACACCGCCAGGAGGTACGCGCCGCGTACGCCCAGGTGGCCCGTGCGGACAACGCCGGGATCCCATGCGGCGTCGGGGCGAGCTGTTGCGGCACCAGCGACGACAGCGCGATCAGCCGCATCATCTCCACCCGCCTGGGATACAGCAGCGCCGAACAGGACCTGGCACCGGCGGGTGCCGACATGGGCCTCGGCTGCGGAAACCCCAAGGCGATTGCCGCGCTGAAACCCGGCGAGGTCGTGGTCGATCTCGGTGCCGGCGGTGGCTTCGACTGTTTTCTGGCGGCGCACGAGGTCGGCGAGGCGGGGCATGTGATCGGCGTCGACATGACTCCCGACATGCTGTCGAAGGCGCGCGCCAATGCGCAGAAGGGCAGATTCGACAATGTCGAGTTTCGCCTCGGCGAGATCGAGCACCTGCCCGTTGCCGATCAGACCGCGGATGTCATCATCTCCAACTGCGTGATCAACCTCTCGCCAGACAAGGCGCAGGTATTCCGCGAGGCCTACCGCGTGCTCCGGCCGGGTGGGCGGCTGGCCATCTCGGACGTGGTGGCGACCACCGAATTGCCGGACGATATGCGCCAGTCCCAGGAGCTGATCGCCGGCTGCATAGGCAATGCGGCATTGATCGATGACCTTGCGCAGGCGATCGAGGCCGCCGGTTTCCGGCAGATCGAGATCCAGCCCAAAGATGAATCCAAGTCGTTCATCCGCGACTGGGCGCCAGGCTATGATGTCACGGACTATGTCGTCGCAGCCACGATCGAGGCGGTGAAGCCGCGTGGCACCTGATCGGCCGGTGCGCCGGGGCGCTGTCCAGCTGCCCCTTGTCTCATCGAGGCCGTGTCATCGCGGCAAGACCGATAGCCTGTCGGGACACTAGTGGGCCAAGCGGGAAGTTCTGTAACACTCAGCCGATTCACGAGTTTCATCGATAAGGCAGGTGAGCGCAGGACTGGCCCGCATCCGTGATGCCGGTGACGGATGCAGGCCAGCCAATGCTAATTCAAGCGATCGTAACGCCGGCGATGGGACTCGTGCACCCGACCCGCAGCCCAATGCGATCCATCTTATGAAGAAGTCTTTCTAAGATTCTGAAAAATATCTTACTATTATCCGCTGACAAACCCACTCACTGGGCAGCCTGCTGAATCCCCGCAGTGCGGGGCAGCAAGTCCCCGACCCCGGCCACGACCAGCGACAGGATGGCGAAATCGAACAGATTGCCGGCCTTGAACTCGGCGATGATCTGCCCGTGACGATCCAATGTCGCGCGGTTCTCGCGCAACCAATGCTCGAGTATCCCCCGCGGGCTGCCCTGTTTCCGGCGCGAACGCAGCACTGCGGCGGTGATGTCGCGCCGATGTCTGCTCAAGGCCACCTGCAGCTTGGTGCGCGCCAGCAAGTGCCAGTGGGTCTGGACTGACAGGGAATCGATCTGACGCCGGATCCAGTCGAGTTCCAGGCTGTGGTTGAGTGCCGAGTAGACCCAAGCGGCAGACACGATGTCGGTCTCGGTGGCGCGTGCCACGTCGACGATGTCCAGCGCCGCGGCCATCGGGACCAGACCGGCGACTGCCTGCGCCAGATCGAGCGGTACGCCCTCACCGGTCAAGCGGCGCACACGACGTTCGAACTCGACCTTGTCCTGGCTCGCCAGAGGTCGCGGCATCGCTTCCCAGAGTTGCGCCACACCATCACGAAAGCGCGCCGTCAGCGCCCCCATATCAAGACATTCCCTGTACGAGCGCAGCACCGCGGCGAAGGTCTGTTCGAGAAAGTCGGCGACCCGCGACAGCATCTCGATCTGGACGGTGGCCGCGACCTTGTTGTCCAGCGCCTCTATCCGGCCCCACAGCTGATCGGTCTCGAACACCTCGCTGGCAACCAGATACGCGCGCGCTACCGAGGCGATATCCGCACCCACCTCTTCACGCACACGAAAACCGATGCCTGGGCCGACATGGTCGGCGATTTCTCCGGCGATCACAGTCGCCACGATCTCACGACGCAGCCGGTGCTGCGCGATGCCGCCCGCGTAGCGCTCGCCCAGTACTGGCGGAAAATAGCGCAACAGCCGATCCAGCACGAAGGGATCGTCGGGGATGTCCGAACCGACGACGGCCTCGAAATAGTTCATCTTGCTGTACGCGAGCAGCACCGCGACCTCGGGTTTGGTCAGGCCCTGGCCGAGCGCCAGCCGCTCGGTCAGGGCCTTCCGGTCGGGCAAGGCCTCCAGCTTGCGGTTGAAACGCCCGGTCTGCTCGAGCAGGTCCATGAAGCGCGCCTGCTCGTAGAGACGTTGCGCGCCACCGGCGACCACGACACTGATCGCCTGTGTCTGGCTGTAATTGTCGGCCAGCACCAAACGTGCCACGTCGTCCGTCATCTCGACCAGGAGCCGGTTGCGCTGCTTGCTGGTCAGGTCGCCGTCAGTGACCATCTTGTCGAGCAGGATCTTGATGTTCACCTCGTGATCCGAGCAGTCGACTCCGGCAGAATTGTCGATTGCGTCGGTATAGATATGCCCACCCTGCGCTGCGAACTCGACCCTGGACAGCTGGGTGAAGCCCAGATTGCCGCCCTCACCGACCACCCGACAACGCAACTCCGTGGCATCGATACGCACACCGTCATTCGCCTTATCATTGGCCTGCTCGTGATGCTCGAACGAGGCCTTGACATAGGTCCCGATACCGCCGTTCCACAGCAGGTCGACCGGCGCCTTCAGCATCGCTCGAACCAGGTCGTTGGGCGTCGTGCGCTCGACCTTCAGCCCGAGCATCGCCTGCACCTGTGGCGAAACCGGAATCGATTTGGCGTCTCGCGCATAGATACCTCCGCCCGCTGATATCAGTCGCCTGTCGTAGTCCGACCAGCTCGACCGCGGCAGCCCGAACAGGCGGGCCCGCTCCGTGAATGACTTTGCCGTATCCGGGTCCGGATCGAGAAAGATGTGCCGGTGATTGAATGCGCCGAGCAATCGGATCTGCGGTGACAACAACATGCCGTTGCCGAACACGTCACCAGACATGTCGCCGATGCCCATTACGCTGAACGGCATCGTCTGGGTATCCAGCCCGAGTTCGCGAAAATTGCGTTTGACCGACTCCCAGGCACCACGGGCAGTGATGCCCATCGCCTTGTGGTCATAGCCGACGGAGCCACCGGATGCGAACGCGTCGCCCAACCAGAAGCCGTATCCCGCGGCCACCTCATTGGCGATGTCGGAAAAGGTCGCGGTTCCCTTGTCGGCGGCAATCACCAGATAAGGGTCGTCATCGTCGTGGCGCACCACGCCGGGCGGTGGCACGACGTCGTCACCGACCAGGTTGTCCGTGAGGTCCAGCATCCCGCGCAGCAGGGTCCGGTAACAGTCGATCACCCTGTCCATCAGACGCTCGCGGCCGTCGCCCCCGGGCCGCTCCCTGACCACGAAGCCACCCTTTGAGCCCACCGGGACGATCACCGTATTCTTGACCATCTGCGCCTTCATCAGGCCCAGCACCTCGGTGCGGTAATCCTCCATGCGGTCAGACCAGCGCAGGCCACCACGTGCCACACGGCCACCGCGCAGGTGCACACCCTCCATCTGCGCCGAAAAGACGAAGATCTCGAACATCGGAAGCGGCAACGGCATCCCGTTGACCCGCGACGGGTCGATCTTGAACGACAGATAGGGTTTCGGCGACCCGTCACCCTCGCGCCGATAGAAGTTGGTCCGTAACGTCGCCTGAATCAGGTTGAGGAAACTGCGCAGGATGCGGTCATCATCGAGGCTCGAGACGCCCTCGAGCAAGACCTCGAACTGTGCCAATTGCTGCTCCTGTTGCGCGGAGTCCGATGGGCAATCGGGATCGAAGCGCTGCTGGAACAGGCCGTTCAGGACCCGCACCACCTCCGGGTTACGGTTCAACACCCCAATCGTGTATGCCTGCGTGTAAGGCACCTTGATCTGGTGCAGGTAGCGGCTGTACGCGCGGAACACCAAGGCCTCGTTCCAGGCCAGTTCAGCGCGCAGGACCAAGCCGTTGAATCCGTCGTTGTCAATCACGCCGTCCCAGGCGAGCAGAAAGGTCTCGACGAACAAGCGCCTCGCCTTGGCGGACACCTGGCCGCTGCTGATCGCACGGCGTGTGGCGAAATCATGAACCCAGACGTCACCGGCGGCATGCCGGATACGATAGGGCCGCTCGCCGAACACGCTCAGCCCCATGTTCTCCAGCACCGGAATCACCTCGGAGAGCGGTACCGGTCGAGCCGGCGAATAGAGCCGCACATGCATCTGGTCGCCGCTCTCGACGATCGGATGATAGAGGTGCAGTGTCAGATGACCTGAATCTCGGACACGCTCGATGCGTTCGATGTCGTCGACCGCAATGCGCGGATGGTAGTCCTCGCGATAACCGCCCGGGAATGAATGGGCGTAATCACGCAGATAACGAGCCGCCAATGCCTCTTCGATCTGACTGAACAGCGCCTTGCGCAGCCCATCCTGCCAGGTCGTGGCGACCTCGACGACGCGCGATTCCAGTTCGTCTATGTCATAGCGCGGCTCGGCGCCGACCGGTATCCGGATGACATAATGGATGCGCGCCAGAATGGATTCGGAGAATTGAGTCTCGAACACGACATCCGTCCCGCCCAGCGCCTCCACAAGGATGCCCTGGATCGCGATCCGCACCTCACGGCTGTAGCGTTCACGCGGCAGGTAGACCAGACAGGTGTAAAAACGTCGGAACGGATCCAGGACGATAAACAGGCGCGTACGCTGGCGCTCCTGCAGACCGAGCACACCCAGCGCGGTGTCCAGCAGGTCCTTGGCGCTGATCTGGAACAGTGTGTCACGCGGAAAATTGTCCAGGATATTCGCCAGCACCCGGCCCGAATGGCTGTCGGGCAAGACCAGGGCACCCGTAAATACCGCATCCACTTTCTTACGCAACAACGGAATCTGACGCGGCGGGGTGTTGTAAGCGACGGAGGCGAACAGCCCGATCAGACAGCTGAGCCCAATCACCCGGCCCTGCGGATCGCGTCGTGGGACTGCCACACAATCCATATATGCCGGGCGATGCACGGTCGAACGCGCGTTGGCCTTGGTGACCAGCAGGTGCTGCTCGAAACCGCTGAGGTCGAGGCCCAGACCGGAAATCAGACTCTCCGCACGCTCCCGGGCCTCCGCGCCGCCGCGCAGGACACCGAGCCCGGAACCCTCGACGAAATGCAGCGCATCTCTCCCGGCATCACCCTGCAAATCGAACTCGCAGGTGGCGATGAACAGAAAATGGTCGTTGATCATCCAGTTGACGAAGGCGTGTGCCTCCAGCCGTTCAGGCTCGGGGCCACCCGTCGCGGCCGGTTCGAGCTCGTGCAGGACTCCTTCCGCCAGCCGCTTCATCTTCAGCCAGTCCGATGTCGCGAGCGTCACATCGCTGATCACTCCGGACACCAGCCGTTCCAGTTCGCCGAGCGATTCCTGCGGCTGTCGATCGACATGCAACTGGATGGCCGCCTCGGCGGTCGTCAGCTCGGCGATCACCCCGGTTTCGTGCAGCGCGGTCAGCCGGCCCTCGCCGTCGCGCGTCACTGAAAACACCGGGTGGATGGTGAGCTTTATCGCCAGCCCTCTGCGGTTCAGGGCCGCCGAGATCGAATCGACCAGAAACGGCATGTCCGGGGCAACGACCTCGACAATGGTGTCCCGGCTGCGCCAGCCATGCTCCTCCTGCTCGGGGTTGTACACCCGCACGACCGCCGCATCGGGTCGCCGCCGTCGCATCAACCGCCAGTGGGCCAGCAGCCCACCGAGCAGGTCCTGCGGGTCCTGCTCCTCGAGATCGTCTGGTGAGATATGCCGATAATAGATCCGCAGCAGGCGCTCTACCTGCCCAGCCTCGACCGGCCCGGCCCCCTCCGGGGGATTGGCCGCGAGCAGCTTGCCCAGTGTATGAATCAAGCGTTCCCCATTACCCTTGGCCATGGTCCCCCCAAACAACTGCCTTTGTGGTGTTGCCGCAGCAAGGCCGCTGCGTGAATATTCGCGGCGGCCCTTACTTTCTCTTAACCAAGGTTAGCCAATGTCGGGCGCATGCGCCGTGCGGTGCACCCGCATTCCCGTATGCTCGCCGAAGGGGTTAGGATCTGCCCATCAGATGAGGGGACACCATGCTCAACACACTCGACAGACTTCTTCCGACGGATTTTCCAGCCCTGCGTCGTGTCCAGACCGCGACTCTGCAGGTCAACCTCGGTTATCGCTGCAATCAGCAGTGCCTGCATTGCCATGTGGCAGCAGGCCCCAACCGCAGCGAGACGATGTCAGGCGAAACCGTGGCACTGCTGATCGACAGCCTGCGCACGGGCCGCTTTGCGACCCTCGACCTGACCGGTGGCGCACCGGAGCTCAATCCCTCGTTTCGTGGGCTTGTCGCCGAGGCCCGCCGGCTCGGCATGAAGGTCATCGACCGGTGTAACCTGACGATCCTCGACGAGGCCGGTCAGGAAGACCTGGCGGAGTTCCTCGCCGCGCACAAGGTGGAGATCGTCGCTTCGCTGCCCTGCTATCTCGAGGACAACGTCGACCGCCAACGTGGCAAGGACGTGTTCCAACGCAGTATCCGCGCACTGCGCAGCCTTAACAGCCTCGGCTACGGGGATCCAACAGGCCAGCTGTCCCTCAATCTGGTCTACAACCCGCAGGGGCCGACCCTGCCCCCGGCGCAGGCCGGCCTGGAGGCTGATTACCGCAGGGTGCTCGCCAATGAGTACGGCGTGCGCTTCAATCGCCTGCTGGCACTGGCCAATCTGCCGATCCAGCGCTTCGGCAGTACCCTGCTCTCGCTCGGTCAGTTCGATGACTACATGGCCCTGCTGAAAGAATCGCACAGCGACGCCAATCTCGCCGGCGTCATGTGCCGTTCGCTGGTCTCTGTTGACTGGCAGGGCTACCTGTACGACTGCGACTTCAATCAGATGCTCGGACTGGGCATTCACGATCAGACATCGAGGCACCTGCATCTGCGCGAGCTGCCGCGCCTGGCACTCGAAGACCGCGCTATCCGGGTCGCCGATCACTGCTATGGATGCACTGCCGGCCAAGGCTCGAGCTGCGGCGGGGCGCTACAGGATCGGGCGTGAGATGGCTCGCGCGGCGTGCCGACTGTCGGTGATCATTCCCACGCTCGACGAACAGGAGCACATCCGCCTGCTGTTGGATGATCTGGCCGCATTGCGTCGCGATGGACACGAACTGATCCTGGTCGATGGCGGTAGCAGCGATTCGACCAGGGCCGCCGCTGCCGGGCTGGTCGACCGCATCATCGCCACCGGACGCGGCCGCGCGCTGCAAATGAACGCGGGGGCCGGCACAGCGACCGGCGACATCTTCTGGTTCCTGCATGCAGACAGCCGGGTCCCGCCCGGCGCGGCGACAGCCCTGGTCCGGGCATGCGCCGACGGACATGCCTGGGGACGATTCGACGTCCGCTTGTCCGGGGGGCATTGGCTGCTGCGCGCGGTCGAGCGATTGATGAATCTGCGCTCCTGCGTCAGTGGCGTGGCCACCGGCGACCAGGGCATCTTTGTCGCACGCGAGTCCTTCGCCGCCGTCGGTGGCTTCCCGGAACTGCCGCTGATGGAGGACATCGCATTGTCGAAGGCGCTGCGGCGACACGCCCGGCCGCACTGTATCCGACAGCCCCGGCTGCTTACCTCGAGTCGTCGCTGGGAGGAGCGCGGCATTCTGCGGACCATCCTGCTGATGTGGCGACTGCGCCTTGCCTATCTGCTCGGGATCGCACCACGCAGGCTTGCAAGGCTCTATCGATGACCAGCCAGGTGCAGGGACGCTGCCTGCTGGTGTTCGCCCGCGATCCACAGCCCGGCACGGTGAAGACGCGCCTGGTGCCCTCGCTGGGGGTCGAACTGGCCACCGTGCTGTACCGGCAGATGCTGCTGGACACCCTGGGGATTGCCGCGCGGACCAGGGTGGAAAGACGCGAACTGTGGGTTGACCGGGCCGATCCGGCCGCGGGCCTGATGCAGGCGGCGCGGGATGCGGACATGCCCGTGCGGATCCAGAGCGGAGTCGATCTCGGCATGCGCATGCAGCGCGCCTTTGCATCGGTGTTGCCGACATGTCGATCCGCGGTGCTGATCGGCAGCGATTGCCCCGAGTACGATAGCGGCTACATCGAAAACGCCTTTGCCATGCTGGAACGGCACGATGCGGTGATCGGCCCGGCCGCCGACGGCGGCTATGTGCTGATCGGCCTGAACTGGCCACAGCCGGGATTGTTCAGCAACGTCGCCTGGGGTGGCGACCGTGTGCTGGACGAAACCCGTCGGCGACTGCGAAGTCTGGCGCTCGACTGGCACGAACTGCCGACGCTGCGCGATCTCGACGAACCGGCCGACCTGGCGCATTTTCCTCGTCTGATGGAACGCGCCGCGCTCGAGGTTCAACCCAGGGACCGGCGGGCCCTTGGCGATTGAACTCGTTGCCGCAGCACCGGCATCATGAGACTTCATCCAGA
This sequence comes from uncultured Gammaproteobacteria bacterium, assembly GCA_963808165.1. Classification (GTDB taxonomy): domain Bacteria; phylum Pseudomonadota; class Gammaproteobacteria; order Chromatiales; family Chromatiaceae; genus Thiosocius. Next base: position 379,066 of record CAWEET010000021.1, on the reverse strand, counting down.
AAAAAGGCAGAAAGATGTGAACTGGCTCGACCGACAACCGCTGATGATCTTCGTCATCGCCGCACTGACCCTCGGGCTTGCGCCTTTCGTCCCGGAGCCACACCTCTGGGAGAAACTCCGGATGTTGATGGCCGGGACACTGTCGCGGCCGTTGGACATATTCGATTTGCTGCTCCACGCCGCGCCCTGGGCATTGTTGCTCCTCAAGCTCTACCGGCAGAAGCTCGCGAAGCCGCCGGCTTCGTGAACGACGGGCCTGGCATGCTAGCGCGCAGTCGCCGCAGGAAAACCACTGAAATCACATTAACTGCAATTATAATAGTTTACTGTTTTTTAATGCGTTTTTTCTTTTCTTTACCATCAGATAAACGGTGTCCCTGGGCGAAACGGCGTACCCCAACTTCCGGTCCGCACGCAAAGTGCGCGGCGGGCACCGGAGGATGGGAGTCGCGCAGCGGCATCGGCGAAAGTTCGCGGCGGTCGACTGGCAGGCAAGGTAAACTGCCGCCCGCCCGGCAATAGCCCTGCCCGCTACCGAATCCGCAACAAGGAAAACCTGCCGTGAACAGCCAGCAGATGCCCAGTATTGAATTGATCCAGGGCGCAGCCGCGCAGCAGCCGCCGGGACCGGCGCGCGGGCGGCGCTGGAAGATCTTCCTCGCGGTACTGTTGACTGCCCTGGCGATCGGTCTGGCGTTCGTCTATGGACGCACGCCGGTGTATCGGGCCACGGCATCCGTGCTGACGGTCAAACCCAAGGCGGTCGATACGCGCAGTGCCGAGGCCGATGCCGAGCATGTGGCGATCCAGGGGCGGCTGTTGCTGGGCGAAGAACTGCTGGGACGGCTGTCGCAGCGCCTCCTCGACGACGGCGAGGAACCACTGGCCGTGGAGCAACTGCGCGATAAGCTCGGCGTGGTCGGGATCCCCGATACCAACCTGCTGGAGTTGCGGGCCGAGGGCAGCGATCCGGAACGATTGCAGCGCATCGTCAACCGGTGGGCGGACGCCTACGAGGAACTCCGCGCCGAGGAGATCGAGGCCGCAACGGGTCGCACCACCCTCGAACTCGAGGAGCAGCAGGGACAACTTCAGGCCAGGATCGACGAGGCGCGGGCGGACCTGCTGACCTACCGTGAGGCAAACGATATCGTCAGTCTGGAGCGCGAGGAGAACCGCAGCCTGGCCTCGCTGAAGGGGCTCAACGCCTCGCTCAGCAAGGCTCGCGAACGCCTGGTCGAGGCACAGGCGCGCCAGATCGCGGTGGACGAAGCGATCGCACGCGGCGAGACGGTGATCCCGAGCGAGCAAAAGTCCGAAATTGCCCTGCTGCAGCGGGAACTGCAAAAGGCCAAGGCCTATCTGGGCGACCTGGAAGGCCGCTATACGCAGACCTACATCGAGCGCGACCCGATCCTGAAGGCCTTGCCCGGACAGATCCGAAACATGGAGCGCGAACTCGATCACGCACTGGGCCTGGCCAGAGTTACCGTACAGGACGAGGTGGTGCAGGCTGTGGAGGCGGCACAGGTGTCGGTCGAGGCCCTGGAACAGCAGCTGGATGAACAGCAGCGCAAGGTGCAGCTGTTCACCGACCGGTTCAAGGAGTTCCAGTCACTCGAGGAAGACCTCGCACGACTCGAGGCCCTGCAGGCCGACAGCAAGGAACGCCTGGCAACCATACAGGTCGGCAACCTGAAGCGGTTTCCACCGATTCAGATCGTCGAGCGGGCGCGCGTCCCAGCCCGCCCCATCCACCCGGATTACCAGCGCGATCTGATGATCGCGTTGGCCAGCGCCCTGGTACTGGCGGTGTTTGTCACCTGGCTGACGGACTACTTGAGCGAACGCCCGCGTCCAGGCCATGCCCCGCCCTATCTGGGGGTAAGGATCGTTCAGGGAGAACAGCCACGCGTCCTCGACGCGATGCAGCCCGACAACCGCCTGGCCTTCGAGCCGCGACAGGCATCGCCGCCCGGGCAAACGCCGCCGAACCTTCCGATCCTGCCGCGCGAGCTCTCAAGCGGCGAGGTGAAATCCCTGTTGTCGACGACCGATCCCGCAACCTCCGGGTATCTGGCACTGCTGTTGTCCGGCGTATCACCTTACGAGCTGCCACTGATGCACTCGGGATGTTTCGACCGCGCGACTGGCCGCGTCGACGTGCCCGGAGCCGGGCACCGGGAATTGACGCTGAGCACGAATGCCTGGCGCTGGCTGCAACCGGTCCTGTCCGACATGGACCATACCCGGATGGCCTTGCCCGTCGCCGAGTTGGACGCGAAGCTGCGCAGCGCCGCGCGGGACGCCCGGCTGGTCGATCCCGGCAACGTCAATGCGCTCGCCATCTGGCACAGTTATGTCGTCTACCTGGTGCGTCAGGGCATCGAGGTGTCGGCGCTGATGCAGCGGGTCGGCGATCTGCCGTCCAGTGCGCTGGGAGCTTTGCTGCACTACGCGCCGCCGGGCGGCAAGCGCCCATCGGCGGCGATCGATTTCACCTACCCTGCACTGGCCTTTTGACGCTGCACAGATCGGCCCCGCGCAACCGAACCGACGACCGCATCGCGCCGGTGAGCGATAGCCGCGGACGCGGAGTGACGCAGGGGAAACGACAAATTTGCGGTTGACGCGTCTTGCGCTCTCTCGGAGACTGCACAGAGCGGTTTCCGCCACCCCCGCTCGATGGCTGCATTCGCCTGCACGACACCCGATGACCCAAGCGACCAACCAGCATTCCAGGAGAGCCAGCCGCAAGCACGGCCTGTTGCTGAGCCTGCTTGGCCTGCTGATCCTGGTCGAGGTGATCACCGTTGTCCTGGTGCTCGCCTCACAGCGTTTCGCCACTGAGCAGGCGCTGCACGACTACGCCCGCGAGCTGCTGCAGAACGTCGCCGACGAGACACGCGAGAACGCGGCCAGTTACCTAAGCCGCGCCCAGGACAGCGTTTCTCTGGCCGTCGGCACGATCGAGGCCGGGCTGTTTTCCGGCGATGTACCGGACCGCCTGGAAAGCTATTTCCTGCTGCAACTGCGCGTACTGCCGCAGATCGACGGTATGTTCCTGGGCGACCAGACAGGCAACTTCATCTTCAGTAAACGGGATGCGTCGCAGGATCGTGACGGCTTCCTGAGCAAATTCATCCGCTCGCATCTGCCCGAGACCGAGCGGGTCACCTTCATCAAGCGCGATGCCGGCCTGAACGAGATCTCGCGCCACACCGACCCCGACGATCGCTATGACCCACGTAGCCGACCCTGGTACGGGCTGGCCATCAAGACCGAGCAGGAGATCTGGACCGATCCGTACATCTTCTTCACCTCACAGCAGCCGGGGCTCACCGTCGCCCGCGCGGTGCGTGACGACGCAGGCGAAGTGCAGGGGGTGGTCGGAGCGGACATCGAACTGTCGGCATTGTCCGAGTTCCTGACCACCCAGAAGGTAGGCAAGTCGGGTGCCGCCTTCATCGTGCACAGTAATGGTGGCGTGCTCGCGCATCCGAATGCCGCCAATCTGGTGCATACCGGAGAGCACAACGAGTTGCGACTCAAACAGCTCGATGAACTCGACACGGTCAGCGCACATGCCGGCAAACGTCTGATGGATCGATTCCCGGACCTCATCACGCTCGACCATAGCTACTTCGACACCTTTGACCTGGCCGGGCGCCATTACCTGAGCATGTTCGTGCCGCTGCTGTCGCACGGGCAGAGCCGATGGGTAATGGGCGTGTATGCGCCGGAGGATGAGCTGGCGCAGACGATGCGCGAGGGGCAGCGCAAGAGTATCTTTCTCGGTGTCGCAACCAGCCTGCTGACGATCACCGCTGCGCTGTTGTTTGTACTGATGATTGCGCGGCCAATCAACGCGCTGCAGCAGCAGGCCAGGGAAGACCCGCTGACCGGCCTGCTCAACCGCCGCAGCTTCGGCGAAACGGCGGAGCAAACGCTGCGGGCCGCGAGACGCACCGGCCAGGCCACCTCGGCGATCATGATCGATATCGATCTGTTCAAGCCGATCAACGATCAGCATGGTCATGCGGTCGGCGATGAAGTGCTGCTGGTCGTGGCACGCCGAATCGCCCGTGGTCTGTCCAACGAAGACCTGCTGGCGCGCTACGGCGGCGAGGAATTCGCGGTCTTGCTGCCGGATACCGGTCTGCACGAAGGCGAACAGGTTGCCGAGCGCTTGCGCGAGTTGGTCGGCAATTCGCCGGTGATCACGAGCATCGGTGGACTGAAGGTGACCATCAGTCTGGGGGTGGCCCAATCCCAGGACGAGAGTACCAGCCTGAGCGATCTGCTGGGGGCGGCCGACCGCGGCCTGCTCAAGGCCAAACGCCTCGGGCGCAATCGGGTCGTGACCATCGCCGCACAGCGGGATTCAGCCTAGGGCCTGTCAACACTAATCCGGAGCGTGTCGCCGGAGGCCATTTTTTCGCAGATCAAGGCGTAACGAGCGCTGTGTAGCAGGCTACATAAGCGAGGTGCAACGCAGAGCTGTGGAAAAATGGCCCCGTCCCTTCGGGTTGCGCCCCAAAATGGGCCACTCGGTGTTACTCGTCGTTCATTTGGAATGACCAAACTTCACTCCTCGCGCCTTGATTGGCCCATTTTGGGGCAGCAACGACGCGATCCGGATTAGTGTTAACAGGCCCTAGTGGGCCTGCCATTGCCGGCGGTTCGCGAACTTGACCCATTCGGGACGCCCGGAAATCATGCGAACTCGTGATTCAGGATACCAACAGCGACAGCGAGCAGAAGCCGGCAAACAATACGCCGCCGAACACGACGAGCAGCTGTGACAGCCGGTCGCCCCGCCCCTTATCGATCATCGCCGGCGGATTCTCGCGGGCGCGCAGCATCTGCTGCCACTGGCCGCTGCGGAGCATCCGCAGTGCGCGGAAGTCATCACCGTTCTGGATGAGCTGGCGTCCGGCATGCACCCGGATCAGCAGATCGAACAGCGGGAGCCCCGGATAGTCGCGTCGAATCTCCAGACTGATCCCCGGCTCCATCAGGCGCTTGCGGTAGCGCAGGAACAACTCACTGCCGATCGTCTCGAGTTGTACATGCCAGGCCGTATCCGATCGATCGTCTGTTGGTGTCATGACACATCCCCCATGGCTGTTACCGGGACATCATGCCGGCTATAGTGGCTCAATGAGTGAGCCACTATAGCCGGCCTATGAGCCGGACCGAGCGCATCCAGCAGATTGTCCACCTGCTCGAAACCAGTCGACAGCCGGTGCCAATCCGGCGATTTCTCGACGAACTGGAGGTTTCACGCGCAACCTTCAAGCGCGACATGGAATACTTGCGCGACCGACTGGGGGCACCGATCGAGTGGCAGCGAGGTGGAAGCGAACGTCCCAGCGGCTACCTACTGGGCCCCGATCCGACGACGGGCATGCAAGGCTATGGCATCCGCGGACTCTGGTTCAATCAAAGCGAGATCTATGCCTTGCTGACGATGCATCGGCTCGCCGGCAGCATGCAGCCCGGGCTCGTCTCCAGCGCGTCGCGATCTCTGCTCACCCGCATCACCCATCTGCTGGGGACCGCGGATGACGAGCCTGCGGCGATCCTGTCGTTCATCCGAATCCTGCATTCTGCGACGCGACGCCGGACCAGCACCGGCTTCGAGTTGATTGCACGCGCCACCGTCAGACAACGACGACTGCTGATCACCTACTACACCCGCAGTCGGGACGTGGTCGGCCAACGGCTGGTGTCGCCGCAACGCCTGCTGCACTATCGCGAGAACTGGTACCTGCTGGCCTGGTGCCACAAGGTGAATGATCTGCGGCTGTTCGCGCTGGACGCGATCCGGCATGCCGAGCTGGATAAGAGGTCGGCGTGCAAGATAGGGGCCAAAAGGCTCGAAGACGCGATGGGTGACGGCTTCGGCATTTTCGGCGGCAAGGCCACCGGTCGGGCACGCCTGCGCTTCTCGGCGGACGCCGCCCGCTGGATCGCAGAAGAGACCTGGCATCCGCGGCAGCAGGTGTATTGGGAAGGCGACAGCCTGATCATGGAGCTGCCCTATGCCCAGAGTCGCGAACTCCTGATGGAGATCCTGCGTCATGGCAGCAGCGTGGAGGTGCTGGAACCGGCTGCTCTGCGCGCCGAGATCGAGACGATACTCGAACACACCCTGGCCTTGTATCGCACGCGGCGTCGGGGTCCTGGCCAGGACGGTGACGCTTCAGCGACGACCTGGGCAGCGCAAGATGAATGACAGCAGGATCAGATCCCCGGCGTTGGCGATTGCCGATCTGTCGATGGGACCGCTGTATTTTCTGCTGTGCGAATGGCTCGGTCTGAACCGTCGTAGCTGAACCATCGCCGCCGTCTTTTCAGCGCTAGGTGTTGCGACGGACGAATCGATACTGGCGGATACAGCGCGGAGTGCTCCAGGCCCGGATGGCGTTTGCCATAGACCAGCGGCACGTCCTGCGTGCGGTCGCTGGGTATGGCCAGTGAGAACAGCAGCATAGCCACCAGCAACAGCCGGCGCAGAAGCAGTCTCGAGGGCGTGGCCAGCAAGACATCGTACGACGACCAATCGATATCCTGCATGGCATCGCGCCGCAACGGGCGCCTGTAGATCCAGGCCAGCATGCCGATGCCGATCACCACCATCGAGATGTTGAACCATTGCCCGGAAGGCAAGCCCAGCAGGTCCGCACGGTAGTCACGCAGAAAATCGATCAGAAACCTGAAAAAGCCGTACCAGAGGATGAAGTTTGCGGCCAGCACGCCCGGCGGAGGTCCGCTGCGACGGATCAGCAGCAGAGGCACGATCAGCAGCAGGTTTTTCAGACCGTCGTAAAGCACCACCGGATGACGGTAACCATCGGCATCGGGAAATTTCACCCCCCACCAGACTTCGGTCACGCTGCCGACGATCTGTCCGTCGATGTAGTTTGCCAGCCTGCCGAAGCCCAGGATCAGGGCACCCGGGATCGCGAGCGCATCGAGAACGAGCAGAAACGGTTTACCCTTGGCCCAGCTGAACAGCCCGATCGCAACGACGACGCCGATCAGGAAACCGTGGGTTCCCATGCCGCCGATCCAGTAATGGCCGAGCTGATCGAGGTGCTCGCGATAGTAATCCCACTCGTAGAACAGGACGGCCATCAGCCGACCACCGATCAGAATCGCGGCGCTGGCCGCAATGGTCAGATCATAGACATCCGCCAAGCTGAAGCGCAGGCTGGCACGCTGTGAGCGCAGCCACAGAAAGATCGACAGGAAGCCGAGCGAATAAAACAGACCGTAGTACCAGAGGTACAGTCCACCGAGGTCCGCCAGCACGGGGTCGATGTCGTGGATGAAAGGTCCGGTCACCGTCGCAAGGCCTCCCGCCAGCGGTGCAGGGTGTCATGGGACCACGCCGGTCCCGGTCTCACGGCCGATATGTCGCACGATGCCACGACCCGGCGTCCTGACTCAGGACACCGAGTGTCGCGGGAAGTCGGCCGGTGCGACACGCCAGGCGGCGCCTCACTCGCCGAGTTCTTCGCTGACCTGCTCGCGCGCCTGCTGCGCCGCTTCGTAGGCTTCGACGGTCATCCTGTACGCAACATAATACTTGTAGATGTTGCGCACATAGGTGGCCGGCTCCAGACCGATCTTCTGGGCCGTGACGATCTCGACATTGTTGAACCATTTGTTCGGGTCGAGGCCGCGTTGCCTCGCCAGCCGGCGCATCTTCTGGATGTTTCCGGGCCCCGCATTGTAGGCCGCGAAGGCGAACAGGGTGCGATCGTCGCCCTCGAACTTGGCTTCCTGGAAGTAACGCGTCATCAGTCGATCCATATACCTGGCGCCAGCATGGATGTTGGCGTCCGCCTTGCGGATGTCGCCGACCTTCAGTTCCTTGGCCGTCCTCGGCATGATCTGCATAATGCCGATGGCCCCCGCGGGACTGCGCAGCTTCTGGTTGATCCGGGATTCCTGAAAACCTTGCGCCGCCAGCATCAACGGATCAAAGCCGTATTTTTCACCGTACTTGCGGAACAGCCCGATGGTCTCCTCGAAGCGCTGCCACTCGGCCTCGCCGGTGGGGTCCTTGGTTTCCTTGATGTATTCCTGCATCTTCTGCAGCCGGTAGGCCGTCGCCCCCTTGCTGCTGACCTCTCGCCGATAGAACTCGAGTATCTCCGCGGTCAGCCCCGGGCTACCCTTGCGCACCGCCCAGCCGATCTTGCCGCCCTCGCGCAGTACGATGTCCTCATGCACCTTGACGTGGGGCAGGATCTGGGCCCACAGCCTGGCCTTCCAGTCATCGACGACGATCGCCTGCAACAGCCCGGCGTCGAGCATCTCCATCATGTCCTCGTCTTCGAGGGCATCCGGAACGAGCACGATCCTGACCTCGTCCTTGCCCTCCGCCTTGAGCCGGGCATTGAGCGCAATCAGGCTGGCGTGATAACTGGAAGCAAGCCGCACATGCACGGTCTGCCGGGATAGGTCGTCCAGTGTCGCAATCGGCGGCGACTTCGGGCCCGTGAGCAGCAATTCCTGCACGGTGAGACCTCCACCATCCGGCACCGCGAAATCGACCCTTTGGAGGCGTTCGGGGGTCGCGGTGAGGTTGCCCGCAGCGATGTCGCCGAGGCCTGCGAGCAACTCGGGCAACAGTTTGTCGCGCGTGGTCGGGACAATAATCACCGTAATCGGTCGGCGCGCCAGGCGCTTCTTGTACTTCTTATTGATGTACCGCTCGAAGTCACGCACCGTCTCGCCGATCAGACCACGCTCGCGCCCTTTATCGTTGTAGTACAGGCTGCGACTGAATGGCACCAGGACGCGGAGCAAGCGGCGCTTCAGCATCCCCTCGAAATCACCGGTCCAGGGTTCGAACTCGATCGACAGGGCGCGCAACTCGGCCTGCGGTGTCTCCGCGACCTCCGCGGCTTCGTCGGCCGCGGCAGGTGCTGCGGCTACCAGCAGCATCGGCAGCAGAACCCAAGCCAAGAAACGATCCTTGATATACATACCCGAACTTACTCTGATCAGATGGACTTGAGTGCTTGCGCCACGGCAAAGCCCGCGAGCACGAGCAAGACACTGCCCGGGACGGGTGACAGCATACTCGTCACGCCGTCGGGGACACGCGATCGAGCGCGGCCCGGGCACCAAGGGAATCCCGGCAACACTGCATCAGAAACCATCGCCGGGGTTCCCCGGGCAGAAAATACGCGGTCGCAACGGCGGCACCCATGCCCTGCGCTAAGGTTCATCGGACGCCGGCTGATCCAGGGCCTCGCGCAACGCACGCACCTGGGCATCGTCCGGATGGCGGCGCAGGAGTTCGTCAGCATAACCTTTCGCCCGGTCGAGATCGCCCTGATCCCGGTTTACCGTCACCAGCGCGACCAGGATGTCACGATCGGACGGCGTCCGCTGGTATGCCGCCTCCAGCACACTCAGCGCCTGCGCGGTGTCGCCGGCACCCTGCAGGGCCAACGCATAGACATAGGCATAGCGTGATATGGCGGGCGCCTGTGCCGCTGCCTGGCGCAAATAGGGCAAGGCGTCGTTAAGACGCTGCTGCCGCACCAGCAGCAGGCCCAGGGCATGTTGCAGACCGGCGTCTTCGGTGACCGCGTCGATGCCCATGCGGAGGATGCGCTCACCATCCTCCTCGCGTTGCTGCTGTCGATACAGGTCGGCCAGGTTGACATAGCCGGGCGCAAAGGTCGGATCGAGCTTCAATACGGTCCGGTAGGATTGTTCGGCCTGAGGGATGTCGCCGACCGCAGCCGCTATCAAGCCCAGATTCAGGTGTGACTCGGGGCGATCGGCATTGACATACTGAGACTGTGCGTATTCCTCGATCGCACGCGTGAGCTGCTCGCGGAACTTCTCGGGTAGTCGCTGACGCATCAGCGGCGCGAGCAGCCGTGCGGCCTCGAGACGAACTGCACGATCGCTGTCGTTCAACGACAGCCAGCCCTGATCGACCTGCGTGCGTACGTCAGTCAGCTCGAGAAAGCGCACCGCGGCACCGCGCAGCAAAGGATCATCGTCCCTCAACAGACGCTGGATGGTGAACAGATGCTGCGGCTGCGCCAGACCCCGCAGTCGATCCACCGCGGTCGCGCGTACGATGCCGGGCTGGGCAGCGTTTGCCGCCACGGCCAGCAGCCGATCCGCAGCATCGGCCGCCCCAACGTCTGCCGCATGCAGCCCCTCCGTGAAATGCCGCCCGCGATGCGCGCTGTCCGGATACCAGGCGGCAACCGCCTCTGCCGCCCAATCCGTCGTCTTGTCAGCGTGGCAGCCGTTGCAGGCATTCGGGGTAGCGAACTTCGACGACAGATCGGGGCGCGGCACGCGCATGCTGTGATCGGCACGCCAATCGTTGACCATGTAGACACGCTGCGGCATATGGCAGCTTGTGCAGGCCGCTGCATCTCCGCCTGCCTCGTGGTGATGGTGGGCCGGCGTGTCGTAACGATCCGGCATGTGGCAGGTGCCGCACACCGCATTGCCTTCGGCGCGCAAGCGCAGGCTGTGGGGTTCATGGCAGTCTGAACATGTCACCCCGGCAGCGTACATCTTGCTTTGGATAAACGAACCGTAGACATAGACCTCGTCCTTGATCTGGCCGTCCGGGAAATACAGGTGTTCATCGAGCAGCGCCAGGCGATGCGTGTCGCCGAGCGGCTTGCCGTATTCGTAGTCCTCCCAGATCTGCCCGCGGCGCGAGTGGCAGCGCGCGCACAACTCGATCTGGGTGTGACTTGCACGCGGCTTGCTGCGACGCGGCTTGCCGGTCTCGGCATCGATCGTCCAGACGGCGCCATCACGATCGGCCAGGTCCACCACCAGTCCCTTGTCCTTGCCGGCTTGCGCTGCCGGATTCTGCGCGGCCGCCCGCGCCCAGTCGACATGGGCCGAGCCGGGGCCGTGGCAGGCCTCGCAGGCGACGTCGATTTCACTCCAGGTCGTCGCATAGCTGTCTGTGGCGAGGTCGTAGTTCTTCTTCAGATCGGTCGAATGGCACTCGGCACACTGGTAGTTCCAGGTCTGATCAAGCGCGGTCCAGTGCTGCGGATGGCGATGATTCATCGCCTCGTCCGGATACAGGTGGAACCAGCGCTGGCCGCCCGCCTGTTTGTCGCGACTGTCCCAGGCGATACCCAGCGCCTGTAAGCGTCCATCGGGGAACTCGATCAGGTATTGCTGCAACGGGTACCAGCCAAAGGTGTAACTGATCCGATAATCGGCGAGCTCGCCATCCGGCCCATCGGTATGCACGAAAAAGCCGCCGTCGCGGCGAAAGAACCGCGAGGTCACACCATGCGCGGTGAACTCAGCGCCATTGAAGTCGCCCAACATCGAGTCTTCGATTGCTTCAGCCATCGCCAGATCGTGATGCGAGCCACGCCAGGCCGTGGCCTCGTCCGCATGGCATTCTGCACAGACCGGACTGCCGACGTAGCCGGCCGCGGCGATCGCCTCGACCGTCAGCAGCGTGAACAGCAGAATGATCGGCAGGAACTTCATGAAACCTCCAACTTCGTGCGGCAGGCCGTGCCTGCCGAAGACGCGGGACATCAACCCACGCCATATGCGCCTTCGGGCACGGCCCGATCTGCACAATCGCATTTTGTCTCGCAACACGGGGCCGCCCGCCGCAACGCAGGCCGAGGCTGCCGAAGCCGCTAGCCGCCGAAGGCCTTATCCCCACTTGGATTCAGTTCCCGCAGCGATCCCCCGGACAGATCGTCGGGGGATTGTAACTGTTTACGGACATCGCCCATAAGGCGATCGAGCACCGGCCCCTGAGCGTAGGGTTCGCGGTTGGCGACGGCGTATTGCAGCCTGTCGAGATGATCGGCCAGGGCCGGATCACTGCTCAGTCGGTCGATACCCTGTAAGGTCAGCGCGGTTTGGCGATCCCCGCCACATCGAGACCTCCATTGGGTCAAGGCATTGTAGATCGATGATGCCTCCTCGCCACGGCAGGCCTGCTGAAAGCGCTCGAAATAGCCCCGCTCACTCTGCGCACGCTGCGCCTGCCGGGCGAGTCTGCTCCGCCGCATCGCCCGATAGGCCCAAACCAGCAGCACCAGGCCGAAGACCGCCGCCGCCACGCCAACCACCAGCAACACCGGGCGCTGCGACAATGCATCGAGCGCTTGCGCCGCGGCCAGTGCCGGGTTCGCGGCCACCTCGATCGTCAGGGGTTCGACCGCCACCTCGGCGAGGGTCTCGGTCTGAGGATTCCACCACTGGACGACGCTGCCGGGGATCTCGTAACTGCCGGCGCGTTGCATCACAAAGGTTTGACTCTCGACGCGCTCACCGTCCAGGCTCCCGCGATCAATTCTGTCCTGCAGGTCTGGCTGCCCGGGGTACACGGCGATCCCGGCAATCCGCGGTACCCGGAGCATCGGCAGCGCCATGCCCGGCAAGTCGACCGCGCGTAGCACGACCCGTCGGGTCAGCGCGTCACCGACCTTGAGCGACCCGGGTAAGGGATCCCAGGTCTGTTCGACCGTGAAACGGCTGGTGCTTACCAGAGGCACATCGGCCCTGGCACCCGGCGGCAAGCTGGCCTCGAATGACAAAGGCTCGGTGCTGAATCGAAAGTCCGTTACCGGCATGCCGTAGCCCGCGGAGGCCGAGAAGGCGACCTCCAACGCCGGCACGGTCAGGCTACCGGAACGCTGCGGAAACACCCGATACTGGTAGCGTTGCACCTGCCAGGTCTCACCACCCTGCTGCTCGCTGAATTTATGCGCACCCGACTCCGGATTGAGCACCAGCGCCCCGTCGACTCTTGGGGCATCGAATTGTTGTCCACCGAACGCGAGGGCGGTCGAGCGCAGGTCCAGGTTGAGCGGCACCGACTGCCCGACCCAGTAGCGATCTGCACCGCCCAGGCTGGCTCGTGCGTCGGCCTTCACCGATGCCTGTTCGGCCGGCGCAGCCAGGCAGAGCGAGACCGGTATCGATAGCCACAACAGACCCGTCGCGAGGCAGCGCATCATGGTGCCGCAGCCGATTCCTGCTCGCGTGCGAGTTGCAGCGCAAAGCGCACCTTCAGAAAGTCTGCCGGGCGCGTCTGCACGCGGCGCAGCCACATCGCGCGCAGTTCGGCATCGGACGCAGCCGCCCCCTCGACGGCCTGCTCCTGGTCTGCCTTTGCAGCACGCCCGGTGCTGTCCATCACGATCTCGTCGGCCCCCAGCTTGCCGCCGGTGCCGCCGGCATCGTCCTCCGGCGGGGCCATCGCGGCCAGGCGTGCCCGGGCGATCCCCAGGTTGGTCTGTGCCGCCGACCAGTCGGGCCGGAGCTGCAGCGCCCGCTGGAAGGCCAGGATCGCATCCTGGTAGCGACCGAGCAGGACCAGGGCATTGCCGCGGTTCAGCGCCGCCTCGGCCGAGTCGACCCTGGCGAACGCCGTGGCGGCGGCCTCAAACTCACCGGCCCGGTACAGTGCAGCACCGCGTCGCAGCGGTTCGGTGAAGCGCTCGGCCGCCTCTGCGTAGCGGCCCTGCTCGAACAAGCGCTGGCCTTGTTGGTCAGGCGTCCGCCACAGGTCGGCAAAGCGGAAGTCGGCCGCGGCCGCATTCGTGCAGCAAAGCACCAGGCCGAACAGGAGGGCGCAGCAGGCAGGACGCAACAAAGCGTGGACCTGGGACAGGACGCGCCCCGCCGGTGGGTAAAGGACTTGACGGCACTTCGCCTGCAGCAGCCTAGTCATGACGCACCACCCAGCCGCGCCTGAAACCGAACAGCGCGATCAGCACCAGCAACGGCACCAGGTAATAACCGGCATCTTGCCAGTCATCAACCTCCTGGGCTTCGGCCTGCGTCAGACTCTGTTCGGCCAGCCGCGCGAGGCGCTCGACATCGGCATCGTCGACCGTCGGCAACACCAGTCCGCCACCTGCCGCCGAGGCGGCCGCGGCCATCGCCGCATTGTCAAGCGCCGGGGCAGGCGGGCTGTCCGGCGGCGGGATCACCTCGGGACCAGCCGCCATGGCCAGCAACTGCACGCTCGCCCCACCCTGCGCACGCTGCTGACGCAAACCCTCCAACTGGTCCGGAGAAACGTCATCGGCAATCAGCAGGATGGATCCCGGCAGGCCGCTGCCGGCCAGACGCTCATTGGCCAGCGCCACCGCTGCGGCCGCGGCATCACCATCGCGGGGCATGATCCGCGGGTCGAGCTCCGCGGCGAAGGTCTCGATGATGCCGGCATCGCGTGTCAGCGGCATCACCAGGTGTGCACTGCCGGCATAGGCGACCAACGCCGTCCGCCCCCCGGCGCGCAACGCAAGCAGATCACCGATCTTCTGCACCGAACGTTCGAGGCGCGACGGCTGGATATCCCGCGCCAGCATCGAGGGCGTGACCTTCAACACAATCACCAGCACCGCCCGGTCTTCGCGGAATGGCGACGGCTGGCGTTCCCAGGCAGGGCCGGCCAGCGCAAGTACACCGAGCAGCAACAGCAGGGACAGCGTGGTTAGCGGCCGCCAAACCCCCTGTCTGGCGTCACCGCGCAGCAGCAGATGCGGCAGCAGGTGGGCAGGGATGACCCTGCGCCAGGCGAGTTCTACGGCCTGGTGTTTCCACAGCCGCCACAGCAGCAGCAGCACGGGGACCAACAGCAACAGCCAGGCCGGACGCAGGAAATGAAACGGCGAGACAAGGGCGACCAACTCTTTCAACCCGCGACCTCCGCCGATGATGCCGCGCGCCGACGCGCACGCCACCAGGCCGACAACATCTGAGACAACTGGAATACGAATGCCAGCACGATGGCCACACCAAGTGGCCAGTGAAAGAGTTCAAGCTGCGGCCGATGGCTGATCGTCGCCACCTTGCGCGGGGTCAGCTTGTCCAGCTCGGCGTAGATCTGATCCAGCGCCGCACGATCGGCCGCAAAAAAGTAACGCCCGCCGGTTGTATCGGCGACCTTGCGCAGCGTCGCCTCGTCGAGTTGCTCTTCGCCGGCCTGCCCCGGATCGCCTACACCGATGGTATGGACGACCACGCCCTGATCATGCGCGATGGCCGCCGCGCGGTCCGGCGGCACCAGGCTGCCGGTGTCGTTGCCGTCGGTCAACACGATCAGCACCCGTTCCTGCATCTCGCTGCGTTCGAACAGCGTCATCGCCAGCCCCATCGCATCGCCCAACGCGGTCTTGGGTCCGGCCATGCGTAACTGAACCTCGTCGAGCAGCGTACGCAGCACCTCGACATCGTCGGTGAACGGTGCCTGCAAAAAGGGCGCAGAACCGAAAACGATCAGCCCGATGCGGTCGTCTTCACGGCGCGAGAGAAAATCGTCCAGAACCTGCTTCACCGCCGTCAAGCGGTCGACCTGCCGGCCTTCGGCATCATTGAAATCCTCGGTCTCCATCGAACCCGACAGATCCACCGCCAGCAGCATGTCGCGCATCGGCACCTCCTTGACCAGGGGCTCTTCGAGCCACTGCGGGCGCACCAGCGCAATGATCAGCATCAGCCACACGACGGCGTTCACCAGATGATGAGCGATGCCGGGGCGCATCTCGACGGCACCGGGTCCGGGCTGCTCCCCGCTGAGACGTGAAAGCAACCCCATGAAAGGGACCTGCAGCGCGGCGCGCGACTGCCGGTAGGCCGGCAACGTCTTTGCGACCAGCCAGGGCAATGGCAGCAACAGGAACAGCCAGGGGTGGGCGAAGGTCAGCATGTCTCAGTGCTCGCCCGCCGGACATTCGTGGCGCCGAATCCAGCGCCCGGCCGCATGCAACAACCCCTGTAACTGCTCGTTCGAGAGGTTCGCTTCCCTGCCGTAGGCGATCTCTCCCAGAATTTCCCCAAAGCGCTCGCTGAACGCATCATCGGCGGCACTGTCATCGAGAAAGCGCCACCAGTCGGCATCAGTGAGCGACGCCACCCGGTCGCGCGGCCAACAGGCCAGTGCGGTCCGTTTGAGAAGCGCCGGCAGGGCCGCGAGTGCGCTGGCACGTGTCTCCGGATCGCGCACACCCGCCTCGATCGCCGACAGCTCGACCATCGCCGCTTCGCGATAACGCCGCGCCCTGTGCCGGCGGTACAGCGCAACGGCCGCCCAGCCGCTCAACGACAGCAACACCAGACCCAGCACATACCAACCGGCGGCCGGTGGCCACCAGGGCACCGGTGCGGGCACGACGATATCGTGCAGATTGGCGAGGCTGGCGGCATCGTCACGCATTGTGTGGTCCCGTTCAGGTGCGCCTTGCCGCGCGCCGACCAAGTTGCTCGCGTACCTGATCGAGTACCGGATACTCGGTACTGAGCGGTAGCAGCGGGATCGCCTGTTTGCGCGACAGCGCCTGTATCTCGAGCAGATTGTCATCGAAGTGGCTGGCGTAGGCCTTTCGCAGTCCGCTGCGCCCACTGTTGACCTCGAGCTGGCCCGCGCCGTCACTCATCACCAGCCGGCCGGCGTCCGGCAGCCGCTGCTCCATCGGATCGTAGACCAGTAGCACCATCACATCGTTATGCTGGTTGATGCGGGTCACGAGTCGCACCGTATGATCGTCGGCGCCGTTCGTATCGCTAATCAATACCACCAAGGCATCGTGACCGACCAAGCGCAGCAGGCGACGTAGCACGCTGTTGAATATCGCCGGGCCTGGAGTAATGTCTGCGCCGGCACGCAGCGCGTGATTCTGACGGACCACCTCGCCCAGGATGCGCATCACCTGGTTTCGGCTACGTTGCGGCTTGATCTCGACGATGGCACTGTCGTTGAACACCATCGCACCAACCCGGTCTCCCATCCCCAACACACGCCATGCCGATACCGCAGCGGCCTCGACCGCAGTCACCGACTTGAGCCGCTCGCAACTGCCGAAAAACATGCTGATGCGCTGGTCGACCAGCAGCCAAACCGGTCGGTCACGTTCTTCGGTGTAAACGCGCACCTGCGGCCGGCTGCTGCGGGCCGAGGCCTTCCAGTCGACATTGCGGATGTCGTCGCCCGGCAGGTAGTTGCGCAGCTCTTCGAAATTCAGGCCACGCCCGCGCAGCCGGGAGGCGTGCCGGCCGTACAGCACGCTATGCACCGGCTGGCGCGGCAGGTAACTGAAGCCCTTGGCCTTGAACTGCAGGCGGATAAGTTCCTGCAGATCCGCATAGACGCGCGGGTCTTTGTCCGGCGGTGCCGGCCTGGGGCTGACGCGCGTGTATTGCATCGCCGGCGCAGCTACTTGGAGGTCTTGCCGAGGACTTCCGGCAATGGCTCGCCGATGGCACCCGATGGTGGCTTCACACCGAGTCGGGCGGCGAGTGTCGGGGCGATGTCATAGGGCGTCACCGGACGATTGACGGTCCGCGCCTCGATCCCGTCACCGGCGAACATCACCGGCACGAAGGTATCGTAGCGCCAGGGCGAACCATGCGTCGACGCAACGCTCAGGCCGTCGAAATCGTTGATGAACACATTTGGCTCGAACACCAGAATCACGTCACCGGAGCGCTTCGGGTGGAAGTTCTGCAGGATAGAGCGCATCAGCAGCGTATCCGGCAGACTGCCGCTGCGCAGCGCGCTGGCCGACACTGCTGCGGCAACACCATCGAACTTCCCCAGCTCCTCGGCCACTGCCTGCTCGACAGCCGCCTGATCGAGGCCTTTCTCGCGAATCAGTTCGCGGTCGAGATAAAGGTAGGGTTGGAAAAAGGCCTCGATCAGGGTCTCTCCGAGGCCGAATCTCTGCTTCAATGCGCTGATCGCGGGTGTCTTGTCCAGCGCATCCGTATCGAAGTACGCGGCGTCCTGAATCCCCAGTTCATGCAGATGGCCAGGCACCTCGGGCTGGCCATGATCGGCGGACAGCACGATCAGCGTGTTCTGCAGTCCGACCTTTTCATCGACGAAGGCGAACAGCGCGGCCAGCGTGCGGTCGAGTCGCACGAGATTGTCCTCGCTCTCGAGGCTGGATGCGCCAAAGATATGGCCGACATAGTCGGTCGATGAAAAGCTGATCGCCAGATAGTCCGGCACGGCATCCTGCCCCAACTGCTCGTTGACGATCAGCGCCTTGGCGAAGTCCAGCGTGAGTTCATCGCCGGCCGGGCTCAGCGTCAGCCGCGTTGTGAAGTACTTGTCGTCGGCCGTGCCATAGGCATGCGGAAAGGTCCGCCCGAAACCGGGGAAGTCTGTCTCGTAGGCGCGGTCGTCAGCATCCCCGAACAGGTAGTCTGCCGCCGGGTGGGTCAACTCCCACGATTTGCCGGCATAGGCGGCGGCCGGATTGCCCGCGTTCCAGGCGTCGACCCAGTCGGGATAGCGATCGTAATAGTAGTCGCTGGTGACGAATTGCCCGGTCGACTTGGAAAACCAGAAGGCCTTGCCGGCATGACCGGCCATCGACACGGCGCCGCGATCCTTCACCGAGACGCCAAATATCCGCGAGCGGCCGGCATAGTGGACCGCCAGTTCATCACTGAAGGTGGAGGTCAGGATCGCATCCGGTGATCGTCCGTCGACCTTGGCTGCCTTTTGCGTCGGGTCGATCTCTGTCTTCGCGTCCACGTCGGCGCCGGCGGTAAGCAGCCGGTATCGGGCATCCTCGATGTTGTAGACCAGTCGTCCCTGCTCGCGATCGAACCAGACATTGCCGACCATACCGTGCGCGGCCGGTACCGTGCCGGTCGCCAACGAGGTGTGACCGACGATCGTCTCGGTGTTGGCATGCCGGTAATGGGCATTGGCATAGTGAATGCCCTGCCCCATCAGATAACGGAAGCCGCCGTCACCCAGCACCCCGGCGTAACGGGTCGGCAGATCGCCGCGCAGCGCATCGACGGTGACCTGCAGCACCAGCCGCGGCGGTGCCTCTTGATCGGTGGCGGACGCGCCTGCACCCGCCAGGCCGAGCCCGGCGAGCAATACGGGAGCAAGCTGTTTGATATTCATGGTTTGCGAAATCCAGTGAGTTTTTGATGGAGGCTCACGCCACAGCCACCAGATCGACTATCCGGTCCAGCACCGCGTTGGCCGAAATGCCGTCGGCGGCGGCCTCGTAGCTCAGCGCGAGACGATGGCGAAACACGTCGTGCAGCACGGCACGCACATCGTCCGGCAACACATGATCGCGCCCGTTCAACCAGGCAAGGGTACGCGCACATTTGTCCAGCGAGATGCCGCCGCGGGGACTCACACCGATCTGGATCCAGCGCCGCAGATCCGGGTCATAGCGTTCCGGATAGCGGGTCGCAAACACCAGATTGACCATATACTGCTCTATCGCCTCGCCGACATGGACCTGCGCGATTTCCCGGCGGGCATCGAACACCGCCTGCTGGGCTACTGGCGGCGCGGGCCCGGCGGCATCGCCCTGCCCCGACGACTCGCCGCGGACCAGGCGAATGATCTCCATCTCGGATGCCTCGTCCGGATAGTCGATGTAGACGTGCATCAGGAAGCGGTCCATCTGCGCTTCGGGCAGCGGGTAGGTGCCTTCCTGCTCTACCGGGTTCTGGGTGGCCATAACCATGAACAGATCCGGCATCTTGTGGGTAGTGCCGGCCACGGTGACCTGGCGCTCCTCCATCGCCTCGAGGAGCGCGGCCTGGACCTTGGCCGGGGCCCGGTTGATCTCGTCGGCCAGCACGATGTTTGCGAACAGCGGACCGGGCTCGAAGCGGAAATGCGGGCCGCCGGATTCACTGTGCAGCACCTCGGTACCGGTGATGTCGGACGGCAGCAGGTCCGGGGTGAACTGGACGCGGCTGAAGTCCGTATCCAGATTCTGCGCGAGGCTCTTCACGGCGCGCGTCTTGGCCAGACCGGGCAGGCCCTCAACCAGCAGGTTACCGTTGGCCAGCAGACCGATCAGCAATCGTTCGACAATATGTTCCTGGCCGATGATCGACTGCGCCATGCGTTCATGTAGCTGTTCGATTAGTTGGCGACTTTCCATCCTTTAGGCAGGTCCTTAAGGCTGTTGCGGCTGGGCAGGTGGTGGGCATGCGGTTTCAACCCGAGTCGGAATAGTGCCAAAGATCGGCTCTGGTTGAAACTCACCCGAGAAGGGGATTCAATGCGTCCCGCCGGTCAAACACATCCTTTGGAGCGCAAGCTGCAAGTTGGCCTGATGATTCCGATCATTTCTTCCGGAAAACGCCGTGAATACGTCCCTGTAGGCTCGACGTCGGCGTCCATGCCGCCGACGTTTTCTCCAGAAACGACCGAAATCAGCTTAAGGGGAATTACGCTGACTTAAGAGCGCAAGCTACAAGTTGGCCTGGTGATTCCGATCATTTCTTGCGCAAAATGCCATGAATACGTCCCTGTAGGCTCGACGTCGGCGTCCATGCCGCCGACGTTTTCTCCAGAAACGACCGAAATCAGCTCAAGGGGAATCGCGCTGACTTAAGAGCGCAAGCTACAAGTTGGCCTGGTGATTCCGATCATTTCTTGCGCAAAACGCCGTGAATACGTCCCTGTAGGCTCGACGGCGGCATCCGTGCCGCCGACGTTTTCTCCAGAAACGACCGGAATCAGCTTAAGTCAGTGCGATTGAGCTTAAGGGGTCCTCGGGCGTCAACCCGCCGGTCGGTCGCCCTCCGCGAGCAGATCCAGCACGATTGGGATCGCCGGCGGGGTCCGGTCGCTGGCGGCATCCAGATTCCGGATGATCGAGAGGTGATTGCCTTGAACACGATACAGGGGCACGTCCTCCAGCGTGGCCGATTCCAGGCTGACCAGGCCGTCCCCGAGGCGCTCCGCCAGCGGGACCAGTTGCAGTCCTGCGTCCCCCGGTGCGGAATCGGCGATTAAGCTGTCGATCGCCTGCGCCTGTTCCTCGGCGATCACCCCGGCGATCACATGCAGATCGGTTGCCGGCGGGTTGGGCCGGGCGTTCAGCGCCATCAGGAACGGACTCCCTGGCGTGATATCGATGCCGGCCTCACCTGCCCCATCGAATACCCAATCCAGCCAACCGGCCTGGCCGGCGAGGATGCGGGCGAACTGCTCGCGCAACTCACCGAGCCCGCGAAAACGCGCGAGGCTGGAGCCATGGTTGGGGGTTCCGATCATGATCAGCCGGCGAACACCCGGTATCCGACAGTCGGGCGCATCGCAGGCGCGCGCGGGGTTGGTCAGCATCTCGCGGGACACGAGTCCACCCATGCTGTGTGCGACGATAGCGATCCGCGCGACGCCGTCATCCGACAATGCCCGCAGCGACTCCTGGAACAAGGCTGCGGAATCAACGACCGACTGGTCGTTCGGGTAGGTCATCACACTGACACCGTAACCGGCCGCATGCAGTGCAGGACCCAGGTTCATCCAGACCTTGCCCGGATCATCCAGGCCGTGGATCAGGACGATATGCGCCTTTCCCGGCCCTGCCTCGTGCAGCCGCGCCAGCCCGTAGCGCTGGCGCGCCGCGGCGGCCTGTTCCGGGAAGGCCCGCTCGACCGTCTCTTTGAACTGGGATCGCGCCTGCCTCTCCCTGTCGGCCAACCCACCGCGCAGGAGTTGCCAGACCACCACCGCCGCCAGGATCCACAGGCCCACCTGAACCCATCTCGGTATCACGTTCCGGACCTCAGCTGTCGATGTCGATTGCCGCAGTCATGCGCTGGTGTCCTGAGCCAGAAATTCGCATCGCTTCAGCGCGATCAGAAACCTTCCTGGTCAAGGCACGCAAGAGAAGGATCGGCCGTCACCAATGCGAACCAGCGCAACGCAGGTTCAGGAGCGCCGCTGACCGGCCCGAAGGGCCTGGTGCGTCGATCACATGCCGGGGAACCGACCATCCACCCAGCCCGTGGCGGTTGCGCGCTTTCCGGGCGACCGTAGCCTCCCGATGCTGGTAGCGGATTCGCTACAGCGGCACGGCCCAGGCGAGCCGCGCATTCCTTACTTCCCTGGCGCGCCCGCAGCGGCCGGTACAGACAGCACCTTCCAGCTACCGTCGGCCTGGCGGCAGTAGTCGAATTCAGTGCGGGCAGACTTGCCCTTGGCCTCATTCGCGATCTCCAGACGGCGACACCGCATGCCGTCCTTTTCCGAGGTCGACAGCGGGGTTAGGGCGCCACCGGCACCCGTCTTCGGATTCTCCCATTGCCGCGTGTCTCCATCAGGCGCATTTTCCAGTGCCTCTTCGGCCGCGGAGGAGAGGATCTCGATGTCCGCCTCGGTCATCTGGGAAATCGGCATATCGTGGGCGAACCAGACATTGGCCGCATACAGCGGCGGCGTCAGACAGGCAAGAAAGATCGCGCCTGTGCAGTTCCGAAAGAGACATCTAGGGGACATATTCACCTCGGTAATTTGCGAGCCGGGTGGTTGTTGACGCCGTCCGCCCAGCCTTGGTGCCACCACTATAAGGTTTGGCATCAGAGACGAAAACAAAAAAGGCGGCCATTGTGCATGGCCGCCTCTCTGTGCCCCGGGACAACCCGCAGCTTCAAGCGATCAGCGTGGCGTGTAGTTGAACTTCTGCCCGCCGACGCTCGCCTCGTACATCAGGCCGCCTTTCGCGACGGTGAAAATGGCCATGCCTTTGTTGTATTTGCCGGCGGTCGTCGCATCACGCTTGCCGCCACTCGCCCCGGCAGAGCTGCCGGTCGTCGTTCCGTGTGCCTGCGCACCGGCAGTGATCGCCACCGCGCTGGCCTGGGCACCGAACTCGAAGTTGCCGGAGGTGAACTCCTTCAGGGCGCGTTCGTCTTCTAACAAGATGATCTGGCTGTAAGCCTGGCCACCCAATTGGAGGCCCACGGTCACCTGAGTCATCGAGGTATCGCCGATGTATTTGCCCTTCTCGTAGACCCGGCCCTTGCCATAGGCACCGCCGACGCCGACGCCACCCTTCCCGATTGTCGGGAAGACCGCATAGCCGTAGGCGCTGTTCATCAGCTCCTTGCTCTCGATCGCGTCGCTGAAGATCTGGATCGTGTCCGTGTAATCGTCGGCCCAGGCCTGGACGGCAGGCAACATCAGCAGGGCCAACAGCAGGCCCGTAATTCGTTTCGGCATCATCATGATTTCTCCGTGTCGGTCGATTGATGCGCCCGGAGGCGCAGAAAATGGTCTGAAGCTTGATTATTTATATTCGCCACTATATCAAACTTCGAAGGCCTCCAGGTCACCAGGCTTTTCCACGCCGGCACCAGGAGAATCACCGGGCGCATGCCCCGGCCGGCCACACATTGAGCAGTCCGCCAACCCAGAGACCGGCCCGGTAGTCGGCGCCGAAACCATCGATCGGGGCGGCGTCCGGCGGCCGATCAATCTGACGAACAGCGGCCGAAAGCCGGCAGCTCGTGACGTATCGCGTGTGCGCCGTCCCTCCCCGGGCATCTTTGGGATTACCGTTGGCAATTGACTGAGGCCTGCCAACACTGTGCGGATACCCATCGACAGGGCCCCATTTTTGCGGTCCAGGCGCGGTTAGCGCCTTTTACCTGCCGTACATGAGCGACACTGCAACGCAGGCCTGTGGAAAACAGCCTGTCCCTCCGGGTTGGTCCCGGGGATTCAACGGTCCAGGCCCGGCAGTGGCGTCGGCTCCCGCCCTTCCGCCGCGTCGGGGCTGCTCGACGGCTTGCCGCTCAGCACCCGTTGGAGGGATCTGAATGGCTGGAACCCCCTCGTGCTCCCCTGTCCGGACTCGGTGGCCAAGACCTGCGCACAGGGGTCGCCTGTGGTCGAAAGCCGGTCCAGCAGGTGCCTCGCCACGATCGACAGTCCGGCCGTCGAGACGGCCACGCCGGCATCAAACAGGGCCCCGGGCGCATCCAGTACCACGGCCGGCTCCGACAGCTTGCCGCCCACCTTGACATACGGGTGCACCAGCCCCGCGGCGCTGACGCCGATACCCCGGCGGGGGGCATTGTGGAAATGGACATCGACCTTTTCGGTCTTCAGATCGATGGTTCCGGCAGCGGCAATGTCCATCTTGTCGGTACGGGTCACGAAGCCCGGATGGAGCTCGACCATGCCGTCGACCACCTGTAGGACGGCCGCTGTGCACTCAATCTGCGTGGCGGTTTCTCGCTTGCTGAAAGGGTTTACCTGTCTGAGGAGTTCCGCACCAAAGCTACCCAACATCTGGTCGAGCCCGGCGTTCGTCGTCTGCCCGCGGCCCCCGATCAGTCGAAGTGCGCCATTCAGCGAGGACGCAAGCTCCCTGGCACTACGTCCGCGAGCGGAAAACTGTGCATCGAGGTCGTGCCGCGGCAGTGTCTGCAGGCTTTCACCGCGCGCCAGGATACCCAAGCGAACATCGCGTGCCTCGAGGGTAACGTCGGCCAACATGTCCTGTTCAGAGCGCTTCAGGTCGCCTTGCAGCGCAAACTCACCGCGATCGCCCACGAGCTGGAAGCGCTTTACCGCAAGGTTGCCTCCAACCAGCGTCGCGTCCAGATGGAGTTGCCGAGCCACCGTGTCTCCGGCGAATACCGGATCCGGATGACTGAGATCCTCGCCAGTGATGCGGAAATGACCGTCAAGCACATCCAGGAATGCCAGCGCCAGCGGTTCATCCGAAATCAGCCGCGCGCCGGCAGACACCTCCTTCGCTGCCTCCTCCGTGCCCACAGGTGCTGCGAGCGGCAACCAGGGCGTGATATCGATACGCCGCATGCTGACATCCATGTCGACATAGGCCCTGGCACGCTGCTCGAACGTGACCTCGCCATCGATCTCGCCCCCGTTCAGCCGTGCGCGCAAGTCACTGACGTGGTAGCCCTTGTCGATGGCCTGCAGATTCGCCGCCAGGGTAACGTTCAGCCTATCGCCGTCGACCTTCCAATCGTCCAGCCTCAGCACCCCCTTTTTGTTGCGCAGCCGTCCGCCCAGACGATACTCGCCGGCGGCCCAGCGACTGCCGGACGCGGCGGGCAACAGTTCGACCAGATCCGGCACCCTTGCGGACAGGCGCACGTCGCTGCCCGCGAAAGCCGGCGGCACGCCAACCCGGCCAATCGCCTTCAACGTGGCCCGGCCCAGGCTTGCGCTGACCCGATCGATCGCCGGAGCGCTCAGCCTGCCCAGCAGGCGCGCCTCGAGCGTGAACGGCAGCGCCGGGAGATCGGCGTCGGCGACCCTTTGCAGTGAATCACCACTCAACTTCAGGGACAGCTCGGCGCCATCCATTTCAGGCAGTCTTCCCAGCAAACCTTTCACCAACAGCGTGAACTCGCCGGCCCGGCCCTGGGCACCTTGCAGTGTCAGACCACCGGAGGCGTCGACCAGCAGGCGGCCGCCCAAGGTAAAAGACGCCCCGCGCATCCAGGCCTGGCCGAACGCCCCGTGCAACGCGGCGAAATCCGGACCGGAAGCGGTAAACTCCAGACGCGAACCGGGATAATCCGGCGGGTTGCCCAGCGGGCCCTGCAGTGTCAGCCGGTTGTCGCCCAGCCCGAATTCGGCGTCCAGAAGCACGCTGTCACGGCCTTTCGAGTCCAGGGTCGCATTGGCCCGCAAGGGGCCCAGTGCCGCCAGGTCGGTACCGATCATTCCCGTTCCGATCAGGCCGGCGAAGGGTTTCGGATCGGGCAGTAGCAGCTCGATCCGGGCGTCGGCGTCGTCGAGTTTCGGGTACGACGGCAGTCTGCCGGAGAGCCTGAGCCGTGAAGCACCGCTGAGCAGTTCGACGTCGCTCAGCTGCAGGCCGCGGGCATCGCGCAGGACGTCGCCCTCGAGGCTGTAGCCCTGCGACGGCAATGAGTCTTCGCCGAACAATCGGCCCAGCAGCGCCAGGTCCTGGCCGCTGACATTCATGGTCATGCGCAGGTCGCTCATTTGCAGCGGCTGCCCAACTTCACCCCGGGTATCCAGCTGCATCGACCCCAGGTGGCCGCTCGACTGCCAGGCGAAGCCCGAGTCAAGATCGCTGATCTGCACCCTGAGATCCGCCTCGCCGGACCCAGGGGGGTAGCGCACCCCAAACGCACCCAACAGATCGGCGAGCCCCGCGCCCTGGATCGTTGCGTCCAGATCGATGTCTTCCAGGGCGGCCGGCTCACCCAGGTGCCCTCGCAGCGTCATCAGGAGTTCGTCCATGCCGACATGCAGGTCGACATCGATGTTGCGTCCCTCTAACAGCGACTGCAGCGGTCCGATGCGCCCGCCCACGCGAAAAGCCAGGGTCTCGAGCTGGCCCGAGCCATCCAGGACCAGGGTCCCCTCGTCGTTCACCTGGCTCAAGCGGTCGATCTGCAACTGCACCGGCGCCTGCGAATCCGCCGCCTGATACAGTATTGAAACGTCCTCGATAGCAGCATCCTCGACCACCAAGCGCCAACGACCGGGCGATCGGAATCCAGTCGCTTGCTGCCGGTCGCGGCCGGCCAGCACCCAGCTGCGTTCGCCGTCTTCCGCGACTTCCGGCGCGACGGTCACATCGCGCAGCGTCACAGCCTCGACGTGCACCACCCCCGACGGCAGCGCGAACAAATCGATCCCTGCGGAGAGATGGGCTGAATGCAATAGATCGCGCGATTCGGCCCAGGTCGGGTTTGCGATACGGACATCCTCCAGCATGATGCGGGAATGTCGTCCCAGGGACGCGTGGATCTCGCCATCCAGGCGAACCTCGCGCCCGGCCAGCGTGCTGAATCGGGCGGCAAGCGCTTCACCGTACGGGGTCAGATCCAGTTTCGGCTCGATCAGCAGGATTGCGGCCACCGCTCCGATCAACAGCAGCGTGGCGCCGAGCAGGATGCGGACAAGCCATTTAATCATGTCGCTGGATATCCCTGATTGTCGGGCCCGCTGGCACGGCCCCGGTGTCGACGACGACTCGCCGCCCTTGCGACGCTAAGGATACCGGACCCATCCCGCAGTGCATGGGTCGACCCGAGTATCACCGGCGCGCAGCCACCTGTCGATACTCGGTCGGCGACCGGCCGGTCCAGCGCCGGAATGCCCGGGTAAAGTTCGCGGGTTCGGAAAAACCCAGCACATAGGTCGCCTCTTTCACCGACATCCGCCTTTCACCGATGAAACGCAGCGCGAGTTCGCGGCGCGCCTGGTCCAGCAATCCCGACCAGGTCGTGTCCTCGTCCGCAAGCCGGCGTTGCAGCGTGCGCAGAGACACGTTGAGTGCGCGTGCGACCTCACCGGCCTCGACCGCGCCGGTCGGCAATGTCTCCACCAGGCGGTGCCGCACCCGATCGGAGAAACGCTTCTGGTCGAGCCGTGCCATATAGTCGGCAACGATTTGCTCATTGCCGTGGGCCAGGGCGCGATTGGCCGTCGGCAGGGGACGCTCAACCTCGTCGCGACGAAATGTCATGGAGTCGCGTCTCGCACCAAAGGTGATCGGCGCACGGAACAGCGCGTAAAAGTCCGCGACGCAGGGAGGCTTGGGCCGTTCCAGTTCGACAGACAGCGGCACGAAGCTGTCAGAGGTACTGATGCGGCACAGGCTGATCAGGGCTGCCCACAGCGCATCGTGCGACTGGTCGTACGAACGCCGCCGCTGCAGGACCTTGCCGATCGACACGCGACACTCCTGCCCGGCGACCGCGAGTTCCAGTTCAATCGAGTCGGAGATGACACGGTAATAGCGGACCAGCCGCGACAAGGCGTCGTACAGGCTGTCGCTGGTCAGCCAGGCGAAGCCCAGCGCCTGCAACGAGGCCGGATTGAAGCACTGCGCGACCCGCAGCCCGATGCAGGGATCCCCGGCCAGTTCGGTGGCCAGTATCCAGGCATCGTCAACCTTGTCGTCATCAAAGCGCGCACCGGGCTCGTTCCATTTCGCCGGGTCGAGCCCGGCCTGCTCGAACACCGCAGCCGGGTCCAATCCATAAGACTCGATGACGCGCCAAAGCATCTGCGAGGTGGTTGTGATGGTCGAATAGCCCATGTGCTACCTGGCGCCGGGGGACAACACCCTGGCGTCAACGGATTAACCGCCCTGCTGATCCTGATTCTACGCTGGCACCTCACTCGAATCGGCGCCTTACACGCCACCCGCAAGGAGGTCGACCATGTTGGACCAGGAATTTCAGCACCTGCGCATGCAGCATACCATCGCTTCGCCCATTGCCTTCGTCGGAATAGGCCTGCACAGCGGGCGCGGGGCGACGATGCGCATGCTGCCCGCTGCGGCCAACCAAGGAATCATCTTCACCCGACGCGATCTGCCGGCGGGCCAGAATCGCTTCGTGGCGCGATGGGATCAGGTCGGTGGTACCGAACTCTGCACCACGCTGTTGAACCTGCATGGTCACTATATCGCGACCGTCGAACACCTGATGTCCGCCTTCAGCGGACTGGGCATCGACAATGCTGAGGTCATCCTGGACGGCCCCGAGGTGCCGGTCGTGGACGGCAGCGCGCTGCCCTACGTTGCGGCCCTGCGCAATGCCGGAATCCAGCCGTTGGAGGCAGCGCGCGACCTGCTGATCGTACGCCATCCGGTCAGCATCCAGCAGGGTGAAAGCTGGGCCGAACTGTTGCCCGACGTGGTGCCACGGCTCAGCGTATCCATCGATTTCCAGCAGCATGGCATCGGATTACAGCGCCTGAGTCTGCGCGTCTCGCCAGATAGCTATGTCAGCGAGCTGGCCGCGGCCCGCACCTTCGGTTTCGCCGAAGACCTTTACCAGCTGCGCCAGCGCGGTCTGACATTGGGTGGTTCGGTCAATAACGCGATCCTGGTCGAGGACGGCACGGTGGCCAATCGGGAAGGCCTGCGTTTCCCGGACGAGTTCGTGCGCCACAAGGCGCTCGACGTGGTAGGCGACCTGGCGCTGACGGGTTTACCAGTGGTTGGCCACTATCGGGGACACCGTCCGGGGCACAAACTCAACAATGATCTGCTCCGGCTGTTCATGAACGACCAGCAGAGTTGGCAACGGGTGTCGGCTGCGGACCTGCTCGACGGGCGCATCAAGTCCTCAGATTGGGCCGCACCGGCAGTCGCTGCGCGCGACCGGGTGGTGTTTGTGTGAAACACCGGACGGCTCGGTCGGCAATGCGATGGCGTCCGAGACAGGCGACTTCAGGTGCCCTGCGGATACAGTGGTGGCAGTGCCGCCCCCTGCCGCTGGCCGCGCTGGCTACGCCCCGGCTCGACCAACAGCGGAGACAGTTGATTCCACACCGCTGCACCGTCCCAGGTGTGCCTCGCATCGGCATAGAGCTGCTGGTCGATCTGTTGGAATAAGGTCGCAGCCCCGGCGCCGAGCCGTTGTGCCAGTGTATCCAGGCGCCGCGGCGGATCATCCGGCCATTGGGCCTGCGCCCATTGCAGCAGGGCCCGCCGGGCTTCCCTTGCATCGTTCGAGCGGCAGGCCTGCTCGACCCGCCGCAAGGCATCAGCGGGGCTGCCCTGCGTCACCACCGGGGCCGATCGCGTGCCTGCCGCGGCCGCCTGGCGCTGCCGGGCCGCGCGACGCGCCCGCAGCCAGAGCGCCAGGGTGACAAGCCAGGCGATGCCCAGGAGTAGCACCGCCCACAGCCAATAGGCACCGCCCGGCGAGCCGATGACGTTATCCGCAATGTCCCCACTGCCCGCTGCACCCGAGGCGTCGGAGGCTGCCGTGGTCTGTCGGGCAGATGGCGACACCAGCGGCTGCCCCGCAGGATCGTCTAGCGGCGTGGCAGTACCGGCCGGCGCCGGCAGGACCTCGATCTCCCGCGCCGGCAGGCTCGCGACCTTTTGCGCGCCACTGGCGATATCCCACCAGGCGAGCCGGATCTCCGGCAGCATCACGCGACCACTGCGCGCCGGTACCAGCGCGGCCCTGACCACCTTCTGCGCCACCAGCGTGTCACCGTCGACCCTGGCCTGCACCTGCGGCTTGTCCGGGTAGAGCTTGATGCCGTCCGGCGCCTCCAGTTCAAGCAGTGGCAACTGCGCGGCACTCAGACCCTGGGCGGTGATGACGATACTGCGTGTGACCGGCTCGCCGACCCGGAACTGCGGCGGGTCGGGCGACCAGGCATCGTTCAGCGTCACCGACTCGGCAGGCAGCCAGGGCGACCCGGTACCCGCCGGCTGTGGCAACACCTCGAGCGCGACGCTGCGCCCGCGCATCTGCACCGGCCGGGTCCGTCCGAACAGACTGCCACCGCCCAGCGGATTGTTACGACCGAACAGACGATCGAAATCGGCGAAAGGGTCCGGACCCGGGAACATCGGGCCGCGGCCGTTGCCGCGCGGATTCTCCTCCGGCACCTCGGCCGACAGCACCGGTCCGTCGATCTGCAACGACCCGCTGCGCTGCGGAAAGACCGCGTAGCGCCGCTCGATCACCCGGTATTGCTGGCCGTCGCGCTGGCTGGCGTACTCTGTCTCGCGACCCAGCGGTTCGATGATCGCATCAGCGATCACCGGTTCCGAGATACGCGCCTGACGCAGCGGCACCCGCGACATCAGCCGCACGGTATAGATCACCTTCTGCTGCACCACGGGCTGCTTGGGCTCGACGTCGATTTCGAGCAGCACCGGCGCCGCCGGGCCGAGTTGGGCCGCCTGGGCGGCCGGCAGGACCTCGAGGCTCAACGCGCTGCTGCTGGCATTACCCACGCTGATCGGCGGAATGCTGAGCTTGCCGGTGCGCTTGGGCGCGAGCACGAACTGCCACCCGCGGCTACTCGAACTACGGCCATTGACGATGCTCATCTGCATGCTCTGATTGCTGTCGAGCAGGTCAAAGTCCTGCATCAACGGTGACATATCGGGCGTGCCGTTGATGTCGCCCGGAATGTTCAGCCGCAGCACCACGGTTTCGCCCTCGGCGACGCGACTGCGGTCCAGGCGCGCCTCGACAGCGGCGCCGAAAACATGCGCGACGCATCCCAGGGTCAGCAGAAAGACAAGCAGCAATCGTGTCATTGGCGTCGTTGCCATCATTCCATCCTCAGCGCAATTGTCCGCTACGTCGCAGGTGTTGCAACAAGAACCGCTGGCGCAGCAGGCCACCAGGGTCATCATCCACCCGGCGCAGCATCTGCTCAATCGCCTGGCGATCCTCGGGGTCGATACCCGGTGTCTGCTCGCCACGCACCGAGTCCGCAGCCGCCTGCCGCTGCTCGGAAAGCAGATCGGACCGGCCGGGCGCGTCGGCGCGCGCCGCACGGGGCTGGGACGATCCCTCAGGCGACGCGCCCCGGCGCTCGTCCCCGACCGATTCCCGACCCTGGCGGACGGGGTCCGGCTGACGCCCCTGGGGCGCGGATACCTGCCCGCTCGAGGTGTCCGATCGGGCGGTCATCTCCTGATCCTGACCGGCCTGCTCCGGGTGCTCTCCATCAGGCCCGGGCGCTTGGTGTTGCAATGCTCCCTCGGCGGCGTCCCCGACCTGCTCCTGGCCGGCCGAATGACCATCGGCGGCGCCCGGCGGCTGGTCCGCGGCACGCTGTTCCTTGGCCGTCCCAGCGGTCTGTGCGCCCTGGTCGGTACCCGCCTCGTCGGCCGGCTGCGCTGCGTGCTGCCCGTCTGCTCGCTGCTCCGGCACCGCCCGGGCCTGCGCCTGTTGCCGCTCTCCGCCAGCCTGTTCCCCGGCACTCTGCGACTGCTCTGTGTCCATACCGGACGACTGCTCCGCCACCCCGCCGCCCTGCGCCTGTCGCTGCTCCTGGTCGGGCGAGTCGCCGGACCGCTGCGGGTCGGCATCCTGCCCGGCGAGTTGATCCTGTTGCTGCGCATCAGGCGCCGCCTGTTCCTGCTGGCGGTCCTGGCGCAGCTCCCCCGGGTCACCGCCCGGCCCGTCCGCCCCGCCCGGTTCGCCCTGCTGCTCGTCCGCTGCTGCGGTCTGTGCCTGCTGGTCCTGTTGCGCGTCACCACCCTGTTCACCGTCATCCGCCGCTTGATCGTCCGACTGCTCCTGCTGATCCCGGGCCTGCTCGCGCCGATCGAGCAGGCCCTGCACCAGGTCGCGATTATGACGGGCATCGGGATCCCCCGGCCGCTGCTGCAGCGCCTCGCCATAGGCCTCGACCGCCTCCTCCAGCCGTCCCAGCCGGGCCAGGGCATTACCCCGGTTGTAATCAGCATCCGGGCCGTCCATTGCCAGCAATGACTGCAATGCCTGTTCGTAGTCGCTCGCCCGATAGTGTGCGGCCGCCCGCCAGTCCCCGCGCTCAAACAGCCCGGCGGCCCGGTCGGGCTCGCCGTTCTCGAGCCATCGCGAGGCGCGCTGATCGGGCCGCAGCCACAACTCGTCCCAGGTCAGCGCGTAGGCGTCAGGCGGCGGCATCAGGAACACCAGCACCAGCGAAGGTGCCAACCAGCCACGGCGAAAGGCCAGTGCGGCCAGCGGGAGCAGCAGCAGCAGAAGCCAGGGACCTTCTTCGCGCCACTGCTCAGCCTGCGCACTGGGTTGTTCGCTGTGCCCACCCGGACCGGCCGGCCGGTCCGGCGCAAGGGCGCGGATGTCGCCGTCACCGGGACTCGCGGTGACATAGCGTCCACCGCCGGTATTGGCCAGACGCTCCAACGCCGCGACATCCAGCCTGGGCAGGCGTATCGCCCCCTTTGCATCCTTCAGGAAACCGCCATCGGGACCTGGGACAGGGCCGCCCTTGGCGGTGCCGAGCCCCAGTACGGAGACCTGGTAGCCCTGCGCCCGCAGGCGCGCGGCGGCCTCCCCGGCAGCCACCGGATGATCCAGACCATCGGTCACCAGGATCACCTGCCCGTCGGGTGCGCCGGCCTGTCTCAGCAGTTCGCCCGCCCGGTCCAGCACCAGGCCTTCGCGCCGCGCACCGGGTAGCGGCAACAGGCTGGTCTCCAGGTTCGGTACCTGGGCGGCAATGGTCTCGACGTCGATGGTCAGCGGCGCGACCACATAGGGTTCGGCGCCGTAGGCCAGCAACGCGGTCTGACCCTCCGCCGACTGGCGCAGCAGATCGAGCACCTCGAATCGCGCACGCACCAGGCGCGAAGGCGCCAGGTCGGTGGCATTCATCGACGGCGACAGGTCGATCGCCAGGACACGAAACTGGCGCGCCTGATAGAGCGGTTCGGGCAGGCGTTCCCAGGCGGGTCCGGCCAGCGCCAGCACGATCAGCAGCCAGCCGAGCCCGAGCAAGGCCAGCGGCAAATGATTCGCTTTATCGCCGTCATCGCTCAACAGGCGCGGCAGCAGGTGGCTGTCGACCAGACCGCGCCAGACATTCCCGTCGACATCGGCACGCAGCAGCCGCCACAGCATCAGGGCCAGTGGGACCAGCGCCAGCAGCCAGAGCGGACGCAGAAAATGAAACTCAAACGGCATCCTTACCCACCCCTGCACGATTGGCCCCTGGCATTGCGCGTTGCAGTCGCAGCGCGACCAGTCCGACGCTGATCAGCAGGGCCGCGCCGGCCGGCCAGACGAACAGCGCGCGCATCGGGCGCAGACTGAGTGACTCCCGCTCGCTCGGCTCGAGGCTGTCGAGCTCCTGGTACACCTGCGCCAACTCGTTGCTATCCGTGGCCTCGAAATAGCGTCCGCCGGTTTCCACCGCGATCGCCTGCAGCGTCACCGGGTCGAGGTCGGAGCCGCGCTGGGTGAGCATCCCGAACCGGGTCCGCAGACCCGGCTGGCCGCCCCCGATACCGATGGTGTAGATCCGCACCCCTGCGCGTGCAGCGATCCGCGCGGCATCGATCGGACCGATATTGCCGGCGGTGTTGGCACCGTCGGTCAGCAGAATCAGCACGCGATGGTCCTGGGCCTGTTCTTTGAGGCGCTTGATCGCGACCGCGATCGCATCGCCGATCGCTGTATCGCGTCCGGCCAGCCCGATTACCGCCTCGTCGAGCATCATGTGAACGGTGGCGCGATCATAGGTCAGTGGCGTCTGCAGGTAGGCGCGGGAGCCAAACAGTATCAGGCCCAGCCGGTCGCCCTCGCGGCGCTCGATGAATTGCCCGGCGACGGCCTTCACCATATCCAGGCGGTTCACCGCCCGGCCGTTCAGACGATAGTCCTGCCGCTCCATCGAGCCGGAAACGTCCACCGCGAGCATCAGGTCCCGCCCGGCGACCGGCAGACGCACCGGTTCGCCCAGCCAGCGCGGCTGCGCAGCGGCCAGCACGAGCAGCACCCAGACCAGCCACGCCAGGCGATAGCTGCGCCGATCATGACCGCCACCCGCATGCCCGCGGCCGGCGGACAGCTCAGCGAGGAACGGCAGTCGCAATGCCCTGCCGGCACGCGGTGCCGCGGCGGGCAGATAGCGCTGCACCAGCCAGGGCAGCGGCAGCAACAGCAGGAGCCACGGCCAGGCGAGGCTGATCACCGACACACCTCACGATTGCGCCGGATCCAGTCACGCACCAGGTCGGCGAGTTCATCGGCGGCGACTTCCGCTGCCGGCCGATAGGGGGCCTCGACCAGCTGCCGGCCTGGACCATCGCGGAAACGCCCGTCTCCGCCATGCGCATCGAGAAACGCCAGCCAGTCTTCGCCGGTCAATGCTGCGGCCGCTTCGCCGGGGAAGGCCGTGATCGCATAGCGACGCAGCAGTCTGGACAGACCACGGATGAATGCCGCGCTGTCAGGCTGCTCGCTCAATGCTGCCCGCAGCGCCCTCAACTCTTCGGCCGCCTGGCGCGCGGCCGCGCGACAACGACGAAGGCGAAGCAGCCACCAGGCGAGCGCAAGTACCAAGAGCAGCAGCAGGGCCAGCAGCAACCACCAGCCCGGCGCCAGCGGCCACCAGGACACCGCCTCCGGCAGATGATAGTCACGCAGCCCGGCCAGTGGGTCTAGGTCGGGGCTCACCGGATCCCTCCGAGACGCGCCAGACGTGGCCGCAATTCACGGCTGAGGGTCTCGCCCACCGGCCGATCCGTCCGCAAACCGATCAAATGCGCCTGATAGCGCCGGCACATGCCCTCTAGCAAGGCGACGCGGTCGGCGAAACGCTGTGACCAGTTTTCGCGCAATCCCGGGTCGGCCGTATCGAGCAGGGCCCGGTTCGTGCCATCCATCACCGGATACCGCCCAGCCGGCGGGGCAACCGCCTCCAGCGCATCGTACACATGCAGCAACACCAGCTCGCTGCCGGCCGCAAGACGTGCCAGCCAGGCACCATCCCGCTCGCCGAGGCCGGAGAAATCGCTGACCAGAAAGGCCATGCTGCCAGGACGCACCTGCCGGGCAAGCCGTGCGGCGGCGGCGGACAGGGACGAAGCCCGAGCGGCACCCGGCAATTGCAGCGGCGCAGACGGCAGGCCACTGCCTTCGCTGCCCGATGATCGCTCCGCGGGGTCACCGGCGAAACCCGCCAGCACGTTCAAAAGTGGCAACAGTCCACGCATGCGCGCCGCCGGACGGCGCTCGATGTAGGCTGATTCGTCGAACACCAGTCCACCGACCCGGTCGCCCTTGTCGGCCGCAGCCCAGGCGAGCAGCGCGGTGGCCTGCGCGGCGATCACCGACTTGAAGGCTACACGGGTGCCGAAATGCATGTCGGGGCGATTATCGACCAGAAACCACACCGGGCGTTCGCGCTCCTCGCGGAACAGCTTCACGTGTGGCTGTGCAGAACGCGCAGTTACCCGCCAGTCCATGTTGCGCGGATCGTCTCCGGGTTGATACACGCGCGACTCGTCGAACTCCATGCCGCGCCCACGAAATCGGGACAGGTGTCCGCCACTGCGCGTCGCCAGCACCTTGCCGCGCGGGGCGAGCTGCAGACGCCCGGCTTCCTGGCGCAACGCAATCAGTCCGGCGAGGCTGATCTGCGTACCTTCGTTAATCGCGTTTCGGTTACTCGCTGACATCTATCGCTTATCGCGTGTGTGTCCAGGGTTCGGCTCCGCGGCGACGTCGGGAACACTGCCCGACCTGTCCCCGCTTCCCGACCAACGATCTTTCAGGGCACCGGCACCTTGGCCAGCAGGGCCTCGACGAAGCCCTGCGCGCTGCGCCCCTCGGCCTCGGCCTGATAGGACAGCAGCACGCGGTGACGCAGGACGTCGGGCGCGACCGCCTGTATGTCTTCGGGCGAAACATAGTCGCGCGAACCCAGCCAGGCGCGCGCGCGGGCACAGCGGTCGAGCGCAAGCGTGGCGCGCGGGCTGGCACCGTAGCGCAGCCAATCGGCGAGTTCCACGCCATAGGGCGCCGGGTCGCGGGTCGCCATCACCAGATGCACCAGATAGTCTTCGACGTCCGGCGACAGATACAGATCGAAAATCGATCGACGCGCGGCAAACACGCTCCGCTGACTGAGCCGATTGATGGTCGCGGGCGTCTCAGCGGCCATCGCCTCGCTGCGATTCAGGCCAAGTATCGCCTTCTCGGTCGCCAGATCAGGGTAGTCGACCCGCACATGCATGAGAAAGCGGTCCAGCTGCGCCTCGGGCAAGGGGTAAGTGCCCTCCTGCTCGATCGGGTTCTGGGTCGCCATGACCAGAAACAGATCCGGCAAGCGGAACGTCTCGCGGCCTACCGTCACCTGGCGCTCACCCATCGCCTCGAGCAATGCCGACTGGACCTTGGCGGGTGCACGGTTGACTTCGTCGGCCAGGACGACATTGTGAAACACCGGGCCTGGGTCGAAATGGAAACTGCCGTCCTGCGGGCGATAAATTTCGGTGCCAGTGAGGTCGGCGGGCAACAGATCCGGGGTGAACTGGATGCGGTGAAAATCGCCCTCGATACCCGAGGCGAGCGCCTTGACCGCGCGGGTCTTGGCCAATCCCGGGGCACCTTCGACCAACAAATGCCCGTCTGCCAGCAGCGCAATCAACAGGCGCTCAACCAGTGCCGACTGTCCGAGTATCTGTCGCTCCACGTGCTCGCGCAGCGCGGCGAAGTCGCTGCGCAGCGCATCCGTACCGGTCCGCTCCATTGCCGTCGCATTCCCGTCGACGCGACTGTCCGGTGTGCTCATGAATAGATCTCCGTCTCTTTTTCCTGCGCCTAGGACAGACAGTTTGCAGCGAACGTTCCGCCAATGACAGAGCGAGTTCACGACGCACCGCTGCCTGGCCCTTGCAGCGCACCCTGCAAGGCGGGTCCCGCTTGCCCCGACACAGCGACCGGGCATACTCTGCACGCGCGACCTGGTGCCCCCCGCTCGGTAGAGGCTCGACTTCCGCCAGCCTGTTTCAGGCACCCTCGAAACAGACACGCCGGGACGCTGTTCTGTGCCCACTGGCTGAACCAGTGATATGACATTGCCCGATGCATGCATGGCTCGGGCGATCGCGCTGGGTTAATCTAGGGCCTGTTAACACTAATCCGGATCGCGTCGTTGCTGCCCCAAAATGGGCCAATCAAGGCGCGAGGAGTGAAGTTTGGTCATTCCAAATGAACGACGAGTAACACCGAGTGGCCCATTTTGGGGCGCAACCCGAAGGGACGGGGCCATTTTTCCACAGCTCTGCGTTGCACCTCGCTGATGTAGCCTGCTACACAGCGCTCGTTACGCCTTGATCTGCGAAAAAATGGCCTCCGGCGACACGCTCCGGATTAGTGTTAACAGGCCCTAAGAAACTTCATCCTGGAGTAAAACGGCGGCCCCGTGGAGAAACCTCAGCGCATCGCAGCCCGACACCGCGCCAGGTTTGCGGCGCTCGCCCTGCTCGCGTGCTTCGCGACCATGCTGCCTTTGCCCTCGCCGGGCGATCCGCAACGACCCCGCATCGGCCTGGTGCTCGGCGGCGGCGGCGCGCGCGGCATCGCCCACATCGGTGTGCTAAAGGTCCTGGAGGAGATGCGTGTTCCAATCGCCTGCATCTCGGGCACCAGCATGGGTTCGCTGGTCGGTGGCGTCTATGCGGCGGGCGTTCCGATCGACGAGATCACCGAGCGACTCTCCGCTATCGACTGGACCGATCTGTTTAACGATGATCCTCCGCGCGTCGAAAAGCCCTTCCATGCAAAGCGCGATGATTATGAAAACCTGTTCCGCCTGGAACTCGGCCAGCGCGGTACGGATCTGCTTTTGGCGCCGGGCACCACCGCAGGCTACAAGTTCGAGTTTCTGCTGCGCGAGATGGCGGCCGGCGCGGGCAACTTCGCCGACCAGGACTTCGACCGCCTGCCGATTCCATACCGTGCGATGGCCACGAACATCGAGGACGGCACGATGAAGGAGTTTCGACATGGCGACCTGGTGAAGGTGATGCGCGCCAGCATGTCGGTACCCGGTGCGATCGCACCGGTCGAGATCGATGGCGCCCTGTATGTGGACGGCGGCCTGCTGCAAAATCTGCCGGTGGCCGCGGCACGCGAGGCCTGTGCCGACCAGGTCATCGTGGTCAATGTGGGCAGCGGTCTGCTGCCGCGCGACGAGTTGAACACAGTATTCGGCATCTCGCTGCAGATGATCAACGTGTTGATGGAACAGAACGTGCGCCAGTCGATCGCCTCGCTCGGGCCGGACGACGTTCTTATCGAGCCGGTGCTGGGCAATTTCAGTTCCGCGAACTTCTCCGGTGCGATGCCGTTGATCGAGATCGGCGAGGAGGCAGCGCGCGGCCAGGCCGATGCGTTACGGCAGTTTTCGGTGTCGGATGCGGAATACCGGACCTGGCGGGCATCGGTCGTGGCCCGCCTGCCGACGGTACCGCCGGTCACCGAGGTCCGGGTGGCCACCCAGGGCTCGCGGGTGAACCCTGCTGTTATCGAGCGAGAACTGGCCGAGGTGCCGGGCGTCGACCTGCGCGGCCAACCGGAAACCGATTTCAGCCTCGAGAATCTGAACAACCGACTCGAGCAGGTCTATGGGCGCGGGGATTTCGAGCGCATGGACTACCAGATCATCGACCAACCGGGTTCGCGCACCGTCGAGGTACAGGGCGTCGAGAAATCCTGGGGGCCAAACTACCTGAAGTTCGGCCTGGGCCTGGCCACCGACCAGGACGAGACCCGCTTCACCGCGAGCGCGAGCCATCGCCGCACCTGGATCAACTCGCTTGGCGCGGAGTGGCGCAACGATGTGCAGTTGGGCTATCGCCAATCCTTTGCCAGCGAATTCTATCAGCCCGTTTTTTTAACCGCCGGGGCCTTCGTCGCACCCAGCATCGATCTTGAGAAGGAGCCGGTCGTCTATTACCTGGATGGCCGGCGCGTCGGTGAATATCGAGTTTCACATGCCCGGGCGCACCTCGACTTCGGCGTGCAAAACAAATTCGGCGAGGCACGCTTCGGCGCCTTTGCCGGAACGCTGGATGCCGACGAGGACTTTGGCATCATCTCGAGCGTGCCCGAATATGACTTGAACCAGTACGGTTATTCCGCGCGTTTGGTCTTCGATCAGATCGACAGCCCGCATTTCGGGCGCAACGGCGTGCTCGCCGCACTCAACACGTTCGGCACGGTGGCCGACTGGGGATCGGACGACGCGTACAACAAGACCGAGCTGTTCCTGATGGGCGCCAAGAGCTTCGACCGCCATGCCGTTCAATTTGCCGGTTACTACGGCGACACCCTGAGCGGCGAGCTCCCCCCTTACGACCCGTTTCTGCTCGGCGGCTTTCTGCGCGGGTCAGGCTACCGCCTGGACGAACTGCTCGGCGACAACGTTGCCATGGTTCGCGGGGTGTATACTTATAAGATAGCCTCGATGCCATCGCTTTTGGGTCGCGGCGTGTACGTCGGCGGGTCGCTCGAGGCCACCAGTGCCTCGCTCGGCGTCGAGGTCGACGGGGGCAGCAAGGTCCGGCCATCGGCCAGCATCTTCCTTGGCGCCGACACCTTTCTCGGGTCGGCCTACCTGGCCTGGGGACACGCCTTCAGCGACGGCGCCCCGGATGCACTCTACCTGCTACTCGGCAGCCCCTGATCACGGCAGGCCATGGGGCACTCAGGCGAGGTCCTGATCGGTCTCTACCGAGGCGAAAAAGATGCTAGAGGCCTCCAGATCCATGAACTCAGCCTGCATCCGGCGGGTATCGTCGATGCGCTGCCCGATGTCCGGCCTCTCTTCGATTCCGTCGAGCTGCGCCCCACTGTCCCACCAGACCTCCAGGATTGCATCGAACGGTTCGAGTGTGCCGCGCATTTCCTGGATGGATGCGTTGTACGGAATCTTCAGGCCGAAACTCACAGCGAAACGGCGTGCCTCCGTGGCGACCGCCAGCTCTTTATAGGCCTGCTGATAGTTTTGCCAGTGACGCCGAAACTCGTCCACCGAGAGTTCCGGCTTGCGCCGCACGCACTGAATGAGTCTGATCATCTGTTATCCCGATCTGGTCAACCTTTTTCGCGCCGCTGAACATAAGCCCACCGCCTTTGAGCGGTTGCGGCCGACGACAGTATTGTGTCAGCCGGCGGCCAAGGTCAACGCGCGCTATGGACGCGCGATCGAGTTGTGGCGCAAAATCACACTCAACATCGGTGAGCAGAGTCTGGCACTGGGCTTTGTTCGTCACTCGCAGCCCGTTGGAGAACCCCAGAATGAAGAGTAGTTCGGTTACAAAAACAGCAATCTTGCTTGTCTGCACCCTCGGCCTCGGGGCCTGCGGTGGTGGCGGTGCGAAAAACACCATCCAGTCCTCGAATTCCACCATCGGTCAGGAACTGATGGACCTCGATGCAAGCTACCAGAAGGGTCTGATCTCCGAGAAGGAGTACAACAAGACCAAAGAGCAGATCTTGAAGAGATACAAATAGGCCGTCGCGTGGCGCCGCATCGGCAAAAGCGACAATCGTCTCGAGCCACTGCAGGCTATTGCATTATTGCCGGTCGGTAATTGATTCCGATTCGTATGTACGGACTCGACCCGAGGTCGATCTCGGGTTCGCGCCAGTCCCCCTCCGTCACCCGAAAAGCCCGCAGTCCCCCAACCCCGGCCCCTAGCGAGACCCAGAGGTTTCCGAGTATGCGACGCTCGGCGCTGAGGCCGAGATCCCAGCTGTCGAGGTCGAAAGAGACCTTGCCGCTTGGCTGGCGCAGCGACCAGGAGGCCCCCGATGGCGATGCTCCGAAACGATACAGGGTGTCTCGGGTCGGCGCGTACAGCAGCGCCGGCCAGGGCATGATCGCACTCAGCGTCCATTGCTCGGTGACCTCCCACGACGCGCCGACATACGGCAGGTAGGTATCCTCACCGGGCCCGACATCGAAGAAGAAGCCGAAGGCCCACCAAAGGTCTTCGCGTTGGGTAAAACGCCCGAATGCACCGCCCATGGTTTGCCAGCTCCATGAGGCATTCGGCAACGAGGACCTCGACCCCAGCGGCATCACGAACGCCGCCGCCTGCCACGCCGGGTTCACCTGGCGCAACCACCCGACTGGAAACCCCACCGTCCAGACATCGAACGAATCGAACGCGACCGAGTCCGAGTCGAAACTCGACCAACTGACCCATTCTCCCGCGACGAAGACGTCGCGCGGTCCAACAAGGACCGGTAGCGCGGCTGCCTGAGAGACGGTCAACTGATCGAATGACGCCACCGTATCGTTGTCGACCTTGACCTCCATGTCGTTGTAGAAACTGACATCGGCGAAGGCGATCGGGATGAACGGCACATTGGAGTTGCTGCGCTGGAACTTGATCTCACTGTCGGCGAAACCGCGCACCCAGTCGTCGACCATGCCGGGACTCGCAATGCCCTTCGCGCCGAATGACACGAGACAGGCGAGGATTGCGGCGCGGATCCTGGGATGTGGCCCCGGTCCAGATCGGATGTTCTCAGGGGAATCGAGAGACCCAGCGCCTGTGCTGCGTAACGCTCGGGCGAAATGCCACTGGCCGAAAAAGATCATCAACGCAGATCCAGAGTCCGGGGTTGCGGCTCTCCTTGGCAGCTGAGGATTGCACAACCGGCCGATCCCGGCGGCTGCCGCTTGCCCCCTGGGCTGACTCGACGAACAAGCAGGCATTGAAGAGCCCCCCGACGGGCTCGACGCACGGGCATCTTTCGCGGGGACGCGGCGCTGGCACCTGCCCGAACGGACTGTCGGCGCCCCGCGCATCGCATGCGCCGGGGCAGCAGTATCAAGCTCAGTGCCGCAGCACTCAGGCGGTGCTCTCGGACCCGGCCTCGGCGTCCGGTCTTGCCGCGTCCAGTGCGGCCTGAAGCTTTGCCTCGTCCTCATGGCTCAGCGAAGTCTTGAGCAGCTTGCCCCCGCAGCCCTCCAACTCGGCCAACACCTTGTCAGGGGTCGCCTTTCGTACCAGAACGAACAGGGCCGAACTGCCATTCTTGAAGCCCTCGGCCAGTTCCTTCATGAACTTGTCGTCAACGCCAACGTCGGTCAAGGCACCACCTGCCGCACCTGCCGCCGCACCCGCTACCAGACCAAGCAGAGGATTGAGGAAGATCAGGCCCAGCAGAGACCCCCAGAACCCACCGGCCAATGCACCCGTCGCGGTCAGATTGTGGATCTGGTTGAGGCGCACCTTGCCCTTGTCGTCCTTCACGGCAACCGCGGCATCTTCCAGATCGACCAGGTAATCCTTCTGCATCTTGAGCAGCTTCAATCGCATCTCTTCGGCCCTGTGGGTATCGTCGAACGCAATCACTACGAGATTTGTCATGACATGCCTCCTTCAGTTGCCACCTGATTCGGCTGCTTGTTATTGGATCGACAGCAGCCCCGGCGTAATGTCTTGTTTCCGCCCAGGAACCTTTTCGCACAAGCG
This sequence comes from uncultured Gammaproteobacteria bacterium, assembly GCA_963808165.1. Taxonomy (GTDB): domain Bacteria; phylum Pseudomonadota; class Gammaproteobacteria; order Chromatiales; family Chromatiaceae; genus Thiosocius. The sequence continues at coordinate 336,542 of CAWEET010000021.1, read as the reverse complement.
GCGCCGTATCGCAAGATGAGGTCAAGACGCCTCCTCGCGCGATAAACAATCACCGACGATCACCCGCTGCATCCTCATGCGGCGACGCCCGCAGGCCGACATATCGGTTACCGTAAAACCGCGGTCACCCGGCACGATTGCACCGCGCATCGGCCATCTGCGTGCCAAGATGATGGCATAGGGTCTGGGAACGGGTTCGGTTTGTTCGTACCATGCAGACCCTCGCATATCGCCTTCGCGTCGACAGGGGACGTCCATGACCACTTACCGACTGATCAGGTACTCGCTCGCCGCTGCCTTCCTCGCCGCAGCATCCGTCTCCCAGGCAACCAATGGCTATTCGCCGACCGGCTTCGGCACCGCCAACAAGGGCCTGGCCGGGGCCGGCGTGGCGCTGCCGCAGGATGCGCTCGCGGGTGCCACCAACCCGGCGGGCATGGTCCATGTCGGTAATCGCTTCGATCTGGGCATCGCACTGTTCGCGCCCGACCGCGGCTTTACCGCCGACGGCAACGCCGCCGCGGTTGCCCCGCCGCCGAGCGTACCGGCCGGTAACTACGAAAGCCACAACGACATCTTCCTGATCCCGCATGTCGGCTGGAACAGGCGGCTCGACGACAACAGCAGCATCGGCGTGCTGCTCGGTGCGAATGGCGGCATGAATACTGAGTACGGCACCGACATATGGCGGAACTTCAACAATCCGGCCGGGACCGCCAGTTCGCCGACCGGCGTCGACTTCGCGCAGTTGTTCGTCGGCGTGCCGTATGCCCTCGAGCTCAACGAGCGGCATGCGATCGGGGTGATGCCGATCGTCGCGGTGCAGCGCTTCAAGGCCGAAGGACTGGAGCCGTTCCGAGGGCTCTCGGTCGCGCCGGACAAGGTGACCAACAACGGTTACGACTATTCCTGGGGCTATGGCGTGCGGATCGGCTGGATGGGGACGCTTACCCCGCGGCTGTCGGCCGGACTATCGGCACAGTCGCGCCTGTATATGCAGCGCTTTGACGACTATGCAGGCCTATTCGCCGAAAATGGCGACTTTGACGTGCCCCCAACCGTGACCGCGGGAGTGAGCTTCAAGGCAACCCCGGATGTCACGCTGGTCGCCGACTGGCAGCGCATCTTCTACGGCAAGGTGAAGTCGCTGAGCAACCCGAATGACATCATGCTGGGTCCGGACAACCTGCTCGGTTCGAACAACGGCCTGGGCTTCGGTTGGGAAGACATCGACATCTTGAAACTGGGCGTGCAGTGGCAGTACAGCCCGGCGTTGACGTTGCGCGCGGGGTTCAGCCACGCCGACCAGTTGTTCGACAACGGTGAAGCGTTTTTCAATGTGCTAGCGCCGGCCACCGTGCGCACCCATGCGAGTCTCGGCATGACCTACCACTTGGACGAGGGCAACAGCCTCTCGCTGGCCTATACTCATGCGTTCCATGAAAAGATCGCCGGGCAGAACCCGAACTTCACCGGGCCACAGACCGGCAGCGTCGAGATGTCCCAGAACGAACTCGAAATGAGCTGGGCCTGGCTTTTCGACTGACTCGCACGACGCAGGCTAAGAGAGCAGGCAGGCACGGGCCGGCCTCGTCGATTGATGGCGTGAACGGGCCTGAAGGGCACCTCTAATAATCCTGGGTGCGCAGATTGGGCGACATCATTCGGGACATCAAGGCGAAGACCGCACGTAATAGCTGGCTATTGCGAAGGTCTTCAACGCAGAGAGCGCGGATTAGGTCGTTCAAGATGCCATCTATGGATTGTTAGAGGTGCCCTGACGTAAGGTTGTAAGCGAGAGAGTTTGACCCGCGAATTTAAACTGGATCAGCTGCGGCTGCGCGGACCCGGCAGACGCCGGGCATCAGGGTATGGCAATCGCAAACCTGCATGATCAACAAGGCTGTCGGGCGTCACCTCCGGTCTGCCACGCCGCGCAACCGAAGGGCCGCTCTCTCGGAACCTGCGGTAGCACCGCAGTCGACCAGCAGCGGTCATCGCGAGCCAGAAATCTACGCTGTCTGTAAACTGCCCGAGGCGCATCAAAATCGTCCAGGAGAAATCAAATGAAGAAATCAGTTATTGCCGTCATGCTGTTCAGTCTGCCGTTCACCGTCAGCGCCGAAATCGACCAGTACAAGGCTGAGGCCAAAAAGATTACCGGTGCTTTTTTTGAAGATCTGAAGGGTGAGTTGGGCAAGGGCCTGAAGGCCGGCGGCCCCATTGCGGCGATTGGCATATGCAAAACCCGCGCACCCGCATTGGCCATGGAGCACTCGCAGAGTTCTGGTTGGAACGTGGCCCGAACCAGCCTCAAGCTGCGTAATCCCAATAATGCCCCGGATGCCTGGGAGACAATGGTACTGCAGCAATTCGAAGAACAGCGCGCCAAGGGTGCGGGTCCAGATGCCCTCGTTTACACTGAAATCGTTGAAGAAGGCGATGAAACATACTTTCGCTTCATGAAAGGTATCGTTATGCCCCCTCTGGAAAAGATGCCCTGTCTCATGTGCCATGGCGAGGACCTTGATCCCGACACTGCCGCCACGCTCGATGAACTCTATCCCCAGGACAAGGCGCGAGGTTACAAGGCCGGCCAGGTTCGAGGTGCCTTTACTCTGAAGAAGAAGCTGCAAGGCGCTCGGTAAGCATATTCATAAGGGTAATGGCACTTACTCAAGCTGATTTCGGTCGTTTCTGGAGAAAACGTTGGCGGCACGGACGCCGCCGTCGAGCCTACAGGGACGTATTCACGGCGTTTTCCGGAAGCAATGATCGGAATCATCAGGCCAACTTGTAGCTTGCGCTCCTAAGTCAGCGCCATTCTTCATAAGGGGGCTTTTGCCCCCGTTCGACCTGGCCGCAGCCAACAAACGAATACCGAACAGCCGAGACGGTCTCGTTCGTTCAGCTTACGGGCGCTTACGCCTGAGAGCAGGTGCCGGAACGTTATCGGCAGGCCAGATGAACGGGCGCACGATGGCAGCACACGTCCAAAACAGCGTCGGGCAGCGAAGGGAATCTCACCATCGGCCTGCGAACCAGGCTTTACATGGTACCCATCATCGGCGGAAGAAAGTAGGGATAGTGGTACGGCGCATGCTGTCCCAGATTGCCGCCAGGGATTACCGTACCGGTCGGGCCACTCATACCGGACCGATGAAACTGGCGGTAGTATGGGCTGTAGACGTTACCCATGCTGCCGAACATCCCCCCATAAGGGTTGGGGCTGACAATGTAATGATTGCCCCATATATTGGCCGCACCGTTCACCGGCCCGGCCATTCCACTCATGCCGTAGGGATGAAACTGGCGATAATAGGGGCTATAGACATTGCCCATGCTGCCAAACATGCCGGCGTAAGGATTTATCACCATCGGGGCTTGAACGCCTTGCGCCATCCCCTGGGCAGGCAGCAAGCCGGGCGCCAGAAAGGCCGACAAAGCGACCACACGGCAGATTGGGTGGCATTCGGTCTTCATTGTCATCACTCCGAAGTGAATCGTCTTCCTGTTTACTTCAAAATAGCCCAAAATCACTGAGGCTGCCTAGCGGGCCGCGAGGGGTCAACAGCGGAAGCGACCCGGCCCGCCAGGGCCAGACCGACCCGCAGCCGCCTTGTCAGGCTCCTGGCCGTGTTCCCTCTTTGCCTGCCCCGGCAGACAGAGACGCTAGTGCGGATGGCCGCCGGGGCACTTTTGAAGCGACCTAGTGGAGTCTGCCGGGCGGCTTGAGGTTCTCGTCTGCGGTATCCGCGCCGTCCCGGCCACCCGACCAATCGCTCCATCGATAATCACATCATCCGGTCGCCCAGGCTCACTCCCCATGGCGACGTCGGGAGCGCCACATACCACCAAGCCCTTGATTCAACCCGCTGCCCACGCAACGGGACCATGCTGGCCCGCAGGGATGCAGATTCCAGAAAAACTGTGATCGAAGCAACGGCCTTTGCTGCTGGGTATACAACAACCCCTTGCCATGCAGCTATTGGTGATGCAGGAATGGAACTGCTGCGGAGACGCTGCCTCTGTTCCCAAGGGCAGGCGAAAGCCAACTTTCTGTCAGACGTTTGAGATCGTGCAGCCATGACCGTTGAGAATATCATTCTTTTCGAAAACCGCCCGTTCCAGACATCCAACACACAAGATACAAAACGCCAGAAGATTGCTGGCAGGTGTCAAGACGCGCTCTTCGACCTACTTCCACCACTGATCAGGGAATTGTTCGAGCATGCCGATGACGACATGTACGCATTAGCGAACAAGTCCGAGACGGATATTGTGGAAACACAGTACTTCGCCGCGATGCGCCAGCTGCGCAAGCTCCAAGACACAATCGAATCAACCTTTGAAAACTATCTGCGTAGGACATTCCGCCAGTTCTGGATCGCGAACAACGTGATGTCGGCAGAGGAATGCGATTTCAAGGTCGATTCGATAGCCCTAGTCCAAGACGATGAACTGGAGGAACAACTCGCTCTCAATGGCCTGATTGCAAAATCCGAGAATCGTTTTGCGCTCGAGCTGCAAAGCATCAATGCACGATTCTCGAAGCTCGCCGGTGTCGAAGCGATCGTGCCAACCCAAAACCCTGTCTCACCTTTTCATTTCGCCGAAGCCTTTCGCCTTTCACTGAGAGCTTGGGACGGCGACATCGGTTTGCGACTCGTCGTGCTGAAGCTATTCGACCGGCATGCCATGTCATATGTCGGAGGGGTTTACGACGCGATCAACGATATCCTGATCGACGAAGGTGTGCTGCCTGAACTAAAGAGAAAAATAAAAAAAAATCCGGTGGCGCCCAGCATAAAGAGATTCATCCAGCGCAAAGCGACTTCGTCCCCAATGTCGAGGGCAGTCACCGCTGAGATCAATGCCCTATCTCAAGACACCTTTGAGCTGATTAGCCTGATGTTGTGCAAGCAACAAGAAAATCAGGGTTACAAACCATACAGCGCCCTTCTGCCTCGGCCGGTAGGGTATGAGAAGTATCCTGAAGTATCGCCACAAGAGTTTGCAGATGCCCTTACATCACTTCAGGGTCTGATTGCTGAAGCACCGCCGGTAATGAAATCCGACGTGAAGGAAAAGAATGCCGAGTACATCGCATATCTGTCTCGACTGTTGAGCTTGAGTGCGAACGAACAGTCGTCAAAACGTCTTGCCGAACACGATGCAATGCTGATTGACGCTGTCGGGATGTTGTTCGACTTTCTGCTTGACGACCATGCGCTTCCGGACCAAATCAAGGCAGTCATTGCGCGCCTGCAGTTTCCGTTGATCAAGGCTGCGAAACTGGATTTCTCGTTTTTTGGCAACAAGGAACATCCAGCTCGGCGCCTACTGAATAGCATCGGACATGCCGTGTTCGGTTGGAACAACGATAGCGAGCGGTTCAGCCAGCTTCTGTACGCGCGAGTTCAGGAAGTGGTCGCCCGCGTCGTCGCCGAGTTCATTGACGATATTGACGTGTTTCGCAGCGTCAACGAGGAGTTTGAAGGATTCCTGTGCGAGCAAGCCGAGTTCTCCAGGAAGGCCGAGGACAGAACCAAGCAGGTCGTGCGTGGGCAGGAGGCGTTGTTATTGGCGCGCCGCCGTGTCTCAGATGTCATTGACGAGATCAACCGAAAAGTCGGTAAGCTGCCCGCCAGTGTTCTTGAGTTTGAACGAAAAGCTTGGTTCGATGTCATGATGCTTGCCTTGCTACGAGACGGAGAGCAAAGCGAGCGTTGGAATAAACATCTATCCGCACTAAAGTTGTTGATTTGGAGTGGCTTGCCGAAGAAAGACTCCGAGCAGCGACAAAAACTGCTGAAGACGATCCCAAGGCTTTTGAAGAAGCTCCGCGCCGGTCTTCGAGAGATAGGATTCGACATGAATCAGGCCGGGGAGCTTTTCGGTGGACTGAAGACATGCCACAGGGCGATTCTTTCCGGAAAAGACGATGTGCCGAGACTGGCTGCCGCAGCTGTGGGTGCGGACGAACCGGAAGCCGGGAATCTGGATGCTGCCGTCGCGCCATCAAACCCGTCAATCGAATTGCCCGAAGTGGGAGAATGGTTAAAGTGGCAAGATGCAGGGGTCAGCTACCGTGGCAAACTGGCGTGGCGGAGTGCGATTACCGGCACTTGCATCTTCGTGAATCGAGACGGCATGAAGATCGCTGAAATGAGTAGCGACAAGATGTCGGGCCTGATTGCCGATGACAAGGCATCGGTTATGCACGGTAGTGGTCGGTCACTGATGGACGACTTGCTTGCAAACATGCAGATGGCGCTTGGTCGCTAGCAACAGGCAATCATGCGACAAGATTTCACCTCCAGCTGTCTGGAGGCAATGAGCGGAATTTCATGCGACTTTTCGAAGTCCACCTCATAAGCCACGCCAACCAGAATCACGACACGGGTTGCCTGATCCGATAGCGACCAGTTGAGCACCCTGGCGGCAATAAATTCCTTGTTCGGCACCAGCAGTTCCTTGCGGTCCCTCGGTATAGTTCCGTCTGAACCTGAGCGGCATTTGTCTTCAGGCTGAGTATCACCGCATTCAGAAATAGTAGCGGGCGCGCAGTTCAATCTTGTACTTGTTGGGTTTTTCTCCCCATTCCGTGAGTGAATCACCGACCGGGACGGTACCGCGCAGGCGCAACTCCAGATTCTCGTAGCCGGTATAGCTGACGTCCGGAGAAACCGAAAAACTGCTGTCCTCCAGATTGTAGAGTACCTGCAGACCCGGAGTCAGATAGAGGAGATTGCGCGGCTCCTCCCACCAGACACGGAAATTCATATACTTGCGCATCGGATTGGGCCTGCTGAAGGGTCCCTTGTCCAGGTCCTTGCCCACCGGCAGCCCGTCGATAAGATCCTGATCACCAGTCTCCCAGGCCCGATGTACACAGCGGTAAAACTGCTCCTGCTCCTTGCTGTCATTACCCAAGCCATTGAAGTAATACTCCCAGATCAGCGTAATGTCATTGCTGGTTCGGTAGCGTGTGCCAATCAGATAACTCACCTCGTCTTCCACTCGCGGCGTACCCTTTTTGCATCCATCGGTCAGTGTCAGATGGATAGCGTCTTTGAAGTAGGCGAACTCACCATGAATTTCAAAGTTCGGCGCCAGGTTCTTGGAGAAGTCCATACCGACCCGGGCACTGCGGCTGCCATCGCTGAGAAACATGAAGTCAATGTCGATATCTCGATACAGCAGGTACAGCTTTGCCGCCAGATTGTTGTGGCCGGGCTCGCCGAAACCCTCGTTGACATCGTTTTGAACAGGCAGGATCAGCGGAGTCAGGGCCAGGGACTGCAAAGGCCCGTCGAAACTCTTGATCCAGTCGGCCGCAGCGACCCAGTAGCCCTCGCGCGACAAGTCCGGATCACCTGCATCCTTGGCCCGTTCCACGAAAGCCACCGGGTTCCAGGCGTAACCCTTGCCCCAGCGGACAGCCTTCTTGCCCAAGTCGACTGCGAACCCGGGATCTGGCTGGAGGGTGAGATAGCCTTGATACAGCGCGTGGTCATCATCGTCGCTCAGGTAATCCCGGACAAACTCGGAATGAGTCTGAAAGTGGACGCCAGCGATGCCTTTCCGTATGTGGCCTTCGAGTTCCAGGGTGCCGGTAAAGCGCTCCAGATGTTTCTGCGGATCCCGATCGAGGAACTGAAGCTGATACAGGGCCCCGTCCTGGTTCGCCCGTCCGTATTCGGGTTCAGCTTCCAGATAGCCGGTAAACTCGAACACCCTGGGCTCGAACTCATCCGCGTCGAAACTGAATTCCTCGCCTTGTGCCCTGGCCCAAGGGCTCGAGGTCAAAAGAAGAATCAGCAGGTACCGGCAGCGCTGCATCAAGGGTGTGGTGACTACCTGAGTTCCTGAACCCGAGGCATATAGTTGAGGCTGAAGACTTCGTCGGGGAATTCCCGTGGCTGGATCTTGGCAAAGAGCATGACCGCCTTGTAGCCCTGATACAGCGGACTTTCTGTCTCCAGGACCGAGGGCCGAACCAGCCCGTTGCCGTAGTCCTTGATCTTTTTGTAGCGCAGGGTCTTCACCAACAGGCCACTGGCGGTGTATGCCTCGATTACCGTTGGCAACAGCAGTTTGCGGTCAACGCGCATCTTGAGGCGATCGTAGGCCACCGCACCGGTCCTGGCCTTGAGATCCAGCACATACTCGCCTTCATGCTCATCGGTCTCCTGCACCTCGTATTCGGTGCTGAACTCCAATCGCATCAGGTCGGAGTTGTTGAAGATGCCGCCCACCACCGATTGCAGGCTGGTGATCCGCAGCGGCTTACCCACCTCGGGGATATACAACCACATGTTGTCACCAAGGCGCAGGGTCGTGCGGCCGAGATCGGCGGCCGGGGCCAGGAACAATGCGACCATGCTCTCCCTGCCCTTCTTGGCGGTATAGAGCACGAACTCCTTGCGGCTGCCGTCCGGCTCCTGGTTGATCAGCTTGCGGTACATCTCATAGGAATCAGGGGCCAAATTGCGATCCACTGTATCCAGGATATCGCTGCCGTCCATGGCGCAAACCGGGCCAGCCGTCAAGACCAGACAAAACATCGTTGTGCGCAGAATCATGGCTCACTCTTTCAACTCGTTGATCACTTCCTGCACCGTCCCCAGGCGACGCACGATACGAATCTGCCGGGCTGTAAGAACCTCTTCCATCTTCGGCCCGGGAATCTTGCGTGCGACGAGGACGGTCACACCCATATCGGCGAGGGTGGCAGCCGCCGCTGGACCGATACCGTACTCCATGTCCAGGTGTGGATTCGGCAACACCTGCAGCAACTCACCGTTTGCATCGCAGAGATGAAAAAAGGGTGCGATGCCTGCCAGCTTGGCGACTTCCGCGGCAGGCTGGTCGCCGTCCGCTGCAATAGCGAACTTGTCCTGTGCAACAGCCGGCTGGCAGAAGCCGGCCAAGGACAGAAGCATCGTTAGCGAGACGAAAATTCGGCGAATGGTAGACACTTCGAGCCTCCTCAATCAGTTTTTGGACCTTGCGGCTCCATTTCAGTAAGCGACCCTGTCCTCAGACATGGCGAAGTGCGGTTATCGGATCCATACGCGACGCCTTCCAGGCCGGTTGCAGACTCGCCAGCACCGCCACCAGGATAGTGAGCAATGCGGTAGTAATCACATCTCCGGCACCAATGGTGGGCACCAGGGTCAGGTTCTCTTGACGGCCGAAAGAGAAAGTCAGGGTTGCGGAATTCAAGGCCCACACGGCAAGCAGGCTGATCACAATACCTACCAGGGTACCTACCAGCCCGAGCAGAAAGCCCTCGCTGAGGAACAGGGCCAGCACGGTGCCCGGCTGGGTGCCGATGGCCGACATCGTGCCAATCTCGCGGACACGCTCATACACGGCCATCACCAGCACGTTCATGATGCTGATCAGCACTACTGAGATCAGGATGATCCTGATAAACAGCGTCATCAAGTCGATCATATTGGCGATCTTGGAGAACGGAACGAAGCGCTGCCATGGGTGCACCTGGAAGATACTGAGACCGCGTCGATTCTTGAGCTCTGCCGTTTGAGCCTCCAGCGTAGCCAGAACCGCTTCCTGGGTTTCGGGACGCCTGAGCCGAATGGTGATCTCGCTGACCTCTGACGGATTACCCCAGCCGCGATCGCTGAACAGCGCCTTGCTCTCGGCCAGGTGGCCTGCGCGCTCGGGCGGACCACGGACGCTGCTGGTCAACATGGCCTCCAGGTCCAGTTCCTCTTCGGCAGGATCGGAAAATGGCGGCTGCGCCATTGCCTTCAGCGGATCGCTGATCTCGAGCGAATCGACAGGCTGCGACGGGGGCTCCGCCTTCAGGCTGTCCTTGCGCTTGAGCACATCAGCTTCCGTCGCCTCGGGGGCAAGGGTGATATACCCGTGGCGGGCCAACACCTCTGCCTCCACCTCTTCCTCTTCTATCCGCAGCAAGTGCCTGGCATCATCGATGTGAATATAGCCATCCCGGCCGCCGGGACCTGAGATGCTCTCCAGGATGCCCTGCACCAAGAAGGTCATCCCGTTGACCGAACCCTTCTTGTTGGTGGCGACAAGGACCACTGTATCCCCGACACTCACATTCATGCCTTTTGCGATCAGCTCCGGCACCTGGATCTTGCCGGGTTCGATCAGTGGCGCCACCTGGCCGCCGTCCAGAACCCGATTGGCAACCAAGGGCACGGTCGCCAACTCACGCGCAGGGTCGATCCCGTTCAGTCGAATGCTGGTCGTGCTGGCAAAATTGGAGAACATCGCCATCAGCTTGACTCTGGGCGACCAGGCCTCGATGCCTTCGATGCCATCGAGCGTTTCGTAGAGCTTGACCAGCATGCGGGGACGCATATTCCGGTCCACCGGCAGACTCTCCATGGCACCCACATAGCCACGTCTATGCACCTGCATGTGCCCGACCATGGAGTCGGTGAACTGAGCCACCATCATCGACTTGAAGGAGCCGGCCACCGCGATAAACAGCAAGACAGCCACCATCCCCACCGTTATCAGCAGCGCGGTGAGCAGGGTGCGACGCTTGTAACGCAGCAGATTTCTAGCGGCGATCCTGAGAAGATCGATCATACAACCGCCCCCTCACCTTGCCGGTGTAGCCGGCCGTCTTCCAACTCAAAGGTGACTTCCGCCTCACCCATGATCTTCGGATCGTGTGTGGAAAACACGAAACTGGTACCAAACTCGTCGCGTAGCCGACGCATCAGATTGATGATTCGATAAGCTGTGTGATGATCGAGATTGGCGGTGGGCTCATCGGCGAGCACCAGCTTCGGATTGGTTACCAGCGCTCGGGCCACAGCCACCCTCTGCTTCTGTCCCCCGGACAACTGGTCCGGCCGCTTGTCCGCCTCTTGCTCAATGCCGGCGGCGGCCAACAGGCTGCGCACCCGCTCTGCCCGCGCGCTGGCGGTCCACTTCTGCACCATGATCAGAGGGTATTCGACGTTCTCGTAGGCAGTGAGCACCGGTATCAGGTTGAAATCCTGAAAAACAAAGCCGATGTGCTCTCCTCGGAACAGCGCCGCTCGCCGCCGATCCAGGTCAGCGACCGGTGTATCCAGCACACTGAGTCGGCCAGCGGTGGGGCGGTCCAGGCAGCCAATCATGTTCAGCAGCGTCGTTTTACCACTGCCGGACGGGCCCACGAAACACACAAAGGAACCGGTGGATATCGAGAAGTCGACGCCACGAATGGCGGCCACTGCCACCTCGCCGACTCGGTAGTCTTTGCGTAGCCCCTCGGCTTCGACCAGGGTCATCGCCTCGCCTCCGGTAACCGCTGTTGGCTTATTACTTCAGCTTCAAAGGATCGGTCTTCCGCAGCACGCCAGGGTCCGGTTCCTCATCGTGCACATATCCCGGGGGGGGATATACCGTGTTGCAGCCCTCGGCATCGAAGTCGCCCATCTCGCGCTGCAGCAGGCAGACGTCGTGGGCTCCGGGTCCACCATCCAGATTGTCGAAACCGGGACCACCCCAAAGCACGTCGTAATCGCCATCCCCCCCGTTGAGTTCATCGTCGCCCGGGGCCCCGAACAGCCAGTCATTACCCGGGCCGCCGAACAAGCGGTCTTCCCCCCGTGCACCCATCAAAGAATCATTGCCTGGACCGCCGCAGACGATGTCATCCTCGGCATCACCGTGCACGACATCGTTGCCATCACCGGCCACGATTACATCATCTTCATCGGTGCCCAAAATCAGGTCATGACCATCGGTGCCCAGACAAGTCGCGGGCTTTCCTGCGCACAGCGGGACACTTTCCAGACCCGCGGGCAGGTAGGGACATTTGATGACTGTGTGTGCGGGGTTGTAATCTGGAAAACGATCGGTCGTTATCTCAGGCCCCGTAGCCAATGCCTGGCCGAAGAAAAGAATCGCGATGGAGATCGTCGACGCATTCCGGGCGACTATCGCGGATCTGTCCATGTTTCCCACTCCCTTTTTCCATTATGTTGTGCAGCAACTTCCTTAATGCTATTAATCGGAATACAAATGAAAATTGTCAATTACGGTTCGTTGATTTTCTGATTTCTATCAACGATTCGCGCGATTTGCTGCGCATCGCTCGACCGATGGCGCGTGCTTTGTCGAATCCGACTCGATCTAGTGGGCCATGCGGGAAGTTCTGTAATGCTCAGAGCCCCGCTGTTGGGCCAAGGCAAGGCGCACGCCGCAGGGAATGGCAGGCCCTTTCCAAGGGGTGCAACACGGCATTGGCCCAACAGCGCGGCTCCCTTGCGGGCCGGTGCACGAGTCCCATCGCCGGCGTTACGATCGCTTGAATTAGCATGGGCTAGTCCTGCGCTCACGTGCCTTGTCGATGAGGCTCGTGAATCGGCTGAGTGTTAAAGAACTTCCCGCATGGCCCACTAGCGGCTGTCCTGCCGGCATCGATCGACTCCGGCCGCTTGGCTGGCGCCAGGTAAAAGCCGATCGATCGTGCACAAGACTGCCCGTCATGCCATGTCGGCCGCACCGGGATGAATCACCCCCGTTGATCGCACACTGTGTCTGTTCGGCACCAAGCTACCTTGCCGGGACGCCGCCGAATTCACTCACGATCGCCCGGTACTCCGCCGACTGGCGCATCAGTCGGCCGGCGACCTCACGCAAGCGGTCGACGTCGTCGGCCGGGAGCACGAAGCTCGTCGGCAGGTTCATGAAGTGCGCCCGCTCCTCGGGGTCGCGTATGGCGCCGAAGCTGACATCGAGCACCTGCATAGTGACGTTCGGCACGCTCGCCTCGGCCTCCGCCTCGCTGGCCCCCGCGAGTCGCGCCTGAGCAACCCGAAGCTCGCGCCGCCACTTCACGATCTCCGCGCGATCCTTCATGGTCTCGACGGTTTCGAACGAGTACCGTTCGATCGGCACACCGGCGGACTGCATGAGCTGGGCGGCAAGGCCGGGCGGCGACTCTTTGCGGTCCCAGTCGGTGCTGGGCGCCGAGCGCGCGTTCACGACGAACAGGATGACCCTCTGGATGACACCGAAACCGACCTCTCCCTGAAATGCTGAGCTTGCAGCAAGTTCCTCGAGGGCCTCCAGCACCCCGCGCACCCCGATGTTGTCGCCGACACCGCCGTCGACCAGATGGATATACGGACGATTCTCGCTGTCCTGGAAACGCCCCATCTCACGGTAACGTTCCAGTGCTCGTCCTGCCGGCCGTGCCCGGTTATCGGCGTCGGCGACTGCCGCGACCCATGCCGGGTACTGATAGCCGCAGTTACCGCCATAGTTGTCCAGCGTCACCGGCGACAACACCACCGGGACCGCCGACGAGGTGGCCGCCGCGCGCGACAGGCGAAATGTGTTCAGATCCGAGCACAGCAGATCAAAATCGTTCTGGAAGAATGCGAGCCGCGATCCCGTCGAGATGTCGGTACCGGTCGCGATCGCGACCGGCCCGGGGAGTTCGAGGAGGTCACCGAAGGTCGCACCCTCGAACAGGATTTCATCGTAGTAGTCTGCAGCAAGCTCCGAACGCCCGACGCTCCCGCCGATGAACTTCGGCCAGTTCAGGGGATTGATTGAGCGCCGAATCAGCGTTCCCTGCACGTCCCACTTCAGGAAGCGCTCATCATAGTCGGCAAACAGTTTGTCGCCATGCAGCGCATACGCCAATGCGGTGAAGCTCCCTCCAGACACGCCGGTGATGATGTCGACTTCGTCGATCAGCTTGCGGGATTCGCCATTGACGATGATTTCAGTGCGCCGAAGCTCCTCCAGGACACCGTAGGAGAATGCCGCTGCACGCGTCCCACCACCGGAGAAGGAAAGGACGAACAGTGTGTGCGGGTCATTGTGCTGGCGCTTTGGCAGGCGCAGATAAGGGCGCTAACCGGCCTGTGGGTCCACCATTTCGATCGGATCGTTGATCGGCCGGCTGGCACAGCCGGCCAACAGCACAGGGGCCAACACAAACATGCACAGCAGCAAACGAGTAGCGTTCCTGGGAAACGGCCTCACTGGAGTCAGTGTATGCCACGGGATAGTCATTTAGCTTCTCCTGATCGGTGAGGTTCTTGATTCATGTGTCGCGACGAGAAAGCCGCTCGAATCAGCCAGTGCTGTCACTATGCGCGAGGCGTGTATCAAATGGGCGACCGGTGAACGAGAGGTCTTTATCCAACCCTGCAATGCCGCTCGCTGAAGCTGCGGCGGGAATCGCGGCCGAGGAAAGGCTGCATGAGCCGAACACCACCAGTGCTGCTTCCAGATCTTTCTGCCCCGACATGACCGAATGCAGAATAATCCAGCACCATCATAGCTATGCCGGGGAAGGTCTCTGTCACGCAGGAGCCCGAGCCTGTTTGCATGAACCCTCGTTCACCGACTCCGAACCGGCGTTGGTCGGTTTTCGCAACAGCCCTGCGTGGTGGCGCAATAATATGCTGTAGGCTGAGAAGGTGCGGACCGGGTCCACGTTGCCATGGATCGTCAGGCCGCGGGCCCGTAAGCCCGCCAATGTCCGCAAAGGGCAAGTTCGGAGGTCTGGCAGATGATGGAACTCAACACCGCTTGGCAGTTCGGTGCCGCCCTCGGCCTGGGCATGCTTATCGGCCTGGAACGCGAGCGTACCCGCGGCGAGGAAAAAACCTTTGCCGGCGTGAGAACCTTTTCACTGGTGGCATTGCTTGGCGCAACTTCGGTGTTCGCTGGCATTCAGGCGGGGACCCCCTGGATCGTGGGAGTGGTGTTTCTCGCAGTGGTCGCGGTGGTGGCCGTGGCATATTACGTAACGGCGAAGGGAGGCAGCGTCGGTGCCACCACCGAAATCTCCTTATTGCTGACCTTCTTTATCGGCAGCGTGTGTGCCTGGAATCAGGTAGGTGTTGCGGGTGCCATCACCGTGGCCGCAATGCTGCTGCTGGCGCTCAAGGGCTGGCTGCACAATCTCGCCAGGCACATCGAAGCCTCGGATGTGGAGGCGACACTCAAGTTCGCCATCATCACCCTCATCGTGCTGCCGCTGGTGCCGAACACCAACTTCGGGCCGGAGGGGCTCGAGGTCATCAATCCTTACAAGACCTGGCTGATGGTGGTGTTGATCGCGGGACTCAATTTCCTGGGCTATGTGCTGGTCAAGGTGGTGGGACGCGAACACGGGCTCGGGATCACCGGGCTCTTGGGAGGCCTTGTCTCGAGTACTGCCGTGACCCTGAGCTTTTCACAGCGCAGTCGCGTCGAACCGGGGTTGGCAGCGGTTCTGGCCTTGGCCATTCTATTGGCCTGGACGGTGATGTTTTTCCGCGTGGTCCTGGAGGTGGGGGTGGTGAATATCTCCCTGGCCAGGGATCTTGCGTTGGGTATGATGCTGATGGGTGGTGTCAGCCTCGCGATCTGCTTTTTGCTCTGGCGGCGCGGACGCAGCATGGAGACGGCCGAAGTGGAACCCGGGCGCAATCCGTTCGAGCTCGGAGATGCGATCAAGTTTGGCGCGCTTTTCGCCGTGGTCATTTTCGCCGCCAGTGCCGCCCAGGCGTATTTCGGGGACACGGGCCTTTATCTGGCGGGAGCGCTGGCGGGTCTGACCGACGTCGACGCTATCGCGCTTTCGATGGCCAATCTGGCCCAACAGGACCCGGCAAGTTCCGCTGCGGCGGCCCGAACGATCGTTATCGCCGTGATCTCCAACACCATGGTCAAGTGCGGCATGGCGATCTGGCTCGGCGCACCATCGATGCGCCGAACGATGATTCCGATTACCGGCGCCCTCGCCCTGGCCGGAGCGCTGGCGGCCTATCTGGTCGGTTAGGGCCTGTTAAGGCGCTGCGACTCAGTGCTTTCCGGCATCCTCCAGGATCACATCGGGGGCCTTCTCGGCGATCATGATGGTCGGGGCATTTGCAGGCTGCACCCGACAATGCGGCAGTCGGGCCCGGTCTTGTAGAACCAGTCCGTCTGCGGATGAGGCATGGTCTTGAAATAATCGACCGGCATACGGATCCAGGGGTTCGTGTCTGAATCACCGGCCTCCAACAGCAACACCCGCTCGTCCGGGTTCGCCGACGTGAAGGGTGCTGAGGCGTGTTTGATCCCGGCGAGTCCACTCAGTCCGTGCTATCCGCCACCGGTCCGGGCTGACAGCGCGGGCACCAGTAGGTCGAACGCTGCCTGACGCCGAGCTTCGCAGAGCAAATGACGCAGCCACAGCGCAGACACTGCTGCCCGCTGCGGCCGTATACCCAAAGTCGGCCGGCATCGTCGTTCGCCCAGCGGGTGACCCGTGGGCCGCCGTGCCGATTGCGCCGCAACAGACGGCTCGCCTGGCGGTACAGCCCGACCAACTCGGTATCGGCGACGCGCACCAGCGGGGTCGCTGGATGACAGGTCTCGAGAAACAGCACCTCGGACTTGTAGACATTGCCGATGCCGCTGGCAATCCGTTGACTGAGCAGCACATCGGCGATCGGCATGCCCGGATCGGCAAGTTCGCGCGCACGCCGCAGGATCGTCTCGTAGTCCAGCGGACCCGCCAGCAGATCCGGTCCCAGCGTTACATCGAAAGTGCGCTGCCGGACACCGCCGTTGCGAAGCATCTCGACCTGGAGTGCATTGAAGCAGACAAAGATCCTCAGACCCGTGTCCAGCACGATGGACGCTTGGCGCAGCGGCTTCTGCCACGGCTCACCCGGCGCGTAACCATGCCACGAACCCTGCATGCCCAGGTGGCTGCGCAGCAGCCGGGACTGATCGAGCTCGATGAACAGGTGTTTGCCACGCGCATACACGTCCCCGATACACACACCTGCCAATGCCGCACCGGGTAATTCCCGGACCTTGCCGGCGACCAGCTGTCGGCCGCGAAGATGCGGTCGCAGGTAGCCCGCCAGCTTGAAGACCGTGTCGCCCTCGGGCATCAGACAAAGCCCTCGGCTGCCAGTCCACGATAATCCATGATGAAGCCGCAATGCAGCAGCTCCGCACAATAGGCCGATTCACGCGCCGGCCGGCCATCGATCTTTTCGATCACCAGCGAGCGGCGTCGGGTGTTCTTCGGCAGCTGCTGCAGTGCGGCAAAGGCGGCGGCGCGTGTTTCCGGGTCGGCCAGATTGCCCGGGAAGGTGATCAACTGGCGGGCGTTCGGTCCGAGGTACAGCAGCGGTCTGCCGTACCGCATCAGCAGCCAGGCGCCTGGCACCCGGCGGGGCTTGGCCGACACGCCTGGGTCGCCGCTCTCCGGCCAGCGCAGCAGGCCGCCCCAGGGGTTAGCCGGGTCGATCACCGGCAGATGAGTGACTCCGTTGGCCTCGAGGTCGAAGCCATCATCCTCGGCCCGTGCGCCGCGCAGCCTGTCGATACAGGCCGGCCGTGCGAACTGGGCGCCCGAAAGCCCTTCGATGAAATAGCCACGACGCACACGGCCGGATTCCTCGAGGGCCGACAACACCTTGTAGATCGGGCCGAAGCCGCCCGGCAGCGCCTCCTGCGCCGTCATTTCGCGACTGACCACCCCGTAGCGGTCCAGCAGCATATTGGCGCAGGCCACGGCCCGCTCGGTATCGGACACCCCCGCATCGGCCAGCTTGTCGACCCGGGTCCACCGGCCGGCCGCCAGCGAGGGACCTGCATGCCGGCGCCGGCGCGACGCTCGGGCGCTGCGCTGCCCGAGCGCCCGCAGCGGCGCAAAGGTATCGTTGCTGACCTGTCCGTTCCACACCAGATCCCAGAGCGCGCCCTTGAACACCTGGCTGTCGATTCCGTCGAGCTGCCGGTGCACGGCATCCTCGAGCTCAAACAGGAACGAGGCACCGCATCCGGCCAGATGCGCGAGGATCGCGCATCCGACCGGGTCTTCGGGCGGTTCCGATGGCGGCGGTGGCAGCAGTTCACGCACGTGCTCACGGAGGTACAGCGCAACGCGACCGTCACGGCTGCCCAGCGCAGCCCGGCCGACCCAGACGACCTGACCAGTCGCAGCCAACATGTCCAACATCTCCCAGGTGAAGCCGGCAACGCGCGCCGGCAGGATGCTGCCATGCAGCTCCGACCAGGGCAGATCGAGGCCCTGCAGTTGCCGCACCACCTCCAGCAGGCGCGGCAGGCCCTGGCGCTCAGAGCCCAGTTCGTGCCACTGGGGCAGAAACATCGCCAGCGTACCGGCATCCACCGGGGCGACCGCGTCACGCAGCCGCGCCAGGGTCCGGCGCTTGAGTCGGCGCAGTACCTCGGCATCGCACCAGTCCGGTTCCACACCACCCGGCCGAATCTCACCCTGTACCAAGCGCCCTTCCGCCGCCAGCGCACGCAGCGCGGGTTCAACCTGTGCCGGCAGCAGGCCGAAACGATACGCGATATCCGCGCTGAGGAAGGGGCCGTGGGTATGCGCGTAGCGGGCACACAAAAACTCCAGCGGATTGTCGACCGACTGCAGGAACGCGTCCGGCAGCCCGGGCGGCGGCATTGCGCCGAGGGCATCACGATAGACGCCGGCATTCTCGGCCGCGATCCAACGTCGCTCGCCGGCGATGCTGACCGGCGACGCGCGTCGTTCCGATGTCAGTTGTTGCAGTGCCGCGTCGACCGGTACTTCGGCACGGGCAGCGATCTCTTCCGGATCCAGGTCACCGAGGCGGCGCAGCAGATCGTGCACTTCGTCGATGTCGCGCGCACGGCGCCCGCTGGTGAGGCGCTGCAACTCCCGCTCGAGATCGGCCATCACCTCGGGGTCGATGAGTTCGCGCAGCTCGGCCTGACCGAGCAGTTCGCGCAGCAGGTTGCGGTCGAGCGTCAGGGCCTGCGCCTTGCGTTCGGCCAATGGTGCATCCTGCTCATAGATGTAGGCCGCCACGTAGGCGAACACCAAGGAGCGTGCGAACGGCGAGGCACTGGCCGTCTCGACCTCATGGACCCGCACCCGTCGAGCATGGATCGCGCGCAATAGCTCGCGCAGTGCGGCGATATCGAAGATGTCGCTCAGCGCCTGGCGATAGGTCTCGAGCACCATCGGGAAGCTCGGGTAGCGGCGCACCGCGGCCAGCAGATTTTGCGACTTCAGCCGCTGCGCCCACAGCGGCGTGCGCTGCTCGGCGCGACGCCGCGGCAGCAACAGCGAGCGCGCCGCGTTCTCACGGAACAGCCCGGCGAACAGCGCCGTGCGGGCAAGTTGATCGGTGACCAGCTCCTCGACTTCCTCCGGATCGGGCAGCAGGGCCTCGATCTCCGGCAACTCGTCGACATCGGCAAAGCGCAGCACGATCCCGTCGTCGGTGTACATGACCTGGACCTCGAAACCACTGCGCGTCGACAGTTCCTGCTGCAGGGCCATCGACCAGGGCGCATGTACCCGCGCCCCGAACGGCGTCAGGATGCAGACACGCCAGTCGCCGAGTTCATCGCGAAAACGCTCGATGACAATGTCCCGGTCGGTCGGCAGCGTGCCGGTGCAGCTCTTCTGTTCGGCGATGTAGTCGACCAGGCTGGTTGCTGCGTGGGTATCCAGCCGCACCTCGCGGTGCAGCCACTCGAGCGCCTTCTGCCGCTTCATGTGGCCGATCCGGGCAACGAAGGCGCCAAGCGCCCTGCCGAGTTCTATCGGCCGGCCCGGGCCGTCGCCGCGCCAGAACGGCAGCTTGCCCGGTTCCCCGGGTGCCGCCGAGACGATGACCCTGTCGCGCGTGATCTCCTCGACGCGCCAGGTGGTCGCGCCCAGCAGGATATTTTCGCCGGCCCGGGTTTCGAACACCATTTCCTCATCGAGTTCGCCGAGGCGCGCGCCGTCCGTCCCGAGCGTCACCGCGTAGTTGCCACGGTCGGGTATGGTCCCGGCGTTCAGGCGCGAGACCAACTGCGCGCCACGGCGCGCCCGCAGTTCGTCACTCGCGCGGTCCCATGTCAGCAACGGCCGAAGCTCGGCGAAATCCTGTGAGGGATAGTGTCCACTCAGCATCTCGAGCAATGCCGACAGCGCATCGACGGACAACTGGTGAAACGGATAGGCGCGACAGACCAGTTCCTCGAGGGCCTGCACCGTGCAGCTCGCATCGCAGCAGATGGCGACGATCTGCTGGGCCAGCACATCCAATGCATTCTGCGGCACCCGGACCGGTTCGATCTCGCCGGCCAGCATACGCTGTGCGATCACGCCGCACTCCAGCAGGTCGCCCCGGAATTTCGGGTAGATACGGCCTGAACTGACCTCGCCGACCTGGTGACCGGCACGGCCGACGCGTTGCAGGCCCCGCGCGACCGAGCCCGGCGATTCGACCAGCACGACGCGGTCGATCGCCCCCATGTCGATACCCAGTTCCAGCGAACTGGTCGCGACGATACCCTTGATCCTGCCCTGTTTGAGCCCCTCCTCGATTTCCATGCGCTTGTGATGCGCGACACTGCCGTGGTGCGACCGGACGACCTCCTCGCCGGCCAGTTCGTTGAGGCGCTGGGTGAGGCGTTCGCACAGGCCCCGGCTGTTGACGAACACGATCGTGGATCGGTTCCGCCGGATTTCCGCCAGCAGTTGCGGGTAGATCGCCGGCCAGTTGCCCCGTTCTGCCGGCGCAGCGATTTCGCGCGTATAAAGCTCGCCCAGGATAGGGCCGCCGGCTTGCGCCATCGCGCTATCCGCGACGCGCTCCTCAGGCGCCGGCACGATCACGCGCAGGTCAAGCATCGGTCTTGCCGACTGATCGACGACGGCAACCTGGCGCGGCCCGCCGAGATAGCGGGCGACCTCCTCGGTCGGTCGAACCGTGGCGGACAGGCCGATACGCTGCGGCTCGTGCGCACACAGCTGGCCGAGCCGTTCCAGCGATAACGCGAGATGGACACCGCGTTTGGTCGGCGCCAGCGCATGGATCTCGTCGACGATCACCGTATGCACCGAACGCAGGGTCTCGCGCGCCTTGGAACCCAACAGCAGAAACAGCGACTCCGGTGTGGTCACCAGGATATCCGCCGGCTCCCGGGCCTGGCGTTGACGCAGTTTCTGTGAGGTGTCTCCAGTGCGTATGTCGACGCCGACGCCGCGCACCTCGCGGTCCAGCGCCGCCGCCTTATGGGCGATACCGACCAGCGGCGCGCGCAGGTTGCGTTCCACGTCGTACACCAGCGCCTTCAGCGGTGAGACGTACAGCACCCGCACACCGGCCGGCGCGTCGGGCGGCAACGTCAGGCAACGATCGATAGCGGCAAGGAACGCTGCGAGCGTCTTGCCACTGCCGGTTGGCGCCACCAGCAGCACGTGACCACCGCCCCGGATCGCAGCCCAACCTCGGCGCTGCACCTCAGTCGGCAGGTCGAAGGTCTCGGCGAACCAGGTGTCAGTCGGGACACTGAAGCCCAGTCGCTCACTCATCGCCGAGCTGGTCGGCGAGGAATCGCTGCAACTCGGACAACAGGACCGAGACCGCGCGATTCGCTGACTCCACTCCGGCATAGGGCGAGCGCTCGGTGATCGGCTCCATGGCATGCAGGACTCGAGTGCCCAGGACCTGCCCACTCGCGACATCGACCAGGCTCACGCGAAGTGCCAGCTGCAATTCACTGGGGTTGAGACGACACACCTGCTGCAGATGCAATAGCCTGCTTTCCAGGCGCAGGTCCGCCCTGGTCGCCGCACCCGCCTCGGCTACGCTGCGAAAAAGACCACTCTGCGACGCGGCCCGCACCAGCAACGGGTCGAGCATGCGCGCCGGGGCGTCCGCCCAGCGATGGTGCGCAAAGTACTCGACCTCATGTGGCCGGCGCATATAGGCCATGTCCGAGCTGTCGAATCCCGGGGCGGCCAGCACCGGACTGACCAGCAGGCTCGGAGCGGACGGATCAGCGACAGTCGCCACATGGTCACCCTGCCATTGCAGCAGGTAGGTATGGGTCACCGGCTCCGCCGGTCGCTGCAGCAACGAGGGGCCACAGGCCGCGAGGCCAAGTACCAGTATCACGGCCAGCAACACGGGTAGCCCGGCCGACCGCAGGGCACGCAGAAACGGCACTGCCATCGTCACTCGCCTGGCCCCGGCGGCCGTGGTGGCCTGCCGCGCAACAGCACCGCCGGATCGCGCTCCAGCTGCGCGCTGAAACGCCGCAGGTTCTCCGCCGCCCGACGCATTTCATTGATCATCGCGGCCGCCTCCGGTAGCGCCTCGCCGGTGAAACGCTGCAGGTCGCGGTCGCGCGCCCGCACGACCCTGTCGACCGTCATGCCGGTTGCACGGATCTCATCTGCCATACGTTCCAGGGCCGAGGCCGCGCGCTCCAGCTGTGCAATCAAGCCAGGCAGACCCGCACTGGCCTCCCGGGTGTGCCGCGTGGCGGCGGCCAGGTCTTCAAGCGCCCCGGTCAGCTCATCGGACCGACCGGACAGCGCCGCGGTCAAGGCATCGAGCTGCGCAAGGGTACGCGTGAAGCTCTGCCGGTTCTCGTCGCTCAGCAGCATCTTCAGCAACTCGGCAACGTCGTTCAGGTTCGAGAGCATCTCCTCGACCGATCGATCCAGCCTGCCCCAGGTGGAACGTCGACTTTCGATCACCGGGTATGACTGGCCCGGCCGCGCGACGAGCAACGGCGAGTCTGCGCTACCACCGGTCAGGTTGACGAACGCAAGACCGGTCAGGCCCTGGGTCTCCAGCATCGCCACCGTATCCTCACGCACCGCTGTCCGGTCGTCGATCTGCAGCAACAGCCGCACTTCGCCGGAACGCAGCGGGTCGAGACCGATCTCGCGCACCCTGCCGACCTCGACACCGTGGTACGTGACCGTGCTGTCGCGGCTCAGCCCTGCCACCGATTCGCGCATAAAGACCAGATAATCCGTGTGGGCGCGGCCACTACCGCCTGCACTCAGCCAGAGGATGACCGCGATGAACGCAAAGCTCAGGGCCAGGACAAACAGCCCCATCAGGACGTAATTGGTCTTCCCTTTCACACCGAGGCCTTTGCCGCTCGCCCCCTCGGGCCCTGAAAGAATCGTACCACCGCAGCATCCGACGCGCGCGCCAGTTCCTGCATGCCGCCCTCTGCCAGCAGCCGACCCTCGCCGAGCAGTACCACGCGGTCGGTGACCCGCCAAAGGGTGTCCAGATCATGGCTGACCAGCACCACCGTAGGATCGAGCGCTGCCTTCAGATCGAGCACCAGATCATCGAAGGCGTCCGCGCTCAATGGATCCAGGCCGGAAGTCGGCTCGTCCAGGAACAGCAGCTCCGGGTCCAACGCGATCGCCCGCGCCAGTGCGGCTCGCTTGCGCATGCCACCACTGAGCTGGTTCGGGTAGAGCAGACCGTCCCGCTCGTCCAGACCGACCAATGCGAGTTTGATGCAGGCGATCTCGTCAATAAGGCGGTCGCTCAGTCGCGTGTGCTCCCGCAGAGGCACGCCGACGTTCTGCAGTACATTCATGCCGCCGAACAGCGCCCCGTTCTGGAACAGCACGCCGATACGCCGCCGGATGCCTTGCGTGTGCGCCTCGTCCATCCCGCCCACGTCTTGACCGAAAATTCGCACCGAACCGGAGCTCGGTTGCTGCAGCATTGCCATCTCGCGTAACAGTGTGGTCTTGCCGCTGCCGCTGCCGCCGACGATGCCCAGGATCTCACCCCGGCTCACATCCAGGTTCAGATGCTGGTGAATCAGCTTGCTGCCAAAGCGCATGGTCAGATCCGTGACCTGCACCACGGCAGCTGCAGACGGCAGCGCGCTCTTATTCATATGCCGAGCCTGCTGAAGGCCACGGAAAAGGCGGCGTCGACCACGATCACCGCGAGAATGGAATGGACGACGCTGGTCGTGGTGCGGCGGCCGACGCTCTCGGCGCTGCCCGCCACCTGAAATCCCTGATAGCAGCCGATGGTCGCGATGATCACGGCGAATACCGGCGCCTTACCCACACCGACCAGAAAGGAATCCACCGTAATCGCGACGCCCAGACGCTGAACATAGGTGGAGAAGGCGATATCCAGCTGCATACCCGACATCACCATGCCGCCCAGCACACCCATGACGTCGGCGAACACCGTCAGCAACGGCAGCGCCACGATCAGGGCAAACAACTTCGGTAACACCAGCAGGTCCATCGGCGGGATGCCCATGCTGCGCAGCGCCTCGACCTCTTCGGTGACCTGCATGGTGCCGATCTGCGCCGTATAGGCCGAACCGGTGCGCCCCGCAACGATGATAGCGGTGATCAGAGGCGCCAGCTCGCGGACCATCGAGAGCCCGACGAGATCGGCAACAAACAGGCTGGCACCATACTGACGCAGCTGGACACCACCCTGGTAGGCGATCACGATACCGAGCAGAAAGGACAGCAGGCCGACGATGCCCAGCGCTTGATGACCGGCCTCTACCAGGCCGTCCGAGACCGCTCTCCAGCGAATACGTCCGGGATGGAGCACCTGGCGCAGCCAGGCCGAACCCATCTCTCCCAGGAATGCCACGAGACCGATGCCGGCCTCGATACTTTCGATGCCCTTGCGGCCCAGGTCCTCCACCAGGCCGGGCTGCTTCGGATAGGGCACTTTCCCGGCCTGCAGCGAGGTCCTGCGCACCAGTTGCAGAAGGCCGACGGCGGTGGGCGACAGTCCCTTCAGCTCGACTTGCCGCTGTTCGCTCTCGAGCGCGCTCAGCAGCCGCTGCAACAACCAGGCACCGCCGGTGTCCATTCGCCCCACCGCAGAGAGATCGATAGTAATCGTTCCGTCAGGCCAGCGTATCCGCCCCAGATCCGTCTCCAACCCCTGCAGGTGTCGCACGGTCCAGTCGCCTGTGCCTATCAGTGTCGTCCCCTGAACCTTCAGCCCTGCCGTCCTTCCTGCTTGTTGCTTTGCCGTGTACATAGGCCTTATTGCTCCGGCAACTGAATGGTTGCATCTTCAGCCAGCCTGTACCGGCCCGAGGCAAGGCGGCGAAGCGCCGCGGTAGCCGACCTACCGCAAGTTTCGCTAACGCCGCATCGGGCCGGTACAGGCTGGCCGGTCATTAATAGTATCGCGTTCGGGGCTTCGCTCATGGCCCGACTCGGCGTTACCCCCCTTGCCAAGGGAGCGGCCATTGGCTGCGGTTGGCGCCTTGATTCAGACCATGAGTGGAGCCCTGAAGGTGTAAACATTCAGTTGCCGGAGCAATAACTGTTAGGTCTTTTCCGCGATGCCGCAACATCCCTTATCGGCACCCGACGCGCACCCCTGACCCAGCCGGTCTGCTGGCTTATGCTGCCGGATGTCGCCGTCGACCGCCTTCGGGCACGTTGCAAATGATCTGATTGCATTCCAAGATTGCCAGGCACTGCGCAAATTTCCATCATGAAACACTCAATCATCCAGCTGCTGTTTCCCTACCCGGCAAGGGGCTTCCGCGGTCAGCGCTGGTTGAATGTCCTGCTTCGATCGCTGCACCTCGTGGGCATCGTCGGGATCAGTGGCGGCTTTTTGTTCGACCAGAACGCCGGCGCCTGGGAACTCTACTGGCACCTCACCCTGACCAGCGGCGTCGCATTGATGGTCCTCTATCTATGGGGCAGCGCCTGCTGGTTGTTCGAGTTGAAGGGACTGGTGATTGTCCTGAAGACACTGTTGTTGGGCATCGCGCTGCTGATCCCGTCGATCCGCGCCGAATTGTTTTTGTTTGTCGTGATACTTTCCGGCGTGATTGCCCATGCGCCGGGAGCGTTTCGCGGCTACTGCTGGCTGCCACTGCCCATCACCACCTCCTGTGCTCCCGATGCCGCTCGAGGCAGCGCTTCATTTAAGGGCACCTCTAACAATCCATAGACGACATCTTGAACGACATAATCCGCACTCTCTGCGTTGAAGACCTTCGCAATAGCCAGCTATTACATGCGGTCTTCGCCTTGATGTCCCGAATTATGTCGCCCAATCTGCGCACCCAGGATTATTAGAGATGCCCTTAAGCACCGTCGACCCAGAAAATAGGCGCGCATCATGGGTGTCAACGACCCATATCTCCTCGGGCACTGCACGCCGCTGCACAGATCACAGCTCAGCCGACCAGGGCCATCGAAACCCCGTTCAGCCTTCGTGTGGATAATCGCAGGATGGGGACAGAAAGCGAATACTGCTGGCGCTGTATTCACAGTATCCATGTTCGCGCAGTTTTTCCAGGAACGCGGCCGCCTCATCTTCCTCTGTGCCAGCGGCAGCGGCCAGATCCCCCGGACCCGCCTTCAGCACGCAGGTTCCGTCTGGCTTCCGTGTCGTCTTGGCGGAGTTGAGGAACCCCTGTAGCGCAAAGTCCAGACGCTGCGACGGCGACCCATACGCCAGCAGCTTCGCGAACTGATCCGTGCGGCGCAATCTGTCCGAGATGAAATTGAGCACCAGATCGAGGCGCTCGGGATGAGTTCTCAGGCCTTCCATGAAATCTTCCCGCCGCAGGATGATGACCTCGGTGTCCGTGACCGCGGTGGCACTGGCGGATCGCGTCTTCGCATCGATCAGGGCCATCTCGCCGAATATCTCGCCTGGGCCGAGTACCGCGAAGGAAAGCTCCCGCTGGTCTGCGGCATTGGTCGTCGTGATTTTCACATTCCCGATATCAATCACATAGCACTCGTCGGCTTCGTCGAACTCGCTGAAGATACGCTCCTCTGATCGAAAGACGGCACGCTGAAAATGGTTGGCAAAACACTTCAGGAAGTCGATCCTGTCGAGATCGATGCCGACCGTGCGCGCGTAGTATTCGGCAAAGGTCGAGACCATCGGGACGATGTAATTACCGATGTCTTCGATCCAGATCTTGTCGTCCAGCGCCATGAAGCCCACACGCCGATACATCGCGACGTTTTCGTGATTGGCGATGATGAAGATGTGAGTAACGGCCCAAGATCTTCAGTACCTCCGCAGCCAGTTTGAATAGGGCCCGAATGACATCCCTGCGCCGCCGCCAGCGCGCGTGCACTGCCAGCATGCCGGCGCTCTACAAACAGTGTCTCCTCACCCGTCTCCAGCAGCCAATCGACCGCGAGCCGCTCTCTCTCGTCCAAGAAACTAAAGTACTCTTCCGCCGGCAGGCCAACACCGGCATCGAGGTTCAGGCGAATCGTCGCGACCGGCTCCTCGCCTTCGTAAGCGATGAGATTGGCGCAGGTCGGATGGGTATCGAACCGGTCGGAAATGTAGCTGCCGAGTACTGGCGTCTCCACCAAATTTTCCTTCCTCGTACCACGTAGACCTGGTGCCGCAACCAGAAAACGTCATCCAGTTCCTTCGCCGTCTCAGCGACTTTCAGTCGGATTCCCATGTTCTTCTAAAATGATATCTGTAGCTTGTCAGCCGTCTGATCACGCGGGCACGCCAAGGGAGTGTCAGCTACAACATTCCTTTTGCGCGACACAGCCTCGCAGACACATCCAGGTCCTTTGCTCACCCCACGGTGCGCAGCACGATCACGCGAAACGGCACATCATTCCGGCAGCCAGTCGCCTCGGCTTGCCGGATCAACCGGACGGTTCGCCCCTGAACACGCGGATAGCTTAGCAGATTCGCTCCGCCGCCCCCCTTTGGGGAGCCCATTCCTTCACCTCAGGATATGCACCGGCATCCATCGGTCTGGCGACCACAGCGACATCCTGGCACCGCTGAACCGATGTCCAAAGCCGTGCTCCGCCGGAAAGTCTGAACCAGAAGGGCCTTGCACCGCCCGGCTGGCTTGACGAATTGTTTGTAGACCATTGATATCACTGGTATTAATCGAATAATCAGGCCGACGGATGCAACGGCATCGCGTCCCCTAGTGGGCTGCTTAGTCCGGGTCGAAGCAATCCGAATGGTCAGAGGAGTACGCTGACAGGTACCGGACGAGTCAGCGGCATTTCGCGGCGCCTCGACGTACGCGATTCGCGGGCATCTGCCGCAGGGAGGCGCGGCAGCCGAGCCTCCACGGTTGGATTCACGGCATCCCGCAGGTCGAACGCAGCGGGGCACCAACGTGATTTGAGAGCGAACGCGGTCGCGCAAATCCCGCCAGGCAGTGCAGACCTACATGGTCAATTCTTTGTGAGCGTCATCAGGATGTCCGCATACCAGGCGCAGTTCAGCCCCAGCGCCTCATCCAGGACCAGGTCGCGACTATCCACATCCAACCGGGCCGAGTGCACACCCAGCAGCTTCCATTGCAGATCGCCGAGTTCGGGAGCGGCTGGTGAGACCCGCATCACAACTGGGGCGCCGCTGGTGCCGCGATGGGTCCTGGCATCGGTCAGGAAGTAGCCCATCCCCTGAAAGCGCAGACTGAATGACGACGCGACGACAGCCTGGCGCACGACGGGCAGGTGATGGAGCGTATCGTGGAAACCCAATGGGAAACCGACCACGAGCAAGGTCGCACCGACTTCGACGACGTCCAGCGGGTCATTCAGGTGACTGGGGGTAAATGCACTGTAGACCAGGGACGCAGGCAGCGCCGAACGCTGCAGCTCGATCACGGCGATATCGATATCACCCCCGGAATCCTGTCCCTGCCGCCAGATGCTGCTACCCGATCGATACAGCGGGATCGAGAAGCCGATCGACTGTGCCATGTTGTCGGGATTGGTGTGCAACTCGATCTCGATACGATCCGGAAAGTGTGCGCTGGGCTCGTCGATGAGTACATGGCGACTGGTGACCACGAACAGGCGCCCATCGCGTTCGAAGAAAAATCCGCTGGCATTGGTGAGTGACTGTTGTCCGGCGAACGTCCAGACACGCGTCGCGCTCAACAGAATGGATTCAATCATCGGCGTCGTGGCACATTGGCTGGCTCCACCTGATCCGTGGTTCAAATGCGAGTTCCTGACACAGACAGTGCAAGGTACTGCGCCAGACGCATTGCCGCGCAACGATCAGTGCATCACTGCGTCTGCAGATCGCCGGCGGGCGCACCCGTCGCGAGGTCAGTTCGGGCGACCGGGAGTATCGGCGTTATTTTCTCGTGCGGGATGACCATGCTTGAGACATGCCGGACTTCAGCATATTGCGCTGGTTGAATGCTTCGATCGAATCTTCAGCGTACTGCTTGACTTCGGCGATACTGCCGCGTCTCAAGCCTGTGATGCACGATGCGCCGCTCCTGATGGTGTAGCGACACCATTCATCCGACAATCCTGATTCAGAGTCCCCGAGCTGTTCTACCGACACTACACGCAGCGTATTGTGCGAGCGATTGTTTCGGTCGTCGACGGTCGGCGCGGACCCTTGCGGAGAGCGGTCTACCGGTGCCGCCACCGGGTCCAAACCCGAGGACTCTTTCACCCTGAGGATCGTACCTTTGAACAGACAGCGATCGAGCACGGCAACTATGCTCTTCGCCTGATCACCTTCGATCTCGACGATCCCATGGCCCGGATATTTGCTGTGCAACGACCCGAGCGACAACTTGATCGAGAGCACTTTTCCGTAAGACGCAAAGAGTCTCGATACTTCTTGCTCGCTGGCATCGCTCGAAAGGTTTTCGATAGAAAGCATCATAAGATTTGCTCACCTTGCTGCAACCGTGTTGCAGTTCAACGCATTCGAACGGTATGGCATTACAACCATTGAGGACAATGCGGCTCGGTGCGTCCCGCCCGTGAATTCAGAGCGAACCACGCGCGACTGCCGGAAACCGCAGAAATCCGCAAAGTCCTCGGGAAGCGGGTCGCGTCAGTAGCTCGGAGATTACCGCGGACGGTCACCACGGGGCTTGGCCTCATTGACCGTCATTTCTCGATCTTTAAGCGCAGTCCCGTTCAGACCCTTGATCGCAGCGCCTGCTTCGGCTCCATCATCCATCTCTACAAAACCGAAACCCTTCGATTGACCCGATGCATGGTCAATGATCAGTTTTGCGCTTGCGACCTGACCGAAGGCGCCAAAGGCCTCTCTCAGGTCGTCTTCGGTAACGGCATAGGCCAGATTCCCAACATAGATATTCATGAATCACTCTTACTGTTGTTCGCGTGTTGCGAGATTTAAGATCACCGTGGTCTTCAACAGATAAACACCACGGCGCCGGTTAGCCGCGTACGGCTACGATTTCATTCCCTCTGCCGTATTCGCGTCCCCCGCGGACCGCTGTTTTCGTTGGCCGACTGCGAAGATCGGGCGATTGGCGAACCGGGCCGCAAATGCGCGACGACCGGATGCACGGCCGAGCATCGAAGCATGGCATCTCGGCTATGGCTACCCGTATCGCCCGGCAATCTTTGCGAGGATCCTATCAGCGATCCTCATCGGGTATAGGGGTGGGAAGGGAGGTTGAGTGGATGATGGCCTACGGTCAGCCGATCGTCCTCGACGCTTCCGCTGCTTACCGGCTCATCCTAATAGTTTTCATTGACGTCAATTATAGCAGATGCACAGCGCATCCGGCAGATCGATGACCCGCGCGCAATCCGGCAGCTTAAACCGAATGGCACTTACTTAGGAGCGCAAGCTACAGCTTGGCCGGGTGATTCCGATCATTATCTTGCGCAAAACGCCGTGAATAAGTCCCTTCAGGCTCGACGGCAGCGTGCATGCCGCCGACGTCTTTTCCGGAAACGACCGCAATCAGCTTGAGTTAAGTGCCATTGGGCTTAACCGGATACTTCGGTTTGGGCATCAGACTAGCGGGCCATGCCAGGATCACAAGCCGCGAGGCTGCACGTTGCCCGCGCGGCCCCACGTGTTTCAAGGCTCCGTGGAGTCTGCTGGTAAGAACCGCTGGATCACGCGCTCCAGAAGATAGTCATAGAACGGGTTGTAGCGTAGCCGCAGAAGTTGGCTCGCAGGGATTTGCAACACACCCGTTTCACCCCGAAGATCGATCTGCCCCAACGCCGGCAGCCCGCGATCGTGCTGCGGCGCCAAACCGTATATCGGATCATCCGGTGGAAACGGCAGCGCGACGTGCGACAACGAGAAGATGCCATCCGGCCAGGCCATCCCGAGCATCCGCTCGCTGATCTCCTCGCCCCCCTGCGCGCGCCGGCGTTCCATCAGCGCAGTTGTCTCTGTGTTGCGGTTAGTGACAAGGCGCAGGTCGAAAGAGTGCACTGCGGAAAACAGATACTCCACGGCATCGTGCGGATCCGTGGCGAACAAGGCATTGGACGCCGCCTCGCGATTGACATCGAACAACACCAATTCGTGCTCGTTGGGCGCCAGATGCACCAACAGGTTGCGGACCACGCCATCCGCAGGGATCGTGGCATCGACCGCCGATTGAAAGGCCAAAATGGGAGGGAAGTCGGACACCCCCTGGCCGATGCCGAGGCGCTTAAGCCTGCCGGCAATGTCTGCGGTCAGCCGATAGATCTGTTCGCCCGCATTCACCGGAAAAGAATTGTATTTGTAGGGGTCGTACTCCGGCTGGATCGACAGCCAGGCGAGCTTCTCCAACCCCGCGAGTCTCCCAAGCAGCAGGTTCCACTTGGCGAGACTCGCCGTCGGTGAAACAGCCAGCGCCGGCGACAGCAGGACCAATCCCGCGGGTACCGGCAGGTCCTCCCGCTGCAGCGCCCGCAGGGTGTATTCCACTGCAAGCGCCGCACCATTTGAGTAACCGACCATGAACAGCGGCACGTCCGGGGCGATGTCGCGGCCGATACCGCGCATCATCACACGCACTGCCGCGGTGAAGTCGCGCCAGTCCACCGCAGCCAGGGCCGCTGGGGCCGTACCATGCCCCGGCAGCCGCAATCCCACCACCGACGCACCACGGGCGTGCAGGTCCTGCGCCAGCGCACGCATGCTGTATGGAGAGTCAGACAGGCCATGTAACATCAGGAATACCGCACGCGGTTGCGCGGCATCCAGTTCAAACGTACGGTTCCAGTTGACGTCGAATGCCGACGGGTCCACTCCGCTGCCCGGCGCATAGCGGTTGAGGCGCTGCCGCGGCGAGCCGGGATCCTCCACCCTGCTCATGACCTGCTCGCGCAGCTGTACGAACAAGGTTTCCTCGAGTGCGAGATAGCCCTGCAGATCCGTAACCCGCCCCTCCATCGATGCGGTGAAATCACGGTCAAGCGTCGCAATGTGCCATGGCGAGAGGTCGGGGCGGCCCTGCATATGAACAATGAAAATGATCACGCCGCCAGCAAACAACCCGAGCAGCCCGTAGCCAAGCGCCATCAGCAGATGCCTCAGCTTTCTGCCCGCGTATTCAAATACTGCCATCGCTCATGTCCTCAGTCGCGCCGAAACCCGCAGGTCATCGACTGGTAATTGCTGGAGCCCAAGGTCGGCTCGAAGTTCCATTCACTTTCGAGTTGCTCAATATACCGACAGTGATCGAGGTCTTGGCCTGTGCATTGGACTCGGCGGTTGCCACAGGAAGAGGCGCTCGTTGATGTCGAACAAGGCATCACTGAGGCGTTACGTTATCCAAGCAGATTACTATCCTTCGTAGTCGTCGAGTATCGAACCTGGCTTTGGCTCTTTTCGTCGCTGCGCAGGCGGCGTCGCTTTCGTCTGCTCAGGTTTGTCTGTACCTGAAACCATCGCCTTCAGGTCCGGGACATTGTGCGGATCGCGCTGGGTACGGATCTCTACAGCTTCATCCGCAATTTTCTCACAGACGTCGCGAGAAGCGACCCAGCTCTTCCACAGGCTCTTCAACACGACAGTCAGGCCGACCGTGGCCACCGCCGCGGCGCTCTCTCCCGGACGGCTGGATGCATCGACCACGATCTGTGGCGCACTCAATGTACCGCTCAGCTTGGTGAAGGGATTCACGAAATCGCTGACACTGACGCCGATACCGGTGAGCGGGGTGGTTTCGAAAGTGAAATCGATCGTTTCGCTGGCCAGATCGATCTTGCCCGAGGCGACGGCGGCGATATCATCGGCACGGATCACCAATGCAGGGGAGGTCTCAATCGTGCCATCGTCGATTTCCAGGAACATTGCCTGACAGACAATCGTGACGTACTGATCCTTGTCCTCGAGGATCTGGATCTTCTTCAACAGATTCGTGAGAAAGTCGCCAATGAGGGCGTCGAGTTCGGTGCGCAACGCCTTACCTTCGCCGCCGATAACCCAGACGAAACCGTCGAGGGAGGCAGCGAGTTCATGTGGCGAGTTACCGGTAGCCGACAAGCGGGCGTCGACGGCATTGCGCGGCAGCTGGCGTAGTTCATCCGGCGTCATCTCCTGGAGCGCGATCATCGCGTCG
This sequence comes from uncultured Gammaproteobacteria bacterium, assembly GCA_963808165.1. GTDB lineage: Bacteria > Pseudomonadota > Gammaproteobacteria > Chromatiales > Chromatiaceae > Thiosocius. The sequence continues at coordinate 303,434 of CAWEET010000021.1, read as the reverse complement.
GCCGCGGTTATCTCAACCGTGATGTTCCGGCCCGCGGGTGTCGGTTTCATCACACCACGAAGCTTTGCCTTGCCTTTCGCGGCATCGACCTGCGCTTGCCGGATCTCGACTACGCCTTGATCGATCGTTGCATCGGCTATCAGATTGCGCCAGCGGCGATCGTGCGTGATCAGATCATCGATGCGCAGGCTGATTTCTGCGTCAATACTGTCGATCAGGTGGAACGGCAGCGGTTCTTTGGAAAACACCCTGTCCCCACCGGCCGCAGTTGCCGAAGATTCGCTATCGACATAAACGGGTAGCCGAATCTCATCGAGATCCAGCCGGGTCGATTCGACTGCGATATCGATGAACGGTACCTCTCTGTCGACATAGCGAAGACGGCCAATGACATTGTTCTCGCCGGAGTCGAAACGCAGCTCTTCGAGCAGCTGAGCATCGGCACCGCCCTTCACCGACGCCGCGATGGTGAACGGGCGGTCTGTCAGTCGCCATCGCCCAAACGTGCCGAGGTCGGAAAGACGTTTACCGCCGCCCTGTAGCTTGAACTGCTTCGCGGCCAGTGTCGGCTGGAGTTGCAGCTTGCCCGACAGCGCCAGTCGCGCATCGCCCAGTTGCGCCTCAAACCGCTCGATAGCGACAGCAGCCGGATCGATCGCACCATGCGCATCCAAATGAAAAGGCACCCGGGCAGGCTCGTAGAGATCATTTCCGGGGACCAGCGCAGCCAGATTCTCGCCGCCAACATCGAGATCGAATTGGACCCGCGAGTAGTCGTCACCAATCAGACCGATCGCGCCGCCAATCTTGACCGGCCGGGCGGTAAATTGGAGTTCATCGAGATGGATCGAACGCGCTGTCCAGCGCAATCGGCTATTCAGGCTGAACGCCTCGGCCGGCATTTGGTCGAGCGCGAGCCCACTGAGCAGTTCCGCAAGGCTGTCGCCACTGACCGATAGCTCGCCATCCAGATTGATACCAGGTTTCTCCATGTCGATGCGGCCAACGAAGCCCGCCTTGCTGCTACCGACAGTGGCTGCGATCGACTCCAGATGCAGATCTCCCTGGGCCAGCCGCAGCCTGGCAGCCGTCTCAAAGCGGAGTTGGGGCACAAGGGACCGGCTTTCTTCGGGCAGCATGGGGCCCAGGATGGCGGCAAGGTTCGGGCCCTTTGCCTGGCCGTCGAAGCCGAACGTGGACTGCCCGGGCCCGCGACCGATCCTGGCACTGCCACTGAGTTCCGCGCCGGCGATGGTCGCCTCGATATCATCGAAGCCGATCTGTTCAGCGGAGATCCAACTGGTGCCTTGAATCTGCAAGCTCGACCGCGCCGGCGCGACGACACCGAGCATGGCCGTCAGTTGATTCGCATCGGCCGCATCGAAGCTGAACCGCAGTCGGGAGCCGGAGAAATCCGCTGCTTCGCTGAGCGAACCGGTCACTGCCGCAGTCGCGTCACCCAGCTTCAAGCCGGCATCGACCCCGTCATCCTCGCCGCGACCATGGCTCTCGACTGCGACCTTGAACTGAAACGGCAGATCCGCCTCGACATCCAGGCCAAACAATCGGGCGACAGCGGCGAAATCCGAGCCTTCGGCGATCAAATCCAGATCGATGTCACGCAGTTCCGGCATGCCGCCGGCCCTGCCCGAGGCATCGATGCGCAATCCGGAGGCATCGAGCCGGAGGCGTTCGATCTCGAGTCCAAGTTCCGTAGCCCGGGCACGCGCCTCGAGCACGTAGGGGACATCCGGCATATCCGGCAGGCCCGCCATCGCCGCGAGATCACGAAGACTGGGGCCGGTGGATCTTATGTCCGCATCGAGGCCGTGAAGTGATTCCCGGCGCTCGCGGGCGAAGCGCGCATCCACCTCGTACTCGCCGAATGTCCCGCGGACAGTGGTATCGATGCCTTCGCCGCGGGTCGCGATATCGCCGCTGAGCTGCACCCTGCCGGTGGTATCGAGCGGTAGCTCCAATCGCGGAGCGAGATCGGCTGCGCTCGGCGCCTCGAGAAGCGTCGTCAGCTTGAGATCCTGCAGTTGCGCCAGCGACGACACGCTGCCCCTGGCCGTCAGGGTAGCAAGCAGTCCGGTAATTACCACGTCAAGATCCACCGCACCCGCGACGGCCAGTTCGGGAAACGGCCCGATCCGCCCGTCCAGCGCCAGTTCGCTCCCGTCCAACGTGACAGCGCCGGACACGACCAGCCGGTGCGCCTTGTCCTGCTGATGCTCGGCCTGACGCACGATAATCACGAGTTCTTCGGTCAGGGACGGATGACGAAACGCGATATTCACGTTTCTGACCGCCGCCTCATCGATGACCAGCGGCAACGGGTCCCTGGGTTTCGGCCTGTCCGACGCCGACTTCCTGGGACGATTCAAATCCCAGTTGAAGCCCGCCTGTTCGTCCCATTCGAATCGAAGCTTTGCATCACTCGCCTGCAAGCCAGTGACGACGATCGGCCAGTCGAACAGGCTGAACAGGTCGACCGAACCCGAAAAGTCTTCGATCTCGAGCATGTACGGAGAGGCGGCAGCGGGGAGGTTGCGCCAACGGATCTTGCCGGCACGGACCCGAATGATCCTGCCCAGTTCATAGTCGAATTCACCCTCGATGGTGAAAGGACGCTCGCCGAACTGGCTGACGAGGCCTTCGACGGCGCGTCTTACGCCGTCCCTGTCAATCGCGACCCAGCTCAGCACGGCGGCCGCAACCAGCAGCGGCACCAGCAGCAGGCCCACTGCTATTCGTGTCCAGCGAATGCCTGCGCCAGCCGACGATCGCTTTGCCATGGAAACGGTTTCGCTCACGAACGCTCCGTATCGTTTAATCTTCGAATGCAGGTACCTTGACAATTACAACATACCGAGCTGAGTGTGATACACGGCTTGGTGAGTTTAGCGAGGCCCGTTGCGCCCGCATGCCGCCGACGATGCAGTGCGCGGTTGACGAACGACATCCCCGGCAACGATCCACCGGACTTGGGTAAGCCCCCCGCGTTCGGCCTATAATCACCCGGGTCCGCGCCTTTGCGCCGGTCCCGATTCAAAAGCCAACGAGGAGGCTCACGATGTCTCGATGGAAAAGAGCGATCGCCGGCACCGTACTGGCGCTGGGTGCCTTCTGTGCAGCGGGCCCTGTCGCCGCCGGTGAACTCAAGCAGGTGAACGGTACGCACTGGTCGGAAGCCTCGGCACTGGAGAAGCGCGCCTACCTGATCGGTGTTGCCAATATGATGGACGCCGAGTGGACCTATGCGCAGAAGACTGCCCCGAACGCGGACAGGAAGACGCTGAGCGAGCGCACCGGACAGGCGCTCGGGGATCTGACGATCGACGATCTGCTGGAGCGAATCGATCGCTGGTACGAATCGAACCCCGCCGGACGGGATACACCGGTGATTGCGGTCATCTGGCTGGATATCGTCAAGCCCGCGTCCGGCAAATGAGCCGGAACTGCCCCGAGGAGAAACGCACATGAAACGGTTCGCAGCAATCATCCTGGCCGGATCGCTCATTAGCGCCGTCGCGGGTTGTGCCACGATGGCCGGCGCGATGGTCGGTGGCGGCATCGGCTCGATGTCGGGAAACACCGCCGCGGGCGCGAGCATAGGCGCCGGCGTCGGGATGATCATCGATATTGCCGACTGAAACAGCCGACCGCGGGATCAGCCTGCCCCGCGGGGCGGCGCACTGCTTCACGCCAACCAGGGGAGTCCCTCACTGCGGCACTGCCTGCCCTGGCGTCAGACAGGCCCCGATCCGGCCGGGCCTGTCAGAAAATCCGCCAGGGCCTGGTTGAATCGCGCAGGCTGATCGGCAGAAGTGAAATGGCGCGATTCATGGATCAGTTTCAGCGTCGCATTCGGCATCTGCTCGACGTAGTGCTGTTTTAGCGAAACCGGGGTGTAATCCTGGTCGGCGGCGATGAATAAGGTCGGGCATTGGATCTTGCCAAGGTGCTCGGCGACCGACCAACCCACCAGCCCCTGCATCGCCTGGTAATAGGCACGTTTGTCGTTCTCGGCCCAGCGCTCGACAAACCGCTCGCGTAACTCGTTCTGCGCCTGCTCGGGGAAAAGTCGTCTACCCAGCATCTCTCCCATTTTGCGCATGCCCAAGAGTCGCACGACGGACTGGCGCTGGAACCAGAGCAGACGCTGTTTCCAGCCACGAAGAATCAGCTCTGGCCCGCTGTTGACGATAGTCATGCTTCTGACCAGTTCCGGCGCATCGATCGACATTTGGAAGGCAATCATGCCGCCCATGGAGAGCCCCACGAGGTGCGCCTGGCCAACACCGAGAGACTGCATCAATGCCATGGTATCGGCTGCAAACAGCGGGACAGTGTAGGGCCCCGGCGGCTTGTCAGATCGACCGTGACCACGCACATCGAAGGTGATTGTCTGGTGGGTTTTGCAGAATACAGCGACCTGTGGCGCCCAGTCGCGGCCACTGGACCCGAGGCCATGGATGAAGAGAATCGGGTCACCTTCACCAGTGATCTCATAATGCAGATCGATGTCGCGAAGGCTCAACATGGGCATCTTTTCTGTTTCCTTGTTGCCGCCGGGTGTTCTGTTTTCGTCACCGGGGTGCGACGGCCGTCGACACATGATTGACCGCTAAGACTATAGATATCTTTTTCGCGACTCGCTCGAGGATATACCCCGAACAGTCAATCAGCCGGAGTCTGACGGCGAGTCGACGAGCATAAAGGAATCAAGCCCGATTCAAGCGGCATGTCGATGCGTACTGCCATCTGTGACATCCCTGATGACCATAGGCGGCCTTTCATTGACGCGTTGCCGACCGGCCCAGTCCGGTTCGGTTTGCTGACTCAACCCACTGCCCTGACCAACGGCGGCTCGGCCTGCGCATCCGCGCCCCGGATGAGCGAAACGCAACGACAGTGGCGGTGGTTTCACTGCCGACGCTACCCACCACCCAGCAGCGTCACACGGTATCAGCAACGTCGGCAGCAGCGATGCCGACCCTGTGGATCCGGAAGGTCCACTTCGCGCTGGGAAGTGCGACTTCGCATCGGCTCAAGTCATTGAGCAATATCAGATATTCCTTGGACTTGCGCCGCTGCAATGCGAAGCACCGGGTACCGCTCGAGCGACAGCCGATTGGCTAAGCGGCTGATTTTTCAGCCTTTGAAGGATTGGCATTGGAACTGCAACCAGCTACCGCATCGGCGTATTGGCGCCGTCCAGGCTAGCGCAAGCTGCAGGAGTTCAATATGACAACGGTCAAATCAGATCTGGAGGCCAGGATCAAGGCCTATGACGAATGGGAGATACGGCGCCAGTACGGAGCCGACGGTCCGAACAAGCGCAGGCTTTGGGTGCTGGCCTGCATGGACGAGAGACTGCCGGTGGATGAGGCGCTCGGCATCCAGGCGGACACGCCGGTGGGTGGCGGCGACGCCCACCTGTTCCGCAACGCGGGCGGTATCGTGACGGATGACGCGATTCGGTCAGCCATGTTGACCATCAACTTCTTTGGCACCAGGGAAATCATTGTCCTGCAGCACACCGGCTGCGGCATGCTTTCGGCCAACGGCATGGACCTGGAGAAGGCACTGCGCGCGAAGGGCATCGACGTCGACAACATCCCTGTCGATCCCTCGCTCCCCGAAATGACCCTCGCCCCCGGCAGTTTCGCCAAGTGGATCGGGATGATGGACGACGTCGATGCGACCTGCATCAAGTGCGTGGAATACCTGCGAAAACACCCATTGATCCCGGACGAGATCGTCATCAGCGGCTGGATCTGGGAAACGGAGTTTCGCCGTCTTCGCGCGCCTGACCTGAATGCGCCGAACCGCGGCGTCACCCAGGCAACCGCCGCCTCGATGAAGGTGAAGGGCGATCAACCACCACGTTGGGTCTGATCTTCCGACCTTGGCCACCGGAAAGGCAAGCCTGTCCGGTGGCCCCCTTTTACCGCATCGGCCGGAGGGAACGAACCATGCCGACATACGACTACCGGTGTCGTGAATGCAGCACGCACTTCGAGGCATATCATGCCGTCAGGGCCTTTGCGCCGGAATGTCCCGAGTGCGGAGGTAAGGCACAACGCGTTCTGCTGAGCGCACCGGCAGTACACGGGTCCATGGTCAGCGGCCGGGAGAAGGCAATCGGTGCTCTGCCGCAATGCGGCAAGGGCTGCCGCTGCTGTCCCTGAAACCGGCAACCGCAACACGACAATCTTCACGTGAAATCGGGGGATTCGCTATGCAGGCCGCAACGATCCAGGGCTTCGTACCTGAAAAATGGGACCGCGCCGGCGTCGCTGGTTCATTGGTGTGCATTTTTCACTGTGTTGCCACACCTTTCCTGGCAGCGACACTGCCGATTCTTGCCGCAACCGAGAAAGAGGCGCACCTGGGGTTGACGCTGATGCTTATGCTCATCGGACTGCTGGCCTTTCTGCCCGGTTACCGGCAGCACAACAAGCCCTTCATGGCCCTGGTGGCCGGACTCGGCTTTGCTATGCTTGTTCTTGCGGTGTTCATTCCCGAACGGTTCGCGGCCGAGGCGCTGGAAACCGGGTTGACCATCGCCGGGGGAATGTTACTGATCTCTGCGCACCTGACGAATGCCTATTACTGCCGGCAATGTCGCGTCTGCGCTGGCGATCTCTGCAGCGCATCGGCGCGCATGGGTTCACGGTCTTCGTATCGCCGCGACACATCGGATGGATCCGCAACGGCGTCATCACCGGTCCGTGCGATCCCGGATCAGGCAAGTCATTGCAGGATGCGATTTATCGGAGGCGATGGCAATGAAGTCTCACAAGACACCTGCAGTCCTGGATCCGATCGCCTTTCTCCAGACCTTCGTCATCCAGAGCCTGAGAGTTGCCGCGCAGAAAGGCTGTGCTGCCTGCGACGATAAGTTCAATCATATTGAACTTATGGGGCTCTCGGCCAGTGGCTGCCTTGAGACAGAGGCTCGTCGGCAATTGGGCTTGAGCGGTCCGATAACACCGGCGGAATACGCCGATGTCATCACCCAGGTCAAGAATCGCATTGGCGGGGCCTTTGCGCGCGCCTCGAGCCGGCCGGGCGTCATCCGCGTAGAGAACACCCGCTGCCCGTTCGGAGACAGGGTTAAAGAGGCGCCCGAGTTGTGCCGCATGACATCGTCGGTGTTCGGCGGCATTGCGGCGCGCAACTTCGGTTATGCCAAGGTTGAATTGAAGCAGCGCATCGCCGCCGGCGACGCGCGCTGCGAAGTCTGCATCTATACCGATGCAGAACTGGCAGAAGCTGCGGTGGGTGACGAGTATCGTGATCACGAGGGCACCCTGGTTTCGAGCTTGGGCGATGATGGCGTTTCGGTGCGCGTCGCCGAAAAGCTGGAGCAGGCCTGGTGTGCCTCCAATGCCAACAGATTGGAGCGCCAGCCGCGCGCGAAACCGATCATCGTGGCTGAGTCCCGGGAGATGCGCCAGGCCCTGCGGGCGGTCGAGGTGGTGGCACCTACAGAGGCCACGGTATTCATCACCGGAGAGACCGGGGTCGGCAAAGAGATCATCGCGAAGGCAATCCATGCGCTGAGCGCCTGCAGCGCGAATGAATTCATCGCAGTCAATTGCGGCGCCATTCCGGCGGACCTCATCGAGAGTGCGCTGTTTGGTCACGAAAAGGGGGCATTCACTGGCGCGTACAGCGTGCATCGCGGCTTCTTCGAGCGCGCCGAGCAGGGTACCTTATTCCTGGACGAGATCGACAGCCTGCCACTGCTCGCCCAGGCCAAACTGCTGCGGGTGCTCCAAGAGGGCGAATACGAGCGCGTCGGGGGGCACCAGGTCATGCAGTCGTGCGTACGGGTCATTGCAGCGTCGAATCGAAAAATTGAGGCCATGCTGGCGAACGGACAGTTTCGCAGCGATCTCTACTATCGCCTGAATGTCGTCCCGATCGTCATACCGCCGCTGCGGGATCGACGCGAAGACCTTGCCGAGTTGGTCGGCCTGGTACTCCGGCGTCTGAGTATCAAATATCGACAGCCACGCAAGGTTCTTGGCGAACTGGCATGGTCCAAAATCATGCGACATGCCTGGCCCGGGAATGTCCGCGAACTCGAAAACGTCCTCGAGCGCGCCTTCTTGTTCGCTCGTGGGTCGTGTATTGAAGACATCGATGCGCCCGTTCCCGATGCCGCCGCTGGGTGCGAAGCGGGGCAGCACATGGATTTGCGCACGCAGACGCGCCACGCGGCCCAAGCCGCGGAGACGCAGTTACTGAGGGACGCGCTGCTCAGGCGGGGAGGCAACGTCAGTGCTGTCGCAAGAGAGGTCGGGATCACCGCCCGGGCGGTGCACCAAAAGCTGAGGGCGCACAACATCGACCCGGCACCGTACCGAATGAAGGCGCAACAACCCAAAGACGGGCACTAGTGGGTAATGCGATAGATTCAGGTAACGCTAAGAGCTGAGCGTCGCATCGTGCATCTCCGATTCTGACAATGCTCAGGGTTTCGGCGCGTCCAGTGCGTCGCCGGCCGCGTGGCACGGTGAGTTTCGAAGAAACGCGGCTGCAACGCAGGCCTGTGGAAAACGGGGCTCTGCCGATGGGTATCCGCATAGTGTCAACAGGCCCTAGAATCAAGATCGACTGCCAAACCACTATTGCGAGATTCCCAAGATGACAAAACAACCCACGCCGGGTCGTCCCGTTGGTAACAAGGAGATCGACAGCGAACGCCTCGATCGCGTCGTCGCTGATGCACGGAGGGCTCGCGAGGAGCGTGAACAGGGGTATCGCGAGCAGGCTTTGAAGCTCTACCCATGGGTCTGTGGACGCTGCAGCCGCAGCTTCGACCGGTCAAACCTGCGCGAGCTGACCGTCCATCACCGCGATCACAACCATGACAACAACCCTACGGATGGCAGCAACTGGGAGCTCTTGTGCCTCTATTGCCACGACAACGAACACCAACGCTATGAGGAACATATGGCGGCACAAGGCGGTGTTGGCGGAGTCGACGCCAAGCAGACCACCCACCGGCCGTTCGGGGATCTCGCCTCACTGCTGAAAAAGGACAGTTGAACCGCAGAACCTGCCGCCGGCCCGCGCAGAAAACGCAGACCCAGTCCATATGCCGGAATCGCGCTGTTTCGCAACGCGTATCGAGACCAGTGGCCTATGCTCAGGCTTCTTCCCCGGTATCCGGACCCGTGGCGGGCGGATCGAGATTCGCCGCATTGGGCAGGATTCCCTCGATCTCCTCGTTAACCTCCTGCCCCGACGCAGGCCCTGGACACGGCACTGAATCGCGGCGGTTCGCTGACCGAGACGGCGTACCCGGCGTTCGTTCAAGTCAACTCAGAAACAATGCCGCAAACCATAATGGCAGGCAGACGCGATCTGACGCCGGCTGACGCGAAGGCCTCCCGCCCTTGAGCCTTTCGCAGCATCCTGCGCGCCACGCTCGTATCACCGAGCCCGGTGCGGGCGCGATCTTGATCCGGGGCAGTTCACTCGGCGGTCAAAGCGCTTATGCTAATGCGTCGAATATTCAACACAGCCCGCGCTGTGCCAGCTATCAGGGGAAACTACTTCATGGCTTACGATACCGTGGACATCCGCAATATCGCCCTCGTCGGGCATGCCGCCGCCGGCAAGACAACTCTGGCTGAGGCCCTGCTCGCGGCGGCCGGGCGCATTGCCACGGCCGGCGATGTGACCAAAGGCGACACGGTATGTGACTATGATTCGCTGGAGAAAGACCGGGGCCACTCGCTGGATACCGCCCTCGCGTCATTCGATTGGGCCGGCAGCCACATCAATCTGCTCGATACCCCGGGGGCGCCCGACTATATGGGTAAGGCGGTGGCGGCCCTGCCCGCGGTCGAAACCGCCGCTGTCGTGGTGAATGCGCGGGCCGGCATCGAGTCGGTCACCACCCGCATGATGGCCAGGGCCGCAGAACGCGGGCTGTGCCGGCTGATCATCGTCAACCGCATCGACGCGGAGGATGCGGACCTGCCCGCATTGCTCGAGGAGCTTCAGCACGCCTTTGGCCGGGAGTGCCTGCCGCTGAACCTGCCGGCCGAGAATGCCGGCAAGGTGGTGGATTGCTTCTTCAACCCCTCCGGTGAGAGCGATTTCTCCAGTGTCGCCGGGGCCCATCAGGCGCTGATCGACCAGGTGGTCGAGGTCGACGAGGAACTGATGGCGTTGTACCTGGAACAGGGTGAGGAACTCGCGCCAGAGCAACTGCATGCGCCATTCGAGCAAGCGTTGCGCGAAGGTCATTTGATCCCCGTGTGCTTCGTCTCGGCGCACACCGGCGCCGGGGTTGCCGAGCTGCTGGATGTCATCAAGAAGCTCGCCCCGAACCCGACCGAGGGTAATCCGCCGCAGTGTCTGATCGGGGAAGGAGAGAAGGCCCAGCCTTACCAGGTGACGCCAGACCCGGGCAAGCACGTGGTCGCCCATGTGTTCAAGGTCATCTTCGATCCGTTCGTCGGTAAGCTGGCGCTGTTCCGCATCCACCAGGGCACCGTTACCAAGGACAGCCAGCTGTTTATCGGAGATGGCCGCAAACCGTTCAAGGTGGGCCATTTGTTCACCCTGTTCGGCAAGGAGCATCCGGAGGTCGAGAATGGCATTCCCGGCGACATCCGGGCGGTGGCCAAGGTCGAGGAAATCCACCCCGATGCCATCCTGCACGACTCACACGACGAGGATTTCCTGCACCTGCAGCCCTCGCGCTTCCCACTGCCGGTGGCAGGCCTGGCGATTCGCGTGCACCGCACACAGGACGAGCAACGGCTGGCCGAGGCCCTGCACAAGCTGCTGGAAGAGGACCCCTGTCTGGCATTGGAGTCCAACCAGACCACGCGTGAGACGGTACTGCGCGGGCTCTCCGAGCTGCATCTGAGCACCGCAATCGAGCAGTTGCAGGCGCGCTACCGGATTGAGCTGGATACCAGTAAACCCAGTGTCGCCTATCGCGAGACCATCATCGGCCGGGCGGTGGGCCAGCACCGCCACAAGAAGCAGACCGGCGGCGCCGGCCAGTTCGGTGAGGTCGTGCTGGAGGTCGAGCCGCTGCCGCGCGGTGCCGGTTTCCAGTTTGCCTCCGCGGTGGTCGGTGGCGCGATCCCCGGCAGCCTCATCCCCGCAGTGGAGAAAGGCGTGCGCGAGGCCATGGCGGCCGGCGCCGTTGCCGGCTATCCGCTGGTGGACCTGAAGGTGGTGGTGACCGACGGCAAGCATCATCCGGTCGACTCGAAGGAGATTGCCTTCGTCACCGCCGGCCGCAAGGCGCTGCTCGCAGCTGCGCGCAACGCCCAAACAGTGGTCATGGAGCCCATCGTCGATCTGGAGGTGCAGGTCCCGCAAGAGGCCATGGGCAGCGTGACCGGCGACCTGGCCGGCCGAAGAGGCCGTGTGCTCGGCACCAGGGCACTGCCGCATGGGCGCATCGTCGTTGAGGCACAGGCCCCGCTGGGCGAGTTGGACGACTACCCCGAGCGGCTCAAGGCCATGACCGGCGGCCACGCCACCTACACGCTGGAACTCGCCCAGTATGAACCGGTACCCGAGCCGCTGCAGCGGCGGCTTTGTGCGGCGTTCCGGCACAGCGATGAAGAGGATTGAGTGCCGCGGGGCAGGCACCCGACGTGACGCCAACGGTGCAGAACCATTGGATGAACCCATGGGGCGCTGAGACCCTGGGTCCGATCGGAACGCTGGACCGCTGGCTGCGGCGGTCCACGCTGCAGTGCAGACCACCGTTGGGCAGGCACCGGCTGCCCAGTTATCTGAACCCTTTACGCGATGCTACGCGATTCGTGCTGAGCACCACGAAACCGGAGCACCACCATGACCAAGGCCATCCTGATCTCGCCCGAAGACCAGTCAATCGAGGCGATTGAACTGTCGGACGACAGCGACATCAGTGCATTGATCGGTTTCGAAACCATCGAATCTGACGCCCTTGGCGATGCCGGTGATCGCCTGTACTTCGCGGTCTGTGTTTCAGTCAGAAGTTCGCAGTAGGGCGTTTAAGCGGTGGCGCAGGGCCAGCCGGAGCACCCGGTTGTTGTTCAGATCGCCCACGTAGATAAAATCGTCGGAGATGTCCACGGTGTGCCCGTAGGCCAGCGGGATATCGATCGTCGGCACCTGCTCTCCCGGCAAGCCGCCTTTCGAGTCGGGGTTGCCGTACGTCCCGAAGCGCAGGATCTCGTTACCGGTATTGTCGATCAGGGTCACTGACTGTGAAATCGCCGTCGGGTACGCGATCCGGCCATACCCGTCCAGTCCGAAGCTGGCCGGCTGCCGGGCCGCGGTCATACCATAGGGTACATCATAGACCCGGGCCACCGTCGTCGGCATCGTCGGGTAAAGATTGCCACCGGCAACCGATCCGGTAGGCGCAAATTTATAGATGCGGGAAACCAGGCGAGTATTCTTTCTGGCCTTGTAGAAGGGATCGGATTCATACCCGTCCGGTATATTGCTCGGTGGGCCATCGTAGATCGCGACATAGATATTTCCCTGCAGGTCCACCTTCGCGCCGGTCGCCGGCCTGGGGTCCAATACGAGTGGCGACCAGGGCGTGCGCTTCTCGTCGCGATTGAAGTACTTGAGGTTAAGATCCTTCGTGGAGCCCAGCCCCCCGGTGATCACCAGGCTACCGTCCGGCGCCACGTCGAAGCCGGTGTCCGCATGCCCGGTGCGGATGAACCAGCCGTACCAGAGATCACCAGTCACCTTGTTGCTGCCGTCAGCCGTGTTCAGGGGCCTGTAGTAATCGGTGCCGTCCAATGCCCAGCGTTCAATCGGACCGCGGCTGGTACCGCCCCGCGCATAGAGATAGCGGTTGCGCTCGTCGATCGCAATGCTGCCCGCGGTCAGTTCCCTGCCCTCCCCCGTCAGACAGCGCTCGAACACCGGGTCCGTCCAGTCGTCCACCTTGAACAGCGTGTTGAATGCATCTGTCACATAGAGTGTCTCGGTCTTCGAATCCACATGCACGCTGTTGATCGCCAGGTTTTTCTGGGTGTTGAGCTGGGAAAAGTCCCGCTCCAGGACCAACCCACGCGGCCCGTCGCTGAAGATCTTCACCGGCGCCGAGGGGTAGCTGACCCAGATCCGCAGCTTGCCGCCATGCCCGGCGAGCTGCACATCCGTGCTGTCCGGGGCATTGGTGATCCGGGCGATCTGCACGGTATCCGAGGGGGTGGAGGCCCTGGTCCAGTCATCGAACTTGTGCAGCAGTACCTCTCCCTTGACCGCATGGGTCTCGCGAGTGGTGACATACAGCACCCCTGCTGCACTGACGGCTACATTGTCCGGAAAGTCGACCGGGATCTTTCGCAGCACGACACCGGTCGACGACAGCACCACGATCTGCCCATGCATGCGATCGCAGACGAAGACATTACCCTGGCGGTCGACGGCCAGACCATGCAACTGGGAAAATCCGCGCTTCCGGTTTACCCCGGCCGATTTGGCGACCGTCGCACCCTGGTCGTAGAAGGAACTTGCCGTGCCGGTCGCCTTGTCGACCCTGAACACCTGCCCGTCATGATAGAAATTGCCGGGATCGTCAAAACCGGCCTTGTCGTAGAGCGAACTCAGGTAAAGGTACTTACCGTCATGACTGTGGGCGGTGTAGAAGGTGCCGCTGATGCGGGCATTTTTCTTGGGTAGGGCGGGTGAGTTGATCAGCCGGCCCAGCTTGGAAACCTTGGGAAGACTGCCGTCGGTGTGGAATGTCTGCAAGAACAGCGGGCCCTCGCCTTTTGGCTGGGTCGTCATGACCGTCAAGCTGCCACTGTCATGTGGGTCGGCGACGAGTGTGCCAATGTGGGTGCGGTGTGGATGGACCACGTAAGAGTCGCTGATCGTCGGCTGCCAGGTGAAATCGGAGAACACCGGCGCATAGCTGCCATCGGCCTTGACACGGATCCCCCACCCTTCCACAGACGCGGTTTCATGACCGGCCGGAAACGGGAACACGGTTTTGATGTAGTGTCCGGTCGCATCGTACTGCCGGATCATCGGTGAGCCCAACGGGCCGGAATTGCCATAGATGAAGACATTGCCGTCCAGTTTGGCGTCGATCGCCTGGGTCATGCCCCAGGCATAGTGATCGTTCTCGCCGTTCTCGTAGGAAAACCAGCCGTAGGGATCGCCGCCGACGATCTGGTCCATCGCAACGCTGGTTCCAGCCCGCACGCGCGCGGCAAGATCGGCCTTGTCCGCCACCACCCGGCCATAGTCGTCGCGACCATCCCAGACCACATCCTGGGCCAGCGAATTCGCTCTCAGCGGTGGCGGTGGGTTGGCGCCCAGCAGCCCGGCCGCAAGATGCCGGACGACCTCCGACGTCGCCGGGTTCACGATCGCCACCTCGACATCGGTGTACTCATCGACCTCGAACGCTATATGCCATTCGTCGGGCGCGACCCGGGTCAATCCCGGCGCAGCCGCCCAATCGACAGCTTGCGCGAATGACGCCAGCAGGGCAGAAGCCAACGCAACGAGGATCCGCCGCCCAGCCCTCGCGGTCGTGTGTCTATCGCTCATGATCCTTCTGTTCATCCAGTACATTCGCCCTCAACGAAACCTGATCACGTAGCGCGGCCTGCATCGTCGGTTTGCGTTGGGTCCCAGCCGCCGGACGTCGCAATACTCCCACAGACCATCGCGGCCCCGGGTCGTTCATCTGAAGTATCAATCATCCTCAGCGACCAATGCACAAGCAAGGCCCGGCGCGCCGATCTTCGGGGTTTTGGAGTCTTGTATAATCTCGTGTGAGTCCGCCGGCCGCCCCGATTCGTTCGGGACTGGTTGGATCGTAGTCCGACCATCGGCACCCTGATCACACTATGCTGCCGGCCCATTCGCCATGAGCCAACGCGCCCGGCAGGACCCGGCCCATGGCCAGAGGCCGGCGATCCGTCGCATGCCGAGAGGAATCGTTTGCATGAGTTCGAGATCCGTAACACCCAGCTATGGCAACCGCAGCCATGTGCTGCAACGCTTCACCTGGACCGCAGCCGCCATCCTGCTGATTGGCACCCTCAGCTTTCTCGGCATCGCCGATGAGGTCATGGAAGGTGACACCGCGCATCTGGACGAACGCATCCTCATGGCCATGCGGGTCCAAGGAAGCCCCGACCAGCCGATAGGGCCGGACTGGATGCAGGAGGCGTTTCGGGATTTCACCGGCCTTGGTGGAACCGGCGTGCTCGGACTCCTGGGCATAGCCACTCTGGGTTATCTGTGGCTGATGGGGATGCGACGGGCAGCCCTGCATCTGATTGTCGCGATCGTCGGTGGCCTGCTGGTCAGCCTGGCGCTCAAGGCCGGGTTTCACCGGCCCAGGCCCGATCTGGTGTCGCATGGGTCGATGGTTTACACGTCGAGTTTTCCCAGCGGGCATTCCATGCTCTCGGCAATCGTCTATCTCACCGGTGGCGCCATGCTGGCGTTGCTGCACCGGCGACGGACGGTGCGCCTGTATATTCTCGGGTGTGCGGTGCTTGCCACGTTGCTGGTCGGCATCAGCCGCGTCTATCTGGGTGTGCACTGGCCTACGGATGTCCTGGCCGGATGGGCCATCGGGGCCGCCTGGGCCGCGCTGTGCTGGCTCATCGCGCAGCGAATCGGGACCCGCGATCTGCCGGACATGGACGCATCCACGGCAAGGTCCGAACCGGGTCCCGGCAGCCGCACGGGCCGGGACTGAGCCAAGCCGGCGGTCGTTTGATCGCCAAGGGATCAGGGCGGCGGCGGGCGAACCGGCGGCAACGGCTGACAGTCGCAGCATCCAACACATCCCCCGGACAGAGATTCCCCTTGCCTTCCAGCCCAGACGGCGTAGCTTAGGGCCTGTTAACACTAATCCGGAGCGTGTCGCCGGAGGCCATTTTTTCGCAGATCAAGGCGTAACGAGCGCTGTGTAGCAGGCTACATAAGCGAGGTGCAACGCAGAGCTGTGGAAAAATGGCCCCGTCCCTTCGGGTTGCGCCCCAAAATGGGCCACTCGGTGTTACTCGTCGTTCATTGGGAATGACCAAACTGCACTCCTCGCGCCTTGATTGGCCCATTTTGGGGCAGCAACGACGCGATCCGGATTAGTGTTAACAGGCCCTAGCAAAGCCGATAAGGCCAGTCGGCTGATTTCGAAAACGCCTCCCCGGGGGCAAGCGCCTGCATGTGTTTCGAGGGCGTTGTGGCGCGATGCACGGGGCGAAACGCGGTGTACGGCATAAGCTGACACCAGGTCGACCCGGCTGGAGCGGGTAGGCCGCGTCAGAGCCTGGGGGTCGGCGTGCTCAAATACCCGATCTGCAATGGCGGTTCCCTGCAAGGCGTCAAGCAGCGATACAGGTGTCCGGCCCGGTTGTGCATCAAATGCTCCGTCGCGGTGCCCGGGCGCCAGTCCAGCCGCGTGTCACGATGATTGTTCCAACCTCAACGAAAGGTAATCGATATGTCTAAACATGAACGATCCAACAAGGAATCGAAAAAGCCGGCCCAGCATACCGCCAAAGAAAAGAAGGCGGCCAAGCAGGCGAAAAAGCATGCCGGGGATCATGTTCCTCTGATCGTGAAAAAAACCTGAAGGCATGCTGTAAGCGGTGTCTGCCTAACTTCGATATTCTGGAACAGGACTGCACCGGCGGGGCAATACTGACACCGCCATCGGCGAGTGGTGGATCAGCTGTTGCGGTCCCACATCACGTTGCACTCCGCCTTGGCCGCAGCCCGGAGCAGTTCGATCAAAGGCAAGGCACGGTGCGCGAGACTGACTGCGTCTTCCGCGTCGCCACCCTCGTCGCCGGCGGTTTCCGCCGGCTCCGGCAAATCCCCATGCGTCTTCACCGCTGCCTCCAGGCTGTCCAATGCCGCCGGGACATCTGCTGCAAGGATGGCGCTGGGCACCGTTCCACTGTGCCCCATCATTTTGATCAGGTGGACGGCCACATGACCGAACATGGTGATGTCCGCATACGCAGCACAGGAAAAGGTCACTAGCATGGTGATTGGCTCTCTCGGGTTTCGCGTGCCGACTCAGGAGAAACATCATAGCCCAGGTATCCAGGCCGGCTCCATGGCAGCGATAGCCGGTCGTGGGCGCGCGTCAAACCGCCACAGGGGCGCGGGAAGCCCGCGACCTGCTCCGGCGAACAGGACTGGCCCTCTTGCATCAGAGGCCACCCTGCGAAAGAAACTTCTGCAGCCGCTCGGCCGTTCAGCCCCGGTGACGATCCGAGGGACCGCGCAGTCTCTCCCGGGCGTGGACCTGCCAGGCGCCTCGAAACGGGAGCGGACCGGCGGCGGCTGTTCAGCCCGGCCTTATCTTGAACATGATCGAGTACAGGGTGGGTACGAACACCAGCGTAAGCACAGTCGCAAAGCCCAGCCCCGCCATGATCGTGATCGACATGTTGACGAAAAACACGTCCCTGAGCAGGGGTATCAACCCGAGTATCGTGGTGGCCGCCGCCAGCACCACCGGGCGCAGGCGACTGACGGTGGCATCGAGAATCGCGGCAAAGCCCTCCTTGCCCTCCTCGATCTGCTGATCGATCTCGTCGATCAGCACGATGGCATTCTTGATCAACAGGCCGATCAAGGACAACGCGCCGAGCAGCGACATGAAGTCGAAGGCGCCGTTCGCCCCCAACAGGCCGGCGGTAATGCCGACGATCGCCAGCGGCACCGTGAGCCAGATGATCAGCGGCTGACGAATCTTCCCAAACAACAGGATGCTGGTGAGGATCATGAACAGGAAACCGACCGGCAGCGATCGCCCGAGTCCCGACTGGGCCTTTTTTGAGTCCTCGTATTCACCACCCCAGGACAAGCTATAGCCGGCGGGCAGTTGCATTGCCTCGATCTGCGGCTTGATCCGGCTGAACAGGGGCGTCGCCAATTCGCCGGTCGGATTGCACGAGGCGATGATGGTACGAATGCGATCACGCGAGCGCAGCACGGTATTTTCGAACACCGTCTCGAAACCGCTGATCACCTGCGCCGCCGGCACCGTACCGTTCAGTACCGGGCTCCAGATCGTGACATCTTGCAGATTGCCGACGTCGGCGCGTTCGTCCTCGGGTGCGCGCATCAGGATCGGCAGCACGCGGATACCGTCTCGGTAGCGGCCGACCTGCGTCCCTTCGAAGGCATAGCGCAGTGCGCCCGCCAGGTTCTCTCGCGTAATGCCGAGTTGCCTGCCCACCTGCTCGTTGAAAATTGGCCGGACCAGCTTGACCGGCTGGCGCCAGTCGTCCCGCACGTCCTTTGCCTCCGCATCGGCACGCATGATGGCCTGCGCTTCCCGCGAGAGCTTCCGCAGTACCGCCGGATCGGGGCCATGAAAACGGGCCTCGATCTTGGAGTCGCGCCCGGGGCCGATACGCAGCGACTTGATGATCGGGTCGGTCCAGGGCATATCCGTCCGCATATACTCGCCGACCTTGTCCCAGACCTCGGCGATCCGCTCCCGACCGTCGGTCTTCACGATGATCTGGGCGTACGCGGAGGAGATCTCACGTGGGTCGTAGACCAGCGTGAAACGCTCGTGCGGTCCGCCGATCACCGTGGTCGTCTGCTCGACACCTTCCAGACCTCGCAGAAACTCGCTGACCCGCAGCGCATCTTCGCGTGTCGAACGAATATCACTCCCCTCGATCTCCCATACGTCGACGAAGAACAGCGGCGTATTCGACTCGGGGAAGAAGGCCCGTTTGACGCTGCCGAAGCCTACCAGTGCCACCACGAACAGCGCCACGACGAGCATCACCGTGACTACACGCCTGCGGATCGCCAACGCGAGCAGGCTGCGAAAGATCGTGAATACGACGCCGCCGTAGGGATCCCGCTGCGCTCCGTCGCCACCCTGGCCTGGTTTCAACAGAAGCGAACACAACAGTGGGGTGGTACTGATGGCCGTCACCCAGGACAGCAGCAGCGAGTACAGAATGACGTAAAACAGCGACCCGGCAAACTCACCGGTACTGTCGGGCGACAGGCCGATGGCCGAGAAGGCCAGGATGCCGATGATGGTACCACCCAGCAGAGCCCATATCGTCTTGCCGACGGTCTCGCCGGCCGCCTGTGCGGCACGCATACCGCCCTGCATGCGCACCAGGATACCCTCGGCAATCACAATGGCATTGTCCACCAGCATACCGAGGGCAATGACCAGCGCACCAAGTGAGATGCGCTGCAACTCGATACCGTTGAGGTGCATGATCAGCAGCGTGCCGGCCACCGTGATCAACAGCACCGCACCGATGATCAGACCGACCCTTATGCCCATGAACAGCAACAGCACGATGATCACGATGGCGACCGCCTGCCCGACGCTGACCACAAAGCCACGCACCGACTTGTCGACCTCGATCGGCTGATTGTATATCTGGGTCAGCTCCATACCGACGGGGATCACGCCCCTGAGTTCGTCCATACGCCGGGATAGACGCTCCCCGACGGCGACGACGTTCTCACCGGCCTGCATCGATACCCCCAGGGTCAGCGCCGGGCGGCCATTGACGTAGTACATCTTGCTCGGGACGTCTTCGTAGGCACGCACGATATCGGCGATGTCCTTCAGGTAGATGAGCCTTTTCTCATCCGACCCGATCAGCACGTTGCCGATCTCCACCACCGAGGCGAACTCACCGGTCGGGCTGACGCGCAGGTACTCCGGGCCGACACTGACCTCACCGGCATCCACAACCACGTTCTGGGACTTGAGGATATCGGCGATGTGGGCCGGGGATATGCCCAGTTCACCGAGACGGGACCGTGAGATATCGGCATACACCACCTCCCGCTGTTCGCCACCGATGATGACCTTGCGCACCCCATGCACCAGTACCAGTTCGCGCTTGAGTCGGTCGGCGAAATCCCACAGGTCGCGCCAACTGTATCCCTGGCCGGTCAGCGCGACATAGATGCCGTACACATCGCCGAATTCGTCGATGATCACAGGGTCCTGGGCGCCTGGCGGCAGCTTGGACTTCATGTCCGCGATCTTGCGCCTCAGTTCATCGTAGATGCCCGGAAAGTCCTCGGCTCGGTACTGGTCCTTGAACTCGATCTGGATGTCGGACATGCCAGGACGCGAGATACTCATCTTGATGTGCTTGACCTGCCCCATCCGCTGCAGGGCATCCTCGATATGGTAGGTCACCTCATCCTGGACCTGTTGCGCGGACGCGCCCGGGTACAGCGTGATGATCTTGGCAAGCTTGATGGTGAAGGCCGGGTCTTCCAGCTTACCCATGTTGTCAAAGGCCCAGATACCGCCGAACACCAGGATGATCACGATCAACCAGGAGATTACCGGCCGCTCGACCGAGTATTCACCGATATTCATACTACGACCCCTGATCGCTGCCCCGGAGTCCTGCTCATAGTTGGTATTTCAGATCTTCGGGACGCGGCTGGGCCTGTTCCAGATCGGGCATCAGAACGACCGGCATGCCTTCGACCAGGAACGCGGTACCGGCGGTCACCACCCGGGCGCCGGGTTCCAGTCCTTCGAGCACCTCGATGCCGTCACCCACCAGGCGACCGACCTTCACCGGCTGAGGGGATACCGTCATACTGGCCTCGTCGACGGTCCAGACCTGCGGGTCGAGCTTGAAGTCTCCGACCACCGCGCTGACCGGCACGGTGAAGGCTATTGCGCTGTCGACGTAACCTGCGAGATCCACGGTGACGCCGGCCGTCATGCCGGGCAGGACCGTACCATCCTCCCACTGCTTCATCAGGTAGGTCGCCTCGAATGTCTGGGTCTTGGCGTCGGCCTTGGTCGAAACCTCTTTGTACGTCAGCGGATACTCGCGACCGGGCTGATCCTGGAAAGTGGCGAACACCTTTACCCTATCGCGCGCTGCCTCGCTTTCCGTGACGCCGCGCCCACGGATACCCCGAATGATCGATTCGGGGACGTCGAACTTGACCTCGAGCATCTCGACATTCTGTATCACGACAATGGGCTGTTTGGCCTGTATCTCCTCGAATCGGTCAACCAGGCGCGATGCGATCATGCCCTCGAACGGGGCCTTGAGCTCGGTATAGGCCAGGTCCTGGCTGGCGGTGCTGAGGGCCGCCCTGGCATTCTTGAATTCCGCCTCCAAGCGGTCGAAATCCGAGCCGGAAATGGCCCCCGAGGAGACGAGTTCCTTACCTCGGTCGTAGTTCTTCTGTGCCTTGTCGAACGTCGCCTGACGGTCATCGACCACGATCTGGTAGTCCGTAGGATCCAGGCGTGCGATCAGATCGCCCTCTTTCACCGGGTCCCCTTCCTTGATCGGCAGCTCCTGCACGGTACCCGGCACGCGAAATGCCAGATCCGCCCGTGCCGCCGCTGCGATGCGGGCGGGAAACGAGCGTACCCCAGTTGCATCGGCGCCGGCGATCATCATCGTTTTCACTGGTCGGGCCGACGGCCTCGGTCTGTGGCGGCTCTTGCTCAGCACAGCCGCCAAGCAACAAGGCGACCGACAGGCCGCAGACAATGACGGATTTCCACTGCATGCAACGGGTCCTCGAATTCGCTGGGATTCTTGGCTTCATCTTCCTCCATCGGGCACCCGAGGTCCAATGGTTGCACTTGGCCGAACGGGTCCACATTGGCATAGCGGACCGTGTATTCGCGGCCAACGCCAAAGCCCCGCCTGCAGCGACAGTAATATGCGGAACTGCAAGAGCCAGCCTGGATTCGAGCAGGTTTCATCAAGCCTGGCATGATCGCGCCCTGCCCGGCAACGCACAAAGGTACCCAAGCAAGGCCACCGGTCGCCCACCCTTGGGGCATGGCAATGTCGGATTCCTGCACTTGGCATCGCTTCTGTCACTCTCGGTGCGATGCCTTTGTCCTGTATTGTTGTCACTATGTTTCAATCTCTCCGCGCCGAAACTGAAACCTGGACCATGTGGTCGGCAGTCGAGAGGGCGGCGGAAATCGGCCGTCGAGTGACCATGAGACGCAACTTCCC
Organism: uncultured Gammaproteobacteria bacterium; assembly: GCA_963808165.1. Taxonomy (GTDB): domain Bacteria; phylum Pseudomonadota; class Gammaproteobacteria; order Chromatiales; family Chromatiaceae; genus Thiosocius. The sequence continues at coordinate 281,430 of CAWEET010000021.1, read as the reverse complement.
CCGAACCGGCGCCATACCGGCGATCCTGATCGTGCTCTTCCTGTCTGGTTGTGGTGCGATGCCACCGCAGACGGACCGTCGCAACGAGCCCGCGTTCAACGACCCCGAGACCACGACCCTGGGACAGCGCGCGCTCGCCGAGGCGCAACGCCACAGCGGGCAGTCCGGCTTGCTCATTCTGGATCGCGGTTATCAGGCCTTCCTGCAACGGGCCGCCCTGATAGAGGCGGCCGAACGGAGCATCGATGCCCAGTATTACATCTGGAACGGTGACAGGTCGGGGCGCTATCTGGCACACCGCCTGATGCTGGCCGCCGATCGCGGCGTCCGCGTGCGCCTGCTGCTCGATGACATCAACGTCGGCAATCGGGATGCGATGATCGGGCTACTGGACCGGCACCCAAACATCGAGATACGCATTTTCAATCCGTCCGCCGCACGCACGAAGGTTGGCAAAATACTGGCGTTTGCGTCCGAGTTCCGGCGCCTGAACCGACGCATGCACAACAAGACCTTCGTCGTAGACGCAGCCATGGGCATCGTCGGTGGGCGCAACATAGGCGACGAATACTTCGATCTGCACCCTGAGATGAACTTCCTGGATCGGGACGTACTCGCGCAGGGACCAGTGGTGCAAGCGATGGCTAGCAACTTCGACGCCTATTGGAATAGCGCATGGAGCTATCCAATCAATCTACTCTCGCACGGCCGCGAAGGCGACGCGGCGACCATAGCGAGATTCGAGGCAACACGTGCCGCCGCGGCGGATACGACTGGGTTCCCCCAGGCACCCGTAGAGGACGCCGTGGCTGCGCACGCAACTCTGCAGAGGGAAATGGAACGGGCTGTCTGGGCCCCGGCCGAGCTGGTGTTCGATCCGCCCGCGCAGGAAATGACGGCAGACACCGATCAGCCGCAGCGGACCGCAACGGCATTGCGACAGATCGTAAAGCAGACCGATTCCGAATTGTTGATCGAATCGGCCTACCTGATCCTGGGCGATTCTCAATTGCATCTGCTCGAGCAACTCCGGGCGCGCGGTGTTCGCGTCGACGCGGTGACCAATTCGCTGGCCTCAAACGATCTAACAACCAACCATGCCGGCTATGCACGGCGCCGTCCGGCCATGCTGGCCGCAGGACTGAATCTTTTCGAGCTCAAACCCGACGCTGCGGCCTGCGTGGACTGGATCGCGGCCACCGACTATTGCGACAAAGGAGCCCTCAGCCTGCATGCCAAATCCGCAGTGTTCGATCGCAAGACAATCTATGTCGGGTCGTTCAACGTCAACCTGCGCTCGATCTATCTCAATGGCGAGACGGTGTTAGTTATCCACAGCCGCGAGTTGGCGCAGCGGGTGGCGCAGGACATAGCGGCGGCGATGGCACCGGCAAACAGCTGGCAGCTTCACGAGGATGGTGCCGGGGACTTGATCTGGTCTTCCCCCGGGAGCGAAACCTGGACACACGAGCCGGAAACGGGGCTGTGGCGGCGCTTCAAGTCCGCGTTGATCAGCCTGCTGCCGATCGAGAAGTACCTGTGACCGGAGCGCCCTGACCGCTGGGCAAAACGGAGGACGCGCCCCGGGCGAAAAACAGCCAATGGCACGCAACCCGAGACGTCATCGCAAGCGAATCTGGTCCGCGAGAGAGACTATGAGTTCTGCTCGTTTTCCAATGCCTTTTTCGTGATTTCGTTATACAGGTTCACCGCACGCCCATACAGCGGCTGCAGATCGGGGCGCCTTTCCACGAGGCGCTGGACCTCGCCAGTGTCGCTCAACAAGCGCTCTAGGTGATTGAGATCACTCTCACTTAGCTTCTCACCACGGTCCACCCGCTCTTTGATATCGAGTGCACGGGGCAACCGGAACTTCTCGAACCTTTCGATCAGAGTATAGGCGACGCCGTCGTCTTTCGAAATATCGCTCATGGTGTTCTCCTGAAAATCTAAGATGCCAACAAGCCTGAACGAGGCTCGAACTCTTCGCCGCCAATAACACCGCTGGACAGCGTCTCTACGACCTTCCCGACAACAGTCGGCATGCACCTTCGCGGGAAGGTTCTCCCATCCGGGTTTACACCAGCGATGCTGCCAGCGCTGAACTGCAAGCGCCGAATACGGAGATCACCATGCACCCCGGCCAGGCCCGGCGACACCCACGCCATAATAGAGGCTTCAACCAATCTTTTCACGCCGGCATCCGGGGGTGCGCCTTACTGCCGGATCGATCTTGCGCGGGGATTGGCATGAACTGATAGACTCAGCCCCGGATGAATTGTCTTCTGACGACGCTGGCCGCCGAGCATGAAAAACTTCTGGAACAGCCTTCAGGTCAGAATTCCACTCGTTTTCATCGCGTCCTTCCTGTTGGTTCTTGCAGCGATCGTCGGCGTTTTTTCGACGGTCGGTAAGCGACTGCTGACGAATCATGCCTACGAACAAGTCATCATGTCCGGCCGGAACATCGTTGCCGAGCTCGGCAGTCGCATCGCGTTGGCCGAATCATTGGCCGCTGCAATGTCGAACCTGGGCGAAGAGCTGCCGGCAAACGATGAGCTGAACCGGCATCTGATCGAAAAGCTGATCGAATACGAGGGCACCGAGGCCTTTATCGCGGGCGGCGGCATCTGGCCCGAACCCTACCGCTACGACCCGGCAGTCGAGCGCCGCAGTTTCTTTTGGGGGCGGGACAAGGCAGGTAAGCTGCAGTTTTACGACGACTACAACAATCCGGAGGGCCCTGGATACCACCATGAAGAGTGGTACGTCCCGGCAAGATATCTGCGAGAAGGCGAGGCCTTCTGGTCCAAATCCTATATGGACCCCTATTCCTACCAGCCGATGGTGACGGTGACCTTGCCCATGTATCGGGACAGCAGGTTCTACGGCGTATCGACAATCGACCTGAAACTCGAAGGCCTGCAGGCATTCCTGGCGGACGTGTCGCAGGCCTTCGGTGGGTATGCCTTCGCGGTGGACCGTAACGGCAAGTTCCTGTCTTTTCCCCGGGAGGGCCTGGGCAAGCGCTATGGGATAGACGCGCAAGGCAATCGCACCGAGGAGTTTCTTCATGCCACCGAGTTTGCCGCAGCCCAGAGCCGATTCCAGCCGCTCGCATCGGCGCTGCAGAATACGATTGACCAGACTGTTGCGCGGGATTCGCAAACAGGGAGATGGGATGACGGCCTGGCGCAAAGCATCGCGCAGGACAGTTACCAGATCGATGAACGCGAAGCGCGCCTGATCGCCACGATCATCAAGAACAAACAACAACCACAATGGGAGGGTACGCACGAACCCACCCGCCTGTTTCTCGAAGATGACTTGCTGCTCGATGAGCCAGCCTTTGCCGCAGTGTTCGAAATGCCGCAAACCAACTGGAAGATCGTGACTGTGCTGCCCTACAGCAGGGCCGTCAGCGCGACCAATCTGATCTATCGTAATCTGATGACTTCGATTGCTGCGGTGATGATCTTGTCATTGCTGCTTGTCCTCGTATTCGTACGCAGGGTACTGGTGAATCCCATAGCCGGCATGTCCGAACAGTTGCAGCGCCTTGCAGATTCCGACGAATCCGCGGGACATCTGCTGCAAATCCCTGACCAGAGTGAATTGGGCCAACTCGCATCCTGTTTCAACCGCCGCAGCCAGAAGCTGATGGAAGTGCAGCGCGAATTGAATGCCACCCGCGAAGAGCTTGAGCAACGTGTGGTTGAACGCACCGAAGAACTCCGCCACGAGATCCAACAACGCGAAGACGAACGACAACTCCAGCAGCAACGCACAGAACGAGTCGAGCAACAATACGCAGCGATCATCGAGCTCTCATTGCATCGCTCACTGTTCGCCGGTGACGCACTGGAGGCGGCACGGATCGTCAATGAAACCGCGGCCCGGGTAATTGGGGTGGCACGTTGCAGCATCTGGCTGCTCGATGAGCACAAGGGGGTACTCGAGGCGATCGACCTGTACCGAACGGATACGAATACGCATGAACCGGGGCACGCGCTCTTGCTCGCGGAGTATCCCATCTATATCGATGCCTTGAATAACGACCGATCGGTTGCGGTAAGCGATCTGTTTACCGACCCCCGGACGGTCGAGTTCGAGGACTATGCGCGCTCACTGGGCATCCGCTCGATACTCGACAGCCCGTTTCGGGTGGGCGGTAAAATGTGCGGGGTGGTATGTCTGGAACATACCGGCGAGACACGCAGATGGCATGCCGATGAAGTCCGTTTCTCCGGCGAAATTGCCGACCAGTTCCTGCAGGTTCTGGCCAACGCCGAACGCATCCGTTCGGAAGAGCAGATTCGCCAACTCGCTTTTTACGATCCGCTGACCAACCTCGCCAACCGCCGCCTGCTTCACGAGTCGATCAAACACGAGCTTGCCGTAGCGTTGCGCCATGGCACCTTTGGCAGCCTGATATACCTTGACCTGGATAACTTCAAGACACTCAACGACGCCATGGGGCATGCCACAGGCGATGAGTTACTGGTTCAGCTCGCCGGACGCTTCGGCTCGGTGCTGCGCAAGGAGGATATGGCGGCACGACTCGGCGGAGACGAATTCGTGGTACTGCTGACTGGTGGCAACACCTCACGCAGTGATGCGATGGCACAGGCGTTCAACGTGGCCCGCAAGCTTCAGGTGATCATCGCTGATCCCTACCGGCTCGATGGATACGAGCACGTTATCAGTTCCAGCCTGGGCATCACCATCTATCCCGAGAAAGGCAGCACCGCCGGGGATATCCTCAAGCAGGCCGATACCGCGATGTACCGGGCCAAGGCCGACGGGCGTAATCGAATCGCTTTCTATAATGTGCAAATGCAGCGGGCAGCCGACAATCGTCTGTTAATGGAGAAGCAACTGAGGGGCGCAATCCAGAATCACGAATTCGAGGTGTACTTCCAGCCCCAGGTCAGCGGGGCGGGCGAGCAGGTCGGTGCCGAGGCACTGGTTCGCTGGCTGCACCCTGAGCGGGGTATCGTGATGCCCACGGAATTCATTCCGATTGCGGAAGAAACCGGACTGATCCTGGACATCGGCGCGTGGATTCTGCGCGAGGTCTGCGAGTTCGCGATGGAATGCGGCGTCGATCATATCGCGGTAAATATCAGCCCCACCCAGTTTCGTCAGCCGGATTTCGTAGCCAGCGTGCAGGACACGCTCACTGCGACCCATACCGATCCGACCGTGGTAATGCTCGAGTTGACCGAGGGCATCCTCATCGAGAATATCGACGATACGATCGCAAAAATGAATGCGCTCAAAGCAATGGGTATCCGTATCGCTATCGACGATTTCGGAACCGGCTATTCGTCGTTGAGTTATCTGAAGCAATTGCCGCTGGATCAGCTGAAGATCAGCAATGACTTCATTGACGATATCGGCGCCGACAGCAATGGCGAGATTATCGTTGACACCATTATTTCAATGGCCAGGCACATGGGCCTGGGAGTCGTCGCCGAGGGTGTCGAGACGACCGAACAACTGCAGTTTCTCGAGCAGCGGGGATGTCAGATATTCCAGGGATTCTATTTCAGCGTGCCGGTGGTCAGGGCAGATTACCTGCAATTCCTTCGGCAGGCACCCATGCGTGAAATTCAGCCGGCCCTGTTTCCCGATTGACCAGTCATTCCTCGACATCAGGCATGCTCTCGCATGCTGCCCGATCGGGTGAGGCCTCCCGTTTGGCTGCTCCGAGCGAGACCTCGCCCGCCAGCACGCCCCCCACTGAGCCGAAATCACTGGAACCAATTCGGTTCATTGTCAGGCGCTGGCAAAGGCCGACCGAGTCTGCGCCAGGCGACTCATCTGGGGTTTGTCGTATCGCCCCTGGCCAATGGACCACTGTCGGTACGCACCCAGCCGTCCCATCCGAGCCAATCGGACTCCTGACCGACCTCTGATGGCGAGTTCCTGAGAGAAACCCAGCGATCCATTCTTTTCATCAACGGCTTACCGTGGGAGTACCAGGGCATTTTCAAAATTTTTGACATGGCATTCTCCACATCCGCTTAGTGGCCAGTGCGGTCAAAGGCAAAGCAATTTTTGCACCACATAAGAAAAATCAATCGCTTAGCGCAACTCACGCGCCGCACCAGCACCAAACTGTAAAAGGTCCCGTCAATCACTGCGCCAGGCGGATGCAGCGCCTGTTGCAGCACACAATACGAACACCTGCACTGCCGGCACCTTGTGCCCGGCACGGGTACGGAGGTCGTATTGCTTCAGGCATCCTATGACCACAGCATGACAAGTACGTGTTCAGCGCCCGCGGGCCGGAACGCAGGCAGGTGAAGATCGATGCCCAATCCCGGTCACCCGGCAATCCTGACCCTGTCACTGCCACATCCGATCCGGTCGAAGGCCATCTGCGCTCCGGGGACTCGTTCTGGCGCCACATCAAGGATCGGCATTCCGCTCGGCGGCAGCCGTGCATTGGAGGCTCTGCACCCGCCACCCGATTCGAAACGATGCCGACCGGCCTTCTCAACCGCACTTTTGAACTGGCCGCTCGCGGACAGCGGCGTGGCTATCGAGACTGTCAGGGCGATCCATCCCTGTGGGTGCGTTTCGGCAGGGGGCGATCGAACAGCACCGCGGCATGCAGCATCAGCCGCTCCACGGAACCCATTTCGCCACGGTCCGCCAGCACCTCGCGTGCCATCTCCGGCTCGTCGGTGATCACACCGTCCACACCCAGGGAGATCATCCGCGACATGGCCACCGGGTCGTTCACCGTCCACACGAACACCTGCTTTCCCGCGGCATGGGCCCGGCGGATGAAGCCGGGCTTGGCCATCCCGCTGCTCACCGCCAGGAAGTCCGCGTCCAGTCCGGCGAGATCGCCCAGCGCAGTCGCCGACAGCAGGCCCAGCGGCCATTCGGGACGCAACTGACGCATCTTCTGGATGGCCTCATACTTGAGCGACATCACGGCCACCTCGGACACCATGTTGGTCTCCTCGACGATATCCACGACGCGTTGTTCCAGGGCCTGGTCATGGCCGTAGTATTTCAGCTCGATGACCACGCCCGCCCTGCCCCGGGCCATCTCCAGCACCTCTCTCAGCGTCGGCACCCGCTGATCGGCGAACTCGGCGCCGAACCAACTGCCCACGTCGATCTGGCGCACCTGTTCGAAGGACCCCTCCCAGGTCTTCAGCGGCACCCCGGAAAGCTTCATGAAATCGCTGTCGTGGACCACGACGACCCGTCCGTCGGCGGTCTCCTGGACATCGATCTCCACCCAATCCGTTTCGTCCTCGATGGCCTGGCGCACTGCCGCCAGGGTGTTCTCCGGTGCCTTTCCCGCCGCCCCGCGGTGGGCGACGACGCTCACCTTGTCCTGTGTCTGGATGCCATTGAGCAGCCATGCCCCGGCGCCTGCGGCGATTACGGCCGCAGCGATCAGCAGGATTCCCAGCCGCGCGGGCGTCACCTGCCAGCCCAGCACGTTCTCGCTGAGGCGCTGGTCCTCGAACATCGCTTCGTGCAGGCCAGGCCCATAGCGTTCGAACAACCCCTCAAGAAGGTAGGCAAAACTGCCCGCGTTGAAGGCAGACACGAACAGGTTGCCCACTGACCACAAGACGATCAGCAGGCCCAGCACCGGCACCAGGCCTTTCAGCGAGCCAGAGAAGTGCGGCACGAGCCAGGAGCCGCACAGTTCGACGATGCCGATGAGCACGACGCCCAGGGTCAGTGCCGCGGCTCCCCAAACCAGCAAGACGCCCAGCACGCGGGACTGCCGCGAGACCGTCATACGTTCGCTTTCCGGAAAAGACCTCGCCGGCTGCATCCGGCCAAGCACCACCAGCGGGAACGCCAGCGTCCAGCCGAGCAGCCGACGCACCAGGATCACCAGCATCAGGAGGAGCACCAGCGCGATCACAGCCGCCGCCCACCAGAACGCAGGTGGACGCTCGGCCAGATAATAGTTGATGTCATGATCTGTGATCAGCAGCCAGGCCACTGCCGCCGCGACTACCACGAATGGCAGCACAGTAATCAATACCCGTACCACCAGCCGCGCCGCGAACGAAAGAATCTCCGGGGCACGCAGTACAGCGAAGCGCAGGGCGCCGATCGTGCCCAGGTAGCGCCCCCGGCCGATGGCCGCAGCGATTGCCATCAACGAGGCGCACTCCAGGGCAAAGATGGCGATCAACAGCCCCGCCATCAGTACCAACGACGACACACCCAGCGGGCTAAGCAGGAAATAGGCGATGTCCTGGTCCGCCAGCGCGGTGCGCCCCGAGAGCTTGAGAAGCAGCCGGCCGACCAGGGTCACGAGCGGTACCAGCAGCACAAAACCCAATGCCGTGTAGGCCAGGTGGGTCGTGAAGACCTGCTGCCAGGTCCGCCCCAGGCGCTGCAGCAGCGCCCTCCAGATGTCTCCGATCCCGCCCGTCATATCGCATCCCCCGCGCTGCATTCAGCGAGACGTTATACGAGCCGGAGTGCAAGGGCCAGTCCGCCAGGTATGACTCCACACTGACATGCACGGCAGGTGCCGACAGGCACGTCCGGATATCGGCAGCCAGAGTCCTCCCGCGCGATTGCCCGGCGATCGCAGCGAGGTGCGTTTCGACACTGCATGCTGCCGGGACGAATGGACAGCGGGATCCGATGCCATATCATGACGACATTCTCCGGCTGATTGGGAATGTCTATGAACGGCTTGTTTGATACGGTTCTCGAAGAACTCAAGAGTTTCTGGAAAAAGCCCCACACCCCTCGCACCAAACGGGCCTTCCGCTGTGATTGCGGTCGCCCGGTGTTTTTCCGAAACAGCCAGTGCCTTGGCTGCGAAGCGCCGTTGGGCTACGAACCGATGCGGGCGGAATTGCGTACCCTGCAGCATGGACTGACAGCAGACACCTGGCGTCTTGCCGGCGACAGCGCGACACAGCAGGACTACCGGCGCTGCGCGAATTTCGACTCGCCCGCAGGCTGTAACTGGTTGGTTCCTGCCGACGAATCATCTGCGTTGTGCATTGCCTGCCGGCTCAACCGGAAGCTTCCCAACCTCGACGATGCAGACAACCAGCGCTACTGGCGGCTGATCGAGGCGGCCAAGCGGCGACTGCTTGCGCAATTGCTGGGACTGGGCCTGCCGGTGGAAACCAGGAACGACAACCCGGACAGAGGTCTCGCGTTCGACATCCTGCGCCCACAGGCGGGTGGTCAGGAGGTTATGACCGGGCATAGCCGTGGTCTGATCACGCTGAACGCCGAGGAAGCCGACGACGTAAAACGGGAAGAGATACGAACGGCCCTGCACGAGCCCTACCGCACTTTGTTGGGTCATTTTCGCCATGAGATCGGTCACTACTACTGGGACCGCCTCATCTGGGACACTGCCTGGCTGGAACCCTTCCGTGAACTTTTCGGTGATGAGCGCGCGGACTATGCCACCGCCCTCAAGACGAATTACGAGAAGGGCCCACCGCATGACTGGAAGGACCGATATATCAGTGCATATGCCAGCACTCATCCTTGGGAGGATTGGGCCGAGACCTGGGCCCATTACCTGCACATACTGGACAGCCTGGAAACCGCGATCGCACATGGCCTGGATGCTGCTGATCTCGAAATGGGTATTGAGCCGTTCACCCGGGAAGACCTCTACGATCCGGATGATCAAAGCGCCGATCGCATGTTGGTTTTTCTCAACTCGTGGATTGAGATGATTACTGTGCTGAACGAGATGGCGCGCAGCCTGGGGCATCCGGATTTTTACCCCTTCGTCATGTCGCGCGCCGTGGTCAAGAAGCTGCAGTTCGTGAAACTGGTCATCGACGGCGCGCGAGACCGGCAAGCATAGTCAGGTGCGTGCGCCGGACTGGGCACCAGTGATGAATCTGCGCGTGCGGCTTCAGGCCTTTTCCTCAGTTACCGTAATCAGCGTCTGGATGCCCTGGGCCGCCTGCTCGATGGCCAGCGCAGCCTGATCGTCTGCGCTGCCATGCGCTTTCTTGCGCAGGCGAGCGGCGGTTTCGAGGATGCGCTCCGTGTGTCTCTGGATCTGTACCCGGATGCCATTGAGCTGCTGGACCTTGGAAAGGGATGCCAGCCGCAACTCCTCGGTGGCCTCGTTCCGGGCGCTCAGATCTTTTGCCTCGTGCAGGTCGCGCAGCGCAATGGCCTCGTCCATGGAGGACTGCCACCAATTGACGAAGGTCGCCCGGTGATCGGCCATGGTGTTGACCGACTCGGCCATTGCATTGATCTCGTCTCGCGACCCGGGCACCGTTGCAATGCGTTTCTTTGGGTTTCGGTGGGTCAGCCGCTCCAGCAGACCCGCCATCTCGCGCACTGGGCGCACGATGCGCGAAGTGATCGCGCTAGCGAAGAAGATCCCGAGAAGGGTGGCACACAGTGCGATAAGCATGTTGAGCCGCGAGCTTTCGCGCGAAGTCTCGGCGATCTGCCGGCGCTTTTCGCCCGCGAGATCGTCCGCTTCCTTGACATTTTCCTTGACCAGGGGCGTGATGTTTTCCACCGCTTCGCGCATTGCCGCGTCGAGTTCCTCGATGCGGTCGTTCTGGGCGACCAAGGCGTTGAAATCCCGTTCGTAGTCCCCGAGCAGCCCACCGAGCAGGGCCTTGTCCGGATCTGCTATCGGGGAGACAGCGATCTGGCCGCGGATGGTCTCGGCGATATCCTGCACCATGCGTACATATTCCCTATCGTTGCGCAGGAGATAATCCTTTTCCCGACGGCGCAGCTGCAGGATGTTGGTCTCCAGGTCAGGCACATAGTGCGCCTCCAGCAAGGCCTCGAGGCGGTGGGCGGAGTCGCGGAACGGGCCCTTGCCTCCGCCCAGGTCACCACCACTGAGCACGATCTCCGAGTAAGACTCGAAGGCGCGCGCGTAGACGTCTATTTCCGCCGTCAACGCCTGCTGGACCTCGGGGTACAGCTCGGAGGCCTGAACCAGGCCGCGAAACTCGGAGATCAGCCCTCGCACCTTGTCGCGATAAAGCACCTCTCGCCGAAGCCCAAGGTCTTTTTCGCCGCGGCGAATCTGCAGTAGCTGGAGGTACAGCCGACCAGCCTTGAAGTTGCCCGCACGGTCTTCGAGTTCGTGGACCGTGTCGCGGAAGGCCCCCTGCAGGCCGGAATTGTGGTCCAGGCCCTTCACTTGCCAAGCTTCTGCGATGTTGCGGAAGCGGCCGAGATAGGTTTCAGTGAGCAGACGAATCTCCTGAGCCGTCTGCCTGGATTCCTGGTCGACCTGCGCCAGGGCGTCCGCTGATTGCAGCAGCGCGCTGGCATTGGCGTCCACCGCACTGGCGAAACGCGCTTCGCGGTGGACCAAAAAGTCGTTCTCGGCCTGTCTCGCCTCGGCCAGTTCAACCTCGATGTCGAGCGCATGGGATTTGCGTGTTTCATAGACGTCATGCAGGCGCTCGTAACCGGCCAACACCCGATTCAGGCTGTCGTGATAATGCCAGACAACCCCCAGGAACAGCAGGCCCACCAGCCCAAAACTGAGCCCGATCTTTTCCCCGATTCGCAATTTGCCGAATAGTCTGCCCACTGTGTCTCCCTGCGGCCCGCGCATGTGCAACCCAAGAGTATAAGCAGCATCAACATCCGTTTCCCAGGTCCGTACAAACCCACGGGGGCAAGGCGGCAATCGCGGTCTGCCATTCCCTGCGGTGCGCGCCTTTTCTTGGTGCATCAGTGGCGCTCTGTAAATGACCGAACCGCGCGTATGGCCCACCCGGGCCAGGGCCCGCATCAGCACAATAAAACAAACGTTTGATTTTTAGGGAACCGGGGGTTAGTGTCCTAAGTCGGCGATCCGAATAGGGCGAGCAATGGCGACCGGGAACAGCAGTGCCGTACAGACCGACACCAGGACGCGCCTGTTGCGGACCTCGCTTGCAGTTTTCGCGCATCGCGACTTCGAGGCCGTCAGCGTGCGTGAAATCGTCGATCAGGCAGGTGCGAACATTGCCGCGATCTCCTATCACTTCGGCGGCAAGCACGCCCTTTACCTGGCCACGGCCGAGTTCCTCGCGGATGCAATGCAGGACCAACTCGGCCCGGCGCTGGCCCGGATCGCGGCGGACCAGGAAGGCGCAGACGGCGCGGCGGCAAGCCGAATGCTCGAAGAGCTGATCCGGCGGCTGGTATACAGCCTGACGATGGATCGTCTGGGCGAGGATGCCGCGGGCTTCATCCTGCGCGAACAGCATCAACCGACGGCGGCCTTCGATATCCTTTACGAAAAACTGATGTTGCCGATCCAGCAGACCTGTCAATTGCTCGTTTCCCGTATCCTTGGCAAGACCGGACCGGGTAGTCGTCGGCAGATCCTGATCACACATGCGCTGATGGGACAGATCCTCGCCTTTCGATCAGCGCGTACGACGGTGCTGCGACGTCTGGGTCAGGCGGATTTTTCCGACCAGGATGCGCACGAGATCGCTAGCGTGATCAGTGAGCTGACCCTGAACGCACTGCGGTCCAAGCGCACACGGAAACATGCCTCATGAAAGAAACCGGGCAGTCGCGCTGGCGCGCGCTCTGGGCGATCCCCCCCCTGGCGCTAGGCATCCTTGCTGTCGTCTTCATGGCCGGCGGAAAGCAACCCCCGGCCAAGACCGAGCATGGCGAGCCCCGGTTATCCGTGCGCGTGGTGGAGGCGATGACCGTGGACCTCGTGCCCGAGGTCAAGGGTTACGGAGAGGTGCAACCGGCCAAGGTCTGGGCGGCGGTTGCCCAGGTCGCCGGGCGGCTGATCGATACCTACCCTCGCCTGCGCGACGGCGAAATCGTCCCGCAGGGCACGCTGCTGTTTCGTATCGACCCGGTCGATTATGAATTGAAACTCGCCCAGGCCCGGACCGAACTGGCCGAGCTGGACGTGCAGGAAGAGAACGCCAGGGCCTCGCTGGCCATCGACCAGGGCAACCTGCGCCTGGCCCAGCGGGAAAGGGAACGGCTGAACAAGCTGTCGAAAAAGGGCACCGCCTCACAAAGCGACGTCGATAACGCCGAACGCACGATGCTGAACGCGCGCACCGCGGTGCAGAATACCGCCAACGTGCTCGCGCTGCTGCCGACGCAGCGCCGGCTGCTCGAGGCAAAGGTGAGCCAGGCCGAGCGCGATCTCGCCAACACCACCGTCCAAGCACCCTTCAATCTGCGCATTGCCGATCTCGCGGTCGAGAAAGACCAGTATGTGGGCGTGGGTCAGACGCTGTTCAATGGCGACGCGGTCGAGCGCGTGGAGATCGTGGCCCAGGTCGCCATTTCCTCGCTGCGCAACCTGTTCGCGGGACGCCAGCAGCCACTGCCCCCGATAGGCAGCGAGCAGGACGAGTTGCAGGATTTCACCGGTTTCCGACCGATGGTGCGCATGAACATGGGCCAGGAGTTCGCCGAATGGGAGGCCAGCTTCGTTCGTTTCAGCGACCGGGTGGATCCGCAGACGCGCACCATCGGGGTGGTGGTCAGCGTCGACAACCCCTTCCAGAAGGTGATCCCGGGCAAACGCCCACCGCTGTCCAAAGGCATGTTCGTGCAGGTGATCATCCGCGGACACACCCAGCCGCACCGGATGGTCTTGCCGCGAAGCGCAATTCGGGCAGGCAGGGTCTATGTGGTCGGCGATGATCAACGGCTGCAGATCCGCCCGGTATCCATTCTGTTCAGCCAGGGACCGCTGAGTGTCATCGACAGCGGCATCGAGGCCGGCGAACAGATCGTGGTCAGCGATCCGATCCCCGCCGTGGAGGGCATGCTGCTGAACCCGGTGAGCGACCAGGCGCTACAGTCGCTGATACTGGTATCGGCCAGGGGCAGGCCTTGATCGCCTGGTTTGTCCGTCACCCGACCGCGGCCAACCTGTTCATGGCCGCGATCATGATCCTTGGCGTCGTCGCCCTGCCGGGCGTGCAGCGCGAGACCTTCCCGGAGATCCAGAACGACAAGGTCGAAATCCGGGTCGTCTACAAGGGCGCCACCACGGACGAGGTCGAGGACGCGATCTGCCGCCGCCTCGAAGATGCGCTGGACGGCATCAGTGATATCGACGAGACGCGCTGCGAGGCCCGCGAAGGCCTCGGCATCGCCACCGCGGTGATGAGAGAAGGCGCACGGATGACGCGTTTCCTCGATGATGTGAAATCAGAGGTTGACGCGATCGACGACTTCCCGGAACAGGCCGAGCTGCCGGTCGTCGAGGAACTGGGCCGCACCGACGCGGTGGTTTCGATCGCGATCACCGGGCCCGAGGACCCGGTTATGCTGAAGGCCTATGCCGAGGACGTGAAATCGCGCCTGCAGACACTGCGCCAGTTCTCCACGGTGACCATCAAGGGCTTCTCCACCCATCAGATCCGCATCGAGGTGGACGCGCCGACACTGCGCCAATATGGGCTGTCCGCGGCCGATGTCGCCGACGCGCTGCAACGACAGAGCGTCGGCAGCCCGACCGGCGAGCTGCTGGGAGAGCAGGAGAATGTGCTGCTGCGCTTCGACGACCAGCGCAAGACCAGCGCAGAATTCGAAGATCTGGTGATCATCTCGGGCGACACCGGAGCGGCGATCCGTCTGGGTGAAATCGCGACCATCAGCGACCGCTTCGATCGGGACGAGGAGAAGGTCCTGTTCAACGGCAGACGCGCAGCCATCCTCGACATCACGAAGACCCGTGCACAGGACATACTCACCGCCTATGCCGCGGTCAGCGCGTTTGTCGCCGACGAGAACCGGCGGGTCCCGGCGGGCGTCCGGCTCACCCTGACCCAGGACCGCTCTTCGATCGTCAGTGACCGCCTCAATATGCTCACCCGCAACGGCGCCCAGGGCCTGATTGCGGTGTTTCTGGTGTTGTGGCTGTTCTTCAGTTTTCGCTACAGCTTCTGGGTCACCATGGGACTGCCGGTGTCCTTTCTCGGCGCGCTGTTCGTGCTGCCGATGCTGGGAGTCACGATCAATATGATCTCGATGGTGGGACTGCTGATCGGTGTCGGCCTGCTGATGGACGACGCCATCGTGATCGCCGAGAACATCGCCTCGCGCCTGAACAAGGGGGATCAACCCATGCAGGCGGCGATGATCGGGGTGACCCAGGTCTTGCCCGGTATCGCCTCGTCCTTTGCCACCACGGTGCTGGTGTTCGGTTCCCTGGCCTTTATCACTGGTGAAATCGGCCAGATCCTGCGGATCCTGCCAATCGTGTTGATCGTGGTCATCACGGTGAGCCTGATCGAGGCCTTCCTGATCCTGCCCAGCCATCTCGGCCATTCACTCCAGCACATGCGCGACAGCGAACCGGGCCGTTTTCGGTCCGCATTCGAACGCGCTTTCGCCAGTTTTCGTGACCGCCGATTCGCCGCCGTGCTGGACAAGTCCATCGAGTACCGTTACCTGACGCTGGGACTGGTGTTGATGCTGATGCTGTTCGCCATCGCGATGCCGGTGGGCGGCAAACTCAAGTTCACCGGTTTTCCGGACATCGAGGGCGACGTAGTGGAGGCGCGCGTGCTGCTCCCACAGGGCACCCCGCTGACCAGAACGGAGGAAATCGTCCAACAACTGCAGGACGCCGTGTGGACCATTAACGAACAGCTGAAGACGCAGCAGCCGGGAGGTCAAGATCTGGTTCAGAACCTGACCGTGATTTTTGGCGAGAACCCGGATGCCTACGAGACCGGCCCCCATGTGGCGCGTGTCGTGGTCGACCTGCTCAGCGCCGAGGTACGCAACAGCGGGCTGGACGACTTTCGCAACCGCTGGCGTGACCGGGCCGGCAGCATGCCGGATGTCATTGCACTCAAGTTCTCGGAACCGGCGATCGGGCCGGGGGGGCGCGCGATCGACATCCGCCTGATCGGGAAGGATCTGGACGAGATCAAGGCTGCGGCGCTGGAACTCAAGGCCTGGTTCAGTGGCTTCGACGGCGTTACCGACCTGGCCGACGACCTGCGCCCGGGCAAACGCGAATACCGTCTGACCCTCAAGGACGGTGCCGGGGTCATTGGACTCGACGCCCATAATGTCGCCGATCAGGTGCGCGCAGCCTTCCAGGGCTTCAAGACCGATGAGTTTCCGCTCGGCCCCGAGACCTACGAGGTGGAACTGCGCATGGCATCTGCTGACCGCAACGACATCTCAGATCTCGAGCAGATGACCATCGTCGGCCCGGAGAACAAACTGATACCGCTGCCCGAGGTGGTCCGGGTGGAGGAGGCGCGTGGCTGGGCGAGGATCAATCGCATCGACGGCCGCCGTACCGTTACCGTCCAGGGAGATGTCGATCGTGCCCGCGCCAACGCACAGGAAGTGCTCAATGCGGCCAAATCCGATATCTTCCCCACGTTGCTGGAACGCCATCCCTCGGTCCGGATCGACATCCAGGGCCAGAGCGATGAATCCGCCAAGACCGGCGGCTCCATCGTGCGCAACGTCCTGCTCGGTATGATCGGGGTTTATATGCTGCTGGCGTTGCAGTTCCGTGGCTATCTGGCGCCGATCACCGTGATGTCGGTAATCCCCACCGCGCTGATCGGTGTGGTCTTCGGGCATATGGCCCTGGGACTCGACCTCACCCTGCCGAGCATCGTCGGCATGGCCTCCCTGTTCGGTGTGGTGGTCAATGATTCGATCCTGCTGGTGGTATTCATCCGTGACGAACGCGCAGCTGGCATCCCGGTCAGAAAGGCGGCGCGCCACGCCGCGATTGCGCGTTTTCGACCGATCCTGCTGACCTCGGTCACGACCGTCGCCGGGCTGACACCGCTACTGCTCGAGAAAAGCCTGCAGGCACAAATCTTGATTCCGCTGGCGGCAAGCCTTGCATTCGGTCTGATGTCGGCGACCCTGATTGCGCTGTTCCTGGTGCCGGCGATCTACTGCATCCTGGATGATTTCAACGCGCTGGGAGAGATCGACAGGCACTCAAACGGTAGCCTGCCTGGGACACCGATGAAACGGGTCTGACGTTGCCGTCACTCCGCGGGCGCGGGCAGATCCTGCTCAATGAAACGCAGCACCGCCTCGAGCAGTGCCTCTCGCGGGAAGTCGTTATGGTCGACGAACGTGGCGCCGAGCATTGGATGCGAGCGGGCAATCGGCACGGCCAGCGCCCAATGATCCGCATTCAGATAGGCAAGTAGCGAACCGCCCGGGATCACCTGGTCGTAGAACAGCATCTGACTGTCGTTGCGCCCATCGATCCGGCTGAGCTTGCTGTAGCTGGGTTTGAGTATCGAGGACACGCGTTCCGGCTGCGGGAAGGTCACAAGAGAATAGTAGGGAAAATCCATCGGCAAGGGATTCTGCGCCAGCCAGGCCCTGCGTGTCGCCGGGCGCAGGCTGTCGAGGGCGCCGCCGTCACCGGCGGTGCACTTCGCGCCGGGCCAGTGCACCAGCAAGCCCAGCTCTGACTGCTTCGCATCATTCGCCAACGGCGATCCACCAATCGAACCGGCAGCGCTGACGACGGCGGCGACCCGGCCGCGGATCTCAGGGTAGGTCACCACCGCCTCCAGGATGTCCGGGGCCCCTTTCGAATAGCCGATCAGCACCAGTCGCGGCTCGGGCCCCTGCAAGGGCATGCGCATGATCGCATCGCGGATCTGGCGTGCGTTGTTGGCGCTGCTCGACAGCCCGTCCACATCCAGAACAATCAGATCGTAGCCGAACTGGCGCAGATGAGCGGCATATGCGTCATCGTGGCCGAGCCAATCGGAGAAGCAGTCCCAGCCAACACCGGGCACCATGACAGCGACAAGCCCGCGCCGAGAGGGACCAAGGTCCACGGTATCGCCGGCCGCGTCCGGCTCGCCAGCGACGCGCGCCAGCGCCTCGTCGCAAGGCCGATAGTCGGGGAGCGCGTCCGCCCGGGCCTCCAGGACCTCACAGAATATCTCGCGGAAGCGCCCCCGCTTGTCCCGCACACCCGCCTGCGCGGCAGGCACCAGTGCCAGCGGTTGGGTCGCTACCGTGTAGGGCATCAGTGGCGGTGTCGAGCACCCACCCAAAAGGACCGCCGCTGCCATCGAAACGACGACTGTCCAGGTGCTATTCCTGCGCAGTCCTCGCTTGGCGCGGCATCGGCGGCCAGCATCATCGGCCTGGGCATGATCGCTATCGCTGTTCATCTGTCGGTAGCGGCGGCATCGGTCGCGCGGCGCGCCAGGTAAGGGGTCCAGTCGAGCAGTTCAACATCGGACAAAGCGAGCGGACGGGTGACGAAGAACACGACCGCCCGCAAACCGTCGGTATGATAGCGGCTGTCCGCTGGAGTTTCCTGTGCCCGTGCGACCTCAACTGCCCCACTCCCCTCGACAAACCCCAACTTGGCCAGACCTCCCGAATAAAAGAGGTCCTGCACCAAGAGATTTCGCGCCTCATCCACATTCGGATGCAGCACCAGATCATCATCGTCGCCGACGGCAGTCCGTCCACCCATCGGACGGCCAACCTGACTCAAGTATACGGGCTGGCCACGGTAGCGTAAGGGGGCGACCCATAGGCGCACCCAGTGCGCCGGCATACCGTCGCGGCCCACCTTGCGCCCGACGATGTCCGGACGCCGGCCGAACAGCCGCTGTGCATCATCGATAGCCTCCCGCTCACTCCGGAAACCACGGCGTTGCAGCGCAGCACCAATATCGGTGAACGCCCCGATCCACACCAGATTGACCGGATCGCCCGGCTCCATGCCATCCGCTGACGTACCGCAACAGGGCAGGCGCGCCAACGCCGCGCGCAGCGCGTTGGGGTCGTGCAGGTCTTCCGGCTGGACAGCGCTGTAACGCTCAATCAACTGCGTCGCCTCGGAATCCGGTGGATCGTCGGGAACCGGAACGAACAAGGTGAACGGAATCAAGCGGTGACGACCGATCAGATCGACATTGAGCACCCGGGTGCGGTGATGCGGATTGGCAAAGATCACGCCCGATCGCGTCGCGCCGCGCGGGATCGGGTTCTTAAAGGCGAGCGCATTGAAATGCTCGTCGATCGCCGCGTTGTTCGCTCCACCGAACGAGGAATGGAACGACCATGCCACTTCCAACGGTGAGAAGTACTCCGGATCCGTGCCGGCATGCAGCAGCCAGAGCACATCCCTGCTGTCATTTTGCACCTCGACCCACACTGGCTGGATGTCCGTCGCGTTGACATCCGCGCCGAAGCGCTGGCGACTGTCAGCGGCGCCGAGCACGGCTGCGGAGAGGCGAACGTCGCTGACGGTTTCGGTTACCGCCCGGGCCCGCAGTTCAGCAGCACCTACCGGCGCAGGTGCATCCCATGTCGCGCAACCGACCAGCATCATCGGCAGCAGACCGATAGCCAGCATCAAGAGCACGCCCAATCCCCGGCGGCGACAGGCCAAGCGAACCATCGGAAATGTGCTGATGTCGGTCATTGGCTGCCGGCCTGTCCGAATTGTTCAATGTATCCGCCGGCGCGGCCCTCCCAGCGCAGAACGTCGATCTCGGCCAATGATCGGGGATGGGCATCGAAAACCAGCACTGCACGAAAGCCGTCGGTGTAGTACGGGTCCCTGGTCAGATTTCTGCGCGGGACGTCCTTCGGTGCTGCGCCGACACCGCCCACCAGGCCGAACGCCGCGAGATTCTGCGAGTAGGCCATGTCTTCGGTGAGAACCGTTCGAGCCTCGTCTACATCGGGATCGATCTTGTGGGTCGTCAGATAGGGCGAATAGATGGTCAAGCGGCTGCCGATATCGCGGCTGATCTGTCCCACCCACACCGGCTTACCCTGAAAGCGCATCGGGCTGAGCCACAGCCGCAGATGATTACGCTGGTGAATATTGTCGCGCGCCCGCTGCAGCGCAAAGTCCTGTGGCCGCCCAAAGAGATACAGCGGGCTTACCGGGGCATAGCGGTAACGCTCTCCAGACAGCACCGAATTGATCATCCTGGCCACTGATCCGGACCAGGTCTCTTCGGTCGGGCGCCAGCCGCGCCGCACCAGCGCCGGAAAGGCGTCGTCCAGGCCGCCGACCACGACCAGGTTGAGGGGGTCGCCGTCGCGCGTGCCTCGCTTGTTGGTCACGCAGCACGGCAATGCCGCCAGCGCCGCGCGAAACCTGTCGCCGTCCGTATAGTCGGTGATCGTCTCCTGCGCTTTGCCTTTGCGCAGGTACACTGCGCGCGCTTTATAATCGGCGCGGAACCCGGGTACTGTGCTGAGAAAGGAAAAGGCCCGCAGTCGACCACTCGCGAAGAGATCCGCCTGGACCATTTTCACCCCTTCATCGAGGTTCGTGAGCACGAAGCCGGAGACCGTGGCGCCAGGCGGGATCGGGTTCTTGAACGACAGGTCCGCGAACTTCCTCTCGACAAGCTCGCGCTCCTCAGGGCCCGCAAACACTTCAGCCGCCTCGGAGGCCGGGAAAAAATGCGGGTCCAGCCCCGGCGACAGCAGCCAGTAGGCGACATCGTCATGGTTCTCGACCTCTATCCAGACGGGCTGAATCCCTTCGTCGGCGAGCGGGGCACCGTAGACTGCGAGACTCTCGTGGGCTGAGAGCACACTGGTCGACACCCGCACACCGCCCTCGCTGCGCGAATCGGCCCGCTCCCGATAGTCGACCACCAGTGGCTCGGCCTGCGGCTCGACCGACGCGCAGCCACCCAACACGGCCGCCAGGAGGATCGCACCGGCAGGCAATGCCAATCGGACAGCCGCCCTAATCACGGCGTGACCGCCCCGTCAACAGTCGAGTCGAACATGAATCAAGCATGCCACATGGCATCCTCCGAGCGCCACACGATAACGGCGGCACAGCGCCGAACTCCTGACCACCTATGGTTGCCTCGTGCCTTGGCCCGTCCTTGGTGACCGCGCAGATCGCCGCAACCCTGTTCGGTCAAGCGGACGGTCCTGGTCTCCCGCTAACCCCAATGGCACTGACTTAAACTGATCCCGGTCGTTGCTGGAAAATTGGAATCACCAGGCCAATTTGTCGCTTGCGCTCACAAGTAAGTGCCATTCCAGTTAAGCTGATCCCGGTCGTTTCTGGAGCAAACGTCGGCGGCACGGACGCCGCCGTCGAGCCTACAGGGACGTATTCACGGCGATTTGCGAAAGAAATGACTGGAATCACCAGGCCAACTTGTCGCTTGCGCTCCCAAGTAAGTGCCATTCCCCCTAACCCTCACTGACGCCGCTCCAGGGCCTCGCGACGGAATCCGGCCGAGTCACCAAACCGGCTCAGCCACCACGCACCCAGTCATGATAACGCGCCGCCCAGTTCAACAGCCGTGTCGGGGCATGCGCGCGCTTCCAGCTGCCCGCGACATATTTGTTCGCCTCGGCCCAGGTCGGGTAGATATGGATGGTGCCGAGGATATCGTTCAGGCCGATGCCATGGCGCATCGCAAGAATGAACTCGATGAGCATGTCAGCCGCATGCTCACCGACGATAGTCGCACCCAGTATCCTGTCCTTGCCTGGAACCGTGAGCACCTTGACCAGCCCATGCGCGGCCTCGTCCGCAATCGCCCGATCGAGCTCGTCCAGCCGGTAACGGGTCACCTCGTAGCTCACCCCTTTGGCGTTCGCCTCCGTCTCGTTCAGTCCCACCCGTGCAACCTCCGGCGCGGTGAATGTCGCCCAGGGGATCACGGAAAAATCGACGCGGAACCTGCGAAAACGTCCGAACAAGGCGTTGACCGCCGCATACCAGGCGGTGTGTGCGGCGGTGTGCGTGAACTGATAAGGGCCGGCCACATCGCCACAGGCATAGATATTTGGAAACGCCGTCTGCATGAATGCATTGACCTCGAGGGTACGCTGTTCGGTTACGCCGATGCCGAGTTCCTCAAGTCCATAGCCCTTGGTGTTGGCAATCCGCCCAACAGCGATGAGGATGGCGTCGAAGGGTATTTTCGCCTGCCCCTGCGCATGCTCCGTAACGAGAATCTTCTCGCCGTCCTCTATCCCGCACGACAGGGCCTTGGTGCCGAGCCGCACGTCGATACCGTCGTCGATGAGGCGCCGCATGACTATCTCGGACACCTCGGGATCCTCGCGCACCATCAGTCGCGGCAACATCTCCAGCTGCGTGACCTTCGAGCCGATGCGTGCAAACGCCTGTGCAAGTTCACAGCCGATCGGCCCGCCGCCGAGCACGAGCAGCCGCTGCGGCAGCTCCTGCAAGCCCCACACGGTGTCCGAGGTCAGATAGCCCGTTTCCTCGAGCCCGGGGATCGGAGGCACGAACGGCCGCGCGCCTGCGGCGATCACCAGCGAGCGCGCCGAAATCGACCGGGTTCCCTCCGGCGTCGATATCTCAACCGTCCACGGAGATGTGACGCGCGCCGCGCCTTGCACGCAGTCAACCCCCAGCTCGGTGTAACGCTCGACCGAGTCGTGCGGCTCGACCGCCTTGATCACGCGCTGCACGCGCTGCATCAGTTCCCGGAAACGGACGTCCACATCAACCGAGCGGATACCCAGCTCAGCGGCCCGACGCGCCTGGGCGAGAAAGCTGGCCGAGCGCAACAGCGCCTTGGACGGTACGCACCCGGTATTGAGGCAGTCGCCACCCATCCGATCGCGCTCGATCAGCGCCACCTTCGCCTTCACCGCTGCGCCGATATAGGCTGATACGAGCCCGGCCGAGCCGGCACCGATCACCGCCAGGTTGTAGTCGAATCTCTCCGGTCGCTGGCGTTTCCAGGGCGCATAGCGCTTGCGTGTCTCCAGCCAGGCCACAGCCTGCCTGGCCAGCAGCGGGAAGGCCGCCAGCAGCGCAAAGGAACCGAGCAATGCCGGCGACAGCACGCCACCGAGATCTTGAATCTGGGCCAGTTGGGTGCCGGCGTTCACGTACACCAGCGTCGCAGCCAGCATGCCGACCTGGCTGACCCAGTAGAACGTCCATGTTCGGATCGGCGTAAGCCCCATCAACAGATTGATGACGAAGAAAGGAAAGATCGGGACCAGGCGCAATGCGAACAGGTACAAGGCCCCCTCGCGAGCCATACCTTCGTTGATCGTCCGCAGCCTTTCGCCGAAACGACGTTGCACCGGTTCGCGAAACAGCACACGACTGGCGAGAAAGGCCAGGGTCGCGCCGATGGTCGAGGCGAAGGAAATGATCAGCGTGCCCCAGGCAAGGCCAAAGATGGCACCACCCAGCAGCGTCATGATGACCGCTCCAGGCAGGGACAAGGCGGTGACAGTGACATAGATCACGAAGTACAGGGTCGCAGTGAGCAGTGGGTGGTCCTGCCGATACGCCTCTATCGCTGACTGCTGCGCCCTGATGAAGGACAAATCAAAAAAGCGCCCAAGATCGAAAGCAAAAAACGCTGTGATCGCCAGCATGATCGTGAAAAGCAGTATGAGTCTCGCTCTCGACACCTGTCCCCCTATGACATTTGCGTCGCCCGACCCCGATGATGGCACAGGCTCTTCAGGAAAAAGCCTTTCCGTAGGGGACGTTTCAGACCCGCCGCCTCGCCTTTGACCCGTCACCACCCAAGCGGCACCACACGGAGCAGACCGGCAATGGCGAGCAAATCATGCAAAACGAACCCGTGCAGCCAGCCGCGCACTGATCAGTAGCGGGCGATACATCGGCGAGATAGGACAACAAGACCTATTTGACGGCTGCCGTTGGAGAGTAGGCATCGAACGTTTTCCGCGCCCTGATCAGGTCGAAGTCGCGTTTGCCATCACGGATCTTGAGCAAACCCTTCAGCTTGCGGTAGCGAGCGAAAATGATACCCTCGCGGGTCTGCTCGTCAATCAGGCCTTTGGCACCGATATCAATCTCATCGCTGGCGGCGAAGGCATAGGGAAAGACAAGCTGGTTGTGCTGCATGTCCATCCTTGCCTCGCCCTTTATTGGGCCAACCGTGAGCAGTTTCTCTATCCAGCCATTCTTCTGCCTGTAATTGGATAGCATGGCGACGATCGGCGTGGAATCCTTCATTTCGAGGTCGGCTTCCGCCGTTATACGAATCGGCCGTCTCCACACTGTATTGGCACGTGTGAACTCGACCGTGGCATTCCAGCCCGGCTGGCGCTGCGATTCTGTATCGCCCTCTACCTTGATATTGTCCAGCGAGAGTATCGAACCGGAGATATCGAAATCCATATTTCTGGGTTTGCCATCCGCCACATGAACCTTGACCGTCAAGTCACCGGACAGCTCCTGCTGATCGAGTCGACTGCGCAGGCTGCTCGCCTTCAGCGTCACGAAACCGCTCGCGGCCATGGGTTCCAGCTCGATATCGGCAACCAGGTCCGCCTCCCCGCTCAGTAAACGCAGCGGAAAGCTCTCCGGGAGATACAGGTTATACACGCTCATATCCGTGATTCTTGCGGTGGGCATGTGAAGACGCAAGGTGAGATCCTCCGTCGGGCCGTCATAGGTGAGACCCTTGGCCGAAGCCTGTAAATGCAACTCGACGTGGTTGATAAACGGCCGGTCTTCGTCCCGCCTCTTAAAAGAAGCCTCGCTCAATAGCACATCAATTTTCGCATCCGGTCGCCGGCCCCCCTCGTCTAGTCTCAGCTTCACGGAGCCCCCGCCCTCGGCCACATAGTCCAGTATCTCGACCGCCAGGCCACTGGATACTACCCTTGCCTCCGTGCCCGCCGCTGGCCAGCCACCGTGCAGCAATAGCCGCGCCTGCAGATCTCCGGATCCCCGGATCTCGGCGTGATACTCATTCTTCATCAATTGATTCAGCCAGGCGAGGTCGGACAAACTACCATTGAGCCGCAGTTCGCCATCAGCGATCGCCAGTAACTCGGCGAGTTCGCGTTCTTCGACGAGTCGCATGCCCCGGCCGTCGAGCACTGCTTCCCGACCGGGAAAACTGAACCACCCCTGATCCACCGCCAAGTGAGCCCGCCATGCAGCTGAGGCATCTTGGTTCTTGTTGGCAAGACGGGCATCGAAGAGCCTTATATAGGAACCCGAAACATCAATACCCTCGGGGTCTGCCGCATGCGTCTTCGCCAGCAGCGCGACATCGACATCGGACTGAAAACGATAATCGTCGATAGCAATATCCGCGTCATCGGCGTCCAGCTTCAGATCGATGTCCAAACTCGAGGCATCAACTATTCCGTGACCGCGCAGTACGCCCTCGCCGCCGTGAAGTCGCAGGCCGACATGATCCGGTAGGTAATGATGAAAAACGGCAAGGTCCGGCACCCTGACCGCAGGGATGCTGACCGCCAGCCGACTCGCCGACCGCATTCTTGCCGCGGTCGCAAGCACATCGGCGTCGCCACTCGCATCAACAACCAGGCCGCTGCCCACCAGCAGAGGCCTGTCGTCACCGAGACGTCTTGCGATCAGCTCTGAGAATTTCACACGGACACTGAGCATGTCTGGGGTACCCGGGTCGACATCAAGCCGTACGGTACCGCTACCCGACGCACTGTGATCGAGCAATTCCAGCGACAGCGCCGGCGCCATCACATCGAGCTGCGTACCCGCTCGCAGGGTGCCCCGTTCGAGATTCACCCGCCCTGACAGCAGACCCCGGCCATCGAGCCGCATACCTTCCAGGTGACGCAGGTAAAGATCGAGGAACGCCAGACTGTTCACTGCCGCACCCAGTTCAGCATCCATGCTCAGGAAGGGCAGCGCATCAACGCCCTTGTTCTCCCTCGGCAAGAATTCCGAAAATTCCACGTCCCCTCGGACCACGATCTTCTTGAACGCGTCACGATCGCCGTTGATGACAACGTCATCGCTGACCAGATCGACCCAGCCGTCGCGAAGCGAGAAAGGACCACCACGAGTCCGATAGCGGAAATCACCCCGCAGTTCGCCCTGCATGACAGCATGTAACTGATAGACCCAGACGACGTGCCTTCCGAGAACGCTGGCATTCTCGACACTGACCGTCCATGGGCGCTTGCCATCTGGCAGGGGCTCTGCGTCGTTCAGTACTCGGTTTCTGATGGGCGGAAAAAAATCCCGTGTGTCGGCGTAGTCATTATCCGGCTTGAGGCGAGGACGCTGGAAGTACAGGACATCCTCGCCCACCACGCTATGCAGACTCACGTGCCTGAGTACCAGCGGGAGCAACGAAATCGACGCAGAACCCCGGCGCATTTCCAACTGCCATTGCTGGCGGCGACTTTGCCCATTCGCAGCAAGACCTTGAACATGCACCCTGAAAGGGTAGAAGGTCCATGCTTCCTCCCAAGTCACTTCGAACTTGTCCGGCCTCAGCCCGTTCAGCAGCGCCTGGGTCAGCGGAAGTTGCAGGGCAAGATTGCCAACGGCGAGGTAGACAAGCTCGAGGACGACAACGGCGACGATGATTCGTTTAAACCAGGGGTTCATCACGCGGATGCGCGGCTTGATACCGGGAAGCTGCAATGTACCATGAGGACACAAATCGATACGACAGGTAAACAGCGCGCCCGAAAGCCGGACAGAAATGACCAGCCGGGGCACCGCGACGGCGCGACTCCGGACGCACTTGGCCTTGCTCGCGGCAACCCAATCTTAGCCGTGGCCGTCAGCTACTGTTCATGATCCAAGACTGTGACGCAGAGCCCTGCGATCAACCGCCACCCCCCTTCGGAATTTGTCAACCGCGCCTGATCAATCGAATCTGGTATTCTCGGAGCATGCGTGACCTTTCGGTAAAATGCATCGTAGTTGGCCTCTCGCTGGCGCTTCTATCTGGCTGCCCGGGCGCACAGCTAGAACCCCCGGATCAACGAGTCCATGCACCGACAGCAAAGCCCCACCTCGGCAGTCTGCGGTTGGCAAGCCTGAATATCGCGCACGGCAGGAATGATGCCCTCAATCAGGTTTTGCTGAGGAAGTCCGCCTTCGCAGACAATCTCCGTCGGATAGCCGATCTTCTGATAGACATGAATGCTCACGTCGTCGCGTTGCAAGAGGCCGATGGCCCCTCACGCTGGAGCGGCGGATTCGACCATGTATCTTTGCTCGCCCGGGACGCCGGCTACCCCTGGTTCGAACGTGCCAGCCATGCGCACAGCTGGTTGTTCGATTACGGCACCGCGCTGCTGTCCCGCCAGCCGTTCGAAGAGGTCCTGAGTTACACCTTCAAGCCATCTCCGCCCACCCTGAACAAGGGCCTGTTACTTGCACAAATCGCCTGGCGGAGTGAAGATGAGGAAGGAGAGACTCACCTCGTCGATATCTTGTCGGTTCACCTGGACTTCTCCCGGGAGAAGGTCCGCGAACAGCAGATTGATGAAATGGTGAAGGTGCTAAGGAAACGACATCACCCGAGCATCATTCTCGGAGACTTCAACAGTGAATGGTTTTCCGAGGCGTCAACCGTTAAGGCACTGGCTGAGCAGGCAGGCCTACAAGTCTACCAACCGGAAGCCGGCAATCTCGGCACCTACAAGGGCGGCACGAAACGCCTCGACTGGATCCTGATCTCGAGGGAGTTCGAGTTCCTGGATTATCGGGTGTCGACCGATCTTGTCTCGGATCATCAGGCAGTCTACGCGGAGATAGGCCTTCGATGAGCAGCGAGCAGCGGCACAGAACCATAGCAGCAGAGTGGATGCAGGGACCGATGAGATCAAGCAAGGGCATGTTTTACGTCATCGTCGCGCTGCTACTGTCCGCCTGTGTGAGCACTCCGATGCAGCCCGCCTCCCCCTTGGAGGCACTCGAAGAACATGCGTCCGCTGAACTGACAAATGACGAGCAGACCATGATGCGGCTGCTCTACGAGGCCAGAACCTGGGTCCCCAATCGGCAGCTCAAACACGACACCGTGGCGCTGGCCAAACGCATCGAGTCCCCCATCAGCTCGGCCCACACCAAGATCATCGGGCCGTCGTATCAGGACTCACTGCGGTCTCTCGCTGCGAAGTTGTGGATGATCGAGCATGCCGAACACACGCTCGACCTGACTTACTACATCTATAAGTACGACCCCACCGGGCATGCCATTTTGGGCGCCCTGTGCAATGCGGTAAAAAGAGGTGTGGATGTTCGCATCATGGTCGACTCGCTGGGCTCGATGCATTTCAGCCATGCGCCCATTCGGGCACTTCAGACCTGCGCGGAAGATGCCGGATACATGGTTGATGGCCTGGGCAACAAGACCGACTACAGAGCACGTGTTCAGTTTGTCATTATCAATGCGTTGACCAGCTGGAGTAGCTGGTCGAATCGTCGCTCCCATGACAAGCTGATCATCAAGGACGGTCGCTTCCCGGGCAAGGATATGGTGATGACCGGGGGGCGCAATATCTCAGTAGACTACTACGGCATCAACCAGGATGGGAGCCGGAACAAGGATACCTACCTGGATCTGGAGATCCTGCTCAAGTCGCCGGAGAACATCGGCGGCTCGAGCCGTCCTACCACTGTCGGCCAGGTGAGCAGCGGCTACTACACGCTGCTGTTCCTGCACAAGGGCAACCGGCGCATCTCTCCTGTCACCGATGAGGACGGCGACTATGATCTCATCCTGGTTGAGGGCTACGAGAAAGACCGGGTAAAGGCCCAGCAAGCACTGGCGTTCATCAAGGGTGTGCCAGCGATCGAAGATGCCTATGCGCAGATGCCTTCTTACCTCTCGCAAGGCTTCCGTAGCTCCGAAGTTCGTCTGGCTCATGAGATGGGCAATCTTACGAGCGAGGACGTGATAAGCAATGTCGCAGAGATCAAGTCTCGCAATCTTAATTCGATTGGCGCCATCCTGGCCAACGGGATCGAGCAGGCAACACGAACGGGCGACGTCAATGCTCGCTTTCGCATCGTTTCCCCCTACCTTTTCATTGCCCAGTATCAGGACAGCGACGGTCGCATAATTCACGATGGCGCCAAGATGATGCTCGAAGCACTGGAAGAATATCCTGGTCTATCCGTCGAAATAGTCACCAACTCGGTGCTGACGAGTGATAACTACTTCACGCAAAGTGTCATCGACATGGATACTGCGCCGCGCCTGTTGCTCCCACCCGAAATGCAGGAAGTCTGGCTGAAGAGCAGGAAGGACAGTGAACTCAATCCGGCTTTTGTCGGTGGCGAGGAATGGAAGCGCCTGATAAATCACCCGCGCATCAGGATCTACCAGACCGGAAGACTCGACTCTGCGCTGATCGGCGGCACCGAGAGCTACGGGAAACTGCACGCGAAGTTCTTCGGTGACGATGATTTCGGTTTTGTCGGCACCTCGAACTTCGACTATCGATCACGCCTTTATAATAATGAAATGGGGTTCTATATTGCCGACCCGGAGTTGAGTGGCGATTTGAATCGGGTCTTCGAGGAACTCAAGGCCGTGTCCCTGCTGTGGGGCAGTCCCGAATGGCTGGAGATGAGGAGGAAGCTGGTCGAGTCTGGAGGCTTCAAGGGCTATACGACGCGCTCGCAGAGGGGGCGTTACAAGGTTCTGAAAAACACTGGCCTGATCTGGCTGTTCTAAAGGGCATCTCTAACAATCCATAGATGGCATCTTGAACGACATAATCCGCGCTCTCTGCGTTGAAGACCTTCGCAATAGCCAGCTATTACGTGCGGTCTTCGCCTCGATGTCCCGAATGATGTCGCCCAATCTGTGCACCCAGGATTATTAGAAAGACTGGCAGCAGATCTTTCCAGGGGCCTCGGGCATTCCCTGCCCGGTCGAATGCGCACGCCCTGACATCCGGAGGCCGTCGGATGATGCCCGCCGGGCACCGGCCGGTGCCGGTGCCCTGGTCTGTTAGTGGACCATGCAGTAAGTCCGGCACGACCTTCCCCTCGCCTGGCACATGTCAGGTGCTCCGAGCGCCACCTTTATTGGCCGCATGCCCCACCGGACACCGAATAGCGACGGACCATCAGTCGTCATCATCGTCGTGATGTTCATGCCTCCCGCCCCGGGCCCTCATATGCCTGCGGTTCAGCGTGTTGTACAGCCCTCTGCTGCACACGGTACCCTGAACTCTGGCCGCACCGGGATCGTCTTCAACGCTGCCTGGATAAAAGATGTGCCCCTGCAACAGCAGATCGAGGCTGCCGTTCAGAACCCGAACATCACCACCGTCGTCGCCGTAAGCAACCATACCCAGAGCACTGTGCGTTATCGAGGCACCGACCTGTGGTGCATCAAGATCCATCGATTCGATATGCATGACACCAGCGGCTCGGGTCGCCATCAGGAACGGCACCTCGAAGCTCTTCCTGCCACGATCCACCACAATCACGCCATCGAATACCGAAACCTCGGTGACACGCGGAAATGGCAGACCCATCGACAGGAATGGCTGCGCGAGTTGTACGCGGCAAGTCGCTGGTTTCTCCGGGTCGGCGCAGGATTGCTGGTACCAGTTAGTCAGACTGGCGCAGTACAGCTTCGCCGAGAACGGGTGTCCGCCAATCGTGCCATTGACGACGTCCTGACTCACTACCGAGGATGGCACCATATCGCCGGTGGGCAACGGGGTCATGTCCCCGAAGTATTCGCAGTTGAACAGGTGATCCTCAGCCGTAAACGGGTAGAAGGCCTCCTGGAGTTCTCCATCCCAATAGTCCCTGACCGCACATGCACCGGCTGAATCCATGAAACCGGGCATCATGTGGAAGGGCTCGATGTTGACGTCCAAGCAATAGCGCGCGTCATTCGAACCGCCGTTACCTCCGGCAGCCGCGATACCCGCGGCAATAAATAGTAGCGCATAAAGGTGTATTCGTTTCGACATGGTCAATCCCTCCGTAGATGAATCTGTGCCCACAGTTCACCCCCCGGATTAGGTCGAGAGAACATGTCATTCTATGGACACCCTGAGAGCCTCATGCCCTCTCAACAACAACCGGTGGGACCGTGGCTGCCTGCGGCCTTTCGGGGCGTCCTGATTTAAAAATAGTCGCCGATGCAGGATGCGGGCAGTTGCATGGGTATGAATTCACTGCGGCGATGACCTGGCTCAACCTACGCCACAACATTCGAAGCGCTCGATGCCGAAGGCGTGATTCTTGCCTTCCTC
Source organism: uncultured Gammaproteobacteria bacterium (assembly GCA_963808165.1). GTDB lineage: Bacteria > Pseudomonadota > Gammaproteobacteria > Chromatiales > Chromatiaceae > Thiosocius. The sequence goes on along the minus strand of CAWEET010000021.1, from coordinate 250,464 downwards.
AGCTGGCCGAAACCAGGTCCCGTTTCCCCTTCGCGGCATTAACTTAAATCAATAGCAGACGTGGCGAAGCATGCGCCACGAGCCCTTCCGCAAGGGGGTGGAGAAAAACGTCTCGAGGAAACGACCCCTCGTCCAGCACCGGCACCATGGCACTGAAGATGAATGGGACAACGGCATGAGCCCTTTGACCAGTCACCGACTGCCACTTTCCTGTCGTGGCGCGCCGAATCGAACATGCCGGAGCGCATCCCGGATTTCCTTTGGCCTTGTCGGATGGATCAGCGCTGCCGCCAGGTAGCGGCTCGCGTTTTCTCATGGCCGACATAACGCGTGCGCACAGCTATTCGACGCGACTGAACATCTCGTTCAGCTTGTTCTTCAGTTCATCGATCATGACCGGCTTCGGGAGGAACTCGAAGACTTCCGGTAGCTCGTGATGCCTGGTTATTTCTTCATAAGTGTATGCGCTAAGGAACAGCACGGGTGTGGGCTTTCGTTGGCAGATGGCGTTCGCCGCCTCGATTCCGTTGATATCGCCCCTCAGGCCGACATCCATGATAATCAGATCGGGTTGCGCGGACTCCGCACATCGAATCGCTTCTTCGCCCGAGCTGACCGAACCGACAATATTCCAGCCCAACTTTGACACCAGATGCTCCAGCAACATACTGGAGATCTTCTCGTCTTCGACAATGAGAATGGATCGCACTAGGCCGCTCGTTTCGCATCAAAGGTGATGGTCGTGCATGCGCCCTTTTCATTCGAACAGACGATGTCCCCACCCAGTTGCTCGACGAGTGCATGCACAAGCATCAGTCCCAGGGACTCGTAGGGTTGTGAGCCTTGCGCCTGTGTCTGTCCAATGCCATTGTCTTTCACGCGAAGATGGAGTTTGTCGCCATGCCGCTTGAGCGCTACCACTATGGTCCCTTTGGTTCTGCCGGGGAACGCATGTTTCATAGAGTTCGATAGCAGTTCACTGATGATCAGGCTACACGGGATCGCCGTATCGATGTTCAATGTGATCGATTCCAGATCTTCGACGAGATCGATATGGACAGCCTCCGGCGAATAGGCGGACACCAGACCTTCGGTAAGCGTATGGACGAAATCGTCGAATTCGATCTTCGCGATGTCGCTTGATCCGTAGAGCCGATTATGGATATCCGCCATCACTTGGATTCTTCGGCAACTTTCCATCAGGGTACTGGATGCCTCTGTATTCGGCGTCTTCATGGCCTGTAGGGATAGAAGGCTGGACACTACCTGGAGGTTGTTCTTTACCCGATGATGGATCTCACGAAGCAATACATCTTTCTCCCGGAGCGCCGCCTTGGCCTGCTCTTCGGTCAGCTTGCGCTCGGTAATATCCTGAAATATGCCCAGCAGCCTAACCAGCCTTCCCTGATCATCGAAAACCGGCGCTCCCTTGCAGGCCACCCACCTTACGTCGCCATCTGGCCGGATAACCCGATACTCCTTCTTATGTTCCGCGCCGGTGTTCAAAGACCGCAGTAGCGACGCCTTCACGTCGGCCATATCCTCAGGGTGGATCGCCTTCTCGAGCGTCACGGGTCCGGGCACAGCAGAGACGTCCAGACCCAGGACCCGGTAGACCTCGTCCGACCAACTCGCCGTGATGCTGTCTGCATCCAGGCTCCAGTTGCCGATGTGTGCATAGGATTGCGCCTGACGAAGAAGATGCTCCCTTTCTGCCAGTGCCTCACTAGCCCTTTTTTGATCGGTAATGTCTCTGGACATCACCAGAAGCCTCTCGACTACACGCCCATGACCATAGATCGGCGTGATGACGACATCCCACCATTTGGGGGTCCCATCGGCTGTCGCAGCAAACCCAACGAATCGACCTTGGCGACCCTGTTGCGCTTCGGCAAGAGCCGTTGTCGCTTCATCCGTATCCCGCCCCTCGAAGAAATCGCTGTAGCGAGCCCCGAGATACGGCCGGATATCTCCTATGTCGAGTAGACGCTGGCCGACCTCGTTCATGTAAAGCAGGCGGCCATCAATATCGAGCACCTTCACGCAGTCACCGATGCTTTGGATGATGCTCAGATTCAGCTGCTCGCTGTTGTCGGCCAAGGTCTCGGCCATCGAACGCGCTAAATCGTGTGGCGTGTCTTTCATGTTGTCCGCTGTATGTCCATGAGGCCGTAGAACTTAACTTCAGGGCACCTCTAACAATCCATAGATGGCATCTTGAACGACATAATCCGCGCTCTGTGCGTTGAAGACCTTCGCAATAGCCAGCTATTACGTGCGGTCTTCGCCTTGATGTCCCGAATTATGTCGCCCAATCTGCGCACCCAGGATTATTAGAGATGCCCTTCAATCAGCCAGAGGAATGATCATAGCCGCTACTGCAACTGCCGAGAAGCAGCCGGGGTTGAATAGCCGCAACAAATGGCCCGGACGAACACCGGAATTGGATTCAGACCAGGGCGCTCCACCAATGCCGGATGAATAATCCAGTGGACCATGTGGCCAACTGCGATGGAGGATCAGCAACGCTTCTTTGGTGATTCTGCTGTCCACAGTGCTGCTGACCGACCCGGCACCTGCGACTGAGACGGCCCATGACCGGCACGATGGACTGGCGCAGACAAGGCGAAGCTGGCCGCATACGTTCATGGTTCAATCCTGTCTGAGAGATTTTCCCGCGGGCATTCGGCAAATATGATTCGAACACAAAATTCTCTTGTGTACCGACACCCCAGAGGACTACTGCCATGCTGCCGCCCGGATCACCCGACCTTACATTCAACCGCGCCAGGGCTGACCCAAAGGCGGTGTCTTGGCAGGACCGACATTCGAAGCAAGCTCGACAGCAGATGATGCGATGACAATGTTGTCTATGGCCTGAAACGTCGCATCCCAACTCGCCACCAAAGGCTAAACGATGGCCGGCGGAGATCAATGTCAGGACATCAGCGGCCTATTCAGCAATGCAGTTTGCGGTTTGGCGCGGCGGGCAATACCCACGCCTATTGAGCCGCTGCCGAAGGCTGCGTCCAGCCCTGTTTTTGCGCAGGTCAACTTTATGCATATTTCTGATTGCGATGAAGAATCAAGCGCCTATATTTGTTTGTGGGATATCACATTATGAGGGCGCGTGGGGATGGCGAAGAAATCCAGCAAGAAAAAGAATGTCGCGAAGAAAAGCGACATCACAAAGAACGTCAAGACAACGGCTTCGACTGTAATCAACGAGGTCGAAAAGGCTGGCGATCTCGTGATCGGTGAAGTGAAAGACGGCGTCGGCGCAGTGACCGACAAGATTTCGACTGCAGCGAAGACCGTCGCGGAGACCCAGGCCGCCCAGGTACTCAAGAGCCTGATCGAAGAAGTCGAAACCATCGGCAGTGACCTTATCGATGCTGTCAGTCACAAACTGGATCAGTTACGCGGCAAGGTAGCCGACGAAAGCGCGAGTTCGAAGAAGGCAACTGCGAAGAAGAAGGCAAGCACGAAGAAAAAGGCGGGTGCGAAGAAGAAGGCAAGCGCGAAGAAAAAGGCAGGTGCGAAGAAGAAAACGACCGTAGCGAAGAAGAAGGCGGCGCCGAAGAAGAAAGCAGCCGCAAAGAAAAAGGTGGCCACCAAGAAGAAAGCGAGCACGAAAAAGAAAGTGGCCGCAAAGAAGAAGGCAACGACCAAGAAGAAGTCGAGTGCCAAATCATAAGGCAACGCCCGGCAACCAGCTCGGCTGACGCGGAGTCAGTCCGGAGCTGGTACAGTCCTTAGAGAATTTTACCGGTTCAGGAGGATTGGAGGCATGCGTGGACTCGTCTTCACAGGTATCACCTTCGGCGTCTTCATGACCGAAGCGGTCATTCATTAACAACATGGGGATGAGCAAGGCGGACGGCAAATTCTGGCTGCGCCTGCCCCCGGCCCAAGAGCTCGCGAAGATTGCTGCGGTCACCGGGGTCTTCTCGCTGCTCAGCGGGGCGCTGAACAGAAGCTGATCCGCAAGGTCTGAGCGCGGCCGATGCCTACTTGAGCATTTCGGCCCTGTCCGTCTTTTCCCAGGGCACGTCAAGATCGGCGCGTCCGATCTGGCCATAACAGGCGAGCTTGCGATAGTAGCCGTTGCTATGGCCGGCCGGCAGACCGGTCAAACCGAAGTCGCGCACAATAGCCGTCACTCACGCCATTTCCTCCCTATCGAGGCTGAATTCGGCATCGCTGTCGCCGGTTTCAGCATACTCGGCCCCATCCTGAGCCGGTGCCGAAGGCTTGGTTAATTCATTGACCACCAGGGGCAGCAAGACGCTGGCAGCCAAAATCAGCAGATCGGGCGGACGCAGCGGGCTGGTCCCGAGCAATCTGCGCAGCGCTGGCACAGTACTTACCATAGCCTGCAGTCTCGCCATGCCCCCGATCACCCGGATCAGATGCGGGTTGGATGACAACTTCTGCCCACCGAATACATTACGGTACTTCGAGCGTGAACTCAGGGAGTGGGCAAGCTCGTTCAGGGTGAGTGAGTTGAATGCCATGGTGCTGGCCACCACCGGATTGCCATAGCGCTTCAGACCATACAGGTAAGCTGCCATGGTCCCAACTCCGATGATGTCGGATTCGAACGTCTTGCGCCCAAGATCCTTGTTGCTGATTATTTTCTCGCCCGGGTCTCGCGGCGAGCGTCGCATGATGTCGGGTTCAGCGGGTTCCAGCGCCAACGCCAGACCGGGGAAGATATCGGTGACCAGATTGATCCACAGGAGCTGCACCGGATTCATCGGCTGACCCAAGCCCAGTGCGATGCCGGCATGGATCGCAACAACTGCCATGCGGTTCATGGTCAGCGTCCCGGTCTTGTCCATACAGAAAACCTGCACCGAACCCAGACTCTCCACCGCATCCAGGTGTCGCACGGACACGTTGTGCTTACGCATATTGGCAATGCCCATCGCAAGCGTCGTGGTCGCCACCGCCGGCAGGCCCTCGGGCACCGCAGCCACCGCCAGGGATACCGAACTCTTGAGCATCTCCAGCCAACCGAATCCGCGCAGCATGCCTACCCCGAACACGCCAGCAAAAACCGCACCGCTGAGCAGGGCCAATTGCGTGCCCATGGAACCGAGCTGCTTCTGCATCGGGGTTTCCGGTGCCTCCGCCTCCCCCACCATGGTCTGGATCTGCCTCAGCTCGGTGGCCTTTGCCGTCGCCACGACCACGCCTTTGCCGCTGCCGCCGGTAACGTGGGCACCCATGAACGCCATGTTCTTTCGGTCACCGAGCGGCGTATCCTGGCTGCCAACAAAATCGTGATCCTTGCTGACCGGCAGGCTTTCACCGGTAAGCGCCGACTCGTCCACGGACAGCTGATGCACCTTGACCAGGCGCATGTCAGCGGCCACATAAGTGCCCGGAGCCAGCACCAGCACATCGCCCGGCACCACCTCAGTAAGAGGGCGAAGACTAAGCAGTCAGGTGTTGATCGATTTCCTCTTCGATGGACTTCTCTATCTTGCGCTTGAGCGGACTCAACACCATGCCGAGCTTGATGTTGACCTCCAGTTCCTCATCGTTCACGTCGATCTGACCCGAGGCGCCCGAGCGGGTGAACTGCAGAGTCGAACCCACCCAGCGACAGTCGGCGTCCAGTTCCTTGCGCAGTTTCTGGGCAACCTTATCGACCGCCGCGCGAGCCTCTCTGGCACCGAGCTTGTGATTTCGTTTCACTCTTATGACAGCCATATAATCACTCCCAATCCGGTTGTACTGGCCGTTTCGGCCTCTGGTGGACTAGCTGTCCCGCGGCGCGGCGCCGGCGCATTGACAACGCGGGCCTCAGTCCGCCGGCGAATCGCCGGGGTCGCCGTCGCCGAATCTTGATTTCTTCAATGTTTCGGAAGCATACCAAAGGAAGCAAAAGGCCGGGGCCATGATCTGGCCGCGCATGATCTGGCGTAATGCCAACCCCAGCATCAACACGAAAGTGATCGTGCGCATATCCACCCCTCCGGTCGTCAGCCGCGTCATCAGACCGTCGACATGACCGATGGTCGCCCGCACCGGCGCCAGGCTATCGGTATAGCCGTCGATACCGTCGACGGACCCAGCGATCTCGATACCAACCCGCGCAAGCTCGTGCTCGATCTCCTCCCAGTGATAGTCGGGATGCTCGATCACCAGGCTGCCGGTCGTGGCGCGGAAATCCACCGCATCGACGCCACGCAGCCCACTCACGCTGTCGGCAATGTCCATCAGTTCCAGTGTGTCGACCGGCCGAACCAGGGCACGTAGTCGGGTGCGTCCGTCGGTTTGATGCGCAATCGCGAATCTCAATGCCTGACTGCCTCTTCTCCGATCGGATGCCCCGCGCCCAGCGCAACGCCTTTCGCCATCTCGCTACGGAGCAAATCTTCCACTTTTATCAATTACCGATCTCCTCATTGCCCATTTTGCGCCATGTCAAAAGTGCACTCCGAAGATCAAGGCACGGGTATCAATCTTGAATTAAAGTAAAGAGAGTCGAAACCCGGGAGATATTAGGATGTTGCTACGATTGATTGCCACCACAGGCCTGGTCGCCATCGGATACTACGTTGGCAGGCAGGTCGGGCGCATGGAGCCGGTGCGCGAAGAGCTCGCAAGGGCTCGCGACGCCCGTTTGGCGGATTTGCGTGCCGGGCACGAGCGTGGCTCCATCTTGGAACATGAGGGCCGAGCCGATACCTGAACCGGGGCCTCCAGCGCCTTGCAAAAATGGGTTTCGGTGACAAAGGGACAACGGAGGCGATGGTGACCGAAAAGAGACGCAAAGTGGCAAGCCCGAAGGCGCCCAGCGAGGGGATCGCCGCCGAGGACCTGCTGGAACTCCGCCGCGCCTGTCGGCATCTTGAACATCCCAGTCTGGCGGCGCGGCTATCCAGCGTCGTCGGCACCCCGATCGAGGTCGGCCTGAATCTTCTGCCCCGGAACTGGTACAACGGACTGCACAGGTCGGCGGATGCCGCCATCATCAAGGCCCTCAACACCGCACTTTCGTCGATGCGGCGTGAGCATGAGCACAGCGCCCACAGGCGCTTCTACAAGGCGATTGCCGCAGGTTCGGGTGCGGTCAGCGGCCTGGTGGGACTACCGGGTCTGCTGGTCGAACTGCCGGTCACCACGACGCTGATGCTGCGCTCTATTGCTGAGATCGCCCGCGATCAGGGCGAGGACATCCATTCCGACGAGACCCGCACGGCCTGTCTGGAGGTGTTCGCGCTGGGCGGCCGCACCGAGGTGGACGACGCCGCCGACACCGGCTACTACGGGGTCAGGCTGGTGCTGTCTTCTTACCTAACCCTGGCGACCACACAGGTATCGCATCCTGCGATTCTCGGCGAAGGGGCGCCGGTCATAGTCCAGTTCATGCAGGCGGTAGCCGCGCGCTTTGGCAGTCAGCTGACAACGCGGGCCGCCGCACGCGTACTACCGGTCATCGGCGCGGCGGCCGGAGCAACCGTCAACCTGATCTTCATGCAGCATTTTCAGGACATGGCCCACAGCCACTTCACCGTGCGACGTCTGGAACGACAGTATGGGGCCGATTTGATTCAGACCAATTACGAAAATATCGCCAGGGTCCTGTAGCAGCTACCACGCCTCCAAGTCGGGGGATTCAGCGGACCGGGACAGAAACCGAGGCGCCCTGCCGGTCCCCGACACCTGGAGCCCGCAGTTGTCGTATCAGTTCAGTTTCCCTGTGCACGACCGAGTGCCCATCCGAACCTTCTGGCTGCCGCTTCCGGTGGGATTGCCGCTGTGCTGCTTGGCGCCCGCGTCCTGATCCTTTACTCGACGCTTGCGAGGCAGGCCGGGGCCGGGGCCAACCGGCGCTACCCCGCGTTCCGACGATGCTTTCGTCGGCTGCGCACGACGCGGCGGCACGTCAGCAGTCGCCTGTCGCGACATGGACGCAGGCGGCAGCCGCTCCGTTCCACACCCGATTGACCGCAACGGCGTTCGCCGGGGCACTCGCGTCCAGCGGCTGCAGGGGCTAAAACAGCGCGAAGTTCGGGTAGAACCGCTCCAAGGCGATCATCGACCACACCACGGCCATCAGCAGCAGGCTCAGGAACACCGCCGAGGAGGCTATGTCTTTGGCCCTTCCCGAGAGTCTATGCGGCTCTTCACCGATGCGGTCGACAACGGCCTCGATGCTTGAGTTCAGCAACTCCACGATCAGGACCAGGAACAACACGCCAATCAGCAACGAGATCTGCACTGCGTTCTGCCCCAGCCAAATGGCCAGCGGCAGCAAGACCAGCACCAACAGCGTTTCCTGGCGGAACGCCGACTCATACTTCCAGGCTGCACGAAAGCCCTGCAGGGAATTGCCGGATGCCTTGATGATCCGCTTTAGACCGGTATAGCCTGGTTTCGCCATTGTGCCTCTTTCGCAGCAGGGAGCTTGTCACACCGGCAGTTCCAGTTCGAAGAAGCTGTCCAGGTTAATTATCCGGGGCCACGCGGCCGACATTGAGGTAAACGGGTCGCTGCCGGTCCCACGGCGGTCGACGTGCCGACGAAAAGGATTCAGTGTCGACGCCGCGCCCCCAGACGTCAAGATGCCCGAAACCCCGCTGCAGCAGATCTTCTCTCAGAGTCTGCGTGGGCACCAGCGTGCGGAACGCCGGCCTGTGGAAGCGATGGATGAACGGGTAGCCAAGGTCCAGCGAAATCGAGCATCGAACAGTGCCATTTCCTCCAGCCGGGAGTCAGGACCGCCATCGGCCGCAGACCCATCCCGGCCGGGGAATGCCGGTCGCCTCTCGGCGCACAACAGGGACGTTGCAAAACCTCCCTCCGTTCCGCTTATACTTCGGACTCTTGATCAGAATCAACAAGAGGGGGGGCTATGCGGACCCAATGGAGGCCCGAAGTGAAGGGGTTGCTGTTTTTTTCTATCCTTGCGGTGTCATCGGCCCATGCCTTCGAGGGCGATCCGGAACGCGGCAGGGTCAAGGCGGAAAGCTGCATGGGTTGCCATGCGATTCCGTCCTATTCGAATGCCTATCCGAATTATCACGTCCCCAAGGTCGGTGGGCAGAACGAGGCGTATATCATCTCTGCTTTGCTGGCCTATCGTGGCGCGAGCAGGGGACATGACACCATGCACGTGAATGCCTCCAGCCTGAGCGACCAGGACATTGCGGATATCGCCGCATACTTCTCAACGGCTGGCAGATAGGCAGGTACGAAAATGCAAAAAGCTATCTCTCTCACAATGCTGGCTGCAGCCTTGCTTGTCAGTCCTGCATTTGCCGGCGGAGACCCGCAGGCGGGCAAAGAAAAAGCGGCCGTGTGCGCCGGTTGCCATGGCGCCGATGGCAACAGCAGCATCGGGGCAAACCCGCGTCTTGCGGGACAGTATGAGTCTTATCTGCTGCAGGCACTGAAGCGGTACAAGTCAGGACAGCGCAAAGACCTGCTGATGGCCAACATGGTGGCCGGGCTCAGCGAGCAGGACATGAAGGACCTGGCCGCATGGTTTTCCAGCCAGGAAGGGGACGTGCTCATCGTGCTGCCCGATGATTAGACCGCATCTGTCACCGTTCTTCATTGCGAGTACGCCGCGTCAGAGCGGGGGCCGGCACCCGCAGTAGGAAATCGGTGAGACGCTCAGGCCAGTCGGGCAGTATAGGATACATACGGGGGCGACATGCGGGATCGCCCCCCGTGTTTCTATTGACTGCCGCCCGCTATTCGGGGAGATCGGCAGCACCGTAGTATCTGGCCAGGGTTCTTATTTCGTCGTCGCTCAGCTTGTGCGACACACTCTGCATCCGATCATAGAGGTCGTTGTTACGACCTGCTTCCTTGAAGGCCATCATGCTGGCCTCAAGGTATTGCCTGATTTGCCCGGTGAGGATCGGAGCCACTTCGATGTGGTCATCCTTCTCGACGATATCCTTATCATGACAACTGTCGCAGACCTTCACCTGCAACAGAGGATCACCACCTACCATCGGCGGGCGTTCAAGAGAGGCGAACCAGGCACCGAGATGAACCATCTGTTCGGTTGAAAGCTTCTTGGACACCTTCCGCATGTCGCTGTCTTCCCTGACCCCCTCCTTGAAATCATGCAACTGCTTGTAAACATAAGTCGCGCGCTGACCGGCGATACTCGGGACCTCCTCATCGTCACTGACGCCGTCTTCGTTGTGGCATTTCTTGCACTTGAATTTTTTCGCCAGCTTTTCTCCCTCCTCGCTGTCTCCTGTGGCCACCAGGTCGAACTGTTCCTTGGTCCACTCGAAAATTGCCGGATCATCTGCGGCGGAGGCCGCGGCAGAAATCAGTCCGGTAAACAGGATTGCCACGATAGGGGCTCGACGCATTGAGAGTTCCTCCAGTTGTTTGCTGCAAATTGTAGCGATGGTTTGCGGTTTTTTTCATTCTGTGACCGATTGTACCCGACCCGAAATGCCGGTTGCGCCGCCTCGTTATCCTCACCGGGCGATAAGCTATGACGCCAGGCATCGGTGTTGTCCATTGTCGGGGAAAACAGGGCGCCTACCCCAGTCGCGGACCCGGAGCGCGCCGCCCCACCCTGCCTTGCCTTGCCTGACTCTGCCAGACCCATCAGCCGGGGCGAGGGCTTTCATGTCTTCCTGAACTTCTGAATGTAATCCTGGTAGTTTCCAATATAGTCATCGATGTTTTCTACCAGCATCTCGCTGAATTTCTGCGTAAAGTACCGGACCGCCTCTTCTTTATCCTCGCGCATTTCATCTGCATTTTGAGCCGCAGAGGCGACGACGAATGCATTGAATCTGGTTGCTGCGTAGAGAAGAGAGGCGTTTACCTTGTCATTCGCTGCATCGTGACGCTGCTCATTGGCAAGGCGAATGAAGGCGTCCGCGCGCGAACGGAACTCGTTATCGGTCTGCTGCTTATTCATGCTTCTGTTCTCGCTTGATGTCTATTGTTGACGCGGCCGCTGAGCGGCCGATACTCAATGTAGAGCATACGCAGCTCAATCCGGCGTCGCCCTCTCGTCGGCAATCTCATCCATCACCCAGTCGAGAAAGGCACGCATCTCCTCGGTGAGTCGACGTTCTTTCTGATAGACGAGGTAATACCCCTGGTGGGTATTCAGTTCGATATCCAGCGGGCAGACGAGCTGGCCGTACCTCACTTCGCGTGCCACCAGATGACGGTCCGCCAGTGCGATCCCGAGGTTCTCCATAGCGGCGCCGAGGGCCAGCGAGGTACTGGTTAAACTGAGGCGATTGGCCCGCTTGCGGCGCGTCACCCCGAAGCTGGCAAGAAACTCGTCCCACTCCGCGGGACGGGTCGAGATATCGATCAGGGTGTGGGCGCACAGGTCCGACGGCTCGGTCATGCGCGGATTTGCATCCACGAAGGACGAACTGCAAACGGGGACAAGGACCGCCTCACGGAGGAAGAAGACCTCGACACCGGACCACTGGCCATCGCCGAAGTAGATGGCCATGTCGATATCGGACCAGGCGAAATCGATCGGGCCGTTGTTCGGGCTCAGGCGTAACTCGATGTCCGGGTGACGGTTCTGAAACTCCCGAACCTTCGGCACCAGCCAACGGGTAAGAAACGCCGGTGCTACGCTAATGTTTACCGCTCCGGCCGCCGACGAGGCCAACAGACGCCGGGTCGCCAGATCAATCTCATCGAGCGCGTGCGAAACCGCCTCCAGGTAACGTTCACCGGCGATGGTCAGCAGCACCTGCCGGCGCGCGCGCCGGAACAGGCTGACGCCCAGATACTCCTCGAGGGATTTGACCTGATGACTGATCGCCGACGGCGTGACGAACAGCTCCTCCGCGGCCTCATTGAAGCTCCCGCGACGCGCGGCCGCCTCGAAGGCGCGGATCGACTTAAGCGGCGGCAATCGTCTGCTCATCGGATTTCTTTAATTGAAAATTTCTCATCTATCTTCGAAAAAGCATCATTTGTGGAGAACAACAGCTTCTTCTAATATAGCCGCTAACAACTAATGATGCTGCGGTATTTTAAAGTATTTTCGCCACGAAGTGGCATTCTCAATACTGGCGAATCCCTACCGAAACCGCTGAATCCAATTTTTAGATGATTTTGTTTTAGGTGAAAAAATGCAGTACATAAACGAATCCGGTGTCCGCCTGAATGCGTATGGTGAACCCGATGTTGAGCATTATCTGGCCCAAGCGCAGCAGGTGCGCAGCCAAGCGATTGCGGCGGGGTTCCGAGAACTGAAGGCATGGTGGCTGCGGGCGCTGGAGCGGTCCTGGTCCATGGACCAGGGACGCAGCTCACCGCCCCAACAGCTGGTGCAGAGCGGCTGGCCCTGGGTCGACCTGATCATGCGTGGGACCCCGACGAGCAAGGCCGGCCACGCCTGAGCCGGGCCGCCGCGCAGGCGGCGGCGTGCACGAACCCCAGGATGCCCGACCGGCCGTTGGTCGTACAGCGGCCCGTTGCCGCAGCGGCCGGCCTGGTCCCTCGGCAGACAAACCGTGAGACGTCCCGCCTCGGCAGCAGCCCGTTGCCCGGGCAACAAGACCGGCGAAGAGCCCAAATCCTTGGGCTGGCATTTCAATGCCCTGACAGTTTGCTTACCCGGACAACCATGCGCTGGAGCCCGCCTCCGCTTCCGTTTGCCCAACGTGACTCGCGCGTCGAGTCCGGGCAGATGATTCTGCAGATACCACTCGACGAGCAGGGCGCTTGCGGCCGCCCCTTTTCAGCTTGCCCCATGAGTCGCCGGCTGTTTTGTCGCCGACCCCGTTCAACTGACGTCCACACCCATCGATCGCTGCCTTGTTGCCAACCGCACCGCCTTACCCATGACTCCTCGCGACGACACGACCATGCAACATCTATCGCGCCGACCGAGGTTGACCCAACGGTCTCAGCAACAACTCCAGGCGGCCGCCTGTCACAGAGATGACGCCCTATTCGCTCGGCTTCAGCCCGAGCCAGAGAACACATGAGAAGATTGTCAATAAAATGCTTTAACCCATTGACTCATATTATTTTTGTACTAGACTCGTTCCGACAGTGATCCGGTGGCTGCACCGGCACGTACATCAGCCACCCTGGCCAAGGAGAGTAGACAAACATGTTCAGTCACCCGGTACCCGTACATTTCTGGTGCACTGCGCCGTTGCTGCTGATGGGGCTTGGCACCTCGGCATCTCTCGCCAGTGACTTTCAGGCATTCACCGATGCCCTGGCCGACAGGGGCTGGCGGGTGCAGCAGGATGCCAATGCCAATCTGCTGCTTTATCCGAACAGCGGTTTACACCGGACCGCTGAAGCCACGACGTTGCAACGCAGCGACACCGCAATCGATGGATTGGCGGAGCGTCTCGCCGCAACCGGCTGGAACGTAGAGCGCGCCGCCGACGGCAGCATCCTGTTCTGGGGCAACGGCAACAAGACCCAACAGACCGTGGCCCATACCGCCCCGCGTCCGGATCAGGGCCTGGGCGCACTGGGCGACCGTCTCGCCGCAACCGGCTGGAATGTCGAACACGCCGCCGATGGCAGCATCCTGTTCTGGGGCAACGGCAACAAGACCCAACAGACCGTGGCCCATACCGCCCCGCGTCCGGATCAGGGCCTGGGCGCACTGGGCGACCGTCTCGCCGCAACCGGCTGGAATGTCGAACACGCCGCCGATGGCAGCATCCTGTTCTGGGGCAACGGCAACAAGACCCAACAGACCGCGGCCCATACCGCTCCGCGTCCGGATCAGGGCCTGGGCGCACTGGGCGACCGTCTCGCCGCAACCGGCTGGAATGTCGAACACGCCGCCGATGGCAGCATCCTATTCTGGGGCAACGGCAACATGAACCAACAGACCGTGGCCCATACCGCTCCGCGTCCGGATCAGGGCCTGGGCGCATGGGGCGACCGCCTCGCCGCATCCGGCTGGGTCGTCAAGCGACGGACAGATGGGCACATTCTCTTGTGGCGCGCCGCTGGATCCGCTTGACCGTTGATCAGACACGGCTGCGGTTTTCCGCGGCCGTGCATGCGGCTGAAGTGTCAGCCGCATGCCCAGGTCTCTCTCCGTTCTGCCTGCCTTCCTACCGGATCGGCAGGGACGCAACCAGTACCTGTCCAGATCGACGGTCGCACAGCCGCTTCCGAATACCCCGGAATATCGCTACTCATTCTTGCTGTGTAATGGTTACCAGGGCGCCGCCACGATCGTCGAACTCGATTACCAGCCCCTCGTCACTGTTTCCCTCTTGCTGTGCGCGAACGCACACTGTGATTCGCGGCCCAAGCGACGAAACCTGCCTCAAGGTTTGATTGAGCGATATCACGCTGCCCATTGAGCGTTAATGCGAATAATCAATCGCGCGGTGTCGGCCTGATGTTGTTGAGACACCCGGCACACTTTGCCGGGCGAGGGACGCACCGCTCAGGCGAACGCTGCAGACGCCTGTCCCTCGGCACCCGTCCCACCTGTCACGAAATCGGGGTGGATTGCCGGGCTGCCCCATCGGCACCCACCCTGAAACAAGCAAGGCCGCGCCGTGATCGCGTTCTCCGGAGACCCGACGTGCTCGGGCGGGTGTTCCAAGAACTTGGCTTCGTGGTGCGCCAGGAAAGCTGGCCGATCTCTCGCGCTTGCTCGCATCGATCCAGTTCAGCGCATACAATCCAGCGCTTAGCCAGTCATCAGGGGATGCACCGATGTCGAGTCCAGTCGCCGCCTGTCGCGCGCCACGCCAGGCCGCCGCACTCACGCTCGGTCTTGCGTTTGCGTCGCTGCTCTTGCCCGCGGGTTGCAGCGACGGCCGACAGGACGCGGACCCGATGGCCAGCAAGGCACCGCCGCCCTCGGTGATCGCGGTGGCTGCCGAGGTGAAGCCCATCGAGTCGCAACTGGACTTTGTCGGCCGGGTGGTGGCGATCGACCGGGTCGAACTTCGCGCGCGTGTGCAGGGCTTTCTCAAGGAGCGCAGCTTTACCGAGGGACAGCCGGTCGCGGCGGGCGACGTGTTGTTCCAGATCGAACCGGACCAGTATCAGGCGGTCGTCGAGCAGCGCAAGGCCGATGTCGCCAAGGCCTTGGCGGACGCGGAGAATGCCGATGCCCAGTTCAGGCGCGGTCAGGAACTGGTCAAGAGCAACAACATTGCCAAGTCCCGGGTGGACGAACTCAAGGCAGCCGCCTCCATCGCCGAGGCCGGCATCGCCCAGGCCAAGGCGGCGCTCAACGCCGCCGAGCTCGACCTCGGGTATACGCGCATCAGCGCGCCTGTGGCCGGGCGCATCGGACGGGCCAGCTATACGGTCGGCAATCTGGTCGGGCCGGACTCCGGGCCGCTCGCAACCATCGTCAGCCGTGATCCAATCTATGTGGATTTCCCGCTGACCCAGCGGCAACTGCTGGAGGCACGTCGCGATCTGCAGGACAAGGGCGTCGACCCCGCGGGGGTCGTGGTCAAGGTGCGGCTGCCGGACGCGAGCCTCTACGGGCACACCGGCAAGATCAATTTCGTGGACGTGACCACGGACCCCGGCACCGACTCGGTCACGCTGCGTGCCCAGTTTCCCAATCCCGATGGCATTCTGGTAGACGGTCAGTATGTCGGCGTGGCACTGCAGTCAGGTGAACCCGAATCGGCCATCGTCGTGCCGCAATCGGCGCTGCAGATCGACCAGCAGGGGGTGTTCGTGTTGATCGTCGACGCCGACAACAAGGCCCAGGTGCGACGCGTGGAAGTGGGCGAGATCCACGGTATGGTGACCTCGGTCACGACCGGGCTCAAGGCCGGCGAGCTGGTGATCACACAGGGCGTGCAGAAGGTGCGGCCCGGGCAGGTCGTGAGCGCCACCCCACCCCCGGCTACGCCACCGCCCGAAGCGGTTGACTCGGCCGACTCGGCGCCCGGGAAAAACACAGCCGCAGCGGCGGCCGCAGACGACACCGGGGCCGCCGGCCAATGATCTCGGACATCTTCATCGACCGGCCGCGGCTGTCCATCGTCATCTCGACGATCATCACGCTGGCCGGCCTGATCGCGCTGACCCAGATCCCGGTGGCGCAGTTCCCGGACATCGTCCCGCCACAGGTCTCGGTCACTGCGTCCTATCCAGGCGCCGGAGCCGCGGTCGTGGAATCCACCGTGGCGCAGCCGGTGGAGTCCAAGATCAATGGCGTGGACAACATGCTGTACATGAAGTCGACCAGCGCCAACGACGGCAGCTACTCGCTGACCGTCACCTTCGCGCTCGGGACCGACCCGGACATCAATACGGTCAACGTCCAGAACCGGGTCGCACTGGCGGAGCCGGGTCTGCCCGAAGAGGTCAAGCGCCAAGGGCTATCGGTGAAGAAGAAGTCCACCGCCATGCTACAGGTGGTGAGTCTGTACTCACCGAAGGGTAACTACGACGCCCTGTTCCTGAGCAACTACGCGACGATAAACGTCATCGACACGCTGGCCCGGGTGCCGGGCGTCGGCGAGGTGTACCAGTTCGGCCCGCTCGACTACAGCATGCGTATCTGGCTGTCGTCCGAGCAGCTCACGGCGCTGGGGCTCACACCCACGGATGTGATCAACGCAATCCGCGCGCAGAACGTGCAGGCGGCGGTGGGACGCATCGGCGCACAGCCCATGACCGACGACCAGCAGTTTCAGATCAGCCTGCAGACCCAGGGGCGACTCACCGATGCCGCGGAGTTCGAGCAGATCGTCGTGCGCGCCAATCCGGATGGATCGACGGTGCGGGTCAAGGATGTCGGCCGGGTGGAGCTGGGCTCCAAGCAACTCGACTCGGTCAGCCGGCTGAACGGCGCCGACTCGGCCGCGATGGCAATCTACCTCTCGCCGGGGGCCAATGCGGTATCCGTCGGCGATGGCATCAAGGCAGCCATGGAGCGCCTGGCGCAACGCTTCCCGGACGACCTGAAATATGCGGTCGTCTACGACACCACCGACTTCGTGAAGTCCAGCCTGGAAAAAGTGGTCCACACCCTGTTCGAGGCATTCGTCCTGGTGATCATCGTGGTGTTCATCTTCCTCGGGAGCTGGCGTGCGACGCTGATCCCGCTGATCGCTGTACCGGTGGCACTGGTGGGCACCTTCGCCTTCCTGCTGGCCATCGGTTTCTCCGCCAACACCATCTCGCTGTTGGCCGTGGTGCTCGCAATCGGCATCGTCGTCGACGACGCCATCGTGGTGGTGGAAAACGTCGAGCGCATCATGGAGGAAGACGGGCTGCCACCGAGGGAGGCGGCGAAGAAGGCCATGGGTGAGATCAGCGGCGCGATCATCGCGATCACCCTGGTGCTGCTGTCGGTGTTCGTGCCGGTGGCCTTCATACCCGGCATCACCGGTCAGCTGTTCCAGCAGTTCGCGGCAGTGGTCGCGTTCTCGATGCTGATCTCGGCCGTCAACGCGCTGACACTGTCGCCGGCGCTGTGCGCGATTCTGCTCAAGCCCAGCCACGAGAAACGCGGCATCATGGGCCGCGTCAGCCGTGGCATCGACGGCGTGCGCGACGGCTACGCCTATGTGGTGGCTAGGCTGGTGCGCGTCTCCGCGCTGGTACTGATCCTGGTGGCAGGCTTCGGGCTGGCCACAGGCTGGCTGTTCCAGGTGACGCCGACCGGCTTCCTGCCGGAAGAGGATCAGGGCGCGTTCATGGCCCAGGTGCAGCTGCCGCAGGGCGCCTCGGTGAACCGGACGCTCGAAGTGGTGAAGCAGGTAGAGCAGATCGTCGGCGCCGACCCGGCGGTCGAGTGGGTGCTGGCGGTACCCGGCTACAGCCTGCTTGACGGGGCCGTGCAGTCCAATGCCGCGCTGATCGTGGGCCGTCTGAAGCCGTTCGATCAGCGCACCACACCCGAGCTCAAGGTGAATGCCGTCATCGGGCGCGTGGCCGCCCAGACCGCCGCGATCCCCGCTGCCCGGGTGATTCCATTCAACCTGCCGCCGATCATCGGGCTGGGTACCGGGGGCGGCTTCGAGTACCAGCTCGAAGACCTCCAGGGCCGGCCACCGGAGGAACTGGCGGCGGTGATGCGGGCGCTGGTGCTGGCAGCGAACCAGGATCCGACCCTGAGCCGGGTCTTTTCCACCTGGGCGACCGACAACCCCCAGATCTATCTCGACATCGATCGCGAAAAGGCGCAGACCCTTGGCCTTCAGGTGAACGACATCTTCACGGCGCTGCAGGCCACACTCGGCGGCTACTACGTGAACGACTTCAACAGGTTCGGCCGCGTCTGGCAGGTCCAGGTCCAGGGCGAGGAGCGGGACCGCAAGCGCTTTGAGGATGTCTATCGCATCCACGTGCGCAATGCCAACGGCGACATGGTGCCGGTGCGCGCCCTGATGTCGCCGGAGCTGCAGCTCGGCCCGCCGCTGCTGCAACGCTACAACAACTACCGCAGCGTGACCATCCAGGGCGGGCCGTCGACCGGGAGCAGCTCCGGCGATGCACTGCTCGCGATGGAGGCGATCTCGGCCGACACCCTGCCCTCCGGTTATGGCTTCGACTGGACCGGCACCGCCTTCCAGGAAAAAGAGGCCGGCGGCAAGACCCCGATCGTGCTGGGGCTGGCGGTGCTGTTCGCCTACCTGGTGCTGGTCGGACTCTACGAGAGCTGGGCGATGCCGGCCGCGGTGCTGCTGTCGGTCACCATCGGTGTGCTCGGGGCCATGGCGGCGCTGTGGATCGCGGGGCTGCCCAACGACCTTTATGCGCAGGTCGGCATCGTGGTGCTTATCGGCCTGGCCAGCAAGAATGCGATCCTGATCGTGGAATTCGCGATGGCCCAGCGAGCCAGTGGACACAGCATCCTGGAGGCAGCCGTCAACGGTGCGCGGCTGCGTGTCCGCGCCGTACTCATGACCAGCTTCGCCTTCATCCTCGGGCTGGTCCCGCTGGTCATCGCCAGCGGCGCCGGCGAGGCCAGCCAGCGTGGCGTCGGCACCGCGGTATTCGGCGGCATGCTGGTCGCCTCGACGCTGGGCATCTTCCTGATCCCGATGCTGTACGTGGTCTTCCAGCATCTGCGCGAGAAGTTCCATGGCACGTCGCAGGCGATCAAGCCAAGCGGCGAACCGAATGCCGAGGTGGCGACAAGCAAGGCGGAGTAAACACGCGATTGGCCAAGGCGATCAGAGCTCGGTGCAGCAAATCGCCACGACAAGCGCCTGCGGCGGATGCAGGCGAGCAATGCAAGGCACCTTAGGCTCCGCGCTGCCGCTGCAGGGCCCCTGTTTCGCTCGGACGTCTGCGAGGCTCGACGTTGGGGGGGCCGGCGTCCGGACCGCGCGATCGATGCACCAGTCCGGGCCGTTCAGCTTTCGAATTCGATAACCGTGAGTCACTTCGTTCGCCGTGTAAACAGCCGGCCGGGAAGAACGGCGGCCTGGGTCAGGCGCGGACAACTATCATCGGCTCAGCGAGGATCAGTGCCAACCCGGTATTCATCCAGCGCACGATGCAACCAGTCCGCCGTGGGCTCCTCGACACCGTCGCAATTCACCGTATAGGGCTTGCCGGTCCAGGAGCTCTCGCTCGCCAGTCGGTCGATGAAATGTTCGGCCGAATTCACATAGCGCTTGCCACGGCTGTACTTTAGCCGCAAGTGGTCTGCCGCTGATGCAGGATCATGCCGATCATCGTTGCGCTCAAACTCGCAGCCGCTGGACGCAACGAACTCCAGCAGATAGTTCACCTCGGTATCCGCATCGGTATCGGCAGCAAGGACAAGCGGGGCGACGAGCAGAGTGACCCCTATCGCGCCGGCCCGGAGCAGGCCCGGCATCACAGGATTTCCAGGTGGACCAGCAGGGCGTTGTGGTCGGAACTGGACACCGGCGCGACGCGGGCGGACTGGGCACGGATGCCGCGCACATAGATATGGTCCAGCGCGTTGCCGAAGACCGTAGTCCGAAGGTCCGGAGCGAAATCCACCGGCAGCAGACCGTACTTTTCCATAAAGCCATCGACCAGTGCCTGCCGACCCATGCTCCAGGTGTTCAGGTCACCGGCGAAGATCACCGGACCGTGATGGTTGTCCATCACTACCGCCAATTCGTGGATCTGCTCACGGAAATCCTCCAGACCCAGCGCGAAGTTAACCGCGTGCATATTCACCGCCAGCAAACGGTCTCCGCGGCCGCGGATCGGGTGCTCGGTGATGCTCGTGGCTTTGGGGGTGCCGAGCCAGGGCTCCCGGGCCGTGAGATCGCAGCGCAGGCTGGGTGGGCTGCTGCTCAGGGTAAGCACACCGGTCTCCATCTTCGGCGTAGTGTAGCCGGCGGCAAAGGCCTGGTGCAGACGCACTGGCATGACCTGCGCGATCGATGCCTGCAGCGCAGCCTCCTGGATGAACGCCAGCTGGATGCCGTTGCCAAAGTTCTTCAGGTCCTCGCGCCAGCCCTCGTTGCTTGCTTTCTGTATATTCCAGCTGAGAAAACGCAGCGAGGTGTCCAGGTGTTCTTCGGTACCGCTCAATTCACCGCCGAGCGCGGCCGCGCAGTGTTCCGCCCCCGCGGGAACCGATGCCGGAAGGGTAGTCGGCAACAGCAGCGCCAGTAGCGCCAACGGCCCGGCAAGCGAACGGGCGCAGCGGAAAATAGCAGCATTGCTCAGCATATACATCGGTAAAGCTTAATATATCCCGCGATTGTCTTTCCACCCAACATCGCAGTCCGCCGACCAGGGTCGTCATCTGGGCCAGTGCGATTCGCAGAGCGATGCCGACAGCAACGTGATTAACCCTAGCCCGCATCGGTCACCGGCCGGAAAGCAACTATGGCACATCAGACTGAAATGTCTCTGAAAAGTGATAAATCTGCGCGTGACACGAGTTTGACACCCTGTTTCGTTGCTTCCCTATCACGGTCCTGGCGGTTTCTCGCTCGCTTCGGCTTGGTCTTACGTTGCACCTCCGTGTGCAACGCCCTTTGGGCCAGCCTGCGGCTGTTTCAATCCGCTCCCGGCGGATTGGTCACTCAAGTGGTAGCTACGGCTACCACTTTCGCTCCAGCCCGGCGCCCGAGCGGCTGTGAAATCCACCAGCATCCGTGATGCCGGTGACGGATGCGGGCTAGATTTTTATGGAAAATCTTTGGACGCCGCGCGACTGCAAGCGTTCGGTGTGCAACCTGCGCCAGTCCAGCGCGTTTCCGCAGCCCCCCGTTAGAGCTGGCTCTCCGGCAGGATCCGCGAGAGAAACGCCTTGAAGCGGCGCCCGGTGCCGGCCTGTGGTTCGCTTTTCTCGACGACCTCATGGCCATCGATCAGGCCATGCCAGCGCAGATCGCCGTTTTCGTTTTCGACTACCCGATAACTCATTCCAGGCAACTTCATCTCGAACGGCTGCTTAAGGCCGCTCGCCATGTCCACCGAATCCACCAGAATACCCAACTCCGTGTTGATATCGATCGAGCGTGGGTCGAGATTCAGCGAACCAACGAAGGTGTACCGCCCGTCGATGATCATACCCTTAGTGTGCAATGTCACCGATTCGGCGGCGTCTTCGTCTTTGCGTCTTGGAAGCTCGGTGGCATCCACGCGCAGTTCGCGCAGTTCGACGCCGGCGCGGATGATCGGGTGGCGGTAGCGTGCGTAGGCCGCGTGGACCGGGACGTGGTTGTTCGACGCCAGTGAGTTGGTCAGGACGACGACCCGTACGCCACGCTCGGTGATACTGCGCCAGAAACTCACGCCGTCGGTTCCCGGAATGAAATATGGCGAGACCACGATGACGTCGGAATCCGCCTGTGCGACAACCTCCGCCATCCGCGTGACGAGTACCTGTTGATCGGCGGATACTTTGTTCAACAGCTTTTCCGGGTCATCTGTGATGACTTCACCGGTTGCTGGAAACAACAAGATCCGTTCTTCGAACAGATCACGCACGAAGTCGGATCCGATCGCGTTCGCGTAAATGGACCGCATCGCTTCCTGCAGTTCCTCCGAAGCCTCGGCGCGGGCCGCCTGGAGATCCGGTGCATGCTTGCCGGTCCAGAAAGCCTCCATCGGGACCGCGAGCTTATGATTCCAGAAGCGGTCGAAGGTGATCCCGATCTCGGCGGCCACCGGGCCGATGGCGAACAAGTCCAGATCGCGGAATGACTGACCACTTTTCAGATCAAAGTACTCCTCCGCGATGTTGCGCCCACCGACGATAGTGACCTGGTTGTCGACGGTGAAGGACTTGTTGTGCATACGGCGGTTGGCGCGCTCGAAGTCCCCGAGGAAGTTGAGTAAGGGAATACCACGGCGACTGACCGGGTTGAACAAGCGCAACTCGATGTTCGGATGCGCATTGAGCAGCACCAGCGCGTCGTCATCGACCGAGGTGAATACGTCGTCAAGCAAGACCCGCACCCGTACGCCACGGTCTGCCGCCTCGAGCAGTTTGTCGGCAAAAATCGCGCCCGCGTCGTCACCCTTCATCAGAAAGTACTGGGCATCAATCGTACGTTCGGCCAGGTCGATCAGCGCAAGCCTTGCGCCCAAGGCGTCCATACCGCTGACCAGCGGATAGAACCCCGACATACCCGGGTGCTGCTGGCGCCACTTGGCGACATGGCGACCCGCGGTTGTCTGCTGCGTATCCGTAATCACTGCGGAATCGGTGCGCGGATAGTCTACCGGGCCGCTGGCGCACCCCCCCAGAAACCCAGCCAGCAGCAGGTAAATTGACCCAATCTTGCCGATTCCCTGCTTCATACAAACAACCTGATCTGTTGTTGGAGAAGAGAGCAGAGCATATGCACGCTGGCGCCGTCCACCGGTAGCCGGGGGCACAGCACCCATCACGCGAAACGGACGCGCCGGTCTGTACAACACCCCCTGCGCCGATCCAGGTCGCCTGCGAGCCACCAAGGGATCGGCTCCTGCGCGGCACACGGCGGCCCATCGCCTCGAGCCGATCGAAGCTATCAATGCACCATGAATACCGGGATTTCCGCAGAATTGAGCAGATGCCCAGTGACCCCACCGAGGATCAGTTCGCGCAGTCGGCTGCGGCTGTAACCGCCCACCACGAGCATATTGATGCCCGTGTCGCGGCACGCCTTGAGCAGGGCCTCACCGACATTCGGATCGTGCGCATCGACGATCTTCACGTCGGCCTGCACACCGTGCCAGCCCAGGTAATCGACCAGTTCGCCTGGCGACGGATGGACGTCCTCCTGGCGCCGGCCGGTCAGGATGGTGACCGCCTCGGCGGTATGCAGATAGGTCATCGCCGCGCCGACGGCACGGGCCGCCTCTGCACTTCCGTTCCAGCCGATGCCGATGCGGCTGCCGATCACCGGTTCGAGCCGAGGCGGCGCAACCAGCACTGGCCTGCCGGTGGACTTGAGCGCGGCCTCTACAAAGGCCGGTGGCGGCGACACCGGGATGGGCCCGGGCAACAAGATCAGGTCCGACAGGCGACCCCGCACCGAGAGGATCGTGTCTTCCTGCCCGGTGATCTGGCGCCAACTGGCGGACGGTCCAGTGACCTCCGGGGGCGCTGACCCAATCGGGACGCCCGCCTCAGCGCACAATTTATCGAGCAGCTCCCGCGCCTGGGTCGCCTGCGACTCCGCATTCTGCTCGGCGGCCTGTAGCACCGCCTCGCGCATGTGCTTGGACAGGCCAATGGTCGCATAGGGCAGCAGGTTACGCGGATTGCGCATCACGTAGAGGACCTCGAGATGGGCCTGGAAGCGCTGCGCCAACCCCAGCGCCGTCTCCAGCACCGGGCCCGCTGCGTCGACCTCGGATAAAGGTAGCAGGATGACCTTGACCGGCATGGGCTTTCCTCCTCGGTGAGCCTGACATCGGGCGAAATCACGCAGTTCGGAAACCGCGCGTTCCAATCACATGCCGATACCCGCCGGTCAGGCCGGACATCGACGCATCATCAATAACAGCCGGCGACCCGCCCACGCTGCTGCACCAGACTCAGGACCACGTCGATGGTCGGCGTCGGGATCTCGACCAGGCGCCCCATCTCCTGCACCGCCGTCACCAGCGCGTCGATCTCCATCGGTCGCCCCAGGGTGAGGTCCTGCAGCATCGAGGTGCGGTGGGCACCGACCGCGGCGGCGCCGTCGATACGTTTTTCCACGTCCACCTTGAAACGCACGCCGAGCTTCTCGCCGATGGCCTGGGCCTCCAGCATCATCGCGCGCGCCACCGCGCGCGTGCCCGGCTCGGACGCCACCACATCGAGCGTCGCCTGGGTCAGGGCGCTGATCGGGTTGAAGCACAGATTACCCCACAGCTTCACCCAGATCTCATCGCGAATGTGGCGCACCGGGGCCTTGAAACCCGCGTCGACCATGGCCTTGCCGAGTTGCACCACCCGCTCGGTCTTCTCGCCGCTGGGTTCACCCAGCGTGAAGCGATCACCGCTGATGTGCCGGATCACGCCGGGCTCCGGGACATCGCAGGCAGGATAGACCACGCAGCCGATGGCGCGCTCGGGCCCGATGCCGTCCCATTGCACGCCGCCGGGGTCGACGCTCTCGATGCGCCGGTCTTCCCACGGGCCTTCGAGCTTGTAAAAATACCACCAGGGCACGCCATTGACTGCCGAGACCACCGCGGTGTCCGGACCCAGCAGCGGCTGCATGGCGTCTACCACTCGTGGTACCGAGTGGGCCTTGAGCGTAACGATCACATAGTCCTGCGGCCCGGCCTCGGAAGGATCGTCGGTACAATGGGGATGAGCGACGCGCTCCTCGTCGCCGATCAGCAGCTTCAACCCCTTGGCGCGCATCGCCTCCAGATGCGGCCCGCGCGCGATCAGGGTCACCTCATGCCCGGCGAGCGAGAGCTGAACCCCCAGGTAGCCGCCGATCGCACCGGCACCGTAGATACAGATGCGCATCAACCCAGCCCCAGTTTCTCAGCCAGACCGATGCGCTGCAGCTTGCCGGTCGCCCCTTTCGGGATCTCATCGAGGAACAGCACCGTGCGCGGCACCTTGAAATCCGCGAGCCGGGCAGCGGCAAAGTCCCGGATGTCGCGCTCGCTGGCCTGTTCGCCCTCACGCAGCACCACCGCGGCGGCCACATCTTCACCGAGTTTGGGATGTGGTACCGCAAAGGTCACCACCTGCTGTACTGCAGGGTGGTCCATGATCACGTCGTCGACCTCGCGCGGAGATATCTTCTCGCCGCCGCGGTTGATGATCTCCTTGAGGCGCCCGGTGATGGTCAGGTAGCCTTCGTCGTCCATCACGCCCTGATCGCCGGTGCGGAACCAACCGTTGGTGAAGTTCTCGGCATTGGCCTTCGGGTTGTTTTCATAGCCGGGCGTCACGTTCTCACCACGGATCACGATCTCGCCGAGCGACCCCAGGGGCAGTATTTGGCCTTCCGCACTCATGATGCCAACCTCGGGGCCGGCAGCGATGCCGACCGTACCGGGCTTGCGCGCTCGCGGCGGCAGCGGGTTGGAAGTCATCTGGTGCGCCGCCTCGGTCATCGCGTACGCCTCGACCACCGGCGCACCGAAGGTGTCCTCCAATGCATGCATCACCTGTGGCGGCAGCGACGAAGACGAGGAGCGGATGAAGCGCAGCTTCGCCGCATCGACGATATCCTTGCTGCGCGCGGCGCGTGGCAGGATCGCCTGGTGCATGGTCGGAACCGCCGTATACCAGCTCGGCTTGGCCTCATCGAGCCAGGCGAAGAACTTCAGCGCATTGAAACCCGGCGTGCAGAACACGCTGGCGCCGACGCGCAGCGAGGACAGAGTCGCGGCCATCAAGCCGTGGATATGGAACAGCGGCATCACGTTCATGCAGCGATCGTCGGCCGTCAACGCCAGGGTCGTGCCGATGTTGCGGGCGGAAGCGCACAGATTGCGGTGCGTCAGCGGTACGATCTTGGGCCGCGACGTGGTACCCGAGGTATGCAGCACCAACGCGATGTCGTCCGGCTGCGCCGGTCCGCCGTCCGCCGGCGCGTCACCACTGGGCGCAGTTTCGAAACTGAAGGTGCCGGCGACGTCGCCGGCGACGATGGGCAACAGCGGAATTCCGAGCTTTTGCGCGGCAGCGACCGCCGGCGACTCGCTGCCCTGCTCGACGATCAGCGCCTTGGCCTGCAGGTCGGACAGGTAGAACTCGAACTCCTCCTGGCGGTAGGCCGGGTTCAGGGGCGCGGTCGTGGCGCCGCACGCCACACAGACAAAGGCCATCGCCATCTCCGCACCGTTGGGCAGGACGATCGCCACCCGGTCGTTGCGCCCGATGCCGCGCTGGTTCAGCGCGGAAACGGTCTGTTCCGCCTGCATGCGCAGACCGGAGTAAGTCATCGCCGGACGCTCTGGCGCCAGGATGGCCAGGGCGTCATTGTCCCCGGTGGCAAGGAGTTCGAATACGGTGGTGGCTTCGGCCATGGATGGTTTCTCCAGAGATTGAGTTCAATGCGTTACCAGTCGGCGCGGCGACCGAGCAATCAGGGTTCGAATGGCGCGGCTGTTGTGGCTCCGACACCGGGTCGCCGACGGTCGCTATGCGCTACGACTTCCCTCCCCTGCTCCGCTGAGGCGCTGCTTCAGCGACTTGATCAGCGGGAGCAGGAACAGCAGCGCCGCGAGGGCCAGGATGGGCCCGGATATCGGGCGCGTGACGAAGATGGTCGGATCGCCCTGCGACAACAGCAGCGACTGCCGCATCGACGTCTCAGCCAACGGCCCGAGCACGATCGCGAGCACCGCGGGTGCCATCGGGTAATCCAGTTTGCGCATCAGGTAGCCGACCACGCCGAAGCCGAACATCAGCCAGACATCGTGCATGTCCTGCGTCGGCGCGAAACCGCCTACCACGCACAGGATGAAAATGATCGGCACCAGGATGGTGAACGGCAGTTTCAGCACCCTGACGAACATCGGAATGAAGGCGATATTCACCAACAGTGCGACCAGGTTGGCGACGTAGAGACTGGCAATCAATCCCCAGACAAATTCCTGGTTGTCGACGAACAGGCGCGGCCCGGGCTCCAGCCCCCAGATGACCATGCCGCCAAGCAGGATCGCGGTGGTCGGCGAACCCGGGATGCCGAGCGTGAGCATCGGCAGCATCGAGCCTGTGCTCGCGGCATTGTTGGCCGACTCCGGTGCAACCACGCCGTCGATGTTGCCCTTGCCGTAGCTGTCCGGGTTCTTCGACATGGTCTTGGCCATTCCGTAGGCCATCAGCGAACCCGGCGTCGCACCCGCGGCCGGCAGAATGCCGACGAAGTAACCAAGAAATGAACTGAAGAACATCGTCTTGAGGCTCTTGATCAGGTTCTTCAGCGTCGTACCGATGCGTCTCAACGACACCTTGGCCTGGGAGACGTTGAACTCGCCGCGACTCGATTCGATGGTCCACAGCATCTCGCCGATACCGTAGATGCCGATCGCCAGGACTAGAAAATTGATGCCGTGCATGAAACCGGTGATGTCGCCGAAAATCAGCCGCGGCTCACCGCTCACGATATCCAGGCCGACGGTGCTCAACACCAGGCCGAGAAAGATCGAGAAGAAGGTCTTGGGGATGTCGTCGCCCCCGAGACCGATGAAGGTCGCAAACGCGAGCAGCATCAGTGCGAACTCTTCGGGCGCACCGAAGGCCAGCGCCACATCCGCGAGCGGGGGCGCGAAGCCGGTAAACAGGATGATCGACAGTGTGCCACCTGCGAACGAAGCGACGGCGGCGGCGATAAGGGCCTCATCGGCACGTCCCTGCAGCGCCATCGGACGGCCGTCGAAGGTGGTGGCCACCGCAGTGGATGCCCCGGGTATGCCGAGCAGGATGGACGATATGGCACCCCCGTACATGGCGCCGTAGTAGATCGCGCCCATGAAGATGATTGCTGAGGTGGGCGGCACCAGGAAGGTCATCGGCAACAGAATCGCCACGCCGTTGACCGAGCCGAGTCCGGGCATGGCCCCGATGAACAGACCAAGCGCACAACCCAACACGACGAGCAGGATGTTGATGGGATCCAGCGCGATCAGGAAGCCGTCGGCCAGCAGGCTCAAGATATCCATCGCAATTCAGCCTTCTCGATGTTCAATGGTGAGCCAGCGTCGGCCGATCGAGCGTTCGGTCCATGCTGCCCTTACTTGTGGCGTTGTCCTCGAGTCCATCGGGGCAATCACCGCCATCCGCCGGGCCGGGCGAAACCCGGCCGACAATCGCACATTGCCATCACTGGAATGCGCTCAGTACAGCAAGTCGAAGATCGGATAGAACAGTGGCTCCGTATATCCCTTCGGCAACGTGATCTTCAGTGCAATCTCGAAGAACAGGAACGTCAGGACCGGCGTCACAAGCGCGATGAGCAACGTCTTGCGCCAGGCATGTCCGCCCAGTACGCGTACGTAGTAGATCAGGAACAGGGGTATCGACCCATAGACCCCGATCCAGTGGATCAACGCAATCATGACGGCCAGGGAACCCGCGCCTTGGAGAAACAGCACCAAGGCATGCGAGTCCATGTACGATTCCTCGGAAACCGACAGCGGCGAGGTACGCCTTAGCCAGCGCACGATGATCCAGAGGCAGCAGAGCAGCATCCCGACGGACAACCAGAACGGGAATGCACCGGCGCCAGGCCCGCGCCGCGGTACCCAACCTACGGGCAACTCGGCCGACTTGAATATCAGATAGCCGGAAAAAACCGCCATCACCAACGCCATGATCAGCTCTGCTCTGCGCATCTGGCAGTTATCCTCGTACCGCTGCTGGATTCGCTGACGGGAATCAGTTGTCGCCGATATCCTTCAGCAGCTTCTCGTGCAGCTTCAGCTGTTGATCCCAGTAGGTCGCCAGCTCATCCCCGGTAATGAAGTCGCCACGCAGACTCTTGTCAGTCATGTACTTCTGCCACTCCGGCGTTTCGTAGACCTTGGCGAACAGCTCGCGGTAATAGGCCGTCGCCTCATCGCTCATGCCGGGAGGACCAACGACACTGCGCTGCATGAAGTAGCTGTAGTCCTGACCAAGCTCCGTGAAGGTCGGCGTTTCCGGGAACTGGCCAAGGCGCTCGGGCGTGAACGCAGCGATCGGTATTGCGGTGCCGGCCTCGTAGAAACCGAGCGCCTCGGACGGGTTGTTGACACTCGAGTTGATGTGCTGACCGGCAAGCTGCTTGGCGACGTCACCACCACCCTTGAACGGCACATAGCTCATGTCCAGCACATATGTCTTGTTCAACCAGCGGGTCAGCAATTCATCCTCCTGCGCGCGACCGGTACCACCCATGACCCAGCTGTTGCCTGCCTCTTTCGCAGCCGCGGTGAACTCGTCGAGCGTCGTGATTCCCGCCTCCTTGTTCACCCAAAGGACAAAGGTGTCCTCGGCCATGCGTCCGATCGGCGTGAAGGTCATGATGTCGACGCCGAGCGCCGGCTGCCGGATCGGGGTGGTGTAGAAGCTGTTGAGCGTGACCATAACCACATGGTCGTCGCCCTTCTTCTTGTTGAGGTGGATCAGGGCCTCGGCGCCGGATCCACCCGGCTTGTTGACCGGCACGAATGGCTTGGACGCCAGGTCGTTCTTTTCGATCACGCTCTGCATCAGGCGGGCCATCTTGTCGGCACCGCCACCCGGACCGGCCATGATGACGAACTCGACCGGCTTGCGTGGCTCCCAATCGGCGGCCAGCGCGGTTGTGTGGATGGCTGCGCCTGCGCACAGGGCCGCCGACAGGGCCGCGAGCCGCCCAAATTTATAGAGTTGCATATCTCCTCCTTTCTGTGGATTGAGGGGCTTGGCTCTGTTGGCCGGTTTGCCCCATAGTGATTCTCAAATAGTCCTGCGCAACTCGGTCTCTCTCGGCATCGCGGTCGCAGTTTGTCATTCCGCTTCGCCGTGTCCGTGTGGACGATGTTTGCCCCAAAAGGCTGTTCACCGGTTTCGATGACCTTCAGGCCATGCGGCCTCCCGGCATGTGGTTCATTTCCCTGGAACACCGCACCAGGCCCCTCTCTTCCCGGCAGCCGGGTCTTTGGCCCGACGTCCGAAATCACACATCAATCATCCGGACATTAGCACGTGCTTCCCCGCGCGGCCTCACTCGAAGGTGTTCGACAAGGTCCCGATGCCGTCGATGGTCACCTCGACGGACTGCCCCGACTTCATCGGGGCCACCCCTAGCGAGGTACCGCAGGCAATGACATCGCCCGGCTCCAGCGTCATGTTGCGGGACAGGTGACTGACCAGCGCCGCCGGACCGAAAAACATGTCGGCTACCGGATAATTTTGTCGCTCGCGCCCGTTCAGGGTGGTCCTGACGCTGAGTATTTCGGGGTCGAGCCCGGTGGCCACTGCCGGTCCGAGCGCGCCGAAGGTGTCGAAACCCTTGGCGCGGGTCCATTGCGCAAAAGACGCGACCGCGTCGATTAGCTGCAGCGCAGTGACATCGTTCACACAGGTGTAACCGAAAATGAAATCCGCGGCGGCGTCCTCGGAAACATCCTTGCAGCGACGCCCGATAACAACGCCAAGCTCGCCTTCGAACACGATCCGCCCGTCGTACGAGGCCGGACGCTGAATGGTGGCCCCGTGGCCGATACAGCAGGTGGAGGGTTTCAGCACATACAGGGGCTCTGCCGGTTGGTCCCAGCCATGCTTGACTGCCGAGGCGCGCAGATTATTCCACACGGCGACCATCTTCCCTGGGCGAACGGGCGGCAGGAGAAGAACATCGGAGAGACGCAGTCGGCGGCCTGTTGATGCCGGGGCATTGAACAGATCGCCGTCATGCACCTCGATCGCGTCTGCGGACAGCGAGCCAAAATGCT
This sequence comes from uncultured Gammaproteobacteria bacterium, assembly GCA_963808165.1. Taxonomy (GTDB): domain Bacteria; phylum Pseudomonadota; class Gammaproteobacteria; order Chromatiales; family Chromatiaceae; genus Thiosocius. The sequence continues at coordinate 219,699 of CAWEET010000021.1, read as the reverse complement.
CGATACCATCCTGTTCAAACCGGGCCCATTGGGTCATTTCGTCATCGCTCCTCGTACCGGATCATTTGTCGCGCCGCGCGCTGGCGGCACTGCATCGTCGCTTAAATCCATCGCAGCGGCTTCCATGGATCCCCTTGCACAAGCGTGCATCGCTGTCGCCTGAAACCATCCCCTGAGTTCCCCGTTCACGGAACCGGGTCTTGCCAATAGGCATGCAGAGAGACCCGGGCTTGAGCGCAGGTGACTCAAGGAGCCAACGGGATCGAACGTCGCTCTTCGGCGTGGCGGATTCGCAGACGCCTGTCGCAGGTAAACCTCAAGCGCCCTTGTACCGACGGGCACCCTTCACCTCGAACAGACTGCGCCGCAGGGTCAAAAGCCAGATACCAGCGGGCGTAGAGCCTATCAAGGTTTCGTCTGATGTCCACCCGCGAGGACAGCGTCAGCAAACACCTCCTATGCAGTGCCAAAGTCCGCACAGGGACGCAAGCTATCGTTGCTTATCCCTCTGTTTTTCAACGAGAGAAACCGCTTGCGCACGGATGCAGCGAAACTACGGCTCACGCCGCGCACAAAAACATCATCTCGCATCGTGAAACCGCTTTTCCTCTATAAAATTCTATAATGATTCAAGGTTTATCCGGACGCTGGCCCTCCAGGCCGGTCAGGCGCCACAACCAATCCATTTCCTCGCGCATCCGCCGGATTTGCGCCTCCAGGTCGGCAATCCGTTCGGCGTCCGGATACCGTTCGGCCGCGACGGGCTCCGCAGCAGCAGCCTGCTGCTCGATCTCGCCACACAGTAGATGACCGAAGCGTTCCTCGCGTTTGCCGGGCAGCCGCGGCAGCCGGACGACCAGCGGCGGCTCGCGTCCCGCCAGACCGGCGAGAGTTTCCTCCACCGAGCGCAGATCCGCGAACTCGGCCATGCGCGCGCTGTTCGTCCGCAGCTCTCCCTCGGTCTGCGGACCGCGCAGCATCAGCGCGCACAGCAGGGCCTGCTGCTGTCGGTCCAGGCGATAGTTGGAGGCCATCTTGTGATCATATCGCTCGGCCCGCCCGGCCAGGCTGGCGTGAATCAGGCCGCGGTCGCGCAGACGATTCACCGCATGCCCGACCTCGCCCACCTCGAGGCGCATCACCGGGTTGCGGCTGGTTTTTTGCGTGCAGGCCTGGACCAGCGCATTCAGGGTCAGCGGATAGGCATCGGGGGTGGTGCGCTGCTTTTCCATCAGGCTGCCGAGCACCCGTGCCTCGAGCGGTGTCAGGTCGATTCCGGCCTTCCCGGTTGCGGGTTCTTCATGAATCTCTTCTGTCATTGCGGCGCCATATCAGTCAGGGATGTTGAGATACTGGCATGTTACATTTTTTCTTGCGGCGGCCGCCCCCGACGGCTTGGAGTGCTCCGGGATCAGACCGGTGGCAAAGGCCGCAGACAGGCGGCCCGGAGTGATGATGGCGACTAACGAACCGGCCGCCGAATCGATCCCGATCAATCCCAGCGCGACTCGGCCTCGCGACGGGTGAAGGCCACGATACGGCCATCGGCCAACAGCTCGCGGATACGCCAGGGCACGCCGCTGGCATCGAGCTCGACCAGGCCGATGCCGCTGCCGTTGAGCAGCCGCCGACTGTGCGCGGCGCCTTCCGGCTTGCGCGGGACGATCCGCATCCGACGCCGCCGGGTGAACCAGTTGAGCGGCGACCGAGGCGCATACAGCCAACGGTTGACCCGGTCGAGCAGGGCCAGCAGGCGCGGTGGGAATTCGTTACGCACCCCGCTGCTGCAGATCTGCCAGATGTCAGGTCCGCGGATCCGACCGCGCAGTTCGACATCGTAGACGAAGGAGTAATGCACGTCGCCCGACAGCACGACGAAGTGTTGCGGCGTCTTCGGGTGGCGGAAGATATTCAGCATGGCGTGCGCCGCGCCCGGATGGGCCATCCAGTTCTCCGCATCGACCAGCAGCGGCTGCCCGAACCAGGTGAACAGGCGCTGGATGTTCTCGATCAGCTTGACACCGAAGATCGGCGCAGGCGATACCAACAGCACGGCGGGCCGGTCGCGCAGCGTTTGTTGCAGATCGGTCAATGCCTCCCAGTCCATGAGCCCCGACGGTTTACGCGCCGCCAACTCGGAACGCCAGCGGTGCGTGCGGCTGTCGATCACCACCAACGCTGGCGTGGTCGGCCAGGTGTAGTGCCACTGATCGAATCGCAGCAGTCGCTCGATGCAGTCTTCGTGCGGGTTTGTGCCCGGCGCCGCGAGGCTGCGTTGCAACAGCTCGAGCATCTCTTCGTCGAACGCCTCCGGGCGGTTGCCCCACGCCTGGTTGATCAGATAGGCCAATAGCGCATTGCCGACCACCCGCCTCGAGAAGGGATGCGCATAAGCGATCTCCTCCCATTCGCGGCTCAGGTTCCAGTCGTCGGTGATGTCGTGATCGTCGAATATCATCGCGACCGGCAGGTGCGCGAACAGCCGCCGCACCGCGGGCAGCTCGGCGACAAAGGCCTCGATCGCCGCGCGCTCCGCAGCGTAAAGCGCACCCGCGGCGGCATCCAGCCCAGGCGGCGGATCGAGCCCAATCAGTTTCCATGGCGCCGGGGACCACACCAACAGGTACATCGCCAGCACCTCGGCCAGCGTGATCAGGTGATTGTGCGCACTGTCGGTGGTGAACACCGGCTTCTCAACGCCGCCGAACAACACCTCGATCAGCGGGTAGTTGCGTTTATGGCGTGGCAGCAGGGTCTCACGTCGATAGTAGCCCCCTGGGTGGCGGTATAAGGTCTCGCTGTCTATCGGCCCGGTCTCCCCGGTCCCGGACAACAGCTCGTTCGGCAGGCCGAGCCGCTCGATCAGCCGGTGGATCGCGCGCAACATCGGACCGGCGACATCGTCGGCATAGACCTGGTCACCGGACAGCACCAGCGCGGACGGCCAGGCCGGCAGTGCGTCGGCAGCCCCGGGCTGGCACGCCTCATACCCGGCGGCGACGCATCGGGCGAGCAGCCGGTCGGCCTGCACCAGTCCGTCGCCACCCCGGTAATGCGGCTTACGGCAGGAACCGTGCAGCAGGGCGGCGACGCGCGCCGGCAGCACGAAGCCGGGCGAGCACTTGCCCGGGTAACACAGCTCGGGTGCCCAGTCGGACCAATCCTGCCAGGGCGCGTCCGCACCGGCCAACGGCTGCAGCGCGATCTGATAACCGATCCAGCGATCAGCGGGGAGAGGCTCGGCCAATCGCAGATCGATGAGGAGGTAGTGCAGCCGGGCACCCGCAATCAGCAGGCGACAACCGGCACTGCCCGGCTCGAGCGCAAGGGTGCGCGGCGATGCCTCGCCGCAGCTCAACTCGAGCCGTACCCGGACCGGTTCGCTCAGCGCCAGCCACAGGGTCAACCGCTCCGCTGTCAGCCGGCGCAGTATCGGGCCTGCGAGCACCAGGGGCAGTTCCACGCCGCTCACGACCATTGCATCCGATGGACCAGAAGTCACTCGCCGAAATCTGACGGAATCATCGTTCACGATGATAATCGAAACCCCACGGACCAGGTGGCCAAGTGCGAGGTCTTTTCGACTGCCGCTTCCGATGCGCCCGTCGAGGCTGCGCGGCAATGCATCGCCATCGAAACTCTCGCGCTCGCCCCTGGCGACGCACTGCACCGTTCGCCACCCCCTCGCGGGTATCATGTACGGTTTGGCTGGCCTGGCCTTTGGTCTGACATGGCTTGCCTTCGGCTGGCCTTGCTGACCGGTCGTACGTGGTTCGGAACAGGAGAGTAGAGATGACGCTTGCGGTGCTGGAAATCATTGGCGGTTTTGCGCTGCTGGTCTGGAGCGCGGATCGCTTTGTCGAGGGCGCCGCCGCGACGGCGCGGCACGCCGGCATGCCCTCGCTGCTGATCGGCATGGTGATTGTGGGCTTCGGCACCTCGGCGCCGGAGATGGTCGTCTCCGCGATGGCGGCGCTGGACGGCAAGCCCGATATCGCGCTGGGCAACGCGCTGGGATCGAATATCGTCAATACCGGCCTGATCCTCGGGATCACCGCGATGCTTGCACCTATCGCGGTGCATTCGAAAATCGTGCGCCGCGAGCTGCCTTTGCTGTTGATGATAGGCGTGCTGGCCGGGGTGCTGCTCTGGGACAACGCGCTGACCCGCTTCGAATCACTGCTGTTGCTGGCAGGTTTCTTCGGCCTGATCGGCTGGAGCATATTCGCTGCGCTGGGCAGTCGCGATGATGTCCTGGCAACGGAAATGGAACAGGAACTGACGGCCCGGTCGATGCCGCTGGGACGCGCTTTGTTCTGGCTGGCCGCCGGACTGGTATTGCTGATCGTCAGCTCGCGCATCCTGGTGTGGGGCGCCGTCGACATCGCCCAGGCACTCGGTGTCAGCGATCTGGTCATCGGCCTGACGATCATCGCACTGGGCACCTCCCTGCCGGAACTGGCCGCGTCGGTGATCGCCACGCGCAAGGGCGAACATGACATCGCCATCGGCAACGTGGTCGGTTCCAACATGTTCAACCTGCTGGCCGTGATCGGCATCGCCGGCGTCATTGCGCCGATGCAGTCCGTCGCCGCCGAGGTGCTATCGCGCGACTGGCCCACGATGATGGCGATGACGGTCGCACTGTTCGTCATGGCCTATGGCTTTCGTGGTGAGGGGCGCATCAATCGGGTCGAGGGCCTGCTGCTGCTGACGTCCTACATCGCGTACAACGCCTATCTGGTGATCAGCCTGACCGGGACGACCGGCTGATCCGAATATGTGCTCAGAGCGCGCATCGGTAGAGCATCGCATGCCCGGCGATGGCGAGTTCGATCAAAAGGGGCTGCCGCCTGCCCGGTGATGGCCCGTGATCGCCGACCCGCTGCGGTCAGGCCGACCCCGGCGCTGCCTGCTCGCGCGCACTGGCAGCCGCCAGCGACTGGCGCAGCTGCTGTTCCAGGGCATTGAGTTCGGCACTGGCCCTGGCCCTGGCGGCGCGCCCGTCGTCGGCGATCTGCAGACTGTCCTCGATCGTCGCGATCAGGGACTTGTTCGCCTCGGTGACTGCCTCGATGTCGAAGATGCCCCGCTCGATCTGGCGCCGGGTCTCGGCGTTGGCCTGGCGCAGGTTGTCTGCGTTGTTGCGCAGCAGTTCGTTGGTCAGATCAGACGCAGCACCCACCGCCTCGGCCGCCTCCCGCGACCGATGGATGGTCAGGGCCTGCGCGAGTTGCTGACGCCACAGCGGCACCGTGTTGACCAGCGTCGAGTTGATCTTGCCAACCAGCGCCTTGTCGTTCTCCTGCACCAGGCGAATGCTGGGCAGGCTCTGCATGGTCACCTGGCGGGTCAGGCGCAGATCGTGCACCCGGCGCTCCAGATCGTCGCGGACCGCCCGCAGGTCACGCAGCTGCTGCGCGGCCAGCGTATCGTCACCCTGGCGCACCACATCCGCCTGCCGGGGGACAACCTCTTCGTCCAGTTCGCGCAGCTTCTCTTCACCCGCGGCAATGTAGAGTTCCAGCGTGTGGAAATAGTCGAGATTGGCGGCATACAGTCGGTCCAGCGACTCGATGTCGACCAGCAGGCCGGTCTTGTGCTGTTCCAGACGCCCGGTGATATCCTCGATCTGGTCGCGGACGTCCTCGTAGCGCTGCAGCACCTTGGCGGCGTCACGCCCCTTGCCGAGCAACCGGCCGAACCAGCCCGCCTTGCGGTTGGGATCGAGACCGCTGAGGTCGAATCCCCGCAGGGTCAGGACCATGTCGTTGAGGGCCTCGCCGGCGGGTCCCACGTCCTTTGTCCGAACCCGCTCGAGCATGCTGTCCGATACCGTGGTGAGCTGCTCCTGCGCCCGGCTGCCGAAGAACAACACCGAATGACTGTCGCTGAGGTCCAATTCGGCCAACATAGCGGCAAGTTCCGTCGGCTCGATGGCCTTGGTCGGCGCAGTCGTCAAGGCCGAATCGCCCGGCTTGGTGGACTGCTCGCCTTGCGGCAGTATGTCGGTCTTTGGTTCGCTCGGTGTCTGCATCGCTCGCCTCCAGGGCCTTTTATGCCGGGATCTGTCAGGTTATGCCTTCGCGCTCGAGTTGCTTGCGCAACACCTCGATCTGGACATCCAGATCGAACACATCATGTTCGGCCAGTCGCTCGAGCTGTCGCCCGAACACGCTCTCGATCTCGACCAGTACGGTTCGAAAATTCTGCTCGAGTTCCCGGTCCTGCGCCAGGCGGTGGGTTTTCGCATAGCGGCTAGCGACCCGTTCGGCCCCTTCCAGATACACATTGATGAACTTGCGCGCCCGGAAACGCTCATCGGGTCGGGCGACGATCTGGTCGAGAATGGCCCTGCCCTGGCCGGCAATGCGCTGCAGACGCTGCCCGAGTTCCTGGTTGCCGATGCGCAACGCCGCCTTCTCGATTGCCAGGACGCGCAGTTCGGCCTGCTCCAGGGCCTTCTGCAGGGTTTTGTCACGCACCACCTTGCGCCGCTCTCCGAACGCCGCCAGCGGACGCGGCAGCCGGTACCTCATATGGAATCCGGCGACCGCAAGCAGGCCAAATGCGACGCTGACCAACAGGCTTTGACCGACCACCCCATAGGCCGCCAATCCGGTGCCCGCGGCCAGCGATAGTGCGGCGAGGTATTTGTATGGCAGGCCCAGGGCACGGGTGAAGCGACGATCCGGAGCGACCATTTCCTCGACGATGCCGCGGCGATTGAGGTATCCGCCGGCGACGATCAGCCCGAAGGCGGTGGCCGCAGTCGCCGCAGTGGCAAGACCGCCCTTGGCCAGCGCCACCACCGTGGCGAATGCCAGCGGTGTGGCAAGGACATACAACAGGGCACCACGCATGCCGAGGCGCGAACGCCGCCAGGTCGAAAAATGCTCACGGGCATCGCGTGCGGCCCTGAGCAAGGGATCGCCGGATGGATCTGTGCGCTGGCTGTCCGGCCTAGAAGGCATGGATGAATGCCTGACAGGACACCAGCCCCACACTGGCCAGCAGAAGTAGCGTTCCGAGAATTTTCACCCACATGGCGCTACGGCTCCAGAATCCCAAAGAAAGTCCACGCGACCGGGCGGCTGGCACCGCTCCGAATGAAGATATGGGGGCACCGGGACGCTTTATCCAGGGTCAATGCCGCGCAGCCCCCGGAGTTGCGGATATCTCAGGGTCGCTGCAAGCCGAGAGCGCTGTCGAGCGTCGCTGTGCCGCACCGGATCGAGACCGTCCCGGTGGCCGACCGAGCCTACTCCCAGCGCCTTCGCCGGGCATCGTCCACCAGTTCCTCGAGTACTGCCTGGCTGGCACTGTCCAGCTCTTCGAACCAGGTGCCGACGACATATTTTCCCAGCGAAACGCGGCGCACCTCCTTGACCCAGCAATGCAGATCCAACTCGCCCTGCGCTGCCGCGACCGCCGAGGGCAGCACGACACCGACGTGGTCGCCTGGACACAGGATGCCCCCGCTTTGCGCAAGGCCCACCACGCCGTCGCGGCTCACCTCCAAACCGATCCCGGCAACAGAAAGGTCGAACGAGCGCGCCGCGAAGCGCTTGCCTCGCGCGCCGCGCAATTGCACCTCGCGCACCCAGGGAACTCGGGGATACAGTCGACGTTCGCGCATAATCGCCACAGTTTAACCCCGACTTCGTGGAGCAACCGAAAAATCCGGCAAAGTTGCACAAAAAAACCACCGATCTTCGGCAAAGGCGGTCGCTTGCATCAGCGCGACCCGGCCCTTCTTCAGCAGCGCAGGCGCTGCAGTATCCGCCCGCCTTCGATCGCCAGGATCTCGCCCTGGGGCATCGGCTGCCATGCCTCATCGGTCAGAGGTACACTGGCCACCAGGGTCAATGCCTGCGCAGCATTCTGGAGCATGACGCCGGATCCGGAGAGATCGGGGACCGCCTCATGGCAGCTACGCTCCAGCACGTGCAACCCCGGGAATCTGGCCTGGCTGTCAGGCGGCGTGCGGTGATCCGCGTGGGCGAACAGCACCTCGCTGTCGGAGTAAAGAAAATTCGCCGTGCCGAGGGCGCGCAGGCGCCGTGAGAATTCGCCAATCAGCGCCAGACGGTCGGACAACGGCGGCGCAGCCTCCGCCGAACCCTCCCACAGGGTATCCAGCCGCGCCATCAGGCTGCAAAAGGCCAATTCGGAATCGGTGTCGCCGATCGGCAGGAAACGACCCGGCGCGAATGCCTGGTCCTGGTGTATTCCGGGCAGGTCGCCGTTATGCGCAAAAATATGCATGCGCCCGCCCAACTCCCTGGCGAACGGCTGCGTATTCTGCAACGCGACCTCACCGCTGGTCGCCAGCCGAATATGCGAAATGACCAGACCGCTCGGCGGTCCATGTCGCTCGATGTACCGAACCAGATCGCTCTCGCTGGCCGCGCCCGGCTCGCGCAGCAGCAGGGCATCACGTCCAGCGTAAAAGGCCACTCCCCAGCCGTCGCGATGCGGGCCCTCGGCCCCACCGCGACGCGCGAGCAGTTCCAGGGAAAAATCGACCAGGGTCGGTAGCAGGCTCGACATCGCAAACAGCTCACACATCGCAGCGCCTCCGCTGACCATATGATCCCATGGCGAAGCCGGCATCGTTACCAGACGAGGCGCCGCCCAACATCAGTGCCACAGACCGTTGACATGCCAACGCGGCGGCCGTGTTACCGGGTGACCCATCCCCCAGTGGCGATCGACCGGGGCATCGTAGAGCCGCAGCGGTTGCACAGCGACGCCGGCCGCCTTCAGCGACAACAGTCGCTCGATGCGCTGGGCAGTCTCCGGATGGGTACGCAACAATGACGGCTCCGGAATCCCGCGCCCTGGCATCAGTATCTTTTCGAACCAGCCACCCTGGCGCCGCTCGATCTTCGCCAACGCGCTTGCCAGGGCGTCCGGATCTCCGGTCAGACGGACCGCGTTCAGGTCCGCGTCGTACTCGCGCGCACGCGACAATGCCAGCTGCGCCAGCGAACTCAGCAGCGGGGCAAAAATCAGCAACAGAATCGCGTACCAGCTGATCTTCAGGGTAGAAAAAAGTATCAGTGGCAGATTCAACAGCAATAGGAACTGCCCGGTCAGCGACAGCAGGCTGGTGGCGCGGCTGAAGACGTCCGCCAGACCCATGACCCAGAGATCGTTATTGCGAATATGACTCATCTCGTGCGCCAGTACTCCGACCAGCTCGGATTTGTTCAGGCCACGCACCAGGCCATCGGTGACCGCGATCGCGGAATGCCGCCGATTGCCCACCGCGAAGGCATTCAGCACGCTGCTCGGCACATAGTACAAGGCAGGCCTTGTCTCCAGGCCTGCACGCTCCGCCAACAGCCCGACCATGTTCCATAGTCCCGGGGCACGCTCGGATTCAATGGACGAGGCGCCGTACATACGCATCACCCAGCCCGGTGACGTCGTCGGGTTCAGGAACACCGCAGTCGCACCGCTGCCGATCAGCATCAGCAGACCCACGCGGCCCCACAGCAGCCAGCCCAGCAGCGCGAGAAAGCCCCCCATGAACGCCAGCAGCGCCAGGGACTGAATGCGATTCAGCCATGCGTGCTGCTGCCATAGCTCCTCGTCAATCGCTTCGCCGCGCATGTCACAATTACCTTATCCGTGCGTGATCGGACGCACCGCAGGACGCTCCGCGCCATCGTCACCGGATGCCCTGCGAGCTCGCGCCCACCGCTTGGCATTCTGCCTGCCGACCGGCCCGCGCTCAAACCCGCAGCGCGGAATCCGACGCGCACGATCCCGAGAGACCCGCGACCCCTGCCCGCCGGGGTGCCGGCACACTGTGCGACCTGTCGCCGGATACCGACGCGCCCGGCCCCGGTCGCCCGTCGCGGTGCGAATCGAGGGCGCAAAGATGCGGCATGCAAGCAAATGAACAAGTCGTTCCCGGGGTTGCATAGCGCGCGATTGGATCCTAAACAACACCTATTGACGGGCTGAAAAGGACACCGGCGCTGCCGCGAGGCGCCGGCAGGACCGAAGAAGACGAGTCGCCGGCTGCGATCGGCACGAGGCCTCGCCGAGGACATCGGGGGGCGCTTTCTGGTCGAGGACTGGCACAACCTCGGCCAGGACTACGACCGCACACTCATGGCACGGCGCTGAGCGGTCCATGCAGCGTTCACGAGCAGCTACCGCGGCACAACCGTCAATCGGATGACATCATGGCCCAAGCGACGCTGAGATTCTATGAGGAGCTGAACGACTACCTGGCACTGTCGAATCGCCGGCGGGATATCGACCTGGAGTTCAACCCGCCCTGCCCGGTGCGACACCTGGTGGAACGATTTGGTGTGCCGCATACCGAGATCGAACTGATCCTGATCGGAGGTGCCTCGGCCGACCTCGAAACACCGGTCCAAGACGGCGACCGCATTGCCGTCTACCCGATGTTCGAATCGTTCGACGTCACACCGCTGCTGCGCCTGCGCCCCGTGCCGTTGCGCGAGCCACGCTTCTTCGCCGATGCCCAACTCGGCCGCCTGGCGCGCTATTTGCGGTTGCTGGGATTCGACACCCTGTACGAGAACGACGTCGGCGACGCAGAACTGGTGCGACTCGCCAATGCCGACCATCGCATCGTGCTGAGCCGCGATCGGCGGCTGTTGATGCGGCGCGCGGTGAGTCATGGTTGTCACATTCGCCAGGACAAGCCACTCGATCAGCTTGGTCACGTGATCACGCGTTGCGATCTGGCGAGGTCCACCCGCCCCTTTACCCGCTGTATGAATTGCAACGGCCTGCTCCAACGTGTGGCGAAAGCGGCGGTGCAACACCGCCTCCAGCCGGGCACGCGCGCGCACTACGAGCGGTTCTGGCAGTGCAGGGCATGTGGGAAGCTGTACTGGAAGGGGAGCCACTACGCGCAGCTCGAGAACCTGGTCAATGCCGCTGTCGGCCTATCCAGCCAACGTTGAGGCTTGCTTCAGAGAGCAGGCAGCGGGGATGAACAGCGTCCGATGCACGGGTATCTGCCGTCGGGAACCGGCAGTCCGGCGCCAGGGGCAGAATCATCGCGTCCCGCCGATAAAATACCCCGGGGAGAGCAATTGCCAAACTCCGTGCCATAGTATGCCCGCCACGGACCCGATTGCGCGGCTTGCACGGCTGACCACCGCATTCGCTGATCACCAGGGGCGGAATTCGCATGGGGTAGATATGACCTATTGATCGACCCCCTCGAGGTGGCTCTGTGTGAGGTGTCCAACCTCAAAAGCCATGTGCGTTGAGGCTGGGCAGGTCGAAACATCATGTCTAAGATGCGACTCATGAACCGTGCATTCCCCACCACCTCCCGGCCCCGGGTGCTCTGGCGGCTGGCCCTTGCGCTGGCCACGCTGTGCGCGCCAGCTGCCCAGGGTAACCCGGGTATGTTCGAGGCCTGTGTGGATTACCACTGCGATCGGCTAAGGCCAGTGGTGCTGGACGAGCCGTCATGGCAACGGGTCGCAAGCCTTTTCGTGGACAGTGACAGCGCGCAGGCCGAGCGCGCGAATATCGCCCGCGGCATCGCGCTGATGGAAAGGCTGGTCGGACAGCGAACAGGAACCTGGCAGGATCGGCCACGCAACAGTGCAGGAACCGGGCAGACCGGCCAACTCGACTGCATCGCCGAATCGATCGATACGACGACCTATCTGCGCCTGCTGGAGCAGGCCGGCCTGCTACGCTGGCACAGTGTGGAACAGCCCATCAAACGCCAGCGCTGGCTGGTCGCGATCCACTGGACCGCGGTGATCCGTGTCACGGACACGGGTCTGCGTTATGCGGTCGATTCCTGGTACGGCGACAACGGCACACGGCCGCTGGTGCAACTGTTGAGCGACTGGCGCGCGGGGCTGCCGGCAGCGCCAGCCGAGGCTGAGCACCACGGGGACCGGGCGAGCCTGGCCGTCAAGCGCCGCTGACCGGTATCCGCCGACCCGTGGCAGGCCGCAGCTTTGGCAGCCTGACGGTCAACACGCCGCGCCGATAGCGCGCATCCGCAGCGCCACCGTCAACCTCGAACGGCAAGGGTATCGCGCGCTCGAACCTGCCATACGCACACTCCATCAAGTGAAAGCGGCCCTCGTGCTGCTCGTGCTGCACGCGCTTCTCACCGCGAACCACGAGGTGGTCGTCGATGACGTCTATATCGAAATGCTCCCGGTCCATGCCCGGCACCTCGAGGCGCACGACCAGTCCCTGATCGTCCTCCTGCATCTCCGTGGCCAACAGTCCCCAACCGGCCGCATTGCGCGTCACCTGGTCCTCCCAGGTCTCGAGTTCACCGCGCCTGCCCGGCGGGTGGAACCGGGTCATCGCCTGTCCGGCTCTCTCACTCAGCTTGTGCCAGCCCTCGGCAAGGCCCTCCCAGGTCCTGCCGAGGCCGCGTCGCAATTGTTCGAAAGTACTCATGTCGGCCCCCCTTGCCTGTGCCCATGTCTCAGCGTTGGAACATCAGTGACTCCAAAATCTGCAGCCGACTGCGCAGCTGCTGCATTTCGTCCAGCAGCTCGACCGCCAGCGCAGCACCGGCGGTGTTTATCCCGAGATCCTGCTCGAGCCGCAAGACCTGCATCGCCCTGGCCAGGTCGCTGCCGGCGAAACGCCAGTCGCGCTGTGTCTGGCCGCAGGGGTCCAATACGCCCTCGCCGACCAGGATCAGGATCTTCTCCGCCGACACACCGCAACAGCGGGATATCTCGGCCAGGGTGAAGCTGTATTCGATATCCGGCTGAAATGCCTGTCGTTCGCCTGCCACATCAGCCTCCCAGATGCGTCCGCGGGTTGAACGGGATCTCGCTAGCCATCTTCTCGTACAACTCCCTCTTCGCCTGCGTGTCGGCCGGCGGCACAACGATCTGCAACACGACGAACTGATCGCCCGGCGCCGCCCCGGGGATCGGGATACCGCGCCCCTTCAGGCGCAACTTCTGACCGCTGCGAGCGTCGGCGGGGATGTTCAGGTCCACCCGACCAGCGGGTGTCGGCACTTCGACCTTGCCGCCGAGTGCGGCCTCCCACGGCGTGATCGGCAGATTCAGGAAGATATCCTTGCCATCGATCTGATACAGCGCATGCGGCCGGATGCTGACCTCGAGGAACAGATCGCCGGCCGCACCACCGTTGAATCCGGCGCCCCCCTGGCCCGCCAGGCGGATCCGCTTGCCGGCCGTGACACCGCGCGGGATCTTGACCTGGAGTTTGCGCAGCCTGTCGGTCAGGCGGCCGTGCGCGTCGTATTCGGGAATGCGCAGCTGCAGGCTCAATGTCGAACCGTGGAAGGCGTCCTCGAGACCCACTTCGACCCGCGCGTGGTGATCTTCGCCACGCCCACTCGGTCGTCTGCCGCGTGAGAATCCACCGGCATGGAACTGCCCGCCGCGTCCGAACAGGGTCTCGAAGAAATCCGAGAAGCCGGCCTCGTCGGCCTCGGTGTAGCCACCGCCGGAAAATTCGAACCCGGCATCCCAGCCCGGCGGCGGCCGGAAGTCCTGGCCGGCCCGCCAATTATTGCCGAGCTGATCGTAGGCGGCGCGCTTTTCCGGGTCCTTGAGTACCTCGTAGGCCTCTCCGAGCTCCTTGAAACGTTGCTCTGCGTGCGCTTCTTTGCTGACGTCCGGGTGATACTTGCGCGCCAGCTTACGGTAGGCCCGCTTGATATCATCCTGGCTGGCGTCACGCGCCACACCCATCACGGCATAGTAGTCTTTGTAATCCATCAACCTGCCTGTGGCACCGGGCCGTCGCTCACGCGCCAGTCACCCAAGACCCGGCGCACCGGACGGGCGCCGGGCCTGTTGCCAAAATCAACTGTCCACGGAAATCTTCCGCGGCTGGACCTTCTCGTGTTTGGCGATACGCACCTCCAGCACACCGTGGTTGCTCTTCGCGCTGATCTTTTCCGGATCGGCGCTGTCGGGGAGACTGAAGCGACGATAGAAGCTGCCGAAGCTACGTTCCACGCGCTTGTAGCCCGCCTTCTCTTCCTTTTTCTCGGACTCCTTCTCACCCTTGATCGTCAGCAGTCCGTTCTCCATGTGCACCTCGATATCTTTCGGGTCGACACCCGGGATATCGGCCATGATGACGAAAGCGTCCTGTTCTTCCTTGATATCCACCGCAGGAACCCAGTCGCTGGTCGCGACGCTGCTGCCCTCGGCGGTGCGGGTGTCCATTGCGCGATCCATCTCGCGACGCATCTGCTCGAGCAGACTCCAGGGCTCGTATCTTGTCATGCTCATGGCGGTTACCTCCCTATCGGCTGATTTGCTGTGACACACGCGGCAAGACCGGGGTCCTGCCCTCCTGATCTATACATAGGCCCGCAAGGCGCGGTTTCAAGTGCCGGCTTTGCCTTTCATCAAGCAAATGCCGGTTATTTTGCCATCGCAGGTTCATCGGCCGTTGCGCCCGGGGAGGCATGGTAGGTGGGCGGTCGAAGTCACGCCACTCGCATCGCGCGCGGCGATTGGCCGGTCCAGCGCTTGAAGGCCCGCGAAAAGTTTGCCAGTTCAGAGTAACCGAGCAGGTAGGTCATTTCGTTGATGCTGACCGTCTGGTCTCTGATGTACTGGAGCGCCAGTTCGCGACGCGTGTTGTCCAACAGCTGCTTGAAGGTGGTCCCCTCGTCGGTGAGCCGGCGTTGCATAGTGCGCACGCTGAGATTGAGGGCCTTCGCGATCCCGCCCTCGGTCGCGGATCCGGACGGCAGCTGCTTAACCAGCAAGGCCTTGGTGCTGGCCGCGATGTTGTCGCGTTCGAGCTGTGCGAGGTATCGATCGATGACCCGATCGCACTCCCTGGCCACCTGGATGTTTCCGGTTGGCAGCGGCGCTTCCAAAACTTCGCAATCAAACAGAATGCTGTTCTCGCCCGCCTCAAAGTCGATCGGGGAGCGAAAAAAGGCCGCGAACGCATCCTCGCAGGACGGTGGGGGACGGCGCATCCGCAGGCTGCAAGGCGTCAGGTGTCCACCCGCACTCAATCGGCAGAGCGTGACCACGGCGGCAAAGCCTTCGTCATACTCTGCGTCGCTAATCCCGTAGTAGGTCTCGGAATCGTCCCAGAGAAACCGGTATCCGCGCCCTTCCGCATCAAACCTGATGGTCTCCTTGTCCGTGGTAATGACATGGTAGTAACGGATCAGACGCTGAAAGGCCTCGAGCAGGGTGTCACTCGCCAACCAGGCGTAACCGAGCGCATGCGCGGCGCTCGGGTGGAACTGCTGACCGACCTTGAGCCCGAAACAGGGATCCTTGGTAACTTCCAGCACCAGCGTCCACAGTCGCTTGACCGCCGGAAACTCGAAACGCGCCCCCGGTTGGGGCAACGCGTTGGGGTCGAGCCCGGCCTGACGGAATATATTGACTGCGTCGTACCCCTCGTTCTCCAGGGCCCGCCAGATGCTCAAGGTCGCCGAAGCGAGCAGGGTCCCGTGCATGAACTTGCCTCCACCTCACCTCATATATCAGCCGCCCGAGCGGCGTACACCGCAGACAGGCGCGCGTTTCGGAAGGGCCACGGCGCATCCGCTGCGTCATCCACACGGCTAGGTCTCACGCGCCAGCCCCAAAGATAACAGCTTGGCACCTCAAGACAAGTAACGTCTCGGATGGATCCATGAGAATGGCTGCCATAGACAAATGCCAATCCGCGAAATACGGACGAACCTGAATGAAATGGTGACTGGCGTTTTCCCATTCTGCGACCTCTGGAGGACCGGTGATGCAACTCAGTCAGATAGGGCCTGCGGGGCAACGAACCGCCCTGGACCGCCCAAGTCTCCTCGACAAGTGTCGCGATTTCAAACGCGCCAAGCAGCTCAAGGACGCTGGCTTGTATGCCTACTTTCGCCCGCTCAGCAGCGCCCAGGGACCGGAGGTCCTGCATGAGGGGCGACGCTTGATCATGATGAGCTCGAACAATTACTTGGGTCTCAGCACGCACCCGGCCGTGCAGCGCGCGGCAGGCCTGGCGATCAATCGCTATGGGACCGGTTGCTCGGGATCGCGTCTACTCAATGGTACGCTCGACCTGCACGAGCAGCTCGAAGAGAAGCTGGCAGAGCACCTGGGTAAGGAAGTGGCGTTGGTATGGCCTACAGGGTTTCAGGCCAACCTCGGCATCGTATCGGCCCTGACCAGCCGTGACGATCTCGTAGTCATCGACAAGATGGATCATGCGAGCATTTACGACGGCGCGCGGTTGTCGTTCGCCAAGGTACGCAAGTTTCGGCACAACGATCTGGCCGACCTGGAGCGCATCCTTTTCGCTGAGCGCAACCGGCCCGCGCTGGTCATGGTCGACGGCGTCTACAGCATGGAGGGCGATCTGGCGGATCTGCCGGGCCTGACCGATCTGTGCCGCCAATATGGCGCAACACTGGCGGTAGACGACGCGCACGGCATCGGCGTGCTCGGGGAGGGCGGTCGCGGGACGGCACACCACTTCGGGCTTGAGAACGAGGTCGACATACTCGCAGGCACCTTCAGCAAATCGCTCGCCTCGATCGGAGGCTACGCAGCAGGAAAGGCGGAGGTGATCGACTTTCTCAAGCACAACGCCCGGTCATTGATCTTTTCGGCGAGCCTGCCGCCGGCGTCTGCCGCTGCCGCTTTGGCGACGCTGGACCTGATCAGTCGGGAGCCGCATCACCGTGCCCGGCTCTGGTCGAACACCCACTACTTGTTCGAAGGACTGGAGGCGCTCGGGTTCGACACTGGGCCGACGCAGAGTCCCATCATCCCGATCCTGGTCGGAGATGAGGAGAAGACGTTGACGATGTGGAGGCGACTGTTCGATGCGGGTGTTTTCACCAGTCCCATCCTTTATCCGGCGGTACCACGGGGAATGGCGATGATTCGGACCAGTTGCATGGCAACGCACACCGACCGCCAGTTGGAGTGCGTCCTGACCAAGATCGAGCACATCGGACACGAGATGGGACTGATCTAGCCCGCATCCGTCACCGGCCGGAAAGCAACTGTGGCACAACAGACTGAAACGTCTCTGGAAAGTGATGAATCTGCGCGTGACACCAGCTTGACACCCTGTTTCGCTGCTTCCCTATCACGATCATGGCGGTTTCTCGCTCGCTCCGGCTAGATCGACGATTCGATGGGTCCCAGACCCGGTCCACCCTCAATGCACAAGGGGCCGCTGCGCCGGGCAAAGCCGGTCATCGAACCCGCCAATTGAAACAACGAGGCACTCAAATGAAGGCAGTCATACTCAGCGCAGGACAGGGAAAACGCCTGATGCCGCTGACGGAGCAATCACCAAAATGCACCGTGATGTTACAAGGCAAGGCCCTCCTCGACTGGCAGATCGACGGCTTGGTCGCCAACGGCGTCGATCAGATCGTGGTTGTCACCGGCTTCGGCGCGGAGCATGTCGAGCGCCTGGTCGCGCGTAGGGGGCATGACGCCCATGTGAAGACCATCTTCAACCCCTACTTCGAGGTGTCCGACAATCTCGTCAGCTGCTGGGCGGCGCGGGAAGAGATGACCGAAGACTTCGTGCTCCTGAACGGGGACACCGTTTTCGAACGCGGCGTGTTGCGGCGTCTTTTGGATGCGCCAAACCGCCCAATCACCATGGCCATCGATCGGAAGGCCCACTACGACGACGACGACATGAAGGTTCAGTTGGACGAGTCACGGCTGCTCCGGGTGGGGAAGGACCTACCGGTGGACCAAGTCGACGGCGAGTCCATCGGCATGATGGTATTCCGCAACAGCGGATGCTTGCTCTTCCGCGAGGCCCTTGAACACGCAACGCGTCGACCACAGGCCGAAAACCGATGGTACCTGTCGGTGCTCGACGAGTTGGCGAGGACCGGTTCCGTGTGGACCCAGTCGATATCTGGGCTTAGCTGGAGTGAAATCGACTATCCCTTGGACCTGGCGCGCGCCTCCTCGATGATCGGCGCCTCGAAGCGCCGCCAAGATCATCATGCTGATGGCGGCGTCAGAACGAATTTTGTATAGCTGCCCTTGAACCTTCTATCGATTTCATGGTTTCTCCGTTGTGTAGTGCTTGGCGGCCCACGCTTTGGAGTTACTGTGAGATTCTCGATGCTGTCAAATTGCTCGCGCCATCCTAGCAGAGCCCGGGGGTCTCCCATGTTTGTCTAGCCGAACCCGGACACACTGTCGGCTATGTGGTGGCGAACGGCCAGATCCTGCTGCCGCGTCAGGAAAGTTATCCGCATATGACAACCACTACTGAACACCGAACCTGACCTCCTCCCGTGGCGGCAAGCAGCGCCGCTCCGCATCTGTTTGCGAAACCTGCCCCACGGCTCAGTTCGGGCTGGTCATACACAGATTGCGGTCTACCGAAATGAGCACCACCGACGCGCCCTGCTCGCCGCGGCGGCGGAAGGATATCGTACTGCCATTCAGCGCAGGTCCTACGGTCATAGCTTGCAGCCCAGGCTCGTCGACGACCATTCTCCCCTCCTGCCAGCATTGCAGACGGAACTGGTTGGCCTGGTGGAAAGACTGCCCACCTGCCGCGCCGCTGGTGGTGATTTCGGCCTTCACCAGATTGCTGCCAGCCGTAATTGGGATGAGCAGCACTAACCCCAAGAGTCTTTGGTACATGGCTTTTTCCTTTGATAGCAAAGTCAACAACGTCTTCACAAGCGCGGCGGCTACCGCGTCACCCGCACCGGTAAGCGCGCCTCCACCACCTGCCCCTTGCCAAGGTCACGAAAAGCGCGAACGACATCGTTTAGTGAACGCACCTCGAGCGGGGTAAGATCTTGTGCTTTGAGGCTTTCGGGTAGTTCCATCCCCAGTTCAACATCCGATGCCACGCACAAGACATCTTCGTGGGCGGCGGGTTGCTCAAGCAAGATCTCGAACTGTGCACCGGGGCCGGGAACCTTTATCGGCGCGCCGCCCGCCACCAATGCGTTCGGCTGGAAACGGTTGGGGAAAACCCGCGCCACATTGCTGGCGGAATCCTGGTAATAACAGTAGGCAAACGCGTCCCCCGAGGCCTGCACAGTGAAGCTGAGCTTATCGCCCACTTGGTAGGTGGGCTGCCGGCCCTTTTCCGTAGTAACTGTGAGGCCCAGCAGGCGTCTGGCCGGCTTTGTCTGCGGCTTAAATGGCTGCGGCACCACATCCTTCGGCGGCGCCCGACCGAGGGCGAGATCCTCACTGATCAGCGATGCATAGAGGTCGAAATCGATGCGTCCATCAGCTAACAGCCCTTGGCTTGCCTGGTATACGCCAACAGCCTCGCGGAGCTCCGGGCCGTTCTTCCCGTCAAGCGGTCCTTCATAGAGGGCCTTCCCATGCAGCGCCCTCTGTACGAAGGTTACCTGCTCCTCGGCAGACATCGTCGCGAACCAGCCTCGAGCCTGCGCCATCATCGACGGGTTGGTCTGCTGAATCCCAAGGCAACGCCAGTACGGAACCTGTGACAGCTTACCCAGTGTCTCTATCATGCTGAGGTCGACGAGGGTCCGGATGGACTGGTGCATACCCTCGCTGCGGTTCATTGACACATTGAAGCTCAACCCCAGTTCGATGTTTTCGATCTGGGCATTGCCGTCAAGTGCCTGACCGCTGCGACGCACCGCGATGGAGTTATTTGCGGAGGTTCCGGCGATGATCTGGCGGGTCAGTAGATTCCCGACGTTGAGGTCCACGGACACCACTGAGAGCACCTGATCCTTGCTGGCACCGATACCAAAGGTCTTGATTTGCAATGCCCCACCGGCACTCTCGGATAGCACCTGCTCATCGAGCTGAGTGATGGCGCCACGAACGTAGTAATTTGGTACCAAAAAATCGTCAGTGAAACCGACCAGTTGCTGCAGGGCGTTAATGTCGAACTGGGTCTGGTCGTAATCTACGAATCGGAAGGCACCGCTTCGCAGAGACATCTTAGAAACCGACGAGATCATCATCTCTTTGGTGCCCGTCTTGATCTCGCCGGTCGCATCCGGGATGCCCTGGCTCGTGATCACTACGTCGCGTATACCGAACGCGAGGAACAGCTCGTCCATGCACCGTAGCGACTGACTGAAGCTGGTGATGTTCTGCACGGCCCGCGCCTTGGGTTGCGCGATGACCGGTGCCTTCTGCGCCGGTGTCATGGCGCAGCCACCGATGGCCAGTGCGGCGATCGCGGCTGCTGCCGCCTGGGCCGCCCTGTTTGAGACTTTGTCAATCTTCACGACCCGACTCCCTATCATTGTTTTCGCCTCAGCGTCTGCAGCCCGAGGCCACGTTAATAACGTCACCGGTGATGATGATGTCGCGATCGACCTCCTGAAGTCGCTCACCCGGGCGCGTGACTACACGACCGATTTCGAGCTTACCACAGCCCACATTGGTCGCCCCCTGGGGCGCCTCACCACCTTGCTTGAAGGCTTTCGCCAGCACCCGCTGCACCTTCACCTGCTGGGCCGGGTCGATGTGGGTCCGCTTGTTGTATTCCTTGGCCTGTGCGGGCGCGACGCCAGCAATGACTGCACCGATGACAGCGATCAGAATCAGATTGCGCATGGCTGTTCTCCTTAAACGGTTTTCAACCGATTGTTGTGTGAATCCGTCGACGTCCAAAGCGTCGACCTGGCTTTACTTTAGCGATCGCCGCCACGGGTCACCGTGAGCGAAGCACTAGCAAAACGTGACAAATTACCCAGGCTGCCCGGTACCTGAGTCGTGCAAACAAATAGAAAAAAGGGGCGGGAAGACCCGCCCCTCGTGGTTGGAAGGTGGGCGAACCCACCGGTTGGTTTAGCGACCGATGTAACCGATCTGGGTCGTACCCCCCTCGGTGACGATATCCTTGTTGATGGTCACGTTCTGGTTCAGGGTGCCCACGTCCACACCGTTGATCTTGCCGATCTGGGTCGTGCCGCCGCTCTGGCCCAGGCCCAGGAAACCGCCACCGGCCTTGTTGGTGACCTTGCCACGGACCGTGGTGTTCTGGGTCAGGTTACCCTTGACCCGCGCATCCTCGATCGAGCCAATCTCCAACGTACCACCTTCGTTCAGCACATCCTTATACACGTTGGTGTTCTGGTTCAGCCTGCCGCTGACGTCCACCCGTGCGATATGCCCGATGCGGGTCGTCGCCGCGGTGCCACCCAGGCCCAGGAAACCGTTACCGGACTTGTTCGTGACCTTGCCATACACATGGGTGTGCTGGTTCAGGTCACCCGAGACCTTGGCGTCCTCGATCGAACCAATGTCCAGGTTGCCCCCTTCGTTAAGCACGTCCTTCTTGATCAGCACGTGCTGATTCAGACGGCCACTGACGTCGACGTCGGAGATATTGCCGATGTTGGTGACCCCGGACTTGCCGCCGATGCCGAGGAAACCGCTGGTCGATTTGACCGTCACCTTGCCGTCAACCTGCACGTTCTGGTCCACTGCCCCGTCGACCTCGGCATTGTTGATCCGGCCGATGTTGAGCTGCGGCTTGGCGCTGCCCAGACCGAAGAGGCCGTTGCTGCCCTCGAGCTTGACGTCGCCCTTGACGTTCACCGTCTGGTCGAGACGCCCGCCGACCTTGGTCTTGCCGGTGATCGCGCCGACCCGCAGCTCGCCCTGCTTGTTGTCCACCTTGCCGTTTATCGTGACGTTCTGGTTGACCGTCCCGCTGACCTGCACACCGCCCGGCTTGGGGGCCAGCGGGGCCGCCTGGGCGCTCATCGCAAAACTCAGGCTCATTGCCACCGCGCTTGCCAGTACCGTTTTCTTCATCATGTCTGCTCTCCTGTTTCTCGAATTAAGGTCTGCTGTCTGGTTTAAGTGCGTCGACCCCGTTTACCTCAGTGCGTCAACGTGAGTTCACTTTAGGCGCGCACCCCAAACCCCGCCGTAAGCCACGAACCAGCCCCGTGTGAAAAATTACCCAGACCGAAAAAGCCGCCGGCCGCACCCGCAACACAACCCCTAAAACGACGAACCCCGCCAAGTGGCGGGGTTCGCGGGGGTTGCGGATGGCCGTGATTTATTGCAATGCGGCAAACTCCACCCGCCGATTGACGCCGTCGTATGGGTCGCTGCCGGCCAATGGCTGTGACTCGCCATAGCCGATGATCTCCAGACGGCCGAGCGGAATACCGTGGTGCTCCATCAAATAGTCCTGGACCGCCTGTGCCCGTGCCTGGGACAGCCACTGGTTGTACTCGTCCGAACCCGAGGCGTCCGCATGGCCGCCGATCCGCACGCGCTGGCCCGCGGCCTGTTCCAGCTTGAGCGTCTCGCCCATGCTGTCGAGATGCGCCAGGGTCTCGGGCATCAGCTCGGCGGAGTTGAGGGCGAAGCGGATGTTGAAGCCCACCGCCTTGGGCGCCTGCACAATCTGCTCCGGCGCCGCGGCAAGCGTGGCCACCGGCTCGGTAAAGCGAATACCGCGGAACTTGATGATCGGCACGACCGGGGCCGCTTGCGGGAACATGATATCGGCCAGCTCCGAGGGCGGCGGCGCGTCGCGGAACATCACTACATCGCCGGCCGCGGCCTGACCAGCCAGCAGCATGGCCCAGATACCCCACGCAACTTTGTAACCTGTTTTCATCGTGATCTGCCTCGCTTCAAGTAAAAAGTGAGCGGCAACAATCGGTTGATCCGTGTGCCTCGTTAAGATGAGTTCTACCTTAGCCGCCCCGGGTGTCCTCCTCCGTGGGCGAAGCACCAGTGGATTGTGAGAAATTACCCAGGCCAGCATGCGGCTCGGTGGGCGATGACATTCGAGCGGGCCTCGAGGAGTAGGGTTTCGCGGCCTATACTTCCATGCCATGCGACACTCACTTGCCCTTTCTGCTCTTATGGTCATGACGATTGCCGTCGTCGCCGACGGCATTACAGTCACCAATGGCCAGGTGGTATCGGGCTCCGCAGCCAGCGATCTGGTGCAGGGCTCCGGCCGGATAGGGCGCGAGGCCCGCGACCTGGCCGCTTTCGACACCGTGCATATCGACATCTCGGCGGACGTGCGCCTGCAAAAGGGCTCGGTGACCGCCTGTACCCTGGTGGCCGACGACAATCTCCTGCCGATCATCGTCACCGAATCGGAAGACGGCATCCTACGCATCGCCAGCGACAAGAGCTTTTCCACCCGCAATGGCATCCAAGTCGAGCTGACGACGCCTCAGCTGCAGCGACTGGTCGTGAACGGCAATGGCGAAGTAGTCGTTCAGGGTATGGATGGTGCCCGGCTGGCCGCGGAGAGCAACGGCACTGGCGCGCTGACGATCCAGGATGCGGCCACCGGCCGGCTGGAACTCGGGGCACATGGTTCCGGCGGCGTCACCGGCTCGGGATACACCGATCAGCTCGATGTGCAGCTCACAGGCGCTGCGAATATCGAGCTTGCCGACCTGCGGGCGCAGGACGCCAGGGTGCGGCTCGAGGGTTCCGGAAATATCGCGGTGCATGCCACGCGCAGCCTCAGCGGCGAGTTGAGCGGTAGCGGCTTGATACAGGTGAGTGGCAATCCCGAGATCAGGGAGAGCAATGTCACCGGGGCCGGGACCGTCATGTACGAGTAACCACCTTTCACGCTTCCTCCCCAGGGTCGGCAGAGTCGGTCACCCTGCCGCAGTTGCGCTTCACTTGGTTCGCTGTGATCAACTCGCGGTGGGACTTCCACCCACAAGCGTGCGCCCATGCCGGGCGCACAACAGAAAAAGGGGCGGGAAGACCCGCCCCTCGTGGTTGGAAGGTGGGCGAACCCACCGGTTGGTTTAGCGACCGATGTAACCGATCTGGGTCGTACCCCCCTCGGTGACGATATCCTTGTTGATGGTCACGTTCTGGTTCAGGGTGCCCACGTCCACACCGTTGATCTTGCCGATCTGGGTCGTGCCGCCGCTCTGGCCCAGGCCCAGGAAACCGCCACCGGCCTTGTTGGTGACCTTGCCACGGACCGTGGTGTTCTGGGTCAGGTTACCCTTGACCCGCGCATCCTCGATCGAGCCAATCTCCAACGTGCCACCTTCGTTCAGCACATCCTTATACACGTTGGTGTTCTGATTCAGCCTGCCGCTGACGTCCACCCGTGCGATATGCCCGATGCGGGTCGTCGCCGCGGTGCCACCCAGGCCCAGGAAACCGTTACCGGACTTGTTCGTGACCTTGCCATACACATGGGTGTGCTGGTTCAGGTCACCCGAGACCTTGGCGTCCTCGATCGAACCAATGTCCAGGTTGCCCCCTTCGTTAAGCACGTCCTTCTTGATCAGCACGTGCTGATTCAGACGGCCACTGACGTCGACGTCGGAGATATTGCCGATGTTGGTGACCCCGGACTTGCCGCCGATGCCGAGGAAACCGCTGGTCGATTTGACCGTCACCTTGCCGTCAACCTGCACGTTCTGGTCCACTGCCCCGTCGACCTCGGCATTGTTGATCCGGCCGATGTTGAGCTGCGGCTTGGCGCTGCCCAGACCGAAGAGGCCGTTGCTGCCCTCGAGCTTGACGTCGCCCTTGACGTTCACCGTCTGGTCGAGACGCCCGCCGACCTTGGTCTTGCCGGTGATCGCGCCGACCCGCAGCTCGCCCTGCTTGTTGTCCACCTTGCCGTTTATCGTGACGTTCTGGTTGACCGTCCCGCTGACCTGCACACCGCCCGGCTTGGGGGCCAGCGGGGCCGCCTGGGCGCTCATCGCAAAACTCAGGCTCATTGCCACCGCGCTTGCCAGTACCGTTTTCTTCATCATGTCTGCTCTCCTGTTTCTCGAATTAAGGTCTGCTGTCTGGTTTAAGTGCGTCGACCCCGTTTACCTCAGTGCGTCAACGTGAGTTCACTTTAGGCGCGCACCCCAAACCCCGCCGTAAGCCACGAACCAGCCCCGTGTGAAAAATTACCCAGACCGAAAAAGCCGCCGGCCGCACCCGCAACACAACCCCTAAAACGACGAACCCCGCCAAGTGGCGGGGTTCGCGGGGGTTGCGGATGGCCGTGATTTATTGCAATGCGGCAAACTCCACCCGCCGATTGACGCCGTCGTATGGGTCGCTGCCGGCCAATGGCTGTGACTCGCCATAGCCGGCTACTCATATGCGATGTCCTGGCGAACCCCTCCGTAGACAGCCAATCGATCATCTGCGTCCTGGGCAATACCAGTCGATACATCATGGATCGCTCAGCATTCACTCGGTCGACGCAATCGCTTGGATTCATCCCTTTTGGTCCATTGACTCCAGCACACAGAGTCATTGCACTTTTCATTCAACGCGATCCGGCGTCGATGAGCAGGGTCGAGTCCGCACCTGGCCCGGCGGCGGTCTTTGCCCGCATGTACCTCGCCGGCCACCATCAATCGTGAATCCTTCAAAAGCGAGGTGTGAATATCGGGACCTTGTGCCGGGCCATGCTGGATACGCTGTCTCCCGAGATCATTCACCACCACAGCAGAGGGGAACAGCCATGCACCAACTCGCCATTGAAGAAACCTTTGAGCTAGAGCCAGACTGGCCTGAATTGGATTTGGAGGATGTGCATGCGGTGCACGTCACCGATGAAGCCCTGGCCTCAGTAGAGGCAGCGCGCGACCACCTCGACGTCTCGCCAGACGAACCCAGCGAGAGACTCGACCTTCGAGTGCCTTGGGCGCGCAGTCAACACTTCCATGGCTAAATCAACAAAGCGGCCCGCTCGCGGGCCACACTCATGCCGAATCGGCAGGCCCAGAATACGGCTGGTCGCACACCGCGCCCCCGGAGCCCATGTATGCCGCCGTTTGTGAATGCAGAACTCTCGGACAGGGGCGTTGGCAATCCGCTGATTGCGGGTCTGCTCCAGTCCGCTCACGATGCGGACGTGCGCTTGTCACCTGTGCTGCAGCTTCGTTCACTGCTACCACTTGGCCGGGAGTTTTTTGTTGAGCGTTATAATTCTACTGTCGACGGTAATGTAGCCCCCAACAGCAAGATCCTTGAGGATCTTACTGATCATCTCACGCGAAGCACCTACCATGTTCGCGATTTCCTGATGTGTCAGGCGCTGCCGGATGACCTGCTTATCGTCCTCATCCTCAGCCAGCTTACCGAACAGGCTCACCACCCGCCCATAGACCTCCGACAAGGCCAGATCACGGACGTTTTCTGTCAATGCACGAATCCTTTGGACGAGAGCACGGATGAGTCCAACCGCGATCTTTGGCTTGTCTGCCAGGCAGCGTTCAAACGACGGACGCGAGATGATCACCAAGCTGGACGGTTCGAGGGTCATCACCGAGGCTGATCTTGGCTCCTCGTCAAGCAGCGCCAGCTCGCCGAATGACTCATCCGGCCCGAGCGTGTTTAGGATGACCTCTTTTCCCTCCTCGCTGGTAAGAAACACCTTTACACGCCCCTTGGCGATAATGTACATCGAGTTTCCCAGATCGCCCTCTGTCACAATTACGGCATTCTTCGGGAAGGCACGGGTCACCGCCAAACGAGAGATGTCCTCCAAGTCGGAGGGATCGAGCTGCGCAAAAATCGGTACATTCTCGAGCATTGACGCTACCTCCGCTGGGGTGTTGATCTAGGGTCTGTTGACACTATGCGGACGCCCAGCATTGGTCCTCAAATCAGGCCAAGCAAGGCGCGCAGAGCGCAGTTTGGTTATTCCAAATAAGCGATGTGCAACGCTGCATGGCCTGAGTTGAGGGCCAACCCGCAGCGACAGGCCCCATTTTCCACAGGCCGGCGTTGCCGTTTCGCTCATGTACGCCAGGTACACAGCGCTCACTGCGCCTGGTCCTGCAAAGAATGGGGCTCTGTCGATGGGTATCCGCATAGTGTTAACAGACCCTAGATTACCTTCCAGATAGCAATATAAGCCAAAGAATCATTTTTCTCGTTCCCGCATGGCCCGATCACGGCGATTGCAGCACAAAATCGGCCCCGATTCACCAGGCTCCAAGACGAGGCAGAGACTCCAGAGGCGACTCGGCAATCTGATTCTTCGACTTCAAGCAGACTCCCGGGCCGAAGAATAGCGCGGCGAACATATTGGAGTGTAGGCCGCACGCAATTCCATTTTTCCGTGTTTCTCAAGAATCCCCCCAGTCGTCAAAATGGCTGAAAGCCGACTCTTTGGAACGTTTTCGGCCCGAACCCCTCCTCTCTGGTCGGGCGAATCAGGCTACGCTGCAGGGGTAGAGTACGGGGATTCACCGAATGAGATCCAGCCCCCGTCCCCCACTCCGTCCGCAAACGGCATGTGGGCCGCTGCTGCCCGTCGATGCGCTCGTCGCTTTCGTGCGTCCATGCCTATCAAGTGGATATTCAGATTGAGCGCTTTGCCGATGTTGGTGTCCAGCTCATTGACCCATCATGGGCCCGATGATGCGTTCGTTCAGCCTGTGCAGCCGGCTTGCGTCGCGCCCTTGACGCAGCGCTATCCGACGACGGTATAGCAAGGCGTGTATTCGCCCTCGAGTTTCATCCTGCGCTGCGCAATGAATCGCTGCAGCAGATCGTCCGTGGCCGTCGCCATGTCCGCATCGGCATGGATCTCGAACGGCCCGTGCTCCTCGACCGCCCGGATGCCATCCTCCTTGACGTTGCCGGCGACGATACCGGAGAACACCCGGCGCAGGTTGGCTGCGAGCCGATGCGGCTCCTGGTCCCGACTGAGCGACAGGCTGGACATCGCCGCATGGGTCGGCATGAACGGCTGCTGAAATTCCTTCTCGATGCGCAACTGCCAGTTGAAATAGAACGCATCGTTCCCCTCGCGGCGAAATGCCCGCACCCTGTCCATCGCGTCACGCATGAAGCGGGCCACCTCGACCGGGTCGTCGACGATGATCCGGTACAGCCGCCGAGCCGGCTTTCCCAAGGTTTTCGCCAGGTATCGATCGATCGCGGCGAAATAGTCGGCGCTGCCGGCGGGACCGGTCAGCAGCAGAGGAAATGGATGATCCCGGTTGTCCGGGTGCATCAGAATCCCCAACAGGTAGAGGAGTTCCTCAGTGGTGCCCACCCCGCCCGGGAACACCACCACGCCATGCCCCACCCTGACAAAGGCCTCAAGGCGCTTCTCGATATCGGGCAGGATCACCAGTTCGTTGACGATCGGGTTCGGCGGCTCGGAGGCAATGATGCCGGGTTCGGTCAAACCGATATAGCGGCCTCCGCCCATGCGCTGCTTGGCATGACCGATGGTTGCCCCCTTCATTGGCCCCTTCATCGCGCCGGGCCCGCAGCCGGTGCAGACATCCAGCCCACGCAAGCCCATCTGATAGCCGACCTCTTTGGAGTAGTCGTACTCCTCCCTTCCAATCGAATGGCCGCCCCAGCAGACCACCACATTCGGATCGACACCGGACTGAAGGACCCGTGCGTTCCTCAGGATGTGGAACACCGCCGAGGTGATGTGGTCGCTCTTGTCCAGGTCGAACGTAGGGTCACCCAGGATCTCGTTGTGGGTGTAGATGATGTCGCGCAGTACCGCAAACAGGTGCTCCCGGATACCCTGGATCATCTTCCCGTCGACGAAGGCCGACGGCGGTGCATTCTCGAGGCGCAGCTTGATGCCCTGATTGCGCTGCATCAGGTTGATGCCGAAATCCCGGTAGGTCTGGAAGATCTCGCGGGCATCGTCCGTGTGGCTGCCGCTGTTCAGCACCGCCAGCGCGCAGTTGCGAAACAGGCGGTAGAGTCCCCGTGCGCTGGTGTCGAGCAAGGTCTTCACCTCGAGCTGAGACAGGACCTCAAGGCTGCCCTCGGGGCTGACCGAGGCGCTGATTCTTTTCATAACAACTCCCCACCGTTTGGCGCATGCACATCCGCGACCGCTCGCCGCGCAGTTTAAGAGATGTTGCTTGGAATACCAGTCCTGGGGCACGACACGCACGTGCAGCAGCGAAACCTGCCCCGGAACTGCCACTCGGGACGTTGGGGGCAGTTCGACCAAGACAGAAAGTTTTTTGATTACCCCCGTGCCTCGGCCAACGTCAGGAGCTGGTGCGGCATGGGCGGTGTTCGGACCGCTACGCAGCCGATGTGCGCAATCATACCTTCGAACCTGAGCCTTCGCCTAAATGGTTGCGGCAGGCCGGTCGAGTGACCGGCCGCTGCGTCGCGGCCGTGTCACGACTTCGGCGTCCTGTGTTCGCTCGCCGGCATTGCGTCTCGTCGAAGCGGCGTCGATGCTGTAGAAGTTGAGGTTATTCGCAATGACGCCGGTGAGGTCGGCCTCGGCCAGCTTGGCCCCACGCAGGAAGGCATCGGAGAGCGTTGCCGGGATGCGAGTGTCAAGCGTCCTGAACTATCATGCGCGCACGGCAATGCGGTGGTGCGAGGGTAGGGGCTCGTACCGGTGTCCGCCGGCGTTGACTTTTCCGGGAGACAGGCGTGACCTTGGGCGCCAGCCCTTCGACTCGGTAGCATTACAAGCGTCCCACACGAACCATCGGAGCAAAAACGGCATGGCAAACGAAAGGCCCGACGCGGCGGCGCAGGTTCAGCAACTCCTCGGAGCATTGGAAATCTTCGACCTGCTCCGAGAGGAAATGGCGCAGTGGCTCGAGGAGGCGCAGGACGAATCCAAGCAGGAATGCCTGGAAAACGTCGTCGGGCACATAGGCGCGATTGAGGTCAGCTACCGGCAGCGCTTGACCGAGACGCGAGCTGAAGCCGGGCAGTGAATGGCCCGGAGATGCTGCGCCTGGCGCCCGTCACGTGCGAGCGTCCGGTGAACCTCCGGATTCACCTGTGGCCTAAAGTCCCGCATTCGACATTGCGCGGCCGGAGAGACCCTGTTGACTCGGGTGTATGTGCCCATGGTGCATCCAAATCCAGCCATGCTGGCGACGAACTGCACTGTGTTCGCATCTCCAGCACGAGACTGCGCGACACGGGGTGTCCCCGCCGGCAGCCGGTAAGGCGATCGCATGCGCTTGCGTGAATCCATGCCATCGCGCCGACGGTTAAACTGAGCGAGAGACGGAAATTTCAAGCGATGTCAGGGAATCCGATCACCAGGTCACGCGGCCTGCTCCGCTCGCTGCTGATCTATTATGGTATCCCGAGGCGCGCTGCGCGGCTGCGCACCTTCTACGCGCAGGTCGTGCCGCGCGGTGGCCTGGCATTCGATATCGGTTCGCACGTGGGCAATCGGATCCGTGCCTGGCGGGCGCTCGGCGCGCGCGTCGTGGCGGTCGAGCCGCATCCCGATCTGCTGCGGATACTGCGCATACTGTACGGCCGGGACGAGGCGGTGACCATCATCGCAGCGGCCGTGGGCGCGCGCGAGGGCGAAGCGATGCTGCTGGTCGACCATGGCAATCTCACAGTGACGACACTGTCGCCCGAGTGGGCGCGCGAGGTGGCCGAGGACGCCGGCTTCCGGCGCACCCACTGGCAGCCTGTGCAGACGGTGCCGGTAACGACGCTGCAGGCACTGATAGCCGCGCACGGCGTGCCGGACTTCGTCAAGATCGACGTCGAGGGCCTCGAGGCCGAGGTGTTGAGCGGGCTCAACACCCCGCTGCCCTGCCTGTCGTTCGAGTACCTGCCGGCAGCCCGTGCGCGCGCCCTCGCCTGTATTGAGCGTCTCGAGGCGCTCGGTGCATACCGTTTCAACTGGTCGGTCGGCGAGAGCCACCGGCTAGCGTTGACGGCGTGGTGCACGCCCGCGGCGGTCCGCGGCTTTGTCGCAGACCTAGCGGCGGATGACGGCTCCGGCGACATCTACGCGCGACTGCAGACGCGCCGCTGACGGCGATGCCGACTCTGTGCGCGGCATGTCAGCCAAGCCGGTGGTTCCAAGGCTGCCGTCGAATGCGCGCAGCAATCGCGGCGCCAGCCGGTGCATCGGGCCGAGCGCCAACGCCGGCGGCTCCAGCCCCTCCGAAAAGCCCTCGGCTTTGAGGACCTCGATCAAATCCAATCTACCGGTAACCACGTGCACCGGCACGTCCCAGGATGCATCAGGACCGCTTACCCGGGCGGGCGGCTGATGGTCGCCGATGACGATCAGGACCAGGTCGTCGCCGCCGCGATGCTTCAGGTAGCCGGCGACGTAGGTCAATACATAATCGACGGCGGCGATATAGTCCGCGGCCATCGTGTGTCCCTCGCCGCCATGCCGACCCTTGGCTGCGTCAACCGCGGGATAGGGCTGTGCGCCGAGCAGGACCTGCCAGTCCGAAACGTACGGGGGCATGGGGCGGAAGGGGGCATGACTGCTGATCGTGGTCATCACCGTCATCAAGGGTGCACGCTGCGGCGCACGGACCTCGAGGTCGTCGAAGCGCGCCAGGGCAAACTGGTCGGGGATGCGCCACCAGCCGAACGCCGGGCCCGAATAGTCCAGCGTTTCGGCATCATAGATCTTGTCGTAGCCGTAAAAGGCGCCTTCCGGCCAGGCACGTTTCAACCCGGGCATCAGTCCGACCGTGCGATAGCCCTCGGCGGCGAAGCGCTGAACCAAGGTGTGGCGCTGTCGCGTCAGTAACAATTGATAGTGCTGATTGTCCGTGATCTCGATGCCGGAAAGGAAGCTCGAGTGAGCGAGCCACGACCCACCGCCGAAGGTCGGCGAGCGCACCCGGGCGGAAACCACCCGATGACCGTTTTGCACAATCGCCTTGTTCAGCGTCTGCCGTGCATCGGCGAGCGCCTGCACATAGGCCTCGAAGTCGAGCGTCGTCGCACCGTAGGATTCGAAGAACAGCACGAGCACGTCGGCACCGCCGAGGCGCAGAAGGTTAGACGGTGGCAGTGGATTGGACTCGGTGTCCAGGGTCGCGTCGCCGGCGACTGCCCGGTAGACGAACCCTGCCTGCTGCGCATAGGTGCTGCTGACCGGCAGCGAGAACCAGCGTAACGTCTTGATCTGCGGATGCAGCAGGCCGACCATATAGGCGACAAGCAAGCTACCGGTCAGTGCCAGCGAGAAGCGCCGCAGCCGAGCATCAGCCAGGGCGCTGACCAGCAGTCCGAGTAGCCAGCGCGCCGCCAGATAAAGCCCGGCCAACAACGCCACGAAACCGGCCATGATCAGCCAGACCTGCCATGCCGGCATCACCTCGATCAGCATCGCCAACACCTGCGGCAGATGCTGCGCGTCCCAGTACAGGTTGATGCGCCGTCCGTACAATGCCGGCGCGGTCACCTCCATGTAGCGCGCGATCGTAAACAGCAGGACCAGGACGGCCAGCCAGCGCAGCACGGCGCGCGAGGGCCAGCGACCCAGCTCACCGGCCAATGCCAGCAGCACCACCAGGCCCGCGACCTCCACCGACAGTTCATGACGGGGGGTGACCCACGGCGTCGGCCACAGGTTGTGGAAGCTCAGCGCCATATTGAGGCCGAAAAGCGCGACGGCGAGACCGAGCCAAGCGCGCCAACGTGACGCTGCAGGGGCGCCCGACACGGCGGCTACTGGCGCTGGGCCTCGAACTCGATGATCAGCTCGACCTCATCGCCGACCCAGCCGTTGTCGACCGAGTAATTCATGCCGTAGGCGCTGCGCAGGAAGCTGCCGCGTGCCGACACGCCCATGACGTAGGGCTTGCCGCCAAGCAGTCCGCCACCGAACGGATATTCGGCGCTTTTGTTCCAAGTGGCCTCCAGCGTCAACGGCCGCGACTGGCCGAGCAACTCCAATTCGCCTTCGATGCGGTAGCGGCGGTCCCCGAGCGGTGTTGCGCCTTGGGCGCGAAACACCATCTGCGGGAACTCGGCGCTGTTGAGGAAATCCGCGCTGCGCAGATGTTCGTCGCGCTTGCGGTGATTGCTGAACACGCTTTCGGTATCGATCGTTACGACGACGTCGCTCAGTTGCGCCGCTCGCCTCGTCGAAGGTAAACGAACCGCTGGCCTTGCGGAACATGCCGAGCAACTTGGCATAACCCACGTGATCGACCAGGAAGCCGATGCTGAGGTGATCCGGGTCGATCTCGTAACGCGCCGGCTCGGCCCAGACGTTCGCGTTGCCCAGCCCGATCACCAGAGCGCCGGCAAGCAGGAGGGCGGGGGAAATCATTAGGGGACGTGTCATCTTCATCGGCTGTCGATTCCTGCATGTGATTGATCGGAACGACGCCAAAGCCAAGTGACATCGACCAGGAAAGAGTAGCAAAGCAGTACCAGACCGCCCGCGGCGATACCGCTGCTCCATGGTGCGGGCACCATGGGCGCGAGTGCCGCCAACAGCGACAGCACCTGCAGTACGCACACGGTCTTGCGCCGGCGGCTTTCAGGCAGCGGGCGGCGCAGCCAGTGCCAGACCATGCCCACCAAGACAAAAAGGTAGCGCATCGCGCCGGACAGCAGAACCCATGCCCCCGCTTTGTCGAGCTGCAGGCACAGCAGCGCCATCAACAGCACCAGCAGGGCATCGGTCTCCATGTCGAAACGCGCACCAAAGGCGCTGCTCCAGCCGCCGCGCCGCGCTAGCCAGCCGTCGACGCCGTCGAGCAGCAGCACCGTGGCGGCGATGATGACCACCGGCCAGGCGATCGCCGCCGATAACTCGCCGAGCATCCCGCCCAATAGCGCAGTAAGCGCGAGGCGGCCCAGCGTGACCAGATTGGCCGGACCGAAGCGCCCGTGCGGTAGGTGCTCTGGCAGATACAGGCCCAGCCAGGCCGCCGCGCAGATGAACAGCGTTAGCGCCTTGACGACAAAGTCACCGCCGAGCCCAAGCGACTTAGACAACCACAGGCTCGACAACCACAGCGTTAGCGCCGCGACCAGGACAAGCACGAACGCCTGCTGGGTGAGGCTTGGCAAACTGGTACGCAGTGTACTTGATCTGGCCATTGGTTAGAATGCTCCGATCATGGGTGTCTCCATTCAACCCCTCAGTGCAAGCCGGATTTTCGACGCCGCGGAGCGACGTGGTCGATCGCGATGAACGCGGCGCTGCAGGCCAGGGCATTCTGGGTTACCGCTGCTGGTGAGGGCAAGCTGCTCAACGAGACGCTGCCCGAGCCCGGTCCGCAGGATGTGCTGGTGCGAACGCTGTACAGCGCCGTCAGTCGCGGTACCGAGGCCCTGGTGTTCCGTGGCGACGTCCCGCCGAGCGAATACATGCGGATGCGGGCGCCCTTTCAGCAGGGTGAGTTCCCGGCACCGGTCAAATACGGCTATATCAATGTCGGCGAGGTCGAGCAGGGCCCCGAGTCGTTAAGGGGCAGGCTTGTGTTCTGCCTCTACCCGCATCAGTCCCGCTATGTCGTGCCGGGTGACGCGGTGATTCCGATTCCCCCGGGCGTGCCGCCTGCCCGCGCCGTGCTGGCGGCGAATATGGAGACCGCCGTCAATGCCTTGTGGGACCTGACGCCGCGGGTCGGCGACCGCGTGGCCGTGGTCGGTGGCGGGGCGGTCGGCTGCCTTTGCGCGTGGCTTGCGACACGGATCCCCGCTTGCCGGGTCGAGCTGGTCGATACCAATCCGCAGCGGGCCGCGATCGCGGCGCAGCTCGGCGTCGAATTCGCCGTCCCCGATGCCGCCACGCCCGACGCCGACGCGGTGATTCATTGCAGCGGCAGCGGTCCGGGGCTAGCTACCGCGCTGCGCATCGCCGGCTTCGAGGCGCGCGTGCTCGAACTGAGTTGGTACGGTTCCCGCGCGGTGTCGCTGCCGCTGGGTGAGGCCTTTCATGCACAGCGGCTGCAACTGATCTCTTCTCAGGTCGGCAGCGTCGCCGCGGCGCAGCGTGCGCGTTGGTCGCACCGTCGACGCCTGGGCCTGGCGCTGGCCTTGCTCGACGACCCCGTGCTCGATGTCCTGATCACGGACGAGAGCCCTTTCCGTGCCCTCCCCGAGGTGCTCGCCACGCTCAGCGACGGATGTGGCGAGACGATCTGCCATCGCATCGCCTATCCCTGAGGTATCCACCATGTACAGTGTCACCGTCCGCGACCACATGATGATCGCCCACAGTTTCCGCGGCGAGGTGTTCGGGCCCGCGCAGCGCCTGCACGGCGCAACCTATGTCGTCGACCTCGAGCTGCGGCGCCCGGAGCTCGACGACGATGGACTCGTGGTCGATATCGGCCTGGCCAGTCAGGCGCTGCATGAGGTGTTGAAAGAGCTCAACTACCGCAATCTTGATGAGGAACCGGCATTCACGGGCGTCAACACCACGACCGAGTTCCTGGCGCGGGTCGTGT
Source organism: uncultured Gammaproteobacteria bacterium (assembly GCA_963808165.1). Lineage (GTDB taxonomy): Bacteria > Pseudomonadota > Gammaproteobacteria > Chromatiales > Chromatiaceae > Thiosocius. The sequence continues at coordinate 184,580 of CAWEET010000021.1, read as the reverse complement.
TCGATCGCATCGCCGCACGCATTGCCGCCGGCGACTTGGGCCTGGGGGCCGCCGGGCTGAGTGCGCTGCGGGTGACGCTGCACGAGTCGCACGTCGCCGCGGCGAGCTACGAGGGCGGATTGGCCGCTTGAACGAGCGGACAACGCTCGATCTGGTCGTTCCCCGCGGCCTGGGGACGCGCACCGGCGGCTTCATCTACGATCGTCGCATGGTCGAGGCACTTCGCGAACGCGGGTGGCGCGTGACAGTGCATGAACTCGGCGGCGGTTTCCCGCAGCCCTCGGCCGATGAGCTGTGTGAGGCCGCCAGCCTGCTGCGCGGCCTGCCGGCAGGGCGCAGCGTACTGATCGACGGCCTAGCCCTGGGCGGCATGCCCGAACTCGTCGCATCCGAGCGCACGCGCCTGCGGCTGATCGCGCTGATCCATCACCCGCTGGCGCTAGAAACCGGGCTGGACGCGGCAACCGCGCAGCGACTGCGCTCGGCCGAACGCCAGGCACTCGCGGCGGTCTCGCAGGTCATCGTGACCAGCCAGACGACGGCGGCCGCCCTGGGCGAATACGCCGTCGCCCCAGAGCTGATCGATGTCGTGCCGCCGGGCACAGACCGTATGCCGCTCGCCACAGGCTCGGGCACGCCGACGCTGCAGCTCTTGTGCGTCGGGACGCTGACACCGCGCAAGGGCCATGCCCTGCTGATCGAGGCGCTGGCCCGTCTCAAGGACTTCAGCTGGCGATTGGCTTGCGCGGGCAGTGCCGAGCGGGACCCGGCCTGCACCGGGGCGTTGGAGCGGCAGATCAGGCTGGCTGGACTCGACGACCGCGTCGCGCTGCTTGGCGAGCTGGACAATCCGGCACTGCAGGCGGCCTACGCGCGCGCCGACGCCTTCGTGCTCGCGTCGTATTACGAAGGCTACGGCATGGCGTTCGCCGAGGCACTGGCACACGGTCTGCCGATCGTCGCGACGGCCGGCGGTGCCACAGCACAGACGGTACCGCAACGGGCGGGTCTGCTGGTGCCTCCCGGTGACGTTGCGGCGCTGCGCGGCGCGCTGCGGCGGCTGATCTGCGATGCAGCGCTGCGTGCCGGCCTGCAGGCGGGCGCGCGCGAGGCGCGGCGTTCGCTGCCGAGCTGGTGCGAGGCGGGCGATCGCCTCGCTGCCGCCGTCCTCGCCAGGGGTGCGCGGTGAGCGGGTTCAGTGCCGACTGGCTGGCGCTGCGCGAGCCCGCAGACAAGGGCTCGCGCGACAGGTCGCCGATCGGTTCCCTGGTCGGCCACTGGGCGGCGCGGCGTGCGGCCGCCGTGCCAGACCCGAGTCCGCTGCGCATCGTCGACCTCGGCAGCGGCAGCGGCGCCAACCTGCGCTACCTGGCGCCATGGCTGGGTCGGGCGCAGGCCTGGCGGCTAGTCGAGAACGATACAGCCCTGCTGGCGCATGCGCCGCGGGCGATCCGCGACTGGGCGCGGGCGCATGGCTGGACGTTCGCCGCCGACGCTGAGGCCCTGTACATCGAGTCGCCGGGATTCTCCGCGACCGTTGCCCAACAGCCGCTGGACCTCGCCACGCAGCTCGAGCGACTGGCGCTGCGTGATACGGATTTGGTGACCGCCTCGGCACTGCTCGATCTCGTCTCGCATGCCTGGATCGACAGTCTGCTGGCGGGTTGTCACAGCGCGGGCTGCGCCGTCTTGTTCGCGCTGAGTTACGACGGCCGCATCGCTTGGCGACCTGGACTCGCGTTCGACGACACGATCACGGCCGTGCTCAATCGGCATCAGCGCGGCGACAAGGGCTTCGGTCCGGCGGCCGGCCCGCAGGCGGCCGCCTACGCGAGCGAGCGTCTGCGGCACGCCGGTTATACCGTGCGTCAGGGGCACAGCGACTGGCGGCTGACGGCAGCCGATGCCCCGCTACAGGCCGCGCTGGCAAAGGGATGGGCCGAGGCCGCGGCGGAACTGGCCCCAGCCGACAGTGCACGGATCGGCGCCTGGCTCAAGCAGCGCCGCGCGCTGATCGAGCGCGCGGCCTGCGAGCTGACCGTCGGTCACGTCGATCTTTTCGCCCTGCCGCGGACGCAATGAGCGACGCTGCTTCGCCGTGTGCATCTCCCGTCAGATCACGCGGCTGGGCCAGAACGCCTGCGCATCCGGGTGATCAGCGGGTTGACGGTCATCGCGATGCAGGTCGAAGTCCCACAGCAGGTCGTCACCGAGGCGGAAGATGCGCGCCGGCGGTCGGCGACAGGCCGACATCGCCGGCGCCGCCGGCAGCTGCAGCGCGCGCCGGCCGTCGCCGATCAGCACCGGCGCGACGGCCACCTGCAGGCGATCCAGAAGCCGCGCAATCATCCAGCGCGAAACCGTGATGCCCCCGCCCTCGATGAACAGCGTGCGCAGCCCGCGCGCCCGCAGTGCGGCCACCACCTCCGGCAACGCAAGACCGTTGCCATCGCAGCTGACGCCAAGCACCGAATGCTCATCAGCAGCCCGACGATCGGCGGCGCAGGCCAGCAGGCTCGGTGCCGCACCGTCGTTGAATAGGCCCAGGTCGCGCGGCGCCCGTCGCTTGGGATCGATGACAACCCGGACCGGGTTGTCACCCTCGACCAGCCGCGTGGTCAAGCGCGGGTTGTCGGCGATCGCCGTACCGGCGCCGACGATGACGGCGTCGCACAGCGCGCGCATACGGTGCAGGTGCACGATGTTGGCCGGGCCGTTGACGAAGCAGGAATCCCCAGAGCGCGTGGCGATCTGCGCATCGATGCTCTGCCCCAGGTGCCCCACGATCGCCGACTTCTCGGGGTCGGTCGGAAAAAGCGGTGCATAGAGCGCGATCAGATCCTGGACCGGCGGCGGCTGATCGGGCGCGGCACGCAGCCCCTGTTCGTCCCATACGACCTGCGCGGCGCGATCACTGAGGTCGATCGTCGACAGCCCGCCGTGCTCTGCGAGAGTGTATCCGGCAGGACCCCGCGGCGCGGAGCCGGCCCGTCGTCGATCGGCGAGTGCGAGCAGCAGTCTCCAGAGCCTATCAACGTCGCCGGTCGCGTGTGACGCGCCGGGTTGAGCCTGGGGAGATTCGGATGACATGGTCACTCTCGGACTAATTGACGGGTATCTGGTCTACCCGTGTCGGATCTATCTTTTGGCGATTAGGTTACCATCGGTGGCTGAAGGTTGAATGCCTGGAGCTCATCGGTGCCTAGAAATACTCGTGACGAACAGCGCGCGGCGGCCCTGCGGGTCGAGCGTGCCATCGTGGAACTGCGTCGCGGACGTGGCGTGAATGTCCTGGAAAAAGACGCGGTCACCACGGTCGTTGCGGTAGAGCGGCTCGGCGCCGATGCGCTGGCGGAGACGGCCGGCGATGTCCAGCGGCTCGAACTGCTCGTTAGCGCAGAGCGCGCCGAGGCCCTGGGCCTGGTGGGCTATTCGAGCGGGACGCGCATCCGCCTGCCCGGCGACACGTCGGGCCACGAACTGCTCGGGCTGGCAGGCATGGCCGCCCACGGCAACAGCGTTCGGCCGGTGCCCGGACAAGTCTCGCCGGGCGACCTATGCACCGCGGCCGCGCTGTCGCTGGCGCGCCATGCCCGGCTTATGCCTGCGCTGCTGGTGCCGGGTCAATGAGGTGTCCGCGGCCGGTCTGGAGCCGCTGTGCACATCGGTCGATGACATTGCCGGCTACCCGTCAGCGCGCGCCCGCGAGCTGCAGCGTCTGAGCCATGCCAGGGTGCCGTTGGCCGCCAGCGACGACTGCGAGTTCGTCGTCTACCGGGAGCGGTTCAACGATGCCGAGCACGTCGCTATCGTCATCGGTACGCCCGACCTTGCCAGGCCGGTGCCGGTGCGCCTGCATTCTTCCTGCCTGACCGGCGATCTGCTGGCCAGCCTACGCTGCGACTGCGGCGACCAGCTGCGCGGTGCGGTGGAACGCATCGCCGAGGCGGGCGGCGGTGTCATTCTCTACCTGGCGCAGGAGGGGCGGGGCATCGGCCTGGTGAACAAGCTGCGTGCCTATGCCTTGCAAGAGCAGGGTCTCGACACGCTGCAGGCTGATCGCTACCTGGGATTCCGCGACGACGAGCGGGACTACACGGTCGCCTGCGCGATGTTGAGGGACCTGGGTATAGACCGGGTGATTTTGCTGACCAACAACCCCGAAAAGATGGCCGCTCTCAATGCCTGCGAAATCGACGTGGTCGGCCGGATGCCGCTGCCGGCTTCGGTCAATGCGCACAACGCGCGTTACCTGCGCACCAAGCGCGAGCGTGCAGGTCACCTGCCCAGCGATTAGCCCGCCTGTGACACCGGCACCCCAGCAGCCGGCGGAGTTTGAAGCCGAGTGAGAAATCGCCGCGACCGGGATAACACCACGCCAAGCACATGCTGTTACTGTCAAAAGATCCAATGAGCTTCGCGGATTGGCTGTTGGCCCCGAGGATTATCGAAGCGGCGGCGTTCGGCTGGTGCAACATGCGGGTTGTGCGGCGAAGGCGTGCGAGAGACCTGAGTCAGCCTTCCTCCGGCCCGTCGCGCAGGGCGTTCAGCGACATCGCCGCGGTCTCCGACAACAATGTCGCCAGAGAGCGCCCGAGATGGTCCAGCAATTGCGCGCCGCGCGCGGCATCGGCGTGCGCGGCGCGCCCGATCGCACCGGTCGGATTCAGGTCCTGACTCATCCAACCGTAGCCGACCGGCCGTTCCGGCTGCAGTAGGGCATCGGAGGCCGCGGCGGGCCATGCGAAGTCGCGCAGCGCGTCCCGGCGCACCAACTCGGGGTGTAGATTCAGCAGCATCGATGTCTCGAGCTCTCCGCCGTGCAGACCGTGCGTCAGTTCGTCGCGCTTGAACAGGCCGGGAGGTGTCGCAAACGCGAAATAGTTCGCGCGCACGACGAGCATCCGCTGTTCGACCCGCAGGCGCAGCGCGACCTGGTCGACGAGCCCCGTTTGACCACCATGGCTGTTGAAAATCACGAGCTTGCGCAGGCCGCTACGTGCAACGGCGCAGCCGATTGCGGTCCACGTCGACAGCAGCGACTCCGTTTTCAGCGTCAAGGTGCCGGCAAAGGCGCTGTGCTCGAGGCTGTCGCCGACCGCCTGTTCGGGAAGCACGAGCACCCGGAGACCTTTCGCCAGATGTTTTTCTGCAGCGGCGAGGATGCCGCGGTTGATCAGTAGATCGGTGCCGAGCGGCAGATGCGGGCCATGCTGCTCGATTGCTGCGACCGGCAGGATCACCAGCGTGGATTCCCTGTCCAGCTTGCCGAAGTCGGTCGTCGTCAGATCCTGCCAATATTCGATCATCGCCTCGCCACTCAGCGGTAATAGAGGTCGCCGGTCGACGCCGGCGCTTGCGCCAGCACAATGGTCGCCACCATCGGAACCAGTCCGATCAGCACGATGTAGACAGGCTCGAGGGTTGTTCGCGAGAGGCGCTGAGGCACCGGCAGGTGCTTGCTGACGGAGCCCGCAGCAAATACGAGCGGCAACGGGAGCAATGCCCACGGTCGGATCTCGGTCAGCAGCACCAGCAGTAGCGCCAAGGCGAAGCAGCCGATCCCGCCTACCGCGACCCCCGCGACATGAAAGGGCATACGCGCGCTCGGCCAGTTCCACAGCGCGAATCCGCCAATCGCGGCGGCCAGTGCGAGCGCGACCTGCATCAGCACCAGCGAGCCGGCATTGTAGCTCGCGCCGGCGAGAGCCAGCGCGGCGATGGCCAGCATCGCGGGCCGATTCGTGCCGTTAGCTGGGGTCTTTCCCAGCATCGCCAGGCATCCCAGCCCGAGCAGCCCGACCAGCGTCAACTGGAGTATCAAGCCCGATTCCCTGCGCACCAGCTGGGGCCAGGCGAGCCATAGCGTGATGGCGAACACGGCGAGGCAAGCCGCGGCTGTGGTCAAGATGCGGCCGGCCAGGAGCATGTCCAATACGATCCCACCGACAAGCAGCAGGACAAACAACAGCGCCAGCTTCTCGGTGCCCGATTGCGCCGGCCAGACGGGCGCACCGAAGGTGAACCCATGGGCCATGATCAGCGCGAGGCCGACGGCGCCGGCAGCGATGCGTCGGCTGCGCTGCCCAACAGTGATGGGGCGCAGCACGCCGGTCAGCACTATCGCCAGCGCCAACGGCAGCAGCACACTCGCTATCAGTGGGTGGCCGAGATCCAAAACGAAGGCTTCCTTTGCAGTCAACAGGTAGTGTAGAGAGCGCCGTGCCGATATGCCAACGTCGGACAGCGGCTGGCGCCGTCGCGCGGGCACGATCAATTGAGCGGCAGGGTGGATGCGCGCTGTGGCGCAACGCGTTGCGCAGTTCATGCGAATCGGCAATGGGCGTCGCAGGCCGCGCCTGGCCGGCGTGAAGGCCGGATAAACGCCATTTTTCCCGGCTTCGCAGACTCACCGATCGACCCGCCAATCACCGCCTCGGAGCCTAACGCCCGGACTGTACGAAAATCGGCCAAGACTCGGTTGGCCATGTTCAGGACAAGGCGTCGACGTCGCTTCAGTGCGCAGCACGTGGTGCTGCCGGACAGAGATTTTCTTGGCGTGAACCGATTTCCCGGGCCAACGGCAGACCGCTGCTCAGCGCGCCGACTGTTAGACACTGGAAGCATCTGTACGCGGAAAGACCCGCGGCCCGATGGCGATGCAGTCTCGGCGGGCCAGAGAAGACCGCCAGCAGACTGGTCTGGTGAAGCAGTGTTGGCTGGAGACTGCTCGTGTGTATGGTTGCCGCAGGGTGCATGATGACCTGCGTGATCCGGGCGAGACTTGCGGACAGGACCATGTCTATCGCCCGATGCGGCTGGCGGGTCTTGAGGCGCGGATCGGTTACACCAAGCGACCAGGCCATGATGGCGGGAAGCCTGCTGTCGTCGCTCCGATTACACTGGAGCGGCAGCTTGATCCAGTCGGCCCGAATCAGGCATGGGCGACGGACAGCACCTTGATCCGAATCTACCAGGGCTGGCGGTATCTGGGGATCATCCTCGATCCGTACCCACGGCAGGTGGTCGGCTGGTCGATGCAGGCACGCATCCATGCCGGTCCAGTGCTCAAGGGCCTGCTGATGGCGGTGTAGCGGCGTAAGCCGAAGCCAGGATCGGTGATCCATTCTGACCAATGCAGCCAATGCAGCCGGGCACGAATGGCAGAAGTTCATCAAGGAACATGAACTGATTTGCTCGCTGAGTCGTCGCGACAACTGCCACGACAACGCTGTAGCCGAGAGCTTCTCCTGTTGCTCAAGCGCGAACCCATTAAGCCGCGTATCTATGCCATACGGGACGAGGCTCGGGCTGACGTATTCGACTGCATCGAGCTGTTCTGCAACACCCGGCGGCGCCACGGTTACAACGACGGCCTGTCGCCGGTGCAGCACGAGCGAAAGAATTCTTAACGGCCCGGAAGTGTCTAGAGGGCGCCTCGAAAAATCGAGATGGCCGCACGGAACAGGGATGTGTCGCCATTTTCAATCACGACAAGTGATTGAAAATGAAGGAAAGCGAAAACCGCATTTTGCGCTTTTCCGTGGAGAAAAATGCCATGGACGGCATTTTTCGAGGTCCCCTAGAGAATCCGGGGCGATTCAATTGTCTTGCCAAAGCAGTGGCAAGTACGCCAACTGCCGGATGAAAAATGCGGTGATTCCGTTGAAGCCTCGCGGCGAGGGTCGACTTACGTCGCTGACAATGCGAATGCCAGCCCAGGCCGGGCTGAAGCGGAGTTCCACCCAACCGGTAAAGAAGAGTCCGAACCACGCGCATTTCGAGACTGAACGGCGCTGAGCTGATGACCGAGTGTGCGGCATCGCAGGTTACCATTGTCTTGCAAAATGTCGGCAATACAAGGTGAGACGTCGCGTGGCGACGATAGTAACATTGGGCGTGACGGTCGAGGGTTCACGACTTGGAGGCCAACCGGATGATCATGGGCAGCGCGTCATCAGAGATTGGGTTGCCAATTGAGCAAGTGTTCGACTTTGTTGTAAGCGATTTTGCGAAGAATTACCGGCGATGGGCACCTGAAGTGCAACACCTAGAAATCTTGACGGACGGACCACTCAGGCTTGGCAGCCAAGCGAGACAAATCCGCATCGACCAAGGGCGACGAAGTGATAGCGGTTTCCAAGTGACCGCCTTGGAGCCACTGCAGAAGGTGTGCTTCGCGGAACTGTCGCGTAAATTCCAAGTTGAGTACGCGATGCGGGCTTGCAGCTGCGGTACTCTCCTACGATTCGAGTTCAGGTTACAGAAGGTCGAGCTGTACATGAGACCATTTGAAAAGCTGATTCGCATCGCCATTCAAGACGGAACGGAAAGAACCGTACGCAACATCAAGCGACTCGTCGAGAATGATTCGATGCACAGCGCATGAAGCCCACCAGTGGGCTGCTTGGTAAGTTCGGTTGCTCTCAGAGCCCCGCTACCTGGCCAAGACAAGGCGCACTTCGCAGGGAATGGCAGGCCCTTTTCAAGAAGTGCAACGCGGTATTGGCCAGCTAGCGGGGCTCCCTTCGGGCCGGTACACAAGCGCCATCGCCTGTGTTTCGCTCGCTTGAATTAGCAACGGCTAGTCCGGCGCTCGCGAGCCTTGCCAATGACGCTTGTGGATCGGCTGAGTGTGACCGAACTTACCAAGCAGCCCACTAGACAGACGATACGAGGTAGCGCCGGATGGACTTTAACCTGGAAAAAGACACGGGACTGATTCCCTTCGTCTTGTCACAAATCCTCGATACTTGCGTGAATGGGGTGACGCTTTCGGACCCCGATCAGCCAGACAACCCCATCGTGTATGCAAACGAGGCATTCGAGCGAATCACCGGATACGGGCAGGAGGAGATCATCGGTCGTAACTGCCGCTTCCTACAGGGTGACGAGCGAGACCAACCCGAGATAGACCTCATACGAGAAGCGATGCTTACGGACACTGAAGTTACAGTGACGCTGCGGAACTACAAGAAGGACGGAGCACCTTTCTTCAATGAGTTCACGATACGGCCGCTGCTCGATCGCCATGGGGCAGTGGTCTACTATCTCGGTGTTCAGCACGATGTCACCGATGAGCTGTTAGCCAAGGAAGAGGCCAAGCGGCTCGCTGAGCAGATTGCTGCTGTCGAGAAATGACCATTCCACCATCGGGAGCGGCTTCCTGCGTCGAGGTCAATGACGGGTCTTACTCACTGATGCTCTGAGAAGGCTCCCGGTCGCGGCCATTCCGGCCTGGCAAGCCAAACAGCCGACCGCTACGCGGCGTGATATTCGAGGCGAGGCGTATCAAGCCACTTTGTGGGCGAGCCGGAAACACCTGCTCCGCCTCGAAGTCTACGACCTCAAGTCTATGCCTCGATGATAAGGGACCTCGCCCAGAGAGACCGTCATGGCCGGACTGCCGGCGGCGGGTAGCCGCCCTACCCGCCCGGCGCCTGCGCGACCGCCGGTCCGCCACTGTCGAACGCCTCCAGCAGCAGCAGTGGCAGTTCGCTGATATGGCCGAGCGACACCTGCGGCGGATTCATGCCGTTGATGAAGCCGAGCAACCGCAGGCGCTCGGCGAGCATCGCGTTGCCGGTAATGATATGCACCGGGACGTTCCAGGTAGCGCCAGGCCCGGTGACACCCCCGGCCGGCTGGTGATCACCGATCAGGATCAGCAACGTCTCGCGCGGCTGCGGCAGCGCCTGGTAACCGGTCAGCCATTCGAACGTGTAGTTGAAGGTATTGATGTAGCCCTGGAACAGCCCATGCCAATCGATCGCATCCGCCAATGCCTTTTCGGTCGCCGTGTCCGAGTAGGGCTTGTCGGTCGTGACCAGCGACCAGTCGGGCTGGTACGGCGGTGTCGGCCGAAACGGAATATGCGTCGTAATCGTCGGGTAAAACAGGAAGCGCGGCTTGCCTTCTGGGTCCGGCGGATATACCTCGTCGGCGCGCGCCATCGAAAACTGATCAGGTAGCCACCACAGGCCGAACTTCGGACCGCGGTAATCCAGGCTGGGCGCGTCGTGGTAGTGATCGAAGCCGTAAAACGTCACCTCTGGCCAATCCCAGCTCATCGCCGGGTACCAGCCGATGGTGCGGTAGCCGGCCTGTTCGAAGGTATCGAGCATCGTGGGACGATCGGTCGTGATCAGCAGATCGTGGCGGACCGGGTCGGTCAAGTCGATGCCAGACAGAAAGCTCAGGTGCGACAGGTCCGAGGCACCCCCGAAAGCGGCCGCCTTGACGAATGCGGACAACACCTCGCGGCCCTGCGCATTGGCCGCCCGTTCGAGCTTCTCCCGTCCCGGGTGAATGGCCTGGAACAGGTCGTCGCGCTCATAGGTCGCGGCCCCGTAGGACTCGAGGAATAACACCTTGACCTCGGCCCCGCCGAGCACCTGCAGATCGGAATCGAGCGACGGCGATGCCGGCAGTTCCGACCGAAAGCGTTCGGGGAAGAAGGCGGCCGCCAGCAGATACGCCTGGCGCTGGTAGACCGGAAACACGGGCTCCGCTACGTACGGCCTTGCGGCTTCGACCTTCATCAGGCCGGCCCCCACCAGGCCAACGAGCCCAGCGGTCACGACCCAGGCGGCTGGCGAACGCAGCGCGTAGGGCGCCGCATGTCGTGCCAGGACCTGGACGCAGGCCCGTATCAGGCGTGTCAGCAGCCACAGTCCACCGACGAACGCGGCGACGAATCCTAGCAGCTGCCACCAGGCGTACTCCTGGCTCGCGACGTCGAGAAACGTCGGCAGGTGCTGGGCATCCCAGTACAGATTCACCTTGCGCCCGAACCATGCCGGTACCGTCACCTCGACATAGCGCCCGATCACGCCCAGCGTGAAAAGAACGACCAGCCACCGGACGGCGCGCGGCCCGACACGCCCGAACAGGGCGACGAGCAATAGCAGGACAAGCCACAAGGCGACGAAATCCGGACCGACGCGCGTATCTGGCTGAATGTAGGGCGTCGACCAGACGTTGCCGAAGCTGGTTAGGAAATTGAGCAGCAGCAGTGCCAGCGTCACCTTTGCCACCACCAGCCATCGGCTGCCCTGTGTTCGCGGACCCTGCAACGGTGCACCCATGTCAGCTCGTGGGCTCGGAGAGCCCGGTTGAAGAAAGGTTAACGTCAGCTGATCTACAAAAAAAGCATCAAGTGGCGGTTTTGGCGCTTTCCACCTGGCGCACCCGGCCCCAGCCGATGTATGCGATACCAAACAGCGCCGGCGCCCATTGGAATCCGGACAGGTAAGGCAATGCGAGGTCCCAGGGCTTTTCGAGGCCTTCGAACGTGGTCATGTAGGGGCGTGCTTTCGCCCGCACGACGACATTGAGCGGTGCCATCCACCATGGCAAGTATTTCATACCGGCAATGGCCACCCGTGCACCGGGGGCGGTTGCAGCGAAGATCCGCGCCAGTGCGGCGCTGGAGCGCATGACATCATGGGTGAAGTTGAACAGAACGGCATCGAGCGGTCCGGGTATGCCGGCCGAGTCGACAGGTGCCTCCAGCAGCGTGACGTTGTGCCAACCGGCGTGCGCCACCCGCCGCCGCGCCAGGTCCATCATGTCGGGGCTGACATCGATACCGATGACCGCGCCGTGCGCGCCGACCGCTTCGCGCAGCAGCGGTAAGCTGAGGCCCGTACCACAGGCCACGTCCAGGACACGGTCGCCGGGAAGCAGCCCGAGTTTTTCGATCGTGCGCACGCGCATCCGCATCGTGCGTTGCGCCGAGGCATCGTAGTTACCGGCGTGTTGCCGGTACTGGGCAACGGCTCTGGCCGCATCGGGCGCGTCAGGACGCTGAATCAAGAGTTCACCTGCATCAGTTGAGAAGTGCCCGGATGGACATGCCGGCCAACCCGCTGCACGGCTGTTTGGCGACCAAGGAGTGTGCGCGACAGGATTTCCCTTAGCAAGCATCTACCGCAGCATGGGAGCGCACAAACCCGACCGATACGCGGTTGCCGAACGCGCTCTCCGCCTGACCGGACGTGATAGTCTTACCGACTGTTGCCCGACACCAACCCGCACGCCCGCTCCGGGCCGTTCAACTGGACACGCCGTGAAACGCAACAAAACGCTGGTGCTTTTTCGCTACGACTGGGACCGAATTGCGTTTCGCAGGTTGACGCGCAGCTGGCCACAGCTGCACGCGGGTTTCGATCTGTTCCGTTTTCCGAACAATGCGCGGCTGGCCTGGTTCGACATGGAGCGTTTTAGCCGTTTGGCGGCCCTGCGCGCCAGGCTGCAAGGCGCAACCGCGGTGACTAGCAACCACGAGCAGTTCGGCGCACTGTGCGCTGCCCTGGTCGCGGAAAGAACCGGCTGGCCCGGTACACCGGTGGAGGCCGCGCTCGCCTGTCAGCACAAGCTGTTTGCGCGACAAGTGCTGGAACGCGTCGCACCCGAGGCCAATATCCCGTTTCGCCGACTGGAGGCAGACTACGACGCCGGCATTCCGGACGACATCGGCTATCCGGTCTTCGTGAAACCCGTCAAGGCGGCTTTCTCGGTGTTGGCCCGGACGGTGCAAAGTCGGCAAGCGCTGCACGAACATACGCGTTTCGACCCAGACGAGCGGTGGATTATCCAACGCCTGGTACAACCCTTCGAAGCCGTCGTGCGCAAGCGTCTGCCGCAAGCGGGTACCGCGCACAGCCTGATGCTCGAGGCATGTCTGCAGGGTCGCCAGTACTGTCTGGACGGCTACTGCTTTAATGGCGGCGTGCGCCGCCTGGGCATTGTCGACGCCGTCATGTATCCGGGCACCAACGCCTTCATGCGTTGGAACTACCCGAGTCATCTGCCGGCGGAGATGCAGGACAGGGCCGAGGCCATCGCTGGGCGCTTCCTCGAAGCGGTCGGCTTCAGCCACGGCTTTTTCAACATGGAGTTCGTGCTCGACGAACAGTCGGGCCAGCTGAAGGTCATCGAGTTCAACCCACGACTGGCCGCCCAGTTTTCCGATCTATACACCCGTGTCGATGGCCGGAACCTGCACGAAATGACATTGGCGTTGTGCCATGGCATCGATCCCGCAAGCCTGCCGACGCGCGAGCCGACGGCGGCCTGCGCGTCGAGCTTCGTGTACCGCAGCTTCGATCCAGAGGTCCCGGTGACGATGCCGACAACGGCCGCAAGGCGCGCCTTCCGCAGCGCCTTCCCGGATGCGCTGCTGTTGCAATTCCCCAAATCTCGCACCCAGATGCAACGGGATTTCAAGTGGCTGGGTGACTGCCGCTTCGGCATCGTCCACCTGGGCGGATCCAGCCCCGCGGACCTCGATCAACGTTGTGCGGAGGCCAGCAGGCTACTCGGCTGGGCCTCTCCCCACGGTGAACAGGTGGCTGATCTGGCGCTGATCACCGAGCGCTCAGATAACTGGACGACCGCCATGGGCACCGAGAATGCAACACAATGAAACAGCCGATCCGGGGACTTCAGCGCCGCGTCCCTTGCGCTATGTAGCCGCTGCCACAGAACGTCGCACGCACATCGTGCAGGTCCAGGTGACGCGCCAGCAGCGCCCATGGTTTGTGGATACCCTTGAAGGTCGTGAAGTACGGATAGGAAATCGCGAGCAGCCACGCATTGGCGGGACCAAGATACCAGGGGAAGAGCTTGAGTCCGGTTGATACCACGCGCGCTCCCGGCCGCGTCGCCGCGAAGATCCGCGCGAGCGCCGCATCCGACTGCAGCACGTCTTGTGTGTAGACGAACAGCACGGCATCGAAAGGCCCGCCGAGGTCGGCCGTCTCGATGCTCGACTCGACCAGCTGCACATTGTCCCAGCCGGCCTCCCGCACCCGCTGACGGGCCTGCCGCAACATCTCGGGCGACTGCTCCACCCCAACCACGACACCGTCCGGACCGACGGCCTCGTGCAGCAGGCGAAAACTCTTGCCAGTGCCACAGGCGACGTCGAGCACGCGCTGCCCGGGTTCGAGTCCAAGCTTGTCGACGGCCAGCCTGCGGACAGGCTCGATGCGCTGCGTCGCATAGTCGTAGTGCGTCGCGAGCCGCCGGTAACGCCTTTGCGCCAACCGGTTGTCGATTTGAAACATCGCCACACCTCGGACGGTCCCAGAACAGTGAACGGCGCAGGCTGGGTTGCGGCAACAGGTCGGCGCCGCTGTCTGGCCTGGCTTACCGGGATACAAAGTCTAAAGATAGCTCGGCACGCGATTTCGGTGTAAACGCTATCATTGCGCCTTCCTGTCCTGTTGACCCTGTGGCCGCACAAATCATTTCGAGGATCGGACCTTGAATCTTGCTACCGACGAGAAGTCTCGCGCCTCATTGGCATGTGTACCATGCGGTCGAGAGACGCACCGCGGCCACGCTGAGCAGGCCCGATGAACCGCTCCAGCCTCGCCATCGTGCTCTCGATGGGCGTGCTGACGCTGATGTTGTGGTGGCTAGTCAACCGGCCCGGTATCGAGCCCCCGTGGCCCGCGCAGATCGCCGGCGTTTCTTTCTCGCCGATTCGCGGTGACCAGGATCCAACCATTGGTGAGTTCCCATCGAACGCCGAGATCGACGCCGACCTGACGCTACTGGCTGGCGACGTCCATGGAGTGAGGACTTACACGGTGCAGTCGACGATGGCCAACGTCCCGCGCCTGGCCGCCGCCCATGACGTGACCGTGACGCTCGGCGCCTGGCTGAACGACCAGGCCGACTTCAACGCGGCCGAGCTGGAGCGACTGCTGCGCGTCTACCACGAGAACCGTGATCAGGTGGTGCGCATCGTCATCGGCAACGAAGCCGTGTATCGCGAGGATCAAACGATCGCGCAGGTCGCCGCGTATATCAGCGCGGTGAAGCAATCCGTCACCGTCCCCGTCAGTACCGCCGAGCCCTGGCACCTGTGGCTGGACCACCCGGAACTGGCTGATGCCGTGGATTTCATTGCAGTGCACCTCCTGCCCTACTGGGAAGGCGTGGCGCTTGACCACGCGGTGGATTACGCCTTGCTGCGCTACCGGCAGTTGCAAGACGCCTATCCGGACAAACCGATCGTCGTGACCGAGGTCGGCTGGCCGAGCCACGGACGAATATTGCATGATGCGGTTGCGACCCCGGCCAACCAAGCCCGCTTCCTGCGCCGCTTTCTCGCCGCCGCAGCGCGCGAAGGCATGGTCTATTACGTGATGGAGGCATTCGATCAGCCGTGGAAAAGCGCACTAGAGGGCCAGGCAGGTGCGCACTGGGGAATCTACGACACGGCGCGTGAACCGAAGTTCGCGTTCGTCTCGCCGGTCGTTGCGGTACCCAACTGGACCAGCCTCGCGGCCATCAGTATCGGCCTCGCGATCGTGCTGCTGGCGCTGCTGCTGCGAGACAGCCGGGGCCTGTCGCCGGGCGGCAGCGGTTTCCTTGCGTTGGTCGCCTACGGCATCACCACTTTCGTCGTCTGGCTCCTGTACGACTTCACACAACAGTACATGAACCTCAGTCTGCTGATCGTCACCGGGGCGCTGTTACTCGGTGCGACCGCAATCGTGATCCTGTTGCTCGCGGAGGCCCACGAGTGGGCCGAGTCGCTATGGCACAGTAATCGCCGATGCCAGCCACCGGCATTGTGCAGACCGCGAGCGCTCGAACGACCGCCCAAGGTCTCGATTCACGTGCCCATCTATAGCGAACCGGCCGCGGTGGTGATCGCGTCGCTGGATGCGCTGGCCCGGCTCGAATATCCGAACTACGAGGTGCTCGTGATCGATAACAATACACACGACCCGGCCGTGTGGCGGCCGGTCGAGGCGCACTGTCGTCGGCTCGGCGGGCATTTCCGTTTCTTTCATATCGAACAACTCGATGGCTACAAGGCCGGCGCCCTAAACTTCGCCCTCGCCAACACGGATCCCGCCGTGGATATTATCGGCGTCATCGACAGCGATTACCAGGTCGAAGCGTGCTGGCTGCAGGAACTGATCCCTCTGTTCGGCGACCCCGACATCACGATCGTGCAGGCACCGCAGGATTATCGCGACGGTCATGAGAGCCTGTTCAAGGCCATGTGCCAGGCGGAGTATCGGGGCTTTTTCCATATCGGGATGGTCACCCGTAACGAACGCGATGCGATCATTCAGCACGGCACCATGACCTTGGTGCGGCGCGCGTCGCTGGAATCGGTCGAGGGCTGGAGCGAATGGTGCATCACAGAAGATGCTGAACTCGGACTGAAGCTGTTCGAGCAGGGATATTCGGCAATATACGTGCCGCACAGCTATGGCCGCGGCCTGGTGCCGGACACCTTCCTCGATTTCAAGAAGCAGCGTTTTCGCTGGGCCTATGGCGCCATGCTGATCTTCCGCGCTCACCTTGCGCAGCTGCTGGGGCTGCGCCACAGTGCGCTCACGCCCGGCCAGCGTTATCACTTCGTCGCCGGCTGGCTGCCATGGCTGGCCGATGGCGTGAACCTCGGGTTCAATCTCGGCGCGATCGCCTGGACCGCGGCCATGTTACTAGCGCCGGAACGGATCGCACCACCGCATCCGGTGTTCGTCGCGCTACCGTTGACGTTGTTCGCTTTCAAGCTCGCGAAGCTGTTCGTCTTGTACCGGTGGCGCGTCCGCGCCAGCTTCAGCGAGAGTCTTGCTGCCGGACTTGCCGGCGTCGCGCTGTCGCATGTCATCGCACGGGCGATGCTGGCCGGTTGCGTGAATCGCCGCATCGGTTTCTTCCGCACACCGAAGAACGCCGCGGCACACGGTCTGCGGCGGGCCCTGCATGATGCCCGCGAGGAGGCGCTGTTCTGCACCGCCCTGTTGCTCGGGGCGGTCGCCGTGTTGGGGCGAGAGGATGGCGCACTGCTGGACGTGCGTCTGTGGTCGACGATGCTGACCGTGCAGGCGGTACCCTATGCGTCGGCCGTGCTGCTGTCCGTGATCAGTGCGATACCGCAGCTGTCGGGACGCCTGGTCATGCGCGGTGACCCTTCCGCGACACAACACTCGGCCTAGTGGGCTGCCACACGACTTCCGGCGGTAGCCGCTTATCCCCGACAGGCGTTGACCCGCGTCGTCAACCGCAGCCGCGCACGGATCCTTCTCGACAGGCTGTCGATCGCGAGGTTGAGCAGCGCGGTGACCAGGATCAGCAGCATCGCGCGATCGAGCCGGATATCGGCGATAGCGCTGTCGATGTAAAAACCCAGCGTGGCAATACCGAGCACGCCGACAATCGCCGTCTCGCGCATAATGATCTCCCAGCGATAGAAGAGGAACGCCAGGAACTGGCCGTAAATTCGCGGAACGATCTCGAAGGCGTAACGGTTCACGCCGCCCGCACCGTCCGCCCGACGATGCGCGACGCGTAACGCAGGGCCGTTCGACATCGTGCATCGCCAGGACAACGGTGTCGAAGTGCTCGTTCAGGGCATCGAGCACGGTACGCGCCTGGTGGTTGTCGACCGCGGATACCGGCTCGTCACCGAGTACGAGCGCACCACCCTGGTGAATCGCGCGGCACACACCGACGCGCTGCTGTTGACCACCGGACAGCGAGCCGGCCGGTTCGAACAGCTTGTCCGAGAGGCCCAGCCTATCGACGATGGGCCGCACCGCCGCAATCTCAAGGCGGCGCGGCCAGACGAGATTGAGTAGGTTGTACCAGGTCGGGTGCTGCTGCAGGCGACCCATATAGATATTGTGAAAAACGCTCAGCGAGGCGACCAGCCCGGGGTTCTGCGGCACCAGCGCGGCCTGCTCCCGCAGCCGCGCCTGCAATGCCGCGAGCAGCGTCGATTTGCCCGCACCGCTCTCCCCCACCAGCGCAATGCGATCGCCCGCATGGATCGTTAGCGACACATCGGTCAAGACAGGACCGCGGTCATAACCGAGGTCCTGGTTGACAAGCTGCAGCAGCATCACCGCTCAGTCGATCAGGCCGATCTCTCGGGCCGTGTCGAGAATGGGCTGGAAATCCGCATTGGACGCCGCAATGAACCCGCTGCGCGGAAATGACGCCAGCAGCGCCGGGTCGTCCATGTTGAGCAGCGCGGCCCTGACCTTCTCCTTGAAGCCCTCACCCCAACGCGCATCCACGTCACCGCGGATGGACCACTGGTAGTCCGGGTACGCCGGCATCTTCCAGATCACCGATACCTTGCCCGGGTCGATCTTGCCTTCCTCCAATTCGCGCTCCCAGACCTTAAAGTTCACAGCGCCTGCCTGGTAGGCACCGGACTGCACCAGCGCGATGGTCTTGGAGTGGTTGCCGCTGAAGCCGACCTTGCTGAACACCTGCTCCGGCGTTTTTCCGAAGTATTGTCGAATGTGGTACTCGGGCATCAGCCGCCCCGACGTCGAGCCCTTGGAACCGAACGTGAAGACCTTGCCCGCGATATCGGCGGGGAACGCATCGCCCGGCTGCAAGCCGGCGCTGGCATGCGCAAGTTGTTCGGCAGTTTGCCCTGGCAGCAGATCATGGCCGGCTGGGAATCGCTGCGTTATGGTTGACGCGGACTCGATTTCCACACCAACCTCACAGTGCACAGCGCGCCGGTCCTCGAGCTGGTCGGGATTCTGTGCGACGTTGCCGACACCTGCCGCGAGGCCATCGGTGAACGCCAGTCGCGGGTGATCAGCGAATGGCCGCCAATGGTCGAGCACCTGGCCATGTTGCGTGCGCTCGGACTGCAGCTGATCGCCGAATCGGCAGAATTCGACGACGCACGACTGTGTGGTATTTTCAACAGTCACCTGCACGAGGCCCGCTAATTGCAGCCTGACGGCCGTCGCACTCGATGCACCCGTTCGAATCTGCAGTGCTCCGCAACATCCTCAGCCATCGCCCGGCTGAAACGCGGCCGGGCGGTCGGCACCATGGCGGTGGTCAGGAGTTTAGGCGGCCCCGCTCGCGCAATTCTTGCCGGCGCATCGGCATTCCATCGATCTGTCCGAATACCGCCTGCAGTTCGGTATCCAGTCCGCCGCGTCGTTTGATCCCGCCGTCCAAGCCGATCAGAATCATTTGGCGATCACCGGGTGCCACGCCGAGTTGCCTGCGCAACTCGCCGACATCGTCCGCGCCCAGCACCAGGCCATCGACATTGCCGCTGGCGGTAAACAGCTCGAACACGACCAGGTCGCGGTCGATGACCTCATCGCGCAGTGTGTCGATGACCTCGCGTTGCGCCGCAAGCCGCGGATCGGCTGCCGAGTCGCTAACCAGGAACAGCAGGCGGTGTTGCCACAGGTGCCGTGACAGGTCGTAGGCGAGCGCGTTTTCGGTGATCAGCATCACTAGTGGGCCATGCGGGAAGTTCTGTAATGCTCAGAGCCGCGCTGTTGGGCCAAGGCAAGGCGCACGCCGAAGGGAATGGCAGGCCCTTTCCAAGGGGTGCAACACGGCATTGGCCCAACAGCGCGGCTCCCTGCGGGCCGGTGCACGAGTCCCATCGCCGGCGTTACGATCGCTTGAATTAGCATGGGCTAGTCCCGCGCTCACGTGCCTTGTCGATGAGACTCGTGAATCGGCTGAGTGTTACAGAACTTCCCGCATGGCCCACTAGGCCGGTCAGCAGTGTGCAAACGATCCGCTTCGCCCCACTGAGCGACCGCAGCGACGGCACCTTTGAACCGGCCGATGGCTGCTCGTCGAGCCCTCTGCCGCGGAGTCCTCGATGCCGCGGCCGCGCGCGCTGGCTGGCGACTCGTGCAATACGCGGGTTCATGCTTTGCCTCCATTTCTTTGTCTGCGTTTATTAAACGGGGAACCGGGCCGGCCAAGCGCCCGTCAACCCGCCGGCCGCGTCCTGCGCCAGCTGGCGCAGCAGATGGCCGGCCGCGGCCTGGCCACTCAGATAGGCGCCCTCGATGCGGGCGCCATGACACCAGTCTCCGCAAACTGCCAGACGCCGGTCCGGGTCCCACAGCGCCTCGCTCTGCAAGGGTTCGTCGACCATTGAGTACAGCCAGCGATGGGTATCACGCAGGCTTACGCGATCGGCGTCGATGTCCGTATAGCGACAAAACGCCGCGGTCAAGGTTTCGGCCACCTGTTCGCGCTCGGCGTCGAGATGTCGCCGGGTCCAGGCCGGGGAGGCGTGCACGACCCAGGTCTGTCCGCTGCGGCCAGGCTTGCTGGCGTTGCGTGCCGCCCAGCTGAATTCCGGCGTGTCGAAGAACAGGCCGTCGTAGCGCAGGGCGTCAGGGCCATCGAATGCCAGCATCAATGCCCATGCCGGTGTATAGCTGACACCGGCCGCAATCCCGGCCAGCTCTGCGGCGGCCGGGCTCAACAGCGCCTCGGCCTGCGGCGCCGGCGCCGAGACGATCAGTGCGTCGAAGTCGCCGAGCGATATGCCAGCGTCGTCTTGCAGCCGCCAGCGCCCAGCCACGTGGCGTGGCGGAGCAACCCGGACCTGGCGCCGAACGTCGAGGCCGCTGCCGAGGTGGCGGCCGAGCGCGCTCATGCCCGGGACGGCGACCAGGCGCTCGCGCTGGTCCGGTGATGCGTCGATACCCTCGGCCGTCACTCTACCGATGCGCGCTGCCCAGGCGGCGACGATGCCTGCTTCGCGCCAGGCCTCGACGGCCATGCAGAATGCCGGTTCATTAGCGGTGAAGTACTGGGCACCGTGATCGAAGCCGATGTCATCGTGACGTCGCGTCGCGGCGCGCCCGCCGAGGCCGCGCGATTTCTCGAATACGCTCACCCGGTGTCCGTGATCGTGCAGCGTCCGCGCCGCGGACAGGCCGGCAATGCCCCCGCCGATAACGGCGATGCGCATCGCCTGGCCGCTGCTCGGGAGGCAACTACGATCACGGTAGCGATTCGTGTCGAGCCGCCGTGCGTGCGACTTCGTCGAGCGTCCGCGGATCTTGCCGAGCACCGGGGCGTCCGTGAACGGCCGGTCGTACAGACCGAGCGCCCACAGCAAGCCCCCATAAGAGTTCGGGTCCGAGCCGTCGAGCGCGTAGCGGTGGTTGAGGGTGATCAGGGTCTTCAACGCCGCCGCGGAATCCGCTCTCCAGAATGGGATCGCCTTGGCCCAGGTCATGCGCAGGTTATTGTGCAGTTCACCGTGGATGCGCAGCGAGGCCTGCGCCAGGTCCCACAGCTCATCGCCGCTGCAAGAGCGTGCCAACGTCTCCTCGTCGAGGATCGCCGGACGCCGGTCCGCCGCGTGCTCTTCGAGTGTCTGCCGTGCCCACGCTGGCAGTACATCCAGCCGCTCCGGATCGGCGGTATGAAAACACAGGTTGTGGGCGAGTTCACGCCAGATCGCCAGCTCGTCGAGGAACTTCTCGGCACCCTTGCCACCAGTTTGAGATGCCTCGCGGGCAACCCGGAACGGCGACACCTGTCCGTGATGCAGATAGGGTGACATGCGGCTCACTCCGAGCGGCCAATCGACGGCGGCGTCGTTGCGCAGACGGGCGTATTGGGCCAGGCCCTGGTCGCGAAACGCGTTCCAGCGCAGGTATCCGGCGCGCGACCCACCGCGCGTATGCGCGACCGGGGGCACCCCGTGATCGATCGCGCAGCCGGCACAAAGTGCGGCGATGTCGGCGCCGTCGAGATCCAGCGGCACGAAGCCGAGTCCCCCGTCGAATGCCGGTTGCGACACCGGAGTTTCGGCCCAGTCAAGCGGGAGACGCCGCATGTACTCATCGGCATTGGCCTGACGGAAGGCATAGGCGCGCGTGAATGCCTGACTTTGCGCTTGCATGGGTACGATGCAGCAGCTGTCCACCGCGACCGTCGGTACCGGGGTCCGCGACGCCAGCCCCTGGGTCCACCGCGGGAACGGGGGTGCCGGGAAATCTTCGACGATTACCGCCGCGGCGCGTTGTGCCAGCCGCCACAGTGGCGAGCGATCGTTGCCGGTCCGGCGGAGGTGAAACACGGCACGTATGCCGCGCACTTCCAGCTCTCGGTGCGCGTCCTGAGCACCCTGCATGATGAACGTGTGATGACGGTCGCTGTTGTAGCGGTGGGCACCGCCCAATCCCTGATAGACCAGCACCGGAAGACCGCATGCGTTGGCGAGATGGATTGCCACATCGAGCGCCGGATTTTCATGGCCGCGCACGGCATGGTGCATCCAATACAGCACGAACTCGTCCGTGCCGATGCCGATGGGTGCGCCCAGCACACGACAACGCTCGCCAAGCCGCGGCGGCAGGGTCGATATCCAGTGGTCGATCGAGTTTATCGGGAGCATGGCGCTCTATTTCGTACCGGCGAGCCAATTGCCGGATCGGGGCTGCGTCGTCCAGCGTTATCTCTGCTGTGTCCGATCTTGTACGCGGCGCGACGCAGTGACAAGGTATTGCTCACAAAACACATGGACAAGAGATCTGCGGCCGCGTGCGGAGATGCTGCCCGACCTCGCCATCTGGCGCAGCGCATGAACCGGCCAAAGGGAATGGTCGACGCGCAATGCGCTGACCGCGCGCTGCCCGACCGGGCGTGGGGGCGGCGAGCTCAGGATGGGGCGGGATCGGCTGCAGGTACAGCGTCTGCCGCCTGCGCCTTCATCAACTCGACGATCGAGTAGATGCCGAAATGGCGGTTCGGGCTCAGGTGGTCGGCCAGTTTCAGTTCGTCGAACAGGTGATCGAGATCGAGCGCCGCGATCTCCTCTGGCGTAAGGCCGGACATCAGCTCGATCAGCAGGGCCAGCACGCCCTTTATGACCGCGGTGTCGCAGTCACCCACGAAGCGCAGCCGCGCGGAGTCGGCCGGATCCGCCATTGCGCACACCCAGACCTTACTCATACAACCCTGGACGCGATTAGCCTCGGTCCGGAAGGCATCGTCCAGAGCCGGCAATGCCTCGCCAAGTTCGACCAGATAAACGTAACGCGTATCCCAGTCGTCCAGGAACTCGAAGTTCTCGATGACCTCTTGCGGCGTCAGCATCGCCTGTTCACACGCTGAACGATTCGCCGCAGCCGCACATTTCCTTCACGTTCGGGTTGCGGAACTCGAAGCCCTCGTTCAGCAGATTGGTCCGGACGAAATCGATCACCATTCCGTCGAGCTGCGACAGTGATTTCTCGTTGACCACCACCTTGGTGCCGAAGCTCACATAGACCCGGTCTTCCGGCCCGATCTCGTCGGCATAGTCGACCACGTAGGCGAAGCCGGTGCAGCCGCTCTTCTTCGTGCTGACTCGCAGCCCCTCGCCGCTGCCACGCTTGTCGATCTCCTGCGCCACATGCGTCGCGGCGGATTCGGTAAGTTGGATTGCCATTTTGTCTTGCCTCCTAACAACGTAGTGGACAGCTCACAGCATGCCCAGTTCCAGCTTTGCCTCATCGCTCATCCTTTCTTTGGTCCAGGGCGGGTCCCAGACCAGATCGACATGGCAGCGACCCACGCCGTCCACCTGCTCGACTGCCTGCTCGACCATGCCGGGCAGCGTGCCCGCGACCGGACAACCGGGCGCGGTCAGGGTCATCTTGATCTCGATGTCTTGCTCGCCTCGCGCGTCGATCGCATAGATCAGACCCAGGTCGTAGATGTTGGTCGAGATCTCCGGGTCGTGCACGGTGCGCAGTGCAGCAATGATATCGTCGAGCCGTTCGTCACCACCCGTCTCCGTCACTTCCTCACCCCCGAGAATCGATTTACGTAACCAGGTCAACATCAGAACGATACCCCCTGCTCAGACCGTCGTCGTCAAACGTGCGGCCAGGTGGCTGCTGGCCCGGGCGCGCAGCGACAGGCTCTCCATGCGGTCAAGCACTTCCTGTGCGAAGCCCTCGCACAACATCCGCTTGGCCTGTGCCTCGGGCACCCCGCGCGACCTCAGGTAGAACAACATGTCGTGATCGAGCTCACCGACCGTTGTCCCGTGGCTGCACTTGACGTCGTCGGCATAGATCTCGAGCTGCGGTTTGGTATCGACCTCGGCTGAACGCGACAACATCAGGTTGCGGTTGGACAACATCGCATCGGTCTGCTGCGCATCACGCTCGACCAGGATACGGCCGTCGAAAACCACGCGACCCCGGCCATCGAGAATTCCCTTGAACGATTCGCGGCTGGTGCAGTTCGGCACATTGTGCCGGACGTCCAGGTGGACGTCGTTGAGCTGTTTGTCATGCGCCAGCATCAGCCCATCGAGATCCGCCTCGGCCCCCTCGCCCTCGAATGCGATACGGATATCGCTGCGCGACCAGGCACCGCCCAGGATGGCCTGAACCAAACGGTAGCGACTGCGTTCCTCGAGCCGGACGTGCAGATCGCTCAGATGTTGGGCAGCGCCGCTCTCTTCCTGCAAGCGCTCGTGCACCAGCTCGCTACCTGCGCCGAGTGCGACCTCGACCAGCGCATTGTTGAAATAAACGGCGTCGCCCAGACTGCAATAACGCTCGATCAGTCGCGCGCTCGCCCCATCTTCGAGTACGACCAGGTGGCGCGGGTGGCTGATGCCCGGCTCGTCCAAGCCGACCGAGACGTGCAGGACCTCGATCGGCACCTGCACCTGCGCCCCGCTCGACACCAGGATGCAGGCACCATCAGACATCAGCGCACTGTTGAGCGCGGCGAACACGTGCCGATGCTCGGCAATCCGGTCGAGCCGCGTCCTGATCTGCGGTGGAACATCGCCGAGGGCCCCGGACAGGGTCGTCAAAACGACCCCTGCATGATCACTGGCGAGTGATGACAGGTCCGGCGCGAAGTAACCGTTGACGAACACCAGCCGCACAGCGTCCCGCTGCTCGAGCAGCAGGTCTTCGATGTCGTCGAGCCGCAGCGCCTCGAAAGGGCCTTCGACAATCGCCTCGTAGTGCGCCTGGTCGAGGAAGCTGACCGGCGTGTAGCGCCAGGCTTCCTGCTTGCGGTCGGGCAGCGGGATACTGGCCACCTGCTCCGCACCGCGGCGTCGCGCATCGGCCAGCCAGTCCGCCCCGCCGGACATGAACCGCTGACCTCGCTGCAGCAGCTGCTGCAGATCCGTACCTGTCGTCACTGTCTGCGCATTTGTGTTCATGCCGCCTCGTCCTTGCCGGTCAACCAGCCGTAGCCCTTTTGTTCCAGTTCCTTGGCCAGCGTCTTGTCGCCCGAACGCACGATGCGGCCGCCGGCGAGCACATGCACGTAATCAGGCTCGATGTAGTCCAGCAGGCGTTGGTAATGGGTCACGAGGATCACCGAGCGGTCCGGGCTGCGCAGTGCGTTGACCCCGTTCGACACGGTCCGGAGTGCATCGATGTCGAGCCCCGAGTCAGTCTCGTCCAGGATCGCCAGCCGCGGTTCGAACAGGGCCATCTGCAGGATCTCGTTGCGTTTCTTTTCGCCCCCGGAGAATCCGACGTTGACCTGGCGCTTCAGCAATTCCGGTTGCATCGATACCACTTTCATCTTCTCCCGGATCAGCTTCAGGAACGCGACCGAATCGAGTTCGGCCTCGCCGCGCGCCTTGCGCTGGGCGTTCAGCGCCTCCTTCAGGAAATGGGTGTTGTTCACGCCGGGTAGCTCGACCGGGTACTGAAAGGCCAGGTAGATACCGCGCGCCGCGCGTTCCTCCGGTTCCAGGTCGATCAGGCTCTCTCCGTCGAAAGTGACCTCGCCACCGGTGACCTGGTAGCCGTCGCGCCCGGCCAACACATGCGCCAGCGTGCTCTTGCCCGAGCCGTTGGGGCCCATCACCGCGTGCACCTCACCGGGCCGGACCTGGAGATCCAGGCCTTGCAGTATCTCTTTGCCCTCGACTTGGGCCTTCAGGTTCTTGATAGTCAACATGATACGTCTCTCCCGTTTAACCGACTGCGCCTTCGAGACTGATCGCGAGCAGCTTCTGCGCCTCGACCGCGAATTCCATCGGCAGTTCGTTGAATACTTCTTTACAAAAACCGTTCACGACCAGCGACACGGCGTCCTCCTCGGACAACCCGCGGCTGCGGCAGTAGAACAACTGATCCTCGCCGATCTTCGAAGTGGTCGCCTCGTGCTCGACCTTGGCGCTCGGGTTCTTTACCTCGATATAGGGATAGGTGTGCGCGGCACAGCGATCGCCGATCAGCAGCGAATCACACTGGGTGTGGTTGCGCGCGTTCTCGGCCCGCTGCGCCATTCTGACCAAACCGCGGTAAGCCTGTTCGCCCCGGCCTGCGGAAATCCCCTTGGATACGATGGTGCTTCGGGTATTGCGTCCGATATGGATCATCTTGGTACCCGTATCGGCCTGCTGCATCCCCTTGGTCACCGCCACCGAGTAGAACTCGCCGACCGAGTCGTCGCCGCGCAGGATGCAGCTCGGGTATTTCCAGGTGATCGCCGATCCGGTCTCGACCTGAGTCCAGGAGATCTTCGCGCGCTCGCCACGGCAGTCACCGCGCTTGGTCACAAAATTGTAGATGCCGCCCTTGCCCTGCTCGTCGCCCGGGTACCAGTTCTGCACGGTGGAGTACTTGATTTGCGCATCCCGCTGGGCGACCAGTTCGACCACCGCAGCATGCAGCTGGTTTTCGTCACGCTGCGGGGCGGTACAGCCCTCCAGATAGCTGACCTGGCTGCCCTCCTCCGCGATGATCAGCGTGCGCTCGAACTGACCGGTGTTCTGCGCATTGATGCGGAAATAGGTGGACAACTCCATCGGGCACTTAACGCCCTTCGGGACATACACGAAGGTGCCATCGGTGAACACCGCTGCGTTGAGCGCAGCGAAATAATTATCGGTGTGCGGCACCACCGATCCCAGGTATTCGCGCAGCAGTTCCGGGTGTTCGCGCGCGGCCTCGGAAATCGAGCAGAAGACAACCCCGGCATCTGCGAGGTTCTTGCGAAATGTGGTCGCCACCGAGACACTGTCGAACACGGCATCGACCGCGACGCCGGCCAGCGCCTTCTGCTCCTCGATCGGGATGCCGAGCTTCTCATAGGTGCGCAGCAATTCGGGATCGACTTCGTCCAGGCTCTGCAGAGCGTCCTTCTTTCTTGGCGCGGCGAAATAAGAGATTGCCTGAAAGTCGATCTCCGGGTGGTGCACCGACGACCAGCGCGGCCGGGCCATCGTCAACCAGTGCCGATAGGCCTTGAGGCGGTATTCGAGCACCCATACGGGCTCGCCCTTGCGCTGCGAGATGAACCGGATAACGTCCTCGTTCAGGCCCGGAGGGATCACCTCGGTTTCAATATCGGTCACGAAACCGTGCTCGTAACCTCGCGCTACCAGTTCATCCATCTGTTCGGCTGTTGAAGTCATGGTCCACCTGATGCCCAAGTAATTTAGTAGGTTATTTTTTAGGGCGTTACGCGACAGAATTCAATACCCCAAACGTAGGGTTAAAGCGAATGGCCCTTAGTTGGGGGCGCGCAAGCTACCGAATTAGCCTGGTGATTCCGATCATTTCTTGCGCAAAACGCGGTGCTCGACGCCGCACCGCTACTTCCGACATAAACTGGACGGATTAACCAATCGCTTTTGCTGCGACGATAGGGTTTGCATGGCCCCCATCCTCGAGTCCGTCCCAAAATGTCCCTACTGGCAGTGACACAGCTGACGAAAACCTACCGGTCCGGGGACAGACTCCAGACGGTGTTCGATGACCTGGACTTCCAGGTGCAGCCCGGCGAAGTGGCCGCATTGCTCGGCGCCAGCGGCAGCGGCAAGACCACGCTGCTCAACCTGCTCAGCGGCATCGACTCGCCGGATGCGGGCAGCGTCTGGATCGATGCAGCAGACATCCATGCGCTGTCGGAACCCGAACGTACCCTGTTCCGTCGCCGCAACATCGGTTTCGTGTTCCAGTTCTTCAACCTGATACCGACACTCACGGTCGGTGAAAACGTCGCGCTGCCGATGGAGCTCGCCGGCCACAAGCCCCGACAGGCATGCGAGCGCAGCGCAGCGCTTCTCGAACAGGTCGGCCTCGCCGGAATGGCCGAGCGCTATCCGGAGACCCTGTCCGGCGGCGAGCAACAGCGTACCGCCGTCGCGCGGGCACTGGCGCATCGGCCCAAGCTGCTGCTGGCGGACGAACCGACCGGCAACCTTGACGAATCGACCGGCGAGCGGGTGATGGCGCTGCTGACCGGGCTGGCCCGTGACCAGGGCACGACCATGGTCGTCGTTACCCACAGCCGCAGCGTGGCCCACGCAGCCGACCGCGTGTTGCAGTTGCAACACGGCCGACTCAGCGGGCGATGAAGTCTTTGCCCGGGATACCTCCGCTGCTGCTGCGTGCCGGCCTGCGCTACCAGCTGCGGCACCGCTGGCAGGCCGCCCTGGCGCTGATCGGCATCGTCATGGGCGTCGCCGTCGTGCTGGCTGTCGACCTGGCCAACGAGGCCGCCAAGGCCTCGTTCGCGCTGTCGGCGAAGCAACTGCAGGGTACGGCGACACACCGCGTGGTCAGCCCGGACGGCAAGGTACCCGAATCCGTCTACACCCGTCTCTACCTGACACCCGGGCTCCCGGCGATGGCGCCGGTCATCACCTCTCGGGTCGGAGTCGACGGCCACGGCGGACGTTTCCGTTTGGTCGGCCTCGATGTCTTTGCCGAAGGGCCCTTTCGCGGCGAGCTGCCCGGCGCGATCGGCGACCAGACAGCGCTCGCCGACTGGCTCGCGCGACCGGACGTCGCCGCGCTGAGCCGGTCGGCGGCGACCCATCTGGCAAGCCGGGCCGGCGGGCAAATCGAGGTGCAGTCCCGGGGCCGCGCCCACACCCTGGAGATTATCGCCGTCTACGACAATGCTTCCGCGGGCAGTCGGGACCTGATCGCGGTCGATATCGCGACCGCCCAGGCGATCACCGGGATGCACGGCTACCTGAGCCACATCGACCTGGCCCTCGACGACGAGGCTGCGGCGAAGTTGCGCGGCCTTCTGCCGGCGCCGCTGCGGATCGTCAGCATCGCCGACCAGACCCGCGGAACGGTGGGCCTGTCCGCGTCGTTCGAGCTCAACCTGACCGCGATGAGCCTGCTCGCGCTGCTGGTCGGGCTGTTCCTGATCTTCAACGCGATGAGCTTCTCGATCGTGCAACGCCGCAACCTGATGGGCAGGCTGCGCGCGCTCGGGGTCCAGGCGGATGAACTCTCGCGGCTGATACTCGCGGAGGCACTGGTCCTCGCACTGGTCGGAACCGTCGTCGGCATGGTGCTGGGGATCTGGCTGGGTCAGGGGCTCACCGCAATCGTCGCTGCCACCGTGAGCGAGCTCTATTACCAGGTCGCCGCCGATGCCGTGCAGCTCAGCGGGTCCTCGCTGCTCAAGGCCGCGCTGCTGGGAATCGGCGGCACCCTGATCGCCGCCTGGCTGCCGGCACGCCAGGCGGCCCGCACACCGCCGCTGACGACCCTGTCGCGAGCGGCATTGGAACGCTCGGCGCGTGGCCGGCTGCCGATGCTGGCACTGACCGGCGGCCTGCTGGTGCTGATCGGGCTGGCGATTGCCTTCCTGCTCCCCGGCGGCGTGGTCACCGGCTTCGCCGGGCTGTTCGTGCTGATCCTCGGTGCCGCACTGATCACCCCGCTCGGCCTGCGGCTGACCCACTGGCTGTTCGACCGGCTGCCCGGCAGCGGGGTCTGGCGAATGGCGGTGCGCGATCTGGACCGCCATCTGTCACGCCTGGGAACCGCCGCCGCTGCGCTGATGGTCGCACTGTCTGCCAGCATCGGGGTGGTGGTGATGGTCGAGAGCATGCGTGAGTCGGTCAGCGACTGGCTCGGCCAGCTGCTGAGCGCGGACCTGTACATCGCCGCCGAGGGCTTTCAGGACGGGGCCTCGCTGCCCGACCACATCATCGCGACGGCCACGCGCCTGCCGGCGGTCAGCGCCTTCAGCAGCTATCGCGACCGGACGCTGCAGATCGATGGACGACGCCTGCAACTGGTCGCCGCCCGGCTCGCCCCCGCGTCGCGTGCCGGGTTCGAGTTCACCGCGCGCGGCGCCTCCGACCCCTGGGCACTGTTCGACCAGGGGCAGCTGCTGATCTCGGAGCCGCTTGCGCACCGGCGCGGCCTTCGCCCCGGCGACCATCTGAGCCTGCCGACACCGGCCGGCGACAGGGAAATGGCGATCGCTGCGGTGTTCCGCGACTTCGCCAGCGAACACGGCCGGATATTTCTCGACCGCCATGCCTACCAGCGCTATTGGCCCGATGAGACGGTGGACACGCTGGCGCTGTTCTCCGACCAGGGTGGCCAGACCCTGCTGCGGGCGGCCGACCAGGCGCTGTCGGACGACGAGGGGCTGGTGTTCACCGAGGCACGCGAGATCCACCAGGAGTCGATGGCGGTGTTCGATCGCACCTTCCGAATCACCCAGGTGCTGCGTCTGCTGTCGCTGCTGGTGGCATTCATCGGCGTGTTGACCGCTCTGATGGCGGTGCAGCTGGAACGGCGGAAGGAATATGCGGTACTGCGCGCGCTCGGCCTGACCCGGCGGCAGGTCAGCGCGCTGATCCTGCTGGAGTCCGCTGCGCTCGGCCTGCTGGCCGGCCTGCTCGCGATACCGACCGGCATCGCGATGGCGTGGGTGTTGACCGAGGCCATTCAGCTGCGTGCGTTTGGTTGGAGTATGGCGTTTGTGGTGTCTCCCGGGCCTTTGTGGCTGACGGTAGGCATCGGCGTGCTGGCCGCACTGCTGGCCAGCGTCTACCCGGCATGGCGCGCCGCCTGGCAGCATCCGGCCGCACTGCTGCGCGAGGACTGAGCATGTTGCGCCTGCTGCTCGTCATCACCGGGATCCTGCTTGCCGCCTGTGAACGACCCGCGCCGCCGGCGTCGGGCGCGATCCGGGTCGACCAGCGCATGGCGGCGGCACCGGACCCGGGTTTCGCCCGCGCGCTCGAGGTGCGTCCGTTTGACTTCCCCAGGGACCATGGCGCCCATCCGGATTACGCGACCGAATGGTGGTACTTCACCGGAAATCTCCGGGATGCCGGCGGTCGCCGCTTCGGCTACCAGTTCACGCTCTTCCGGGTCGGCCTGTGGCCCGGAGAGCCGATCCCGGATTCGCGCTGGCGCACCCGGCAGCTCTACATGGGGCACCTGGCCGTCAGCGACATCGGTGCGGCGACGCACTATCGGGAGGAGCGTTTCAGCCGCGCCGCCGCCGGGCTCGCCGGGGCCGCCGCAGATCCCTTGCAGGTATGGCTGGGTCCCTGGTCGATCCGGGGCGCGGGCGACGGGCCGTTTCCGCTGCAGCTCAGTGCCCGGACCGAAGAGTTCGCACTGGACCTGCACATCGGACCCGGTTCGAAGCCGCTGGTGGCGCAGGGCGAGAACGGCCTGTCGCGCAAGAGCGCAGCGCCGGGCAACGCGTCTTACTACTACTCTTACACCCGTCTGCCGACCGACGGCGAACTGCGCATCGGCGACCGGCGTTACCGCGTTAAAGGCGACTCCTGGTTCGATCGCGAGTGGTCCAGTTCGGCACTGGGTGCGGACCAGGCCGGTTGGGACTGGTTCGCGCTGCATCTCGACGATGGCCGCGACCTGATGTTCTATCGCATGCGCGGCAAGGATGGGCGGGCACAGCAATTCAGCGGCGGCGTTCTGGTCGGCGGCGATGGTTCCGTGCACAGCCTCAGCCTTGACGATGTGGAACTCAGGCCGACGCGGACCTGGCAAGCCGCGGACGGCGTCGCCTATCCCGTTGCCTGGCACCTCAGGGTTCCGGACTTCGGACTGGACCTGGCGGTCGAAGCCGCCTTCGATGACCAGGAAATGGACGTCACGGTGCGCTACTGGGAAGGGGCTGTGGAGGTATCCGGCAGTCACAGCGGCGCAGGCTACCTGGAGCTCAGCGGCTACGCACCCTGAGCCCGGCCCGCGACCAGGGTCTGCAGCCGGTCGACCGCCAACGGCCGATCCGGGCGCACCGGGATGCACTGCGCTGCCTCGTCCGGGTCGAGCGGTTCGCGGCCCTCAAGCTGCGTCGCGAGGACCGCCAGATCGGCATCCGAGACATTGTCGCTTCGACTGCGGCGGCCAAGGATGCGCTGGCGCAGCACCTCGGGCGCTGCATCGCAGTCGATGATCACGAACGGAACCCGCAGTGAACCCGCCAGTCTGCGGAACCTGGCCCGCTGCGTGCGTTTCAGGAAGGTCGCGTCGACCACCGCGACATAGCCGGCGTCGACGACCTGTCGTGTCAGCGACTCCAACCGGGAATAGGTCTGCCCGGTCAGTTCCGCCGAATAGGCCCCGCGGTCCGTGGCGTCCAAGCGCGGGGCGATTCCCAGAAGACGCTTGCGCTCCAGGTCCGATCGTAGGCATACCGCTGGCAGCATGTCGGGCAGGCTGCGGGACAGGTGGCTCTTGCCGCTGCCGGACACCCCGCGCATGATGATCAGCGCGCCCTGGCGCGGCACCGTGAGTCCCTGTGCGAACGCCAGGTAGGCGTCCAGCTCGGCCTGCACGGCGCTGCGCGCCGCTCGGTCCAGGTCGTCCTGGCCGCAGCGGATCGCGGCGATCTTGGCCCGCACCAGCGCACGGTAGACCTCGTAGAAACGCAGAACCGCCAGGCCCTGATAGTCACCACCGTCCTGCAAGTATCGGTTCAGAAAGCGATGGGCGAGGTCGGGGCGGGCGCGCTCCTGCAGATCCATGGTCAGGAATGCGGTGTCGCTGACCGTGTCGATCCACCTCAGCCCCGGATTGAACTCGATCGCATCGAACACGACCGGACGGCCCCCGATCAGGGCGACGTTGCCCAGATGCAGGTCGCCATGGCACTCGCGGATGTGTCCAGCGCGCTTGCGTGTCTGCAAGACATCGTCCAGGCGGTGGCGCTGTGCGTCCGTCCATGCTGCCAACGATTGCAATGCATCCGAGGCCCGCGGCGCATGCGCCCGGATATGTGACAGGTTCTCTGTCATCGGCGCATAGGCCGCATCCGGACTGCCGAATGCTGCCGCCGGGTCGCAGCGGTCGATGACCGCATGGAAACCGGCAACCTCGCGGGCCAGGGATTCGATCAGCTCGCTGCCGATCCGGTCAACCAGATTGGACAGGATCGCGTCCGGATCGAAGCGGCGCATGCATACCGCCCAGTCGATCGTCGGTCCGTCGCCATCCATGCGCGGTGCCTCGGTCGACCCGGTGACTGCGCAAACCCGCAGATAGATCTGTGGGGCGAGCCGTCGATTCAGGCGCAGTTCCTCGAGACAGGCCTGGTGGCGGGCCTCGAGATCGACGAAATCGAGGAACCCCAGATCCAGCGGTTTCTTGAGCTTATAGGCCAGGTCACCGGCCAGGATCACGCTGGAGATGTGGGTGTCGATCCGGCGCCGCGCAGCACCGCCCTGAGGCCAGGACGCGGCCTGCATGAGCGACCTGACCAGGGCCTCGTGCTGCTCCAGTGTCTCAATGCACACAGTGACCTGCCTCGGATTGACCAGACCCATTGTCAGCCATCCTCCGCGCTGAATAAACTAGGGACTGTTAGCAGCGTCGGTACAAATGATGCAAATAGCCAGTGCGGCGGAACTCCCGGTTTCGTCAGATTTCGAATTGATCGGCAAATGGCTGCCAGTCGAAGACGCACGGCTGCTCGAACTCGGCTGTGGGGCCGCCTTCACCACGCGACGCCTGGCCGAGGCGTTCGCGGTGCGTGAGATCATCGCGATGGAAGTCGACCGGATACAGCACGAAAAGAACCTGCTGATCCCCGACCTGCCACAGGTCACTTTCGTGTTCGGAGGCGCCCAGGCAATCGACCTGCCCGACGAGTCGGTCGACGCGGTGATCATGCTGAAGTCCCTGCACCACGTGCCAGTCGGCGACATGGACCGGGCGTTTTCGGAGATTGCCCGGGTGCTGCGTCCGGGTAGCTTCGCCTATATCTCGGAACCGGTCTATGGCGGCGCGTTCAACGAGATACTGCGCCTGTTCAATGACGAAAAATCCGTGCGCGAAGCGGCCTTCGAGGCAATCGCCCGGACCGCGGCAAACGGAAACCTCGAACTCGAGCGCGAAATACATTTCCTCAACATCAGTCGTTTTGCCGGTTTCGAGGAGTTCGAGCAGCGCATCATCGGCGCCACGCATTCGGAGTTCGACATCGACGATACCCTCTACGCAGAGATCAAGGCGCGCTTTCTGCCCCACCTGGACCAGGAAGGCATGGCCGAGTTCCTGAATCCCATGCGGGTGGATCTGCTGCGCAAACCGGACTGAGTGGCGCTCGACGTCGCTGGGCCGGCCGCGAACATCGTGTTAGCTTAGCCTCAGTGGCACTGACTTCACGCATCAGCAGCCATCGAACAGGTTGCGGCTTGTCCGATGCGCGGGTGTCTGCCGCAGGGAGGCGGCTGTCCACCGCAGAGGTGGATCCACCGCGTGCCGCGGGTCGGATGTGCCCGCGCGCGACGTGCCAAAGTCAGTGTGATTGACGTCAACCCAGCGATTCCGCCACCCCGCGAGTGAACCATGCTCAGCCTGATTCTGTTTCGACACGGTAAATCCGATTGGGATGCCCCCTACGCGAGCGACCACGAACGGCCCTTGGCGCAGCGTGGCCGCGATGCATCACGAATGATGGGGCGCCTGCTCGGCCACACGCGCCAGGTTCCCGAACTGGCGGTCAGTTCATCGGCGCTGCGGGCGCGCGACAGCCTGCACCTCGCGGCGCGCGCCGGTCGATGGCATTGCCCGATGCGCATCGAGAGTGCGCTCTACGAGAGTTCGGCGCCGGATGTGCTGAACTGGGTGAAGAGACTGGAAGAGAATCCCGCATCTCTGCTGTTGACCGGCCACGAACCGACCTGGTCGGACCTGGCCGGCCGCCTGATCGGGGACGCGGCATTGAAAGTCCCGACTGGTGCAATGCTGCGCATCGACATCAACATTGAGCGCTGGGAACAGCTCGCGTTCGGGCTCGGCGAGCTGCGCTGGCTGCTGCCAGCGAAACTCGCCATCAAGGCCAAAAACTGTAAATGAACTGGCGCTGGCCGCGCTAAGCGGGGTTCAGCGCTGCTTCCACTTACCGCCGCCGTCCTGGTACCAATAGCCTGGCGGCGCCTCCTGCACCCAGACCTT
Source organism: uncultured Gammaproteobacteria bacterium (assembly GCA_963808165.1). GTDB lineage: Bacteria > Pseudomonadota > Gammaproteobacteria > Chromatiales > Chromatiaceae > Thiosocius. Next base: position 149,613 of record CAWEET010000021.1, on the reverse strand, counting down.
GGCAAAGGTCGTGCGCACATCTCCCTCCCATTCGGGATGGCCGTTGGCATTGGCGATCTCCCGATACAACTTGGCACGATCGGCGTTTTCGTCGGCGACCAGTTTCTTCACCTGATTACGCTTGGCCAGTGGCACGGCGGCGAGATCACGCACGGTAACCGAGCCTTTGTTGTCGAATCCGATCGCACCGCTGCGATAAAAGGGTGCCAGTTGCGACTGGCGCCGCTCCATGCCCGCACGAATCGCACCGATCGAAGGGGTGTTGATCTTGATGTCCGCCTGCGCGGCATGGGCAGCCGGGACCAGGCGCTCGAGCAACAGCCCGAAGGCCATCGCCAGCGGGTGAGGCGGTGTCGAATGCGACTGTTTGTCGTCCGGCTCGGCCGGCGGCGGTGCCTGCTCGCCCGGCTCGCCCTGCAACACGTCGCGCACGATGGTTCGTGCAGCCTCTTCGGCAGCGGCCGCCGGGAAATAGATGTTGATGGTCACACAGGCGGTCAACGCCAGCACCATCAATGGAAATCCGAGTATCTTGCTTGCCATACCCCGTCCTGTTCGACTCATTGAATCTGTGCCCCCTCGACCTGAATCTGCTGCAGGCGTTTTACCAGATCACGCCATGCGACGCTGCGATTGCGACCGATCACATCGATCCGCGGCAGACCTGCGCCCTTGACAAGGTAATAGCCGCCATCAGGTCGCGCAAGCCCGTCGAGCTGGGCCACCTCCCCGTCCAGCGAAATCCGAAGGTCGATACTGTTGTAGCGGAACTGATCGAATACCTGCAGCACGGACGCAGACAGTCCGGCCGGTATACCGCTACCCAGCTCGGTGAGATTCTCGACCGCGCGTTGGCTGATGCGCCGGCGCGCATCGCTGCCTTGCGGCGTATAGAGATGCACCGAGAAGTGCGCAGGCTGCCAGCCCACGAGCTGCAGGTCGTGCAGCTCGCCGTCCAGGCGGCCCTCGATCAGGCCAAAAGAAAAGGTCTGTGTCAGGGCCTCCAGGCTCAGCCCCCGAAGCGTCGCATTGGCGCGCAGGATGGGTACGCTGCCGAGTGGGTCCTGGATGCTCAGATCATCCACCCGGACATCACCGTCGAAGGCCGAAAAATCCAGGCCGCCACCAATCGTGAACACCTGGTCTGCATAGCGCATTTCACGCAGCTGCCCGGTGACGACACCACCGAAAGGCGGCCATTCGAGTACCTGGGTCAGTTGTTCCAGTGACACGTCTCGCAGCGACGCGCTGGCGTTCCAGACCGGCCGCACACCGGCCGCCAGCGCACCACTCATCAGGAAGCTGTCCAATGCCACTTCCCCACCAAGCACCGGCACGACGATCGGTTCGAGCAGTTCGATGCGGTCGCCGGAAAAGGCGGCCCGGATGCTGAATCTGCCGATCGGGATACGGTACAGGCCGGCACCGCTGACGGCGAGGTGCGAAACCGGCACGCCGGCGCCCCTGTCCCAGGCCACACTACCGTCGCTTTGATCGAGTGAGAAACGCCCCCGGCGGTCTTCGAAACCGAGGCCGTTGAGTTCGAGGCCGGCCTGCTCGATACCCTGTTCGTCGAAATGCAGGACGAGACCCACGTGACCGACCACGTCCATGTCATCTGCCGCGCTACCGATCAGAAACGGCTGTAACAGACGCCGGTACAGGCTACCGGCGTCATCGCTCTGCGCCGCGACGGTGAGATCCCGCAGCTCGCCAGCTTCCAAGCGGCCGGTACCTGATACGTAGGCGGTCGTGGCCAGCTCCACCGACCAGCCGTCGAGCACCAGCCGCTGCCTGTCCGGCTCCCAACTCCCGGCGAGTCTGGCGTCGATCGGCCCCTGGTCTGCATCCAGAAACAGCGGCTCGCTGTAGAGCGCCCCGCGCGGCCAATTCAGCCGGGCATCGAATGCCCAGGCGGAGCCCTTGACGCGCCCACCCAGCTCGACTTTGAGGATCAGCTTCTCCGCCGCCTGTGTGCCGTCCGGCGACGCATAGTTGAGCTGATCGAACACCAGCTCGGCGTCGATACCAGCCAACGCGACATCCTCGCCACTCAGTTCCAGCACGCCGCTGGCGTGACCGCTGATCTGCCAGCCGGCCGGCAGTTCCAGGACCGGACTCAATTGCGCCAGTCGCAGCACGGAGACCCGATAGGGTTCGACGCGCGCCGACCAGGCCCCATCCTTTAACGCCAGTTCCAGCCCCACCGCACCCTGTCCGACCGCTAGCCGCGGAATCATCAACCGCAGGTCGCCGTCGGGGCGGTAGCTTCCGTGCCAGACCGCGTCCTGCGCCTGCAATGGCGAATCCTGCAGCACGAGGCGGCCGTCCGTGCATTCCCAGGCACCGTCGGCATACAGCAAGGTAGGACACGCCAACCGCAGACCACCCAGACTCCCGTAGTCTTCCGGCAAGGTGAGCTGTCGAACCTGGATTGCGAGCGCGAGGTGCCCGGGCGATGCCTCGACCACACTGACACTCAGACCCTGCGCAGCCCAGTCCTCGCCCTGAATATCGTCAACGGCCAGTCCGATCTCGACGGATGCCGCGGCGACCAGGCCGAACAGCAACAGCGCGACCCCGGCAAACAGCGGAGCAGGATGTATCGAAAGGTTCACGCACCCGAATGTGCGACCAGGGGCCGAAGACGTCAAGGCTGCTGCCGCTGCACAGTGATAGCGCCCGCTCAGCAGGCACCGGATTGTGACTCGGGTCTTTGCCAGGCAAGGCGACACCTGCCGGCGACGCAACTCGCTCGAGCTGCAGGGTGCAAAATGCGGCTTGTCGAGCCATCCGCCATCGAACCACAGGCCGACTTGGTCGCATTGGCCAACTTGTCGCTTGCGCTCCCAAGCAAGTGCCATTCGACTTAGTTGAGCCTGCACGAACGGACACATGGCGCCGGCCCGCGGGTCGAACACATCGCAGCCTCGGGGTGTTCAGCCCCGTTGTGGGGCCAGGACGACGCAGACGGGCCGTATGCCCGACGAGGCAGGACAGACGGCGCACGCCGGCCCTGCCGGATCTGCGATCAACCCTTCAGTGCCGCGTGCGCCGCCGCCAGTCTGGCCACCGGGACGCGCGGTCCCGAGCATGAGACGTAGTTCAGTCCCGCCTTGTGACAAAAGGCGATCGAAGACGGGTGTCCACCATGCTCGCCGCAAATGCCGACCGACAGATCCGGTTTGACCTCCCTGCCCCATTGCACCGCCAGTTCCATCAACTTGCCGACACCCTTGGTATCCAGCACCTCGAACGGGTTGTCATGCAAAATGTTGCTCTGATTGTAGAGCGGCAGAAACTTGTTTTCAGCATCCTCGCGTGAGAACGAGAAGGTCGCCTGGGTCAGGTCGTTGGTGCCGAACGAGAAGAAATCGGCCTCGCGAGCGAGGCCGTCGGCCCTCATGCAGGCGCGTACCACCTCGATCATGGTGCCGAAGCGGCAATTGAGGGTCTGACCGGTCTGCTTTTCCACATCGGCACGGATCTCGTCGACGTACTGCTTGATCCAGCGCAGCTCTTCCGCGGTACATACCTGCGGCACCATCATCTGCGGTCGAACTTCCAGCCCCTTGGCGGCGCACTCGGCCTCGGCCTCTAGAATCGCGCGGATCTGCATCCGGTAGATCTCAGGATAGGTGATGCCCAGGCGCACGCCGCGATGACCGAGCATCGGGTTGACCTCGGTGAGGATGCGCACCTTGCGCAACATCAGTTCCTTCTTGCTGATCGCGGCCTCGACCAGCTCCGCGTTGACGAGTTGTTTCACGGCCGGCTCACCGCTGGCGGCGATCCCACCCTCGAGCAACATCAGCGAACCAGCCAGTACATCCATGCCGCGCGCCGAGTCACGCAAGTGCTCGAGCTGCTCGATGTCGTTCTGTAACTGGGCTTCGGTGGGCAGAAACTCGTGGATCGGCGGATCCAGCAGACGGATGGTCACCGGACGCGGTGCCATGGTCTCGAAAAGACCGCGGAAATCGGCGCGCTGCATCGGCAGCAGACGGTCCAGCGCCGCCTGGCGCTGCTCGGTATTCTCGGCGACGATCATCTCGATCACCACCGGCAACCGCTCCACCGCATTGAACATGCGCTCGGTGCGGCACAGCCCGATCCCACGGGCACCGAACTTGAGCGCTTGCGCCGCATCGGTCGGGGTGTCCGCATTGGCCATCACCTGCAGGCGGGAGGCCTCGTCGGCCCACTGCAACAGCTCCTTCAGCTCGTCGGAGAATTCCGGTTCCACCATCGGCACCTGCCCCAGAAAGACATTGCCGCTGGAACCGTCGATCGTGATCATCTCACCCTCGCGAATCAGGTGCGTGCCAACGTGCGCCTCGCGGCGCCGCACATCCACCTCGATTCCCTCGGCGCCGGCGACGCAGGGCTTGCCCATGCCGCGCGCGACCACCGCGGCGTGCGAGGTCTTGCCGCCGCGGCTGGTCAGGATACCCTGGGCGGCAAAGAAGCCGTGGATGTCCTCCGGCTTCGTCTCCTCACGCACCAGGATCACCGGGCGCCCGAGATCCCTGCCCTGGACCTCGGCGCGGTCGGCATCGAACACCACATAGCCGGAGGCCGCACCCGGCGAAGCGGGAAGGCCCTGGGCCATCGGCTCGCCCTTGAACCCGGGATTGAGACGCGGATACAGCATCTGTTCGAGATGCATCGGGTCGATGCGCAGCAGCGCCTGCTCCTTGCTCACCAGCCCGGCCTTTACCATCTCCACCGAAGTGCGGACCATCGCAATCGCATTCATCTTGCCGTTGCGCGTCTGCAGACAGTAGAGCACGCCGCGCTCTATGGTGAACTCGAAGTCCTGGACCTCTTTGTAGTGCGCCTCGAGCCGGTCGCGCAGCTGGTCAAGCTGACGCGCCATTTCCGGCATCTCGACGGCCAATTGGTGTATCGGCTTCGGGGTGCGAATACCGGCAACGACATCCTCGCCCTGGGCATTGACCAGGTACTCACCGAACAGTTTGTTCTCACCGGTGCCCGGATTGCGTGTGAAGGCGACGCCGGTCGCCGAGTCATTGCCGCGGTTGCCGAACACCATGGTGCAGACGTTGACCGCGGTGCCATTCGCCATCTCGGGTGTGATCTTGAACTCGCGCCGGTAGTCAACGGCCCGTTTGCCCATCCAGGAGCCGAACACCGCCTTGATCGCGATCTCGAGCTGCTCGTAAGGGTCTTCCGGAAACGGCCGCCCGGTGTGTTCCCGGAACACCTCGAGGAAACGCTCGCTGATCTCCTTGAGATTCTCCGCGGACAGGCCGACATCCTCGTTCACATGGGCGGCCTGCTTGACTGCCTCGAACTCGGCGTCAAAAACCTCGTCCGGCACGCCCATCGCCACCTTGCCGAACAATTGGATGAAACGCCGGTAGGCGTCATAACCGAAGCGCGCGTCGCCAGTCTGGCGGATCTCGCCCTGCAGGGTCGCGGCATTCAGGCCGAGGTTCAGGATCGTATCCATCATCCCCGGCATCGACATGGCCGAGCCGCTGCGCACCGACACCAGGAGCGGATTCTCAGGATCGCCGAAACCCTTGCCGGTGGCCTTCTCGACGCGCGTCATATGCTCGCGCACCTGGCTCAGCATGTCTTCCGGCACGCTCTTGCTGCCCGAGTCGAGATAGTGCAGGCAGGCCTCGGTGGTGATGACGAAACCCGGTGGGACGTTGAGACCGATCTGCGTCATCTCGCAGAGGTTGGCACCCTTGCCACCGAGTAGCTGCTTGTTGCTGCCGTCGCCATCTTCGAAGGCATAGACCCATTGATGCGTTGACGCTTGTTGCCTTGCCGATTCTGCGTTCACGTGTCGGTATTCCTTTGCTGCGTGGGAAAACATTGTCTGCGAAACCGGGGTTTTTAACATGCTTTGCGTTGCAGGGCGATGACCGCGCCCACCGTCCGCGCTGATAGAACGGCGGATTCGGCGGCACCCCAACGGCACGCAGCACGGTTGGGTGCGCATCGGTTGCTTGGGACAGGGTCGTCGGCTGCGCAGAAAGGCAGGAGCCACGCGGGCCGCGTCGAAGTGTTCCACGGTATGGGAAACACGCCCGGCAACTGCAGCATCGGATACCGACAACGGGCTGCCGCACCGCCCGGGCGGGTCGTGTCGAATGGGGTGAATCCACAGCCCCGGCGCGTCGCCGGGCCTGTGGACGCCTGGCTCAGCGCGCCGCGACCGCGTCCGACTTTGGCTTCGACGGGTATTCGTGCGCGAGGCCCTTGTGGCAGTCGATACAGGTCCTGCCGTCCTCCCGGGCCTTCGCGTGCTTCTTCTTGCCCGAGCGGTCCTGCTCTTCAAGGTCCATCGTCGCCAAGTCGTGGCAATTACGGCATTCGCGCGAGTCCGTGGCCTTCATGTTCTCCCAGACCCTGTTCGCGAGCTCCCAGCGCTTGGCCTCGAACTTCTCCGGGGTATTCACGGTGCCGAGGATCTTGTGGTAAAGCTCATTGGTCGCCTGCACCTTACGCACGACCTTGTGCACCCAGGGGCGCGGCACATGGCAGTCGGCGCAGGTCGCCTGGACGCCGGACGCATTCTTGAAATGCACCGACTCCTGCCATTCTTTGTAGACGGTGTCGCGCATTTCATGACAGCTGATGCAGAAGGCCGTCGAGTTTGACGCCTCCATCGCGGTATTGAAGCCACCCCAGGCGATGACGCCAAACGTGACCCCACCCACCAGCAACACGATCGGGGAAGTGCGTCGAATGAAGGCGCCGATGCGCCCAAACAGGCTTCGGTCCGGGTCGGACATAGTTTTCCTCCTTTGGAGGTCTTCGCCTCCGTGGTGGCCATGTTCCAGACGCCGGAAAAGTTGCAGCAATCGCAGCCGCCGGCGCCCGCCGTCGCCGCTTGTATCGGGTTTTTCTATTCGCTAAGCGACAGGGCCGGGTTCGATACTGCGAGATTCAAGCCCGAAGTTTTTTGACCAAGGTCAATTGGTTGGGCCATAAACCGGAAATATCTGACAGCCGCAGTGCTCATGCCTCGACGCGCATATGCGGAAAAAGCAGGACGTCACGGATCGATGGCGAATTGGTGAACAGCATCACCAGGCGGTCGATGCCGATTCCCTCGCCGGCCGTCGGGGGCAGACCATGTTCGAGGGCGCGGATGTAGTCCGCATCGAAGTGCATGGCCTCTTCATCGCCGGCATCCTTTTCCTCGACCTGGCGGCGGAAGCGTTCTGCCTGATCTTCCGGGTCGTTGAGTTCGGAAAAGCCGTTGGCGAGTTCACGCCCACCGACGAAGAACTCGAAGCGATCGGTGACGAACGGATCCTGGTCGTTGCGCCGTGCCAGTGGCGACACCTCGGTTGGGTAGCCGGTGATGAAGGTCGGATCGAGGAGTCGGTGCTCGACGGTCCGCTCGAAGATCTCGATCTGCACCTTGCCGAGGCCATAGCTTGGCTTCACCTCGATGCCAAGACGCTCGGCATGAGCTACCGCCTTTGGCAGGTCGTCGATACCGCCGGCGGGAATGTCCGGGTTGAAGTGCAGGATGGACTCCCTTACGGTCATGCGTGTAAAGGCCCTGCCGAAGTCAAAGGTCTCGCCCTGGTATTCCACGTCGGTCGTGCCGAGCAGATCGCGCGCAATGCCGCGCATCAGTTCCTCGGTTCGGTCCATGCAGTTCCTGAAGTCGACGTAGGCCTCGTAGAACTCGATCATCGTGAACTCAGGATTGTGCCTGGTGGACAGGCCTTCATTGCGAAAATTCCTGTTGATCTCGAAGACCTTCTCGAAACCGCCGACGACCAGGCGCTTCAGATACAGCTCGGGTGCGATGCGCAGATACAGCGCCATGTCCAGCGCATTATGGTGGGTCACGAACGGACGCGCAGTCGCGCCACCGGGGATCACCTGCATCATCGGCGTCTCGACTTCCAGGAACCCGGCATCGACGAAATAGCGCCGTATATAATCGATTATGCGTGAACGCAGTACGAAGGTGTCACGCGCCTGCTGGTTGACGATCAGATCGACATAACGCTGACGGTAGCGAAGCTCCTGATCGGCCAGACCGTGCCACTTCTCGGGCAACGGACGCAGCGCCTTGGTCAGCAGGGTCGCATCGTCCAGGTAGAGATACAGGTCGCCCTTGCCCGACTTGTGGACCGGGCCTTCTCCGCCAACGATGTCGCCGATGTCCCAAGCCTTGATGTGCGCCGCAAGTTGTTCGGGCAGATTCTTCTTGTCGACGTAGAACTGAATGCGTCCGGACATATCCTGGATGACGATAAAGGGCCCGCGGCGGGCCATGATGCGTCCGGCGACGCTGGCGCGCTGACAGAGCTGCTCGAGTTCCTCCTTGCTCTTCCCACCGAGCCGGTCCTGTAGTTCAGCCGCAAGCACATCGCGCCGAAAATGATTGGGAAACGCGCCGCCGTTCTCACGGATCGCGGCGAGCTTCTCGCGGCGCTGCGCGATGAGTCTGTTTTCGTCTGGCTGCTGATCACTCATTTGACTACTCAACCCCAATGGACACAGGAGGGACACGGATACCTCGTGACCCACGGAAAACCGCTATCCGGGCAACCTTCTCAGAGCCCGCTCTTCAGGCTTGCCTCGATGAAAGGATCCAGGCCACCATCGAGGACCGCCTGGGTATTGCCCGTTTCCACGCCGGTACGCAGGTCCTTGATGCGCGACTGGTCGAGCACATAGGAGCGAATCTGGCTGCCCCAGCCGATGTCCGACTTGCTGTCCTCGACCGCCTGCTGGTTCTCGCTGCGCTTCTGCATCTCCAGCTCATACAGCTTGGCCTTGAGCTGCTTCATCGCCTGGTCCTTGTTCTTGTGCTGGGAACGGTCGTTCTGGCATTGCGTGACCGTGTTGGTCGGCAAATGCGTGATTCGCACCGCGGACTCGGTCCGGTTGACGTGCTGGCCGCCGGCGCCGGAGGCACGGTATACGTCGATACGCAAGTCGGCCGGGTTGATATCGATCTCGAACGAGTCGTCGATCTCGGGCGAGACGAACACCGAGCTGAACGAGGTGTGACGCCGGTTACCCGAATCGAACGGCGACTTTCGCACCAGCCGGTGAACGCCGGTTTCGGTGCGCAGCCAGCCGAAGGCGTACTCGCCCTCGAAGCGGATCGTGGCCGACTTGATCCCGGCGACCTCGCCAGGCGAGGCCTCCATCAGCTCGGTCTTGAAACCATGCTGCTCACCCCAGCGCAGGTACATGCGCAGCAGCATCTCGGCCCAGTCCTGGGCTTCGGTTCCACCGGAACCCGCCTGGATGTCGAGGAAGGCATTGCTGGCGTCCAGCTCTCCCGAGAACATCCGGCGGAACTCGAGCTCGGCGACACGCCCGTCGAACGCGTCGACATCCTCGGCGATGGAATCCACCGTGCCCGCGTCGCCTTCGTCGACCGCCATCTGCAGCAGGTCGGCGCCATCCTCGAGGCCGCTGCGCAGCTCGTCCATGTTGAGCACCACGCCCTCGAGAAGCGACCGCTCCTTGCCGAGGGCTTGCGCCCGCTCCTGGTCGTTCCAGATCTCCGGGTCCTCAAGCTCGCGCAGTACCTCGGTCAGGCGTTCCTTCTTGCCCTCGTAGTCAAAGATACCCCCTGAGAGACTCCAGGCGTCCCCTCAAATCGGCGATTTTGTTCGTAATCGGATTGATGTCCTGCATGCTGGGCCCCCAAAAGTAAGCTTGCCATTGTAGCTCAGGGCAGACCAACGCCCCAACTGTCGGTCCCGCTCAGGCGGCCGGGAACAGGCCGGTGAACGGCTGCCCCTCGCGGGGACCGGCCAGCATGTCGGCAACCGTCTCCCGCCAGGCGTGATAATGGGCCGTCTCCTTGTGGGCCCTGGCGTCCGCCTCGCTTGCGTATGCCTCGTAGAGCACGAAGTGCGTCGGGTCAGCTGCGTCCTGAAGGATATCGAAACGTCGATTGCCGGGCTCAGTAGTGGAACCCTCGTGATTCAGCCGACAAGCCTCGACAAACGGATCGATATGCTCCGGCTTTACACGGACATGGACCAGGGTCACGTGCATCTCATTCAGCCTCCGTTGATTGTTTGGCGGTCAGGCCTGGGGGGCAGATCGGCGGCATGCGCGCCGATCCAGGCGGACAGCAGCATGGTCAGGACCACGCTGGCCGCGAAAGCATATATCCCTGCCTCTACCCGCGCCTCGACCAGGGCACCCAGTTTGACCGAAACGACCAGCAGTGCAACCACGAACACGTCCAGCATCGACCACTTGCTGTAGCGTGCCAACCACTCGAGGCGCCGCTGGTGAGCGGCCCCCCTCGACACATCGAAATTCCAGACCAACGCCAACAGCAGGATCTTCAGCACCGGGAAGGCCACGCTGAACGCCCCGACCAACAGGAACAGGCCCCACTCCGCCTCGCTGGCCAGTGTCTGCAACGCAGACAGCAGGCTTACCGTATTGCTGAAAACGTAGAACTTCTCCAGCGTCAGAATCGGCGCCTGCAGGCCATAGACCAGCAGCGCCAGCGCAACCATCAGCAGCAGATTGATGACGATGCCGCGCAGCGGGTGACGGGCTGCATAGCTGTTGAAGAATGCCATTGACGTCGAATACCCTTGCGTACGTGCAGCTTAGCTAGTGGGCCGTGCGGGAAGCTCGCATCGTTTCAGCGCGATCAGAAACGTGCCTGGCGAGGACGCGCGATGCGCCGTGTCGACCTCACCGACAACGCCACGCTACCCGCAGTCGTTGATTGGCGATGCGCCAGACTCCGCGTCCGATGCGGCATCGCAGCAATGCCGGCGACCCCGTTGCGCGGCTCGCGGGCCCGCGAATCTGCCTGCGGCGTTCAACATTCCACCCAATCGACCATCCAGCCGATGTCTCCCTTCGGCGCAGCGAACGGCTCGCATACACAGGCATCGGCGATCGCCGCTATCCGGCCGTCTATGTAGATCAACGGCGTGCGGTCGCGCTGCCAGGGCGGGATGCGCAGCTCCTGCGCCATTTTCTTGAAGCTGCGACTGCCGGCTCGGCCGGCCGGCCGGCAGCGCAACCCGGCGGCTCGGTAACGCACCTGTACCCGGCCCTGCTCCCAACAGGCACGATCGATGCCACCGGGCCCGGCGCGACGCCGCAGCCGACCCAGGCCCGGGCCCAAGGCCAACTCGTCGTCCACCCATTCGAGCGGCTGTGAAGGCACAGGCGCAACGTCCTGCCGAATCAGCCATACCTCGTCACGGAATCGGCGCAGTTCGTGGTTGCCCCAGGCAACGCACACGGCTGCGTCGGACCTCGCCGCGCAGAGCTGTTCGATGGCCTCGTGCAGGCGCCGTCGCGGCAACGGTGGCAGCGCCATCGAGTGCAGCCAGCTGCGCAGTACCCGGCGTGCTGCGGCCGGTGAAAGCTCGCGCAGGGCCGCCACCCGCAAGCGCCGCCGATCCTCGGAAAGCACACCTTGCAAATCCTGTTGTGCCTGCCGGCGCTGCGACTCGGCGGCCTCGGCGCACAATATCGCGCTGTGTGCGATATTGTCGGTGGCCGCCGGCCAGCGCACCCGCAACTGAGGCAACACCTGATGCCGCAGGTAATTGCGGTCGGCAACCGTCTGTGCGTTGCTCGGGTCGTCGATCCAGTGCAGCCGCCCGGCAACCGCCCAGGTGTGCAGCGCAGTGCGGCACCACGGCAGCAGGGGCCGGGCATGCCAACCGTCTTGCCGCTCGCGAATCGCCGGCATCGCCGCGAGACCCTCGACGCCGGCACCACGCAGCAGCTGCAGTAGCAGGGTCTCGGCCTGGTCGTCCTGATGATGCGCGGTCAGCAGCATTGCCCGCGGAGCGAGCAGCGTAGCGATGGCAGCATAACGCGCATTGCGGGCCGCCGCCTCGGGGCTTTCGCCGGGTCGCGCGACGGCGTCGACCAGCAGCGTCTGCAGCGGGATATCAAGTTGCCCGCACTGCTGCCGGCAGTGCCGCAGCCAATTGGCCGAGCCCGGCTGCAGCGCATGGTCGATATGTATCGCCGACAGCGGGGCGCGCAGGAGCCCGCGGATGGCGACCAGGGCATGCAGCAGCACGGTCGAGTCGAGTCCCCCGCTGAAGGCGACGCAGTAGCCGGCCGGCCGTGGAAAGCGCTCGTTGAGTTGCTCGAGCAGCTGCTGCGGCTCGAACCGGTTGGATTCGGGCCTATTTGGCGACGACACCGTAGGCCATCAGACGCTCGTACCGCTGCTCCAACAGGCGTTCCAGCGGTTGCTCGGCGACCGCATCCAGGGCGGACAGCAAGGCACCTTCCAGATGGCGCGCGACGGCATCCGGGTCACGGTGACCGCCGCCGAGTGGCTCGGGCACGATATCGTCGATCAACTGGAGGTCTTTTAGGTGTGTCGAGGTGATCGCCATGGCCTCGGCCGCCAGCGGCGCCTTCTCGGCGTCCTTCCACAGAATCGAGGCACAGCCCTCGGGCGAGATCACCGAATAGGTACTGTACTGCAGCATCATCAGTCGATCGGCGACCCCGATCGCCAGCGCCCCGCCGGACCCTCCCTCGCCGATCACGGTGGCGATGATCGGGGTACGCAGGCCAGCCATCTCGAACAGATTCCGGGCAATCGCCTCGCTCTGGCCACGTTCTTCGGCGCCGACGCCGGGATACGCACCCGGCGTGTCGATAAAGGTCAATATAGGTAGCCCGAAGCGTTCGGCCATGCGCATCAGGCGCAGTGCCTTGCGATAGCCCTCGGGCCGTGGCATACCGAAATTGCGGCTGATCTTTTCCTTGGTGTCGCGACCCTTCTGGTGGCCGATGAGCATCACCGGCCGGCCGCCGATCCGACCCAGCCCCCCGACGATCGCCTTGTCGTCGGCAAAGGCCCGGTCTCCGTGCAGTTCCTCGAAATCGTCGATGATCCGCGCGACGTAGTCGAGCGTATAGGGTCGCAGCGGATGGCGTGCCAATTGCGAGATCTGCCAGGGTGTCAGGCTGGCGAAAATCGACTCCGTCAGCGAGCGACTCTTGCCCTCCAGGCGCTCGATTTCCTCCTGGATATTGATCTCGTTGTCGTTGCCGACCAGGCGCAATTCCTCGATCTTTGCCTGTAGTTCGGCGATCGGTTGCTCGAATTCGAGAAAATCAAGATTCATTCTGTATTGTCGCTGAGGGCGGTTCCTACCGTGCGCATCATAACCTATGAAGGCCGGTTTCAGCGTCTGCGCGACACGACGGACTCGGCCGGAGGCTCAGCCCGAACGCGCGTAGTCGACGCTGCGCCCAGCCGGCTCGGCGGTAACGGCACGAAAGCGAAGTCGCAAGGCGTCGATGCCGAAGAGACGTTGCGCCTGTCGCAGAAATCCGTCTGTCGGCCTGATACGCCACTCATCGGCCAGCCGCAGCAATACCTCGGCGTCGCGGCGCCGGTAGTGCAACCGCACGTCGCAGTCACCATCGCGGACCGGTTCGAACAATGACCGCAACTGGTGGATCAAGGCATCACCGGTCAGCCCGTGCTGCTGCAGCCATTCCACGTTCAGATCGATCTCGACCACGGCTGCCCTTTGCATCCGGACATCTTCCAGGCCGCAGACGCTGTCGGCCCGAATGCCGAGTCCGCCGCGATAGTCGTCATGCACCAAGGTCCCCTCCACCACCAGGACCCGGTCGTTGGCGATTTCGTCGCGAAAACGCTCATAAGTCTGGCTGAACAGTGTCGCCTCGATGCGCCCGGACTTGTCATCGAGCAACACCGAAGCCATGGTGCCGTTCTGGGTGTTGCGCCGATTCACCGCAACCACCATGCCTGCCACCATGACCTTCTTGCCGTGACCCCGACGCCCGCGCGTCTCGCGCACGTCATCGAGCGACAGCTTGGCGATCCGGCTGTTGAGCAGGGCCTTGAGATCCGGCTCGTAGAAATCGATCGGGTGTCCGGTCAGGAAGAGGCCTAGGGTCTCCTTCTCACCGGCAAGTCGCTGGTCGTCGTCCCATTCCTCAATCGTGTCCGGGACCACGCCGGCGGCCGGCGCCGCCGGTTCCGGCTCCGACATCCCAAACAGGTCGTCCTGACCGGCCGCCTGCATTGCCGCATGCTGTTCGGCCATCTTCAGAGCCAGCGGCAGCTGGATCATCAAGGTCGCGCGATTCGCACCCAGGCGATCCAGAGCCCCGGCCCGGATCAGCGCCTCGAGCACCCGGCGGTTGGCCTTCTTCAGATCGATGCGGCGGCAGAATCCGAACAGATCACCGAACGGACCACCTCGCTGGCGCGCCTCGACGATGCCCTCGATGGCACCCTCGCCGACGCCTTTGATCGCACCGAGGCCGTACACCACCGTGTCGTCGCCGTCGACGGTGAACATATAACTGGAACGGTTGACGTCCGGCGGCTCGACGCTGAGCTTCATCGAGCGGCACTCTTCGATAAAAGTCACCACCTTGTCGGTATTGTCCATGTCCGACGACAGGACCGCTGCCATGAAGGCGGCCGGATAGTGCGCCTTGAGCCACAGGGTCTGATATGAAACCAGCGCATAGGCCGCCGAGTGCGACTTGTTGAAACCGTATCCGGCGAATTTCTCCATCAGATCGAAGATATAAGTCGCCGTGTCCGCGTCGACCCCCCGTGCAACTGCACCGCTACGGAAGATCTCGCCCTGCTTGGCCATCTCCTCGGCCTTCTTCTTGCCCATCGCGCGACGCAACAGATCGGCACCGCCCAGCGTGTAGCCGGCAAGCACCTGGGCGATCTGCATGACCTGCTCCTGATACAGGATGACCCCGTAGGTCGGGGCCAGAATCGGTTCGAGGTCCGAATGCGGGTACGACACCTCCTGCACACCATGCTTGCGCGCAATGAAGTCGTCGACCATGCCCGACTGCAACGGGCCGGGGCGATACAGGGCGACCAGCGCGGTGATATCGTCGAAACAGTCGGGCTGTAGCTTTCCGATCAGCTTCTTCATGCCCTCGGATTCCAGCTGGAACACCGCAGTGGTCTCAGCGGTCTTTATCAGCGCGAAGGCGGCCGGGTCGTCGACCGGGATCGCAGCGATATCGATCGCCTGCTCGCCGGCTGCGCGGCGCTGCTCGTTGACCGCCTTCAACGCCCAGTCGATGATCGTCAGCGTACGCAGTCCGAGGAAGTCGAACTTCACCAGCCCCGCGGCCTCCACATCGTCCTTGTCGTACTGGGTGACCAGATTGGTGCCATCCGATTCACAGTACAGCGGGCTGAAATCGGTCAGTCTGCCGGGGGCGATCACCACACCGCCGGCGTGCTTGCCGGCATTGCGCGCCAGACCTTCCAGCCGTTTCGCCATATCGATCAGCTGGGTGACCTCTTCGTCCTGCTCGTAGGCGTGCCGCAGGTCCTCGCTGTCAGCCAGCGCCTTGTCCAGGGTCATGCCGATTTCGAACGGCACCATCTTGGCAACGCGGTCGGTAAAGCCATAGGGATGCCCGAGTACCCGCCCGACATCGCGCACCACGGCCTTGGCGGCCATCGAGCCGAAGGTAATGATCTGAGACACCGAGTCACGGCCGTACTTGCGCGCCACGTAATCGATCACCAGATCACGCTTGTCCATGCAGAAATCAACGTCGAAGTCCGGCATGGAGACGCGCTCGGGGTTCAGGAAACGCTCGAACAGCAGGTCGTGCTCGAGTGGATCCAGATCGGTGATCTTCAGCGCATAGGCTACCAGTGAGCCGGCACCTGAGCCGCGGCCCGGACCGACCGGCACATCGTTGTCCTTTGCCCACTGGATGAAATCGGCCACGATCAGGAAGTAGCCGGGGAACCCCATGTTGATGATCACCTCGAGCTCGGTTTCGAGTCGCTCGTCGTAGGGTCGGCGGCGCTCGGCGAAGTCGGCTGCCTGGGGGTCCAGGATGCGCCCCAGACGCGCTTCCAGCCCACGCCGCGACTCGGCGCGGAAGAAGTCATCCATGGTCATGCCCTGCGGGACCGGGAAGTCCGGCAGAAAATTCTTGCCCAGGGTGATTTCCAGGTTGCAGCGTTTGGCGATCTCGACAGAGTTCTGCAGTGCCTCGGGGATGTCGGCAAACAACTCGGCCATCTCCGAGGGCGAGCGCAGGTACTGCTGCTCCGAATGGACTTTGGCACGGCGAGGATCGTCCAGCGTGCGGCCCTCGTGGATGCATACGCGCACCTCATGCGCGGGATATTCCTCGGCAGCGAGGAAACACACGCCGTTGGTCGCCACGACCGGCACGCCCTTGGCAGCGGCCAGCGCGACGCTGGCGTGCAGACAATCCTCCTCGAGTTCCCGCCCGGTCCGCACCAGTTGCAGATAGTAGCGGTCCCCGAACAGCTTCAACCAGGCATCCAGGCGCTGCTCCGCCAGCCGTGGCTTCGCGGCCGTCAGCGCGCGCCCGACGTCGCCCTCACGCCCGCCGGAAAGTGCAATCAGTCCGGCGGTCGATGTCGGCGTGAACCAGTCGGGCTCCATCATCGCCCGTCCCAGATGCTGCCCCTCGCGATAACTGCGCGAAACCAGTTCGGTGAGATTGCGGTAACCCTGGCGGTTCTGTACCAGCAGGATCAGGCGATCTGGTTTGTTCGCATCATCGGGGTTGCGCACCCAGGCATCGACACCCGCGATCGGTTTCACACCGACGGCCATCGCCGCCTTGTAGATGCGCACCAGCGCAAACATGTTCGACTGATCGGTCAGTGCGACCGCCGGCATACTCAGCTCGGAGACCCGTGCAACCAGCGGCTTGATCCGCGCCACACCGTCCACCAGCGAGTACTCGGAATGCACGTGCAAATGGACGAATTCAGCGGCCATTGATGTCGCTCGAAGGGGAATTTGTGCACAGAGAATAGCGTGCGCGCGGGGGCGCTGCCACCTCATTCCCAGGGTCTGCCCCGGACGGCCGCGCGCAGCCCCGGCGGCCGCTCGCCGGGATCGGGGCGAGCCATCGCGGCCTGTCCGGGCATGCGACCCGAATCAGCCGATCAGCCGCCGAACCGGCGCGAACGAACGTCGATGGATGTTGCTAACACCCTGTTCACGCAGGGCATCGAGATGCCTGCGTGTCGGATATCCCTTGTGCTGCGCCAGACCATAGCCGGGATACTGCATATCCAGCGCCACCATTTCGCGATCACGCGCCACCTTGGCGACGATCGACGCCGCCGAGATGCAGGGCTCGATTCCGTCACCACCGACAATCGCGCATGCGGTACACGGCAGGCACGGGAGCCTGTTTCCGTCTACCAGGGCGTGGTCCGGCCTGATGCCTAGGGCCGCGACCGCGCGCTGCATCGCCAGCAGGCTGGCTTGCAGTATGTTGATCGCATCGATCTCGGCAACCTCGGCCCGCCCCAGTGACCAGGCCATTGCCTTGTCGCAGATCTCGGCGAACAGCAGCTCGCGCCGACCCGCGGAGAGCGTCTTGGAATCGGCCAGGCCGACAATTGGCCGGGACGGGTCGAGCACGACCGCGGCCGCGACCACTGGACCGGCGAGCGGTCCCCGCCCGACCTCATCCACACCGCAAACCAGCCGCTCAGACAAGCCCCCGCCCCTCCAGAAGCCCGACTACTGCAGCAGCCGCCTCGCGGTTGGTATCCATGCGCAGGGCCATATGGATGTCACGGTAGCGCGCGGCTATCTCATCGCGCAGTGCGGCGTCATCGAAAAACCTGTGCAGCGGCGGTAGCAGGTGGTCCGGCTCGCACTCGCCCTGGAGCAGTTCCGGCGCCAGTCGCTCACCGGCCAGCAGATTGGCCATCGCCACATGCTCGACCTTGACGAGCCTGAACAGGCGCGCCGCGTAATAGGTGGCCGCGTTGAGTTTGTAGCCCACGACCATCGGTCGCTTGCTGAGCAGGCCTTCCAGTGTCGCGGTACCGGATGCGGTGAGCACCACATCCGCGGCGGCAAGTGCAAGCCGGCTGCCCCCGGTCGCCGTGACCAGTGCGAGATCAGGGGCCGTCCGCGTCCGTTCCTCTGCAAAGAGATGCTGGGTCGCCTCGCTCACCAGCGGCACCACGACTTGCAGGTCCGCGAGCTTGCGCTGCAGCCGGACGGCAGTCTGCAGAAACGGCTGCGCCAGCCTGCCGACCTCGCTGCGCCGGCTGCCCGGCAGCACGGCCAGCACCGGCCGTTTGGCGTCCAAACCGAGTGCTGCCCGTGCTGCCGACCGGTCGGGCTTAAGCGGCATGTCGCAGGCCAGCGGGTGTCCGACATAGCGTACCGGCACGTCTCGCCCGGCGAGGAAATCCTTCTCGAAGGGAAATATCGTCAGTAGCAGATCGACTGCACGGCGGATCTTGCGCACCCGCCCGGTGCGCCAGGCCCAGACGGTGGGGCTGACGTAGTGCACTGTCGGCACACCGGCTTCGCGCAGGCGGCATTCCAGGGTGAGATTGAAATCGGGCGCATCGACGCCGATAAACACGGCGGGCGGCGTGTCACGCCAGCGCGACATCACGCGTGAGCGCAAACGCAGCAGGCGAGGCAGGTGCTGCAAGACCTCGAACAGCCCCATCACGGACAGGCTGTCCATACTCTCCCACTGGTCGATACCGACGTCACGCATCAGCGGACCGGCAACCCCCTCGAACTGTACCGCGGGCAAGCGCTCGCGTAGTGCATTCATCAGGCCTGCCGCCAGCAGGTCGCCGGACGGTTCGGCGGCAATGATCCCGATCCGCAATGGCGCAATCATTGCGGCTCAGCGAACGATGCTGCGTTCGCTGGCCACCAGGAAATCGGCCATGACGCGCATCTCGGCACTGTCCGCTGCGGCGGCCGCGATCTGTCCACGCGCCTCTGCCAGCGACAGGCCGGAAGCATAAAGTATCCTGTAAGCCTGCTTGATAATGCGCAGTTGCTCGGCGGTGTACTGGCGACGCTTCAGGCCCTCGCTATTGATGCCGTAAGGCTTTGCAGGCTGCCCCCCAATCATCAAGTAAGGAGGGACATCCTTGCTGATGGCACTGCCCATCGCGGCAAAGCAATGCTGGCCGATTCGACAGAACTGGTGGACCATGCTGAAGCCCCCAAGGATCGCCCAATCGTCCAAACGCACATGACCGCCGAGCGAGGCGGCGTTCGCCATGATGGCGTGGCTGCCGATGCGACAGTCGTGGGCGACATGTGTGTAGGCCATCAGCAGATTGTCGTCACCGATGAGCGTTGTCGATTGATCCTGGACGGTGCCACGGTGGA
This sequence comes from uncultured Gammaproteobacteria bacterium, assembly GCA_963808165.1. Taxonomy (GTDB): domain Bacteria; phylum Pseudomonadota; class Gammaproteobacteria; order Chromatiales; family Chromatiaceae; genus Thiosocius. The sequence goes on along the minus strand of CAWEET010000021.1, from coordinate 130,447 downwards.
TGGTCGCAAACTCTCTGATCTGATTGCGGTCGCCGATCTCCAGATAGGTTTCTTCTCCCCCATACTTCCTGTCCTGCGGATCCTCGCCAATCGATGCAAACTGAAAGATGCGATTGTCTTCGCCGATACGACACGGGCCTTTGATGACGACGTGCGGCCCGACCCTGGTGCCCTTGCCGATGCGGACCCCGGCACCGATCACGCTGAAGGGGCCTACACCGACACCCTCGTCCAGCTGTGCAGCCGGGTCTACCAGCGCATGCGGATCGATCACACTCAGAGATTCCGCGCCGTACACATGATCTCGGCAGAAGCCACCAGGTTTCCATCGACCTTCGCCTCCGCCGCAAATACCCAGATCTCACGCTTGTGTTTCAGCACCTCGACCTCGAAGATGAGCTGATCGCCCGGCACCACCGGGCGTTTGAATCTCGCCTTGTCGACACCAACCAGGTAGTAGATGGCCTCTTTGGGGACCTCGGAACTTTCCATCGCGAGCAGGCCCGTCGCCTGCGCCATCGCCTCGATCAGTAGTACGCCGGGCATCACCGGTTTGGTAGGGAAATGACCCTGGAAAAACGGTTCGTTGATGGTTACGTTCTTCATGGCCCTCAGACGCTTGCCCGGCTCGCTGTCGAGTACCCGATCGATCAACAGGAACGGGTAGCGATGCGGCAGCAGGCTGTGAATTTGCTGAATGTCCATGGCGTGTAACGCAACCTCCAAGATCTGTTTCTCGTGTGCTAGATGTCAACTTTATAGCGATCGGTGCGGATCAATCGCGCGCATGGTCGCCGTTACGCAACGCCACCAGTTCTTGTTCCAGCGCCTTGACCCGGCGCACCATATCATCCAGTTGGCGCAGACGCGCGAAGTTCTTCAGCCAGATGGCATGCTCCATCGCCGGCACGGTGCCGGTATAGGTTCCCGGTTTGTTGATTGAGCGCGTAACAGAAGAAACGCCGGAGATATGCACATGGTCCGTCAACTCCACGTGGCCAGTCACCCCGGCCCCGCCCGCAATGGTGCAGTACTTTCCGATGCGCGATGACCCGGCGATCGCCGCACAACCTGCGATTGCCGTATGCTCGCCAACCTGCACGTTGTGCGCGACGTGCACCTGGCTGTCGATCTTGACTCCGTCGCCGATCAGCGTGTCACCGATCGCACCGCGATCGATTGAAGTACAGGAACCCACCTCGACGTCGTCGCCGAGGACGGCCCGCCCGATCTGTGGCACCTTCCGCCAGGCACCATTGTCGTTGGCGAGCCCGAAACCATCACCACCGATGACGGCCCCTGGGTGAATCAGGCAGCGCCTGCCGAGGTTCGTTTCGGAACAAAGGGTTACCGATGCAACCAGACGCGTGCCGGCGCCCACCGTCACATTGGCCATCAGGACACAGCTCGGGCCGATCCGAACATGATCCTCGATCACCACGCCGGGACCGATATGACAGTTGGCGGCAACCTGGGCGCTGTGCGCAATCCGCGCTGACGGGTCGACGGTTGCCGCTGCGTCGATTCCGGGGACGCACGCAGCCTCCGGGAAGAACGCGGCCACGACCCTGGCGTGCGCAAGATATGGATTGTCGCTAACCAGGCACGCGACCGGACAATCGGCGGCATCGTCGGCCCCCAATATCACCGCCGATGCCTTGGTATCGGCCAGGTGAGACCGGTAGCGCCGATTGGCCAGAAAGCTGATCGAACCCTGTGTCGCGTCTTGAAGGGTCGATACCGCCTCGATCAGGACTGCCGGATCGCCATGCAACTCGGCATCTGCGATCGTCGCCAGTTCTCTCAGCGTGAAGCCGCTCACGGCTGTTAGCGCCTGGCGGCTTGGTTGAGCTCCCGCATACGTGCAAGAACCTTGTCAGTGATGTTGGCACGCTCAGACGCCCAGGTCACGCCACTCTCCAGGACCAGATCGAGTTCCTCGGCCTCGGCAACCTCAGCGATGACTTCGGCCAGGACCCGCCGCAGGTGATCCATCTCCTCACTCAGGCGCAACCGCCGGTCGCTCTCGAGTTCTTCCTTTGCGTTTTCCAGGCGCAACGTACGGGACCGGATATCCCTCCGCACGCTCTTGGCCTCGGCATCGCTGATCTTCGAGCGGTCGCGCACCAGCCTTTCCTCAAGCTGAGCGATCTGCTCTTCCTGTGAAGCGACCTTGGCCTCACGTTCAGCGAACTCCATTTTGATCTCCGAGCGCAGCTCAGCGATCTGCGGGGCCTCACTCTGCAGGCGGACGACATCGACGACCGCCACCGACACTTCGGCTGCCGAGAGATTGCCACCCACGCAACTGGCACACGCCAGCACTACCGCCAACCATCGTTTGCTCATCAACGTCGCCCTCCGGCTCAGAAAGTCGTACCAAGGGTGAACTGAAACTCTTCTTTTTCGTCCTGCTTATCCGCATTGAAGGGCAACGCGTAACTGACTGTCAGGGGCCCCACTGGCGACAGCCAGGATACCCCCACGCCGGTGGAGTAGCGCAGTTCATCCGGATCGAACAGATCGGTCTGTTTGGTATCTACCAGAGCGCCGAAATCCACGAAGGCGGAAATCCGAACCGCCTCGCTCACCTGACGTAGAGGTGGTGGAAACAGCAGCTCCACAGTGCCAGTGTAGAGACCATTGCCTCCGATCGGATCACCCTGTGAATCGCGCGGGCCGATCGATCGCGCCCTGAATCCACGGAGACTGGTTGGACCGCCGGCAAAGTAATTTTCCCATAGCGGCAGTCTCGAGGTATCGCCGTAGGAATCGCCGTAAGCCACCTCTGCCCTGACGGAAAAAATCAGATCCTGTGTCAACTTCCAGTAGCGGCGGTGGTCGTAGGAAATCTTATAGTAGAGCAGGTCGCTACCCGGGACGCTGGCCTCACCGAACAGTGATTGCACGGCCCCGGTCTTGGGGAAGATCGCGGCATCGCGCGAATCATGCCGCCAGTTCAGCGTCGTTTCGAAGTTGAGGAACCGGTTACCCTCGGCTTCCTCGAATTCGAGCACTTCGTCAGACGGGTCCGAGCCCACCTCGAAATCGATGTGGTGCGCAGCCAGACCGAAATTGAAGCGATTGAACTCGCTGAGCGGAATGCCGAAATTCATCCCGGCGAGAATATCGTCGGTCTTGTAGTCCGCAGTGTCCAGATCGCTGAAGTCGATGGATCGGAAACTCAGGTCGAAGCCCCGACTGATGCCATCGACGGTATAGTAAGGATTGGTGTAAGCGAGCTGGTAGAGCTGGTTGGCGCTGCTGGTCCGCAGCGCAAGCGACACCTTCTTGCCGGTTCCGGCAAAGTTATCCTGATTGATCGATGCGCTGACCACGATACCGTCCGACTGAGAATAACCCAGTCCGGCGAGCAGCGAGCCAGATGGTTTCTCTGTCACGGAGACGTTGATATCGACTTCGTCACCCGATCCAGGCACCGATGGGGTCTCGACATTGACCGATTCGAAGTAGCCGGTGCGCTGGACACGCTCGCGCGAAAGCTTGAGCTTTTCGCCGGAGAACCAGGCCGCCTCCATCTGCCGGAATTCGCGCCGGATGACCTCGTCACGGCTGCGTGAATTGCCGCGGATATTGATTCGCCGGACGTAGGCCCGATTCCCCGGATCGACAAAGAAGGTCACCGCAACGGTTTTGTTCTCCTCGTCGAGTTCCGGGATGCTGTTGACGTTGGCGAAGGCGAAGCCCATGTCCGAGAGCTTCGCCGAGATACGGTCACTGCTCTCGACGATGGACTTGCGGTCGAACGGCTGTCCGCGACGCAAATGGACCATATCGAAATAGGTCTCCGGCTGTTCGACCAGATCTCCGGCAAGCCGGATATCGCTGATGGTATAGATATCGCCCTCGGTGATATTGATCGTGACATAGATGTCGTTCTTGTCAGGCGTGATCGTGACCTGCGTGGACTCGATCTTGAAGTTCACGTAACCACGGTCGAGGTAGTAAGAACGCAGCGTCTCGAGGTCGCCGGCCAGCTTGGGCCGCGAGTACTGGTTGTCTTTTGTGAATCGGGACAACCAGTTGCCGGTCGACAGTTCGAATCCGTCGAGCAGATCGTCTTCGTCGAACGCCGTGTTGCCGACGATGTTGATCTTCTTGATCAGCGCAGTCTCGCCTTCGGTGATATCGATGTCGATCGCGACACGATTGCGTTCCAGCGGGGTTACGGTGGAAGTGAGCGTCACCGCGTACTTGCCCTGGTTGAAGTACTGACGTTCCAGCTCCTGCTCGATTCTGTCGAGCACAGGGCGGTCGAACGTGCGTCCCTCGGCGAGACCGATGTCCTTCAGGCCCTCTGTCAACGCCTCGGTCTCGATCGATTTGTTGCCGGAAAAATTGATTTCCGCAATCGCGGGGCGCTCGGTCACGACGACGACCAGCACATCACCGGCCTTCTCGAGTCGTACGTCTTTGAAAAACCCGGTCTTGTACAGCTCGCGGACGATCTCCGAGGTGCGGTCGAAATCGACCGTGTCACCCGGCTTGACCGACAGATAGTTGAATACCGTGCCGGCGGTGATTCGCTGCAGACCCTCGACCCGAATGTCCGCGATGCGGAAGCCCTCTGCCAGGGGCTGTGCGGCCAGTCCCAGCCACAGCAGCAGAACACACCAGAGCCTTACGCGCATATGCACTCTCTCGAACACCCTTTGCCTGTCATTCTGGCTCGCACGGGCATGAGGCACCCGCGACCGGAAGAGACGCGATTATAGGGTATTGGCCAGGGCAAAAGTAGGCTGAAGCGGACGACCGTTAGCCCAGTATGCGCAAGATATCCACGTAGAAGGCCAGTGTCATCAGGCCCAGCAGCATCAGCAGTCCGATTTTTTGTCCCTGCATCATCGCGGCATCGGACAATGGGCTGCCTTTGACGGCTTCTATTGCAAAGTACAGCAGGTGCCCGCCGTCCAGCACCGGAACCGGCAGCAGATTGAGCACCCCCAAGCTGATGCTCACGATCGCCAGGAACTTGAGAAAATACACAAAGCCGATGCTAGCCGTCTTGCCGGCCGCGTCGGCAATCGTGATGGGGCCGCTCAGGTTGTGGATCGACGCCTGGCCGGTCAACACCCGCCAGATAACCTTGAGGGTGAGTACCGAGTACTCCCAGGTTCGGGCCACCGCGGCGGGCAGCGCCTCACCCCAGCCCATGCTGTAGTGCACCTGATAGCGTTCGATCAGCCCGGGAACCGGCTGGTTGGATGCCCCGATCCGACCGATAACCGCATCGTCTTTTGCGTAGGGTGCCGGCGTCAGCTCGATCTGGTGCGGCTGACCGCCACGGTCGATGCTCAGGTCGATAGCGACGCCCGGCCGGGTGCGGACGTAATCCACCCAGTGATTCCAGTCCGGTATCGGCTGCCCGTCGGCCGTCAGGATCCGGTCGCCTTCACGCAAGCCGGCGAGAGCGGCCTGCTCACCGGGAAGTACCTTGCCGAAAACCGGCGGTAACACAGGCCGCTGCGGCTGCATACCCAGATGACCCAACAAATCTGTGGTCTCGGCCAGGTCGCCGATTTCGTCCGAGGGCATGATCCGCAACTGCTCGACACCCGACGCATCGCGCACCAGGATCTGCAGTTGCGGTCCGCCTACCGATGCGGTGGCCAGTTCCTGCAGCGCCAGTGACCAGGTGGGCGTGACCTGTCCGTTGATCGACAGGATTTCGTCACCACCGGCCAATCCGGCCCGTGCCGATGCCGTTTCCGGCTGCACTTCGCTGATCAGCGGACGAATGCCGGTCTCACCCAGCGTCAACACGGCCCAGAAGGCGAGGATCGCGAACAGGAAATTGAACAATGGCCCGGCCACGACCACCGCCGAACGCACCCAAAGCGACTGGCGATTGAACGCGCGATGCAGTTCTGCCGGCGCGACCGGTCCCTCGTGCTCGTCAAGCATCTTGACGTAACCGCCAAGCGGTATCGCGGCGATCACATACTCCGGCTCATCCGGAGCAGACTGGCGCCGCCAGAGCGGGCGCCCGAAGCCGATGGAGAAACGCAGCACCTTTACGCCGAGGCGGCGCGCGACCCAGAAATGGCCAAATTCGTGGACAGCGACCAGAACACCGATAGCCACGATGAAGGCAACGATTTTCAGAAACAGATCTTCCATTTGGGGGTCAGACCGCCAACAACGCTTGTTGTTCCGCCAGCGCCCGCGCCGCGGCATCCGCATCCAACAGGACGTCCAGTTCGTCCGCCGGTCCATGGGGGAACTCCGCCAGCGTGCGTTCGACGACCTCGGAGATCGCGGTAAACGGCAGCCTGGAGCCGAGGAACCGGGCAACCGCGACTTCATTTGCCGCATTCAGCACCGCCGGCGCAGTCCCGCCGGCACTGATCGCCTCGAAGGCCAGGCGCAGGCAGGGGAAACACACCGTGTCCGGTGGCTCGAAATCGAGCCGGCCGATCTCGAACAGATCGAGTGGCGCCACACCAGAGCTGTGGCGCTCCGGCCAGGCCAGCGCATGCGCAATCGGCGTACGCATGTCCGGGTTCCCCATCTGGGCCAGGACGGTACCATCGACGTACTGCACCATCGAATGGATTACGCTCTGCGGATGCACGACGACCTTTATCTGGTCCGGCCGGGCATCGAACAGCCAGCGCGCTTCGATCAACTCGAGCCCCTTGTTCATCAGGGTCGCCGAGTCGACCGAGATCTTACGGCCCATATCCCAGTTCGGGTGCGCGCAGGCCTGTTCCGGCGTTACCTGGCGCAATTCAGCGCGGGAACGCCCTCGAAACGGCCCACCAGAGGCGGTGAGCAGGATGCGCTCGACCCCAACATCCTCAAGGCCAGCGCGAATATCGGCCGGCAGACACTGGAACACCGCGTTGTGCTCGCTGTCGATCGGCAGGATCCGGGCGCCGCTGGCGCGCGCCGCGCTCATGAACAGGGCACCGGATACCACCAGCGCCTCTTTGTTGGCCAGCAGGATGCGGCGGCCCAGGCGAACGGCGGCCAGCGTCGGCAGTACGCCTGCGGCACCGACGATCGCGGCCATCAGATCGGTCGCGTCCGGGTGGGTGGCCACCGCCTCCAAACCGGCCGGGCCTGCCATGACCTCGATAGGAAGCCCCTCGGCATTCAGCGCCTCACCCAGTGCGCCCGCGGCCGTCGCCTCCGCCATCGCCGCCAACTGCGGCCGGAACTCGCGGCACTGTGCGAGCATGCCCTGCACGTCTGTGCTGGCGCTCAGCGCCACCACCCGGTAACGGTCGGGGTGGCGCCGCAGCACATCCAGCGTGCTGACGCCGATGGACCCGGTCGAGCCGAGGATGGCGATGCCCTTCACAGCCCCCCCCCGATCAGGCCGAAACCCAGCGCGAACACCGGCGCCGCGGCCAGCAGGCTGTCGATGCGGTCCAGCACCCCGCCGTGTCCCGGCAACAGGCTGCCACTGTCCTTCACGCCGGCCTCACGCTTCAGCCGGCTCTCCCAGAGGTCGCCACCGATCGATACCGCCGTTACCAGCAGACACAGCAGCAACAACCCCGCCAGCGACGCACTGCTGCCGATACCGCTGAACCAGAGCAGGCCGGCAAAGACCAGCGCCCCGGCCATGGCGCCGGCCGCCCCGGCCCAGGTCTTGCCCGGACTGACGAACGGCGAGAGCTTGGCATTGCCGAAGGCTCGGCCGGCGAAGTAGGCACCGGAATCGGCTACCCAGATCAGCAGGAACAGGCAGAGAACCCATACCGGCCCCTCGGCGGGGGCCGCATGCAGCCTGACGATCGATACCCACGCCGTCACCAGCACCAGGCTGCCCAGTAGCAGGACGGAAGGGCGTATGTTGTGAACCCGCTGCAGCTCGCGACGCCGGGCCAACAGCGCGACCGTCGTCGCCAGCCACCAGATCGCCATGCCCCACAGCACGGTTACCAGATGCGGCGGCCGCAGGGACCACCAGGTCAGCCACAAAAGGCCCGCGACCGCCAGCACAAAGACGACGATCGTCGCCAGACCTTCGAGGTTCGCCAGCCGGGCCATTTCGAACGCGCCGACCAGGATCACGGCAGCGAACAGGGACGCGAATACCCGGTTATCGAGGTAGAGGATCCCAAACACCACCAGCGGGATCAGCACCAGCGCCGTCAAGACACGCTGCCGCAGCATCAGTCCGAGCCCGCCAGCTGCGCGCCGGTCTGACCAAAGCGACGCTGGCGTGTCGCATATTCCGCCAGTGCCCTGGCAAACTCCTCGGTAGTGAAATCCGGCCATAGCACAGGGGTGAAATAAAGCTCGGTGTAGGCGCTGTGCCAAAGCAGGAAGTTGCTGATGCGCAGATCGCCGCCGGTGCGGATGAACAGATCCGGATCCGGCAGATCGCTCAGCGTGGTTGCAGAAGCGAACATTTTCTCGTCGATATCGCCAGGATCGAGGTCGCCGCTGCGCACGCGCAGTCGCCAGTCGCCGGGCGGCCTGGACGATATCCCAGCGTCCCCCGTAGTTGGCCGCAACCTGCAGTATCAGGCGGCGGTTGTCGCGCGTGGCGTCCTCCGAGGAACGGATACGCCTTTGCAGCTTGTCAGGGAAAGCAGAGATATCACCAATCACGCGCAATTGGATATCAGTGGTCTGCATGCGCTTGACCTCGCGCTGCAGCGCGCCCAGGAACAGCTCCATCAGCATGCCGATTTCGGCCGCAGGTCGCCGCCAGTTCTCGCTGCTGAAGGCGAACAGAGTCAGGACCTTCACGCCCTTGCGGATGCACTCCTCGATCGTGCTGCGCACGCTCGCGACGCCCGCCCGGTGTCCCACGTGCCGTGCCTCGCCACGCGCCTCCGCCCAACGGCCGTTGCCATCCATGATGATCGCAACATGCTGCGGCACCGTGATGGTGTCGACGGCAATCGCGTCACTGTTTTGCTCGACCATCATCGCAGCCCGACGACCTCAGATGGACATCAGGTCCGCTTCTTTCTTCTCCAGCAGCTCGTCGATCTCCTTGACGTGCTGATCAGTGAGTTTCTGTATGATCTCCTGGCCGCGACGCTCGTCGTCTTCGGAAATCAGCTTGTCCTTGACCAGTGCCTTCAGATCGTTGTTCGCATCGCGCCGAATGTTGCGTACCGCCACCCGCGCCTGCTCCGCCTCATGACGCACTATCTTGGTCATATCGCGGCGCCGCTCCTCGGTCAAAGCCGGCATCGGCACCCGTATCATCGTGCCCGCGCTGTTTGGGTTGAGCCCGAGATCGGATTCCATGATGGCCTTTTCGACGGTACTGACCATCTGCTGCTCGTAGGGCTGCACGGTAATGGTGCGCGCATCCTCCACCCCGACGTTGGCAACCTGCGTCAGGGGCACTTCGGCACCATAATAAGAAACCGTCAGGTGATCGAGCAGGCTGGGATGCGCACGGCCGGTACGGACCTTGGCCAGGTGTTCGCTCAGTGACTCGACACTCTTGGCCATGCGGCCCGCTGCATCTTCTTTAATGTCGTCAATCATGACTCCTCTCCACTCGTAACCAGGGTACCGACGGCCTCACCCTGCACGACGCGCCGCAAAGCGCCCTCTGTGTTGATGTTCATTACCCGCAGTGCCATGCCGTGTTCCCTGCACAATACCACCGCCGTTGCATCCATTACCGCCAAACCCTCACGCAGTACACGATCGTAACTCAGGCGCGGATAGAATGCGGCGTTCGGATTATGGACCGGATCGGCAGAGTAGACGCCATCGACCTTGGTGGCCTTGATCATCACATCCGCACCAATCTCGATGGCACGGAGGCTGGCGGCGGTATCGGTAGTGAAAAACGGATTGCCGGTGCCGGCGGAGAGGATCACGACCCGACCGGCCCTGAGATGGCGCACCGCCTGGTCGCGGTTGTAATACTCGCACACCTGGTCGATTCGAAACGCGGACATGGTACGGGCATCGACGCCATGCTTGCGCAGTGCATCCTGCATCGCCAACGAATTGATTACCGTCGCCAGCATACCGATGTGGTCACCGGTGACCCGGTCGAATCCGCCGCCGGCCAGGCCGGCGCCGCGAAAAATATTGCCGCCACCGATCACCAGGCCTATCTGCACGCCGTGATCGACGATCTCGGCGATCTCGGCGGCCACCCGGGCCAGGACTGTAGGATCGATTCCGAAGTCACCCTGACCCATCAGGGCCTCACCGCTGAGTTTGAGCAGGATCCGGCGCGGGCTCGTGTCGTCTGGCATAAGGGAGCGATTTGACCTCTGGAATTGCTTGGGCGGTTGGGCCCGCCCGCAGGCGGGCCTAGATCCTGCTACTCGGCGCGCGCCGCAGCGGCTTGGGCCATGACCTCTTCACGGAAGTCCTCGACCTTCTTTTCGATGCCCTCGCCAACCTCGAAGCGAGTGAACCCGTTCACGGTGGCCCCACGGCTTTCCAGCAGTTTGCCCACCTTGGTGTCCGGATCCTTGACGAACCCCTGGCCGACCAGGGTGATCTCGCCGAGGTACTTACGCATGCGGCCCTCGATCATCTTCTCGACGATGTTGTCCGGCTTGCCGCTTTCCCTGGCCTGGGCCTCCGTGATCTCGCGCTCCTTGGCCAACAGGTCCTGAGGCACCTGATCCTCACTGACACACACCGGGTTGCTGGCGGCAATGTGCATCGCGAGATCCCGGCCCAGCGCCTCGTCTGCGCCGCTGACATCCACGACAACCCCGATGCGCACCCCGTGGCTGTAGCTGTAGATCTTGCCCTGGGCCTGCGTACGCACGAAACGCCGCACGTTCATGTTTTCGCCGATCTTGGACACCAACGCCTGGCGGGCCTCTTCGATCGTGGTGTCCTCGCCCTCGTGCAAAGGCAGCGCCATCAGCGCATCGACGTCTGCCACCGCGGTGCCGAGTGCGCGCTCACTGACCGCCTCGGCGAAAGATTTGAAATTATCGTCCTTGGCGACGAAATCGGTCTCGCAGTTGACTTCGACCATTGCGGCACGAGCCTCATCCGCCGACTGCGCGATGACGATTACGCCGTCTGCCGCCGTCCGCCCGGCCTTTTTCGCGGCCTTGGCCTGACCCGACTTGCGCATGTTCTCGATGGCAGCCTCGATGTCGCCGTTGGTTTCGGTCAATGCCTTCTTGCATTCCATCATGCCAGCGCCAGTACGCTCGCGCAGTTCCTTCACCAGGGAAGCTGTGATCGCCATGCTGATTTCACCTCAAAATTCCAGAATATCGCTGATAACAAGCAGCCCCCGACCAGCAAGCCGGACAGGGGCGCCTCGTCACTGTGTCTACAGATGCTGCCGTTCAGCCAGCCGCCGAATCGGCAATCTCGCTGCTGCCGGTCGCCGCTGCGGTCGCCGCTGCGGCACGGCCCTCGAGGATCGCGGCCGAAGCACCCTGTACGTACAGTTGGACTGCGCGAATCGCGTCGTCGTTGCCCGGGATCACATAATCGATGTCCTGCGGGTCGTTATTGGTGTCGACCACGCCGATCACCGGGATGCCGAGTTTCTTCGCCTCGGCGACGGCAATCTTTTCGTGCCCGGTATCCACCACGAACAATGCGTCCGGCAGACCGTTCAGGTCCTTGATCCCACCGAGGCTGCGCTCCAGTTTGTCTTTTTCGCGACGCAGCGTCAGCGCCTCTTTCTTATGGAAGCGCGCCAACATCGAGCCATCCGCGTCCATGGCCTCGAGTTCCTTCAGGCGCTTGATCGACTGTTTGATAGTCTTGAAGTTGGTCAGCATGCCGCCCAGCCAGCGATGGTTCACAAACGGCATGTTGCAGCGCTCGGCCTCTTCTCGCACCACGTCGCGTGCCGAGCGCTTGGTCCCGACGAACAGCACCTTGCCGCCATTGGACGCCAGCTTGCCGACGAAATTCAGCGCGTCGTTGAAAAGTGGCAGGGTCTTTTCCAGATTGACGATATGTATCTTGTTGCGGTGACCGAAGATGTAAGGACTCATCTTCGGGTTCCAGTAACGGGTCTGATGACCAAAATGCACGCCAGCTTCCAGCATCTGACGCATTGAAACGTTGCTCATGGATAACTCCGAGTTATGGTTGGGTTGAGCCTCCACGCACCCTGGCGACCGACCCGGATTCACCGGGCACCCAGGCACCGAGTTGTGGTACGTGTGTGTCGTTAAATTAACCCCTCAAACAGGGCGCTTAAGCGACCATTGCCGCTAAGCGGCGCGTTTTATACCATAACCGGGGCCGGGCCTCAATCCAGAATTGGCGCCAAGATCTTGTTTTTTTACCCAATTCCAGCCAGGGGGCGCAGATGTCTGTGATCATCAAAACGCCGGACGAAATCGAAAAAATGCGAGTCGCCGGCCGCCTCGCCGCCGATGTGCTCGAGATGATTGGCGAATACGTCGTCCCGGGGGTCAGTACGGATGACCTCGACCGCATCTGCCACGACTACATCGTTGGCGAGCAGCAGGCCATTCCGGCGCCACTGAACTACCGCGGTTTCCCAAAATCCATCTGCACCTCGGTCAATCACCAGGTGTGCCACGGTATTCCCGGCAACAAGGTTCTGAAAAACGGCGACATCGTCAACATTGACATCACCGTAATCAAAGATGACTTCCACGGCGATACCAGCAAGATGTTCTTCGTCGGAAAACCCTCGATTTTGGCCGAACGGCTGGTCGACATTACGCAAAAGGCCATGTGGAAGGGCATCGAACTGGTCAAGCCGGGCAGCACGCTGGGCGATATCGGCCATGCGATCCAGCGGTTCGTCGAAGCGAACGGCTACTCGGTGGTGCAGGAATACTGCGGCCATGGGATCGGCCGCGGGTTCCACGAAGACCCGCAGGTGCTGCACTATGGTTCCCAGGGTACCGGGATGGTGCTGCAGCCGGGGATGACGTTCACCATAGAGCCGATGGTCAATGCCGGCAGACGCAACGTCAAGTTACTACCGGATGGCTGGACCGTGGTGACAAAGGACCGCAAACTCTCGGCACAATGGGAACATACCGTGCTGGTCACATCGGCCGGCTACGAGGTGCTGACGCTACGCAAGGAGGAGCGCCAGGCAGCCACTGGATAGTGGCGCTGCGGCTTTCATGACCGATACCCTGCTCGAAGACCTCGACCGGCGATTGGCCGGGGGCGAGCCGGTGTTGGCCGTCTACAAGGATGCACTGCGCGAGTCGCGCACACTGCGCGCCGAGCAATTCGCGCGCGGTGTGCGGGCCAGCTTGCTGGTGCACCAGGCGGCCCTGTTCACCGACGCGATAATGCAACGCGCCTGGCGCCGCTTTCTGCCGGCAGAGGCCTCGGCCAGTCTTATCGCCGTCGGCGGCTATGGTCGGAGCGAGTTGCACCCGGCGTCAGACGTCGATGTGCTGATCCTGACCGCCCGTGACCCACAGGGACTCGCCAAGCACATCGAGCCGCTGGTGATGTTCCTATGGGACATCGGCCTGGAGATAGGACACAGTGTGCGCAGCCTCCCGCAATGCATCGAAGAGGCAAGTGCCGATATCACCGTGATAACCAACCTGCTGGAATCGCGTCTGCTGGACGGCGATCGTGGATTGTTCGAAAAGTTGAACGAAGCCACCAGTCCTGAGCAGATGTGGAGCAGTCGCGATTTTTTTTCGGCCAAGGCAGAGGAGCAGCGCGAGCGCCATGCGAGATTCGACGACAGCGGACAGAATCTCGAACCCAATGTAAAAGAAGGACCAGGCGGCCTGCGCGACATCCAGACCATCGGCTGGGTGGCAAAACGCCATTTCGGCGTAGACACGATGGCCGATCTGTTCCAACGCGGTTTTCTCAACGATAGGGAATTCCGCCAACTCCGGCACGGCGAGGAATACCTCTGGCGCGTCCGCTACGCCCTGCATCTGCTCACCGGCAGGCACGAAGACCGCCTGCTGTTCGAGCACCAGCGCGCGCTGGCCAAACAGTTTGGTTACACTGATGCCAGTGCGAATCTGGCAGTCGAGCAATTCATGCAGGAGTACTACCGACAGGTGGTACAGATGCAGCGCCTGAACGAAATGCTACTGCAGCTTTTCGAAGAGGCGATCCTGCTCGACAACCGGCTGGGGGAACCTGTCCCGGTGAACCGTCGCTTCCAGGTGCGCAGCGGTTACCTGGAGGTGGTCAACTCGGGCACGTTTGCGCGTTATCCACTGGCTATGCTGGAACTCTTCCTGATCCTCCAGCAGAACCCGCAGATCCAGGGCGTGCGAGCCAGTACGATTCGTTCCATCCGCGCGCACCGCCACCTGATAGACCGACACTTCCGCAATGACTTGCGTGCCCGCGCACTGTTCATCGAGATATTCCGTCAGCACGATGGCCTGACCCATGCGACGCGTCGCATGCATCGCTACGGCATCCTTTCGCGCTACCTGCCCGCGTTCCATGCGGTAACGGGTCTGATGCAGTTCGACCTGTTTCACGTATACACCGTCGATGAACACATCCTGATGGTCATTCGCAACATGCGACGCTTTGCGCTGAACAAGCATGCCGACGAGTGCTCGCGCTGCAACCAGGTGTTTCAACAGCTACCCAAGCCGGAGCTGCTATACCTGGCGGGCCTGTTCCACGACATCGCCAAGGGGCGCGGCGGCGATCATTCCGAACTGGGCGCCCAGGACGCACGGGTCTTCTGCCGCAAACACGACCTGTCCGAGTTCGACACACAACTGGTTGCCTGGCTGGTCGAAAAGCACCTGGTCATGTCGCATACGGCGCAGCACGAGGACATCGACGACCCGGAGGTGATACAGGCGTTTGCCGAGCTGGTGGGGACACCGACCCGACTCGACTATCTCTACCTGCTCACGGTCGCCGATATGCGCGGCACCAATCCGGACCGATGGAATTCCTGGAAGGCCGCGCTGCTCGACCACCTGCACAGACGCACCGCCGAGGCCCTCGAGCGCGGCCTCGAGAAACCCCAGGAACAGGACGAGGTGATCACGCAACGCCAGGCAGAGGCCCGTATCCAGCTACTGAAAAAGGGCTACGACAACAGTCTGCTGAACCTGCTGTGGATGTCGCTCAGCACCGACTATTTCCTGCAGAACACGGTCGACGCGATCATCTGGCACACCGAACTGCTCTGGCCACCGGGCCGGCGCATCGACCGGATACATGTCAAGCTACGCGAGGAAAAGCTCTACCGCTGCACCGAACTGTTCCTCTACGGCCCGGACCGGGACGGACTGTTCGCCCACACGACCGCCCTGCTCGACCAACTCGGCCTCAATATTCTGGGGGCACGCGTGCAAACGACGGCAAACGGCCTGTGCATCAACAGCTACCTGGTTCTCGAGGAGGATGGCGCAAGAATCAGCGGCGAAGAACGCCGGCTGGGAATCCGCTATTTCATCGAAGAGGAGTTGAACAGCAGCGACCCCCCATCGGGTCGGCCGCGCATACCGCGCCAGCTGCAAAGCTTCCAGATGCCCTCGCAGATCAGTTTCGAACAGGACGAGACCCGCATGGTGACCTGGCTGATGCTGAAAACCAGCGACCGCCCCGGACTGTTGTCGCTGGTCGGCCAGGCCTTCGCCGCCAACAGACTGCGGCTGCACAATGCACGTATCGCCACGGCCGGCGCCGAGGCGCAGGACGCATTCGCCATCACCGACCTCGAAGACCAGCCAATCACCGATCCGGAACGCCTGACTGCCATCAGCGAATCACTTTGCGGGATCCTGGACGAATGAGGCTCGATCTGTGGTCAGCTAAGGCGGCATTCGCCGGACGTATCCGCATCGCTCAACGCTTGCGCGCCATCGGTCAGACCGTCGGCCAGCGACAACATCGACTGCTCAATACGCTCATCGTCATGCAAGCGGGCGTTGAACTGGCGCAGTGCGCGCGTGTCGTCCTCCGTCTTCTGTCGCCTACTGGACCACCCGCCCAAGATTGACCTTCAGGTCGATAGAAGGAATCGCGTCCCAGGAAAACCTTGTGCCCACAGATCGTCTTTCGAGAGCTTTTGGCTGGTCCGACAATAGCGCCTGCTGACGGAGCCTACCGGGCTACCGATTTTGCCACCCGCAAGCGCCTGCGTTCGGGTCAGTCGTCCTCGCCGGACACGCAGCGATACGAGATGCTGGCCGCTTCTTCCTCCGGGCCCAGACACCCGCAGCGGATGACGCCTTGCCCTGTGATCTGCCCGTGGTCGTGGTACAGCGTGCACGACGCGCCACCTTCGGGCTCGATGCAGGTGCCGTTCATGCTGACGTCCTCGACGCGCACGGTGCCGCGGTTCCAGGTCACGCGGGCGTGCAGTCGCGAGACGGCGCTCCCCTCAAGCGACAGCGTGCAGTGGCTGTCTCGCCCCATGGTGATATGGGGCTGCTCCGCATCGACGCGAAGGGACCTCCCGCGATAGGACAACTCGATCGCCACGCTGCCGACCGCCCGTGAACGACGCGGACGCCCGGTCGGGACCACGGTTAGGCTGGTGTCCCAAAGGAGTTCGTGGAGGTCCTGCTCGCCGGCGATGCCCTTCAGCACGACCGTGTCAAAGTAGCGCTCCATGCGGCGGCGGATCGGGCCAAGTTGATCGAGCGTCGGCTTGGTGGTGAGGATCTGGCCGGCCTTGGCTAGGGAGGCCAAGCGCGCGGCTGTGTATATCGTAGTGCCAAACAGGCCCGCGCTCGTGCGCTCGATCGGCCCGTGCTCCATGCCGACGCGAATCCGCATCGCGCAGTCGAGGACGCCGCTGTCGTATCCCCCCTCCACACGCTGCTGGAGTTCGGAGGCCGCCTGCGCCGCGGTGTCGGCGTCGTCGAACGTACACAGCAACTCGTCGCCGATACGCTCCTCGACCACGCCACTGCCATCTTCGACGACCTTCGTCATGAGGTCTAGGCACTGGACGAGCAGGCGGTGAGCGACGTCGTCGCCCCTCTCGTCGTACAGGCGCGTGCTTTCCACGACGTCGGCAAAGAGAATGGTCTTCAGCTCCGTCGTGCCACCCGCCGGTGTGCGCTCATCCACGTCCGCCACGGGTCATCGCCTCCAGTCGAGCTTCCTCGGGTCATACGGCACCTTGTCCCAAGGGTCCTCTAGGGGTTCCCCGGCCGGGCGCATCCGCCTACCATCCGCAACCGCCGCCGGACCCGTCTCCGGCGGAGCCGTCCCGAAAAGGCGGATAAAAGTATAAACCGCCTTTTCCTCCGACATCACCCCCTCCCCACGCCCGTCGGCGCCTAAGGTCGGCGTCGATCTGGCTCACGATTTGACCATGGGCGGCGTCCCGGCGTCCGAACCCGCGCGCTGTGCCGGCCGCCTGCCGCTCGAATGCGACGGTAGCATCCTTGGCGGAGATGCCACAGCCGTCGCCAGAGACCGCGATTCGTTCTGGGCCGCCAGCCTCAATATCGACGTGATATCGGCAGAGCGCCAGCATCAACAGAGTTCTCGTACAACGGCTTGTCCACCAAAGCGGGCCGCTCGACGCGCGCTCCCGCCGCGATTCGGACGATGACGTGGCTCGGTAGAACGCGAATCGGCGAGTCGGACATGAACAGGCAGGTGCGAGACACATCACGCGGGCCTAGTGAATGGCACTGACTCAGGAGCGCAAGCTACAAGTTGGCTTGGTGATTCCGATCCATTCTTCCGCAAAACGCCGTGAATACGTCCCGGTAGGCTCGACAGCGGCGTCGATGCCGCCGACGGTTTTCTCCAGAAACGACCGGAATCAGCTTCAGTAAGCGCCATTGGGCTTAGGGTGAAAAGCAGACCCGATTGCGACCGCCTTCTTTGGCCTCGTAGAGCTTCGCGTCGGCGCCAGCAATGAAATCCGCAACCGCTACGTGTTCCTCTTCGCCAGTGGTGGCGTGGACGCCGAAGCTCATAGTCACCGGAATGATCTCGTTGGCAAAAGAGAACTCGTGAGTCTCGATGAGCTCCCGCAGCTTCTCTGCGACCTGAACGGCCTCCGGGCCATCGACCTCAGGCAACACGATGGCGAATTCTTCACCGCCATAACGGGCAAACACATCCTCCCGCCGGAGGTTGTCGGCAATGATGCCACTGGTTCGCGCAACACATAGACGCCTGCCAGATGGCCGTGAGTGTCATTGATGCGT
The DNA here is from genome assembly GCA_963808165.1 of uncultured Gammaproteobacteria bacterium. Lineage (GTDB taxonomy): Bacteria > Pseudomonadota > Gammaproteobacteria > Chromatiales > Chromatiaceae > Thiosocius. Next base: position 112,379 of record CAWEET010000021.1, on the reverse strand, counting down.
TTGAAATGATCGATGTCGCACATCGTCAGCGCCAACTGATGTCCGTACCTCGCCACCCGATGGAGTTCGCGCTCCAATGATTCGAGGAGATAACGTCTGTTGAAGGCTTGAGTCAAACCATCGATGGTGGTGAGACGGTAGATCTCTTCGTGGTACTTGCTCTCGATATTGCTGCCGGAGAGATATTTGAAGATCGTCTGACCAATGCGGATGAGGTCGCCGTCCTGCAGCTCGTAGTCCGCGACGGCCTGGTCATTGACGAAGGTGCCGTTGGTGGAGTCGAGATCATGCAGCCACGTGCGCCCACTGCGGGCGGTGATCTTTGCGTGTTGTCTCGAAACACTGTCCTGATCCACCTGTATGTTGGCAGAGTCTGACCGCCCAATGATGATTTCGGCGTGCGCGAGAAAAAAACGTTTGCCGATGTTCCCGCCGTAAAAAGCCACCAAGCAGGCCTGGCCCGACGCCACGGCACGCTCCTCGACGTCCTTGGCGACGATGGTAATGACTGTCTCGCGTTCTTCCACCATGCTCGCCTGTGCCTGGTCGATACCTTGCCGTGCCTGTGGTGATTCCCATGCGGGCACTCTGATTGTGCCAGTAACAAGTATAAGCCGCCTTTTCGTCCGACATCACTCCCCTCGTACCTATCGTGTCTGCGGTCGGCGGTCGATCTGGCTGTTGAGCAAGTACAGGATCAGCAGCACACACTATTGTGCGTTTGCGACATGCAGTCCTCTATACCCATCCGCCCTCCTTCAGTCCTTTGACCCCGTCTCTCGCTGGTTGATGACACGGACAACTCCCAGCCCCTACCGAGCAATAATCACTGCAACACGAGAGCCAGGCTGCAATTGATCCGCACTGCACCGAGAATCGTCGCATCACTTGTCCGGGCGACCTGCAAGAAATGCCTGTCTATCATGGGCATTGTTGATCTGCTCTGCCAACATTTGGTAAAGACTGCTGATATCGGTGGCCCGTTTAGCTGAGTTCTTCACCACACGAGAAGCGAGTGGCCCCAGATACAACACGACTTCATTGGTTATCCGATCGAGTTGGTCTGGCGTAAACACTGGCGCGGAGACCGAGCCAGGTGTCGACTGCGAGCCGGTCACCGACGACCCCCCCCCTAGAATTGCTGAACTAATTCCGGCTCGAACCCCGCTCAGCGTCCCATGCTGCTTGAGCGCATCGATAAACTGCTGTCGCTCGACTCCGCTTGGTATCTTATCCGACAGTCTTCCAACAAGTTCATCCAGCGTCTCGCATTCTGACGAGGCCTTGCGGATGAGAAGAGGCGCAACAGGACCAAGGTACAACGAGAGCACATTACTGAGCTCGGACGTTGCCTCGGCGGTAAGCGACAATGATGTCCCCGGCGTATGCGACCCTGTGTTCGACTTCAGTGATGCGGCCTTCGCTCTATGCAGATATTGTTCCCGCGTTTCGATAACGGTAGCGGCGAGATCCTGTGTGTCAGGCTGGTATACCGAATTTGGTGCCAAAATCGCTTTCAATGCGTCTGAAAAACTTCGCGCCGAATCGAATCGATCTGCCGGATCGTGCGCCATAGCTTTGTCGAGCAACTCACTGAACCTGATGCATTCACCATCCCCCAGAGAAGACTTTGCCAGCACAGAGGCCACGCCCTCCGACAGCTTCTCCGGTCTCTCGTGTCGCGCGCCGCATATAAGCTCGAGCATCATCACCCCTACGGAGAAGAGGTCGGATCGAACATCCACTTCAACACCGGCACGCGCTTCCGGCGACATGTAACTGGGCGTGCCAATCATTTGCCCCATGCTGGTCAAATCTGAAGAATCGATCTTGGCAACACCAAAATCGGCTACTTTGACCAAGCCGTCTTCGAGCAGAAGAATATTGCCCGGCTTGATGTCTCGGTGGACGACGCCATGACTGTGCGCGAATTCTAATGCGGCGAGGACCTGCAGAATAATCTCGCAGCTCTGTCGCACGGTCAGCGCCCCATCGGCTTTGAGGAAAGAACGCAGGTCAATTCCCGCAACGTACTCCATTGCGATGAAAGGGAGTCCGCTCGATCCCGTCGGGAACAGCCAAGCATGTTTCGGATGGAAGCAACTCGCAGCAGCCCGCGCTCTGCCTGACGCTGCAAAAGGCCTTCTTCGTTCAAATGCGGATGCAGAACCTTAATTGCAACCAACCGATCGATATCCTGATCGTATCCGCGGTACACGACCCCCATACCGCCCCGGCCGATCAGACCGCGTATTTCGTACTTGCCGATAGTTTGAGGAAGCGCAATCGTGCTCATACTGTCATTACTTTCGAAAACATCGGGTCAGAAGAATCGAGGTGCAACGAAACAGCCTCCCGCCCAATTCCTCTTTGAAGATCCCAATTAAGACTGCGCCTCGTCCAACATGTTCACGGCGTTGACCAAACTGCGATGCATGCGGTTGAAAGATTGCCCTAATGTCGCAATCTCTCCGCTCCCGCCGACCTCTAGTTCCTCCACGTCCAAAGCCCCCATACTCACTTCATTTGCCTTGGCCGACATTTGTTTAATCGGGTTGATGACAACAATATTCAACAGAACGTTCAATAGTATGAAAATCAAAAGAAAGACGGCGATCAACACACCGAGAACGACAACGAAAGTCTCATTCGCCCGCTGCAGAGGCAGACTCATTGGTACGGCCACAATCTGGGCACCCACGATCTCATTCAGCTTCCAACCGAACCCATTGGCCGTCCCGTAAGCATCTATCATCGTTGGCGGCGCCTCGGCGGGCGTGCTGTGACAATTCAGACACGACGGGTCGGTGATCTTGATCGGACGGGCAAGGTAAAGGGACGGCCCCGTTGGCGTTTCCCTCTGACCGATCAACTCCTTTTCTTCTTCATGACTCCGGAACCAAGCGACAACGTCGGCCTCCCACTCGGTAGCACGATCAGCCGGATTGGTCGGGTTCAACGTGGCCTCCCGATAACTGTATTCAGGATATTCCTTCTGCAACTGCGCGACGTACTGGTGGGCGCTGTAAGCGGGAACAGTTTGCGGAAGGAACTTTCTTTTCTGCTGCAGCGCCAACAGTGGACGAATTTCACCTACTGTATAACCACGCACCGCAATCGCACTTTGCAGCATTATCCGCGCGCTGTCCAAAACCTCTTCCCGCGCATTCTCCTGCATAAAACGATATGTAAAGACACTGGCGAGTGAAATCCCCACGATCATTGCCAACCCCAGTATCAGATTGAATTTCAGCCTTAGACTCATCGGTGTCATCGCTCCTTTTTGTTGTTACTGCCAAATAGCAACAACATCACTGTCTAACACAGGCCCGCAGCGCCTCATAGGCCTGAGGAAATCCAACCAGATCAATCGAGGCGTGCTGAGTGGTGGTCACTGGCCACGTCGGCCAGAAGCCGAGAGCCACTCCCAGGGTCCGTCCATTAGACATCGCCACCTGCACCGGGCCCTTCGTGTACGTGGTTCGCTCGTTGACAAGTGACGATTCGAAAGCAAACAGCTCACCGCCATCGACCACACCCTGCTGCCTATAACTGCTGTCCAGGTTGACCTTAATCTCACCGCGACAGTCACGTCCGCCACTTGGATCTGTATCTCGGTCCTATCATAGCCATCGAATATATCTGTCCAAGGCGACAGAATCAGGCATTGAACCTTCCCATCCACCAGGCTTGATCTTTTATCGAGCACCCAGCCGCCATCGAACTCCACCGGCAAATGCTCTTCGTCAAACATCAAGGTTGCGGGATCGGGTTTCCTGAGTGTCGGTAGTAACGGTTCTTCGATCATTGCCATCTTGATAGCGGCCGTCGGGTCTTCGAGATCCTGATCATACGATGCCAACTCTGCATCCTGCTGGCTCGCGGCACCCTCAAGATCATTGATTTCTGAAACCGGCTCTGCTTCAGTCGGCGCCACTTCCGTTATCTCAGCATCCCCTGCCTTCTTTTCCAATTTCGCGTCCAACTCTTCCTCGGGAGCTGGTTCTGCAATGACAGGCGATGCTTCCGGATCGACCGACGGCTGCGGCTTGCCAGGCGCCTCTGTCGGGGTCGATTGACTGACCGCTGGGGCACTGGGTTCTTTCTCCACGGCGGTGGCGGTAACCACGGCGGCTTCCGATTTTCTCGCCGTCGCCTCTTTCGGCGGCTGGGCGGCATCTGCTGGCAGGGGGCCAGCGTTCGATTCGGGCACCCAATTGGCGCTGTCTTTTTCGATTGAGGTTGCCTGGCGAGTCGCGTAAGTATCTGCGTCTGCGGTCTCTGAGCTTAATGGTGGCGTAGGATTTCCCTTCTGTGGCGGAGAAACACATCCCATGAGGCATGAGAAAAAAACTGCGTATGCCGTAGATTTTTGAGCTTTATGACGCACCAGTATCTCCAACATGTCAAGAATGAGAGCTTGCCTTCAGCAATAGCATATAAAACCGGTAGATGACGATTGCTTGAATAATTCCAGGGTACTTCGATAAATCCCTTCTGCCGCGGCTGCTGGCTGGTGCAATGCGGCAGGCGCCAAATTTCACCGCTTCAGCGGTCACCTGCCTACGAATCTCTGCCGATAACCGGCCTGCTCAGCCAGTCCCGGATTGTGCGCGGCACCTGTTTCCAGACGATTCGTCTCAGCGGGCGAACGCCGCTGGCCGGCTCGTCGATGACAGCACGGCAGACCTCCGTGCGGTATCGCTGCGACACCTTCTGGAAAGGGTGAAAGGCATGGCCGGCGGCTCGCCGGCCGCGCTCAGTTTCCGTATGCTTCGCGAACGGTTCCGGCAGAAACCTTCGGGCCAGCGACACAAACCACTTCTGGCGGCAGATCCATTCGCGGGGCGGAGAACGGCATGTCGGACGACAACAGTCACATCAAGAAAGGCGTAGGTGACAAGATCCTGGCCATGCGCTCCAACTGGTCGTTCGACGGCGATACGCCCAACCATTTTGTGTCACATTTGAGGCGCTCCGTCCCGCTGTATGATCTCGGACACGAGCTGACCTGTCAGCTGAGTGATTTCTTCGTGCACAGTGACAGCACTTGTTACGAAATCGGGGTGTCCACCGGCGAACTCATCAGGAAGCTCGCGGATTACAATTCTCACAAGCCCAACGTGCGCTGGGTGGGGATGGACACTGTCGAGAACATGGTCGCCCGGGCGCGGGAACATACCGCCGGATACGGCAATATCGATCTGCTGGTGGACGACGCGACGACTTTCGAGTTTGCGAAAACCGATTTCTTCGTTTCCTACTACTGTATTCAGTTCGTCCCGCCGCGACTGCGCCAGCCACTGTTCGACAAGATCTACGAGAGTCTCAACTGGGGTGGCGCCCTGGTACTCTTCGAGAAAGTCCGAGCCCCGGATGCGCGCTTTCAGGACATTTCCGTCGCGCTCTATGACGACTTCAAAAGGGGCCAGGGCTTCGACGATAGCGAGATTCTGGCGAAAACCCGAAGCTTGCGCGGTGTGCTCGAACCCTACACCAGCGAGGCCAATCGGGACTACCTTGTCCGGGCCGGATTCCGGGACATACTGTCGGTGATGAAATACGTTTGCTTCGAAGGGTTTCTGGCAATCAAGTAATCGAACGCGAGCGGTGAGGCCTGACCGATGCCCTGGGCGGCGATCGACTGGTGACCACGGACCAGACCCGCACCGTCGAGGGCTATCCGGTTGGGTTACCCGCGGCCCAGATAGCGCCGGTCGACCAGAAATTTCCTTGGCCGGCTGAAGCCGGGCGACTGCGGATCATAGACCACGGCCATCGAGTCGCCGGGCTCGATGGTTTGGAATTCGCCTGCCGATATCGGGGATTTCCGAACGATCGTTTCACCCGCATCCGTTCTGAACTGGTACTCGACGAAATACCGGTGACCCGTTTTCGGCAGGCGTCGCCGGAACAAACCCACGACAATGGCGTCCGCCTGGATGCCATTCTGCGCGAGTGCCCGGTAGCGACGGGACTTGGCCCGGACCTGCAGGAAGATCCACAGCAGCATTGCGCCGAACAGTAGCGCGGCCAGAGCATCCATTGGGGTGACATCCTCGGTGCAGTTCGGGTTCATCTGAGCCGTCGCGTCGTCTCCCAGACGACAGCGCAAAAGCATCCCGCGCCCTGGTCAGGGGGATGCCATCGCAGTCCGATGGCAATGATATACACTTACTTCGACGCTTGGCGCCGGTCCAGGCAAACTCGAGGCCAAGGCGATCGTGACGAACGAGCTCCCCGGCCGTTTTTCCAATCGCAGGATCGAATGAGCGGAGACAAGACATATGTCATTTCAAGACAGGTTCGACGAGCGAGAACAGCTCCTTCTCGCATCGACACCCACGCTGATCGGGTCGGCGATGGCGTTTGCCGAGAGCAGCGGACTGGCGACGGTCAAAGAGTTAATGGAAAGCGCCAAGTCTTACATGGCCGGCCTCAAGGCCTATCCGAACAACCAGATCATCCAGGGAATCCTTCCCAACCTGGAAGACCGCAAGGAGGCGATGGCCCAGGCCAAGGAATTTCGTGACAAGACCCTCGCGCGGCTGAAGGAGAAGGAGGTCGATTCTCCGGAGAAGATCCGATCGCTGCTGCTTGAAGACGCGCAGACGATCAACACCCTGCTCAAGGAGAAGGCCAGTCCCGAGGAGGCGGCCGAGTACAAGGCCTGGGCAATGAGCGTGGCGGAAAACGTCGCCAGGGCAGCCAAGGAAGGGGGGTTTCTGGGCTTCGGCGGCGAACGTGTGAGCGAAGGCGAAAAGGCACTGTTTGCCGATCTGGGCAGGGTGCTGGATACGGATACCCAGCTCGCCTGAGCCCTGGTTGAGCACCGGTCCGGGTCGCGCCTGAGTGTTCGACCCGTACGCCCGATGGAATTTTTCGCATACGACACAAAAAGATGTGGTTTTACATCATTGGCGGGCTGTCTTTCCTCGCCTCGCTCCTGATTCGCGGCTGGCTGAGCACCGCCTATCGAAAATGGGGTGCGGTGCCGAACGCGCGTGGCCTGAGCGGTGCAGTCGCCTCGCGCGCCATTCTCCGGGCCAACGGGCTCGACCAGGTCGAGGTTCAGGCGGTGCGCGGAAAGCTGACTGATCACTACGATCCTCGCAGCAAGTCCGTGCGCCTGTCGGAGTCCAACTACCGTGACGAGAGCGTCGCGGCACTGGCCGTGGCGGCCCACGAAACCGGCCACGCGCTGCAGGACGCGCAGGGTTACCGGTTCATGCGCCTGCGCTCGGCCCTCGTGCCTCTAGCCAATCTCAGCTCGCAGGTCGGGCCTTATGCCTTCGTCTATGGCATGGTGGGCGGTTCACCGCTGATTCTGCAGGTCGGGGCGCTGCTGTTTGCCGGCGCCGTGCTGTTTCACCTGGTGACCCTCCCGGTGGAATTCAACGCCAGCCGCCGTGCGCTGCGCCAGATCGAGCAGTTGGGCCTGGTATCTGATGCAGAGCACGACGGGGCAAAAAAGGTTCTGTTCGCGGCTGGCATGACCTACGTCTCCGCCGCCGCGACCTCTTTCGCCTACCTCGCCTACATGCTCGCCTGGAGTCGCCGCGGCCGGCACCGTTGAGCTGGCCAGGGCACGGCCTGCCGAGCCCTGCCTGTCCCGGCGATCGCTCTCGCGTCGCTGCAGCCCTGCCCGCCAAGCGCGCTCCGACCGTTCGCGTCCGTACCCTTTCAGCGCCCAACATCCCCGCTTGCAGAGCGGAAATTCGCTGCAGGCATTTCAATACTAAGCTGATTCCGGTCTACTAGTATCCGCGCTCAGACGGAGAAAACCCGCACTCTGCAAGCCGTAACCGAGTCGGAACCGGCCCTCGATCTCATGCGCTCAGTCAGACATCCGCGCTTCCGGAAGGATCGGGCCACCGTTGTGCAATAGGAACAATTTAAAAATACATCAGAGGAATGGAACAATGCCGACGAATCTCATCAACGTTATCGGGCAGCTGCTTGGATCTGGCGACACACTGTCGAAGATCGCGTCTCTGGTCGGACTCACGCCAGACCGGACCCAATCCACGATCGGCGCCGCCGCACCCGCCATCCTCGCCGGACTGCTGGGTGTAGGGCAGCAGCCGAGCGGGCGGGACAAGCTCGTCGCGGCGGTGGGTGATCAGGATCCCAGCCTGCTCGACAACCTCGGCGCCATGTTAGGCGGCGGTAAGGAGAAATCGCTGATCGAAACAGGCACCGGCCTGCTGGGCTCGCTGCTCGGCCAGAGCAGCCTGGGCACGCTGACTGGCGCCATCGGCAAGTTCGCGGGCCTCAATCAGGGATCTTCGAGTTCCCTGCTCGGCCTGCTGGCCCCGGTGGTGCTGGGTGCAATCGGCCGGGAGCAGAAAACCCAGGATCTGGATGCCGACGGCCTCATGCGCATGCTGAACGATCAGAAAGACAGCATCGCCAGCGCGCTGCCGGCCGACCTGGCAAAGGAGCTGGGGCCGAGTGGACTGCTGTCGAGCGTCTCCGATCGGCTGGGTGCAACCGCAGATACGGTAGCCCGGGCGGGCAGCAGCACCGCGCATGCCGCGCGCGAGCAGGCCTCGAGCAGTGGGGGTATGCTGCGCTGGGTCATCGGCCTGGCCATTCTCGCCGCGATCCTCTGGGCGGCCTACCAGTTCCTGGCGGGTGGCAAGGCGCCGGACGCGGTCGAGCACGCGACCGACGCCGCGACCCAGATCAGCGAATCGGCCAAGAACCTATTCGTCGGTGATGTCAATGTAGGCAACGAAGTCACCGGTGTATTGGACAGCGTGACCAATGCCTTCAACGGCATCACCGATGCAGCCTCGGCGGAAGCCGCGCTGCCGGCGCTGAACGAGGCCACATCGCGCCTCGACCAGCTGGGCGGCCTCGTTGGCCAGTTGCCGACCGAGGGCCGCGGCGCACTCGCGGCGATGATCAGCAGCGCAATGCCCCAGCTGGAGTCGCTGGCTGCACAGGCCATGAATCTGCCGGGCGTGGGCGGGGTCATCAAGCCGACTGTCGATGCGCTGATGGCGCAATTGCGGGCGCTGGCAGGCTGATCGGTTCCGCAAACTCAGGGGACAATCCCAAGCTGAGGCCCGGACGTAGACCGTCCGGGCCTCAGCAGTCAAGCACAAAGGCATGAAGGGGCCCGTATGCAACGGGTCCTCACGCAGCCAACCCGGCCCCTTTCCATCCTGGATCCGTCTGCTCATCCCGCGGAAAGCGCTGGCACGGCTGCAACGCAGCGGGCGGCCGCACCAAGGCCTCCCCGGCCCCGGCCCCGGCCAACGGCCGTCCGCGCGTAGCGGCACTGATTTCGCCAGCGCAAAAGGTATCGAACCGCACTCCGCTGTCTTCGATTGACGGGCGTCTCGTCTACCGCAGGGATCCGGCAGTCGAGCCTCCGGGGATGGATTCACGGCGTCCCGCGGGTCGACGCCGCCGGGATGCAGATGCTCAGCCGACCGACTCGATCAGCTCCCAGGCATTGCCGTCGGGGTCACGACAGAACAGCGCCCGCCGCCCCGACTTGCTCTTCGTATAGGGGATGCCCGCCTCGTCCAGACGGGTCGCGAACCCCTCCAGATCACTGACCGTGACGGCCGTGTGCCGGTCGCGCCCACCATGCGCCGGGCGCTCGGTGGCCGCGTCGGGATCGGGCAGTTCGAGCAGGTGCAGTTGCCGGTCACCGAGCCTGAGCCAGGCGCCGGGAAACCGGAAATCCGGTCGGCCCGGGTCGACATTGAGACCCAGTACGCCCTGATAGAACACGAGCGAGCGCTGAATGTCCGCAACGAGCAGGCTCACGTGGTGCAATCCGATCACCCTGGTCATGTTGCTCACTCCTCCTGAAAAATGGCAATCATCGCCGCCGACAGGATCAACGCGCCGCCGACCCACTCGTGCAGTGAAATCAGCTCACCCGCCAGCCACCAGGCCGTCGCCGCCCCGACGACCAGCTCGAAAAGCATAATCACCGCCGATCGCTGAACCGGCATGTGCGTGACGCCGTAGACGACCGCAAGGGTCGACAGCAGGAAGCCGAACACACCAAGCGCGATTGTCGCCCACCAGGCGACGGCCGAAGCCTGTGGTACCTGCGGGAACCATAGCAGCACCATCAAGGCCGATACGACGACCACACCCAGCCAGGCGATGTAGGTCTTCTCACGAACGGCAAGACTGGTGATACGACGGGTCATCACATTGTTCAGCGCAAAGGCCAGGCCGGCACTCGCCGCCAGCAGGTCCGCGCGGTTGAGCGGCACCCGTCCCACCGCTGGATCCCATAGCATGACCAGGGCACCGCACATCCCCAGGCCCAACATCAGCCAGCTCCGCCAGCTCAATGCCTCGTGCAACAGCCATCGGCCGAGCAGGACCGTCCAGATCGGCGACAGGTAGAACAGCAGCACGACACGTACCACCTCGCCCTCGATAACCGCCAGCACGAACGCAACATTGGTCCACCCAGCGGCCAGCAGCAGCGCCACGGCATGGCCGGGCTGCCGCCGCAGCCGCGCGATCGAGAATCGCGCGAATGGGGTAAATACCAGAAAGGCCGCGCCATAGCTCAACAGGGTCAACCAGGGACCCTGCATACCCATGCCTTCGAGGATTCGCGTCGGATACCAGACCACGCCCCAATAGGTCGCGCCGTACAATAGCCCCAACGTCGGCCACAGCCGGCCCAACGCAGCAATCACCGGGCCGATCGCCTATAATTCACGGCCCGAATATTCGCCATCTTGCGCATGAACCCCGACCTGGCAAAACTCCAACCCTACCCGTTCGAGAGGCTCAATGCCCTCGTTTCAGGCACCGCGCCGCCGGAAAAGCCGCCTATCGCTTTGTCGATCGGCGAACCAAAGCATGCCACACCGGCCTTGATCGGTGCAGCGTTGCAGCAGCATCTGGCGGCAGGGCTCGCCACCTATCCGGTGACGCGCGGCATGACTGCGTTGCGTGAGGCGATCGGCGATTGGCTGACACGACGTTTCGAGCTGCCGCCAGGGTCGCTCGACCCCGAACGCCATACCCTACCGGTGAGTGGGACTCGCGAGGCCCTGTTCGCGTTTGCCCAGGCGGTCGTCGATCGGACACGCCCGGCGCTGGTATTGTCACCCAATCCCTTTTATCAGATCTACGAGGGAGCGGCTCTGCTCGCCGGTGCCCGGCCGCGCTTCATGGCGTGCCTTCGCGACAACGCCTACCTGCCCGATTTCGATGCGGTCGGCGCCGAGACCTGGCGCGACTGCCAGTTGCTCTACCTGTGTTCGCCAGGCAACCCGACCGGCGCAGTGATCCCGCAGCACACACTGCAACGGTTGATCAGGCTGGCCGATCGGCACGACTTCGTCATCGCCTCGGATGAATGCTACTCGGAGATCTACTTCGACGAGGGCACGCCACCGGTTGGCCTGCTGCAGGCTGCAGCGGCGATGGGCAACACCGACTTTCGCCGCTGTGTGGTCTTTCACAGCCTGTCGAAGCGCTCGAATGCGCCGGGGCTGCGCTCCGGTTTTGTTGCCGGCGATGCGCAACTGTTGGCAGGTTTTTTGCGCTATCGGACCTACCATGGTTGCGCCCTGCCGGTGCAGCATCAACACGCCAGTATCGCCGCCTGGCGAGATGAGAAGCATGTGTGCGAAAACCGGCGCTTGTACCGCGAGAAATTCGCGGCAGTACTGGAGGTGCTCGATGACTGCCTTGACGTCACACAGCCAGATGCCGGCTTTTACCTGTGGCCACGCACACCGATCAGCGACGAGGAGTTCGCGCGCGCACTCTATGCCGAACAGCACGTCACCGTGCTGCCCGGCCGTTATCTATCGCGCGACGTCGATGGCTTCAATCCGGGTGCAGGACATGTGCGCATGGCGCTGGTCGCAGAACCCGCAGAGTGCATCGAAGCCGCGCACCGCATCAGACAATTCGTACAGAGTCTTTAAAGATATGGGAACACCCGGGAGAGCGTCATGAGTGACATCCAGTCCACCATCGTCGATGCCTTTGAGAAGCGTGGTGAGATCACGCCACGCAGCGTCAGTACCCCGGTACGCGACGCAGTGATGGAGGCGATTGAACAACTCGACCGCGGAGAGATCCGGGTCGCGGAGAAACGCGACGGGTCCTGGCAGGTCAACGACTGGGTCAAGAAGGCCGTGCTGCTGTCGTTCCGCATCAACGACAACGAGTTCATCAAGGGCGGATTCACCAACTACTACGACAAGGTGTCATCCAAGTACGCCGACTTCAACTCACGCGAGTTCCGCGAGTCCGGTGTCCGCGTGGTTCCGCCGGCAACTGCCCGCAAGGGCTCATACATTGCGCCGAGCTGTGTGCTGATGCCCTCCTATGTCAACATCGGCGCCTACGTCGACTCCGGCACGATGGTGGACACCTGGGCGACGGTCGGTTCCTGCGCACAGATCGGCAAGAATGTTCACCTGTCGGGTGGTGTCGGTATCGGTGGCGTGCTCGAACCGCTGCAAGCCGCACCGACCATCATCGAGGACAACTGCTTCATCGGCGCCCGCTCGGAGGTTGTCGAGGGCGTGATCGTCGAGGAGGGATCGGTGATTTCGATGGGTGTGTACATCGGCCAGTCGACCCGGATCTACGATCGGGAGAACGATGAAATCCTGTATGGCCGGATCCCGGCAGGCTCCGTCGTCGTCTCCGGCAATCTGCCGTCCAAAGATGGCAAGTACAGCCTGTACTGCGCTGTGATCGTCAAGCGCGTCGATGAGAAGACCCGATCCAAAGTCGGCATCAACGAACTGCTGCGCGACATCTGATCCGGCGCGACCAGCGTGATCGGTGCCGGCGCATGGCCTTGCAGATGCCGGAACATGCATGAGATTTGGGACGGGCCACCAAGCCAAACGCGCGGCCTGCCTTCATGCCGAAACCAAGACGCCGCTGCGGACAAGGTGAGCAGCGCCTGTGGTACGAACGAGGGACGATGATCAGACTGTACGGAATACCCAACTGCGACACGATGAAGAAGGCGCGCGCCTGGCTTGCCGAGCATGGCGTGGACTACGAATTCCACGACTACAAGAAGGCAGGTATCGATGAAAAAACCCTGCGCCGCTGGGCTGGGGAACTCGGCTGGCAGGCGCTGCTGAATACACGTGGCATGATGTGGCGCAAGGTCACGCAGGAGGTGAAGGACAACATCGATGAAGCGTCCGCCATTCGGTTGATGCTGGAGACTCCCAGCATCATCAAGCGCCCGTTATTGGACACCGGCAAGGTGCGTCATGTCGGTTTCCGCCCCGAGCAGTACGAAGAGATCTTTGGATGATCGCTATCCAAGAAACGCCGGCGACATTGTGCCGAGCGATTGTTCATATGCGCACGGGGAATCAAGGCGTCCTGCAGCGAAACGGCTCCGAACGATCTCGCCGGCGAGCTGTAAATGCCCGACTTTGGGAGCACTGACGATGTCTGACACCCTTGACCTCGCCATCGACCTGATAAGCCGCCCATCGGTCACGCCTGAAGACGCGGGCTGCCAGGCGCGGATCGCGGACCGACTCGCGGTACTGGGTTTCCGTAACGAATCTCTGCGCTTTGAAGATGTCGACAACCTCTGGGCGCGGCGCGGTGACTCGGGCCCGCTGTTCTGCTTCGCCGGACATACCGATGTGGTGCCGACCGGTCCCAGAGAAAAATGGCAGTCCGACCCGTTCCGGCCGGAGATCCGTGACGGGCTGCTCTATGGTCGTGGTGCCGCCGACATGAAGGGCTCGCTCGCGGCGATGATCACGGCGACCGAGCGCTTCCTTGCGAGATACCCAGATCACCGGGGCTCGATCGCGTTTCTGATCACCAGTGACGAAGAGGGTCCGTCGGTCAACGGCACAGTGAAAGTGGTCGAAGCCTTGGAGGCGCGCAACGAAAAGATCGACTGGTGCCTGGTCGGTGAACCTTCTTCGACCGGACAGCTCGGTGACGTGGTCAAGAACGGCCGGCGTGGATCGCTGGGCTGCGTGCTCCGGGTAAAGGGTACTCAGGGTCACGTCGCCTATCCGCATCTGGCCAGCAACCCGATACACAGCGCGGCACCGGCACTGGCGGAGCTGACGACGACCCACTGGGACAACGGCAACGAGTTCTTTCCGGAGACCACGCTGCAGATTTCCAACATCCATGCCGGCACCGGCGCGAGCAACGTGATACCGGGCGTTTGCGAGGTCATGTTCAATCTGCGCTATTCCACCGAGCAGACGCAAGAAGCGTTGCGCGAGCGCATCCAAGGCATCTTCGATCGACACGGCCTGGACTACGACATCGAGTGGACCCTTTCCGGCCGGCCTTTCCTGACGCCCAGGGGCGAGCTGATCGCTGCGGCACAACAGGCCATCGCGGCAGTCGCCGGCTTCGAGACCGTGCTATCCACCGCCGGTGGGACATCAGATGGCCGCTTCATTGCGCCAACCGGGGCGCAGGTGCTCGAACTCGGCCCGCTCAATGCCACCATCCACCAGGTCGACGAATGTGTCGCGGTCGCGGACCTCGACCTGCTGTCGGCGATGTATGAACGTATCCTGGAGAACCTACTCACTTAAGGGGAATGGCACTGACTTAGGAGCGCAAGCTACAAGTTGGCCTGATGATTCCGATCATTTCTTCCGGAAAACGCCGTGAATACGTCCCTGTAGGCTCGACGGCGGCATCCATGCCGCCAACGTTTTCTCCAGAAACGACCGAAATCATCTTAAGTAAGTACCATTGCACTTAAGGGCACCCCTAACAATCCATCGATGGCATCTTGAACGACATAATCCGCGCTCGCTGCGTTGCAGACCTTCGCAATAGGCAGCTGTTACGTGCGGTCTTCGCCTTGAAGTCCCGAATTATGTCGCCCAATCTGCGCACCCAGGATTATTAGCGATGCCCTCATTCTGGCGTTTGCGCCGGAACGCTGTTTAATGCCGGCGGGCTCGTCGAGTCAGTGCCGTTGGGGTCATTGCGCACCGCGCCTGCCGCGAAACCTCAAGCACGGAACTACCCGCCCCGCAGTACATCCACTGCAACCTTCGCGCTGTGTTCGCCGCCACCGAAGATCACGCCCCGCAATGGCGTGACGTCGGAATAATCGCGCCCCCAGGCCGTCGTGATGTGCTGATCCATCGGGACCAGATTGTTGGTCGGATCGAAGTCCAGCCAGCCCGCTGTTGGGTCGTAGACCGAGAACCAGGCGTGCGAGGCATCCGAACCGGCCAGTTTCTCCTGACCCGGCGGCGGTACCGTTTCGATGTAACCGGACACGTAACGCGCTGCCAGACCATGCGACCGCAAGCAGGCAATGGCCAGATGCGCGAAGTCCTGACAAACGCCCCGACGATGCTCAAACACGTGCGCAAGCGGCGTGGCGATGGATGTGAATCCCGGGTCGTAGGTGAAGTCGGTATGGATACGTTGCATCAGGTCCTGCACGGCTTCCAGTAATGACCAGCCATCGTGAAACGACTTGCCTGCGTAGCGCCGCAGTTCAGGACTCACGCTTACCATCGGCGACTCGAGGATGAACTGCGCCGCACAAAGACCGGCCTCGGTGCGTTGCTGGCGGACCCGCTCGGGAATCTCCTGCCAGGGCAGGCTGGATCGCAGATGGGGCCGGTGATTGGCCGCGTCCAGTTCGATATCGCTGAGCGCCGTGACGCGCAGGTGTCGGTGCGGTTGCTCGAGCGCAAAATAGGTGACCGCGTTGCCGAAGAAGTCGCTGCGTTCGGCCACTACGGCGGGCACCGGATCGATCTCCAGGCGATAGGCCAGGACACGTTGCGGGGCGCTGTCACGGGGCCGCAGATGCGTTTCGTTATGTGCCAGCGACACGGGCTTGGCGTAGTCGTATTCGGTCGTATGTGACACCCGATACTTCATTTGCGCACCTCTCAACCGCTGCTGATCAATTGCTGGGCCTCGCCCGCATCGGTGAAATAGTCACGCCTCAGCCCGTTCGCGGTCTCGCGCAGCAGCCGGTCACATGCATCGAGCAGTGAGCTCAGCGCGGCGCGCTGGCCGGCGGCGTCCCCCTGGACCAACATGCTCGGCTCGACCGTCCGTAGCCGGGCCAATGCATCACTGAACATGGGCGCCCGCCCGGACGACTGCCGACGATCCTCCTCGCCCGGGAGCAGTTCCATATGTCCCTGCAGTGACTGCAGCTGGAAGGCCAGCGAACGTGGGTTGGATTCATCGAACAACAGCAGGATGAGTGCCGGTTCGCACGATGGGCTGTCATGATAGCCCCGACGATAGGCCATGGTGCTCTCGGTACCCGCGAGCACCGCGTCGAGTAACGCAGATTCCAGCCCCTCTTGCAGCACATTGACCATCGCGGCACGCAGCAGCCGACAGAGTTGCTGGCCGCGTTCCAGGCGCCGGCCGATATCGAGGAACAACCATGCCTCCCCGCGCAGCATGCTTTCCTGGGCGAAACCGGACAGCGCCACCAGTGACATGATCAATTCGTCGAGATCGTCCTCGATGTCGCCCAGTTCACTGCGGCTGCACTGCTCCATCGTCTCGAGCTTGCCGCGGATCACGTTGATCACCCGCCAGGTGTCACCGGAGACCCGGTCTCGCACCGCATAGGCGGTGCCAAGCAGGGCCCACAGATTGGCCGCCAGACTGGCATCTCGCTGTGTGTCGAGGATCAGTTTCAGCAGTTCTGGCACCGGTTCGGATCTGGCGGCCTCTCCCGGTGGCCCGACGAACCCCGGGTAGCTTCCCGTCACCTGGGTCAGCACCTGCAGCAGCACGTCGAGGCAGCTGCGATCCAGCGGATCACGGTATTCGAGCGCATTGCGGTAGACGTGGAGCACGGTGCGCAACAGGCGTGCACCCTGCTCGGCACGTTCGGCATAGCGCGAGAACCAGAACAGGTTGTCGGCCGTGCCACCCGGCAGGTCGCCATGCAGATTGCCGACGCTGACATGCTGCGGCACCCGGGGCAGCAGGCTGACCTGCTTCTCGGGTTCGCTGGCCAGGATCCAGGTATCCTTGGACACGCCGCCGGCCTGGTTGGAAACAACGAAGCTGCTCTGCTCCCCGGCGACACGGGTCAGACCACCGGGCATCACCGCGTAGCCGTCATCACGCGCCACCAGAAAACTGCGCAGCACCGCATGCCGCGCTTCGAGACGGTATCGACCAGGGTGGGCACGACCGAGAATTCGAGCTGTTCCTGCCCGACATATCGCATGGGCCGGGCCCGAATACGCTCAGCCAGGCGTTCGCGTGCCTTGCGTGTCAGGCTTCCGCCGAACAGCGGCGGGGCACCCGAAGCCCGGTAGATCGGCTTGATCACCAGTTTATCGAGGTTGGCCAGCACATGATCGAGTTCGCGACGCTGGCCGCACCACCAGGAGGCCGCGCTCGGCAGCTGTAGCTCCTGTCCCAGCAGATGCCTCGCGATCGCAGGCAGGAAGGCATTCAGCGCCGGGTTCTCCAACAGGCTCGCCCCGAGCGGATTGACCACCGCCACAGTGCCACGGCGTACCGCCTGCACCAGCCCGGGCACGCCGAGACGGGAATCGGGCCGCAACTCCAGCGGGTCGCAGAAGTGGTCGTCGACCCGACGCAGGATCACATCGACCTGTTCGAGGCGGCGCATCGAACGCAACCAGACGCGCCCACCCTGTACCGTGAGGTCATCGCCCCGGGCCAGCGTGTAGCCGAGATAGCTGGCTAGGTAGGCGTGCTCGAAATAGGTCTCGTTCAGTGGCCCCGGCGTCAGCACCACGATGCGCGGGTCGTCGCCGGGCCGCGGACTGCATGCCGCCAGGCTGGCACGCAGGTTCTGGAAGAACAGTGCCAGGCGATGCACATTCGAATCGCGGAACAGGCTCGGCAGGACGCGGGCCATGGTGATGCGGTTGACCAGCGCATAACCGGCACCCGAGGGCGACTGGGTGCGGTCGCTGAGCACCCAGATGCGTCCATCGGGCCCGCGAACCAGGTCCACCGCATACATCGACAGCGGGTGGCTTAGCCGAGGGTCGAGCGGGTGGCAGGCGCGCAGAAAACCGCTGTGGGCATGAACCGCCTCCGCCGGGAGGATACCGCGGCGAATCAGTTCCTGCGGACCGTAAAGGTCCTTGAAGATCAGGTTCATCAATTCTGCGCGCTGCATCAGGCCACGCTCGATCTCGTGCCATTCGGCACTCGAGACCAGCATCGGCAGGGGATCCAGCGTCCAGGGCCGCTCTCGCCCGCTTGGATCGCCATGAACGGTGTAGGTGACACCGCTCTGGTTGAGCTGCCGCTGGGCCTCGTCGCGCCGCTCGTGCAACGCCCCGGGGCCGAGGCTGCCCAGGGCCTCGACCAGGTACTGCCAATGCGGCCGCACAGCGCCTTCTGCAGCCAGCATTTCATCGAAGTGTCCCGGCAGTGGGCGATAATCCGCGAGCAGCGGGCTGCCGGCT
Organism: uncultured Gammaproteobacteria bacterium; assembly: GCA_963808165.1. Taxonomy (GTDB): domain Bacteria; phylum Pseudomonadota; class Gammaproteobacteria; order Chromatiales; family Chromatiaceae; genus Thiosocius. The sequence goes on along the minus strand of CAWEET010000021.1, from coordinate 93,957 downwards.
CGGCCGTTCATCCGATCAACCCTGGAAACTCAGATCCAGCAGATACGGTCGCGCCGGATCCGTGCCGGCGACCTCGGCAGCCACGGATCGGCCCGCGCTCGCACGCGGCTCGAAGCGCCCCCTGCCCTGCCACACCGGCAGGCCGACCGGTGCGAAACGGACGTTTTCCGGCGGCCTCGGTCCTATGTCCGGGACGCTGGGCATCGCTGCGCCGATCATGCCCCCCTGGCTTGCGGGCTGCGTCGGCCGGTAGCTGAAGCCGCCCAGCATCCGACCGCTCCAGGTGTCGACCAGATCAAACTCCAGCACATCGACCGTGGGTGCCAAGGGGTGCAGCGTGGCCGGCGGATCGCTGGCCTTGTAACGCACCCCGGCCACATACTCACCGACGACGCCGGTGACCTGCAGTGGTACGCGCCGGCCGTTGCACACGACCGCATGGCGTCCCGGTGTCAGACCGGTGGCGGTGAGCTGGACACGGTCGCGCGCCGAGTCGAGGAAACGCGCCATACCGCCGGCCGTCGCCTCTTCGGCCAGTACCGGCCACGGCTCCAGGGCCTGCCGCAACTCCAGTACGACGTCGCCCAACTGCAACCGGCCGAGCCGAGGAAACCGTCGTTCGACCAGCGGTTCGAACCAATCCGCCTGGAATGGATAGCCCGCCGCAGCGAGCTCGGCGAGCACCTCCAGGAAATCCCGCCACAACAGACGCGGCAACAGAAACCCGTCGTATAGGCGATCGCCCCAATCGCGCGGCGCTATCGTTTCCGGAGAGCGAGCGAAGCGTGCGACCAGACCACGCAGCAACAGCGCCTGCAAGGTCACCAGCTCTGCCGCCGGGGCCATTTCGAACGACCCAATGGTGACCCGCCCCAGGCGCCGGCTCGCACGCGCCGGATCGTACAGTTCGTCTACCCGGATCTCGGCGCATCGCATATCCCCGGCGGGATCGCTCAACAGGTGGCGTAGCACGCGGTCGACCAGCCAGGGCTCGGCAACCTCGCCGGGCGGCAGCCGTTCCAGTGCGATCGACAGTTCATACAGGGCCTCGTCGCGACCCTCGTCGACCCTCGGCGCATTCCCCGAAGCACCGATTCCACGCCCGGCAAACAGATACGACAGACTGGGATGGCGCTGCCAGCAGGCGATCAGCGAACGCAGGATCCCGGGCCGACGCAGAAACGGGCTGCGTGACGGACGGGGTCCGCCGAGCACCACGGGGGCACCGACACCGGGCGGGAAGCGGCCGCCGTCGGGTGTCACCCGCTCGCCGCGTAGTCCACAGCGGGCCGCCTCCTCGAATGCAGCCCGGACCATCGCGTCGAGTTCACGACTGTCGCCGGTCGCCGGCAGGCGCACGCGCAACACGCCCGCATCGGGCTCCAGCAACACACGTACGAGTCGATGATCCTCCGGCGGTTCGTAGCCCTCGAGCATCGGCTGAAGATCGAGCGATTCGGCAGTGGCCTCGATCGCCGCCACCAGATCCAGGTAGTACTCCAGATGGGAGAGAGGCGGCAGGAAACAGTGCAGGCGACCCTCGCGGATCTCCACACAGACCGCGGTGCGCGGTGCCGGCTCGGGATCCGGTGGATCCAGGTCCGGCGCAGGCCCGGCAGCCGGCTCGAGCCGGCTGAGCCGCGCGCTGACCTCGCCGTGCACCTCGGGAAGCAACGACGGTTCCTCGAACTGACAACGCTCGGGGTCGGTCTGGCGTTGCGTGGCGAGCGGCAGACCCTCCAGCGGCAGGCGATAGCCCATCGGCGAATCACCCGGCATCAGATAGACCGCACCGCGCCGCATCCGCCACTTACCGCTGGCCCAGCCGCCGGCGACCGCATCCCAGCGCAAAGGCAGCACAAAGCCGCGCAGCTCAGCTGCGTCGCGCGACAGCCGCTCGGCCAGTGCGCGGCGCCGCTCCGGATCGCCCAACTGCGCCGCATCCAGCGTCGAATCCATCGGCACGGACCCTTGCCAGCACCGGTATAGCCCGTCCTCGAAGGCCGGCGCCAGCCATTCGGGGGCCAACCCCAGAGCCTGTGCCAGGCGCTGGCCGAATCGCTCGGCATCGGCCAGCGAGGGCGCGCGCCGCCCCGGTCCCCAGGCGATACGCCCGGAATCCCGGCACACGGGGACGCCATCGGCGCGCGCCCAGCAGCCCAAGCGCCAGCGCGGCTGCGATTCGCCGCCGAACAACTCGCCCTGCCCGACCTGTAACACACCACCGGGCCCGAGGCGATCGCGCAGCCGGAGCAGGAGATTCTCGGCCACGCGTCGTTTGTCCGGCCCGAGTGCGGCACTGTTCCATTCGTCCAGCCCAGGTGCCTCCGCCGAGACGAAGGCCAGGCCGGGCTGGATCGTCAACGCCAGATCGGCGGCCTCGAGATCAGCGTCGATCTTGCGCCCGACTGCCTGCAGATCGTGCCACTGCGAGGCCACCAACGGCCAGCGAGGGGGGGCACCGGCCAGCACGCGGACCTCGAACTCTTCTTCGATCTGCTCATCGCAGGCCTCGCGGTAACCCACCACCGGCAAGGCACGCAACGGATCGGGAGCCGCGGCAAGCGGCAGGTAGCCCTCGTCGACAAACAGGCCGCCAGCCGGGTCGAGGCCGATCCAGCCCGCTCCCGGCAGATAGACCTCGGTCCAGGCATATTGCGAGGCTTGCCGCTCCGCGCCGAGGCTGACCCGGTACCCGGAGACGAAACGCGCCGCCAGGCCGAGCGAGCGCAACACTAGAGTACCCAACCAGGCGATCTCCCAGGAGGTCGCCGCACCGCGCGCGAGAACGGCCTCGGGATCCACCGGACCGGGCCTGCCCGGCGGCAACGGCTCAAGTGACTCGTGAATCTGCTGGTTCAGGCGGGTCAGGAACGCCACGATATAAGCGGCCTCCCTGTCGAGCGTACCGATCAGCCCGGCCAGGCGTGGGCCACAGCGCGGCATCGCCAGATAGGGCCCGAGCTCCTTACGCAATTGCGGGTCGTAGTCGAAGGGGTAGTTCGACGCCGCTGGCTCGACCAGGAAATCAAACGGGTTGACCGCCTCGAGTTCGGCGACAAGTTCCAGATCGAATCCCAACCGGGGCAGCGGCTCCGGCAGATCCAGCCGCGCCAGATTGTTCTCGAACGGATCGCGAACCCAATTGATGAAGTGCGGCTCGGCGTCGATATTGAGCGAATAGCCACTGACCCGATGCTGCACGGTCGGCGCCGGCCGCAGGCGCAGCCAATGCGTGGACAGTTTGACCGGGCGCGAAAAACGCTGCGTGATGCGATGCCGCAGGGCGATACGCACGCTCATGGCATGATCCTCCGACGCAGGTCCAGGGTACAGGGATAAGCCGGATTGGGACGCTCCGGCTGCGGCTCTCGCACCAGGTGTTCGCCGGTTGCGGGCGGCAGTTGGTCCGCCAGTTCGCGCACCCATCCGGGCGGCTCCGGATCGCCGGGCGTGTGGCCCCAGGCCCAAAAGCGGGTGATGCGGCGTGCTTCGGCTTCATAGGCGTTAACCGGGAAGGTGTCGTAGGCGCGGCCACCAGGGTGGGCCACGTGGTAGACACAGCCGCCGATGCTACGCCCGAGGTCACGCTCGATGATGTCGAAAACCAGCGGCGCGTGGACTTCGACCTCCGTATGCATGCCATAGGCCGAGTCCCAGGCCTTGTAACGCACGCCGGCGACGTACTCGCCGGCCGCGCCGGTCGACTGCAGCGGCAGATGCCGGCCGTTGCAGGTGACCAGGTGGCGCCCGGGATCCAATCCCCGGCACAACACCTGCAGCCGCTCCACGGCCGAGTCCACCACCCGGGCCTGGCGCTGCGTGCTGGTCTCTTCCTCCAGCACCTGCCAGGGCTCGAGCGCCATGCGCAATTCGAGTTCCAGACCGGCATAGTCGACCCTGCCATAGACCGGGAAACGGAATTCCAGAAAGGCCGCGTACCAGTCGAGGTCGAAGGGGTAGCCGGCTGCGTTCAGATCCTCGATCACCGATGCAAAATCGCTCCAGACGAAATGCGGCAGCATGAACCGGTCGTTCAATGCGGTACCCCAACGCACCAGCCCATGGCGATAGGGTTCGCGCCAGAAGCGCGCCACGAGCGCGCGCAGCAATAGCATCTGGGCGAGGCTCATGCGGGCATGTGGCGGCATTTCGAACGCACGGAACTCGAGCAGCCCCTGGCGCCCGGTCGCCGTTTCGGCCGCGGCCAGCTTGTCGATGCAGAATTCGGCACGGTGCGTGTTGCCGGTCACATCGGCGAGAAAGTTGCGCAAGGAGCGGTCGACCATATGTGGCTCCGATATCCGGTCGATCTCGCGCAGCCCGCGCTCGAATTCCGTGAGCAGGGCCGAACCGCGTTCATCGGTGCGTGGCGCCTGCGAGGTAAAACCGATGAACAGCCCCGAGAACAGATACGACAGGGCTGGGTGATGCTGCCAATAGGTCAGCAAGGATCGCAGCAGGTCGGGCCGGCGCAGGAAAGGGCTGTCGGCGGGCTTTGGTCCGCCCAAGGTGACATGGTTGCCGCCACCGGTCCCGGTATGCCGTCCGTCGAGCATGAATTTTTCGGTGCCCAAGCGGGTCTGGCGCGCCGCCTCGTAGAGCGTCACGGTGTTGTGCTCCAGTTCGTCCCAGGTCTCCGCCGGATGGATGTTGACTTCGATCACGCCCGGGTCGGGCGTCACCTTGAGCAATTTGAGCAGTGCGCTGACGGGCGGCTCGTACCCTTCTATCAACACCGGCAGTCCGAGTTCCCCGGCCGTCGCCTCGACTGCCGCGAGCAGGGTCGCATAGTGCTCGAGTTGCTCGCACGGCGGCATGAAGACGTACAGGCAATCATCTCTCACCTGCAGGCAAAGCGCCGTGTGCGGGACCTCGTTTTCATCGTCGCCATCGGGCGACCAGGGCAGCTGCTCGATCGGCAGGCGCAGACCGAGTGGGGAACCACCGGGCAGCAGCTGCAGCCGCTCACCCGCGGAACGCCAGCGCGCGGTCACCCAGCGGCTGCTCGATTCATCCCATTGCAGCGGAAGGACGTAGCCGACCGGGCGATCCAGGCCGTGCGCAAGCGCCAGACTCAGGTCGTCGCGGAACTGCGGTGCCCAGGGGATCGACACCCTGTCCAGTTCTATCGGCTGCTGCGCTTCGCGCCACAGATAGTGCAGCCAATCCTCGTAGGCCGGGGTGAGGTCGTCAGCGTCACCGGCGATACGTGCGGCGAGCCGCTGGCCGAACTGTTTGACGCGTTCCGCCGGCACAATATAGCGCCGGGATTCCTCGGCCAGCAGCCTGACATCACCCCACAGCGGCACGCCATCGGTCCGCCAGAAGCACCCAAGCGCCCAACGCGGCAGCGGTTCACCGGGGTACCACTTGCCCTGCCCGTAGAGCAGCAGGTGCCCGGGGGCGAAGGCGTCGGCCAGACGGCCCAGCAGTACGCCGGCAAGTTCTCGCTTCTTCAGCCCCAAGGCCTCGGTGTTCCACTCGGCGCCCTCCATATCGTCGATCGAGACAAAGGTGGGTTCGCCGCCCATGGTCAGGCGGATATCCAGCGACTGCAGTTCGTCGTCCACCGAGCGCCCCAGCGTGCGGATCGCCCGCCACTGCTCCTCGCTGTAGGGCTTCGTGACGCGCGGATCCTCGTGCACCCGCGTGACCTCGTTGGCGTAATCGAAGCTGACCTCGCAGGGATCGGTGTACCCGGCGATCGCGGCCGCACTCACCGGGTCCGGGGTGCAGGCCAGCGGTATGTGGCCCTCACCCGCGAACAGCCCGGACGTCGGGTCAAGCCCGATCCAGCCCGCGCCGGGGATGTAAACCTCCGCCCAGGCATGCAGATCGGTGAAATCCTGCTCAGGCCCGGAGGGCCCGTCCAGGGCCTTCACATCGGCCGTGAGCTGGACCAGATAGCCGGACACGAAACGCGCCGCCAGGCCGAGATGGCGCAGGATCTGCACCAGCAGCCAACCCGTGTCGCGGCACGAGCCCAGCGACCGTTCGAAGGTCTCTTCACAGGTTTGAATGCCGGGATCGAGCCGGATGGTGTAATCGATCGCCTCCTGCAACTGCTGATTCAGGTGCACCAGGAAATCGACAATACGCCGCTTGCTTCGGTCCACGCCGTCTACCCAGCGCATCAGATGGGGCCCATTCTCGCTGAGCTCGAAATACGGCTCGAGCTCCTGGCGGATCAGGGCATCGTAACGGAAGGGGTAGTGCTCGGCGTATTGCTCGACGAAGAAGTCGAAGGGGTTGATCACCGTCATGTCGGCCACCAGCCGCACATGCACATCGAGTTCGCTCACCGGCTCCGGAAACACCGCACGGGCTACAAAATTACCGAACGGATCCTGCTGCCAGTAGAGCCTGTGCCCGGCCGGCGCGATGTCCAGCCGGTATTCGTGGATCGGGGTCCGCGCGTGCGGGGCGGGTCGCAAGCGGATCAGGTGTGGCGACAGAGCAACAGACCGATCGAAGTGATAGGTCGTTTTGTGATCAATCGCGACACGAATGGCCATACGAATCCCCTGTATCGACCGACCCCGGCAGAACCCGGAACCAGTATGATCTGCACCTTAATAAACCCGTTGCCAAGGGACTGCCCGTGCGGCGCCGTCCCCTGATGAGGTGCTGTTGATCGGTCGTTGCGCTGCCCTGCCCGACCTGGCCCCGACGCACAGGGCGAACCTCCGCTCGCCGCCATTGTATCGAACACCGGCGCGGCTACCGGCGGATTCGATCACTCAGGGAACAAACGCTAGCGGCCCTTTGGCGACAGCAGTTGCGCCCCGGCCCCGACTGCCCAGGCACCCAGCTTGCCCAACACCAGCAAGAGCAGGATTACCGTTATCCAGGCGAGATAATGCGCCACGCCATCACCAGCGCCGGGCAGGTAGGAGGCGATCTTGGTCGTCTCGAGGAAGTACTTCGCGAAATAGGCAATGCTGTCGGGATCCCGGAACAGTCCCCACGCGTAATAGATCGCGCCACCCAGGGCCCACATGCCCATCGCGACGAGGATCAGCGCGAGTCCCGAGACCACACCGATCGAGATCGCCCGCACGATCGAGGCGCGTGGCTTGTCATCCAACTCCATGACAGCATCCTTTAGCTCGTTGTTTAGCATGGCGCACCGATCAACGAGGTGCGACCGGACGTGCCGATCACTATTCCCGTAGTTTCACCTTCAGTTGCCCCTCTTCGACCCGGATATCCTCCACGCCGTCGGCGAAGCCCTTCCAGAATCCATCCTGGTTGCCGTACTCGCTGATCAAGTCGATGTTCTTGAGCCCGCCCATCCAGGCACTGGGAAGCGGGACGCCCATGATGCTAACACCCTTGAGCGCCACCACGGGCTTGGCTTCGCGGAAAGCCATCTCGACACCGGCGGACACGCGCAGTGTCTTGCCTCCCAGGATCGGAAAGTCCGGGTCGACGGGCACGAGCAGGCGCGCACTGACCAGGTCGTCGGCCAGATCGACCGACAACTTTCTGGCGACATCGGGGTTGTTCGCGAGCAGGGCATTGAGCTCGCGCTCGCTGAAGCTGACCTCGCGTTCCGCACCCGCCTCGCTGTACTGTTCCGGCCGCAACCACTCCTGGTCGGTTTCCTTTGCACCCCCGCCCGCCTGCGGTCCGCCGGGCCGCGCGGGGTCGTAACCGAGCGTGCGCAGCTTCGCATCGAGCCTGTGCTGCTCCTGGCTGCTCAATTCGACCGGTGTGAAGTCCCTGGCGTAGATGTAGGTCCTGACCACCCAGTAGGTCAGCGCGGCGGTCGCCAGGATGGTGACGATCACGATCAGCGCGACATGGCCGCCGCGCAGGCCGCCGTTGGCCGGGGTCGTTTCTGAATCCTGGTGCGTCTGCGCCGTCATATCCCCCCCTGCGGTAAACCAACCACCAACGGGCGCGTTGTTCGGCGCCGACAGCACATCGCGTGGCGACCAGTCGCAGTCAATCCCATAGCTAGCGCAGGTTTCGCCCGGCGACCGGTCGACGCGCCTTACCCTTCTGGTAGCGCGTGAACTGCTTGACCCGCTGCATGGCAAGTTCCATCAGCTTCTGCTGCGATCCCTGCTCGTCTTCCGGGCCGCGTGGCATACGCCTCTCATAGCTGCCGTCGGCCTGCATTTCCCAGCCATTGCGGTAGTCGTTCAACTGGCTGTCGATGATGTAGCGCAGTTCCGCGCAAAGATTCTCACCGACCACCGGGGTCACCACTTCGACGCGTGATTCCAGGTTACGTTTCATGCAGTCGGCCGAGCCGATGAAGTATTCCCCGTCGCCAGCGTTCTGGAAGTAATAGATGCGCGTGTGCTCCAGGAAGCGACCCACGATGCTGATCACCTGTGCCGTCTCCGATAGCCCGGGCACGCCGGGCCGGAAGCGGCAGGTGTCGCGCACGATCAGATCCACCCGAACACCTTCGCGACTGGCCTCGTAGAGCGCGCGGGTGACGTCGACGTCTTCGAGGGCATTCATCTTGAACTGGATGAGGCCCGGGTTCTCGGCGCTATGCAGTTTCCGCTCACGCTCGATGCGGGCGAGCAGCGCAATCTTGAGCACCTTCGGAGCGGGCAGCAGTTTGCGGTAGTAACGTTCGGGGGTGTACCCGGTGGTGAGATAGTTGAACAACTCGGTGGCGTCGCGCCCGAGGTCCTGGTCGTTGGTCAGGATACCCAGGTCGGAATACAGCCGCGCCGTACCTGCATGATAGTTACCGGTGCCGATATGCAGATAGCGCTTTAGCCCGTTGTAGTCATGGCGCACCACCAGCACGATCTTCGAGTGTGTCTTCAACCCAACGACGCCATAGGTAACGTGGATTCCGGCCTCTTCCATGCGTGCCGCCCAACGGATATTCGCGGCCTCGTCGAAGCGCGCCTTCAGCTCCACGACCACGGCCACCTGCTTGCCGTTGCGCGCCGCACGCACCAGGTGATCTATGACCTTGGTGTCGCTCGAAGTCCGATACAGCGTCATCTTCACTGCGCGCACTTTCGGGTCGTAAGCAGCTTCCTTCAGGAAGCGTTCCACCGATGAGCCAAAGGATTCGTAGGGGTGCTGCAGAAGAAAGGGACCACGGTCGCGGATCAGGTGAAAGATGTTATTGCCCTGGGCAAGCTCCGGATGATCTAACGGCTGGAAAAGCTCGTCATGCAGCTCTGGGTTGTCAATACCGACCAGTTGAAACAAGTCGCGCATGGCGAGCATGTGCCCCCCTGCATTGAACACGTCCTCATGCTCGTCCAGGCCGAGCTCGGCCGCCAGCATGCCGCGGCTGGTTTCGTCCATGTCGCCCTGTATCTGCAACCGGACGATCGGTGCAAAGCGTCGATCGCGCAACTCCGATTCGATCATCGACAGCAAGTCGTCAGCATGCTCTTCGTTACGTTCGGTATTCGCATTGCGCGTCACCCGGAACATATACACGCTCTCGATGTCCATCTCGGGCAACAGCATGTCGAGGTTGTTGCGCAACACCTCTTCGAGCGGCACAAAGTGGTTGCGGCCTGGCAACTGGATGAGGCGCGGCAGATTCTCGCCGGTCGGCACCTTGATGCGTGCCAGCGACGTCCGCCCTTCCTGGTCGGGGAAGCGGACGTGGACCAGCAGATTCAGCGATAGATTGGATATGAACGGAAACGGGTGTGCCGGATCGATCGCCTGAGGCGTGATCAGCGGAAAGATATTGTCGTGGAAATGGGCGCGCAGATAATCCACGTCGTCCCGACCGAGACCCTGGTAATTGACAATCTCGATCTCGTGCTCCGCCAGCAGGCCACGCAAATCACTGAGAATCCGACGCTGCTCCTCCTCCTGCCCGCGAACGACCTCGTAACACTCGCTGATCTGCTCTTTCGGCGTGCGTCCATCGACTGTCTTCTTCGACATGCCGGCGCCCAGTTGCTGCTTGAGGCCGCCGATACGCTTCATGAAGAACTCATCGAGATTCGAGCTGACGATCGCAAGGAACTTCAGCCGCTCGAGTAGCGGATTGCGCGAATCCGCAGCCTCGTACAATACCCGCCGGTTGAACGCCAACCAGGTGAGTTCGCGGTTCAGGTAGAGCGCAGGATCATTGAGATCGACGGTTTCAGGTTCGGAAACAGCGATTTCTGCGCTGCCCTCGGCTTCTTCAGACAACATGGCTGGTTATTTCCCGGGTCAGTTTCGATTCGATAGAGGAAGACACCGCAGCAAGTATGGACCATTTGGGCGTCGGCTTGAATCCGCACCGGCAACCGGGACGGGGGCCTTGCACGGCCGCGGCAAAATTCAGGCGTAGGCGTCGAAACCCAACAGATCGTGCAGCGAGCTGCGCTCGCTGTATTCGGCCACCCTGGCATAGGACGCCAGCGCACGTACAGTCTGCAACGAATGCGCCGGGAGCTGGCTCGCCGTCGGCTCGTTGTGCGCACTATGATAGGTGCGGCCGACCGGCTGCGCCGGGTACCTTCCCCGGCCCGCCTGCTCGGTCGAATCGCGCACGGAATCGGACGCATGCACCGCGGACACCGCCGACCGATCCTGCGGCGCAGGTGGCTGATAGGGGCTCGGCAATGCGGGCGTGATCTTCACGACGGACTTTCAGTACCTGCGATTCGGACTTTCATTATAGACCGCCACTGTTCTTTTTGTTCCGCCTGGAGCGGTGATCGATCAAGCCATACAACGAGCGTCACGGCCCGAAGATACTACTCTGCGATGCTTGGTTGCTCAACCCGGTGGCCAGTGCATCATCCGGCCGCCCAGCAGATGCAGGTGGATATGAAAGACGGTCTGTCCGCCGGCCTCGTTGCAGTTGACCACCGTGCGGTAGCCGGCCTCGGCAAGTCCCTCCTCGGCCGCAATGTCCCGCACGGCGCCGAACATCTGCCCCATCACACCCTCATCCGCGGGAACAAGGTCGTTCAGGGTTGCGACATGCCGGCGGGGAATCACCAGAATATGCGTCGGGGCCTGCGGATTGAGGTCGCGAAATGCGACCACGTGATCGTCTTCGTAGACCTTGTCTGCCGGAATCTCCCCCGCCACGATCTTGCAAAAGATGCAGTTGTCCATTGGCTTTCGTCCCCCAGAGGCGTTGCGCCGGGAATCCGCCCCGGCAGGATACTCAATCGCCGACCACGCGCCGGCGCCCGGCGAAGGCATGTGCCAGCGTGCCGCCGTCCACGTACTCCAGTTCGCCACCCAGCGGCACCCCGTGTGCGATGCGCGAACTGGGGATATCGTACTGCGCGGCCAGCTCGCTGACATAGTGCGCGGTCGTTTCACCCTCCACCGTCGTCGTGGTCGCCAGGATCAGCTCCGCCGGCCGCAGCACCTCCATGCGCTGCATCAGTTGCGCGATGCCGAGTTCCGCAGGTCCGATTCCGTCGAGCGGCGAGAGCCTCCCGCCGAGCACGAAATAGCGCCCGCGAAAGCCGGTTGCTTGCTCCAGCGCGATCACATCGGACGGATTTTCGACGACGCAAAGCAAGCTGTCATCGCGTGCCGGGTTGCGGCACAGCTCACAGACATCATCCTCGGTGAGCGTGCGGCAAAGGCGGCAATGCCCGATCGACTGCACTGCCTCCGCAAGCACCGCGGCCAGCCGCGCACCACCAGCCCGGTCGCGCTGCAGGATGTGAAACGCCATGCGCTGCGCGGACTTCGGGCCGACACCAGGCAGGCAGCGCAGGCCATCGATCAACTGGCTCAGAAGCGGCTTGTCGGGCATCGCAGACGGCCGGGCGGACAAGGGGTCAAAATGGCAGTTTCATCCCCGGTGGGAGATTGAGGCCGGCAGTGACATTCGCCATGCGGTCCTTGGTGTGCGCGTCGATACGATGTGCGGCATCGTTGCACGCCGCTGCCACCAGGTCTTCGAGCATCTCCCTGTCGTCGCCCATCAGGCTGTCGTCGATCTCCACCCTGCGCACCTCGTGGCGGCCATTCATCGTGACCTTCACCAGCCCGCCGCCGGACTCTCCGACCAGCTCGGCGCTGGCCAGCTCTTCCTGAGCCTTCTGCAGATCTTCCTGCATCTTCTGCGCCTGACGCATCAGGTTGCCCATTGGCCCCTTCATATTGAAACCTCTCGACTGAGTTACTCTGTTTCGCGGATCGAATTGGGGACGATTTCCGCGCCGAAGTTTTCCTGCATGGCCACTACCAGCGGGTCAGCGGCGACATCATCCTCGATGGCGACCTGTCGCGCCTGCTTTTCACGCGCTCCCCGCTGTGCCGGCGTCTCCGCCGCCGCCTCGGCGACAATCAGTTCCAGCTTGACCGGCCGGCCAAGTTTATCACTGACCGCGTCCTGCAGACGCCGCTCCGCAAGGCTCCCGAGCAGGCCGCTACAGGCCGGATCCAGGCGCAGCGACAACAGGCTGCCGTCCCACGCCCCGAACACGCAATTGTCCGCCAACTGGGCAGCCATCCCATTGAGGCCGAGCCGCCCAATGAAAGCGTGCCAATCAGCGGGGTCATCGGCCGCAGCGACTTCCCGCGACGGCGCCTGTCCCTGCTCTGGCATCGAGGTCGCCTCCAGCGGCGCGACCGCCATGTTGCGCGGCGGCAAGGCCTCGCGCGACTCCGCGGCGGCCGGGCGACCGGCGGCTGCGCCAGCCTTGGCGCGCCGGCTGCCCGCCGCCCGCGGCGTGCCTTCGGGGGCATCGGGACGAAATGCGAGCATGCGCAGCAACACCATCTCGAAGCCACTGCGCTGATCCGGCACCAGCGGCAGGTCGCGCTGCCCGAGCAGTGCGATCTGATAGAACAGCTGCACCTCCTCAGGAGGAATCAGCTGCGCGAGTTCGTGCAGGCGCTCGACATCACCCCAGCCGGCCTGCGCAGCCTCGGGAACCTGCTGGAGCAAGGCCAAGCGATGCAACAGGGTGACGAGTTCGCGCAGCAGGCTGCCGAAATCGGGGGCATGTTCGGCCATCGCTGCGATCTCTTGCATCACCGCTGCCGCGTCGCCGCGCTGAGCCGCGGCGATCGTTTCGGGAAGGCGTTCTGTCGCGACGACTCCCAGCATGGCCCTGACCTCATCGGCCTTGACCTGGCCCCCACCGAATGCGATCGCCTGATCGAGCAGGCTGAGGCCGTCGCGCATGCTGCCGTCAGCCGCGCGGGCCAGCACGGTCAATGCCGCGGGTTCGTGTTCCAACCGCTCGGCCTGCAGAATGTGCTGGAACTGCTGCTCGATCTGCTCTACCGGCAGGCGCTTCAGATTGAACTGCAGGCAGCGCGACAGCACGGTTACCGGCACCTTCTGCGGGTCGGTGGTGGCGAGCAGGAACTTCACGTGCGGCGGCGGCTCCTCCAGGGTCTTCAACAGGGCATTGAAGCTGTGGCCGGAGAACATGTGCACCTCGTCGATCAGGTACACCTTGTAGCGGCCGCGCACTGGCGCGTAAGGGACGTTGTCGAGCAGTTCCCGGGTGTCGTCGACGCCGGTCTTCGAAGCGGCGTCGACCTCCAGCAGATCGACGAATCGACCCTCGTCGATCTCGCGACAGGCACTGCACTCCCCGCAAGGCGAAGCGCTGACCCCGTTTTCGCAGTTCAGCGACTTGGACAGGATCCGCGCCAGCGTGGTCTTGCCCACTCCGCGGGTTCCGGTGAACAGGTAGGCGTGGTGCAGGCGGTCGTTGTCCAGCGCATTGCTCAACGCACGCACCACGTGCTCCTGACCGACCATCTCGGCAAAATTGCGGGGGCGCCATTTGCGCGCTAGGACCTGGTAGGACATCTGGCTGACCGGCACCGGCGAAACGATCGTTGCAGTCTAACGCATGCGCCGCGGTGGCGACAGGACGGCCCCGACGCGGGGCGCGATAAGGGCGGCGGCCCCGCCAGCAATTCCCGGCGCACAAGTCGACTGCTGCGGCTGCTCCCTTCCGGGCCTGACCGAGTTCACAATCTATTGTCGCGGGAGACCAACGGGACCGCCACTGAACCTGAAATTATGCCTGAAAAGCAGTTTCCGGGTAAGCGGCGATTTGCTCCCCGCCGGTGCCGGGTATAACCCTACGCAACATGCGGCATACCGATCGGTGCGCGTCCCGTACACTCGAGCGCTGAAGTCTAAAGCGCGCGTAGCGCACGCCGGCGTGGCGCATTCGGGGGCGGCTGCAGAGGTCGCGGCATTCGGGTCTCCAGGGACCGATCCACCTCGTCGCGCGGATCGAATGCACCAAGCGCAATCGAGCATGACCGGGTGTGTGCGCCGCCAAGTTTGTTCTGGGAGAGACAAGACCATGCGTCATATCAAAAAGGCCGTTTCTTACTCGATCGCCGGCAGTCTGGGCCTTGGGGTGATCGCCAGCCTGCAGGGTTGCAGCGACCAGGGACCGGCGCCGCCTGACCTCGGAGGTTTCGGCACCACCCAATCCGAGGGGATCGAGCAGAATTATTTCATGGTCATCGAACAGACCGGCAACACCCCGGACACCTACCGGTTGGTAGAGAAGCATGCGACCGAGGGCCCAAGCCGGGCGATCCTGCGTACCCCGGACGGCAATGAGCGCTTCATGTCCGAATCCGAGCTGCAGGCCATCGCGGCCGATGAGGCGGCGCGCGTCGAGGCGGGCACCTCGCGACTCACCGAGGATCCGTCGATGTCGGCAGGCGGAATGTCGCTCGGCGAGGTGCTGGTGGCCGCGGCGGCCGGTGCGATGATCGGCGGCATGTTGGCGAACCGGCTGGCCGGCAACGCCAATTTTCAGCGCACGCAGCAGACCTACGGCGGGGGGCGCCCCACCGCGGCCATCTCGCAGCCGGCGAGGACCCAGACGGCGGCAAAGAGCCAGCCGCGCAGCGGCTTTTTCGGACGCAGCAGCAGCGGCTCCTCCTCGAGCAGCAGTTACCGCAGCTACGGCGGCTGAGTCGTGATGCGAACACTGAGCGTAGAGCCGCTCAGCCGGGAGGTCCTCGAGGACATCGGCTTGACCTGGCACACAGACCCCGATGGCAGCAGCTACATCAGCGATGCGCTGGTCGAGGTGAGCGAGGCTGAGGCCGAGGCATACTACGAGGCCGCCAACGCCCTGTACGACATGTTCGTCGAGGCGGGCCAGCAGGTGATCGACCGCCAGCTCTACCTGGAGCTCGGCATCCCGTCCAATCTTGTCGGCCTGATCGAGGATAGCTGGGAGCGTGACGATGTGCACCTGTACGGCCGCTTCGATCTGGCCGGCGGCCTCGACGGCCTGCCGATCAAGCTGATCGAATTCAATGCCGACACGCCGACCAGCCTGTTCGAGACCTCGATCGTGCAGTGGGCACTGTTGAAGGCCAATGGCATGGACGAGACGCGCCAGTTCAACAACCTGCACGAGATGCTAATGGAAAACTTCCGGCGTCTGATCACCGCAGACCGGCCGCTCGAGGAATTTGCCGAACGTTACGCCGAACAGAAGCTGCTGTTCTCCAGCGTCGACCGACTGCCGGAAGACGAGCACACCGTGCGTTACCTGCAGAAGGTCGCACACGAGGCGGGCTTCTTCACCGACTTCTGCTATATGCACGAGGCCGGTTTCAGCAGCGACGAGGGGGTGTTCAACAAGGACGGGCAGCTCGCCGACTTCTGGTTCAAGCTGTTTCCCTGGGAGGACATCGCCGCCGACGAGCTGGAGCTCACGCGGATGCTCGGCAAGATGAGCCGCGATGGCCGCACGCGCATCATGAATCCGGCGTACACGCTGCTGTTTCAGAGCAAGGGCATCATGAAGGTGCTGTACGACATGTTTCCGGATTCCCCCTATCTGCTGCGCACCGACTTCGATCCAATCCCCGGCGTCGAGCAGGTCAGCAAGAAGCTGTTCGGGCGCGAGGGCGCGAACATGGCGCTGCTGGGGGTCGACGGTGCGACACTGGCCAGCACCGATGGGCCCTACGCGCACCATAAGTCAGTGTTTCAGGAACGCGCGCAATTCGCGCTGGATGCCGAGGGCCGCACTTATCAGGCCGGTGTGTTCTACGTCTGGGAGGCTTGCGGCCTTGGCTTCCGCCGTGGCGGCGATATCCTCGACGACATGAGCAAATTCGTTGGTCACCTGGTTGTCTGAGCGGCGCCCGGCGGTCTGGGGGCTTGAGCAGGCAGGCCGGGAATAGCGGTTCATTCCTCGTGCTCATGCGGGCGTTGCAGTTCGACGAATTCACGACTGGTCAGCGCGGCGGTCAGGAACTCGCGGTTCAGGCGGGCGATGAAACGCACCGGGATCTCCTTGGGGCAGGCCTCGGCGCAGGCATAGTGATTGCTGCAGTTGCCGAAGCCGGCGTCGTCCATGGCCTCGACCATGCCGATCACCCTTCGTGCCCGCTCCGGGTGTCCTTGTGGCAGCAACGCAAACTGCGCGACCTTGGCCGCGGTAAACAGCATTGCCGACCCGTTTGGACAGGCCGCGACGCAGGCCCCACAGCCGATGCAGGCGGCGGCCTCGAACGCCGCGTCGGCCGCCTGTTTGGCAACCGTCAACGCATGTGCATCCGGTGCGGCGCCGGTATTCACGGAGACGTAACCGCCAGCCTGGATCACCGCGTCCAGTGCCGAACGTTGCACGATCAGGTCGCGTAGCACCGGAAACGCCCTGGCGCGCCAGGGTTCGACAGTGATCTCAGCGCCATCACGGAAGTGCCGCATGTACAACTGGCAGGTGGTAGTGCCGGGTAGCGGCCCGTGCGGATCGCCGTTGATGACCATCGCGCAGGAACCGCAGATGCCTTCGCGGCAATCGTGATCGAACGCGATCGGCGGCTCGCCGAGCCCAGCCAACAGCTTGTTCAGCACGTCGAGCATCTCGAGGAATGACAGATCGGGACTGATATCCTGCACCGGGTAGGTAACGAACCCGCCCACCTCGCTCGCCCCACGCTGGCGCCAGATGTGCAGCGTAAACTCCACTACTTGTAATTCCTCTCTGCCAGCTTCAGGTAATCGAACCGCAGCGGCTCGACGGCACGCATTGGAGCCGAGTGGTCGCCCTGAAAACCCCACAACGCGGCATGCGCAAAGTCGACGTCGTTGCGTTTTGCCTCGCCGTCGTCGGTCTGGTGCTCGGTACGGAAATGGGCGCCGCAGGACTCCTCGCGTTCGAGGGCGTCTCGCACCATCAGCTCGGCGAACTCCAGGTAGTCGGCGACCCGACCGGCCTTCTCCAGCACCACATTGAACTCCTCGCTGCCGCCGCACACACAGATGCTGCTCCAGAACTCCTCGCGCAGGGCCGGGATCTCGTCCAGCGCGCGTTGCAGGCCAGCGCGGTTGCGCGACATGCCGCAGTGTTCGGACATCAGTTCGCCAAGCCGGCGGTGAATGGACTCGACCGGGGTGCGTCCGTCGATCGAGACCAGGCGCTTTATGCGCTGCTCGATCGCGGCCTGCGCCTGCCCGAAGGCCTCACCGTCCAGTCGAGGTGCCAGCGGCGGCTGGTCCGCCAAAAAGTGGCCGATGGTCTGCGGCAGGATGAAGTAGCCATCGGCCAGGCCCTGCATCAAAGCACTCGCGCCAAGCCGGTTTGCGCCATGATCGGAAAAATTGGCCTCGCCGATCGCGAACAGCCCCGGCACCGTGGTCATCAGATCGTAGTCGACCCACAGGCCGCCCATGCTGTAGTGCGCAGCGGGAAATATCCGCATCGGCGTTTGCCAGGGGTCTTGCCCGGTGATGCGCTGATACATCTCGAAGAGGTTGCCGTAGCGATCGCGGATGACGCGCTGTCCGAGGCGATCGATCGCCTCGGCGAAATCGAGGTAGACGCCCTGCCCGGTCGGGCCGACACCGCGCCCCGCGTCGCAAACCGCCTTTGCGGCACGCGACGAAATGTCGCGCGGGCTCAGATTGCCGTAGGCCGGATACATGCGCTCGAGGTAATAGTCGCGTTCGGCCTCGGCGATATCGGCCGGACGGCGTGCATCGCCGGCCGCCTGCGGCACCCAGATGCGCCCATCGTTGCGCAGCGACTCCGACATCAAGGTCAGCTTGGACTGGTGCTCCACCGAGGCCGGGATGCAGGTCGGATGGATCTGGGTGAAACTGGGGTTGGCGAACCATGCACCGCGTCGATAGGCACGATAGCTGGCGGTGACATTGCTGGCCAGCGCGTTGGTCGAAAGGTAATAGATGTTGCTGTAGCCACCCGTCGCCAAGACCACCGCATCGGCGGCGTGGCGCTCGATCCGGCCATCGGTCAGCCGCCGGGCAATAATCCCCAGCGCGCGCCCGCCCTCGACCACCAGATCGAGCATCTCGCTGCGGGTGTGCAGTTGCACCTGGCCCGCATGCACCTGGCGGCTCAGTGCACCATAGGCGCCGAGCAGCAGCTGCTGGCCAGTCTGTCCACGTGCGTAGAAGGTGCGCGAGACTTGTGCGCCGCCGAACGAGCGGTTGTCGAGATAGCCCGCGTAGTCGCGCGCGAACGGGATGCCCTGGGCGACGCAGTGATCGATGATCTGGTTGCTGATCTCGGCCAGGCGGTAGACGTTGGCCTCGCGCGACCGGTAATCGCCGCCCTTGATGGTGTCGCGAAACAGACGCTCCACGCTGTCGCCATCGTTGCGGTAGTTCTTGGCGGCGTTGATCCCGCCCTGTGCGGCCACCGAATGGGCGCGCCGCGGACTGTCGTGAAAGGTGAAGCAGTCAACACGGTAACCGAGTTCCGCCAGGCTCGCCGCCGCCGAGGCGCCGGCCAGGCCGGTGCCAACGACGATCACACGGTAGCGCCGTTTGTTGGTGGGACTGACCAGCCTGACCTCGGCGCGATGGCGCTGCCACTTGTCCGGCAGCGGGCCGGCGGGGATGCGCGCATCGAATACGGGCGTATCCATTCAGCCCGGGCCTCCGCCCAGGGTGCCGGTGATGACCAGCAGTGGTATCGCCGCAAAACTGCCGACGAGCAGCAGGGCCAGTGCCGGGGCCAGAAAACGGATCGTCGGCTGATAGCTCTCATGATTGAAGCCCAGGGTCTGGAGCAAGGCCTCTATCGCATGCACCAGGTGCAGGCCAAGCATGGCCATTGCCAGCAGGTAGACCGCGGTAAGCACCGGGTCGCTGAAGCTCAGCACGATGATGCGGTAGACATCGACCCTGCCAGCCCCGTCCAACAGGGGCTGCACGGTCGGTCCGACGGCGCGCACCGTCAGGTGCAGCAGATGGAACACCAAGAAGGCCAACAGCAACAGGCCACTGAACAGCATCAGGCGCCCGGGCAGCCGGGCACCCAGGCGCGCCAGTCGCCGATAGCGCACAGGGCGGGCAGCGCGGTTCTCGCGCGCCAGCCGCACCGCAGTCACAACGTGCACGCCGAACAATGCCAGCAGGCCGAGCCGAAAGCCCCATAGCAACGGTTGACCCTGCATCCAGTCTGCGTAGCCGTTGAGGGCAGCGGGCCCCTTCAGGATCAGCAGGTTGCCACCAGCATGAGCCAGCAGGAAACCGAGCAGCAGGGTGCCGCTGGCAGCCACTACCAGCTTGCTGCCGATCGAGGTGCGAAACAGACGGATCAGGCGCTTCACGGTTCGTCAGATCGTTTGCAGAAAGATCTCTATTGCGGTTCCGCGTCACCTTAGCGCATACGGCGACTGCGCTGACTGTTGCCGGTCAATTGGATGCGAATCTGTGGCCGGCCTGACGCTAGCCTGCTCGGTCTGGCGCCGATCGATGCGACGGCTGCTGCGATTGGGATGTGGCAGTCGAGCCGCCATGCGGCGATTCACGCCAGTGTCGAACGCGCCGGCACGCTGGCGACCCAATGCCGCGCCCCGCACAGATGGTCAGCAGTTGTACCGGCAGGCGTTCATCCCAAGATAGCTCGTGTCGGCCTCGCCACTGGCGAGCCAGGAATCGACCTTGGCGGAGGCAGCATCGGCGCCGAGCGGTGCGGGCAGTTCACAATAGGCGCCGCAGCGGTGGCGCGGGCTATGCTCGGGCTCCGCGACGACGCTGCCACCGTCGACGAACAGGGTGAAACACGGCATTCGTCCCGGCGGCGCCGCGAATGCCTGCGAGCCGTGCTCCGCGAACAGCGCCCGAGCCTGCCGATCGAAGCCGGTGCGGCTCAACGCGTGCGTCCGGTAGAACTCGGCGAGCAGATTCTCGACCTGCCCGATCAACCACTCGCCAGGCGCCTGAGGCGCCCTTTCCGGCAACTCGCGCACGATCACATCCGGCTCGTCACCGCGTCCCCACTCGAGCCGTTCGTCGTCGACCAGGCGCAGGGCCTGTCGTTCGCCGGTGCCGGGTGCCACGACGCGACAGGCGAGCAGCCGTCGAAAGGCCTCAGGACCCAAAGTTCTCCTCCGGCAACCTGTCAGCCGGTGTAGCACGCGGCAGTTCGATTTCGCCGACATCACGGAACGACACCGCGCCAAAGCCCCCATCGACCGAAAACCTCCCGGAAATCTCATATACCAACGACTGGCCCTGACGCGCCTGCAAGCCCTGGATCAGGCGCACCCAGCCGAACACCGTACTCACCATCTGCACCTCGACCTTGGCGTCTGAGTATGGCGGCACCGACACCTGCTGGTCGGTGACGCCGGAGCCGAAGTCCTTGCCGTTGAGCGCCAGATCAAAACTGCCGCCGCGGATCGCCAGTTCGCGCTCCGAGCGATTCTGAACCCTGACGGTGACGGCGTAGACCTGCTCCAGCAGCGTCGCCTCAACGATCCGGATAGCCGAAACGGTGACGTGTGGGCTCTCGCGGTGTGCACCCAGGCCGGCACAGCCGGCCAGTGCCCACAGCACAATCAATCCGATCACCAGTGGGCGAAACCTCATCTAGACACCCCCGAATCCGCGTCCCGGTTCTGCGGACAACTCAAAGCCCGGTACCAATCGCCTGTATCTTAACGGGCCTGCGGGCATTGAACAGGGCTCCGGCGCATTGGAGGCTGCGACATTTGCCGCGGGCCAGCGCCAATCGAGCGTCCAAGGACGGTTTCGGCGCATCCCGCCGCGCGGCCCGAATGCCCGGGCATGAGCTGTTGGGCCTGTTCCAGGCCCGCCGCCGGGTCACCCCGGTCAGTGGCGGCCCGATCCCAACCCCTGGCTGGGAGGACGAGCCGACTGAGCGCCATGCCGATCTGCCGGGGATACTATCCATGTCGAAGGATCGTTCGATTCGGCCGAATGGCACTTACTTGGGAGCGCAGGCTACAAGTTGAGCTGGTGATTCCGATCATTTCTCGCGCAAAACGCCTTGAATACGTCCCTGTAGGCTCGACGGCGGCGTCCCTGCCACCGACGTTTTCTCCAGAAACGACCGGAATCAGCTTGAGTTGAGTGGCATTGCGATTAGGCTGGCGAAGCAGACCCTCTGCGCCAGGCCTTAGCCGAATCCGGTATCGAAATCCGCGCAATGAACCGACTTGGTTTCTTACCACGCGAATCCCTCCAGTCACTGATGGAGGCGCTGGGCAGGGAAGGCTACCGGACGGTCGGGCCCTTGGTCCGGGACGCTGCCATCCGGTCGCTCGATCTGTCGGATGTCGGTCAACTGCCAGCGGGCTGGACCGATGACCAGGCACCGGGGCACTGGCAGGTGAATTCAGAACGCTGCTTCGCCCGGGCAACGGGACCGCAGGCACTCAGGCGTATCTGTTCGCCAGCCGTTAGGAATTGTGGACGACGAGGCGCCACGACGATGGCGGCCAGCGGTTCGAAACATCCCCGATCGACGACAGACCGATCGCGCTGATCGGCACCCGCGCCTGTGATCTGGCCGCATTGGCGCTGCAGGACCGGCATTTCCGTCTGCCGGAGGACAGCCGCAGACTGCTCCAAACGACGGGGCTCGCCTTTCCCAGCAACAACACGTTTCACAGCCTGCTGGCAGGGGCGATCGAGATCCACGTGGCGGTCGGTGAGGCGATCAGGCTTTTGCAGAACTATCGGCTGCCCGACGAGCCCCAGCGGGCGGTCACACCGAGTGCCGGTATCGGGTTCGGCCCCACCGAGGCGCCGCGCGGGCTGCTGTGGCATCGCGACGAGGTCGACCAGGAGGGGATCGTACGCAGCGCCCGGATCGTGCCGCCGACCAGCCAGAATCAGCCACGCATCGAGGCCGATCTGAACCTCAGCCTGCAGACTTTCAGCCTGCAACAGGCGGAGGATGCATTACAACTGCGCGCCGATCAAAAAACGACAAAAAACTTGCGCCAGATCATAATTCACACTTTGCTAATAGGTTTATATTGCTGCCGCCCCGAACGGGGCCGCTCGCTTTACCGCAGCACTGTGGGCGCCGTCTTCGAATAATCAATCAGAACAGTAGGTGACTTCATGCTGAAGAATATGATGGTGGCAGTGCTGTTGCTGGCAGCGAGCACAGCAGGTTGGACTGCCGACCTTGCCAACGGGCAGACAATCAACAAGAGTTGCGCACTTTGCCACGGCGCCCATGGGCAGGGGGCATCCGGCAAGCTGTCCCCCCGCATTGCCGGCCTTCCGAGGGAATACATCATCAAGGCGATGAAGGATTACGTCTCGGGCACGCGGGTCTATCCGCTGATGGTCCGGACATCGCAGATCGACAAGTTTACTGAAAGGGACTTCGAGGATGTCGCCGCTTACCTTGCGTCGATCGACCTGAGTTCGGATGAGATGTTCAACATCCGGGCGGATGTCGGCGACACCGGCGAGGGCAAGGACATCTACCGCAGCGACTGCAAGAACTGTCACAACCGTGACGGCTACGGCAAGCCCAGCAAAGAGGCGCCGCCGCTCGCCGGGCAGCATACGGCCTATCTGTACACGACGATGCGTAATTTCAAGGAAGCTTCGCGCATCCATGCCAACGACAACGAAGACGATACCTTCGAAGATTATGCCGACGCCGATTTCATCAACCTGGCGGCCTATCTGGCCACGCTCGATGACCGCAGGGTCATGCAGGGCTATCAGTTCAGTCCGCCGATGTACCGGGCGAGTCTGACGCAGCCCGCACGTCCGTTGAGCGACAGCATCCAGATCACCGAAATCGCCCAGACCGTCGTGCGGATGGCGCTGCAGGACGATGTGACCATCGAGGCGGCCGAACAGGCAATGCTGGCCAAGGCGGAAGAGATCGGTCTCAAGAAAGTGGCACAGCAGAAGGTGTCGCAGTTCCTCGCCAAACAGGACGTCGAGATGCCGCACCTGTCGATCTATCAGTTCTGCAACCCGCTGGATGCACGTCTGATGGTGATGGCCGATCCGGTCTTTTCGAGCTATATGCCGTGCCGCGTATCCATGGTGGAGGACAGTGAGGGCAAGGTCTGGCTGATGATGCTCAACCTGGACATGCTGATCAACAGCAAGCTGCTTCCGCCAAATGTGGTGGAGACCGCGATCAAGGTCAACCAGCAGATGCTCGACGTGATGACCGCCGGGGCCTCAGGCAAGCCCTGACCGAAATGCCGTCCGGTGGCGTCAGCCCACCGGGCGGTAGGCGCAAAGCCCCGCGGCCAGATGGCGGCGGGGCTTTTTCAATGCTCGCGCCGCATGCTCAGGCCTCACTGATCGGCATTCGTGCCGCTTCCCTCGACGAATCGCATCAAACGCTCGAGACTGCTAGGTGATGACGCCTTCGGTTGCGCGGGCCGATCCTGCTGGCGCTGCCGCGCTGCCTCGCTTTCCGCTGCCGCACGTTCTGCCGCGGCCTGGCGGGCCGCCTCGCCGTCGGCGATCGCCCGTTCGATCCGGTTACGCAGGATCAGCGACTCCGAATGGCCAGGGTCTACGCTCAGCGCGCGTTCGACGTACAACTCGGCCTTGACCAGGTCGTTCTTGTCGAGCGCATTCTCGGCCATCTCGCCGTACTTCTGCACTATCTGGGACAGGCCGGCGTAGGCCTCGCCGTTGTCGGGATCCAAGGCCAGGACCTGACGGTAGTAGCCGTAGGCATTGTCGTCCTCGGGCAGCAGCAGGCGATAACGGGCCAGTGCCTTCGCCGCCAGCACATTGAGCCGTTCGATCTCGGCAAGCAGTGCAGCCGCCTCGGCCACGGTATCCGCCTGCGGCGGCTCGGCCGCAGTTTCCGGCGACAGGGTTGCGCCCGGCAATGCATTCATTTCCAGCACCGCTGTCGGTTCCGGCACGACCTGGGCGGACGCAGCCTGCAACGGTTCGTCCGGCACAACGACGTCCGCTACCGGCGGGTCCAGCTGAGGCGACGCCGGCTCATCCTGCTGCAGCGGCGGGTCGGCGAAATCCGCTGGGCCCGCTGACATCGATTGGGCCACCGTGTCATCGGCGGCACCCGGCTGCGCATCGGAGAACATCTGTGCAACCGGTTCGGCCGGCGCTTGAGTCTGCGTTTCCGAGAAGGCCGGACCAGCCGGATCGGTTGCATAGGCAGAGACGTCTCTCGTGGCATCAGGCCCTTCTCCGGCCGCCATGGTCGGTTCTGCCGCGGCGGCGAGCTGTGTGCTTGCCAGCCCGGCCGTTTGCGGTTGGCGCGATGCCGGCTGCGCCGCGGCATCTTCCGCCGCTGGCTTCTGATACCCGGTTGCGGGCGCGGGCCGCGGCATCGCGGACGATGGCTCGGCGACAGTCCCCATGGCAACCTCAGGACGGTGCGACTCGACGCTGTGACCGTCTGGAGCGTCCGCCGGGACATCGGGATCGCGGGCAACGATAGCGACCACGGCGGCAACCGCCAGGATCGCCAGTCCCGCGAGCAGGGCCGGTCGCATGCCGCCCCGCGGCGGCGTCGCCAGCATGTCCTTGAAGCCGGATCTCCCGCCACCCGATCGTACGGAGGCAGCGGTCCCGCGCAGGCGCTGCAGCAGCGAGGCAGCATCCCTGCGCAGCCGATCCCGGACCATGGGTGTCCACTGCGCAATACGACCCGTCAACTGCCGCGCCTTCTCGCGCGAAACCTCGAGCACATGACCGGCATCATCTCGCACACCGGAGGGCTGCCCGGCGTCTGTCCAGTCCTCCGACTGGTAGGGGTAACCTCCGTCGGCACCCGGGGTGGGGGCCTGGTACGGATAGCCAGCTTCACCAGCGGACGGCGTGCCCTGGTAGGGCTGGCCATGCGCATCCCCCGGCGTTGCGGCGACCGGTGCCGGGGCATAGGGGTGGCCCGACGGATCCTCTTTCGGGTACAGCCCGCTCAGCGTGCTCTGGGTGTTCGCCTCTGGCGCACAGGCATGCGGCGCAGCGCCGGGGACCAGCGCCAGTTCGTCAACGGAATCGGGCATACCCGGCGGCTCGCTCTCGACTGCATCGCCCATGGTCAGGGGTGCCAGCAACTCCTCTTTCAGATCGCTGACGACCGCCTGCACGTCGTCTTCCGTGAGCGCGTGGATCTCTTCGCTGCTGGCGTGCAGAAACAGGCGACTGCAAATCTTGTTCACATGCCGCGGCAAACCATTGCTGTTGCGGTAGATCGCCATCACCGCGGATCCGTCGATCGAGGGGTCGCCGCGCCAATCGGCATACGCGAGCCGGTACTCCAAGTAGAATTTGGTTTCCTTCAGGTCCATGGTCTGCAGACGACAGCTCGCGATCACCCGGTGCTGGAACTGCTCCATTCCGGGTGCGCTCATGACGTCTTCGAGCTCGCTCTGACCGAGCAGAATCATTTGCAGCACCGGACGCGAGTGGGACTGCAGATCGGTGAGCAGCCGCATCGCCTCCAACGCATGATGCGACAAGGTCTGCGCCTCATCGATCACCACCAGCGCACGCCGGTTCGAATGCTCCAACTCGGCCAGGTAACGTTCGATGCGGTGTGCCAGCATCGCCCGGTCCATCCCTTCGGCCGGCAGACCGAACGCGTAGGCCAGTTTGCGCAGCAGATCGGTGGCGCTGAGATCGTGTGCAATGAGCTGAACGCTGACCGTCTTGGACGGGTTCAGTTCGGTCAGCAGGCGCTGCGCCAGCGTGGTCTTGCCGGACCCGGGCCGACCGGTGATGACCACGATGCCCTCGCCGCGCTTCACTGCGTAACGCAGGTAAGCCCAGGCCCTGGCGCAACTCTTATGCGGGAAGCAGATGCCGGGATCCGGCAACAGCCTGAATGGATCACCACTGAGGTTGAAAAACGCCTCGTACATGCCTACTCCCTTATCACACCGTCGAAATCGTTCAACCTTATCAGTTGGCACACATCCGCGAACAGCGAGAAACCGCTGCCGCACACTGGAATTCCTCCAGCTGGCGGGCACGGTGCAGACGGGAGGCCCTGCCCCGCCAAGCAGACTGCATTGCCCTGCTTGCTTCTGCTTCGGAGCAGACTCACGACGGGCCGAGGCACCGAATCATCACCGGGCCCTGGCGGGATCGCCTGCAGCCCAGCTTTCGCCCCGCGAACGGTTGACCAGAGGGCCATGCGGGAAGTTCTGTAATGCTCAGAGCCCCGCTGTTGGGCCAAGGCAAGGCGCACGCCGAAGGGAATGGCAGGCCCTTTCCAAGGGGTGCAACACGGCATTGGCCCAACAGCGGGGCTCCCTGCGGGCCGGTGCACGAGTCCCATCGCCGGCGTTACGATCGCTTGAATTAGCATGGGCTAGTCCTGCGCTCACGTGCCTTGTCGATGAGACTCGTGAATCGGCTGAGTGTTACAGAACTTCCCGCATGGCCCACTAGGTATCGTCGCGTTCTAGGAAACGGGCGGCTGCCTCGCGCGTATAGAAACTGCCTTCGCGGATGAACCCGGCCACCACCATAGGCACCGTCTGCCGGACGCGCCCGGTCGCATCCCTTTCAGCCACCCACGCATCGGGCAGTCCGTCGAGCAGATGCACCGGGGAGGGACTGCCGTCGGCGAAGCAGGAAATGACCGCCTCGCCAGTGCTGACGTTGCAATAGCCGGGCAGGAAACCCGCGGCGCGGTTGTTCCGGCTGACACCGCCAGTCGCCTGAAAGGCGGCATTCTGGGCCCGCAACGCCCCATGGCAAAGCCCGTCTTCGTTGTTCGTGGAATCCGAATCTTCCCCCGCATCCGAATGGATCCCTGTTCCTGTCACTGTCCGCACCCCAATTCCGCCTCGACGGCATTCGTACCGCAACGCCTTCACATTGCCGAATCGAAGCATCTCCCGTGCCACTACCACCGAGGGCGCGGAAAATGGCTGTGCCAATTTCGTAAAGTATTGAAATTACAGCAACTTGAGTGACACGACTCAATCCGCAACACACTTCACTGGGGCCGTCACGGATCGTTCTTTTCCTTGTAACGTAAAATTTGTTTTACAACAGGGACACCCGGACCAGGTCTATCATTGCCGCCGGCACGGCCGCGCGCAGGCCGTCACCCGGGAACCGGAGCCGTCATGAACGACCAACCACCACGCGGACGCGCTGCCGCCGGCAATCCGCGTAACCGCTATCACAGCCACGATCACCAGCCATTCGACGACGGCTGGGGAACGCAGCGGGCGAGCCCGCTGCGCACCAGCACGGGCATCGATCATGCACGCCGGGCAATAACTTATAACGACTCACCGGACATCCCCTTCGACCGCTCGATCAACCCTTATCGTGGCTGCGAGCATGGCTGCATCTATTGCTATGCTCGGCCCACGCACGCCTGGCTTGACCTGTCGCCAGGGCTGGATTTTGAGTCGCGGCTGTTCGTCCGGCCGGAGCTGCCCGACCGGCTGCTGGAAGAACTCGCCGCACCCGCTTACCGGGCGGCGCCGGTAGCCATCGGTGCAATAACCGATGCCTACCAGCCGATCGAGCGCGAACACCGAACGACACGGCGGGTACTGGAGATCATGCATCGTACGCGCCACCCCGCACTGGTCATTACCAAGTCGGCCATGGTCGAACGTGATATCGATCTGTTGGGCGCGATGGCAGCGGACGGCCTGGTCGAAGTCGCGGTGTCTTTGACCACACTGGAGAAGCCGCTGGCGCGGTCCCTGGAACCACGTGCGGCCGCCCCACGGCGACGTCTGCAGGTGATCGAGACACTGAGTGCTGCCGGGATTCCGGTCCGCGCGATGCTCGCGCCGGTAATACCGGTACTGAACGAACCCGAGATCGAGCTCCTGTTGCAGGCGGCACACAGCGCAGGCGCCCGATCGGCCGACTATGTATTGTTGCGCCTGCCGCTCGAGGTCGCGCCATTGTTCCGAGAATGGCTGGAGCAGCACCATCCGGACGCCGCGGGACGGGTCATGAACCATGTCCGGGACACGCGCGGCGGCCGTGATAACGACAGCCGCTTCGGACGACGCCTGCGCGGCAGCGGGGCCTACGCCGAGCTGATCCGCCAGCGCTTCGTGCTGGCTGCGCGCAGGCTGGGGTTCGCCCCGGCACCCCCGTTGCGCTGCGACCTGTTTCGTCCCCCGGTCGCTGACAGCAGGCAGTTGCCTCTATTCTGAGGGAGTCCGCGGGATGTGGACGGCGCTTGCCAGGCAACCGCGGCGTCACGACGCGCACACCCGGGGTCCGGCGACGGGCGGCGCCCACGACACAGGCGCACTGGACGAGACGGGGGGTTGTCTGCGCGCGCTGATGCCCGAAAATACCAGACTGTCGGGCGAAGTCGATACCACGCCACGGGCCTTACGCTCCCCGAAACGCCAGCACCAAAGCCCATAATGGTGTCATGCCGGACAGCTAGCCTTACGCCCCCTGCCCCTGCAACTTACGGAGAACAAGCAATGCCGCCCATCTGTCGCCTTCCCGCCTGGACCTTGCTCCTGCTGCTGCCCTATGCCGCGATTGCCGGCGATGGTGCCGACCTCGGCGCACGGATCGCCGCTCAGGGTACGCCCAACGGTGTCGCCCCCTGCGTGAGCTGCCATATGCCGGATGGTGCCGGGATGGCCGCGGCCGGTTTTCCGCGGATCGCTGGCATGAATGCCGACTACATGGCGCGCCAGTTGCGCGATTTCGCCAGCGGAAAGCGTCAGAACCCGACGATGTTGCCGGTGGCCAAGGCCCTGACCGAAGCGCAGATCGTCGCTGTTGCCGACTACTACGCGGGGCTTCCGGTGCCGCCGCCGGCGACCG
This sequence comes from uncultured Gammaproteobacteria bacterium, assembly GCA_963808165.1. Lineage (GTDB taxonomy): Bacteria > Pseudomonadota > Gammaproteobacteria > Chromatiales > Chromatiaceae > Thiosocius. The sequence continues at coordinate 65,012 of CAWEET010000021.1, read as the reverse complement.
AGGCCGCGGGCAGTGCCGGCACGGAGGCGACGGCCGGACTCGCGCGCAGCGGTGACTGGTCGAAGCGCAATCTGCCGGCCTGCACCCAATGTCATGGCCGCGGGGGCAACGGGATCGGCGCAGCGTTTCCTGGCATCGCCGGCCAGCACGCGAGCTACATAAAGGCCCAGCTGCAGGCCTGGCGATCCGGTAGCCGCGCCAACGATCCGCTGGGAATGATGCAGACCGTTGCCGTCGCGCTGAGCGAGGCGGAGATCGATGCGCTGGCCGCCTACTATGCGGCCCAGCCCCCCGGACCGCCGACGGGCGCCGCAACGGGCAGCCCGGCTGTCACCGCAGGCGCCGGGGTGGGAGCCGAGGAAATCCATCGCGGACCGCTTCCCCGGCACGACGCGCCGCCCGCCGGTCGGGAGGTCGACGAGCAGGGGCATTTCGAGCCGCCGCTGGCGTCGGCGATCCCGGACGACCGTTTCGGCGCAGCGGTGCGGCAGGGTCTGGAGATATTCGAGAACACCAACGCGCACCCGGTGTCGGCCAAGTTCGTGGGCAACGAGCAGGCCTGCGGTAACTGTCACATCGATGCGGGGCGGCTGGCCGACTCTGCACCACTGTGGGCGGCATGGGTCGCCTATCCCGCCTATCGGACCAAGAACGACAAGGTCAACACCTACATCGAACGCGTTCAGGGCTGCTTCAAATACTCGATGAATGCACAGGCCTCGGCAGCCGGCGCACCGCCCGCGGCGGACAGCGACAGCATCGTGTCGCTCGTGGCCTACAGCTACTGGCTGGCGACCGGCGCACCCACTGGCGATCACGGGATGCCAGGGCGGGGTTACCCGCGCCTGAACGAGGCGGCGGAAAAACCGGATGCCGGCCGGGGCGGGGAACTGTATGCGCAGAAATGCGCCATCTGCCACGGCGACGGGGGACAGGGGGTGCTCGATTCGGACGGGGTGACGCTGTTCCCGCCCCTCTGGGGTGCTGCCGCCTATAACTGGGGCGCGGGCATGCACCGTGTCGATACCGCAGCCGCCTTCATCAAACACAATATGCCACTGGGGCTGGGCGACACGCTGACCGAACAGGAGGCCTGGGACCTTGCACAGTTCATCAACAGCCATGAACGACCGCAGGATCCGCGTTATGCCGGCGATCTGGAGGAGACCGCCAGGGCATTCCACGACAACGCCTTCAGTCTCTATGGAAAACCGGGGCTCGACGGCGGCCTGCTGGGCAGCAAGCCTGCCGTCAAATAGGAAAGCCTCGCGCGACCGGTCCGCGGGGATGCTGCGTCAACGGGCCGTCATTGCGGCCGCTGGGCGACCAGCTGGGCGCGGTTGCGAAATCCGCGTGCCGGGTCGCCAATCCGCCCTTCTTCACGATAGAAACGCACGATGAGATCGGAAAATAGATGCAGCAACTCGTTGCGTTCCAGTCGAAAGCGCTCGCTGCCAGGGCCACTGTCGTCGACCCGTTCGCGCGTGAACGTCTGGTAGAACAGCAACCCACCCGGTCTTAGCGCGGAGGCGATCCACGGACACAACTCGCGCTCGAGGAAATGGCCGACGCAGATCACGTCGAAGCGCTCTGCCTGCGGCGGCCGCAGCGTAATATCGCGCGCCTCGGCCCGCAGCGGAAGGTCGGCCGCCACCCGCTGCAGCGTCTCCACCGCTACCGGCGACAGGTCCCAGGCGCTTGTGCGCAGCCCGCGTCTTGCCAGGAACAGCGCACTGCCACCGAGGCCGCAGGCCAGGTCGAGTGCATCGCCCCGGGCCGGCAGCAGATGTGCATTGTCGGCCAGGACCTCCAGCGGCACCGGTGGCGCATCTGATTGCGCATGGCGCCGGTCCCATTTTCTGCGCAGCTCGGCCTCGTCCATGGGCGTCAGCTTAACCCCGATGGCACGACTGCTGGAACTGGCGCCGGTTCTAACGCGTGGCCGCTATCGCGGTACCCTGGTCGGGCTGTCGCTGCCGCGACAGGATCTCATAGACCTCGGCCAGCGCGTCGTCATCGCCGACGTTGCCAGGAAAGATCACCACCGGCAGCCCCGGATAACGCGGGTGATCGTCCGGGCACAACACCACCGAGCAGCCGGCGCGGATCTGCCCGACCACGCGCGCGGTCCGCAGCGCCAAACCGCTGCTGAGGGTGTCGTTCGAGGTGATGCCACCCTTGCTGATCAGGAACCCGGTCTCCCTGGGCAGGTTGCGCACCAGCCGCATCAGGAATGCCGAGACCCGATCACCGAAGCCCAGTCGCTCCGCGCTGGTCTCGAACTGACGCTCGCCGCGGCTGGTATAGAGCACGATACCTTGCCCCGCCCGCTGCGCGTCGACCATGGCCTGCACGAGTTCGGCGAACAGGCCATCCTCGTCACGCACCATCCAGTCCAGGTCGACATGCAGCGCGACCAGCGCCCCTTGCTCGCGCAGCTGTTCGAGCTGACGGGTGGACTTGCCGACATGCGAACCGACCAGGACCACACCCGGACGGCCGTCGCGCACGAAGTGCCACATGTCGGCCGCAGCGACCGGCTGCGGCGGCAGACCGGCGAACGCGGTCAGCAGGCTGGCTGCGCTGCGGAACAGGAAACGCTTGCCCTCGCCCGCCGCCGCCAGGACCTGGCGCGCAAAGCTGTCGAGATCAGTCTGGCGTTCGGCGTCGACCACGCAGCAGCGGTTGCTCTCCAGCGAGCGCAGCCGCGCACCAATGTCGCCGCGCACATCGGCCAGCGAAAAGCGTTCGACGTCTGCAGCGGCGATCCGCCCACCGGTCTTTTCCGCGACATAATCGGGCATGAACGCAGTGCTGAAACCGAACACGGAATCCCGGGCGAACTCGGTCTCGTGCACCGGCACCGCTTCACCGTCCACCATCAGGTAATGCATGCCGTCACGCGTAATGCGTCCACCCTCGAAAAAGGCCGGCACCAGGAAGTGTGCGTCGAACGGCCCCAACTCCTCGGCGATCACATCCGTCTCGACCGGGTAGTGCCCGCGCAGGGTCGAGTCGGACCGACTGACGATCACCGGATGGATCTCGGTGCCGTCGGTTGACAGCCTTTCGAACGCGGCACGCAGATTGCCGCAGATCTCGCGGGTGACCCGTGCCGCCTCAGCCGCGCCCATCCCGCGCGTGTTGCTCAGCACGAAGAACAAGGGCGCATCGTCGTTCAGCGCCTCGATCAGCGTGTCCGGATCCCAGCGGGTCAGCAGCAGGCAGCCATGTACCGTCTGCGAACCCGTGGGGTCGTCATCGATCGCGATGATCTTCGTGACTTTTCGTGTTTCCATCGTTGCCTCCCTCAAGTGGTCGACGCGCCATCACCGAGCAACTCCCGCGCACGCCCGCTGAGGCCGTCCGCGGTGATGCCGTTGAAGGCCATGATCTGGGCCGGACTCGCGGTGGTTTCACCGCGTTGCCAACCGAACAGGTCGCGCGCCGCCGCAGTGCTGCGCAGCATCACCGGCTCGAGCGCGATCGTGCCGCCCCCGCTCACGCCGATCAGCACATCGCCGCTAAACAGCGCATCGAACGCGTCGTCTTCCATGAACCGGTCGTCGGACTGCGCCGAGTGCTGCCAGGCGACGTCGCCGGGGCGAAACAGGCGCCGCGGGTTGGCGACACACACGATGCGCACCCGGTATCCGGCCGCTTCGAGCTGATCCTTGGCCGCGAACACCGGCAGATAGATCATGTCGCCGGTCACTGCGAACACGACGGTACCACGCTCACCCGCGGTCGACTCGTAGATGCTGATCGCGCCCTGGTTGATCGCCTGTGCCGCCTGCTCGGGCGTGGTGTACACCGGCAGGGCCGATTTGGAGGCGACGATGCTGATGCTTTTGTTCGACTGGTTCACCGACCAGCGGTAGGCAGCCTGGATCATGTTCGCGTCGGCCGGGTACAGCAGGTAGACATTGCCGTTGCGCATCTGGCCGCCGATATAGTTCTCGATTTCCGGGCGTTGGTGGGTCCAGCCGTTGCGGCCCTGTTCCAAGGCACCGGCGGTAAACATCGATACAACTGCCGGAGTCGTGCGCCGCAGCTCCGCCATTGCCTGGCCGACGGTCTGCACGATCGGCCAGCCGTTGATCGCGAAACTCTCGTAGGACAGCCACAGCGAGCGTCCGCCGAACAGCGCCAGACCGGCGGCGAAACCGGCACAGGCGTCTTCGTTCAAGGGTTCATAGACCTGCCCGTTCGGGGCCTGGTTGTACAGCGCGTCTTCGGTCGGATGACGGATCTTGAGCGCCTCGTTGATCGGCTTCATATTGGAAGCCTCGTTGCCGTCGGCATTGGTCACGACAAAACTCGGGTCACGCCGGCCGAGCTCGGCCACCATATGCGCCATTGCTGTCGCCGGCACCGCCTTTTCGCCCGGTGCATAGTCCTGGGTCGGCAGTGCGCCGATATCAGGCAATGCGCGCTCGAACTCGGTGACCACGGTGCGCCCGGCCGGTCCACCGCCGGCGCGGGACATGTTGCTGCGCACCAGGCCCCAGGCCTCAGGTGACAGCGCACCGCGCTGCAGCGCAGCGGCAATGCTGTCTTTCTCGGGGTTGTCGCCGGGATACAGATTGTGTGATTTGGCGCCGTGCGCATGCACGCCGGCACCTTTCAATTGCTTGATGATCAGCACGCTCAGGGTCCCGCTCAGCGCCGCATCGGCTGCGCCTTTCGCACCCTCAAGCACGGCACGGGTAAACGCCTGGCGCGCAGCGTCGCTGAACAGGGTGCTGTCGACGTAGGCACCTTGCTGCCCCGAGTCGTCGAACGCCTTGGCATCGATCAGCACGATGTTCTCGAAATCGTGCGCCCGCCAGTAGGCGGTCATCTGCTCGTTGCTCATCAGCGACACCATCGAGTGATGTTCCTGGCTGAAGCCGTTCCAGACTAGGACCGGCAGGAAGTTGGTCACCTCCGGATAGCTGGTATGAAAGTGCTTCATCGCCGACATGATGTAGGGCTCGCCCAGACCGCCGTCGCCGATCGTGCACGGGAAAAGCTTGTCGCGGTTGAGGTAGGCACCGGCCATGGCGAAGTGCTGCCCCTGGCCGAGCGGGCCGGCCGGGGCAAGCAGACCGGGTATCGCACCGGACAAGTGGCCGAGCAAGCCGTTGCGCTCGCGGAAGCGCTCCTGCAAATGGTCCATCGTGTAGATGCCCATCGCCTCCAGCGAACCGTCCAGGAACATCGCGCTGTAGAAGCCGGGCGCATGATGGCCAACCTCGGTCACGATGTTGGTGTGGCCGAGCATCAGCAGCGACGCGTAGGCGTCTGCACTGCTGGCGAAGCCGCCGGGGTGACCGGACTCCTTGGAGGCACAGAGCTGCAGTGTTGCGTAACGCAGTGCGTCGACGATCAGTCGGGTCTGAAACACCGCCTGTTCATCGATCCGGGTGATCGCCGTCTGACCCTCGCCGATCGCCGCCAGCCGGCCGTGCACCGAGAATTCCGCCGGGTGCTCAGCATAGTGCAGTATGCCCTCACAGAAGGACGGATGGGTGTTGAAGATCTGTTCTGCTGCGCTGCTCATGTCTTGACCTCCCGGCCGATGTCGTTGATTGCGGTGCCACCGCGTTGCAGCAAACACTAGGAGCGAGACCGATTTCCCGCAATGGCGTATAGTTTTCGTATCGTGAAATCTCCATCGTTAATTATCGATCATTTTGCCTAATCATCTGAAATATCGAGCAATATTTCTTTCTTGATGTCGTTAAAAAACAAATTTCACATTATGAAATAACTGTGATAATTTCCGAATATCCGCTGGTACACAGGCCTCACAGCAGGCCTTACCGGCCAATTTCCACATTACGAAAATATCTTGCAATATGAAGGAACCGCGCAGCTCGTCATCGATCCAAGTCATCGATCGCGCCGCCGCACTGCTGGACGCGATCGCCCGCTACCAGGACCCGGTCAGCCTGAAGATCCTCAGCGCAGAGACCGGGCTGCATGCCTCCACCGCACACCGTATCCTGGCATCGATGACCGAGAATCGATTCGTCGAACGCGACCCCAGCGGTCGTTACCGGCTCGGCATGCGACTGCTGCAACTCGGTGTAAGGCTGCACAGCAACATCGATCTGCGCGCAGTCGCGTTGCCGGTGATGGAGGCCCTGCGCGACAAGCTCGGCGAGTCGGTCAACCTGACCCTGCGCGAGGGCGACGTCGTGGTGTACATCGAAAAGGCGACGCCCAACCGGATGATGCATGTGCAGCAGCTCGTGGGCAGTCGCGCCCCGCTGCATGTCACGGCCGTCGGCAAGCTGATGCTGGGCGCCGCCGGTGAGGATGCCATCCGCGGTTACTCGCAGCGCACCAACCTGCCCGCCTACACGCGCAATACCATCACCACGCTCCCGCGCCTGATCGACGAGTGCAACGAAGGTATCCGGCGCGGTTATGCGCTCGACAACGAGGAGGCCGAGATCGACGTCGGCTGCATCGGCGTGCTTTTGCACGACAGCAGCGGCAACGTGGCCGCCGGACTGTCGGTATCGGCACCGATCGAGCGGCGGCGCATGGCCTGGGTGGATGACGTCGTCGAGGCGAGCCACAAGATCTCGGCCCAACTGGGTTACCCGGGGGCCGCGCCGGCATGACGTTGAAGAGCCGCTGGCTGCTGCTCGGTTCGCTGCTGTTCCTGCTGACGCTGTTCGCGCTGCCGCCGGGGCTGATGCCGACGGAAGCCAACCGGGTCGCGGCAGTCGCTGTGTTGATGGCCATGCTGTGGATCAGCGAGGCCATTCCGATTGCGGTGACCGCGCTGCTACCGGTGGTGCTGTTTCCGTTGCTCGGCGTGATGCCGATCGAAGCGGCGACCGCCAACTATGCCCATCATCTGGTGTTTCTGTTTCTCGGCGGCTTCTGGATCGCCGCTGCGGTCGAACGTTGCGGGCTGCATCGCCGAATCGCGCTGCACGTGCTGGGGCTGATGGGCGCCCGGCAGGACCGCATCGTGCTCGGCTTCATGGCAGCGACCGCATTGCTGTCCATGTGGCTGAGTAACACCGCGACCACCCTGATGATGCTGCCGATCGCGCTGGCGGTCATCGGGCGCCTGGGGACAGACTCGCAATCGCCGTTCGGGCGCTCACTCATGCTGGGCGTCGCCTATTCGGCATCCATCGGCGGCGTGGCGACGCTGATCGGTACACCGCCGAACGCTGTCCTGGCCGGGGTCGTCGAAAAGCAACTGGACATGACTGTCGGTTTTGCCCAATGGATGCTGTTCGGTCTGCCACTGTCCATCGTGATGCTCGCCATCGCCTGGTGGTACCTGACGCATATCGCGGTGCGACTCACCGGCCGGCAGGCCGGCTGTGGCGCAGAGACCATCCAACATGAGATCGGCCAGCTGGGCACGATGGGCAGCGCGGAACGACGCGTGCTCGCAGTATTCATTACCGTGGCCGTGCTGTGGGTGTTCAAGGGCCTGCTGCTGCCGGAGCTGCTGGGGCCGATCAGCGACTCGACGATCGCGATGGCCGGGGCGATCGCACTGTTCGTGATCCCCGCGGACGGGGATGCCAGAGGCGGATTGCTCGACTGGCATTCGGCCGTCGGCATCCCCTGGGACATACTGCTCCTGTTCGGTGGGGGCTTCGCGCTGGCGCATGGTTTTCAGCAGTCCGGCCTTACCGAATGGATTGGCAACCAGCTCGGATTCCTGCGCCAGGTGCACTGGTTCGCGCTGATCGCAGCGGTCGCGCTGGTGACGATATTCCTGACCGAGATGACATCGAATACCGCGACCGCCAGCATGCTGCTGCCGATCGTAGCGGGCCTCGCCGCAGGTGCCGGACAGGATCCGTTGGCGCCGATGGTGGCGACCGCGCTGGCCGCCTCGTTCGCCTTCATGTTGCCGGTGGCGACGCCACCCAACGCGATCGTTTTCGCCAGCCGCCAGATCAGCATCCCCGAGATGGCACGCGCCGGCATCTGGATGAATCTGGTCGGCCTGGCCCTGATCGCGCTGTTCGTTTCTCTGGTCCTGCCATGGGTGTGGGGACCGCGCGGGTAGGCAGTCGAGATGCCTGTCAGCACGCCGATCGGTGCACAATCCGTCTCGATCGCGTTCAAGGTACTGCCGCCCTCGATGTTCCACCAGTACACCTCGTTCGGTGTCCCTTGGATCTTCGGTTGCCGGGACGTCCAGGACCTTCGCATTCCGCACGATCGGTCAACTGCATGGATTGTCCAGCACGGAAGGGTGATGGGAATCGGGCATGCTTTCTCCGGGATAACGAACAGGTACGCCAGCGGCGTATTGGCTTCGGTCGAGCAACGCCCCCCCGGCAGGATGACCGAAACCGGCGCACCCTGCGCACCCGGACGGAATCGTGCTGAGCGCGTGCTAAGGTTTGCTTGAACCCAGCCGCCCGGCAGCCTCGCAGGAGAGGGCAATGAAAGACTCGTTCAACGCGCGTACAGCGCTCAAGGTGCTCGGACAGGATTTCGAGATCTTTCGCCTCGACAGCCTGGCCGCCGAGCACGACCTCAAACGCCTGCCCTACTCGCTAAAGATCTTGCTGGAGAACCTGCTGCGCAACGAGGACGGTCTGAACGTCACTCGCGATGACATCCGCGCGCTGGCCAGCTGGGACGCCCAGGCGGAGTCCGGCGGCGAGATCGCGTTTACCCCGGCGCGCGTGATCCTGCAGGACTTCACCGGTGTGCCCGCGATCGTCGACCTGGCGGCGATGCGCGATGCTTTGGGCCGGCTGGGCGGCGACCCGGCACGGATCAATCCGCTGACACCGGCCGAACTGGTCATCGACCATTCGGTGCAGGTCGACGTATTCGCCCAGAGCGATGCGCTGGATCTCAACACCCGGCTGGAGTTCCAGCGCAACCGCGAGCGCTACGGCTTCCTGCGTTGGGGACAGACCGCGTTCGACAATTTCAAAGTGGTACCGCCGGGCACCGGCATCGTCCACCAGGTGAACCTGGAATACCTCGCGCGCGTGGTGTTCCAGCGTGAACATGGCGGCTTGAGACAGGCCTATCCGGACACCCTGGTCGGCACCGATTCGCACACGACGATGATCAACGGCCTCGGGGTGCTGGGCTGGGGGGTCGGCGGCATCGAGGCCGAAGCGGCGATGCTCGGCCAGCCCGTGACCATGCTGGTCCCGCAGGTCGTCGGCTTCCGCTTGAGCGGCCGACTCGCCGAAGGCGCGACCGCGACCGACCTGGTGCTCACCGTGACCCAGATGCTGCGCGAGCGCGGGGTGGTCGGCAAGTTCGTCGAATTCTTTGGCGACGGGCTGCAGGGGCTGCCGCTCGCCGACCGGGCCACCATCGCCAATATGGCACCGGAGTACGGCGCGACCTGCGGTATCTTCCCGATCGACCAGGAGACCCTGCGTTACCTGGAACTCACCGGTCGGGCACCGGAACAGGTCGCGCTGGTCGAGGCCTATGCGCGCGAACAGGGACTGTTTCGCACCGACGGCGGACCGGAGGCGGACTACAGCGACCTGCTCGCACTCGACCTCGGCAGCGTTGAACCGAGCCTGGCCGGACCCAGGCGCCCGCAGGACCGGATCAGTCTCGACGCGGCAAAGTCCACCGTCGCCAAGGCGATGCATGCCCTGCAGGAGGAACGCTCGGGACGCACCAGCCGCAACAGGGACATCGCGCGCTTCGCCGACGAAGGCGGCGGCACGGCAGTGGCCGCCGAAGAGGCCCGGCACGCCGGCGTGGAAACGGTCGAGTATGCCGGCCAGATGTTCGAACTGCTCGACGGTGCCGTGGTGATCGCCGCGATCACCTCGTGCACCAACACCTCCAACCCGGCCGTAATGGTGGCCGCTGGCCTGGTGGCAAAAAAGGCCCGCGCACGCGGACTGGCCGTCAAGCCCTGGGTCAAGACCAGCCTGGCACCGGGTTCCCGCGTGGTCAGCGACTATCTCGACCGTGCCGGGCTGCTGGACGACCTGGAAGCACTCGGATTCCACGTCGCCGGTTTCGGCTGCACCACCTGTATCGGCAACTCCGGTCCACTGCCGGAGCCGATCGGCGAGGCGATCCAGCGGGCCGATCTGATCGCCTGTTCGATCCTGTCGGGCAACCGCAACTTCGAGGGCCGCATCCATCCGGACGTGCGGATGAACTTCCTCGCGTCGCCGCCGCTCGTGGTTGCGTATGCGCTGGCCGGGGCGATGGACGTCGACCTCTACCGCGAACCGGTTGGCCAGGATCCGCTCGGCAACCCGGTCTACCTGCGCGACCTCTGGCCGACACAGCGAGAGGTGCAGACCATCATCGACGGCAACATCGATCCCGCGATGTTCCGTCGCAGCTACCAGACTGTCTTTGCCGGCGACACGAGCTGGCAGTCGATGAAGGTCCCCGAAGGCGACCAGTACCGCTGGGACACGTCCTCGACCTACATCCGGCTGCCGCCGTATTTCGACGGCATGGACAGCGAGCCCCCGGCATTGCCGGTCATCCGCGGCGGCCGCGTGCTATGCCTGCTCGGCGACAGTGTCACGACCGACCATATCTCGCCCGCCGGGGCGATCATGTCGGACGGCCCGGCCGGCCAGTACCTGGTCGGGCAAGGCGTCAGCCCGGGCGACTTCAACTCCTATGGCTCGCGCCGCGGCAACCACGAGGTGATGGTGCGCGGCACCTTCGCCAACATCCGGCTGCGCAACCGGCTCGCCCCGGGGACCGAGGGCGGCTACACGCTGCACCTGCCCGACGGCGAACAGATGACGATCTTCGACGCGGCAATGCGATACGCCGAGCAACAGGTGCCGCTGCTGGTGATCGCCGGCAAGGAATACGGCAGCGGCTCCTCGCGCGACTGGGCAGCCAAGGGACCGATGCTGCTGGGCGTCAGGGCGGTCATCGCCGCGAGCTATGAGCGCATCCACCGCTCCAATCTGATCGGGATGGGCATACTCCCGTTGCAGTTCCTGGCCGACGAGAATGCCTCAATACTCGGTCTCGAGGGAACCGAAGTCTACGACCTCGAAGGGCTGGCCGACGGAGTGGATCAGCTCAAGGTGATTGCCGCAGCAACCGATGGTGAGGCGCGGCAGTTCCAGGTGCGGGTGCGCATCGACACCCCCAAGGAATGGGAGTACTACCGCCACGGCGGAATCCTGCACTATGTGATCCGCCAGTTGGCCGCGACCTAACGGCAATGACACTGACTCTGATACGCATCCCCCGCCGCTTGGTCAGTACAATTGCATCTGCGGGCAGCGGCGGTCGAGCAAGCGCCTGGCTGCGCTGCCCGGTTGCGCCTTGACTCAGCAACATCAATGACCAGGGGCAACAGCATGTACACATCGACACCAACCTGGCTGGCGGCGTTTCTGCTCACCGGGTGCTCCGGCATGGCCGCCGCACCCGAGGGCGGAGGCGCGGCCACGGCGAGCGTCAGCGGGGCCGTGACCTATCTGCAGCGCATCGCTCTGCCACCGACGGCCTTGATCCAGGTAAAGCTGGTGGACGTATCGCGAGCCGATGCGCCGGCGATCGTGCTCGGCAAGCAGGTCATTCGGGCGGGTGGCAGCCAGGTACCGTTCAGCTTCGAGATTCCATACGACCCCGCCAAGATCGACCCGCGCTTCAGCTACGCGATACAGGCACGGATCGAGGATGGTGGTCGCCTGCTGTTCATCAGCGACCGACACTATGCAGTCATCACGCGCGGGGCACCGGTGCAGCTCGACATGGTGCTGAAGCCGGTCGGCGGTGCGGCGCACAGGTGATGCAATAGCGGTCTCGCCCGAGGGTATCGTGCTGCAGAACCTTTCCGGCACCGGCACCACCGCCGCGCCGAGGCCGAGGCCGCCGCGGGCAACGGAGCGACACACCACAGGCGGAAGATAAGATGTACGACGCGCCCTCAGAAGGCGCCATCGCGGTAGAGATGGCCGCGGGTCCAGGGTATCTGGTTACAGCCACTGCGCGCGAACAGCACCTGGAACAGTTGCAGGTGGCCGGTCGTGAACGCGGCTTTCGACGATACGAGGTAGAAGCGCCAGGCACGCAGAAACTCCGGGTCGAACATCTCCAGCACCCTGTCCTGCGCGTCGTCGAAGCGCCGCAGCCAGTGTCCCAGCGTCAGCGCATAATGCTGACGGAGATTCTCCACGTCGAGGATGGAGAAGCTGGACGGACCGAACAGCGGCATCATTTCGGCGAGCGACGGCGGACGGGCCCCGGGAAAGATGCGGCGCTCGATCCAGGTGTTCAGCGGCCCCGGGCGATCGGTACCGATGGTATGGATCAGGCCCCGCCAGCTAGCCGGCAGACAGCGATCCATCACCTGCGCCAGTTCCGGGTAGTGTTGCGGGCGCACATGCTCGAGCATGCCGACCGAAACGAAGGCATCGTAGGTCCCGCTGATCTCAGGGTAGTCCCCGTCGACGAACTCCACCGCGTCGTCGAGCCCCTCGCGCAGGGCGCGTTCACGCGCGACCGCCAACTGGGCCTTCGAGATGTTGAAGGCGCGCACCTTTGCCCCGAAGTTGCGTGCCATGTGCAATGCCAGCGCGCCCCAGCCGCAACCTGCCTCGACCACCCTTTCCCCGGGTCGCAGTCGCAGCTTGCGGCAGACGAGGTCCATCTTCGCGGTCTGCGCCTGCTCCAGCGACACCGCCGGTATCCGGAAATAGGCGCAGGTGTAGATCATCTGCTCGTCCAGCCACAGTTTATAGAAGTCGTTGCCCAGATCGTAATGGCTCTGTATGTTCTCCTTTGGCTGCTGCAGCGATCCGGCGCACCGGTCATCCGGCACAACGTCAGGCACATCGAACGGCACGGCAGTGGTTTCCTGATAGACGATGATTTCGAGTGCGAGTATTTGATCGGTGCCGGAGGCACCGCCTGCCGCCGGGTCTGCCGCGCCGGCTGGTGTCGAGCATCTCCTGCTGCGCCGCGGCACCGCATCGGCCACCTGAGGCGCCTGGTGCAGGCCGGCAAATGCCCTCGCCTGCAAACGGTCAGCGAGTCATTGGCGGTAACGGCGGGCGCCGATCATCCTGCTTTCGAGGCCAACTCTGGATGCGTGTCCTACGGCTTCAGGTAGGCATAACCCTCTTTGAGCTGCAGGCGGGCGATCTCGGAGATACCAGACGGGACGATCAACGCGGCATCCAGCACATCGCCTTTTTCGATCCCGCGGGCGCCGAGGGTCGCAGCACAGATGCGGAACTCGACGCCGCTCTCGATCAGACGCAGCACCGCAGCGTCGAAGCGATTGCCGCGCCGGTCTTCGGCATTCTCCATCAGGAAGTCGACGCCGGCACCGTAGGTGACGAACACGAGCGTCGCATCCGGGCTGCCGTCAGCCACCGAAACGACTGCCCATCTGCCGCTCGGGCGCCAGTCAAGTCCCGGCTTGGACCCCCTGCAACACTTCGCGGCCTGGAGACGACACGACGGCTCGGTTATGCTACCCACCCTGTACTCCGGGGGACGCGCCAATCAAACTTCTCATCGACAATGTCGGCCTACCCAGGGCGACGGTTCGTAGTCTTGTCACGACAACCCTGTTCGGCCTGATCGCCCTGCCGCCAATCGGCATACCGCTGGCGGCAGCGGCTGAGAAAACGGCAGGGAATGACGAATCACGGCTGACCAAATGGTTCGACTCGGTCTATCTCCAGGCCGGGTATGGCATACACTGGGGCGATGGCGACGACTACAAGGGGGCACCGGTTCTCGGTGGCTTAGAAGCGGCGCACAAAGACACGCATCGTATCGGGATTTCACTATTCAACAACTCGTTCGACCAGTTCTCGCAATATTATTACTACGGCTACAAGTGGCGGCTGCCGTTCATTGCCGAGGGGGCGCATGTAAAACTCTCGGGCGGACTCATCTACGGTTATGTCGGTGAGTACGAGGACAAGCTGGCCTACAATTACAACGGATGGGCGCCCGTGATCATTCCTTCGGTGGGCTGGAAGCGCGACCGTTTGGGTTTCGATTTGGCGATCCTTGGCAATGCTGGCGTGATGTTCACGGTAGGCTACGACGTGTGGCAGCGATAGCCGGAATCCAGCCGTCGCCCGGCATCGGTCACCCAAGCCGCGGGCGCCTCGACCCTGGTGCACAAATCACCACACAAACGAACACGCGGCCTGGATGGCACAGGGAAACGCTTGCTGATGGATTCGAGCAGGATCCGGACCGCCGCGTTTGAAGCGAAATCGACAAAATCCGTGAGCGACGCGATGTCAATGCGGTTGCGTAGTGTGCGCCCAGGCCATCCCGGTTGAGCTGGGCGCCAACGACTGAAACGCGCCGGTCTACGTACTCGAACTAGATAGCGGGCAGGAATCGGCGGGTGACGGTCGGATTACGCGCTGCGTTGCGCAGCAGCGATTCAATCAGCGGTGGCCGCCGCCCCGACGGTTCTTCGGCCGGTTCGGACCCACCCGGATCTGGCTGCCGTTGAACTCTCGGCCGTCCAACCCCGATATCGCAGCACGTGCCTCGTGCCCTTCCATATCGACGGTCGCAAAGCCCCGGCAATCGCCGGAGAAAATATCCGTCGACAGCTTGATCGACCGAACGACGCCGTACTGATTGAACAGTTCCGTCACGCTCTGTTCCGTGGAGGATCTGGGGAGTCCGCGTACAAAAAGGGTAATCATCAGGGCAATCCGGTTCGAACCACAGGCGCCTCGAGAGGGGCGTCGCTGTGTATAACAGCACAGGGAGACAAGGAGAAAACTGCCCCAGACAAGGCTGGGGCAGCAGATCCGAGCGCGATCTACAGGGCTACGACGTTGTCTGCCTGCGGGCCCTTCTGACCCTGGGTCTCGGTGAATTCGACCTTCTGGCCGTCGACCAGCGAGCGATGACCCTCACCGGCAATCGAACGGAAATGCACGAACAGGTCTTTGCCGTTCTCGCGCTCGATGAAACCGTAACCCTTGCCACTATCGAACCATTTCACGGTTCCAATCTGTCTTTCTGACATCTTCAATAAACCTCAAAAGTTTCTAAACGATATCCACCTCAATGGGCGGATTACTGCCACAAATCTTGGCGGGCACTTTTAGCTCATTCGGGTGTAACTTTCGAGGAAACAGCCAAAGAAAGGCGCTAGCAGGCAGGTCAAAAATCGTCGCAGTCGGGAGACGGTACTCCTAACCGGGGGGAAACGCAAACCCAATCATTTGAGCACCCGGTCTCGGGGCCCTAGTGGGCCGTCCAGCCCCGGAATGCCGCCGCGGGTCAGGTGCGCCGGATCGAGCAGGTCGCGGATCTGCTGCTCAGAGAGCCCGGTGAGCTCACGGGCGACCTCGATCAACGGGCGTCCCTGGGCATAGGCGCGCTTCGCGATCTCAGCGCCCTTGTCATAGCCGATGACCGCGTTCAGCGCAGTCACGAGGATCGGATTGCGCTCCAGCACCGCGCTGATGCGTTCCCCGTCGATTTCCAAGTCGCCGACCGCCTTGTCCGCCAGCACGCGAAGGGCGTTTCCGAGGATCTCTATGCTCTGCAGCAGGTTGTATGCGATCAGCGGCAGCATCACATTCAGCTGGAAA
Organism: uncultured Gammaproteobacteria bacterium; assembly: GCA_963808165.1. GTDB lineage: Bacteria > Pseudomonadota > Gammaproteobacteria > Chromatiales > Chromatiaceae > Thiosocius. The sequence goes on along the minus strand of CAWEET010000021.1, from coordinate 49,470 downwards.
CTTCCCGACTGGCCAGCGATCGTAATGGTGCTGTGATTTCCGATGACCTGGGCACAGACCATCGCCACGGCCTCCGGGATCACCGGGTTCACCTTGCCCGGCATGATGCTGCTGCCCGGCTGCACTGCCGGCAGCCGGATCTCACCGAGTCCGGCGAGCGGCCCACTGTTCATCCAGCGGAGATCGTTGGCGATCTTCATCAGGGTGACGGCCAACGTGTTGAGCTGGCCGCTCATTTCCACCGCTGAATCCTGACAGCTCAGGTCTCGAAAATGGTTCCCGCTGCTACGGAACGCGAGGCCAGTCAAGTCGGTAAGACAGGCGGCCATGCGCGATCCAAACTGCGGGTGCGCATTGATGCCGGTGCCGACCGCCGAGCCACCGATCGCGAGCCGCTGCAGCCGTACCAGGCCGGCCTCGATACGCTCCCTGCCGTCGCGCAACTGGGCAGCCCAGCCACCGAGTTCCTGATCTAGGCGCAGCGGCATCGCATCCATCAGATGGGTGCGCCCGGTCTTGACCATACCGTCGAATTCAACGGCGCGGCGATCGATGGTGTTTGCCAGATGATCGAGCGCCGGCAACAGGGTGTTGCGGATTTCCACGCAGGCACTGACGTGTATCGCAGTCGGTACGACGTCGTTGCTGCTCTGCCCCATGTTGACCTGGTCGTTCGGATGCACGCGCCGCCCGGCCCGCGCACCCGCGAGGCGCGCAAGCACCTCGTTCATGTTCATATTGCTGCTGGTGCCGGAGCCTGTCTGGAACACATCGACCGGAAAATGTTCCTGATGCCAGCCTTCCCCGACCTCTTTCGCCGCTGCCGCGATCGCATCCGCGACGTCGCTGTCGAGCAGGCCGAGGTCGCGATTGACCACCGCGGCCGCCCGTTTGATCAGACTGAGCGCATGGATAAAAGGCCGTGGCAGGCGCAGACCACTGATCGGAAAATTGTCGACCGCTCGTTGGGTCTGTGCGCCATACAGTGCAGATGCCGGAACCACCACTTCGCCCAGGCTGTCATGTTCGATCCGCTCGTCTTCACTCATCGAAACCAACCCCATCGGCAAAGTCGTGTCTTAACCCAGCGGTACCGAGCCCAACGAACCTTGAATAGCGCTTCGGCGCATTCGATGCGAGAGACGCCATGAGCCCACCCGATGAGGCTCGACCGCGAGACAGATTATGCAAACAATCGCGAGCGCGCCGCCTCGGTGATCGCCGTGACCGCCGGGTGCTTGATTCGCCGCTCGGGTGAGATGACGTAGAAACGCTCCGTTATCTCTTCAGTACGTCCGATCACATCGACGCCGTATTTGCTCGTCACATCCTGTTCGACGGCGGTCGGCGAAGTAAAGATTCCGGAGCCCCGCTCGCCGAACGCCTTCATCAGCGCGCGGTCCTCGAACTCGGCGACGACCACTGGCTGGATCGCATACCGTTCGAACCAGTTCTCGAGACTGCGGCGCAGGTTGCTGCCGACGCTGGGCATCAACATCTTCACGCCGTCGAGGCTTTGCGGGAAACCTTCCCTCAGTTCCTCGGCCTTTTCCGCCACGCCGAAAAAGCTGATGCCAGACTCCCCGAGCGGGTGGTTGTAGGCGCGGATGTTCAATGCCGGACTCACCGGGCTGTCCGCGAGCACCACGTCCAGTTTGTGCACGGAAAGATCCGCCAGCAGGTCGACCAGCGGGGCCTCGTGGCAGACCAGGCTGACCGGTTCCGGCATCTGCAGCACCGGTTCGAGGACCCGATAGGTCAACAGTTTGGGGACCACCATCGCGATACCCACCTTGATCGTGATCGCCGACCCCGGCGTTCGGCCGGTCAGCACATCCTGTAGTTCCAGCCCGAGCCGAAACATCTCATCGGCGTACGAAAACACCATGCGGCCGGTTTCCGTCAGCACCAACTGCCTGCCGTCGCGCCGAAACAGCTTGGTGTCCAATTGTTCCTCGAGTTCACGCAGTTGACCACTGATCGTCTGCGGGGTGAGGTACAGCGCCTCAGCGGCGCGTGCTATGGAACCGTGGCTGGCAACCGACCAGAAGTAGCGAAGGTGCTTCAGATTGAGCTTGAGGTTCTGCATCCACTATGTACCCGTTACGTACCGACAGACTCGCATCCGATTGGCCGCGCGCAGCGCAGCGCTGTCACCGGACCGGCGACACAAAACCGCCCGGCTTGACCGCCAGCACCGAGGCCATGGTCGTTTGTAACACTTCCTCCGCGGTGTTACCTATGAAAAACCCGGGGACTCCGGTGCGCCCCACCGTACCCATCACGATCAGATCGGCCGGCAATGCCGCGGCGGTACGCCGGATCGCCGGCGCAGGCTCGTCGCGGATCAGGTGCACGCCAGGGTCTTCGGGGCGCATGTCGTAGGGTCGCAACAGGGCGCGCAGCCGGTCCCGATGGGTCGATTCAGTACCCGACAGCAGATCGTTGAACTCGTTTTCGGGCAGGCGGAAGCGCCCATGGCGCAACATGGACTCGCCGCCCAGACGCCATGCGTGCACGACCGAGAGCGCGGCCCCCTCTGTTCCGGCCAGCGAGGTGGCCAGATCCATGACCAGCCGATCACAGCCCTCGCCCGTCGGCGCCAGCGGATCGACCGCGGCCAGAACATTGGCATAGCTGCCCGTGGCAGCGGGGCGCTCTATCCACACGGGACAGGGACACTTGCGCAGCAGGTGCATGTCGGTACTGCCGAACAGACGCTCCGAGAAACCGGCCGGTGGTCGTGCCGCCTTGACCAGAAGATCGTAGCCGCTTCGCCGGACCGCGCGGATCACCTCGACGAAGGCGACGCCGGAAAACACCTCGGTGTAGATCAGCCCATCCGGCAGTCTGAACGGCTCGACCAGTGCGTCCAGCGCCTCGAGCCGCCTCTCCCGCAACAGATCGCTCAGGTCCCTGCCGAGGTGGGTCGATACCTTCTTCGGGCTCTCGACCGGTGCGATCACATCGACGACGGTCAGTCGCGCCCGGTTACGGTCGGCCAGGGCCATCGCCCTGCGCAGCGCCACGCCGACCTCGGCGACTCCGTCGGCGAAGAACAGTATGTTTTCGAAACGTTTCATCCGATTCCTCCAGGCAGCTAGAGCGGCAACCACAGCGCGCCCAGAAGCAGGGACATTACGGCAAACAGATACAGACCCGGTCCGAGCAACGTCGTCTCTTCGCCACGCTGGGCAGCGTCCTGCACGCTCAGCCAGGACTTGAGACCGGGGCCGGTGAAGCCGCGCCACTCCAGTTCGGGTCGGCGCAGGCGCAGGCGGGCCAGCAAGCGGAATACATCACCCGGCGGGACATAGGGCACCGCGCTCAGACGGCTTCGACCGATCCACCAGGCGGTTAGTACCAGCCCGGCACCGACAAGCAGGCTGCCGAGCCCGGCGAGGTTCGCGGGGACCTCGGTCGGCCAGAACGGCGCCCAGAATGCCACCGCGACCAGCGTGGCCCAGGTAAGTCCAGGCACCATCGCGGGCTCCGTCGATCGCGCCGGGCGACCCGGCAGCAGAACCAAGAAGCGCGCCATCAACATGACCGTGCCGATCGCGGACAGGTTCAGCAGCAGGCCCAACTCGCCAGCGAGCGCGACCTTGATCGCCTCCTTGGCCGCCGCGCCGCCGCTGAGCGGTACAGCAGCCATCGAGAGCGCCAGCAAGGCCAGACCGGCCAGCACCCAGAACCGGCTGCCGCGCCGCTGCCATTCCCCCAGACCAAGGAAAAGGGTCGATTTGACCAACAGATGATGCATCGCGAACAGTAGCAGCGCGGCCAGCAGCGCATCGGCATGCGGCGGGTACGACAAGGCCGCACCGAACAGGACGCTGATCAGCCCCATCTTGGCAATGCTGGAATAGGCCAGCACCGCGCGCGGCTGCCGTTGCAGCACGCCGACAGCGACACCGAGCAGAATGCCGAGGCCACCCAGCACCATCAGCAGGGGCCCCCAGGACTCCACCCCCGGTGCGCCGGGTGGCAGAAAACGCAGCCAGCCCAGCAGGCCGGCCTTCATCATCGGCCCACTCAGGACCGCCACCGCGGCAATCGGCGCAGCGGTGTAGGTCAGTGGCAACCAGGGGTGCAGTCCGGGCAAGGCGACCTTGATACCGAAGCCGAGCAACAGCAGCGCGACGGCATTGTCCGGCAGGGGCCCTGACGCAAGGTCGGAGAACAACAAAGATCCGCCGGCGCCGAACAGCAGCAACATCGCGCCGAACAGTGCGAGTTCCCCGACCAGCGTGAAGGCCAGATAGACCCGCCCGGCGCGTCTGGCACTTTGCGAGCGCCGCAGTACCAGTCCATACGCCGAGAGGCCCATCATTGCGAACCCGGCATAGAAGGTCAGCATGTCGGCGGCGACAATCAACAGCAGGTTGCCTGCCATCGCCAGCAGGAAATACACCCCAAACGCCACGCTGGCAGCGTCCGCCGCACGCCCGAAGGCGATGTAGACGCCGGTCGCGAGCCAGACCAGGGAGCTGAACAGCAGGAACAGCTGCCCGACCGCGTCCAGTTCCAGATGGACCCCAAGCAACAACCAGGGCAAGGTCACGGCGCTGCCTATCGGCGCCAGCAGTGCCAGCACAAGTGCCGGGAGCGCGGCCACTGCGAGGATCCAGTGCCATCGCCGCGCGACCGCCAGCGGCATCAGCGGCGCCAGCAACAGCGGCAGCAAAGGGGCGAGAATCAGCAGTGACTGGCTCATGAGGCGTACTCCCGTGAGGCGATCAGTCGGGCCCACTCGAGCGGGCTGTAGGGTGCGGCCGCGAACAGACCGGCCGCAAGCGCCAGCGCTGCGGTCACCACCGGCGGCCAGAGCAGCGCGCCGGGCATCTCCCAGCGCCCGACCGGCGGCTTCTCCGCCGGCCATTCAGCCGCAGGTTTCCTGAACCAGGCGCGATAAAGAACCGGCAGGAAATACGCGGCATTGAGCAGGCTGCTGGCGACCAGCACCGGCACCACCCAGGCTGCCTGCCCGGCCTCCACGGCTCCCAGGCCGATGTACCATTTGCTGACGAAGCCGGCCACTGGCGGCACGCCGATCATGCCGAGCGCAGCGACCGTAAAGGCCAGCGTGGTACCGGGCATGCGACGCCCAACGCCATCCATTTCACTGATCCGGTGGACGCCAAGGTTCTCCGCATAGTTGCCGGCTGCGAAGAACAGCGTGATCTTCATGATGCCCTGGTGCACCAGGTGCACCACCCCGCCGATGGTCGCGAGCGGCCCGAGGATCGCCGCGCCGAGCGCAATATAGGAGACCTGGCTGACTGTCGAGTAGGCCAGACGCTTCTTCAGATGGTCCTGCGACAGCGCCTTGACCGAGCCGTAGATGATGGTCACGGCAGCGACTGCACCGAGCCATGGCAGCAGTCCGAGCGCAGCCGTGAACTCGACACCGTAGACGTCGTAGACCACGCGGACGATACCGAAGGCCCCCGCCTTGACCACTGCGACCGCATGCAGCAGTGCGCTGACCGGCGCGGGCGCGACCATCGCCTGCGGCAACCAGCCGTGCAGCGGCACCAGCGCCGCCTTTACACCGAGCCCGACGATCAGCAGCAGAAAGATCCAGCGCAGCGCCCAGGGGTCGATGCCCTCGAGATCACCCAGGATGCCCCCCTCCACGAACTCCAGCGGACCGGCAATCGTACGCAGCCACACCGCGCCGATCAGCAGCAGTACGCCGCCGCTGAGCGTGTAGGCGAGGTAGATACGCGCCCCACGTACCGCCATCGGGGTCCCCTTGTGCGCGACCAGTGGATAGGTGGACAGCGTGAGCATCTCGTAGAAGATCACGAAGGTGAACAGATTGCCGGCGAGCGCCAGCCCGACCGTGGCCGTGACACAGAGGCTGAAGAAGCCAAAGAAACGGCTGCGGTGCGGCGTGTTCTCCAAATAGCCGATCGCATACACCGTCGTCACCAGCCACAGCACCGTCGACAGGCTGACGAACAACACCGACAGCGCATCGGCATGCAGCACCAGATCGAGTCCGGGCGCGAGCGTCCAGCGCGTTTCGAACACGCGCTCGTGGAACACGCCCCAGATCATCATGCCGACCAGCAGCAGTTTGGCCACGGCACCGAACAGGTTCAGCGCCGTGCGCAGGCGATGGCTGTCCTCACGCAGCAGGAAGATCGCAAGCCCGGGCAGCAGCGAGCTCAGCAGTATCAGCGCCGGCAGCAGGCTGGAAAGACTCATGACGATACCCCCGTGACCGACGCGCCGGTCGACAGCAATCCCCAAAGACCGTTCGCCCCAAGGCCGAGGACCAACGTGGCCACGATGGCCAGCAGCAGCGCCGGGATCTCCTGACGCGCCCCGACCAGGACTCCGCCGGCACGCTCACCCGGTCCGAAGGCATGACCGAGTACCCTGAAGGTATACGCGCCGGCCAGCAGCGATCCGAGCCCCACCACCGGCAGCCACAGCCATTGCCCGGTGGCCACCGCAGCGCTCATCAACTGCCATTTCGCCAGGAAGGTGCCGCTCGGCGGCAGGCCGATCAGCGCGACGCCGGACAATGCCAGCACGAAGGTGGTGATCGGCAGCGCGCGCGCGGTACCACCGAGATCGGCGATGCGGTCATGGCCGGCGTGCTGCTGGATGACCCCTGCCCCGAGGAAAAGGGCGCTCTTGGCGAAGCCGTGCGTCAGCGCGAACAGCACCAGGCCACCGAATGCTGCATCGCGGCCCGGACCGGGCGGCAACGCCAGGAGCAAGGGGAGGAACAGGAACAGGTAGCCGAGTTGGGCCACCGTCGAATAGGCTGCCAGCAGCTTTAGGCGCTCGGCGCGCAGGGCGCGCCACGAACCCCAAAGTACCGCAGCCGCGCCAAGCAGGCCGAGCAGCGATGCGGCCGCCTGGGTCAGTGCGCCGTCGAATACATCCAGCCACAGCCGCAGCACCAGATAAAAGGCCGCTTTCACAACCAGCGCAGAGAGCGCGGCGCTGACCGGCGCAGGCGCATTCGCATGCGTCGGCGGCAGCCAGAAGTGCAAAGGGAACAGCGCCGTCTTGATCAACAGGCCGGCGGTCATCAGGGTGAGCGCCACCCATGCCGCGGGCTGTGCCCCTATCAGGCCGGCCAGGCCGCGCATATCGAGCGTGCCATAGGCCGCATAGAGCAGAGCGACGCCGGCGAGAAATAACATCGAACCCAGCAGCCCGACGGTCAGGTAGCGCAACGCCGCTTGCAGTGACGCACGGCTTCCACCCAGCGCGGCCAGCGCGACCGCTGTCAGGCCGACCAGTTCGAGGGTGACATAGACGTTGAAGACATCCCCGGCCAGCAGCAGCGCATGCAGCGCGGCGACCAGCAACATCCATAATGGCCAGAACGCGGCACGTTTCGCCAGGTCGCTGAAATATGCGGTGGCATAGACCGCGGCGGCGAGCGCGACCAGGCTGCTCATCAGCAACAGTGCCGCGGCAAGGCCGTCGACCCGCAGTGCAATGCCCAGCCCCGGCTCCCAGCCGCCCAATGCATGCTCCAGCATCCCCTGCTCGGCGAAACGCAGTGCGACCAACGAGGCCGCGAACAGGGTCGCAATGCCGACCCCGACCCCAATCAGGTGCGCGCGCGACGACCAGACCAGCGCACCCAGCGCGCCCAGCAGCGGCAGCGCGATCGGCCAGATCAGCAGGCTATTCATCGGCGCCCTCCTGCAGCCTGCGCGCCACGGCCAACGCCAGCGCGGTTGCACTGACCGCGACCACGATCCCGGTGAGCACCAGCGCGAGCGGTACCGGGTCCGGACTCTCGCCCAGTCCGCGGTAGGCGACGGTCACGAACATCAGGAACACCCCGGCCCCGCACACATTGATCGAAAGGATCCGCGCCAGCGCGGCGACATGCAGCATCGCGCCGCGCAGACCGATGACGAACAGGCCGACACCGGTCAGGCCGAATATGATCTCCTGCGGCAACATCACTGCGCTCTCCTTGCGACTGGGTGGAACAGAACACCGGCCGGCTGTTTCCCAACCCGCCGGACGACCGCCGATGTAGGCCAGCGCAAGGGCAACCGCGATCGACAGCGTGGCAGCGGCCTCGATCAGCAGGATCAGCGCCCCGGCCCAGCGCTGCGGGTATTGCAGAAAGGCCCGCTCGGGACCGATCACGGCGAGTCCGACGACGACGAACACGACGATCCCGGCGACCAGCAGCGGGCGCAGCGCGCCTGCCGCCGGCAATCCGGCATTGGCCCGTCCGCCGAGGCGCAGCAGCACTGCCGCCGCCGCCAGCAACGCACCGGCCTGGAAAGCGCCCCCCGGGGCGTGAGCCCCGGCCCACAGCAAGTAGCCGGCAGTGACGATCAGCAGTGGCAGCAGCCAGCGCACCAGGCTGCCGAGCACCGGACCAGCCGGCTGGAAGCCCGGCCGTGCCGGCCCAAGCGACAGCACCCCCAGCACCGCCGCCAGCACCACGGCCAGCTCCAGCAGCGTGTCGTAGGCACGGAAGTTCAGCAGCACCGCGGTCACCGGGTTGCTCACGCCACTGTCGGGGATATGGTCGCCCGCAAGCTCGGCGAGACGGATGCCATCCGAGCCAGCCAACGCGTCGAGCAGGGCCCAAGCCATCGCCCCGGCGAGACCGAGGCAGAACAGATTCAATAGCCACAGCCGCGGACCAGCGAACGGCGCATCCGGCAACACCGACCGACGCTCATCGCGCAGCGCGGCAAGCAGCAGTGCACCCGCGATACCGGCGCCGATCGCCGCCTCGGCCATCGCCAGGTCGGGGGCGCGCAGGCGTGCCCAGGTCACTGCCAACAACAGGCCAAATGCGATGAACAGCGCAACGCCACGTTTCGGATCGCGCGTCGCGACGCTGGCCCAGCCAAGGCCCAGCAGTAGTAACGCGAGCAGCACATCCAGTGGGATCCAGTTCGTATCTGTCACTGCCCCCTCCCCCGCCGCAGTGCGTGCTGAGAGATCAGGTGCGCCGATGCCGCACTCGCAAACAGGACCAGCAGCCAGATCAGCAGGAGTTGCAGCGCGACGCCCAGGCTGCCGGAAAACAGCGCGACGCCGGCGGCCAGCAATCCGAGGCCCAGGTTGTCGGCCTTGGTCAGCGCATGCAGGCGCGAGTGCATATCGGGTAGACGCAAGAGTCCGATACTGCCCGCGGCAAAGAACAGCAGGCCCGCGGCGATCAATACGATGGCGAGGACCTCAGACATCATCGCCCTCCCGTCGCGTCATCGCGGCCGCGGCCACCGCCCCGAGCAGCGCCAGTATCAGTGCCACATCGATCAAGGCCGGCATGGCCAGCAGCACAGACATGAGCATAAGCATTGCAACGCCGCCAGTGCCGAACAGCAGCACCGACATCAGCCGGTCCTCCAGGTCCGGGCCGCGCAGCGCACGCAGCAGACCGAGCAGCAACGTGACCAGCAACAGCGCCAGGCCGATCAGCAGCAGCGCCTGGAAGACCGGCATGATCTTCAAGTCGTCCATCACAGCACCTCCCCGTAGATACGCCCGACCAGGCGTTCGAGACGCTCCAGCTCGCCGAGAAAATTGCTACTTGTGTCAAGCGCATGCACCAGCAAGATGTCGCCGCTGAGTTCGGCCGCCAGCGTGCCCGGCAACAGACTCACGGTGTTCGCAAACAGCATGCGTGACGCTTGCTGCTTCAGACGCATTGGGTAGGTGTCGAAACCCGGTCTGACTCGCGGCCGCCGAGCCAGCACCCGGGCCGCGACATCGACCCCACCACGCAGCGATTCCCAAAGGAAAAAGGGCAGGAAACGTAGTGCGGCACGCAGCGAAAACGCCCCGCCCCGCGCGACCGGTGCCGCAGTTACCGACCAGGCGGCCGCGACGACTACCGGAGCTCCGATCAACCAGGAGGCCATGTCGCCGGCGGTGAGGAGTAGCCAAAGACCGATCGCCGCAGCCAGCACGCTCAGCCTTCGTCCGGAGACCACCATGTCTCAGGCATCCCGGTCAGACGTCGCCGTCTGTACGATCCGCACAAGCTGCAGCGCGGCGACCAGTGCCAGCGCCGCGGATATAACCATTCCCCAGACAATCGCATTCGCCATCGATACCCCTCCCGGTATGCCTTTGACCGAACCGGCGGACACCCGCCGTTCAGCCGATGGGGCATTTATGAACCCTGGAGCGAAAAAAGAAAAACGAATAAAGAAAAATAATGATTCGTTTTTTTCGATGCTTTGACGAATCAAGCCGCAGCCCGAACGCACAAACGCCGCGCCCCGGCCGGGGCGCGGCTTTCACAGTGGTGGTGTTCGAGGGTACCGCCGGTCGGTCAGGGACTGCGTGCCAATCGCCCCAGGGAGCCACGGCGACGCAGGGCACGGACCGTCCGGTCGAGGGCACGCGTGATCGCCAGGACCGGATCGGCCTGGGTTTCGACCACTTCGAGCGGTTCGCCATGGCTCGAGCGGCCGAAGACCCGGCATCGCACCAATGGTTCGCCCAGCGGGTCGCACAGCTCGTCGACTACGACCGAGATCGCATCCACACTTTCCTCGAGGCCGACCAGATAGAAGCGCGACAACTGGTCCACCTGGTCGGCTACTGCGTCGCTGTCGGCAGAGATATCGACGCGCATGACGCCATCCGGGCGCATCAGGCGACGAGATCCAATTGCCGGGGAAGCGTCGGCTCCGGCATCACCTGCATCTCGGCAGGTTGCTTGAGCATGCAGGCGACACCTCCCAGGTAGCGGAGCCTGTCCGAATCGGCGAAGACGATGCGCACGCCCTGCTGGCAGGCAAGTCGCAACAGCTCGGCCAGAGGCCGCCACTCGGCGGTCGCGTGCGACCCGCAGGCGGGACACCTATCCGGCGCTGCCGCGCAGGGTTCGACGCAACCGCAATGGTCGCAGGCCCAGCCAGAAGCCGGGGCCGAGCCCGACGCGATCACGAGCGTCTCTGCGTTGCCTGCCCTCAACGCCTCGAACACGGCCCGGATGCCGGCGAGCGCCAGCGTGCCACTGCGGAGCACTCGCAACAGGCGTCCGAGCAGAAGCTGCGCCGATCCGCGCCGGTCGTCAGCCAGTCGCCGTGTGACGAAGCGCACGGCATCCTGCTGATTCAGCGACCGGGGCACGTCGATGACGCCCGTGAGGCGGCCCGCGACACGCCCCGGCAGCCATTCGACCACGTCTTTCAGGCAGGCCGCATCACCGGCGATCACCAAAGGAGCGGCGTTGCCGGAAACCAGCGCGCGGCGGACGATCTGCAGGCGATGGTCGGGAATCATTGCCGCGCCACCTTCGCCCGGATTGCAGGCGCCGGTGGCCGAGGCGAACGCAGCCCAGGCGCGCGGCGTTGCACGCTGGCCTTCCAGATCCACCACCTGGATTGCACCGTTGCGGACCAGCGCCAGCGTACAGTTGGCCTCGTCGTCAACTGCGGCCAACAATGCCGATAGATCGGGAACTGGGTAGAGGCTGAGCCCGTTACTTAAAGGGACGTCCATGGGGACGCCGCTCAAAAAGCTCCCACCCGCCAGGCTGCGCGCGAAAATCGCCAGCCCCTGCGCTTCCGGGTGGGTTTGTCGCCGCAAATGCAGCCGGATCATGCCCAGGGCACTCTCGAAATCCGCCAGCGCACTGCCCGTAAGAGCCCCGCGAATTGCGCTGGCGCGCTGCTCGAGAAATCGCTCGCACGCCGCGACCCCATCACGCAGGTCCAGATAGCAGCTCAGAAACGCTGCATCACTGGCATCGACCGAAGCGAGCAGTCTGATCTGCTCGTTCAGTTGGCTGTGCAGCGTGGGCCCCGGTACCTTGATTGCTTGCATTTCCTCACTCCGAAGTTTTGGCTCGGAAAGTAGTATCGACGCTGCCTGTCGAACCGGGGCTCGAAAACACCGGCATCGAAGTTCGGATTTTTCGAACTATCGCCGGGTCGACGACGGACCGCCGTAACATCGAAAAATTCGAAGTATCGGCGCCGGAAACTCGATCGGTTCGATCTATGCAAACGCCCCCCACGGCCTTAGATTGTGTCGCGAAGGCAACTGAATCGACCGGGAAGTCACGATGTTATGGCACGCATGCCCTGGAACCGCCGGGCCGCCGCCCCGCTCGTGCCGGCCGGCTGATCTACTAAGCGAAACAGGAGAATCCATCATGATCTTCAGACAACTTTTCGACAGCCAGTCGTGGACCTATACCTATCTGTTGGCGGAACGCCGGGGCGGTGAGGCACTGATAATCGATCCCGTGTTGGACGGGGTGCCGCGCTACCTCAGGCTGATCCGTGAGCTCGATCTGCAACTGGTGATGGCGGTCGACACGCACATTCACGCCGACCATGTCACCGGCATGGGCAGGCTGCGTCAGGCCACCTGGTGCGCGGCCGCGATGGGCGAGCAGGCCCCGGCCGAGTGCCTGTCGTTGCGCTTCCGCGAGGGCGAGACGCTCAGGGTCGACGGCATTGAGCTGAAGGCGCTCTACACCCCGGGGCATACCGATGATTCGTACAGCTTGGTCCTGCCGGACCGTGTGTTCACCGGCGACACCCTGCTGATCGGGGGAACCGGTCGGACCGATTTTCAAAATGGCGACCCGGGCGCACAGTACGACAGCCTGTTCGGCAAGCTGTTGACGCTGCCGGACAGTACGGTGGTGTATCCCGCGCACGACTACGAAGGCCGTACCAGCAGCACGATCGGCATGGAACGGCGATTCAATCCGCGCCTGCAGGTCGACTCCAGGGAGGCCTATGTCGACCAGATGAATGCGCTGGCACTGCAGCCGCCACGGCTGATCGACATCGCCGTGCCGGCGAACCGGGCCTGCGGCCTTGACGTGGCGGCCTAGCCGGCCAGGACACTTGGCAAGGCAGATGGGGACTCGGTGCAATCCGAGGCCATCGCAGAAATCGCTGTCACCGGGGATCGCCGACAAGCGGTCCCCGATGACGGTCCCGCAGCAACCATCCATGGGCATCCAGCCCAGGTCGCCAACCCGGGGCTATCGGCTCGCTAAATGAACAGTTTTTGAACCGTTTTTTTCATTTCATTTCCTGTACTATGCAGCATAACCGTAGCGGTGGAGATGGCTATCGCTGATAAACCGGCGATCCACACCCAAACCCGGCACGCCCGATCCTGGGTCGCTGGAGTTTTACGGCGCGGTCGGAGCCACTTCGCTTCACGGAGCATGCATGCGATGAGCAGTATCCAGACAACGATGGGCAACACAGGCGTACGGCAGCAAAAGCCGTTGGTGCTGTTCGACGGTGGGTGCCCGATGTGCCGCCGCGAGATCGCCCACTACCGGCGCCTCGAGGGTTCGCAACGGCTGGCGTGGGTTGACATCGCCCAGACGCCAGACATCGAGCAGCGAGTCGGCGTGTCGCACGCCGCCGCGATGGCGCATTTCCATGTGCGCGATGCAGCCGGCGAATGGCAGGTGGGCGCGCATGGATTCGTTGAGCTCTGGGGTCACCTGCAGGGCTATCGCTGGCTGGGCCGCGCGATCCGCTTGCTGCACTTGGCGCCGCTGCTGGACCACGCCTACCGCCGGTTCGCACGCTGGCGCCTGAAGCGCCGCTGCGACACCGATACCTGCGCCGCACGCACCGGGAAAGAATCCGGCTCCCCGACAAATAGGCTGAGAGAGACGTGATGCGAATTGCAATCTTTGGAGGTACCGGCTTCGTCGGCAGCCATATCACCGATGCACTGATCGAGGCCGATATGCAGCCGGTGTTGCTGGTCCGGCCGGGCCACGAGCACCGGGTCCCGCAGGCCGAGCACTGCACTGTCGTCGCAGGCGACGTGGCTGACGCCGCCGCGGTCGACCGCGTGTTGGGCCAAGCCGACGCGGCCATTTACAACATCGGCATCCTGCGCGAGTTCCCGGCGCGCGGCATCACCTTCAGAGAGCTGCAACTCGAGGCCCCGAAGCGCATCATGGACGCCGCCGCGAGACTCGGACTGGAGCGTTTCCTCTTGATGAGCGCGAACGGCGTCAAGCCGGATGGCACAGCCTATCAGCGGACCAAGTACCTGGCCGAGCAGCACCTGGCCGCATCCGGCCTCGAAGGTACGGTGTTCCGACCCTCGGTGATCTTCGGTGATCCCCGCGGCCGCATGGAGTTTGCCACCCAGCTGATGCGTGACATCGTCGATTCGGCCTTGCCGGCCCCGCTGTTCTACCCCGGCCTGCTGCCGACCGGAGCCGGCGCGTTCCGCCTGTCACCGGTGCATGTCCGCGACGTCGCCCGGGCCTTTGTCTCCGCCCTGCTGTCGCCAGCGATGGGCGACCGAACCCTGTGCCTGGGCGGCCCGGAAGACCTTAGCTGGCGCGAGATCATCGACCGTCTGGCGGTGGTGCGCGGCAGGCGCAAACTGAAGGTCCCGGTACCGGCACTGGGGTTGGCGACCGCAGCCACGCTGCTCGACCGCTTCGAGGCCTTTCCGGTGACTCGCGAACAGCTCCAGATGTTGCTCGAAGGCAACACCTGTGCGCCCTCGGCATTGCACTCTCTGGGCATCGACCCGGTGTCATTCGACGTCCAGCAGCTCAACTATCTTAGCAACCCGGCAGGCAAGCGGTCTTGGCATCAGAACGCCGCGTAACCGGCTCGCGGACCGGTCGGCTGGGGCTGTTGGGCAGACTGGCCGGCGGCATCGCGGGCGGCATGGTCGGTGAAGGCGTCCGCCGAGTCGCACGAGGTGAACGTGCATCATTGAACGACCTGCTGTTGACCCCGGCCAATGCACGGCGTCTCGCCGACGGCCTGTCGGAGATGCGCGGCGCAGCGATGAAGGTGGGGCAGCTCATCTCTATGGACAGCGGGCAGGTGTTGCCAGCGCAATTGAGCGGGGTCCTGGCGCGGCTGCGTGAGGATGCCCACCAGATGCCGCTAGGCCAGGTCGCCGAAGTCCTGAAAAACGGTTGGGGTCGCGATTGGGAGGCGAACTTCTCGCGCTTCCTGTTCACGCCGATCGCGGCCGCCTCGATCGGGCAGGTGCATGAAGCGGTCCTGAAGGACGGTCGGCAGCTGGCGATCAAGGTTCAGTATCCCGGCATCCGCCAGAGCATCGATTCAGACGTCGACAACGTCGCCATGTTGCTGCGCATGGTGCGGTTGCTGCCCGACGACTTCGACATCGGCCCGGTCCTCGAAGAGGCAAAACGTCAGCTGCACGTGGAGGCCGACTATCAGGCGGAGGCGGCGTCGCTGCGGCGCTTCGCCGCGAAGCTCGACGGTGACAACCGCTTCGAAGCGCCCGAGGCGATCGACGCCCTCTGTACCAGGGACATACTGACGATGCAGTTTCTCGACGGGCGCCCGATCGAGCAACTCGCCGACCAGCCGTCTGCGCTGCGCAACTCGGTGGCGGCCTCGCTGACCGAACTGGCGTTGCGCGAGGTGTTCGACTGGGGCCTGGTCCAGACCGACCCGAATTTCGCCAACTATCTGTATGCGCCTGAGTCGAACCGGATTCAGTTGCTGGATTTCGGCGCCACCCGCGACTATCCGCAGGCGAGCCGTTCGGCGCTGTGCAGTTTATTGGCCGCATGCAGCGGCGGCAGCGACCATGATCTGGCCGACGCGGCTGCCAGGGTAGGATATCTGGCGGATCGCGACCCGGCCGGCTATCGGCGCAGTGTGGTTGGTCTGTTGCGCACCGCCACCGAACCGCTGCGCGCCGCGCAGCCCTTCGTGTTCGGCGGATCCGACATGGCCCAGCGCATGAGCGACGCGCTGCTCGAGATGCGCCTGCGCGACGGGTTCGGTCGCCTGCCACCAACCGAGGTGCTCTACCTGCACCGCAAACTGGGCGGGCTGTATCTGCTGCTCGCACGACTCAGGGCCGTGGTCGATGTGCGGGCGCTGGCCGCCCCTTACCTCGCGCACACAGAGCGCCGGCATGCGATCAACGCCCAGCAGGGTGCGGCCTGAACGGGCTGCAGATCGTCTGGTTCAAACGCGATCTGCGCATCTGCGACCACGAGCCCCTCAGCCGTGCGGCCGCGCAGGGGCCGGTGCTTCCGCTGTACATCGTCGAACCGGAGCTGTGGCGGCAACCCGATGCATCCGGGCGCCATTGGGGTTTCCTGCGCGATGGGCTGGTGTCCCTGCGCGCGGAACTGGCCGGCCTCGGACAGCCGTTGGTGATCCGTCGGGGCGATGCGGTCGAGGTGTTGCGAGAACTGATCGAGCGGCACCCGGTCGCCTCGGTCTGGTCGCACCAGGAGACCGGCAACGCCTGGACCTTCGGCCGCGATCGTGCGGTCGGCGCGATGCTGCGCGAGCGCGCGATACCCTGGCACCAGGTACGCCAGCACGGGGTGGTGCGCGGACGGACCGACCGCGACCGCTGGTCGCAGCAGTGGGAACGATTGATGGCTTGCGGCGCTGTTCGCAGCCCCGCAACTGCCGCGGCTGACCGGTGTGGATACCGGTGCGCTGCCCGAGTGGCCGACCGAAGGCCTGCGTCAGGACGACTGTCCCGGACGCCAGAAGGCGGGGCGTGCCTGCGCCGAACAGGCGCTGCACAGCTTCCTGCAGGTACGCGGCCAGCGCTACCAGCTGGAGATGTCCAGCCCACTGACTGCCGGCAACAGCTGCTCGCGGCTCAGTGCCCACCTCGCCTACGGATCTCTGTCGATACGCGAGCTTGTCCAGGCGACGCGACCGCGCTGTGCCCAGATTAGCGGGATGCGACGCGACGGCGCCGTGCCCAGATTAGCGGGATGCGACGCGACCACACCTCGACCTGGAAACGGGCGTTAGCTTCTTTCGAGGGACGGCTGCACTGGCACTGTCACTTCATCCAGAAGATCGAGAACGAGCCGCGCATGGAGTTCGAAAACCTGCAGCGCGCGACCGACGGCCTGCGTGCAATCGATACCGATGCTGCGCGGCTGGCGGCATGGTCCGCCGGCCAGACCGGCTGGCCGTTCGTCGACGCCTGCATGCGCGCGCTGGCACACGGCGGCTGGATCAACTTCCGAATGCGCGCGATGCTCACCTCGGTGGCCAGCTACCAGCTGTGGCTGCATTGGCGTGAACCGGCGCTGCACCTGGCCCGACAGTTCGTCGATTACGAACCTGGCATTCACTGGTCCCAGATACAGATGCAGTCGGGTACGACCGGGATCAATACGCTGCGCATCTACAATCCCATCAAGCAGTCGCACGATCACGACCCCGACGGCGTGTTCATCCGCACCTGGGTCCCCGAACTGACCCGTGTGGACAGCCGATGGATACACGCACCGTGGAAGATGCCGGCAGCCGAGCAGCGGCGCCGTGGCGTGCGCATCGAAACCGATTACCCGGCACCGCTGGTGGACCACGAGGCGGCCGCACGCCTGGCGCGGCAGCGGATCCAGCAGGCCCGTCGCGGCCCCGCGGCGCGCAGCGAGAGCCGGGCGATCTACGAACGACACGGCAGCCGCAAGCGCAGCACGCGGCGTCCGGCAACGTGACTTGCCGCAAGTTGCTGCTGGTCCTGGGCGACCAGCTCGACCGGTACTCCGCCGTGCTCGACGGGGCCAGCCCGGAGCACGACCGGGTGCTGATGATCGAGGCACGCAGCGAGTCGCGGCGAATCCGGTCGCACAAGGCGCGCAGCGCCCTGTTCTTCGCCGCGATGCGTCACCACGCCGGCTGGCTCCGCGACCAGGGTTTCACGGTCGACTACTACCAGATCGACAGCCCGGAATCAGACAACTTCAGCTGCGCACTCAAGCACGCGATCGATGGCCTCCGGCCCGAGATGCTGAGCATGGTCGAAGCCGCCGAGTTCGGTGTACAGCAGGAGATCGACCGGGCCTGCGATCTCGCCGGGCTGCCCCGAGAGATAATGCCCGACGGCCACTTCTACTGCAGCCGCGACGCATTCGCTGCGTGGCGCACGGGCCGGCGCACGCTGCTCATGGAACACTTCTATCGGCACATGCGCAAGCGTCACTCGATACTGATGGACGACGGCAAACCGACGGGAGGCGAGTGGAACTATGACCGGCGAAACCGCAAACCCTTCGGCCGCAAGGGCCCGGGTATGCTTCCCGTCAAGGTGTGTTTCGCACCCGATGCGCTGACCCGCGACGTGCTGGCCAGCGTCGAGCGGCTGCTCCCGGACAACCCGGGCCAGCTATCCGGATTCGCCTGGCCTGTCACCCGCGAACAGGCACTCGATGCGCTCGACGACTTCGTTGCCCACCGGCTTCAGGCTTTCGGACCCTTCCAGGACGCGATGTGGGACGGCGAACCACTGCTGTATCACTCGGCGCTGTCCGCGGCGCTCAACTTGAAACTGCTCAGCCCGCGAGAGGTCGTCGAACGCGCACTGGAGGCCCATCGAGAGGGCGCCGTGCCACTGCCATCGGTGGAGGGCTTCGTGCGTCAGATCCTTGGTTGGCGCGAGTACGTTCGGGGCGTCTACTGGAGCGAGATGCCCGGCTGCATCGAGCGCAACACCCTCGATGCGCAGCAAGCGCTGCCTGGTTTCTACTGGAGCGGCGATACGGATATGGCCTGCCTGCGCGCTGTGATCGAGCAGACCCTCGCGCACGGCTATGCTCACCACATTCAGCGACTGATGGTCACCGGCCTGTTTGCGCTGCTGCTCGGTGTCAGGCCGCGCGCGCTGCACGAATGGTATCTGGCGGTGTATGTCGATGCGATCGAGTGGGTCGAGGCCCCCAATACCATCGGCATGTCGCAGCACGCCGATGGCGGCCTGCTCGGCTCCAAACCCTATGTCGCATCGGGCCGCTACATCCAGCGTATGAGCAACTACTGCGCCGGCTGCCGCTATGCCCCGGACAAGGCCAGCGGCACACAGGCCTGTCCGTTCATCACCCTGTACTGGGACTTTCTGATGCGCCACGAGGCGCGCTTCAGCAGTCACCCGAGGGCAGCGCTGCAATGGCGCATGCTGCAGCGCCTGGGGCGGGCAGAGCGGGCCCGGATCAGGCAGCAGGCCACCGTGTTGCGGCAACGCCTGGCCGGCTGAACGGGACGGGAGCCTCACGGCCCCACAAGCCTGTTGTCAGCGGCTACACTGGTGCCATGCAAAACAGTGACGAACAGGCCTGTCTGGCGCGGCAACTCCTGGCAGGGGCGTTTCAGGGCGTCCTTTCGACCCAATCCCTGGAGCATACCGGCTATCCCTTCGGGTCGGTCGTGCCCTATGTCCTCGATCGGGACGGACTGCCGCTGTTGCTGCTCAGCCATCTCTCGCAACACACGAAGAATGCCGATGCCGATCCGCACTGCGGCCTGACCCTGCTCGATCACGGCGCCGGCAATGTGCAGGAGCGTTCCCGGCTCAGCCTGATCGGCGACCTGGTCCCGCTGGCGCAGGCAGACGATGCAGAGCGCTACTTCGCCTACTTTCCACCCTCGGAGATGTACTTCAGGCAACTCGGTTTCCGCTTTTATCGATTCGAGGCGAAACGCTTTCACTGGAATGGCGGATTCGCCACGGCGCGCTGGTTCTCAGTCGACCGGATCGTGCGCGCCAACCCACTGGACCGGGAGGCGCAGGCACGCATCATCGCGCACATGAACCGGGACCATGCGGATGCGCTGCAGCACTATCTCGCAGGCCGGGATCTGCCCGACCCCGCTGCTGTCGCGCTGATGGTCGGAATCGATGCCGAGGGCATCGACCTGCGCGTACAGGACCGCCTGTATCGCATCGCCCTGACACGCGCGATCACATCGGCGAATGAGGCGCGCGAAGTGCTTGTCGAGATGGCGGCCGGCTAACCGGACTCCCGCGTGTTCGATACGCGGGCCGGACATGCCGCTGCACGAGTGCGAACGTCGGCGCCATTCAGCTGCCCGCGAGCGCTGACCACTGCGCCGGCGTCAGGCGCCCGACAAAGTCGAACCCACCCTGCCCATCCGGCCGGAAGATCACGGCCTCCGCCTCGTCCGGGTAGACCGGCGTTGCGTCGCGGGCCACGTTGCCATGTGCCACGATCACCCGATTCGTGCCACCGGCCGGCGCCGTGGCCAACAGGCGCCGGGCCGAGGCGATCACTGCCTGCGTGCCGCCGAATCGGTCGGCCACCCGCATGTTGATCACCTCGGTGGTCGGCTGCACTGCACCAAGCCGCATCAGCCGCGCGGTCTCCAACGTCCGGCAATAGGGGCTGGCAAGGACTTCCCCGACCGGGATTTCCAGCGCGCGGATCGCTGCGCCCACGGCGCGCGCCGTCTCCCGACCAGCGTCCGACAACTGACGCATGTGCGCCCCGTCACAGCTGGTCCAATCCCCATCCTGTCGCACCTGATCATCCTGCGACCAGTCGGTGGCGGCATGCCGGAAGTACAGGCTGTAACCACCGTCGCGCAACGCGGCGATCAGCTCCTGCCCGCTCAGCCCCGACCGGGCCGTCGCGTCGGCAGCCATCAGCAGGCCGAGCAACAGCCAGAAAAACAGACCATGCCAGGCGTTGCACGTTGCACCGCGCCCGCGCGGCCGGACAGCAGGCGGTTGGCCTGCGGCATCTGCTGGATCGTTTCTCACGGTACCCTCGCCATGGTTGGATCGTTCCCGAATCAAACACCAGGTCGACACAAAAAGCGATAGTGGGCGTTGCGGCAACCACCCCGATCGGCACGGCTTTGTGGTGGCACCCGGATCGGCGTTAACCTTGGGAGCCAGGTGGCGCCAGCAGGGCACCAGGAAAACGAGGAAACAATCATGGCCGAATTACCGATGCACTATGAAACCCGTTACGCGTGGCAGGGCGAGGCGGCAAACGGCTTGGTCTCGATCGCCGATCATGCGGATCTGGCTGTCGGCACCCCGCATGACCTCGACCGCTACAGCCCCGAACACCTGCTGGTCGCAAGTGCGGAGATCTGTCTCGCGAACTATGTGCTGCTGATCGCCGGTCTCTCCCAACTCGATGTCAAGGCCTACCGGTCGTCCGCCGAGGGCGAACTCGAGCACGAACCAAAGGCCGGATATCGCTTCAAACGGATCCTGATCCGCCCGCAGATCACCGTCGATAGCGGTGCAGAGGCAATGGCCGAGCGCGTCGTGGCCAAGGCGCATCGCGCCTGCCTGATCGCGCGCTCGCTCAGTTGCCCGGTCGACATCGAGCCCGTCGTGCATGGTGAGTGAGTGTGGGGCATGTCGGTCGGCGCATCAGCGGCAGGCAACTGCTCACCCAGAGGCTTATACTTGCGCAAAAAGGCCTGAAGGCTGATCGCGGAGCGATAAAGTTGAATAAGAAACGACTACTCCGGCCCTCACTGATCTTGACGCTGTCCCTCGTGTTGAGTGCCTGCGCGGTAGCGCCGCGCTGGCCGGCGATATCAGATTCCGCAACCGGCCAGTATATGCCGGGGCGGTGGGTATGGATGGATCTACTGACCCCCGATCTCGAAGCGTCCGAGCGTTTTTACAAAGAGGTATTCGACTGGCGTTTCGATCCTCTCGAGGGGAGAGAGGATCGCTATCTGCTGGTCCGCGCAGGGGCACGCGGATTCGCCGGCATGGTGCAGTACGCGAACGCAAGCGAACCCGAGCGCAAGGCACGCTGGCTGGGCCTGCTGTCGGTGGCGGACGTCGGCGCGGCCGCACGCCAGGTGGATGCCGGCGGCGGAGCAAGCAGGTTAGCCGCAAAACCGTTGCCCGGACGCGGCGAGGTCGCGGTATTTGCCGATCCAGAGGGCGCCGTATTCGCGGTGATCCATGCCGAGGGCGGTGATCCTCCGGATACCTTTCCGCCGATAGACAGCCTGTTCTGGATGGAGTTGTGGGCCGGCGATGCGCAGCGTATGGCGGATTTCTACCGGCCCATCGGCGGCTATCAGGTGAAACCCAGCGCCACGATCGACGGTGTCGAGGAATGGCACCTGGTCGCTTTCGAGTATCCGCGTGCCAGCGTCGTGCAGGTCAAGGAGAACGACCAGCCCTCGCACTGGCTGCCTTATGTCCGGGTAGCCGATCTCGGCGCCACCCTCGTCAGGGTGGAAAAGGCCGGCGGTCGGGTCCTGGTCGCACCTTCGCCGGAGATCCGCGAGGGTCAGATCGCGGTGGTCGTCGACCCGCAGGGGGCGGCCCTCGGGCTTGCCGAATGGCGCGATAGCGGCACGGGAGAGGTGCAATGATGGCCCGTGGAACACGCCTCTGCTGCCGGATCTTGATGCCCGTCGTCGCGGTGCTCTTGCTGGCCGGCTGCGGCGGCTCGACCAGCTACGGCGTCAGCTACAGCTCGGGCTATTACTGGCCGCATGACGACTGGTATTACCACAGCCACTATCGCCCCGGCTACCCGCGTCCTCCGACGCACCGCCCGCGCCCGGAGCACCCGATCGCCCGCCCCCCCGTGCGACCGACCCCGCTGCCGGCGCGGCCGATGCCGCGCCCCGCGCCGCGTGGCAGGATGCGCTGATCGCGCGGTCGCGCCCCGATGAGTACATCCGGATTCGAATACCAGGGCTTCGAAGAGGCACGGGCGATCGCCCGGCGCAGGCGCAGGCGCATCCTGCTGCCACTGGCCGTCGTCTTGATCATGCTGCTCGCACTGACCGGTATCGCGATCCATAACTACCAGGCGATGCGCGCCGACACGCTGACGCTGTCCGAACGTGTGGTCACGAACCTGCAGAGCCGTATAGAAACCGATGTGCAGGCCTATATCAGGCCGATGAGTCGGATCGTCCTTCTTTCTCACGACCTGCTCGGCGGCGATCTGCAAGATGGCCTTCCACAGGGACGGGTCGAGCCTTACCTGATCGGTATCATGACCCATGCCAAGGGACTGACGGCGATCTTCGTCGGCACCGCAGACGGTGAGTTCATAATGGTGCGACGCTATGACGATGGTGACCGAGAAGGGCTGGAAACCAAGCTGATCCGGCAATCCACCAGTGCTGCGAACGGCTTCGAGATAGAGTTGACCCGGCGCGACAGCGCTGGACAGGTCGTCTCGCAGGAAATCAGGCCGTGGGACCAGTACGACCCACGCATCCGACCCTGGTACCAGGGCGCCGATGAGGCACGCGGGGTCTTCTGGACCGACGTCTACCCGTTCTTCACCGACCTTACCGCGGGTGTCACCGCGTCCGTACCGGTGGTCGGTCAGGACGACACCTTGCGAGCGGTGATTGGCGCGGATGTCACACTCGAGACGATCAGCAAGTTCCTGCAAACGCTCAGCATAGGCAAGACCGGCCAGGCCCTGATCATCGACGACAGCGGCCGACTGATCGCCCACCCGAGCGCCAAACTGGTCATGGAGGAAAGCGACGGTGAGCCGCGTCTGGCCACCATCGAAGACCTCGGTGACCCGGTGATCCAGCGGGCGTTCGACCGCTACCGGATCGAGCGGCACGGCCGCCGTTACTTCGAACTGGATGGCCGCCGCTATATCAGTTCGGTGTCTTCCCTCGATCAGCAGGTACAGCGCGACTGGTCGGTACTGGTCGTGGTACCGGAGGACGATTTCGTTGGCTTCGTGGCAGACAACGTGCGCCAAACGCTGATCATGGGGCTGTCGGTGATCGCGCTTGCCGCCATGCTTGCCGCACTGGTGATACGCCAGGGGCTGCGCACCGACCGTGACGCGCTGCGGGTTCTGGAACGCGAGGCCCAGTTGGATGCCGAGGGCGAGGCATTCGGCAAGCTCGCCTCCGGCCAGACCGCGCTGTTCGATCCGCAGGCCCCGGATGCACTGCAGCCGGTGACCGAGGCCGCGGGTCATGCGGCGCGCGTGCGGCGGGTCAGCATCTGGCGTCTCGACACAGACAACGGCAGCCTCACCTGCCTGGACTGCTTCGACCGCGATACCGGGGGGCATACGCAGGGCTCACGGCTGACCAGAGCGGAGCACCCGGAGCTGTTCACGGCGTTGCAGGATCAAACCGTCTTTCGTGCCATCGACGTGACTGCCGATCCGCGCCTGTCGTCCCTGCATCATCACTATCTCGGACCACTCGGCTGCCGGGCGCTGATCAGTGTGCCGGTCCGGGTGGCAGACCGCGTCACCGGGGCACTGTGGCTGGAGGACACCGGCAGGCGTCTGGAGTGGCCCGAACACACGCTGAGCTTTGCCAAGGCATTGGCCAACCTGCTGGCCATGCGCAGCGCCCGGCACACGCCCATCGGCCCGCAGCCCGGCGCGCGCGTGCAGGACCCTTCGGCGAAGGCCAGCGGCGACCGCGGCCGTCACCCGGAGGTCGAGGCGGCCTTTCGCCAGCATGACCTGGATACCAGTCTGGCAGACCGACGCGCGGCGGCCTTCACGGCCCGGCTTGCAGCCGGTGCCGATGCCAGCGGTGGCAGCAGTGCCGAGGTGGTCGAGCGCCTGGCGGTGATGTCGCTGCGCCTGACCGATGCGATGGTGCTGGCCGAACCCGCGGAAGCGGACAAGCGGGAGAGCACAGTCGCCCAGCTGTTACACGAACTGCAGACGGCCGCCGCCGAGTACCGGATAGGCTACCTGAAGTTCTTCAGCGACCAGGTGATCGCCTCCGTCGACCCGAACGAGGACACCGAATCGTCCGTTGAGCGCCTCACTGAGTTCGCGCTGCGTGTCAGGGCGATTTGCGAAACCCTGTTCGCCCGGCACCAGGCACCACTTGCGTTTCGGATCGGCATCGACGTCGGCCCCGCAGTCGGCAGCCTAGTCGGTGCCGAAAAGCGCTCGTTCGCGTTCTGGGGCGAGGCGGTCCAGGCTGCCGGCATCATGGCCGACACCAGTCTGCCGGGCACGATCCAGGTCACCGAAACGGTATACGAAGAACTCAGGGAGAAATATCTGTTCCAGCTGCGCGGGCATCATTACCTCGAGCAGGTCGGCGAGTTCTCCACCTACCTGCTGGGTGGTCAGCTGTGATTCCGCGGGACTCGGCTGCCGTTGCCATTCGCAGCGGAACCGGCCCATCCCTCCGGCGGAATGCGCCAGGGCGAGGCATCGTCTCGCGTGTCATGGCTGCACTCGAGTTTGTCGGCGACTTCGCCAGTGTAATGGCCCGCGGCCTGGTCCCGGGGAACTGGCGACGCACCATGCGCAAGGAGTTCTCCCTCTACCTGTACCAGGTGGGTGTGCGCGGCTTACCGGCAGTGATGATCGCGGCGGTACTGGTCGGCATCGGGCTGATCGTGCAACTCGTCTACTGGCTGAGCTTCACCGGCATGGAGGAGCGCACCGGCGAGTTCATCGTGCTCGCACTGGTGAGGCAGATCGCACCGGTCGGTACGGTGCTGATCATCATCGGCCGGAGCGGCTCCGTCTTGGTGGACGAAATCGGCCAGCTCACCAAGTCCGGCCATATGCGCCAGCTCGCATCGCATGGAATCGATCCGACCGATTTCATCATCATCCCACGCGCCTTTGCGGTCGCGGCCGCCGCGTTCCTGCTCAGCAACATCTTTCTGCACACGGCCCTCTGGTCCGGTTATCTGGCAGCCGAGATTGCCGGGCTGGCGAAAACCTCTCCGCTGGAATTCATCACTGAGGTAGTCGGGATCATGTCGCTGAACGACCACCTGTTGCTGATCGTCAAGCCGCTGCTGACCGGTTACATCGTCGCCTATCTTTCGATCTGGTTCGGCAGCCGTGTGGGACCCGGCCCCCACGGTGTCAGACGGGCACTGCCGAAGGCCTTCGTCACCTCGCTGATCACCACGTTCGGCATCGGCGGGCTGATCACCGCACTGCTATGAAATCATGAACCCGGCGACCGACGAGATATCGAACGAGGCGCAAGCCCTGCTGTCTGCTGACGGACTGCGCATCGCCGCGCGTGGTTCACTACCAGCATTGAGCATCGATCTCAGGCTCGGTCCTGGTGAACTCCAACTGGTACAGACGCGCCACAAGGAACACAGCAGCGACATCGCCGACGGCCTGCTCGGCCTCGGTGAGTCGGGCGGCGACAGCGTGCGTTACCTGGGCACTCCCTGGAGCGCGCTGAGCTTGCGCGAAGCATTCGCCCGGCGGCGCGGCGTAGGCCGCATCCGCAGCCAGGGCCAGTGGATGGAGACGCGTCCGGTGATGGAAAACGTCCTGCTTCCGAGCATGCACCACACGATCCTGCCCGAAACGCAGCTGCGCGAGAGCGCAAGCGCACTGGCACTGCGCTTCGGTCTTCCGGGTCTGCCGATCGCCCTACCCGACGAATGTACCAACGCGGACCTGGAGCGTGCAGCCTGTGTCCAGGCCTTTCTCGGTCGGCCCTCTCTGGTTATTCTGGAACATCCGATGGAGTACGAGGACTCGTCCCTGCTGGTACCCATGATGATTGCAATTCAGCAAGTCCGCCGACGCGCAGGATCGGTGATCTGGTTCACCGAGCACATGGGGCACCTTGCCGACGCCAGCATCCCGGCGAATCGGCGCTACCGCCTGGTCGGCGCGCAACTGCTAGACCTGGAGTCCGGCAGATGAGCCGCGGCGGCCTGCAATGTTCATCCCAACCCACGCCGCTGTGCGGGCCGATCAGCACGCAAGGGGGACGCTAGCCGATGCAAGCCAGACGTGACCGCCCCAGACGTATCCTCCTCGGCGCCTTCGTACTGGTGGCCGTATCGCTGTTCGTGGTCAGCATGCTGCAGGCAAATGCGATCCGGGAATGGTTCAATCCGAGCAAGCAGTTGCGCCTGGTGTTGCCCGACGAGGGGCTGTTCGGTCTCAGCGAGGGCGCGAAGATCGAGATCCTCGGCACGACGGCCGGCAAGATCACGCAGATCGTGATCGATCCCAACGAGAAGATCTATGCCGAAGCAAAGATCCAGCCGGACATGGCGCCATTCGTGCGGCGCGATTCCAGAGGCGTGATTCGCAAGACCTTCGGTGTCGCGGGCGAGGCCTTTCTGGAGATCACGCGCGGTTATGGCGAGGTGATGGATTGGGACTACGCGGTGCTCAATGCGGCACCTGACCGCGCACCGACCGACAGTATCGGCGAGATCATGGAAGACGTGCGCAGCCGGGTGATCCCGATCCTGGAGCAGACCGAGCGCGCGATCACCGCGCTGGCCGATCTGACCGAGCGCTTCGCCAACCCGGACGGCAGCCTGCAGGTCATGCTGGGCGACATCAGCTCATTGACTACGCGGATCGAACGGGGTGAGGGTTCGCTGGGTCACCTGCTGGCCGACGATGCCACTGCGCGCCAGTTCGAATCCCTGCTGGGCAATGCCAACAATACCGTCGCCGCCTTCGCCCCGATCCTCGAAGAGATTCAAACCACTGCCGAGCAGATTGCCTCGCTGTCGGAGTCGATCAATGCACAGAGCAAAGACCTGCCGGAGATCAATGCAAGGATCAGCTCCATCCTGACATCGCTGGACGGCGTGATGCGCGACCTGAGCAAGACCTCGCCGGAGCTGCCCAAGATCACGCGTGACGTCAGTGCCGCGACCGCCAGCGTCCCGGTGCTGATGGGTATGACGCAGCAGACCCTGGCCGAGTTGGAAACCCTGCTGCGCCAGCTGCGCAGCAGCTGGCTGCTCGGCGGTGGCAGCGCGCCGCCAAACGGCGCCGCCCGGCTGCCGCCGCGCGAGGTACGGCCATGAATCGGCACCTGGCGGCGTTGTCCCTGATCCTGCTGCTGACTGCCTGCAGCAGCACGCCGGAGCCTGAGGAGCAACCCGAAACCGAGCGTGCGTCACTGAATCGTTCCGCGCAGCTCGCCTTCTCGCAGGGTCAGTATGCCCAGGCAGCCACGCTTTATGAGGCCACGCTGGATGAGGCGCTGATCGAAGACCAGCCCGAGGCGATCATCGATGCGCGCTTCAACCTGGCCCTGTCGCAGACCTACCTGGGCGATTATCAGGCGGCCATGGACCAGGTCACACAGGCCGATGCGGAACGGGTGCGACGCGCACTCGGCCCGGACCCCGAACTGCAGTTGCTGGGCGCGACCATCCATTATCGGGCGGGTGATCCGGCCACGGCCGAGGACATGTTGCAAACCTTGCTGCGTGATCCAAAACTCGCGGCAGCCACCGCGGCCAAGGCGCACTTCCTTGCCGGCCTGATCGCTGCCGACCGCGGCGATGCCGCGTCCATTCGCCGGCACCTGAGCGCCCTGCCAGCCGCAGAAGCCGCGGGTGGCAAGGCCGACCGCCTCGAGCTGGAGGGCCACTTGGCGGGCATCAGCGGCCAAACCGACGATGCGCTGCGCCTGTTCGACCAGGCGATTGTGCTGCGCAGCCTGGATCGCGACTTCCGTGGCATGACCCGTGTGCTCGCCGCCGCCGGTGCGCTGGCCGAGCAGCGGGGACGCACCACGCTGGCCGGCAGCTATCTGCTGCGCGCCGGGCGCAGCGCCGCGCAACGCGCCGAGCCGGATGCCAGGGCCTGGCTGGAGCGTGCACGCGACCTGGGTAAACGGGCCGGCGATAGCGCATTGGTGCTGGAGGCGGAGGCGACGCTGGACCAACTCGGTCCGGCCGGGCCAAACGACTGAGCGCCCGAGCCCGCAAGCCACAGTAGGCGCCAGGGCGGGCCGGTTGGCGCTGCCATATCGCACTGAGGTAACCTGCCCAACCGCTTAAAGTCAGACAGCCCCTTCCTTCCTTCGCCCCTTTGCGGGATAGTTGCGGGTTGAGCCTCGCGCCCGGTACCGGGCGCGAGACCCGACGCGCACCTGGCCAGACGGAGTATCCATGGCAAGCAAAGCACAAGCACATAATCACAGTTGGCGTTTCCACCGGCTCGGCGGATTCGACCAGGTCATCATCGACTCGGCCGACGACATTCGCCACCTGCCGGAGCTCGACCAGAAGCTCTGGGCGGCGCTGAGCTGCCCGACCACCGGCATCGAATTCGATGAACACACGCTGGCCCTGCTGGATACCGACCAGGACGGGCGCATTCGTGTTCCCGAGGTGCTGGAGGCGGTCAAGTGGACCTGCGAAGTCCTGCGAGACCCGACCGACCTGTTCAACCAGTCCGAGGGACTGCCCCTGTCGGCGATCGACGACGGCAACGAAGATGGCCAGCAGCTGCTGGCCTCGGCGCGACGAATCCTCAAGAACCTCGACAAGCCGGATGCCACGGTGATCACGGCCACCGAGACAGCGGATACGAGCAAGATCTTCGCCGAGACGGCATTCAACGGCGACGGCGTGGTCCCGCCCGCCTCGGCCGGCGGCGACTCGGCCACCGCCAAGGCGATAGAGGACGTGATGGCCTGTGTCGGCAAGGTCCCGGATCGCAGCGGCGCCGACGGAATCGACCAGGAACTGCTCGACAGCTTCTTCGGTGCGGCCGATGAATTTCTCGAGTGGTGGTCGGAGGCCGAATCAGACGCGGTCAATGTCCGTCCGCTGGGTGATGCGACCGAACAGGCCGCGACATTGTTCGAGACGCTAGAGGCCAAGATCGATGACTATTTCACCCGTTCGCGCCTGGTCGCCTTTGATCCGCGGGCCGGGGCCTACCTCAACCCGGGCGAGGCGGATTACACCGCGCTGGCGCTCAAGACGCTCTCACCCGCGAACGAGGAACTCGCGGCGTTTCCGCTGGCCCGCGCCGAGGCCGACCGACCCTTGTCGCTGAAAAAATCCGTCAACCCGCGCTGGTCGGGGGCACTGGCGGCGTTTCGCGAGCAGGTCGTGGCCCCCTTGCTGGGCGATGTGAGCGACTTGACCGAGGCCCAGTGGGAAGACATCAGCGCGCGTTTTGCGGCCCATTCAGCCTGGCGCGCCCGGCACCGCGGCGACACCGTGGCGGTACTGGGTGCGGCACGCGTCAAGGAATTGGTCGAGGGCGGCGCCAAGGCGGCTATCACAGACCTGATCGAGAGGGACAAGGCGGTCGCCGCCGATGCCGACGCGATCGCGTCGGTCGACCGTCTGGTGCACTACTACCAGCATCTCGACACGCTGCTCAACAACTTCGTGTCGCTGCGCGACTTCTATACGCCGGATACCGAAGCCATCTTCCAGGCCGGAACGCTGTACCTGGACGGCCGGAGCTGCGAGCTGTGCGTCGCGGTGGATGACATTGCTGCGCACAGCTCGCTGGCGACACGCAGCCAGACCTATCTCGCCTACTGCGATTGCAAGCGCCGCGGCGGCGATGACAAGATGACGATTGCCGCGGCCTTCACCGACGGCGATGCGGAGAACCTGATGGTCGGGCGCAACGGCGTGTTCTATGACCGCGACGGTGCAGACTGGGACGCGACCATCGTGAAGCTGATCGAACACCCGATCAGCATACGCGAGGCATTCTGGTCACCTTACAAACGCATCTCCCGGATGATCTCGAGCCAGATCGAAAAGTTCGCCGGCGCCCAGGACAAGGCGGTCGAAGCGAGTTCGGCCAAGGGTATCGAGGCATTGTCGACCAAGGACAAGGCAGGCAAGGCGGCACCGACGCCGTTCGACATCGGTAAATTCGCCGGGATCTTCGCCGCGATCGGCCTGGCGGTCGGCGCGATCGGCACGGCCATCGCATCGGTGCTGACCGGCTTTCTCAGTCTGAGCTGGTGGCAGATGCCGCTGGCGATCGCCGGGGTCATGCTACTGATCTCGGGGCCGTCGATGATCATCGCCTTTCTGAAACTTCGGCAGCGCAATCTTGGCCCGATCCTGGATGCCAACGGCTGGGCGGTGAACACACTGGCGCGGATCAACCTCCCGTTCGGCGCCACGCTGACCGGAACCGCGGAACTGCCACCCAGTGCACAGCGCTCGATGCTCGACCCGTTCGCCGACAAAAGGCGCCCCTGGAAACTCTACCTGTTCGTGCTGCTGCTGTTCGCCGCGCTCGGCGGCCTGTGGCAGCAGGGCTACCTTGGCGAGTGGTGGTCCCAGCTAAGGCACAAGGCCGAACAGGTGAGCGGAGAATCTGAGCAGACGGCCAAGGCCGAACCCGCGGCAACGGCGGCCAAGCCCGAGGCTGCGCCAGCCGAAACCGACAAACCGGCAGAGCCGGAGGAACCGGCCAAGGCCGCAACACCGGCCAAACCCGCCTCCTGAAGTGGTGTGCTTGCTAAGTTCGGTAACACTCAGCCGATCCACAAGCGTCATCGGCAAGGCGCGCAAGCGCCGGACTAGCCGTTGCTAATTCGAGCGAGCGAAACACAGGCGATGGCGCTTGTGTACCGGCCCGGAACCGTTGTCGGCCGGTCGCCGCCGCAGTGGATTCACCGGAATCGAGTGCGATATCCTTCGCGCCGACATCACTTCCGATAACCAGGGGACCCCATCAAAAATGGCTTCTAACGGCTTCGATTTCGCCAGCTTTCTGGGGCGCCTGATCATGGCGCTCGTACTGGTCTACGCCACCTACAACCCGAGTGGCTACTCGTATTTCCACTGGATCAAGGACAGCTTCTCTGAGTTCGATCCGCTGGCGGCCTTTGCGGGCGTGGTCTTGCTGATCGGCTGGGTCATGTTCATCCGCGCGACCATGCGCTCGATGGGCCTGCTCGGGATCATCCTCGCGCTGGGTTTCTTCGGCACGCTGTTGTGGATGGTCATCGACCGCGGCTGGCTGGCGGCGGACAACGTCAAGGTGATCACCTACATCGTCCAGTTCCTGCTCGCGGCGGTACTGGCAACCGGCATGTCCTGGTCGCACATCCGCCGGCGGTTGACCGGCCAGGTCGACGTGGACGACGTCGACGAGGTCAACTGACCGCTGCGCCCGCCAGGCGACCACAGATGTGCCGCCACAACCCGAATGCTGTTGGCATCCCGGCACATCCGACCTGCAGGACGCCGTGAGTCCGTCCGTGGAGGCTCGACTGCGGCCTCCCTGCAGTTGGACACGCGCCGGGGCGCGGTTCAATGCCTGACGGCCCGCTGAGGGACTTCCGTGGCCGGCAAGTCGGGTCGACTGGTCTTTCGCGGCCCGAGCAGGGTCAGCTGCTGCAGGATTGGCGCGCGCGTCCCGGCGCGCTCAGGCGCCGTCGCCCTCCCCAAACATGCGACGAAACTCGCTGGCATCGAAGATCACCTCCAGGCCTGCGATCTTCGCATCCTCGACCCGGGCAATCTGCACGACGCGCCGAGTGCGGTAGTCCGTGATGCTCACGGTGACGTCAAGCACGTGGCAAACGACGTTGCCCGCGACAAACCGATGAACAATCCGGATGTCGTGAAGAATCGCGCCTACAGCCCCCATCGAGTCGGCAAACTGATCGGCGTCGTCAAAACGCGCGATCGGGCTCGAGTAATCGAAACCACTGTCGGCGAGGAGGCTACGCACCGTCGCGAAGTCGCGCGCTGCCAAGGCCTCCAGATAACTCTCGACAAATTGCAGGGGGTCGGTCACTCGCATGCTTGCTGCTCCATTCTCGATGTGCGTCATTTGCAGTGACGGCATTCCTCATCGCGCGGTGCCGCATGCACGCCTCGTTGCAACCCCCCGGCTGCGCGGCAGCGGCTCGCGCAAACCATTTGGACGACACACGCACAGGTGGTTGAAACACCGGGCAATTGGCAAGCCACCCGGGCCCAGATTACTCGGCCGGCACTGAGGAGAGAAGCCCCGGGTTACGCGCACCGCGTCACGGGCCGACATCGGACTCTACCGATCCATGCAGGTCACGCTGATGTCCAGAGCGGATCCACGCGCGTCGGCTCGTTCGTTTGGGTAGGATACAGCCCTTCGTCACCGACCCCGACCTTCCAACCCAAGGAGACATCGATGCCTTCCCTGTTCGACCCGATCCAGATGGGCGGTCTCGCGCTGCCCAACCGCGTCGTCATGGCGCCGCTGACCCGCAACCGGGCGATTGCGGGGCTGAAACCCGGCGAACTCACGGTCGAGTATTACCGGCAGCGCGCGAGTGCCGGCCTAATCATTGCCGAAGCCACCCAGATCAGCCCGATGGGCCAGGGCTATCTCGACACCCCGGGCATCTACAGCCCGGAACAGGTCGCCGCCTGGAAAACGGTCACGGACGCGGTGCACGCAGCGGGTGGGCGTATCTTCCTGCAGCTGTGGCATGTCGGGCGCATTTCCCATACCTCGCTGTTGCCCGACGGTGCGTCACCGGTGTCGTCCACCGACCGCCGACCCAATGCGCAGACGTTCAGTGCAGCCGGCTTCGTCGATGTGTCCCCACCGCGCGCCCTGCATGATGACGAGATCCCCGGCCTGATCGCGGACTACCGGCATGCCGCACACTGCGCCGCCGATGCCGGGTTCGACGGTGTCGAGGTACATGCGGCCAACAACTATCTGCTCGAGCAGTTTCTGCGCGACAGCGTGAACGACCGAGGGGGGCCGTACGGCGGCAGCCTGGCCAACCGCACACGACTGGTGGTCGAGGTGATGCGCGCGGTCAGCGAGGTGCTCGGCGCGGGGCGCTGCGGCATACGCCTCAGCCCGATGACCACGTTTAACGACACCCCCCGGGACAGCGATCCACAGGCGTTGTACAGCCACCTGCTCGAGCAACTGGATCCGCTCGGGCTGGCCTATCTGCACATCATCCAGGGCGAGACCGGTGGCGCGCGTGATCCTGAAGACGCCGTGCGTCCGTTCGATTATGACGCACTGCAGGAGCGCTTCCACGGCTGCTGGATGGTCAACAACGGCTATGGCCTTGACGATGCGGAACAGGCCATCGCCGGTGGCGGGGCGGACCTGGTGGCATTTGGCCGCCCATTCATCAGCAACCCGGATCTGGTGCGCCGGCTGCGCGAGAACGCGCCGCTGAATCCGCTGCAGGAAGACAAGCTCTACGGCGGCGGTGCCGAGGGATACACCGACTACCCTGCGCTGGCATGAGCGCCAGACAGCAAGAGCGGCCGCACCGGAGCAGCGATGTTCCGCCAGCCGCTGGCGCTCTGGACAACGCCCGGGCGCTGAAGAAGAATCAACGAAGCTATTCGGGACCCTGGACGCCGATGCACCCAACCTTCGACGAACACTGGCTCACCGAGGACCTCTCATCGGAGGCCAAATCGGCCCTGTACCGGCTGGGTGAGATACTCGAGTTCGACACCGACCAGGTGATCATCGAGGCGGACACCCCGAATCACGACATGTACCTGCTGTTGGAGGGGGCATTCAAGGTCAATCTGCCGGATCGGCCGGGTCGCATCGGCGGGTTCACCCTGGGTCATCGCGGACCCGGGGATCTGCTCGGCGAATACTCGTTCCTCGACTCGTTTCGGCCCCTGGCCAGGGTCACCGCGTCGACTCCGGGGTTGGTGTTGCGCATCGGCCACGAGGCCATACGCGACCTGCTCGCCGCCGACCCGGAATCAAGTTCGATCTTCTACCGAAACCTGCTGCGCTATCTGGTCGTCCGCCTGCGCGCACAGGATGAAGAACTCAGTTGTTTGATGTTCCAGCCGGCGAGCGCCTCGGCGCGCGGCGGCCGTTCAGCCGGGAACAGATCCAGAAGCTGTTCCCGCCGTTTCGATTCCGATAAGCAAGACCCGTCCCGCACGCCCTCGATCGACGGACGTGCGGCATATCTTGGTGCTGCGCGGACGGAATCCCAGTGCCCGGGACCCGGATCGTGAGGTCACTACCGCTGCTCGGCCTCCCGGCCCTTGATATTTCCGACAACACCACCGGCGGCAGCGCCAATTGCGGCGCCCGTCCAACCACTGCCGCCGGAGATGGCCGCGATCCCGGCACCGGCCGCGGCACCAATCCCGGTCCCGGTGACGGTACCCTGCTGCTCCCGAGTCATGTCTGTGCAGGCGACCGAACCCGCGAGTGCCAGCACAAGCAGGGGAAATTTGAGTTTGTTCATGGTTTTCACTCCTTCAGCTCCCGATATTCGGCAAGGCCATTTCTAGATAGAGCACCTCGATCACAGGTCTCGTGATCTGATCGGGGTGGGCCGCGTAAAAGGCATCCAACTGAGCGACTATCTCAGAGATCGGGGTCCCCGACAGTCCCTCGAGCAGGACAGGGAAAATACTCTGCCCACGCATCGTCCTGTAGTTGTCACCCACCATGGCCTGCTCGATCTCGAGCATATTGCCGATCCCGAACAGGTAAGCACGCTTCTGTTCCAGACTCGATTGGACCCACTCCTCGCCGGTAACGATGCCCAGATCCCGACCAGCTTGCGGGGCGGACCACGCCGCGGTGCTCAGCAGCATGAGCAGAACCGATAGCAACACAACAGACTGTCTCTTCACCTGGATACCCCTTGTTGATTGTTTCGCGCCGTTCCCGGATTATCCGCGTATCGTAAGGAAAATGCCATGTTCGACGGTGGCGCGACAATCGACCCACTGTTCTCCGCTGACAAGGCACAGACCGGCACTGGCGCCCCTCTGTCCTAAGGTTGCACAAGGCGCATATCCCAGGCCTCGGCACAAGCCTGGTCACCGTCCGCCGGCTTGCGTTTCTTGAAGATACGCCGCAGCGGCACATGC
Organism: uncultured Gammaproteobacteria bacterium; assembly: GCA_963808165.1. GTDB lineage: Bacteria > Pseudomonadota > Gammaproteobacteria > Chromatiales > Chromatiaceae > Thiosocius. The sequence goes on along the minus strand of CAWEET010000021.1, from coordinate 14,163 downwards.
AGTGGACTGGTCACAAACGAGATCGCCTGGCCGGTCAGTTCCAGCGGGTTGATATTGACACCGAAATCCTCCAACTGTCCGCTGAGCCCAATCGGCACAGCAACGCTGAAGAACTCGGGCCGCTTCGCCTTGGGCGCGGCACGCACGCTGAGGGTGCGCTGTTTGAAGTCCACCCGGGCCATACCTTCGACCTGCATCCTGCTGGTGTCTGCGAACACGACCCGGTCCTGCATCATGCCGTCGTCGATCTGAAACGAGGCGATGACACAGTTGACCTTCGACGCCTTGTCGTTGTCGACCTCCTTCGCCAGGGCCGTGATGACATTCACTGCCCAAAGATCGAATACCCCGGCGTTAAGATCTCTTGGCCAGATACCAAAAGCGAGATGGCCGTTGGCCCCTTGCATGATGCCGTTCAGATCCGGGCCCCGCGTCTTCAAATCCAGGTCGACGCTGATCTCGCCCCCGGTCTGCGACTGCGGATCGATGCGGCGCGCCAGTATCCCGTAGTCCAGTCTGTCGATCCTGGCAGCGGCCTCGAATTTGACGCTGCCCGCGCCTGGGGTGATGGCGAAATCCAGGTCGACCAGACCGCCGGGGACATCCAGCGTGAGTGGCTCGACCGACAGGCGGCCATCCCCCAGCGTGGCCGTCAGCGTCCCTCGCCCCAGGTGATCCTGGCCTGACCGTACTTCATCGACCGTGACCTTGAGCTGCGCGTCGAGGCTGCGCATGACCTCCGGCGACAGGACCGGTCTGTCTTCCGGCCGGACAACCCGGGCAGCATCCGGCGCCGGGGCCAAATCGCCCGGTTCGATCTGCTCGCCGGTCGCCGACCAGTCACCGGTCTCGAAGTCGTCCAGTTGAATGCGCGGGGCAACCAGTTGCACATCGAGGCGGGGCGGCTGCCGAATGGTCTCCAGATTGAGCGTTCCATTGAGGGTGCTCTCGCCCACCGTCAACGCGAGATTCTGCACATAGAAACCGGACGGCCGGCTTCCAAACTCCCCAGCCAGCCGGTAGGGGCCGATCGGCGGCAGATCGACTTTCAAGAGCTCATTGAAGTCGCTGAAGTGCGTACCGGTGAAATCCATCGAGAAGTGCAGATCGTCCACACGCATCGGGAGCGGCGCGGCTCCGCTCAGCCGGAGCTCGGTCCCTACCACGGCGACGCCCAAGTTCATCTTCAGGCGCTTCTTGGGCTCGGCGAAGCTTCCCAGCGTATCAGTGGTGATCCGAATCTGAACCGGCGTCTCGTCGATATGGCCGTCCATCGTCAATGCTATGGGCTGCCGAGGCTCGGCGCTGACCAATGCCTTTGCGACACGAATATTCGTGCCCTCCTCTGCTCCGGGCGCTGTGAGCGTCAGCGCACTGTCTTGCATGGCCACTCTCAATCTCGATTGTTCAAGCATCTCTCGGGTGCTTGCGCCCTTCACCGCAAGGCCCAGATCGAAGCCGCCTGCGGTCAAGGCCAGTCCCTCGACCAGGCCAAGCTCGGCCAACAGCTTGCCCACGTCGACCCGGCTGGATTTGACGTGAAGATCCACCTGCGGCACTGCGCCGCGCAGATCGATCCCGAAGCTCCCGTGGAAACGTGCAGCGGCGGCGGTGGCACTGAGGGGCGCATTCGCTACATGGCCGTCCCTGATGGTCGCGGAAGCGGTCACCTGGGTGAAGTCGATCGGCTCCAGCCTGGCGCGCGCGAGCACGATGTTCAGATCCGAATCGAACAGCTCGATACCGTTCGGAAGGATCGGGACATCGATGGTGAGAATCTCGGGTCCCGGAGTGAGCGCCCCGGACTGCTCGGTCTGCGACCGCTCGGGTAGCACGCTTGTCAGCCCCTTCAGGTCCAGTACCTCGAATTTGAGGTCGGCGAAGGTGACGGGCGTAGCCCCCTCGTGCCGGATGCCGGCCACGCCGGCAAAGGCGGAGGCGCCGATGCGGGCCTCTTCCATCTGCAGCGAGATGTCTTTCCCGGTACGCCTGAACGCGCCTTTCAGCGCATAGGCCTGGACTGCCCCGGGCGCAACACCAACCCACGCGGCAAGCGAGCCGATGCGGTCGCCGGTCAATTCAAAATCGAGGTCTGACCCTCCTGTGTTGGCGTCAACGTCCACAACACGAAGCAGCGTGCCGCCAATCCAGAACTCAGCCCCGGCACCCGATGCTTTCAGCTCAACGGGCGTGCTTTTCTGGACGAAGTGCTGCACGAAGGTCCCGCCACTGAATTGCACATCAAACGCCTCACCCAGCAGTGTGCCGCGGGCCGTGACCCGCGACGCCTGTGCAGCGGGAAACCACAACTCGGCCTGGTCCAGAGTGAACTCGACCGGTCGCCCCCCGCTGTCGTGACCATAGGACAGGGAGGCGTCGTCGATGGCCGCGTGCAGCTCGGCGCTGTCAACCAGCGAACCGACGGTCTCGCCGCGTGCCGACAGCTCCAGCCGCGCGAACTGGAACTGTCCCTCAATACCCTCTGCCCCGGCAAGCAGTGCTGCCAGCTCGCCGATGTCGCTCTGCTCACTGGATAAAGAGATCGAAACACCCGGTCCCCCTTCGGTGCGGGCGACACCGAGTTCGCCTTTAAAAACCACTCCCGCGAGCGTCGCATCGACCGGGGCCAATAGCACCCCATCGGAGATATTCACCTCGAGCCGCACATCCTCGAGGCTGGCGTCGGCATTGATCACCTCATGAATCGTCAGTCTGAACCCGGCATCGAAACCGTCGAGGATCTTCAGCGTCAGCACAGGCTCGTCGATATCGACACCCGCTCCGGGTTCCGCATCTCGCTCTTTCCGGGTTTTTTCTCGTGCCTTTCCCGGTGATGGCTCGGCTCCTGCCTCGACCCCGCGGTCCGCACGAATGGCCGCAAAAACCGGCTCCATATCGAGTTGCTGGACATCGATCTCCCCTAGCAGACGCAGCTTGTCCCCCGCAACATCGGCCTCGAGCATGCCGGTGAATGCGGCGGCCGCCAGCTCGCCCTCGAGATCGGCAAGGCGATACCTGCCTTCAGCCTCCTCGATGCGCCCCTTCAGGGAAAACGAGCGAGACCGTGGAAGGTCGGTCGCGAGGATTTGCTCGAGCGCCTGCATGTCCGGCCCGCTCAGCTTGAAGTCGAGGTCTAGCCCCTTTGCGCGCAAGGGCTGAGCGATCGTGCCGCCAATGCCCAGCCGAATGTCCGCCGCCGTCGCCGATATCTGCAACGGCCAGGGCGCCTGTCCCGCGCCAAGCGCGACCAGACTGCCGGCGGTGACTATGCACTCATAGGGGACCGCCTGGACCTTACCCTTGATGGCCAGCCGCATGGGTTCGCGGTCCTCCGCGCTGCCGCTTATTTCGTCGAGCTGCAGCTCGAAGGTGTCGTCGGTCGCGGCATCCCGGTGGGTAATCGCGATCTCGCTCAGGGACAACTGCGCCAGTTCGATGAATCGAAGCACGGACGATTCCTGTTGCTCGGAGGACCCCGGTTCGGCTCGTTCTCCGGCACCGTTGAGCAGCCAGTTCGGCTCGCCTTGCGGGTTGGTCTCCAGGTCCAGCTGCAGCCCGGCTACGCTGACCTCCTCGATCAGCACTTCGCCCTTGAGCAGCGGCAGGACACGAAGCGCCACGCGGGCTAGCTGCAGACGTGCCAGATCGCCCTCGTGCCAACCTTCCGGATTGCCCACCCGGACGCCTTCGATCTGGGCTGCGGGGGGCACGGCCAGCTCAAGCGAAAGGGGGCCTTCGATGATGACACGTCGGCCAATGGCCTGCGATGCAGTGGCCTCGATCCGGCCCTTGGCCCAATCGAGGTCGATCGTGGGTCGCAATACGACGACAACCACGAGCGCCAGCAGCAGCGCACCCAACAAGCCGGCGGCGGCCAGGGCAGTCCAGCGCAGCACTTTCCCAAAAACTGCGGGTTTGCTGGACCGGGTGTTATCCGACGTCTTACCCATGCCCTTTTTTGTCACGTTCCACTGCCCGATGCAAGGTCAGCCCACAGCGGCACTGCGGGTTAAGTTCAATGGCACTTACTTGTTGCGGTCGTTTCTGGAGAAAACGTCGGCGGCATGGACGCCGCCGTCGAGCCTACAGGGAAGGATTCACTCGATATCGGCATGCAGGACACCATCGCGACAGCGTATCCGCTGCGTGAAATGTTCATAGTGAAGCAGCATGGTCGCGTTGGCCCGCGATTCAAGGGATAGTGCGCGGCCTTCTTGTCGGGCTGAATTCTGCAGCGATGTCACCAGGCTGGCGAGATGGCGTTCGCACGCCCCGACGTTTGTCACGGCGACGGCTGAGTCATTAGGCAACGCAGCGGACACGTAGGGTGTGCAGCAGCTCAGTGAGTATCCGAAGGCGATGGCACTCACTGCCCGCCTCATCGTTGCCCTACCGGTGAGGCGCATCGGCCGCATGTGCAACACATCGCTTGATCGTGTCCGGCCGTCCGGCGACATAGGTGCGCTCACAGGCGAAATGCAGCTGTCCAGGTCGTATCGGTCGATTTCAGTCGCAATCATCTTCCTCCACCTCCACCGGACCGTTCGCTTCGGGCGGCAAGTGATGAATGCGGACGAACATCATGTTCTGCATGCGGTCGAAATGCTGGTCCAGCGCGGCACTGACCTGACCGAACGCCAGGGAGTCGTAGATAAAGATCGCGCCCCGTTGCTCGGCAGCCCGCTGTGCCGGAGTGGGGTCCACCAGTCTTCGAAGCTGGTAGTCACTCGACAGCGCCGCAGTGGAATCATCGTCGGCGCTGGCAGCCACCCCGCACGACAGGATGCAAGCGGCGCAAATCGCGCCATGGCAATGTAAAAAATCCATCTCGGAGTCCTCCCTCAGAGTTATCCCCATGCCGGCAAACCCGGCGTGAGGGCATGCTTGGATGATCCCGCTCACGGCTTCTTGGGGGCATGCGCCGGATCGACATAATCGGCCTTGGTCGGACCCGTTCCAGTGACCTGGACGATCGCCTCTCCGTCGGGCGTCGCGACGAAGTGGGCAACCCCGGCCGGCTCGGTGTAGAAACTGCCCGGACCGAGTGCGATCAATTTGGTTTCATCGTATACGCCGCCCCAGCCAATGCTCCAGGTACCGGAAATGACCGTGTAGTTGCGGTCGTCCGGGTGCGTGTGGGCCTGCACCACACGACCCGGCGGGAACTTGACCCGATACACGTAGCCGCCGGGGTTTTTGCCGCTGCTGATGATCCGCGCCACACCAAGACCGGGGACCCGCGGATTGGGTTCCCATTTCATCTGTTCCGGCGTCAGTGTCACCCCGGCTTGCGGGGTGTCCCCGGCAACAGTCAGGGTGGATGCCATCATCACCGTACTGCATACGATCCACGCCGTTTTCACATGTGTCATATCGACCTCCTCAGGTTGGCCCTGGTTATGTTTTTGGGTCCTGCACTTTTGCTGCCTGTTGTCCACGTCCCTGAGATAGTGGACGGGGCAGATTGATATCTCTCTGGTTCGGCCCCACCTGAAGCTATAGCGTCTACCCAGCCAACCGTCCCGATGGAAAAGCGATGAAAAGACGACCATTTTTTGTTCATGAAAATCAATGGCTAACAATCACGGCTGCGCGAGGCTTCCAGCGCGGAGCATGCCGCCTCCAGGGCGTTCCTCTCGCAAATCCGAACTGCAGCGGGGCGGTAGGCCGGCGTCAGATGGCTTGATGCGATTGCGGCCTGGTGGCGACAGCGCTAGCTTACGCAGTGGCGGATTCGATCCGCGGGACGCGGTGAATCCACCGCTGGAAGGCCCGCATGTCGCATGGTCGCGGCAGGGGCCACCGAATCGAACACCCCGAGTGGTGTTCGACGCCCCTTGGTTCGTCACGCGAGGGCCCGTTCGGCCTCGTGGCAGGATTGGCCGGGGCGTTCGAACGCGGGGCGACAACACCTCCGGTGTTGCTGCTGGTGGCGGAGCTTTGCCGGCGAAATATCGGGCCGGCCTGGAGCAAATAATGAAGAATCCGACAATCCTTGGAAATCGACGCTGACATGGGCAGCCGAGGTCGAACCATTTTCATCGCGCCTGCAGTCATAGTGATCGGACTGTGCTGTGCATCCTGCACGACGAATCCGCGAGCCCCGGGCTGGAATGGCGATATCCCGGTTGTCTCGGCTTCGGATACCCGGACCGTAGACCTCGCCGAGAGCATCCTGCAAGACCTGCGTGAAGACTACGAACTGGCCCTGGAGGGTGAGCTATACGACCGAGTCTGGCCGGTCTTCGCCGGAGTCACCTGCCGCTTACCAGCGACTTTGCGCGCGCGGCGTGGTTCAGAGTGATCTTTTCAGGCACATCCCCACTGCAGCCTCCGCACCCGGCCAAACCTCGCTCAGATCACGGCAGCGACTGAAACCGACCACGCCCCGTTCCATCCATCCCCGCTCACTCATCGTGCAGATCCAGGCCCGCCCGGGTACATTGCGCCGAAGCCAGAGCCACCGCCGCGCGCAGCGACTGCTCCAATTCCCGGCCGCCGCCCAGTGCATGTACCATCGCAGCATTGAACACGTCGCCGGCACCGAGCGTATCGAGCACCGATTCCAACAGCGGCGCCGCTGCGTGCAGCAGCCTGCCGTCGTGAGCAATCGCCCAGGCGCCCTGTGCATCCCAGGTACAGGTGGCAAGGACACCCCGGGGCAGGCTGCGCAGCAGAGCCGGCGCATCTGAGAACCCCCGCGCCCGCGCATAATCCCGTGAGAACAACAGCAGATCAGCCTGCCCGAACAGTTGCTCGATCCCCCGCCTCGGCTTCTCTACCTCTAGCGACACCGGCAATCCGCAGTTGCCACGCACATGCGACAACATCGGTAGCAATTGATCGATCGCCCGTCCCTCGAAATGCACCCAGCTGAAAGGGCGCAGATCCAGCTTGAGTAAACCTTCGGCGCGATATTCCGGCAGGTCGCGGAAATGCACAATGCTGCGTGAACCGCTTGCCTCACTGAGCAGAACATATGACGTCGGTGTGACTGCATCCGGAATTCGCACCGCCAGCGACGCATCCACGCCATGGCGAGCGAAGCCTTGATCAATGATTTCCGTCGATTGGGCAAGGTTGCCGACCCAAAACACCTGATCGCCCAACTGCGCAAGCACCACTGCGGTATTCGCGGCATTGCCGCCCATTCGCCGGGACTGTGCCGACGCGCGCACCTCACTGTCTTCAGCCGGATACCTTGACACCCGGTTGATGATATCCAGCGTGGCAGTCCCTATGCACATCACGCGCACCATGATCGTCCAGCCTACTCGTGTTTCCCGTCCTGCCGAAGTATAGAAGCCGCTTCTGTAATGAGGCATCACCATAGTTTTCACCCGAACGGTGTGCATGTTTACCGTCGGCATGCGGATCGCTGTTGGCCCTGCCCAGCCACACACTCACGGGCAATCGCATAACCCGCGCAACGATCATACGACTTGCCCGTCAGCGGCATCTGGACCAGGATCAGCGCATGGCAATCAGCATCTTCGACCTTTTCAATATCGGTATCGGTCCTTCCAGCTCGCATACCGTGGGACCGATGCGCGCCGCACGTCGCTTTGTCGAGACGTTACACGATGCCGGGCAACTTGCCGGCGTAGACCGTCTGCGGGTGGATCTGTTCGGCTCACTGGGAGCCACAGGCAGGGGCCACGGCACCGACAAGGCTGTCGTGCTCGGGCTGCTGGGTGAAAAACCCGAGACCGTAGACACCGATCGCATCTCAATGCACATGCAGCAGGTACGCGAGCAATGCCGGCTGATGCTGTTGGGACAACTGCCCCTGGTCTTCGATCCCGACAAGGATCTGGTTTTCCATCGCAAAAAGGCCCTGCCCTATCACTCCAACGGTATGCGTTTCAGCGCCCTCAGCAGCGATAACAGCGTACTGAGCGAGCGTAGCTATTACTCGGTGGGCGGCGGCTTCGTGGTAGACGAAAAGGCCGCCGGCGAAGACCGCATCAAGGCCGATGACACTGCGTTGCCGCATCCCTTCCGTTCCGCCAAAAGCCTCTTGCAACAGTGTGAGCAGCTCGGCTGCAACATCAGCGATCTGATGCTGAGCAACGAGCAGACCTGGCGCCACGAGGCCGAGATCCGTGGGCGCCTGCTGCACATCTGGCAGGTGATGCAGGACTGCGTCCAGCGCGGCTGCCGTGCCGAGGGCATCCTGCCCGGCGGACTCAAGGTGAAGCGTCGCGCCGCGACCCTGTTTGAAAAGTTACAGGCCGATACCACCCTCGACCATGTGCCATTGGGCACCATGGACTGGGTCAATCTGTTTGCACTGGCGGTGAACGAGGAGAACGCGGCGGGTGGTCGCGTGGTCACCGCGCCAACCAACGGTGCCGCTGGCATCGTGCCGGCAGTTCTGCACTACTATTGGCGCTTTTCGCCGGGCGCGGACGAACATGGCATCGTACGCGCCCTGCTCACCGCCGGCGCCATCGGCATTCTGTACAAGGAGAATGCCTCGATATCCGGCGCCGAGGTCGGCTGCCAGGGAGAGGTGGGGACAGCCTGCTCGATGGCCGCCGGCGCACTGACCGAGGTACTTGGCGGCACCCCGGCCCAGGTCGAGAATGCCGCCGAGATCGCGATGGAGCACAATCTGGGCCTGACCTGCGACCCGGTCGGCGGACTGGTGCAGGTGCCCTGCATCGAGCGCAATGCGATGGGCGCCGTGAAGGCGATCAATGCCTCCCGCATGGCACTGCGCGGCGACGGATCGCACTATGTATCTCTGGATAAGGTCATAAAGACCATGCGCGACACGGGTGCCGACATGAAGACCAAGTACAAGGAGACCGCACGAGGCGGGCTGGCGGTAAACGTCATCGAGTGCTGAGGAAGCGGACGGCCGCAGCGATCGCATGGAGACCTCGCCCTTGATACCTGTTCACTACCGTGGATCGCCGCAGCGGCCGCTATCGTCCCGCTGCCCCGGGGGTCTCATGCCTAATGCCCAGGCTGCGTTTCGACCTCGGCCAGCGAGGACAGGCGCATCCAGTTCGCCATCACCCGGGGCAGATAGTCCAGGGGCCGAAATCGATGCATCATGGTGTACATGGCCAGACGGTTGATGAGCAGATGGCGCAGCGCCACTGAGAAGCCTTCACGCCATTCGCGGCTATCGATCACCCTGCCGCTGACCGAGGAAAGGGCGAGCCGGTAACGCTCCAGCAGTCTTCCCAGATCACGCCCATCCAACTCGGCATGCCATGTAAAGCAGAGCAACTCTGCCAGGTCATGTTGCGGCATGCCATGGGTAGCCAGTTCCCGGTCGTAGACACATAGCCGGCGCGGCCCGTAGTGTTCCCTCAGCACAAAGTTCCGAGGATTGAAGTCATGGCGGATGGCCGCATGCGCTCCCCGACGCAGAAAAAATGGGCGTGGCACGATTGGCAAATGGTGAAAGAGCGAATGGAGACGGAAACGACACGTTGACGGCAACATGTCGCCTGATTGACTTGGAAGCGCGCCAAGAGAAGCCTACTCACCGGCGTGACCGGTGATAACCGCTTCAATGCGCAGCGCCAATGACACTCTCCCTAAAGGCTCCCGCAGATGACCCGGCAATTGCTTCCCATTTTCTCCTTGTTGACAGGCATGGTGTTCCTGATGCTGGGCGGCGGCCTGCATGGCATCGTCATCCCTGTTCGCGGCCAGGTGGAGGGCTTCAGCGCCTACGAGTTGGGCTGGATCGGCACGGGCTACGCCATCGGCTTCATGATTGGCTGCATTCTCATACCGCGCCTGGTGCGGCGGGTGGGCCACGTGCGCACCTTCGGCACGATGACCGCGCTTTTGTGCATCACCATGCTGCTCAACGGCCTGATCGTCGAAGCCTACACCTGGATCGGCCTGCGCGCCCTTTCGGGTTTCTGCTTTGCCGGTTGCTACATGGTGGCGGAAAGCTGGTTGAACGAACGCGTGAGCAACGAGATGCGCGGCAGCGTGTTTTCGATTTACGCGATCACCACGATGGTGGCGATGGCGGGCGGGCAATACCTGCTGGTGGTGGCGGCCATCGAGACGCAGACCCTCTTCATGCTGGGAGCGATCCTGTACGCAGCGGCCGTGGTGCCGACGTCCATATCGGTTGCGCAATCCCCCGCACCGCTGGCCACCGTCAATCTCGACATTCGCGAATTGTTCCGTAACTCCCCCGCCGGGGCGGTGGGGGCGTTCTGCTCCGGCATCATCTCCTCGGCCTGGGTCAATTTCGGCCCGGTGTTCGGACAACAGGTGGGCCTTTCGAGTTCCGGCATCGCAACCTTGCTGGCCGTGGCCATGCTGGGCAGCGTGATATTCCAGTTCCCGCTCGGCCGCCTGTCCGACAAGATCGACCGGCGTTACGTGATGGTGCTGGGCGGCGCGATGGGCATCGCCTTCGGGACGATGATGTCGATCCTGTCCCAGACCGAGAGCTACAACCTGGTGTTCTACGCTGCGGTTCTGGCCTATGGCGGGGTGATCTTCTCGCTCTATTCCATCTCAGTTGCCCACGCCAACGACTTCGCGAAGCCCGCAGATTTCGTGAAAACCTCCAGTGGCCTCTTGATGCTCTACGGTGTGGGAACCATGATCGGGCCGCTTTTCACGGCGTTCCTGATGGACCTCAACGGCCCGTCCGGGGTGTTCACCGCCACCACCATCGCCCATGGCGTGCTGGCTGCCTATGCGTTCTATCGGACGTTCCGCCGCTCGCAGGTGGCGCAGGACGACCGCACCGACTTCCAGACGATCGGGCTGACGCGCACGACGACGCAAGAAAGCTACGTTCTCGACCCACGCTCATCGCCTGACCTGACAGAACTCGATGACGACGTGCACCCGATGCCCGCGCCGGTGAAGGTGGAACTGGACTGAGGGTTCGGCGCGGGTTGCCATGTGTCTGGGCGGGGTGACCATAGTCCCCTCGACCTTCGAGGCTGCCTGCGGTCGCGCCTTGAAGCCATCAGCCCCGGGCGCGGAGGAATTTCTCGATTGACGTGCGTGACCAGTCCTGTTGATGGGTCTGGCGTTGCGGAAGCTTTCAACGACCGTCCGGCTCGCCGCGTCAGTGTCTGCCAATTCGCTCAACACGTCGATGGAAGCCAACTTGGCGGCGTCCAGGATGTCTTGCGGGTAGTCCCGCAGCAGCACACCCTTCTGCGCCACAAGGGTCTTCAGCCGTTCGGCGTTTTCCCATTCGCTTTCACCGAGCGAGCGGATGTTTTCTTCCGCGCAGGCGGCTTCGACGATGGCTTGCAGGTCGGCGGGCAACGCATCAAACGCCGACGTCGAGAGCAGCACCTCGCCGGAGCCGTTGGGCTCATGGAAGCCCGGGGAATAGTAGATTTCGCAGCCTTGTAGAAGCCCATCGCGAAATCGCTCGAAGGACCGAGAAACTCCGTTGCGTCTATCGCGCCGGTTTGCAGGGCGGAGAGGATTTCGCCCGGGGCCAGCGTCACAGGCGCGGCACCCAACTTGCGCAACACCGCACCGCCGATGCCCGGCATGCGGATTTTCAGGCCGCGCAGGCTGTCGAGACCGGTCACTTCCTGCTTGTACCACCCGCCCATCTGGAAGCCGGTATTGCCGCCCATCAGCGGCTTGAGGCCGAAGGGGGCGTAGAGCGCATCCCATACCTGCTGCCCGCCGCCGTGATTGATCCAGGTGATGTGTTCCAGCGGCGTGAGGCCGAAGGGGCCTGCTGTGAACAGCGGCGCGGCGGGCAGTTTGCCACCCCAGAAAAGCGAGGCGGTATGACCTATCTGGGCGATGCCGCCGGAGACCGCCTGAAACACCTCCAGCGCGGGCACGATTTCACCCGCAGCATAGAGCTTGATGACCAGCGACCGCCGGAAAGGGCGTCCACCCGTTCGGCGATGCGGCGGGCGGAGACGCCGGGGCCTGGCAGGTTCCTGGGCCAGGACGTGACCATGCGCCACTCGACCCGGCTTTGCGACAGGGCCGGTGTTGCCAGCGCGACTGCGGGAGCGGCCAGCGTGGCGCTGGCGAGCGCCTTGATGGCACCGCGGCGGGAGGTTGGATTGGCGCTCATGAAGATGGTTCCCAAAGGGTGTGAAAATGGTGCACCGGGCCTGCGCCCGCGCCGATATCGAGCGTGTCGGCAGCAGCAATGGCCTTGGTCAGCCATGCCTTTGCCCGCTCTATGGATGCGGAAAGATCATGACCCCTGGCGAGGCCGGAGGCGATGGCGCTGGACAGCGAGCAACCGGTGCCGTGGGTGTTCCTGGTGTCGATGAAGGGGGCCGAAAACCAATGCGCCTCGCCCGCGTCGTCGATGAACAGATCAGCCGCGTCGCGACCCTGCGAATGCCCGCCCTTTAGGAGGACCGCCGGGCACCGCAGGAGCGCAGCGCGTGGGCCTGCGCGGTCATGGCATCGCGGGTGGTTGCCATGCCCTCCCCCAGCAGTTTTGCCAACTTATGGAGATTGGGCGTGATGAGGGCGGCCAGCGGGAAGATGTGTACGGATGGCCGCCACCGCCTCCTCCGCCAGCAGGGGTCCCGCTTTCCGCCACCATGACGGGATCAAGGATGACCGGGATGGCGGGCCTTTCAGCAAGCTTGCTGGCGACGGTGTCCACCAAGGCGACGCTGGAGAGCATGCCGATCTTGATGGCATCCACCGCCAGATCATTGCAGACCGCATCGAACTGCGCGGCGACGATATCGGTGGGGATGTCGTGCACTGCCGTCACGCCCAGGGTGTTCTGCGCGGTGATCGCGGTGATCACGGTCGCACCATAGACGCCAAGCGCCGACATGGTCTTGAGGTCGGCCTGGATGCCGGCACCGCCGCCTGAATCCGATCCGCGATAGTGAGAGCGATGGCGGTCAATGCGCGTGCCGCCTGGATGATGTTGGACAAGGTCTGGGTGGCCGAGCGTACATCGTCCTGCATGAAGATACCCGAAATGATGGCCACACCATCGGCTCCGGTGGCGATGCACTTGCAGCGTTTGCGGCATCGATGCCCGCGATAGCACCCACGGGAAGGCGGGCGCACGGGCGCGCAGGGGCGCGGCGGCGGCCTGCCAACCGTCGAGGCCGATGGCCGTGGGGTTGTCCTTGGACAGGGTGTCGTAGACGCCGCCGATGCAGGCGTAGTCGATGAGATCAACCGGCACTTGCTGCGCCTGTTGGGCGGTCTTGACGGTGAGGCCGATGATCGCCCGTTCGCCCACAGCGCCCGCGCGTCTTCGACGGCCATGTCGCTTTGCCCGATATGCACCCCGTGCGCCCCGGCCGCCATGGCAACGTCTATGCGATCATTGATCAGCAAAGGCACGCCGCTGTCCGCGATGGCCGACCGGATCCCGGGCATTGGCGACCAGTGTTGCGGTGTCGGACGTCTTGTCGCGATATTGCAGCAGCGTCACGCCGCCGGCCACCGCATCCGCACCATCGCGTCGAGCGGGCGGTTGCGGCAGCGGGCGGGGTCGATGATGCCGTACAGCGAATATCGATCGCGGGGCGTGTGCTCATGGGATGATCCTTGCAGTATGGGCCAGGTCGTCGGCGATCACGTTGGCCAGCGCGTCCAGAAAAAGGGGAACGAATGTGCCCGGCCCGTTGGCCTCCTGCGCCGCCCGTTCGCCAGCCACTCCGAACAGGGCCAACGCGGTGACCGTGGCGAGGAGCGCATCGTCTTCTACCGCGCAAAACGCAATGGCGAGCGCGGTCAGCGCGCAGCCCATGGCGGTGATGCGGTCCATCTGGGCCAGCTGTTTTGCAGCGACACCGTGCGACCGTCGCTTTCCAGCCGGTCGATCTCGCCCGTGATGGCCAGCACCTTCGTGTGGGCCATCAGAGCCTCGCCCAGCACCGCACGCTCGGCGGCGTTGGCCCGCACAAAGCTGGAAACCGGACGCCAGCAGATCCAGAGCGACCGACCGTCGAATGGCCCACGCCGACCGAGTTGGAATCCAGTGCCCACGGCTTGCCACGGCGGCGGCAGGCGGCGACGGCCCGCCCGCTGGCGCTTATGCGCTTATTGTCCAAAGTGCCCAGATTGACAAGGACCGCATCGGCAAACCCGACGAAGGTTTCGATTTCCGCCGGGTTGGTCGTCATCGAAGGGGTTGCACCGGCGGCCAGCAGAACATTGGCGGTGAAAGTCTGCGCCACCGTGTTGGTGATGCAA